>CALUNW010000025.1 GCA_944322145.1 uncultured Atopobiaceae bacterium | reverse complement strand
GGGAACGGGCCTCCCTAGCGGAGGGTCTCCTCGTTCGTCTGCCTCATCGCTGCCCCCTTCTGATCGACGGAAAGGCCGCGTCTAGGATAGCACGTGCTTGTCGATTGAGCGCATCTCGCCGCTACGCCTGCCGGGCATGCCCCCCTAGGCCGAGAACCCCCAGGAGGCCGAGAAGAACATCGAGCCCGTACCTTAGAATCGGTTTCACGCTCCGCACGTCGAGGGAGGCCATATGGCAAGGACCCGTCTTGGCAAGATGCCCTACGTCATCGTGTTCTGCTTGGTCGTTGTGCTGGTGCTCCTTGCCTCTGGCCTCGGCGTCGTTACCGACATGCCCCTCAAGGGACTCGACCGCGACGACGTCGCCTCAATCACCCTGTCGGACGCCATGGGCGTGAACGACCCCGTCACCCTCGAGGACGAGGACCGGGACTCAGTTCTCGCCGCGCTCGCGCAGCTCAGGGGGAGGCGCTTTGGCGCCAAGCAAGAGCTCAGGGACCTCCAGCTCATGGGCAGTCCGGCCGTCTACACGCTGGAGACGTCCTCGAACGGGACCGTCGAGGTCCAGCTCGTCAGCTACGAGGCTGAGTCGTTCTTCTCGGTAGACGGCTCGTGGCGAAAGGCCGTCGGCGACCAGGGGACCATTACGTATCTGATCGATCTCAACCAGGAGTACGCCGTTTAGAGCTACACCGGAAAGTGAGTAAATCATGACGCGACGCGAAGCCCTTCTCACCCTGCTGTGCGCGGTCTGCCTGGCCGTGATGCCCGGTTGCTCTAACGACGAGCTCATGGTCGGCGGAGAGAACGGCCCCGTCAGTCACCACGAGCGCGCGCTCGTCTTCTCGGTGGACGAGGAGAGCCAGACCGCCGAAGTGCGCATCCTCGAGCTGCCGGACAAGGTCGTACTCCCGCAGGGCCAGACGGACGCAGACGTGCGGGGCACGGCAAGCTTCTCCGACTGGGGCAACGACGCGCTGCCCGAGGTCGGCGACGACGTGATTCTCACCTGGATAGGCGACCCCTCCGACGAACTCTCCTTCCCCATCAAGGTCTACGACTGGGAGCCCACCGTCAGCTTCTACGAGTCGCTCGGCGACGCGCGCGAGGTGCGCCTCCCCGCGTCCATGCTGAGGTTCTTCTCGCAGACCGCCGAGGAGCTGGTCGCAGACTTCGAGGGGGATTCGGAGCTCGCGCTCGCGGCGCGCGCGGACGGCGAGGACCTGGTGCTCACGTTCACGGAGCTGCAACTCGCGAACTACCGGGCGGACGTGGAGCAGAGCCTCGATGGGAGCGTGACCTCGCTGCTCGAATCAGAGGACGTGAGCGCGATGGAGGTCTCAGACGACCACGCGTCCGTCGCCATCACGGCCTCGCCCGCGCTTCTCGACAAGCCACTGCTCGTGGGCCAGGCGTTCATGGCCGTCCCCGGAATGTGCGCCACCCTGCAGGCGATCGACGGGACCACGGACTGGCACGTAAAGATCACCGTCATCGACGCCGAGAAGAACGTTGAGGTCGCGCGCGTCACGCTGCCCGACGAGTCCGTGACCATCACGGCAGAGAGCTGGGCCGAGGCCGTCGCAGAGTGATGAAAAGGGACAGTCCCTTTTCATCACTACATTCCAGAGCATGTAGCAATCGGCCTCCCGAGGTCCATTATGCCCCGCAGACCCCCGTTGCCCCCTTCTTTTCCAGGGGGCAACGGGGGCCTTCGCTCCGGCTCCCGTCACCCAGCAACGGCGCAAAGCCCGGCGAAGTAGCCGCCCGCGGACGCAAGCGCGGATAGCTACCCCGTTCGACCACGCGCCCCTCGCGCAGGACGAAGATCTCGTCGTAGCGCTCGAGCAGCGCCGGCTCCAGCCGGTGCGTCACCACCAGGCGCATGGGCCCCTCGAGGTCCAGGATCGCTCCAGCCACCTCGGCGGCAGTCCTCGCGTCCAGCGCCGACGTCGCCTCGTCGACGAGAAGGACCGGCGTCTCTCGCAGCAGCGCACGCGCGATGGAGACGCGCTGCCGCTCGCCTCCCGAGAGGTTGGCGCCGCCCTCGCCGCATTCGTACCCCAGGCCCTTCTCGGCGACAAGCGCACCCAGGCCGGCGCGGCGGCACGCGTCCAGAACGGCCTCCTCGGGGAAGTCGCGGAACATCGTCACGTTGTTTCGCAGCGTATCGTCAAAGAGGAAGACCTGCTGGTCGATGAGGCCCATGAGGTCGCAGAGGCTCCCCGCGTCGACGTCGCGCAGCTCGTGACCGCCCACGCGGACGCTGCCCGTATAGCCGTCCTCCCCGCCCATGAGGAGGTTCAGCAGCGTGGACTTGCCGCTGCCGGAGGCGCCCACGAGCGCGTAGCGGCCTCCGGGGCGCAGCGAGAGGCTCACGTCGGCGAGCACGGGCTCCCCGCCGCCGTAGGCAAAGCCCACATGCTCCAGCACGACGCCGCCCGCGAGGTCGTGCCCGACCCTCTCGCCGCGGCGCGCCTCGTTCCTCTCGGCCGCCTCCGCGAGCTTCTCGATGAGGCCCGCGGCGGCC
>CALUNW010000024.1 GCA_944322145.1 uncultured Atopobiaceae bacterium | reverse complement strand
TAGCTGCCCGTGTTCTCGCGGGCGAAGGCGCGCACGCCCTTCTCGGAGAGGCGCTCGAACGCGAGCGACTTGTACTGCGCGAGCGCGCGATAGATGAACGCGCACTTGGCACGATACATCCCGAGGCTCACGGCGAGCGATGCCAGCAGAAAGGCGCCGCAGAACACGGCCAGGCGCGCGAGCTCGGAGACGTCACCGGTGCCGATGACGTCGATGATGCGGCCGAGAAGCCACGACCCCACGAGCGCGGCGGGCACGTCGAGCACCGTGAGCACGAGCGCGGCGGAAAGGTTGAGACGGTTGTCACGATAGAATGCGCGAACGTAGTCGCGCGCGGCGGCAGTCATGGTCGACTTCATGGTCTTCTCCCATCAGGCGGAACTGATATGTCGAGAAGGACCTAGAGCATGTCGACCTTTCGCCGGGTACAGTACGTTACCACCCTACAACGCAGCTCCGACACTGACAAGCCTTACTCGGCCAGCGGAGGCGAGCAACAAAAAGGCTACCTGCCGGCACTTATAAGTGTCGGCTCGTCAGGGCATCCAAGATCAAACTTCTCGGTGAACGCCGAGAAGGACCCGGCACTTCTCGCTCCAAAGCATCAAATATGCCGACACTCATATGTGTCGGCCGCACAGCGACCTTCCAGCGGAATGCGTTATCGAACGCCTATCTTTCACTATGATTGACGCGTCGAAGGGACTCCCATGGCTCAGATACTTCCCCTCGCCCCCGAGGACATCCCGGAGAAGGCGGCAGTCCATGCGCAGACGTGGCAGGAGACATACCGGGGACTGCTTCCGGACGAGCTCAACGACACAATCACGCCGCAGTTCGCCGATGACGTCACGCGCCGGCTCACCAGCCTGCGCACGCTCGTGGCGAAGGTCGATGGAAGGGTCGTCGGCTATATCGCATGGTCGAATCGCTGCCGCTCGCACTTCAGCGTCGACGGCGCGGCCGAGGTCGGCAACCTCTATGTCCTCCGGGAGTTCCAGGGCCGAGGCGTCGGCCGCGCACTCCTTGAGGCGGCCCTCGCGCGAATCGGCGAGCGAGACGTCGTGCTGAGCGCATTCTCCTCGAACGCCGCCGCACTCGGCTTCTACGAGCACATGGGGTTCGAGAGGACCGGGGTCACCTTCGACGAGGGGTCCATGGAGGAGACCGAACTGGTCCTTCGGCACAAGGGTGGCGCTTGACCGCACGCGCCCCGGATAGACGGCAAGGAAGGGCGGGCCGCTCGGACGGCTCGCCCCTCCCGTAGCGCACGGTTATCGCAGCTCTACGCGGCGTTCACGGGGATCTCCACGTCGCCCACGGTCACGCTCACGATGTCATCCGTGTCCACGATGTGGTCGTAGGTCGTCGCCTTGGAGACGGTGGTCGTGCCGTCGCCGTGCTTCACCGCGGAGCCGTTGGCATCCGTGGCGTCGAACGTCGTCCCGTCCGCAAAGGTCACGATGACGGGAAGGCCAGTCGTGGCGGCCTGCTCCTCCAGGGCCTCGTCGCTCACCTCACCGGGAAGCGCGAGGTCGCGCGTCTGCCGGTCGATCGTGTAGTCCACCGTGACGCCGAGGGAGGACACCGCCACGGCGTCGATCGTGACGGCCGAGCCCTGCCACGTCGTGCTCTGGCCCGCCGGCAGGTCGACGGTCGTGTCCACGAAGTTCATCTCGAACTTGAGGTCCCAATCGCCGGCTGCCAGCGTCTTGAACTCCCCGTCATCGGCGTAGATCTCGAGCTTGCTCATAGAGAAGCGCGCCGTGCGGCCCACGATGCCCGCGTCGTTCCACGTCTGTACTCCCATGACCTGCACGAGCTGCAGAGTGTTGTCACCGGGGTCGGCGTCGTAGAGCCGGACGAGACCGCCGCCGCTCATCGCGCCGTCCACACGCAGGAACGCGTCCCCCACGTATGTCAGCGTGCCACCCTCGTGGAACTCAATCCCCTCGAGCGCGGCGGGATCGTCGAACTCAATCGAGTAGGCCACGGCATAGTTGAACCGGTCGCCTGCCACGGCCTCGGCCGTCACGGTGACGCCGTTCGAGGTCGCGCTCGCACCGATCGGCCGACCCACGTCGTTCAGGAGCTCGGTCTGGGACGGCGCGCCGCCGAAGACGTCCGAGAGCACGTCAGCCGGGTTGGGCAGCACGCCCACCGCCACGGCGACGGTGGCGCCCCCGCCCAGCACGAGCGCCAGGGCAAGCCCGGCGGCGACGCACGCCCAGCGGCGCGCATGGGGGCGAGCGGGGCGGCGCGCGGGCAAGGTCAGGACCTCGGCAGGGGCCGCGGGCTGCGCGTTCTTCTCGGCGTCTCTTGCGGCTGCGGCCGCGCGCAGGCTCTCGGCCATGCGCGCCTTTGCCTCGTCGGAAAAGTGCAGGTCGCCCATCGAGGCGGTGTAGCTATCAAGCGGGGAAGTCATCATAGTCTCCCTTCAGGTCGTCTCTGAGGCTCGCGCGGGCGCGGCTCAGGCGCTGGCGCACGGCGGCGTCCGTGGCGCCCACGATCCGCGCGACCTCGCGCGTGGGGTAGCCCTCGTAGTAGCGCAGGTAGACCGCCTCGCGCTGCGGGAGCGGGAGAGCCATCACGGCAGCGAGCACACGGTCGTCGCGATGCCGGAGCGCGTCCTCATCCGGTGCCTCCGCCGCAGCGGGCTCCGGCACGGCGGTGAGGTCCGCCTCGGGGTGCGCGCCGCGGTCCCGCAGCAGGTTCTTGCAGGCGTTGGCCGCCACGCGTATGACCCAGGCGCGCTCGTGACCGGAGTCGCGGAACGGCTCGTCGCGGCAGATGAGCTTCACGAGCGTGTCCTGGCAGACGTCCTCGGCGTCGGCCGTCGAGCGTAGGTAGGTGTAGCACACGCGCAGGACGAGGTCGGCATAGTCGCGCACGAGCCGCTCGGGGTCGCGGTCGGGTGCATTGCGGGGGATCTGCATCGGCCAGCCTCCTCTCATGTCCGTCTCTTCT
>CALUNW010000023.1 GCA_944322145.1 uncultured Atopobiaceae bacterium | reverse complement strand
GTGGCAAACGCGAAGAGCATGAGGCCCACGGTCACGATGTACTGGCCGCCGGGGATGCTCTGCCCAAAGGCCGCCGAGCTCATGGCGCCCTCGGACATCATGGGGTCGGCGTGCCACAGCCCCGAGGTGATGATCACGAGGCCCGTGATCGTGCACATGACGATGGTGTCGAAGAACACCTCGAACGTGCCCCACAGGCCCTGGCGGGCGGGGTGGTCGGTGTCGGCGGAGGCGTGCGCGATGGGCGCCGAGCCCATGCCCGCCTCGTGGGTGAACACGCCGCGCGACATGCCCACGCGGCACGCGTACATGACCGTGGCGCCCAGGAAGCCGCCCGTGGCCGCCGTGCCGGTGAAGGCGTCGCGGAAGATCTGGGCGATCGCGGCGGGGATCTCGGCGGCGTTCACCACGAGCACCGCCGCGGCACCGGCGAGGTAGTAGATGGCCGCGAAGGGCACGAGCTTCTCGGTGATCTGCGCGATGCGGGTGATGCCGCCGATGAGGACGAGCCCCGCGAGCAGCGCCACGACGGCGCCGATGACGGGCAGCGGCACCCCGAAGGTTGCGTTCACGCTGCCGGCGAGCGAGTTGGCCTGCACGCTCGCGCCGATGCCAAAGGACGCGAGGAAGCCGAAGGCGGCAAACAGCATCGCGAGCCAAGTCTTGCCCAGACCGCGGGAGATGTAGTACATGGGGCCGCCCACGATCTCGCCCCGCTCGTTGCGCGTGCGGTAGGCCACCGAGAGCGTGACCTCGCAGAACTTGATGACCATGCCGGCCAGTGCGGAGAGCCACAGCCAGAAGATCGCCCCCGGGCCGCCCGTGGCCACCGCGAGCGCCACGCCCACGATGTTGCCGGTGCCGAGCGTCGCGGCGAGCGCGGTGCACACCGCCTGGAAGGGCGAGATGGTGCCCTCCCCCGCCTCGGACGGGTCGGCGCGCCGGAAGAGCGTCTTGGTGGTGTAACGCATGACCACATTGAAGCGCGTGAACACGACGCCCCTGGTGACGGCGAGCAGGAACACGCCGGTTCCGAGCATCAGCACGACCATGGGGACGCCCCACAGCACGTTGTCGTTCAGCGCGGTGATGGCGGACATGAGAAAGTCGAACATGAGGGGCCTCTCGATTGGCGCGCGGGGCGGCGTCGGATACACAAAGGTCAACTTTGCCCTACCTGTGTTTCCGCGACGTGACGGGAGCGTTGATTGATGGTTTGCTGGCTACTCCTCGATCCGGCGCTCCGGATTCCGTTTTACCGCCAGTGGCGGTAAAGACTTGGCGGTAAAGCCGCACGGTTTGCCTTGGCGCCGGAATCACCCGTACTCGACGATGAGGCGCAGCTTCCAGTCGTTGGGGTCGGCGATGAGGCCCCTCAGGCGCGGCCCGTGCTCATCGACGAGGCCGCGGACGAGGCGCTGCTGCCCGGTCATGACCGTGTAGGGCAGGCTCCTCCCCCACTCGTCAATGAACACCAGGTCACGATGGTCGCTCGTCTCGATTCGCACCATGCCGCCGGCGTCGTCGCGCTCGGGCTCGCGGAACAGGTCCACCTCGCCCGCGACCTGGTCGGCGGGCCTGCTCTCCATCCGAAACGGAATCCCCTTCCGCAGCCAGCCCTTGTAGTCCGAGAAGGACGGCGCGTAGGTCACGGACCTCTTCCGCTCATCGTACTCCGAGCCAAACCAACCCAGGTAGAGGGTCGTGAGCAGCGCCGTCGACAGCGGGTACGCCGGCGTCTCGTAGATGACGGCGTCGCAGCCGCAGCGGGGGCAGAGTGCGGTGTCCGCGCCGTCCTTCTCGGCCATCCAGCGGGCGACCTCACGCGCGAGGAACATGCTCCCGCAGTGGAAGCAGCCGCAGCGACAGTCGCTCCCCTCGAGCTCGGAGCGGTTGTACGCCGTCAGGCGGTTGAGCGCGTGGAGGTCATTGGGACCGAGGTGGGGAACCTCGACCGAGGGGTCACCCGGAACGACGCGGCGCGCCATCGCTAGCACCACCTAATCGGGTTGCCGGACGCGCGCGAGGCCTCGAGCAGGCGGCGCAGGCCCTCCGCTCGCTCGTCTTCACGTAACCATTATGTTCGTACAAAAGTCGGGGGTTCTCGGGGATGCCGGGACGTTTTCCCAGTTGGGCTGTGAATGTCTGCGGAGATTTGTACGACCATCCGGCTCGCGAGGTACACACAACGCCGAGAAGTGCGCACGCCGCGGGGCGCCTTCGCCGGCTGCCGGCCGAGCGGCGCCGTCTGCCGACAGAATCCCGGGGCCGAGGTTCTTCTCGCCCCGTCTGAGCTGGTCATTCAGCTCCGGTGCATCTGCGTGCAAGACGAGGTCCGCCGCCCCCGTGCTAGGGTGTGCTCCCCACACGGACGACACCAAGATTGCATGCCTTTCATTTCCTGTTACTTGTCAATTTATAGTACTGATTCCGTACTATACTAGGAGGAAAAGATGCTGTTCGAATGGGATCCGAACAAGAGCGCGCACAACTCTGAGAAACATGGCATCGACTTCGATGAGGCGCGCTGGCTCTGGGGAGACGCAAATCGCGTCGAGTTCCGCATTCGGGTCTCGGGAGAGCAGCGTTACGGCGTGCTCGCTCGCTACGGAGGCTCGGTCTGGCTTGCCGTCACCGCCAGGCGCGGCGAGGCGATTCGTATCATTTCCGTGAGGCGGGCAACCAGAAAGGAGGCGGCGCTCTATGACAAGGTCAACGGTCAGCGCTGAGGACATCGACCGCATGGTCGACGAGGGCGAGGACATCACCGCCCATATCGACATGACGAGCATCGAGCAGCCTGGAAAGCAGCCGAGCAGAAGGGTCGCGCTCGACATGACCGACCCGGTCATCGCGCGGCTGGACGCCTTCGCAGCGCGCTATGGGGTGACGCGCCAGTCCCTCATGAAGGTGTGGCTCATCGAGCGCATGGACGAGGAGGACGAGCGCGCCGCGCGCCGCCAGGCGATGGCGTGACGAGGCCGTAGGCCGGGCCGTGCGCATGGTCGTACAAAAGTCGGGAGTTCTGGGGCGTGCCGGGACGTTTTCCCAGTTGGGCTGTTCGGGGCTGCGGAGATTTGTACGACCA
>CALUNW010000022.1 GCA_944322145.1 uncultured Atopobiaceae bacterium | reverse complement strand
CGGTTCTCCATGATGGCCTCCATCGCGCGAACGATGGCCTGCTCGGTGCGGGTGTCCACGCTCGAGGTGGCCTCGTCGAGGATGAGGATCGCCGGGTCGGTGAGCATCGCGCGGGCGATGGTGAGCAGCTGACGCTGGCCCTGGGAGATGTTCTCGGCGTCGTTGGAGAGCATCGTGTCATAGCCGTGCGGCAGCGTGCGCACGAAGAAGTCAACGTGCGCGGCACGGGCGGCCGCCTCGACCTCCTCGCGCGTGGCGCCGGGCTTGCCGTAGGCGATGTTCTCGGCGATGGTGCCCTCGAAGAGCCACGCGTCCTGCAGCACCATGCCAAACTGGCGGCGGAGCTCCGCGCGGGTGAGCTCGCGGGTGTCCACGCCGTCGAGCGTGATGCGGCCGCCGTCCACCTCGTAGAAGCGCATGAGCAGGTTGATCAGCGTGGTCTTGCCCGCGCCCGTGGCGCCGACGATGGCGACCTTCTGTCCCGGCTCCGCCACGAGCGAGACGTCGCTCATGAGCGGGCGGTCGGAGGCGTAGCCAAAGCGGACGTGCTCGAAGGCCACCCGACCCTCCACCGGCTCGGGCAGCGCGGCGGGCGCGGCGGGATCCGGCACGACCTCGCGCTCGTCGAGCAGCACGAACACGCGCTCCGCCGCGGCCAGCGCGCCCTGGAGCATGTTGACCGTGAGGGAGAGCTGCGTGAGCGGCTCGGAGGCCTGCATGACGTACTGGAAGAACGCCTGGAAGACGCCCACGGAGATCTGCCCCATGACGAGCATGCCGCCGGCGAGAAGACCGATGGTCACCTGGCAGAGGCGCATGAGCAGGCGGATCGCGGGCGCGATCGCGTTGGTGACGAAGTCGGCGGTGCCGGAGGCGTCCGCGAGCGCCTCGGCGGCCTCGCGGATCTCGGCGGCGCTCGCGCCCTCGCGGCCGAAGGCCTTGATGACGGCGCGGCCGCTGTAGGCCTCCTCCACGCGACCGGTGAGGGTCCCGAGCGCGTCCTGGCGCGCGGCGGCGAGCTTGAGCGTGTAGGTGGTCACGAGCTTGGTCACCACCGCCGCGACGAGCGCGAACGCCACGAAGATCGCCGTGAGGACCACGTCGTAGGTGGCCATGAGCACGATGGCGCCGCCCACCATGAAGAAGGCCATGAGCAGCTGGAGCAGGCCGCGCTGCAGGACCTCGGAGATCTTGTCGAGGTCGTTGGTCGCGCGGCTGATGGTGTCGCCCGGCTGGTGCGCGTCGTAGTAGGAAAGCGGCAGGCGCGCGAGCTTGTCGGCGATCTGGCCGCGCAGGCGCAGGTTCAGGCGCTCCGCGAAGCTCGCCATGACGAGCGCCTGCACGGCGTAGGCCGCCCAGGCCGCCGTCCAGATCCCGAAGAAGGTGAGGATCTCGATGCCGGCGTTGTCGAGCGAGACCACGAAGGGCTCGCCGGCGGCGAAGCTCGCCTGGATGCCCGCCCAGAGGTGGTCGATGAGGCCGGCGCTGTAGGCGGTGGCGCCGAGGCTGCCCGCCACGTAGGCGACCGAGCAGAACGCTGCCACCACGAGCCTCCAGCGCTGGCCGGCCGCGACGGTCCAGAGGCGCGCGGCGGTGCCGAGGGCGTCGGAGGGCACGTCGAGCTCCTCCTCGGGCGCGGGCTCGGGCGCGGCGCCGCGCTCGAGGCTCTCGAGCTGGTCGAGCTCCTGGTTCTTCTCGCTAGGCATCTGCATCTCCCCCTCTCGTCTGGGAGTCGGCGATGGCGCGGTAGGTGGGGCACGCCTCCATGAGCTCGTCGTGGGTGCCCAGGCCCACGACCTCGCCGTCCTTGAGGACGACGATCTGGTCGGCGTCGTGGATGGTGCTCACGCGCTGGGCGATGATCAGCGTCGCGGCGTGCGTGTGCTCGCCGGCGAGCGCGTGGCGCAGCGCGGCGTCGGTCTTGTAGTCGAGCGCGGAGAACGAGTCGTCAAAGACGTAGAGGTCCGCGCGGCGCACGAGGGCGCGCGCGATGGCGAGGCGCTGGCGCTGGCCGCCCGAGAAGTTCGTGCCGCCCTGGGCCACGCGCGTCCCGAGCCCGTCCGCGAGGTCGCGCACGAAGCCGCCCTGGGCCACGTCGAGCGCGTGCCAGAGGCGGGCGTCGGGGGCGTCGGCGTCGCCGTGGCGCAGGTTCTCGGCGATGGTGCCCGAGAAGAGCCACGCCTTCTGGGGGACGTAGGCGATGCGGCGGCGCAGGTCGTCCTGGGCGAGGCGGCGCACGTCGACGCCGCCGAAGGTGAGGCTGCCGCCCGTGACGTCGTTGAAGCGAAGCAGCATCTTGGCGATCGTGGACTTGCCAGAGCCGGTGTTGCCGATGATGGCCGTGACCTGGCCGCGGCGCAGCGCGAAGGAGATGTCGTGCAGGGTGTCCTCGTCGGCGTCCGAGAAGCGCAGGCTCACGTGGTCGAAGCGCGCCACCTCGTCGCCGGACGAGGCGCCGGCGGGAAGGGCGGCGGGCGCGTCGGCGTCGGCGATCTCGGGAGTCACGTCGAGCACCTCGGCGGCGCGGGTGAGGCACGCCAGGGCGCGCGGCACCTGCAGGATGGCGAACTGCGCCATCATCATGAACATCATGATGAGCATCGCGTACTCCACGAGCGCCGAGATCGAGCCGATCTGCATGGCGTGCGCGCCCACGCGGTCCGCGCCGACCCACATGATCGTGGCCTCGACGACGTTCATCAGGAAGAAGGTCATGCAGTCGGTGACCGCGAAGACGAGGTTCACGCGGATGGCGTTGCTCGCGTAGTCCGAGAAGGTCTCGTCGAGCCGGCCGCGCTCGCGCGACTCCTTGCCAAAGGCGCGGATCACGCGGACGCCGGTGATCGACTCGCGCAGGCGGGTGTTCATGTTGTCGATGAAGCCCTGCAGGCGCGTGAAGATCGGCGCGGACTTCGCCACGGCCGCGGCGGAGATCGCCACGATCGCGAGGGTGACGGCGAGCAGCACCCACCCCATCGTCACGTCCGTGGAGAAGGCCAGCCAGATCGAGATCGCGCACATGATGGGCACGGGGAAGATCATGAGGACCGACATCAGCAGCGTCTGCTGGATGACGTTGGCGTCGGAGAGCGTGCGCGTGATCATCGAGCCCGT
>CALUNW010000021.1 GCA_944322145.1 uncultured Atopobiaceae bacterium | reverse complement strand
CAGGTGGAGAACGGCAACATCAACTCGTTCTTTATCGGCTTTGCGCCGTACGACAACCCGACGCTGGTCATCTCGGTCTGCGTCGAGGGGCAGGGAGTGGACGTCGAGGGCTTTGCCGCCAGCCTGGCGGGCCAGGTGCTCGCACGCGCGCTCCAGGTCCAGTCGAGCGGCGCCGGCACCTGAGGGGGCTGGGCGAGAAGGACGCGAGAGACGCAGCACACACGTAGCACAGACGAACGACGGCCTCAGTGAGAGTAACGCGCGGCGCAGGCCGCGAGCAGGATGGGAGAGATCATGCCAGGGATGATTCTCGGCGGACGGTATCAGGTACAGGACAAGATCGGCTCAGGCGGCATGGCCACGGTCTACCGCGGACTCGACGAGGTGCTCGGCCGCACCGTCGCCATCAAGACGATGCTGCCCCAGTACGCGAGCGACCCCTCCTTTGCCGCGCGCTTCAAGCAGGAGGCCCAGGCGGCGGCCGCCCTGCAGAGCCCGTATATCGTGAGCGTCTATGACTGGGGCAAGGACGCCGACACGTATTACATCGTGATGGAGTACCTCCGCGGCACCGACCTCAAGAGCGGCATCCGCAAGCACGGCGCGCTCGACTGCAAGAAGGTCGCGCAGATCGGCTCCCAGATCGCGCAGGCGCTCTCTGTGGCGCACAAGCACGACATCATCCACCGCGACATCAAGCCGCAGAACATCATGGTGCAGCCCGACGGCAACATCAAGGTGATGGACTTCGGCATCGCGCGCGCCAAGAACAGCCATCTCACGCAGGACAACTCGGTCCTGGGAACGGCTCACTACGTCTCGCCCGAGCAGACCCAGGGCAAGGAGCTCGGCCCCACGACGGACATCTACTCCCTCGGCATCGTGATGTACGAGGCTGCCACCGGGCAGGTTCCCTTCCAGGGCGACGACGCCATCTCCGTGGCGCTCAAGCAGGTCAACGAGCAGCCCAAGCCGCCCAGCCAGCTCAACCCCGCCGTGGACCCGTCGCTCGAGTCGATCATCCTCAAGTGCATGCAGAAGAACCCCGCGGCGCGTTTCCAGACCGCCGACGAGCTCTATCACGTGCTGCGCGACTATCTCGCCGGTCGCATGCAGGCCGTCAACAGCGCGACGGCCACGCTCGCGGCTCAGGCCACCAACAAGATCGAGCGCGGCGCGGGCGTGCAGCCCATCAAGAGCGGCACGGCGACGCTTCCGCGCGTGGAGCGGACCAACCGCTATCGCGTCCAGAGCGCGACCGAGCAGGCGGCCGAGGAGGAGGAGGCGCGCGAGCGCAGGCATCGCAGGAACGTCATCCTCGGCGTCCTCGGGGCGCTACTCGCCATCGGCGTGGCGGTCTTCGTCGTGTTCTCCGCGCTCGGCTCCCGGGCGGCGATGAAGCAGGTGCCCAACCTCATCGGCAGGACGCAGGAGGAGGCCATCGCGCTCATCGAGCAGAACGGCTTTGACGTGGGCAACGTCAGGGGCGGCTACTCCAAGGACTACGAGGAGGGCCTCGTCTTTGACCAGACCCCGACCTCCACGCAGATGGCGGAGGAGGGCTCCAAGATCGACATCATGGTCTCCCAGGGGGAGAGCCCCGTCGACCAGGTCGAGGTTCCCGATTTGAGCAACATGACGCAGGAGGAGGCCGAGAAAAAGCTCGCGGAGTATGGCCTCACCCCGCGCAGGGGCGACGACCGCCCGGATGACAACATCGAGTCTGGCAAGGTCTGCGGCCAGAACGTCGAGCCCGGGGAGATGGTGGCGCGCAACAGCACCATCACCTTCTACCTCTCCAGCGGGGCGGAGCCCATCGAGGTCCCCGACGTCACCGGCCAGGATGCGGACGCGGCGGAGGAGGCCCTCACCGACCTTGGCCTCAAGGTCAAGCGTGACTACGCGCACAGCTCGAGCGACGCCGAGGGCACCATCATCCGAACCGATCCCACATCGGGCACCGAGGTGGAGAAGGGTCACGAGGTCACCATCTACATCTCCCAGGGACCTGAGCCGGTCGACACCACCGTCGACGTCCCCTATGTCATCGGGTCAGACTACAGCATCGCGTACACCAAGCTCACGAGCGCCGGCTTCTCCGTCGCGCTCACGCAGGGAAGCTCCGCGAGCGGCGTTGTGACCGACCAGTACCCGACCGGCACCGCCGCAGAGGGGGCCACGATCACCCTCACGACGGAGCCCTATCCGCAGGATCCCGGCACCGGCGGCGGCACGACGAGCGACGAGACCGGAACCGAGACGCCCTCGATCGGCGAAGGGTCAATCTCTTCTCGTATTAGTCTGCGCGACACATAATTGCGCCACCGAAGCCAGCCCTGCAACCGCGGGCCGGCTTCGGTCGTTTTGGGATCAAGGCGTCACGGGACGCGGCCGAGCAGGCCCTCGAGGACACATGCGGACGGAATGCCAGCACCCAAATCCGGATTTGTGTTCTCGGCGGCAGGAGCATCGCGGGCGGGGCGGGGCGGGACCGCCGAGAATAACGGGCTAGGTGCGGACGGTCTGGGCGTCCGAAACGTCCGGAACTGGCCCGGTATCCGACGGGCGAGGATTACGGGCCGGTTGTGGATGGTTTGGCCTATGTCGCCGATTGCGGACGCCCCCTTAGTTGAGGATGCAAATGAGGATTTGGGTCCCAAGCGGCGAGGACCCTTGAGTCCGCCACATCAAGACAAAAAAAGCAGGTCGGGGCAGCTTGCCAACCCCGACCTGCGATTTCCCTGGTGCCCCCGGGCCGATTCGAACGGCCGACACCCGCTTTAGGAGAGCGGTGCTCTATCCCCTGAGCTACGAAGGCATGGAACGCTATTCTAGCACCGAGTACCGCAGCGTGCCTACTTCGTCTTGTCGCCCTTCTTTGCCGTCTCCTTGGCGCGCTCCTGCTCGAGAAGATCGAGGAGCTTCTTGTCGGAGAGGCCGCGGACGCGACTCTCGGTCTGCTTGCGGTACGGGCGGCGCTTGGCCCAGTCGTAGATGAAGCTGGCGATCATGAAGCCGTACGCCGCAACGAGCGAGCCTACCGAAAGGATACCCTGCCAGGAGCTCATGTCAGGGCTCTGGCCAAAGAGATAGACGCAGACGAGCGAAATGACGGCCAGCGCAAGGCCCGCGCCGAGGATGATCCAGAAGACGCGCTCAGTGCGCTTGTAGTCATCGTTGCTGCGCAGAAGGATGTCATAGGCGCGGTTGCGGAAGTCCTGCTCCTCGCGCTCGCGGCGCTTGCGCTCGCGCTTCTCCTCCTTGGTCTCCGCCGCGCCACCGAGAGAGCTCGACTGCTTGGGCTTGGACGCCGTACGGACGGAGGCAGCGGCCTCACGCGAGGGCTTGGCCTTCGCGGCCGAGCTTCGCGAGAAGCCCTTCTTCTCCTCCTCGCCAGCGCCGAGGTTCTCGGCCTCCTTCTTGGGGCGGCCGACGACGTTGCCCTCGGCCTCGCGACGGGCGCCGTCGATGGTATCGCGCAGTGACATTGAACTCCCTTACGCCTTGACAGGCTTGAACTCGGTGCCGGTGATGATCTGGAACGCCTCCTGGTAGCGGGCGGACGTGCCCTCGATGACCTCGGCGGGAATTCGAGGGGGCTCGCCGGTCATGTCCCAGTTTGCGCGCAGCCAGTCGCGAACGTACTGCTTGTCGTAGCTCGGCTGGACCTTGCCCTCCTCGTAGGAGTCGGCAGGCCAGAAGCGGCTGGAGTCGGGCGTGAGGCACTCGTCGATCAGCGTGAGCTTGCCGTCGATGAAGCCAAACTCGAACTTGGTGTCGGCGATGATGATGCCCTGCTCGGCAGCGTAGTCGGCCGCGGCCCTGTAGATCGAGAGCGAGGCGTCGCGCAGCTGCTCGGCCACGTCAGTGCCCACGATCTCGCAGCAGCGCTCGAAGGAGATGTTCTCGTCGTGGTCGCCGAGCTCGGCCTTGGTGGACGGGGTGAAGATCGGCTCCGGGAGCTTGGAGGCCTCGGTCAGGCCGTCCGGGAGCTTGATGCCGCAGACGGTGCCGTCCTCGTCGTAGGTCTTCTTGCCGGAGCCGGTGAGGTAGCCGCGGACGATGCACTCGATGGGCACGGTCTGCGCCTTCTTGACCAGCATGGAGCGGCCGGCGAGATAGTCGGCATAGGGCTTGAACTCCTCGGGCAGGTCCGCCACGTCACAAGAGATCATGTGGTTGGGAATGAGGTCCGCAAAGCGCTCGAACCAGAACGCGGAGATGCGAGTGAGGATCTCGCCCTTGTGGGGGATCTCGTCGGGCAGGATGAAGTCATACGCGCTGATGCGGTCCGACGCGACCATGAGCAGGCTGTCGCCGCAATCGTAGATGTCCCTCACCTTGCCATGCGAATCCGGACGAAGCTCCATCTCGGCCATGGTCGATTCCCTTCGACGTGTTTGCACTCAACCTCTTAGTATACCGTT
>CALUNW010000020.1 GCA_944322145.1 uncultured Atopobiaceae bacterium | reverse complement strand
GCCGAGCCCATGACCTTTGGCATGAAGTTCGGCAGCTGGGCCTGGGAGCTCAAGCGCGACTACGACCGCCTCAAGGACGCCCGCGCCAACGTGGCCTTTGGCGCCATCTCCGGCGCGGTGGGCACCTACTCCTCCATCGACCCGTTTGTCGAGGAGTACGTCTGCGAGCACCTGGGCCTGGTCCACGACCCGCTGTCCACGCAGGTCATCTCGCGCGACCACCACGCCTACCTCGCCGGCGTCCTTGCCACCACCGCCGCCACCTGCGAGCGCATCGCCACCGAGATCCGCAACCTCCAGAAGACCGACACCCTCGAGGCCGAGGAGCCGTTCCGCAAGGGCCAGAAGGGCAGCTCCGCCATGCCGCACAAGCGCAACCCCATCACCGTGGAGAAGGTCTGCGGCCTCTCCCGCGTGGTGAAGGCCAACGCGCAGGTGGCCTTTGACAACGTGGCCCTCTGGCACGAGCGCGACATCTCCCACAGCTCCGCCGAGCGTGTGGCGCAGGCCGACAGCTTCATCGCCCTCGACCACATGTTCCAGTGCCTCACCCGCATCGTGGACGGCCTGATTCTCTACCCGGCGCAGATGCTCGCCAACCTCAACAAGACGCGCGGGCTGATCTTCTCGTCCAAGGTCCTTCTCGCCCTCGTGGAGACCGGCATCACGCGCGAGGAGGCCTACGCCATCGTGCAGGAGAACGCCATGGCCACCTGGCGCGAGGTGCAGCAGTGCGCCGGCGGCACCACGTTCCGCGAGAAGCTCGAGGCGGACCCGCGCTGCACCGTGCCGGCGGAGGAGCTCGACGCCATCTTCGACCCGCGAGCCTTCCTCACGCGCGCCGGCGTGGTCTTTGACCGCCTGGAGCAGCTGAACTTCGACTGATGAAAAGGGACTGTCCCTTTTCATCGCGAAAGGAGAAGAACCATGCACTTTGACTACACCCCGCGCGGCGTCTGCTCGCGCGCCATCCACATCGACCTCGCCGACGACGGCAAGACCATCGAGCAGGTCTCCTTCGAGGGCGGCTGCAACGGCAACCTCAAGGCCGTGAGCAAGCTCGTCGCCGGCCACGAGGTCGACGAGATCGTCGGCATCCTTGCCGGCAACACCTGCGGCCCGCGCAAGACGTCGTGCGCCGACCAGCTCTCCCGCGCGCTCGTGGAGGCCGCCGCGGCTGCCCAGCCGGCCTGAGCGTGCGCGCTCCCAAGCTGACACGTCGCTCCTTCTTCAAGACCGCTGCCGCGAGCGGCGTGCTCGTCGCGGCCGTGGGGGTCCTTTCGGGATGCACCCATGGACCCGATGAGCAGGACGCCGACCCGACCGTGGTCGATGAGGAGTCCGCGGAGAGCGTGCTCGAGTCCTTCTCGGAGGGGACGTCCCCGCTCACCGAGGAGAGCAGCTGGACCATCCCGCTGGGAAACGTCCTGCGACCCTCCGAGGGCACGTGGGCGCCCGTCATGACGGCGGGGTCCTCCGCCAAGCCGATGGTCAAGGGCTCGGCGCTCTCCCTCTCCTCCGGCGAGCTGCTCGAGGTGCTGTCCGCCCCCCTGGGCGCGGCGTCGACCACGGTCATCTACGACGTCCGCTGCTCGGATGACGTGTACGCGTGGGTCGAGCTCGACCTCGTGACGAGGTCGTGGGCCCTCTACGCCGCGTCGTTTGACGATGGCCAGCTTTCGGGTGACACCAAGTTGCTCTGGGAGGGGACCTCCGACTATGACCCGGCGCCCTTCGCCGTCTCCGGCTCGTGCGTGATATGGCAGGTCCAGCCCTCGACGAGCGGGTCAAGGACCACGGAGAGCTCCCACTGCTACCTCTGGCACGCCGGCGACGCCGACGCCCGCGCGGTCGTGGAGTCCCCCGGCCGCTTTGCCACGACGCCGACGGTCAGCGGCGGGACGGTCGTTCTCGCCCCGCGCGTCCACAGCGACGAGGGCATCTTCTACGGCGTCACAGCCTACTCCCTCTCGGACGACCTCAAGACCAAGGTCGACCAGCTCGTCATGCCGGCGAGCGTGCGGCCCTTCCGCGCCGCGCGCGTGGGCGACCGCTTTCTCGTTTCGGTTGAGGCGAGCTACAGCTCCGGGGGCCTTCTCGGGAAGATGGGCACCTATATGGGAACCTCCTCCGCCGGGTTCACGAAGCTTGACCGCGAGCCCTCGGAGTGCGGCTGTGGCAAGGACGACGTCTTCGTCATCAAGAGCAACGCGTCGTACCTCGTCGTTGACCTGGCAAAGAAGACGTATTCGGCGCTCTCCGCGATGGACCGCTCCGTCGACTACGGCGAGTTCCCCGCGCGCGCGGGCGAGTGCGACCAGTTCGTGACCTTCTCGACCGTCAAGGACCCCGACACGGGATACCCCGCTTCCGTTGCGGTGCGCACCTTCCGCCTTTAAGAGAGAATCGCCGGACGGAACGTGGGGTACACTAAAGGTGCTTACGGCCGAATCCCCGGCGACGACAGAGGCAACAGGGAGGCCAAGATGGCTTCAGACGAGAAGAAGATCCTGCTGGTTGAGGACGAGAAGGCGATTCGCGACGCGGTCGCTGCGTATCTCGAGCGCGAGAACTACATCGTGCGCGGCGTCGGCGACGGCCAGAGCGCGGTCGAGGAGTTCGAGAAGCACACCTTCGACCTCGTGATCTTGGACCTCATGCTTCCCAAGCTCTCGGGAGAGCGCGTCTGCCGCGCCATCCGCGAGACCTCCAACGTGCCCATCATCATGCTCACCGCCAAGGGCGAGGTCGAGGACCGCATCATCGGACTTGAGCTCGGCGCCGACGACTATCTCATCAAGCCCTTCTCGCCCCGCGAGCTCGTCGCGCGCGTTCGCGCGCTGCTGCGTCGCGCCCATGCCGAGGCCGAGCCTCAGCTCGAGGTCCTCGACTTCGGCGACCTCGTGATCGACATCTCCGGCCACAAGGTGCTCGTCGAGGGCCATGAGGTCGACCTCACCGCCTCGGAGTTCAAGCTCCTGACCACGCTCGCGCGCTATCCCGGGCGTGTCTACACGCGCATGGAGCTCGTCGAGAAGGTCCTCGGCTACGACTTCGAGGGCTATGAGCGGACCATCGACTCCCACGTGAAGAACCTGCGCGCCAAGCTCGGCGACGACCCGCGCAACCCGCGCTGGCTCTACACCGTCCACGGGGTCGGCTATCGCTTCGAGGCTCCCGAGAAGGCTGCCGACCAGGCCGCCCGCTAAGGGGCGCGGGGCATGCCCGTGCGCTTCACCACGGAAAACGACGACGCGGCAGGGCGGAGCGACAAGCAGAGGCGCCCCACGCGCAACACGTGGAACACCATCAAGCCCTCTCCCAAGCGAGGACGTCCGTACGCGACGAGCCTCACCCTTGCGTTCGCGCTGACCGCGGTGATGACCGCGGTCGTGCTCGTCATGGTGCTCGCCGTGGTGTGGGAGCGTCAGTTCACGGCCTACACGCGCCAGAACATGCAGGCGATCGCGGACTCCACCTCCGCGAGCATCTCGGCGTCCATCAAGGAGGACGGCGAGATCGACGTGACGTCTGCCGCCGAGGCAGCCGCGGCGGCCTCGAGCCTCTCGTCCGACATCGTGGTGCAGATCACCGACTCCGACGGCCACGTCCTCTATGACGACACCTGGGCGACGGCTCCGGGTGCCGCCCGCGGCCACACGACCGCCCCCTCGGTCGTCCCGACCGCCCAGGGCGCGCTCGTCACCTCGTCGATCGTCAACCCTGCCGGCGAAGAGGTCGGCACCGTGAAGCTCTGGGCCCTGGGCTCGGATGCCCTGCTCACCAAGTCCGACGCCTCCTTCCGCTCCAACTCCTACGGCGCCATCGCCACCGCGGCGGCCATCGCAACGATCCTCGCCTGCGTCATCGGCTATTTCGTCTCGCGCGGCATGGCGCGTCCCATCCAGCGCATCACCTCCACCGCAAAGCAGATCAGAAACGGCGACCTCACGGCTCGTACGGGCGTGACCGGCCCGGACGAGATCGGCCAGCTCGGCGAGACCTTCGACGACATGGCGAGCACCATCGAGCGGGACATCAAGCTCGAGCACCGCCTCACCGGTGACGTTGCCCACGAGCTGCGCACGCCGCTCATGGCCATGCAGGCGACGGTGGAGGCCATGCAGGACGGCGTCCTGCCTGCCGACGACGAGCACTTCGAGGTCGTTGCCTCCGAGGTCCGCCGCCTCTCGCGCCTCATCGACGCGATGCTCAAGCTCTCGCGCCTGGAGAACGGCACGACCGAGTTCAACTGTGAGCGCACAGACGTAGCGTACCTCGTTAAGGGCCTCGTCTCCTCGCAGCATCAGCTCTTCCACGAGAAGGGCCTCCATCTGCGCTACGTCGACGAGACGCCCCACGGGGAGCTCTACGCCGACGTCGACCCCGACCTGCTGCGCGAGGCCATCGTGAACCTGATGAGCAACGCCATGCGCTACACCAACCCCGACGGCTGGGTGAAGGTCTCCCTGAAGCAGGACCGCTCCGACATCCTCATCTCGGTGCAGGACACCGGCATCGGCATCGCCAAGGAGGACATCCCGCAGACCTTCGCGCGCTTCTGGCGCTCCGACGTGAGCCGCGAGCGCGTCTCTGGCGGCCTGGGCGTGGGCCTTGCCATCACCAAGGAAATCATCGACCGACACAACGGCACGATTCTCGTCGAGTCCGAGGTCGGCAAGGGCACCACCTTCACGCTGCGCATCCCCCAGCGCCG
>CALUNW010000019.1 GCA_944322145.1 uncultured Atopobiaceae bacterium | reverse complement strand
CCGCGGGCGCCATGCACGTCGAGGACAAGCAGGCCCGCATCGACTACAGCCTCTGCATCGCGTGCGGCATGTGCGCCACCAAGTGCCGCAAGGGCGTCATCCACGACACGCTGGGCATCTACGCCCCGGCCCAGTAGGGGAGGAGACCATGGCAGCCACAGCAAAGGCACCCGCCGAGTACCGCTTCACCGTCAACGGCGAGGAGCAGGTCGTCACCTGCGACAAGCCGCTCCTGCGCTACCTGCGCGACGACCTCAAGCTCACCTCCGTCAAGGACGGCTGCTCCGAGGGCGCGTGCGGCACGTGCACCGTGCTCGTGGACGACCGCGCCACCAAGGCGTGCGTACTCACCACGCGCCTGGCCGACGGCCGCGACATCGTGACCGTGGAGGGCCTGCCCCACGAGGAGCAGGAGGCCTTCGTCTACGCCTTCGGCGCCGTGGGCGCGGTCCAGTGCGGCTTCTGCATCCCCGGCATGGTCATGGCGGGCGCGGCCCTCGTCCACAAGGTGCCCGACCCCACCGAGGACCAGGTCAAGGTGGCCATCCGCGGCAACGTCTGCCGCTGCACCGGCTACAAGAAGATTATCGAGGGCATCCTGCTCGCCGCCGCGATCCTGCGGGGCGAGAAGAACATCGACCCCGAGCTCGAGCGCGGCGACGACTACGGCGTGGGCAAGCGTGCCTTCCGCGTGGACGTGCGCCGCAAGGTCCTCGGGTACGGCAAGTACCCCGACGACATCGACGAGCGCGCCTTCCCCGACCTCACCTATGCCAGCGCCGTGCGCTCCAAGTACCCGCGCGCCCGCGTGGTCAAGATCGACGCCGAGAAGGCTCGCGCCATGCCGGGCGTCCTCGCCGTGCTCACGGCCGCCGACGTGCCCGTGAACGCCGTCGGCCACCTGCTCTACGACTGGGACGTCATGACCGCCGAGGGCGACATCACTCACTGCGTGGGCGACGCCATCGCGCTCGTGGTGGCCGAGGACGCGGCCACGCTCGAGAAGGCCAAGAAGGCCGTCAAGGTGGAGTACGAGGTCCTCGAGCCCGTTCGCTCCATCGAGGAGGCTCGCGCCGAGGGCGCGCCCGTGCTCCACGGCGCGTATCTCGCCTTCGGCAACTGGGTCACGCCCGAGAACAACATCTGCCAGCAGCGCCACGTGGTCCGCGGCGACGCTGCCGCCGCACTCGCGGGAGCTGCGCACAAGGTGACGCGCACCTTCAAGACGCCGTTCACCGAGCACGCGTTCCTCGAGCCCGAGTGCGCCGTCGCCTTCCCGTACAAGGGCGGCGTCAAGGTGTGCTCGTCGGACCAGGGCGCCTACGACTCCCGCAAGGAGATCGCCCACATGCTGGGCTGGGACGCCACGCCCGAGAAGGTCGTCGTGGAGACCATGCTCGTGGGCGGCGGCTTCGGCGGCAAGGAGGACGTCTCCGTCCAGCACCTGGCCGCGCTCGCCGCGCTCGCGGTGGACCGTCCCGTCAAGGTGCGCCTCACGCGCCAGGAGTCCATCAACTTCCACCCCAAGCGCCACTACATGGAGGGCACCTTCACCCTCGGCTGCGACGAGGACGGCACCTTCGTGGGCCTGGACTGCGAGATCAACTTCGACACCGGCGCCTACGCGTCGCTCTGCGGCCCGGTCCTGGAGCGCGCCTGCACGCACTCCGTGGGTCCCTACTGCTACCAGAACACGGACATCCGCGGCTTTGGCTGGTACACCAACAACCCGCCGGCCGGCGCGTTCCGCGGCTTCGGCGTCTGCCAGAGCGAGTTTGCGCTCGAGAGCCTCATCGACCTTCTCGCCGACGAGGTGGGCATCTCTCCGTGGGAGATCCGCTACCGCAACGCCATCGAGCCCGGCAAGGTCCTGCCCAACGGCCAGATCGCCGACCGCTCCACCGCCCTCAAGGAGACCCTGCTCGCGGTCAAGGACGTCTACGAGGCGCACCCCGGCCATGCCGGCCTTGCCTGCGCGATGAAGAACGCGGGCGTGGGCGTGGGCCTGCCCGACGCCGGCCGCTGCAAGATCCGCGTGGAGGACGGCCGCGCCGTGGTCTACTCCGCCACCTCCGACATCGGCCAGGGCTGCAACACGGTCTTCCTGCAGGATGTCGCCGAGGCCACGGGCCTGCCGCTTTCCAACATCGTGAACGGCGAGTGCTCCACCGAGAATGCGCCCGACTCCGGCACCACCTCCGGCTCGCGCCAGACCCTCATCACCGGCGAGGCCGTGCGCGGCGCGGCGTTCCTTTTGCGCGACGCCATGCTCGCGGTGGAGGAGGGCACCGAGACCGGCACGGAGCCCGTGGTCGCCCACGGCGACGGCTTTGTGGTGGAGTACGCCGACGGCACGCCCTACGTGGGCCCGGGCGCCGGCTACCACGCCCAGGACCCGGTGGCCGCGCTCGCCAAGCTCGAGGGCCGCGAGTTCTCCTACGAGTACCTCGAGAAGACCGACAAGCTCGGCGCGGACGTCCCCAACCCCAAGAGCCACGTGGCCTACGGCTACGCCACGCACGTCGTGGTCCTGGACGACGACGGCCGCGTGACCGAGGTCCACGCCGCGCACGACTCCGGCAAGGTGGTTAACCCCATCGCCATCCAGGGCCAGATCGAGGGCGGCGTGCTCATGGGCATGGGCTACGCGCTCACGGAGCGCTTTGACCTTAAGGACTGCGTCCCGCAGGTGAAGTTCGGCACGCTGGGGCTCTTCCGCGCCCCGGACATTCCCTACATCAACGCCATCTACGTCGAGAAGGACGAGCTGCTCGACGTGGGCTACGGTGCCAAGGGCATCGGCGAGATCGCCACGATCCCGACCGCGCCCGCGGTCCAGAACGCCTACCGTGCCCTCACCGGCGAGCTCCAGACCGAGCTCCCGCTCAAGAACACGTACTACTCGCGCGACAAGTAGCTCCGCTTCGTCGCATACCCCTCACAGAGGGCCCGCCGGTTCTGCCATGCCCGGCGGGCCCTCGTCTTGTGCGCACTTCTCGGCGTTGTGCACACCCCCAAGCCGGATGGTCGTACAAATCTCCGCAGCCCCGAACAGCCCAACTGGGAAAACGCTCCAGTCCGCCCCAGAACTCCCGACTTTTGTATGACCATGCGCGTGGCCCGGCCTACGGCCCCGTCTCGCCGTCTCGCCGGCGTTATGCCCCATGGTTCATCACGAGGGCGCCAAAGTTAATTGAGCTCTCGTTTCGCGCGACCGCCTGCTGAAACAAGTCAAAGTCCGACGTTATGACGGGGATGCCCTCTTCGGCTAGCCTCACATATGAAGCGTCAGTGAACCCCAGCCACATGAAGGGCCTCTCCTCGACCACCTTGACAGCGGGATCGTGCTTCTCGCTCAGCGCCTCTCCAGACTTGATGAGCTCCCTCAGCATCTGATAGCAGCGCGTTCGGGGGCTCTTATCTGAATCCAGCAGATTGGTCGTCTCCGCAAGGCATCCCGGCGTGACGACAATCTCGTCGTAGCCCGCAAGAAGCCTGCAAAGAAGATCGTAAGAACCGATATCGTAGCCAGAGAGGCGTTTGTGACGAGCTATTGCCGCGCGATCCGCAAGCCCAACAAGAAAGAGCAGGAAGACGTTGGTGTCGAGTGCGACCTTACGCCGGCTCATGATAGGGCTCCATCCTCTTGAGCTCGAGCGTGGCTCCATCGAGGATGAGCGTCTTATAGGTGCGCAGCGACTTCGGGCTGGTGGTGAGCCCCGCGAGGGCCGTGGTCGGAAGGTCGCTTCCGAGGACGTAGCCAACGATGACGCGCCAACTGGTCCCGTCCTCACTCAGCTCGATGCCCTCGAGAGCCGCGTACTTGGCCTCCGGGATGAGCTCGACGAGGATCTCAACAGCCTTCTTTGCCGCGACCTGAGCCGACGAGACGTCCATGACGAGTCCTCCAACCATGTCTTTCCCTTCTCATCAAGTCTATCGCACCCGCTAGGATCGAAGTCATGATCTGGGGCTCTTAGCTCCCGCTTTCCATCCTCTCGAGCATCTGCGCCCGCACCTCCTCTTGGCTCCATCCGTTGAGCCCCCAGAGCGGCAGCTCCCGGGAGACCTTCTCCATGGCGAGAAGAGCGTTGGGATCGGGCTCGTCACGGAAGGGGTCGTAGTCCCGAGGACCGGGCGGATAGGTGTAGATCATGAGGAACTGGGCGTCCTCATAGGCGCGGTTGCCATTGATGTCGATCATGGTCGAGGTGGTGCGTGCGATCCTGTTCACGTTGTGTGCGATATAGAACCGCTCGTCTTCTCTCTTTGGATGGTCCGGTCGGCTGACGCGCACGTCAAGCAGCGCCTCAACGAGCCTCTTTACGCAGTCCGCGTTCTCGATAAGGGCCGAGTGACCCTTCACCAGCTCGTCGAAGCTGAGCTCGTGGATGGGGTGAGCGCGATGGCGTTTCGCGAGCTCGGCGCGCAGCTCCCTCTCGTGCTCGAGCTCTTGCGGGAGCTCCTTCTCGTAGCGGTCCATATGCTCCCAGTCGTTATGCTTGATGTAGTAGAAGAACCATTCGGCGTGTCCTGCGTCGGAGAATGCTCCTGCCAGCGCATACTCGACGTCATCGTCATCAAACCAGGTGTCACATACTCCTTGGAAAGCGGGACGCCGCTGTGCCGCCGCCTCGCGCATGGTCGCATAGTCCATCGGGAGCTCGGGGAAGGCCTTGTGGTACAGGTCGACAAGATCATTTATCGGGATGATCCCGCAGAGTTCCGCATACGTGTCCGCGAACGCCTCCGGGTCAGATGCCACCTCAAAGGGGGTGTGCCGCTCGCGCTCGTACATGATGTGCTGTTCCATGGCGCCTCCT
>CALUNW010000018.1 GCA_944322145.1 uncultured Atopobiaceae bacterium | reverse complement strand
CGGCGTACTCGTCGGACTCCATGAGCGTGGTGATCAGGCCCGCGCCCACGGCGCCGGACTCGCCGGAGATGACGCGCGGGTCGCCCTTCTTGGGGGCGCCGAGCACGCGCATGCCCTTGGCGGCCACCCAGTTGGGACAGCTCACGAAGACGCTCACGTGGTTGCGCAGGATGTCCCAGCCCAGCGTGTTGGGCTCGCCGCACGCGAGGCCCGCCATGATCGTGGGCATGTCGCCGTCCACGATGCGCGGCTCGCCGTCGCCGGCCAGGGCGCCCTTGTAGAGGCAGGCCGCGGTGTCGGCCTCCATCACCACAAAGATGGGCGGGTTGTCGGGGAAGAGGTTGGTGAAGTAGCCCACCACGCCGCCGGCCAGGCTGCCGACGCCGGCCTGCACGAAGACGTGCGTCGGGCGCTCCACGCCGGCCTCCGCATACTGCTCGGCCGCCTCGGAGGCCATGGTGCCGTAGCCCTCCATGATCCAGGACGGGATCTCCTCGTAGCCGTCCCAGGCGGTGTCCTGCACGATGACGCCGTTCTCGCAGGCCTCGGCCTCGGTGGCGGCCATGCGGACGCACTCGTCGTAGTTGACGTCCTCGATCGTGACCTCGGCGCCCTCGGCGGCGATGTTGTCGAAGCGGCTCTTCACGCTGCCCTTGGGCATGTGCACGACGGCCTTCTGACCGAGCTTGTTGGCGGCCCAGGCCACGCCGCGGCCGTGATTGCCGTCCGTGGCGGTGAAAAACGTCGCCTGGCCGAAGTCACGCGCGAGCTCGTCGCTCGTGAGGTAGTCGTAGGTCATCTCAGAGACCGGGCGGCCGATCTTGCCCGCGATGTAGTTGGCCATGGCGAAGGAGCCGCCGAGCACCTTGAACGCATTGAGTCCAAAGCGGTAGGACTCGTCCTTGACGGCGAGGTTCGCGAGGCCCAGCTCCCCCGCCAGCGCGTCGAGCTTGGCGAGGGGCGTGACGTCGTACTGCGGGAAGCTCCGGTGGAAACTGCGCGCCGCCTCCACGTTCTCGAGGGACATGATGCCCAGGTGCGCATCGTCGCTCTTGGGCATCTTGTTGACGACCCACTTGATCTTCTCGCTCACGCTTCCTCCTTGCTCCTGTGCGCGCCGTTTGGCGCCACTTGCCAACTTTTTGTCTGAGTACCAAACAGAAAGTTTGTTAGCCCATATATTCCCACATTTCAAGGGTGTTGCAAGGGGATTTTTTACTGTGCGGTGAGCGTCGTGTTTGCATCGGCGAGCGGCGTTGGGCGCGCATGCCACTTCACAACCAGCACACGGCCCGTTCGTTCTTCTCGGCATCCCGCCCCGCCGCGCGCACGCGCCCCGCCGCCGGCTTTCAATCATCATGTTTCTCCGGACAAAAGTCGCCCGATTTGGCCTCGTTTTGTCCGTAGGAACATGATGAATGCGCCGGGTGCCCATTTTTGCTCCAATCGGCATCGCCAGACCCTTCGGCGGGTAGAAGCAACCCAAGCCCGTCGAGAGGAGATCCGTGGGAAAAGCCGCCGAGAAACGCATCGATGAGCTCCTCGGTCAAGCTGAGGAGGGAGGGTCGTGCCTCGTGCCCCACGAGGAGCGCGACAGGAAGGCGCTCAGACGCCGCCTCAAGAAGCGTCGCAGCGATCTTCTGTGCCCCGTCCCGGGAGTCTATGTGCGCCGCGAACACTGGCGCGAGCTCAAGCCGGATGCGCGAGCGCTTCATGTCATACGCGGGCTCGCCGAGCTTCGGCCGGGCATCGTCTTCTGCGCACAGTCCGCCGCGCTGGCATGGGGCCTGCCCGTCTCGTGGCACCTGCTTCGCGCGACTCACGTGATGCACGAACGAGGCAGCCGCACGCCGAGCACGCCCCGCATCGTAAGCCACGAGATCAAGGGCGACGCCGCATGGGACGCAGGCGGGCTGCGCGTGACGTCGTTTTGGCGCACGGTCTTCGACTGCTTGGCGAGCTTCCCGTTTGAGGACGCGCTCGCCATCGCGGACGCGGCGCTCAGGCGCTCGGGACTCTCGCGACAGGCTATGGCCAGCCTCCTGTGCACGCGCTTGCGGCACCGCCCGGGCGTGCGACGCGCGGCGGCGATCTGCGTTTGGGCGGAGCCCGCGGCGGAGAGCGGCGGCGAGTCGATCGCGCGGGCCAACATGGTCAAGCTGGGGTACGCGTAACCGACGCTGCAGCTCACGCTCCCCGACCCGGCGAACGCGCGACGGACCTTCCGCGTGGACTTCTCCTGGCGCGACGCGGCGGGGCGGCTCATCATCGGCGAGCTCGACGGGGACGACAAGTACCTGAGCGCCGCGGCGGGACCGGTAAGCAAGCTGCTCGACGAGCGCAAGCGCGAGGCGCTGCTGACCGTGTATCGCCCGAGCATCGCGCGCTTCTCGCTTGCCACGGCGAGAAGCGCCCGGAAGCTCTCCGCCCTTCTCGACCTGCACGGCGTTCCGCGCGGCGCGGCGCCGGAGCTCGACCGTTACGGCGTTCCCGTTCCGCCGCCGGGCTTTGCCGAGCGCCCGACCGTGCGCGGCCAGGGCGTCTTCGTGGCGGCGGGCATGCGGGTGAGCTTTGTCGAGGAGGTCTTCGAGCAGGCGGCGTAAGGCGGCGTGCGACCGCTGCTGCACGACGCCACTCCGTTCATCATGTTTCTCCGGACAAAAGCACTTGATTTCGGGGCGCTTTTGTCCGAAGAAACATGATGAATGCAAGACGTGGCGAGAAGAACGACGGGCGAGAAGAACGCGCGGCCGCAGGTCCTTCTCGCCCGGCGCAGCTAGAACGTCACGTTGCCGAACTCGGAGAGTCGGATGTCGGGGTTGTGTTCGATCGCCCAGTCGAGGTTCCACTGGCTCGTGAAGAGCAGCAGCTTGCCGCCGCGCATGTCCTCCACGCGCAGCGTCTCGCGCGTGAGGTTGAGCCCGCGCACGTCGACCTCGCCCTCGGACTCGTCGATCCAGCGGATCAGCGAGTACGGCAGCGGCGAGCGGTAGACGTCGACGTGGTACTCGCTCTTGAGGCGCTGCTCGAGCACCTCGAACTGCAGCACGCCCACCGCGCCAGCGATGACGCGCTCCATGCCGGCGCCGAGCTCGCGGAAGATCTGGATGGCGCCCTCCTGCGCGAGCTCCTCCATGCCCTTGACGAACTGCTTGCGCTTGAGCGTGTCCACCTGCTCGATGCGCGCGAAGTGCTCCGGCGCGAAGGTGGGGATGCCTGCGTAGCGCACGTGCTTGCCCACGCGGCAGAGCGTGTCGCCGATGGAGAAGATTCCCGGGTCGAAGAGGCCCACGATGTCGCCGGCGTACGCCTCGTCCACGGTGGCGCGGTCGTCGGCCATCATGGCCGTGCCGGTTGCCAGTTTGATCTTGCGGCCGCCCTGCTCGTGCCAGGCGTCCATGCCGCGCTCGAACTTGCCCGAGCAGATGCGCAGGAAGGCGATGCGGTCGCGGTGGTTCTTGTCCATGTTGGCCTGGATCTTGAAGACGAAGCCGGAGAAGTCGTCGTCGGCGGGGTCGACCGGCTCGCCCGTGAGCGCGTCGACGTGGGCCGACGGCGCGGGCGCCAGGTGCAGGAAGTCGCGCAGGAACGGCTCCACGCCGAAGTTGGTGAGCGCCGAGCCAAAGAAGACGGGGCTGAGCTTGCCCGTGCGCACGGCCTCGAGGTCGAACTCGTGGTCTGCGCCGTCGAGCAGCTCGATGTCGTCCATGAGGTTGCGGTGGTTCTCCTCGCCGATGAGCTCGTCGAGCGCGGCGTCGCCGAGCGCGGCCTCAACCTCGTTCACGCGCTTGGTGGCGTTGGCGCGGCCGTCGCCCTCGAAGGCGAGGACGTGTCGGCTCGCGCGGTCGAAGACGCCGCGGAACGTGCGGCCGTTGCCGATCGGCCAGTTCATGGGGTAGGTGCCGATGCCCAGGACGCTCTCGATCTCCTCCATGAGGTCAAAGGGGTCGCGCGTCTCGTGGTCGAGCTTGTTGACAAAGGTGAAGATGGGAATCCCACGCAGCGCGCAGACCTTGAAGAGCTTGACCGTCTGCGCCTCGACGCCCTTTGCGCCGTCGATGACCATGACCGCGGCGTCGGCCGCCATGAGCGTGCGGTAGGTGTCCTCGGAGAAGTCCTGGTGACCGGGGGTGTCGAGGATGTTCACGCAGCAGTCGCCGTAGGTGAACTGCAGCACGGACGAGGTGACGGAGATGCCGCGCGCCTTCTCGATGTCCATCCAGTCCGAGACCGCGTGCTTGGCGCTGGACTTGCCCTTGACCGAGCCGGCCGACTGGATGGTGCCGGTGTAGAGCAGGAGCTTCTCGGTGAGCGTGGTCTTGCCCGCGTCCGGGTGCGAGATGATGGCAAACGTGCGGCGCGAGGCGATCTGTTCGGCAAGGCTGGCGCTGGGCATGGGTCTTCTTTCTACCTGACAGGGGGACAGTCCCTTTGTCAACTTTTTCGGCCCAGCTATTGTAGCGAGAAGAACGGGCGGACGCGGGCTGCGTTGGAGGCGGCGCGATACGCACGCATTTGGCGGCGAGGGCGATTGCCATGTATTTCCGGACACAATCGGGGTCCGACGGCTGTCGCTCTGTCCGGAGAAACATGGTGATTGCACATGACGAGAAGAACGCTGGGTTTGCGGGGTGTGTTGGGGACGGCTTACAGAACCGTCACGGTTGCATAGGGCCTGAATCGTGCGGGGATACTCCCCACAATCGAGGTGCGAGGGAGGGAAAATGAACCGTTGCAAAAGCATGCGTGCGTGCGGGCTGTTGACAAAACTCGTTGATGCAATCTCTCGGGGCCGTACGTCACGAGGGTCCGCCGAAGCCGTCGCCGTCATAAGGCAGGCGTGTCGAGTCCTGCGCTGCGGAAGCACGAGCCACAGGGCGTCCGACTATGCCCTGGCACGGGTGCACGGTCACCTGCGACGGCTCATAGGCTTTGGTGACCTCTCGCTCTCGGACGAAGCACGAGAGCGCTGGGGCGAGCTTGATGCGTTCGTGTGCGGGACGGCGCTTGAGGGATTGCGCGGGGTTGGCGGGGCGTGAGAGAGCTTTGCTCAAGTTTTTTGACTCGACTGTTTTGAGTAAACGAGATTGTGTAGTTTCATTTCTACGCAGCGAGCGTCCGAAATAAACAATCTAGCGCTGTAGAGACTCACCAGACCTCCCGCAGTTCAAGGTATCCTTTTTGCAGGCGGCTGAGAGCGCATCCACGCATCGAGATCATCTATCGATATTCGATACTGCCT
>CALUNW010000017.1 GCA_944322145.1 uncultured Atopobiaceae bacterium | reverse complement strand
CGGGCGTGGGCTCGGGGTCGGGCGTGGGCTCGGGGTCGGGCGTGGGCTCGGGGTCGGGCGTGGGATCGGTCGGCGTCGTGGGCTCGGAGGGGACGGTGGGCTCGTCGATCGACGGGGTCTGGGGTGTCGTCGGCGTCTCGTACTCGTAGTCCTGGTCGTCGTAGGAGTCGGACTGGGAGTTGGTGCCCACGAAGGTCCATGAGCTGTTGGGCTTGTACGTGGCGCTGTGGTCGGAGGTGGGGAACTCCGCGCGCTCGACGCCGGAGAGGACGGTGTTCATGTAGTCCGTCCAGATGGGCTGGGAGGTCTCGTAGGTCTCCGCGTACCTTCCGTAGATGAGGACCGGGTCGTTGCCCTGGCGGTGGCCCATCCAGACGACGGTCGTGAGCTGGGGGGTGAAGCCGCAGAACCAGAGGTCGGAGGCGTCGTCGGCCGTACCGGTCTTGCCGGCTGCGGGCTGGTTGGCGCTGAAGTACGCGTTGACGTAGCTCGTGGTGTAGCCGGCGTTGAAGACGCCCTCGAGGACCTCGGTGATGTCCTCGGCGATGGCGGAGTCAACGACCTGCTCGCCGTCATCTTGGTGCTCGTAGACGACGTTGCCGTTGCGGTCCTCGATGCGGGTGATCGCGACGGGGTTCCTGTGCACGCCGCCAGAGGCGATCGTGGAGTAGCCCTCGCACATCTCGAGCGGGGTCACCTCGGTGGAGCCGAGCGAAGATGCCAGGACCGGCTTGACGGGCGTGTCGATGCCCACGAGCAGCGCGGTCTGCTGGAGCTTCTCGATGCCGATGGCCTCGATGACCTGGCCGTAGGCCGTGTTGGAGGAAAGCTCGGTCGCGCGTGCGAGCGAGATGTAGCCGTAGTTGTTGTTGCCGTAGTTCTCGAGGTTGGGCCAGCCGGGGGAGATGTACATCGGCGAGCTGCAGTTGAGCATGACGGTGGGGCTCATCCCGTCGAGCATGGCGGCGAGCAGCGTGAAGGTCTTGAAACTCGAGCCCGCCTGGCGCTGGGCCGTGGCGAGGTTGTAGGTGGACTGTCCCGCCGCCTCGTCGTTGCCGTAGTTCTGGCCGCCGACCATGGCGACGATGTGGCCGTTGGAGTTGTCGATGGAGACCAGGGCGGCGCCGACGCTGCTTTCTCCGAGCCGGTTGACCTGCTCGGCGCAGGACTGCTCGGCGACCTGCTGCTTGGCGGGCTCGATGGTGGTGTAGACCTCGAGGCCGCCCTGGAGGATGGTCTCGGACGAGAAGTCCTGGAGCAGGAGCTGGCGCACGTAGTCGGTGAAGTAGGGGTAGTCGCCGATGGAGTCGGAGAGCTCGCCGGGGTTGACGACGATCTCCTCGGCGCAGGCCGCGTCGTACTCCTCCTGCGAGATGTGGCCGGCCTCGAGCATGCGCGAGAGGACGAGGTTGCGGCGGCTCTTGCAGTTCTCGAGCATTTCGCTGTTAAAGGGGTCGTAGATCGTCGGCGCGTTGGGGATGCCCACGAGCAGCGCCGCCTCGGCGAGGGTGAGCTCGTTGGCGTGCTTGTTGAAGTAGGTGATGCTCGCCGCCTCGATGCCGTACGCGCCGTTTCCGTAGTAGATGACGTTGAGGTACATGTTGAGGATCTGGTCCTTCGTGTACTCCTTCTCCATCTGGATGGCGATGTAGGCCTCGCGGACCTTGCGGCGCAGCGAGTTCTCGAACTGCTCGTCCGAGAGGACGGTGTTGCGGACGAGCTGCTGGGTGATGGTGGAGCCGCCGCCGGCGTCGCCGCTGCCCGTGAGCTGGCCCACGACGGCGCGCATGATGCCCTGCGGGTCGACGCCGTTGTGGTCGTAGAAGCGCTTGTCCTCCGTGTCGACGACGCCCTTCTTGACGTAGTCGGAGATCTCGTCGAGCGTGACCGAGCGGCGGTTCTGCAGGTAGTAGGACGCGATCTCGTTGCCGTCCGCGTCATAGACGCGCGTGGGCTCCGCGACGAGGTAGGCGTCGGCGGAGGTGTAGTCCGGAAGGTCCTGGAGCCAGGAGCCCACGAGAGCTCCCAGCGAGAGCGCGAGCGTGACGCAGAGCAGCGCTATGAAACCGAACACGCCTGCGATGCCAAAGCCCACGAAGTGGGTCTTGGAGTGCATGCGTGCCCTGCGGGTTCTGATCCCCATCGGGGTCCTCCTGTTCATGGGGCGTACGTCCACAGTCTGATTCATTATAGTTGCGCGTCGCAAAAGCGCCTCTCGGGGCGCCATCTACGTGTTGAGACCGTGGATGTGGAGCGGAGGTGAAGCGCCGTGCCGGCGCGAGCGCGCGTTCCGCATGCACTTCTCGCCTGACCTGCGGTATGCTAGAAAGCTGTGTAATGCGACCGACGCCTGAGCAAGACAAAGGAGAGAGACGTGCTTCCCGTTGACGAGCAACTCAAGGTGATCACTTCCGGCACGATGCAGATCGTGCCGCTGGACGAGCTCAAGAAGAAGCTCGAGAAGGGCACGCCCCTCAACATCAAGCTGGGCGTGGACCCCACCTCCCCCGACCTGCACCTCGGCCACGCCGTGCCGCTGCGCAAGATGCGCCAGTTCCAGGACCTGGGCCACAACGTGACGCTCATCATCGGCAACGGCACCGCCCTCATCGGCGACCCGTCCGGCCGCGACTCCACCCGCCCGCCCCTCACCGAGGAGCAGGTCGAGGCCAACGCCAAGACCTACGTCGAGCAGGCCATGAAGGTCCTCGACCCCGAGAAGACCACGATCGTCCACAACGGCGACTGGCTGAAGGGCCTCAACCTCGCCGAGATGCTCAAGCTTATGAGCCAGTTCAACGTGGCCCGCATCCTCGAGCGCGAGGACTTCCACAACCGCTACACCGAGGGCAAGTCCATCGCCCTGCACGAGTTCATCTACCCGGTGCTGCAGGCCTACGACTCCGTGGTGATCAAGGCCGACCTCGAGATGGGCGGCAACGACCAGATCTTCAACCTGCTCGCGGGCCGCGACCTCATGCGCGCCATGGGCATGGAGCCGCAGGTGGCCCTCACGATGCCGCTGCTGGTGGGCACCGACGGCCACAAGAAGATGTCCAAGAGCTACGGCAACTACGTGGGCCTCACCGACGAGCCGGCGGACATGTACGGCAAGGTCATGTCCATCACCGACGAGCTCGTGCCGCTCTACTGGCGCCTGTGCTCCACGGCCGACATGGACAAGCTCGACGCCATCGACGCCGCCTTCGCCGATGGCTCCGCCGACCCGTACGCGCTCAAGCGCGAGCTTGCGGCCAACATCGTTGACCTCTACCACGGCGAGGGCGCCGGCGCCGCCGCGAGCGACGCCTTCGACGCGCAGTTCAAGCGCGCCGAGGCCCCCGAGGACATGCCGGAGTTCCCGCTCTCCGTTGCCGAGCCCAACGACGAGGGCAAGGTCTACCTGGGCAAGCTCCTCGTCGAGGTGGGCATCGCCAAGTCCGCCGGCGAGGCCCGTCGCCTCGTGGACGGCGGCGGCGTCAAGATTAACGGCGAGGCCGTCGCGCCCAAGTGCTACAACGTCGACCCCGCGCTCTTCTCGGCCGGCACCACGGTCCAGTCCGGCAAGAAGCGCTGGGCGCGCCTGGTGTAGCCGCCCCATGATTTGATTGCGTGCGGGTTCTGGACGGTTTGGGGCTCTCCGACCGACCAGAACCCGCACGTTTTCCTGTTGGGCCACAAAGCGGGCCGATTCTGGACGCTTTGGGACCCGCAAACTGTCCAAATCCGGCCCGTTATTCTCGCGTGGCCAGAAATTCCGTCCGGCCACGGCAGGAGACGATGACACGATGACGAGAAGGACCACGTTTCTCCAGGCGCACGGCGTGCCGGAGCTGCTTGCCCCGGCCGGCGGACCCGCTCCCTTCAACGCGGCCCTCGCGAGCGGCGCGGACGCCATCTACTGCGGCCTGGGCAACGACTTCAACGCCCGTCGCGGCGCGGACAACTTCGACGACGAGTCCTTCGGGGCGGCGTGCCGTCGCGCGCACCTCGCGGGGACGCGCGTGTACGTGACCGTCAACGTCGCCGTGTCGACCGCCGAGATGCCGCGCGTGCTCGACCTCGTGCGCCGCGCGTGGGAGCTGGGCGCGGACGCCTTCATCATCCAGGACTGGGGCCTCCTCGCGGAGATCCGCCGTCGCTGGCCGCAGATCGAGACGCACGTCTCCACCCAGGCCAACGTGCACGACGCGCGCGGCGTGGCGTGGTGCCGCGACGTGTGGGGCGTGGACCGCGTGACCCTCTCGCGCGAGCTCTCGCTGGCCGAGATCTCCCGCATCGCAGAGGAGGGCGTGGAGCTGGAGTGCTTTGGCCACGGTGCGCTCTGCTTCTGCTACTCGGGCGTGTGCCTCATGAGCTCGCTCGCCGGAGGCCGCTCCGCCAACCGCGGGCTCTGCGCGCAGCCGTGCCGCCTGCCCTATGACCTCGTGGACGAGGACGGTGCCGTGATGGAGGTGCCGGACGTGCCCACGGCCGGCATGCCCGAGACCATGCGGGGCGTGGGCGGCACGCGCCTGCTCTGTCCCAAGGACTACTGCACCGTCGACCACCTGCGCGAGATGCGCGACGCGGGCGTGGGCTCGCTCAAGGTCGAGGGCCGCATGAAGGCCCCCGACTACGTGCTCTCCGTGGTGGGGGCGTATCGCGAGGCGCTCGACGCGCTGGCGGCGGGCGAGAAGGACGAGGGCTCGTCTGCGGCGCTCCACCGCCGCCTCAAGCGCGCGTTCAACCGGGACTTCACGGACGACTACCTCTGGGGTCGCTCCGACAACGAGATGATGAGCTACGAGCGCTCCAACAACCGCGGAGAGGTCGTGGGCGAGGTCGTGGGCTCGCGCGAGCTCGAGGACGCGCTCGTGCGGCGCGGCGGCGGCAACGGCGGCCGCGAGCGGATGCGCCGCCTCACGCGCGCCGACGTCGACGTGCGCCTGAGCGCGCCGGTGGGGGAGGGCGACCTCCTCGAGGTGCGCCCCGTGGACGATCCCACGCAGTTCCTCACCGTGACCGCGCCCGCGGATGCCGCGGCAGGCGAGGTTGTCACCTGTCGCGCATCCCGCCCGATGCCGACGGGCTCCACGGTGCGCGTCATCCGCTCGCAGCGCGCGCTCGACGAGGCCGCGCGCGTGGCCGACAAGGACGTGGTGCGCCGCCGCCCGGTGCGCGCCCGCGTGACGGCGCGCCTGGGCGAGCCCTTCGCGGTGGAGCTTTCCTGCGCCGACGGCGCGGCGACGGCTCGCGCGGAGGGATTCGTCGTGGAGGCGGCGCGCACCAAGGCCGTGACCGCCGAGGACCTGGTCGAGCACGTGGGCCGCATGGGCCAGAGCCCCTTCGAGGCGGTGGCCTGGGAGGTCGAGCTTGACCCGGGCTGCGGCATGGGCTTCTCGGCCGTGCACAAGGTCCGCGCCGAGGCCTGCCGCCTGCTGGAAGAGGCCCTTCTCGCCCCCTATGCAGATCGCGCTCTGTCAATTGGGGACAGTCCCCAATTGACAGAGGCTCCCCCCGCTCGCCGCGTGGCGTGGGAACCCGAGGCGTGCGCGCTGGTGGTGACGCCGGAGTGCGCCGAGGCCGCGCTCGCCGCCGGGGCCGCCCGCGTCTACGCACCGGCCGACGAGCTCGCCGAGCGCCCCGACGCATGGCCCGCGGGCGTCATCCCCTGGCTCGACGAGATCTGCCGCGAGGCCGACCACGCCCGGCTCGACGGCTGGGTGCGTCCCGGTGCGCCCGTGGCCGTGGGCAACGTCTCCGAGCTGGCGCTCGCCGCCGAGCGCGGGGCGGCCCCCGAGGTGCGCTCCTGCATCCCCGTGCACAACATGAGCTGCCTGGCCGCACTCGAGGCCGCCGGCGCGGCGGGTTTTTGGCTCTCGCCCGAGCTTACCCTCGACGAGGTCTGCGCCCTCGCACGCGCGGCGACGGTGCCGGTGGGCCTTGCGGTCTTTGGCCGTGAGCGCGTCATGACGAGCGAGCACTGCGTGCTGCAGGCCCTCGGGCGCTGCGTCCACGACTGCCGCCGCTGCGCTCTGCGTCGCCGCGCCCTCTCGCTGCGCAACATCGACGGCCACGAGCTCCCCGTCCGCACCGACGTCAACGGGCGCTCGAGGATCTTCTCGGCAAGCTCGCTCGACGCCACGCCGCAGGCCGCGGAGCTCATCGCTGCCGGCGTATCGCGCCTTCTGGTGGACGGCCAGCTCATGGATGCCGCCGAGGTGAGCGCCGCCGTTGCGCGCACGGTCCGGGCGATCGAGGCGGCCCGCGCCGGCCGCCGTCCCGCCCCTCGCGCGAAGGGGACCACTTCCGGGCATCTTTTTGCCGGCATTGGGTAACATGTTCCACGGCATGCAAGACGCCCCGCCCGCGCGCGGGGCCTGCGAAAGGAACCACCATGGCAGTTGACCGCGCCCTTCTCGACGCAACCCTCGACGTCATCCGTCAGAGCCTCCAGGCCGACGGCGGCGACGTCGCCCTCATCGACGTGACCGACGACGGCGTGGTCACCCTGGAGATGCAGGGCGCCTGCGCGGGCTGCCCGCTCTCCTCTCTTGACATGTCCGAGGGCATCGAGCGCATCCTCATGGAGCACGTCCCCGGCGTGACGCGCGTCCAGCCCGCCGCGTTCTAGCGCGGGCGAGAAGAACGGGCGGAGAAGAACGTGTTTCTCGACGATCTCTACCACATGCTCGACCCGGTGGCCTTCTCGCTGGGGCCGCTCACCGTGCGCTGGTACGCCCTCGCCTACCTCGCCGGCTTCATCTGCGCGGGCGTGGTGATGTGGCGCACGCAGAGGCGCTGGAAGCTCGGCCTTTCCGTTGACGACGTCTTCTCGATCGTGATCGGCGTGGTCTTTGGCATCATCATCGGCGCGCGCCTGTTCTACGTGCTCTTCTACGGGGCGGGCTACTACCTCGAGAACCCGCTCGAGATCTTCATGCTCAGCCACGGCGGCATGAGCTTCCATGGCGGTCTCGTGGGAGCCGTCATCGGCGGCAGCCTGGTGTGCCGCCACTACGGCATCTCAATCCCCACGATCTGCGACCTCGGCGTGATCGGCGCGCCGCTCGGCCTCTTCTTCGGCCGCTGCGCCAACTTCGTGAACGGCGAGCTCTGGGGCAAGGAGACCACGCTTCCCTGGGGCGTCATGTTCGAGACGGGCGGCGCGGTCTACCGCCACCCCTCCCAGCTCTACGAGGCCATCCTCGAGGGCCTCGTGATCTTTGCCGTGCTCTATGCGCTCTCGCGCCGCGTGCCCCCGCGCTCGCAGGGCACCTTCATGGGGTGGTTCCTCGCGCTCTACGGCGT
>CALUNW010000016.1 GCA_944322145.1 uncultured Atopobiaceae bacterium | reverse complement strand
GGGGGAACACGCAATGGACGCACGCATCGAGGCCACGGTCAAGACCTGGCAGGACAACGTCAAGGAGCCCGACCTCGCGGCCGAGCTCGCCGAGCTCACCCAGGAGGGCAACGAGGACAAGCTCTTCGACGCCTTCTACCGCGACCTCGCCTTCGGCACCGCGGGCCTGCGCGGCACCCTCGGCGTGGGCACCAACCGCATGAACGTCTACGTGGTCGCGCAGGCCACCCAGGGCGTCGCCGACTATCTGAACGCCCACTACGACAACCCCACCCTGGCCCTCGCGCGCGACTCTCGCAACAAGGGCGAGGACTTCCAGAAGGTCGCGGCCGGCGTTCTCGCCGCCAACGGCGTCCACGTCTACGTGTACCCGCGCATCGAGCCCGTCCCCACGCTCTCCTTCGCGGTGCGCCACCTCGGCACCTCCGCGGGCATCGTCCTCACGGCCTCCCACAACCCGGCGCCCTACAACGGCTACAAGGTCTACAACGACAACGGCGGCCAGATCACCGACGAGGCCGCGGCCGAGATCTCCGCGAACATCGCCAAGGCCGACCCGTTCAACGTCAAGATCATGGACTTTGACGAGGGCATCGAGAAGGGCCTGATCGAGTGGACGCCCGAGGAGGTCCTCGACAGCTTCATCGACAACATCAAGAAGGTCTCCGTCCCGGGCTTCAAGGCCTCCGACGACTACTCCGTGGTCTACACCCCGCTCAACGGCACGGGCATGGAGCTCGTGACCCGCATCCTCAAGGAGATCGGCGTCGAGAAGGTCTCCGTGGTGCCCGAGCAGTCCCAGCCGGACGGCAACTTCCCCACGTGCACCTATCCCAACCCGGAGTTCCGCGAGGCCCTCGAGCTCGCCCTCAAGCTCGCCGAGGAGGTCAAGCCCAAGCTCGTCGTGGCCACCGACCCGGATGCCGACCGCATGGGCACCGCCATCCCGCACGACGGCGACTACGTGCTGCTCTCCGGCAACGAGATGGGCGTCCTGCTCATGGACTGGCTCGCCACGATGGCCAAGGACAACGGCGAGGACGTGAGCCGCAAGGTGGCCGTCTCCACGATCGTCTCCTCCTCCATGCCCGACGCCCTCGCGCGCGACTGGGGCTTTGAGATGAGGCGCGTGCTCACCGGCTTCAAGTACATCGGCGACCAGATCGACCAGCTCAAGGACGAGGGCGAGGAGGACCGCTTCCTCATGGGCTTCGAGGAGTCCTACGGCTACCTCGTGGGCACGCACGCCCGCGACAAGGACGCCATCGTCGCCACGATGCTCTGCGTCGAGATGGCCTCCTACTACGCCGAGAGGGGCATGGACCTCTACGAGGCCATGGACGCCCTCTATCAGAAGTACGGCTACTACCTCAACGGCACCGTCAACGCGTCCTTCCCGGGCGCCGCGGGCGCCGAGAAGATGGCCGGCATCATGGACGGCCTGCGCACCAACCCGCCTGCGGAGATCGCCGGCTACAAGGTCGTGGGCATGACCGACTACGCCACCGGCCCGGAGATGCCGCGCGTCTCCGGCCTGCAGAAGGAGGCGGCGCAGGTCCTGCCGCCGGCCAACGTCATCGAGTTCCGCCTCGAGGACGACAACAAGGTCATCTTCCGCCCGTCCGGCACCGAGCCCAAGGTCAAGGCGTACCTCTTCTCCAAGGGTGCCACGCGCGCAGACTCCGAGGCCGTCCGCGCCAAGCTCGAGGCCGCGTCCAAGGAGATCCTGTCGTAGGGTCGTAGCACGCTCTCACGCGGGTTAAGGGGCCCCGCACTTCTCGCCGGCTCATTGGGCTTCGCCCAAAAGTCGTCGGCCGAGAAGTGCGGGGCCCTCGCATGTCGACCGGCTGTCGGGCGGGGAAGGGGCGGGCGTGTAACCGGTGCGTAAGGCGTCCGTGGGCGCGTATGCGGGCGTTTTCTCGTTGCGGCGCCCGTAGAGGAATCGCAACCCGATAATGTCGTGATTATTTTCACGGGCAGAGGACGCGAAAGCTTATTTTCATCTTACGGATGGTTGACGCTAGCAGGGGTTTCTCGCGACTAATGTGCAACATGCCGGCACAGAATCGCTTAGAGGAGAGGAATCCCATGCCTGCGAACACTGGCTACACACAGTCCCAGAAGCTTATGACGTTCGTGCTGTCGATGTCGCTCTATGGTCTCGCCACGCTCATCTCCGAGCTCATCCCGTCCGTCCAAGTTGGCATTGTCGAGTTCTCCGTCGAGTTCTTCCTGTTCATCCCGCTCACCCTTGCCATGCTCTTCGACCCGCTCTCTGCGGCGCTCGGCGCGGCAACCGGCGAGCTCGTCTTCTCCGAGATCATGCTCGGGCAGTTTGGCGGCATCGGCGAGCTGGAGAAGTTTCTGACCGTCACCATTGCCCTCTACATCGCGGGCACGCTGGTGAGGGACCCGCGCAACATGAGGACCGTTGCCATCGTCTCGCTGGGCTGCACCGCGCTTCAGCTTGCCATGAGCGCTGGCGTCGACATCTGCAAGGTCGTCTTTGCCGTCGAGGAGTTTGAGGCGGTGCCCGGCCTTCCCGAGTCCGTCTTCTTCACCGAGGGCTTTGCCCTTGCGAACGACCTGCTGTTCTCTGGCATCCTGTTCTGCATGCTGCCGACGATGTTTCTCGTCCCGCGTCTTTACGGCAAGATCGAGCCGCTGCTTGGCATGAAGCCGCGCACTCCCCAGAACGCTCCTGAGGCGCCCTCTGCCAAGCTCGTGATCGCCGCCATCGCCTGCTTTGTGATCGCGGCTGCCGTTGCGTGCTTCGCCGAGGCGGGCTTCACGCTCTTTGAGTGGGAGGCAGAGTGGGCGGAGAGCGAGTCGGCTGTCTTTGCTGGGATTGCCGTCGCTGCCGTGGTCGCGATCGTCGCCGCCTTCTGGGCGCGTCGCAACGCCCAGCTCAAGGCTGCGTAAGGGGAGAGGGACGTGTCCGCAGTTTCTCTCAGAGACGTAACGTTCACCTATCCCGGAGCCGCTGCTCCCACCCTCCGCCACGTCAACCTCGAGGTGGCGGAGGGGGACTTTCTCGCCATCATGGGGGCCAACGGCTGCGGCAAGTCGACGCTGTGCAAGACCATGAACGGGCTCATCCCGCAGTTCATCGTCGGAGACCTCGAGGGGAGCGTCACCGTTGCCGGGACGGATGTTGCCACTGCCCAGATCGGCGAGCTCGCCCAGCGCATCGGCTACGTCTACCAGGACTTTGAGAACCAGCTCGTGCGTCCTACGGTCATCGACGAGGCGTCCTTCTCGTGTCTGAACTTTGCCTACGACGACTACGTCGAGCGCGGCATGCGCGCGCTCGAGCTCTGCGGCCTGGCAGATCGTGCCGACTCCTACATCTGGCAGCTCTCCGGCGGCCAGAAGCACCTGCTCGCCCTCGCCGGCGCCATCGCGCTGGAGCCGGATGTCATCGTGCTCGACGAACCCGTTGCCCAGCTCGACCCCTATCACGCGGACCAGACGTACAAGGTGTTGCGCGAGCTCAACGAGAAGTACGGCAAGACGGTCATCGTGATCGAGCATCACACCGACTTCATCGCCGAATACTGCACCTCCGCGGCGCTCATGGCAAACGGCACCATCGCCTGGAAGCTGCCCGCCCACGAGGCCCTGCGCCGCATTGATGACCTTGCGGCGAGCGACGTGCACCCTCCGCAAATTGCGCTCGCGGGCCGCGAGCTCGTGCGCGTCGGAGCCCTGCCGGAGAATACCTTGCTCCCCACCACCGTCGACGAGGGGGCTACGGCCTTCTGGGGGGTGCCCTTCATCCCGCGCGAGCGCGCGCATGCCGTGCACCCCGTGGGCGAGTCAGCCGTGTCCTTCCGCCACGTTGACGTGAGCTATCGCAGCGTAAAGGGAGAGCCTCGGCGCGTGTTCCATGACCTCAACCTGGAGATTCGTCGCGGCGAGAAGGTCGCGCTCGTGGGCGCCAACGGCGCGGGCAAGTCCACGCTCATGAAGCTCATGTGCGGCCTGGTCAAGCCCCAGGCGGGCGAGGTCGTGCTCGGAGACGTGAGCACGCGCGACATCGGTCCCGACGAGCTGTCCGAGCGGGTGAGCCTCGTCTACCAGAACCCCGAGCAGATGTTCATCAAGGACACCATCCGCGCCGACGTGGAGTTTGCCATGCGGGCCCGCGGCGTAGCCGACGCCGCCGAGCGCGCCGCCGCCCTGCTCGATCGATTCCGCCTGGCCGATCTCGCCGGACATGACGGCCGACTGCTCTCGGGCGGGCAGATGCGGCGTGCGTCGCTCGCCGTGGGCATCGCGCTCGATCCCCCGATCCTGCTGCTCGACGAGCCCACCGCAAACCTCGACATTGGAACGCGCCAGGAGATCACCAAGCTCGTCTCCGACCTGCGCGGCATCACCGACACCGTGGTCATTGCCACCCACGACATGCAGCTCGTCTGCCAGTTTGCCGATCGCGTGATCGTTCTCACGGACGGCGAGGTCATCGGAGACGCCGCTCCGGACGAGGTCTTCATGAATGAGGACGTGGTCATGCGTTCGGGTATTCGGCCGCCGGAGATCTTCCAGATGGGCCGCGCGCTTGACTGTCGCGCAGCCTGCTACACGCTCGACGAGTTCCTGAGCTGCTTCCCTGCGTGGGTTGCCGCGCAGAGGGGCGAGAAGAACGAGATCGCCGTCAGTGGCGACAGGGACGGAAGGGAGTGCGCATGATCGAGAAGCTCTCCGAGAGCGTGATGGACAAGGTTTCGATCGACTTCCTGCGCGACCAGGTGCTCAAGAACGCCTATGGTAACGATGACACGCCGATTGCGGCCCTTGACCCGCGCGTGCTGCTGCTCTGGTACCTCTTCTTCGGCATCGTGCCGTGGTTTCTGAACGACGTGGTCGTCCTTCTCGGTTTCTTCGTCCTGACCGTGGTTACCACGCGCGTTGCCCGCGTGGCGCCGCTCGTGCTCTTTGTCTTTGCGATCGGGGTGCTCTCGCAGACGGGCTACACCTTCGTCGTGTCGCTCTTCTTTGAGGGCAATCTGGATACGCTCGCCTCGTTGCTTGTGCTGACGCTCAAGGTCGCCACCTGTTCCCTGGCCTCGATCACGGTCTTCTCGGGCCTTGATCCCGACAGGCTCTCCAACGGCCTGCTCTGGTTTGGCGTCCCTGAGCGCCTGTCCTTCTCCATCGCCTTTGCCTATCGCATCCTGCCCATCCTCATGGAGGAGCTGCAGAACATCCTGCTGTCGTATCGCCTGCGCGGCCGTGCCCCGGCACACGACACGCTCATGGGCAAGATCCGTTGGCTGATCTACCAGGTGAAGGTCGTGATGATGTCGTTCTATCCGCTCATGCTCAATACCGCAAAGCGCTCTCGCACCACCGTCGAGGCGCTCGAGCTCAAGGGCTATCGCTATGCGTCCACCAACACGAAGGTCCTCAAGATCAAGCTCTCCTCGCTGCGAGCGGGACGGCGCGAGGCGATCTTTGTGGCCGCGAGCGTGGCATGGGTGGCGCTGTGCTTTGTCGTCTCTAGGATTGTGGGGCTCTGACGTTGGACATCGACTTTCACACGCACGGCAAGCTCGCCAAGTACCTGGCCTTCTCGCCGGACTACACCGACTGGCTCTTCAACGAGGCCATCGAAGCTGGGCTGGACGCACTGTGCCTCACCGAGCACTTCAACACGCAGGGGTTTCACGACGTCTACTCCGACATCGCGTCACGCTACACGCGCGTGGGGGACGCCTTTGACGTGAACGGCCTTCTGGTCTTTCCGGGCATGGAGACGGACGTGGCAGAGGGCGGGCACACGCTCGCGCTCGGGCCCATGGAGGAGGTTCTCGACCTCAATGCCTGGCTCGAGCCCCACAAGGCCAAGGGCCACTTTCTGCCCTTTGACGAGCTGGAGGCTGAGGTGCATCGCCGCGGCATGCGCTTTGGGGCTGCCCATCCCTTCCGCGCGCCGGGGCATCTTCCCGAGCTTGCGGACGAGCAGCTCGCGCGTCTTGACTTCATAGACCTCAACGGCAAGGACCTCGCGCGCGATCGCGAGCGGGCCGAGCGGCTCACCCAGGGCCTCGGGGAGCGCCTGGGCATCCCCGTGATCTCCGGCAGCGACACGCACCAGGCCTTCCAGTACGGTTGCGTCGTCACGCGTATGGCGCGGCGCTGCACGACCTACGAGGCGCTCTTTGCGCAGGTCGAGACGGGCGAGTATGAGATCGTGCTCGCCGAGGACGCCGCCTTCCGCGTGAAGACGGCGGGATATCTCAAGCGTGCCCTCAAGGAGATCGACCGCCTCGGCGGCGACTACGTGGCCACGATCCTTGCTGGCCAGGCGCTGTAGGGGGGACGGATGGCACCGACAGCGCTCTTTCGCGACGACGTCGCGTACACGGAGGCCGAGCGGCTCATCATCGACTTCGTGGCGGCCAGGCCCGCCGAGTTCCTGGTCATGTCCATCCAACAGCTCTCGGCGCGGCTGCAGATTTCTGATGCCACGGTGTCGCGCTTTGCACGTCACGCTGGCTTTCGGGACTTCAAGGAACTCAAGGCTGCTGTCGCTGCCTCCACGCTGGGGCCGGCCGAGAAGATCCAGGCGAGCATCGAGGCGGCAGACTCCGCGCACGCCTATCTCGGCGAGCAGCGGGACAACCTCGACCGTACGATGGAGGCGCTCGACGAGGAGGCCTTTGCGCGCGCGGCTGACGCGCTGGCAGCAGCCGAGCGCGTGCTGATTGTTGGCAAGGGGGCCGCGCGCTGCTGTGCGGAGCTGTTGAGATTTAGGCTCGCGCGCTTTGGCAAGGAGGCGGCGCTGCTTGCGACGGGGTCCGAGATGGCCGAGGGTCTCGTCCGTGCCGACAAGGGCACAGTGCTCGTGACCTTTGGCTTCCAGCGCATCCCTGCCGAGGTGGAGGTCGCTCTGGAGCATGCGCAGAAGGTGGGCGCCACCTCGGTTATCTTCACGGCGCGCCATCTCGTGGGCGCGGGCCCGCAGGCAGACGTCGAGCTCGTGGTCTATCGCGGCGAGCCACGCGGCTACCACTCGATGACGAGCGCCGTGGCCGTGGTCGACGCCTTGGTGGTTGCCGTTGCCGGTCGGATGGACGGCGAGGCGCTGCTCCGGCTTGACGAGCTCAAAGCCCTCAAACGCGGCTACGAGTCCCGACTGCCGCGCTAGGCGGGGGCTGATCGGGGCTCGCGCATCTGGCGGGCATGATGCGCAGGCAAAAAGGTCGAGGGGCGCCGTCGTGGTGACGGCGCCCCTTCGTGAAAGGCTCTGTGTGCAGTGCGCTACTCCGTGGTGTCGCCTGCGTCGTCGGCCGTGTCGGAGGCGGTGAGCGCGTGCAGGGTGTCGCAGGAGGAGGCGAGGGTCGCGGGTGCCCACGGGTGCTCGCTGACCTCGGGCGAGGTCGGGTCGTAGACGACCACGCTGCCGTCCTCGTTCTCGGTGACGAGAAGGACCCAGTGGGCCGTGTCGGTCAGCGTGCCCGCCTTTGCCTCGATGAGCAGGTAGGTGCCGGAGTCGAGCATCTGGGAGAGGTTCTCTCCGTTGGAGACGTAGGACTCGAGCGAGAGGCCGAGCTCCTCGGCGGCTCCCGTGAGGTAGTCGGCGGACATCATCGAGTCGCCGGTGGCGAGCTCGGCCTCGGTGACAGCCTGGGCGATGTCGGCGGGGGAGCGGTCGTTCTTGCCGGTGAGGCCCATGTAGGCCATCGCGAGGGAGGTCGGGCCCGAGCCGCTCACGGCGAGCGGGTGGCCGGCGTAGTCGACGGCGCCCCAGCGAGCGTCCCAGCACCAGAGCTGGGGGGCGCTCCCCTGGGTCACGGCCTCGTCGTAGGGCTGCGCGGTCTTCTCGGCGTCGGGGTAGGCAGCGACGAAGTCGATTGCCTCGGGCACGTCGAGGGCGAGCTCCAGCAGGCTCTGGTCTGAGTAGCGGTCGGCGGAGGCAGCGATGGCGGCGAGCTTCTCGTCCTGGTTGAGCTGCTTGGCAAAGCGGTTGGTGAGCTCCTCGGAGACGCCGACGGCCACGCGGGCGTCGACGGGGTTGACGTCGGCCGACTGCTGGTCGGAGGACGTGCAGCCGCGCACGCAGCTCGAGATGCCCACGATGAGCAGGACGAGAAGGACGATGGCCAGGGCGCCAAGGATGAAGAGCTGACGGTCGATGCCGAAGATGCGGTTGCGACCGTTCTGGAAGTTGATGCTCCGCGCGCGCACGGGATAGCCGGGGCCCTTGCGCGAGGGGCCCTTGAGGCCGCCGCGCTGCCGCGTCCCGCGAGGTCCGTGATAGGTGCCCTGCGGCGTGATGGGACGACGCGTGCCCTGGTAGTGAGAGCGCGTCGAGCCGCCGCGCAGCCTATCGTTGTTGTCGTTGTACGCCATGGGTCCTCCGTGAAGCCAGACAGCTGCAGCGTTTTCCTTATCGCATGATACGGCAGCTCAGGGAATCAGTATTTCACACATGGTTGAATTATCGGGGAGCGGCGCGATAAGAAAAGGCCCCGGGGCCCGCTTGGGGCGCCCGGGGCGCTGTGTGCGTTATGCTGCGGGGTCGACCGCAGGGGGCGTGGTCTCTCAGCCGGTGCCGCCGCCGGTTCCGCCGCCGTCAGGGGGCGTGGGGCCTGGGCCAGGCGTGGGCTCGGGGTCTGGCGTGGGCTCGGGGTCGGGCGTGGGCTCGGGGTCGGGCGTGGGCTCGGGGTCGGGCGTGGGCTCGGGGTCGGGCGT
>CALUNW010000015.1 GCA_944322145.1 uncultured Atopobiaceae bacterium | reverse complement strand
CTCTATGCGCTCTCGCGCCGCGTGCCCCCGCGCTCGCAGGGCACCTTCATGGGGTGGTTCCTCGCGCTCTACGGCGTCTTCCGCTTCCTGATCGAGTTCGTCCGCGTGCCGGACGCGCAGCTCGGCTACCTCTTCGGCCCCATCACGATGGGCCAGCTGCTGAGCCTGCCGCTCGTTCTTCTCGGTATCGCGATCTTGGTGGTGGCGCACCGCCTGGCCCGCCCGCAGGTGGGCTACGTCGAGCGGTAGCGGGGCCCGGCCGCTTGGACCTGGCGGCCCGCCAATCGGATTAACGCGCACAGTTTGTTTTGATTTCATATATCGCCAGTTGAGAAAAACGCGCAATGCAAACTGTGCGCGTTATTTCCTGACGGGCGGACGCTTGCGTGTGCTTCCTAGAGATAAAACCTCACAGAGTCTTGCCCAAAGACCTGAGCCCAACGCTCGCAGATGCGGCGGTGGTTGAAACGGACAATCTTCTCAAGGTCTCGCAGGTCTTTGCGGGGAATATCCGAACCGTTGCTCGCGAGGACGCATCCGCCGTCTGCGGTCAGCCAGAACTTCGTTGCGTTCTCGGCGGGACGCCTAACGGCAACGTGTACGTGAACAGGCTCGCCATCCTCGCCCATCCAAAAGAAGAAGACGTATGGTCCGTACGAGAAGAGCTGGGGCATCAGGCGGTCTCCCTCTCATCGCGGGGTCGCTCGGCGAGCTCAAATATGAAAGGGGCGTTGTCTCGGAGAAGGCCCTCTAGATCATCGATTTCCTCCTGCGTAAAGCCATCGATGTCAAACCAGCGGTAGGAGGGGAGCAGGCACCGGGCGGAGTCGAAGCCCCAGTCGCGTGGACGCTCGATGCCAATGAGCACGGTCCCGTCCTCACGAAGGTCGGAGTAGGCAATCTGCGTCTCGTCGGGAAACGCAAGGTACTTCCACATCATGGTGACCACTCCTAAGAGTCTGACAGAAGCGTTGACTTCATTTTACCCGGAGTCGGGCTTGTGCCGAAGGGCGCTCGAGCTCGTACGATCCCTCTATTGTCCGCGAACACGGTTTTGGCGCACAGATGAGCACTAACCGCTCGGAATCCTTGCAGACCTGTCGCACGTGGGAGATGGTCATTTCCGTATAACCGCACGGCATGAAGGGGCGGGTTCTTCTCGCTTGGCGGTGCTTACAAAACGCCTGGTGCCGGATTTCCGCCGTCTGCGTGTCTGCCGCACGCATTTGACGGAAATCCGGCACCAATACACTCATATGACCCGATTCCGGCACCTTGACGCGCATTTGGCGGGAATCCGGCACCAGGCGTTTTGCGCCGCGGCAGCCGAGAAGAACGCGCCGCCGCGGGCCTACGCGCGGGCGGAGTCCTCGGGCGTGATCGTCATGGACTGGAAGCGGTGCGCCATGTAGGCGTCGTCGTAATGCTCGGCGTAGAACTCCTCGACCGGCGACGACGGCGGCAGGCCGCTCTCGCGCTGGTACCAGCACTCGAGCGACTGCAGTGTCATGACGCCGTTCACGAGCATGAGCGCCGCGCACACGGCCGTCACCGAGTAGCGCGCCTGCCAGGGGATGAGGTTGATCAGCTTGAGCAGCCACGGCAGGCAGACCTTGATCCACACAAAGCCCAGCGCGCCCCACATGCACATGAAGAGCGTGGACGTGCGCCCGCCAAAGAGCACGGCGACGGGGTCCGGGAAGAGCCCGAAGATCGTGGAGCCCGAGTAGTCCCAGGCCACGGCGCCAAAGCCCACCTGCATGAACCAGGAGACCGCCGCCTCGAAGAGGCCTCCGATCACGGCGGACACCAGGAAGATGACCACGGGGTTCGCGCGGTAGAAGCGGTTGAGCGCCACCGTCATGAGCACGGCGCCAAATCCGTAGATGGGCGAGAAGGGCCCGTAGAGCATGCCGGCGCGGTCCTGGTAGACGCCGGGGTCCACCACGACCATGTGGTAGACGGTCTCGATGATCAGCCCCAGCACGCAGCACACGACGAAGACCCAGAACAGGTTGAAGAAGTCGAGCTCGATGAAGCCGCGGTCGCCCTTGGCCCGGCCGAGCGTGCCGGCCTCGGCGGCCTCCTCGGTCTCCATGTCGCGCAGTTTGCGCTGGAGCTGGCGCTCCGTGATGAGGGTGGGGTCGATGGTCGCGGAGATCACGATGAGGATGAGCAGGCGGACGCCGCTGTAGATGAGGTTGTCGCCGAAGCCGTTGAGCATGATCTCGAGGAGCAGGTTGACGATGCCCACGCCCACAAGGCCGTAGGCGATCTGCGCCACGTGCCGACGGCGGTCGCGCAGCATGAGCACGCCAAAGGCGACATAGCCCGCCGCCCCAACGAACATGGTCACGACCTGCAGGATCGTGAGCGTCATCGTGAGCGTGACGTCGTGGCGCTCGCGGAAGAGCTCGGCGCCGTACTGGACGAGCGGGACTGTGATGAGCGCGATCAGCGCGATGACGGCAACTGCGGTGACGAGGCAGTAGATGCCGTAGAGCTTGAGCAGCGGCGAGATCTTGCGGCTCTCGGCGGGGGCGGCTGCGTGCGCCGCGTGTGCGGGGGCTTTGCTCATGGGGGCTCCTTCGGGGCGGTGGTGTTGGCCTCATCGTACCCATTGTTGCGCGAGGCTTTCGCAAGGGCTACATGGCCGTCGAAATATCGGGCCGGCTTCGGTCGTTTTGGTGACAGGAAATGACCACAACGAGCACGTTATCGAGGGCCCGGCATTAGCGGGCCAGTTACGGACGTTTTCGCCCGTCAGAACGTCCGTCTGCCGCACGTTCTTCTCGCCTGCAGAAAAGTTATGGACGGTTAACATTCGTGTCCAAATAGTTTACTGTGTCTAACAGACTTGACTGTCGGACGTGAGGGGCGACGACACGTGATGATTGACAGGCGGCTCATCGGCATCGTGCCGGGGAGCATGAGATACGTGCTGGCAAATGTGGCACTGCAGTGGGCCTCGCTCGTGGCCAACATGGCGATGATCCTCGTGGTGTGCCGGACGCTCGCCGGGCTCTGGGCGGGCGCGGCGGGCGAGAAGGACCTCGTGCTCCTTGCCGTCTGCGTCGTGGCTGCCGCGGCGGTGCGCGGAGTCTGCGCCGTGGCTGCGGCGCGCATGGGATACCTCGTCAGCTGCGCGGTCAAGCGCACGCTGCGCCATCGCATCTACGAGAAGCTCCTGCGCCTGGGACCGAGCTACCGCGAAGGCGTGCGCACCTCCGAGGTCGTTCAGGTGGCCGTGGAGGGCTGCGACCAGCTGGAGACCTACTTCGCCGCGTACCTGCCGCAGCTCTTCTACGCACTTCTCGCCCCGCTCACGCTCTTTGCGGCGCTGGCCTTTGTGAGCGTGCCGGCGGCCGTGGTGCTGCTTGTGTGCGTGCCGCTCATCCCGGTGGCCATTGCGGCCGTCCAGACCTGGGCAAAGAAGCTGCTCGGCCGCTACTGGGGGCAGTACACCGAGCTCGGCGACACCTTCCTGGAGAACCTGCAGGGCCTCACGACCCTTAAGGTCTACCAGGCCGACGAGTTCAAGCAGGCCGAGATGAACGAGCAGGCCGAGAAGTTCCGGCGCATCACCATGCGCGTGCTCACGATGCAGCTCAACTCCATAACGATCATGGACCTCGTCGCCTACGGCGGGGCGGCCGCCGGCGTGGCGGTGGCGCTCACGCAGATGGCGGCGGGCGCCGTTGGTCTGGGCGGGTGCCTGGCTATCATCCTGCTGGCGGCGGACTACTTCATTCCCATGCGCCAACTGGGGTCGTTCTTCCACGTGGCCATGAACGGCATGGCGGCGAGCGAGAAGATTTTCCGGCTTCTAGACCTGCCGGAGCCGCCGGCGGGCGGGGAGGCATTCCCGACGCATTGCGGCGTGCGCGCCAGTTGCCTGCGCTTCTCGTACGACGGGGAGCGCGAGGTGCTGGGCGGCGTCGACCTCGACGTGCCGGCGGGCGGCTTCGTCGCGGTGGTGGGGGAGTCCGGCTGCGGCAAGTCCACGCTCGCCGCGCTGCTGCTGGGGCGCCTGCGCGGGTATCGCGGCTCGCTTGCGGTGGGCGGTGCGGAGGTCTCCGCGCTCGACGCGTCTGACCTTCTTGCCCATGTGACGTACGTTGGGCACGAGAGCTATCTCTTCAAGGGCACGGTGCGAGAGAACCTGCTGGTCGCGAAGCCCTCGGCGACCGACGGCGAGCTCTGGGCGGCACTCGAGGCCACGCGCCTGGCGGGGTTTCTCCACGGCGAGGCCGGGCTGGACACGATGCTCACCGAGCGGGGCTCCAACCTCTCCGGCGGCCAGCGGCAGCGTTTGGCCATCGCTCGCGCGCTCTTGCACGAGACGCAGGTCTACGTCTTTGACGAGGCGACGTCAAACGTGGACGCGGAGAGCGAGGACGCCATCATGGCGGCCGTCCGCGGGCTCGTGGGGCGCGCGACGGTGATACTCATCTCCCATCGCCTGGCAAACGTAGTGCGCGCGGACGAGATTCTCGTGCTCGACGGCGGCCGCGTGGTAGAGCGCGGGCGCCATGGCGCGCTGCTGGCGGCGAACGGCCAGTATGCGCGGCTCTGGCACGCCCAGCGCGCGCTCGAGGAGTTTGGTGAGGCAAACGTACCTGTCCCCGCCGTCTCACGGGAGGTGGTCGCATGAGGGTGATGCTGCGGCTCGTTGGACTGGTGCGCCCGCTCGCGGGCTTCATGGCGCTGGCGATCCTCATGGGCGTCGCGGGACACGCGTGCGCGGCGGCGATCACGGTGCTGGGCGGGTACGGCGTCCTCGCGGTGCTCGCCGACGGCGCTGCCGCCCCGCTCGCGGGCCTCATCGTGGCGATGGCGGTCTGCGCCGTGGCGCGCGGGCTTCTTCGCTACGGCGAGCAGGCGTGCAACCACTTCATCGCGTTCAAGCTGCTCGCGCTCATCCGCGACCGGGTGTTCCGGGCTCTCCGCCGCCTGGCGCCCGCCAAGCTCGAGGGGCGCGACCGCGGCGACCTCATCTCGCTCATCACCTCTGACATCGAGCTACTCGAGGTCTTCTACGCGCACACCATCTCCCCGACGGCGATCGCGCTGCTCTTCTGCGCGGGCGCCTGCGCCCTCATCGGGAGCTTCCACCCGCTGCTCGCCGTCGTGGCGGCGGCGTCGTATCTCGCCGTGGGCGCGGCGTGCCCGCTCGTCGCGGCGCGCCTGGCTGGTGACGCCGGCGCGCGCTTCCGTGCCGGCGCGGGCGAGCTCTCGAGCTTCGTGCTGGAGAGCCTGCGCGGCCTGGACGAGATCCTGCAGTACGGAGCCGGCGCCGCCCGTCTCGCCCAGATGGACGAGCGGTCCCGCGCGCTCGCTGGCGACGAGGAGCGCATGAAGCGCTCCACCGGCCGTGCGACGGCGCTCACCAACGCTGTCATTCTCGCCTGCGACCTGGCCATGCTGCTCGTGACGGCAGGCCTCCATGCGCGGGGCGCCGTGGGCTTTGACGGCGTGCTCATCCCCGTGCTCGCGCTCATGAGCTCGTTCGGCCCGGTGGTGGCGCTCGCGAACCTGGGCTCCACGCTGCAACCCACCCTCGCGGCGGGGGAGCGCGTGCTCGCCATCCTGGACGAGGAGCCGGTCACGCCGGAGGTCACGGGCCGTGAGCGCGTCGGCTTCACCGGTGCCGCGGCCGAGCATGTGGGATTCTCCTACGGGGAGGAGCGCGTGCTCGACGACGTCTCGCTCGACGTCCCCGCGGGCGGCATCGTGGGCATCACCGGGCGCTCCGGCTCCGGCAAGTCAACGCTGCTGCGCCTCTTCATGCGCTTCTGGGACGCGGACGAGGGGAGCGTCTCCGTCTCCGGGCGCGACGTGCGGCGCGTGGACACGGCAAACCTGCGTGACCTCGAGTCCCTCGTCACGCAGGAGACGCACCTCTTCCACGACAGCATCCGCAACAACCTGCGCATCGCGCGGCTCGACGCCACGGACGACCAGATCGAGGCAGCCTGCCGCAGGGCATCGGTCCACGACTTCGTGATGAGCCTGTCTGCCGGCTACGACACGCCCGTCGGCGAGCTCGGCGACACCCTCTCCGGCGGCGAGCGCCAGCGCCTGGGGCTTGCGCGCGCCTTCCTGCACGACGCCCCGCTCATGCTGCTCGACGAGCCCACGAGCAACCTCGACAGCCTGAACGAGGCCGTCATCCTGCGCTCCATTGCCGAGGAGCGCGGCGAGCGGACGGTGCTTCTCGTCTCCCATAGGCCGTCCACGATGCGCATCGCCGACACCGTGGTCTCCGTCGAGGGTGGGAGGGTCAGCTGATGGCGCGCACGCCCGACACCGCGCGCGTGGCGGCCAAGCGCGAGCGTGAGAAGCGCATGGTGTCACAGATGATCGCGCTCTACTGTCGCAGGCGCCACGGCACGCGCGCGGGCGAGCTCTGCCCGGAGTGTGCCGAGCTCGCGGAGTACGCGCGGCAGCGCAGCGACCGCTGCCCCTTCATGGAGACCAAGACCTTCTGCTCCAACTGCCGCGTGCACTGCTACAGGCCTGAGATGCGCACGAGGATCCGCGAGGTGATGCGCTTCTCGGGGCCGCGGATGATCTTCCATAACCCCGTGGCGGCCGTCCGCCACGTCATCGAGACCAGGGCCGAGAAGAGGCGACTTTCCAAGGAGGACGCATGAAGGTGAAGAAGGTGCTGCTCGTCGCGCTGGGATGCGTGGGGCTTGTGCTGGGGGCTGTGGGCGCGGTGGTGCCGCTGCTGCCGGCGTTTCCGTTCCTGATGCTCGCGGCGTTCTGCTTTGCCAAGAGCTCGGAGCGGCTGCACACGTGGTTCACGAGCACCAGGCTCTACAAGAGGAACCTCGAGAGCTACGTGAGGGGCCAGGGCATGGACTGGGCCACCAAGATTCGCGTGATGGTCACGGTGACCCTGCTCATGACCATCGGTTTTGTCATGATGCACCAGGTGCGCGTGGGGCAGGTCGTGCTCGCGTGCGTGTGGGCGTTCCACATCCTGTACTTCTGCTTTGGCGTGAAGACCCGTCGTGTGCCTGCGGAGGCGTGAGCGGCGGGCGAGAAGAACGCGAGCTCGTAAGGAGATAAGGGGAGGTTGCCATGATCAACGTCATCATCGTCCTGGCCGTGGTGGCGGTCGTCCTTCTTGCCGCCCAGCGCTACCTGCGGACGCTCCGCCGGGGCGGCTGCGGGTGCGGGTGCTCGGGCGGGGGAGAGTCGCACGTCACGCGCCCGACGGTCGCAGATACCAACGAGGCGCATTACCCGTACGCAGCAGACCTCACCGTCGAGGGCATGCACTGTGACCACTGCCTCGCCGCCGTGGAGGCCGCGCTCGACGGCATCGGCGGCGTGTGGGCGCGCGCGAGCCTCCCCGACCGTGTGCGCGTGCTCTCCAAGGATCCGATCGACCCCGTCGCGCTCGCTGCTGCCGTGGAGTCGGCCGGCTACCACGTGGCGGGATAGCGCGCGGCTTCTGGACGGTTCTTCTCGCCAGAGCGTCCGCAGCTGCGCGCGGCCCGCTAGTTGTGAAGAACCCGTGTGGTATGGGCTAAAAGTAAACCTAGTCAAACTCTCGAGTCAGAAATGCGGCCAGAGGGGTATCACTTGAGCAAGCCCCAACGGGTAGCCACCAATCAAAGGAGCCAAGCATGTCCCTCATCAACAAGGAGATCTCCGACTTCACCGTCCAGGCCTATCAGAACGGGGACTTCCACGCCGTCACCAAGGCGGACACCCTCGGGCACTGGAGCCTGTTCTTCTTCTATCCCGCCGACTTCACCTTCGTCTGTCCCACCGAGCTCGAGGAGCTGGCAGAGAACTATGACGCCTTCAAGGCTGAGGGCTGCGAGGTCTACTCCGTGAGCTGCGACACCCACTTCGTGCACAAGGCGTGGCACGACGAGTCCGAGCGCGTGGGCAAGGTTGCCTACCCCATGCTGGCGGACCCGGCGCACGTCCTCGCGCGCGACTTCGAGGTCCTGATCGAGGACGACGGACTCGCCGAGCGCGGCGCCTTCATCGTGGACCCCGAGGGCCGCATCCAGGTCTACGAGGTCACGGCCGGCGGCATCGGCCGCAACGCCAAGGAGCTGCTGCGCCTGGTCCAGGCCGCCAAGTTCGTGGCCGAGCACGGCGACCAGGTCTGCCCCGCCAAGTGGCAGCCGGGCGCCGAGACGCTGAGGCCTAGCCTCGACCTGGTGGGTCAGCTGTAGGCGCGCTGTGCGCGAAGACTCGGACAGGGCCGCGACCGGGCATCCGGCCGCGGCCCTCGTACATAGGGAGCAAAGAATGAGCGAGAAGAACCTGAGCGAGAAGAACCTGGGCGAGAAGAACCTGGGTGAGAAGAACGCGGCCGACCGGCCCGACCCCAAGAGCCTCTACGACGCCGTCATCATCGGCGGCGGACCGGCCGGCCTCACGGCGGCCCTCTACCTCGCGCGGGCGCGCTACCGCGTGCTCGTGGTCGAGCGCGAGACGTTCGGCGGGCAGATCACCATCACGAGCGAGGTGGTGAACTACCCCGGCGTCCTCTCCGCGAGCGGCGCCGAGCTCACCGAGACCATGCGACGGCAGGCCGAGTCGTTCGGCGCGGAGTTCCTGCTCGCCGAGGTGACGGGGCTCGACCTGGCGGGCGACGTCAAGCGCGTGAGCACCTCGCGCGGGGAGCTCTCCTGCCTCGCGGTCCTTCTCGCCACCGGGGCGAGCCCGCGCCGCCTGGGGTTTGCCGGCGAGGAGGAGTTCCGCGGGCGCGGCGTGGCCTACTGCGCCACCTGCGACGGCGAGTTCTTCACGGGAAAGCGGGTCTTTGTGGTGGGCGGCGGCTTCGCCGCGGCCGAGGAGAGCGTCTTTCTCACCAAGTACGCGAGCCACGTGACCGTGCTCGTGCGCGAGGACGACTTCACCTGCGCACCCGCCGCAGCCGAGCCCGCGAAGAGCCACCCCAAGATCGACGTGCTCTACAACACCGAGCTCGTGGAGGCGGGCGGCGACGAGGTCGGGCTCCGACGCCTGCGCTACCGCAACACGCGCACCGGCGAGGAGACCAGCTACGAGGCTCCGGTGGGCGAGACCCTCGGCATCTTCGTCTTTGTGGGCTACGCGCCGGCGACGGGGCTCGTGCGCGGGATAGCCGAGCTCGATAAGCGCGGGTACGTCCTCACCGACGAGCGCCAGATGACCTCGGCGGACGGCCTCTTTGCCGCGGGCGACGTCTGCGTGAAGACGCTGCGCCAGGTGGCGACGGCCGTGGGTCAGGCCGCCCAGACCGCGACGGACATGGAGCGCTACCTCAAGGCCGCGCAGGAGCGCACGGGCCTCGTGCCCCAGGCGCCGGTGTCGCGCCCGCGCGCCTCCGAGGCGCCGAAGGGGGAGCGCCCGGCCGCCCAGGACGACGGGTCGCTCCTCACGCCGGAGATGAGGGCGCAGCTTGACTCGGTCTTCTCGCGCATGGAGCGCCCGCTCGTCCTGCGACTGCACCTCGACGATGGTCCGGTCTCGGCCGAGCTTCGGGCCTACATGGAGGAGCTGGCCGCGCTCACGGACAGGCTCTCCGTGGAGGTGGCGCCTGCGGGCGAGCTGCCCGCCGAGGAGCTGCCCTGCGTGCGCGTGTGCCGCGAGGACGGCGCGTGGACGGGCCTTGCCTTCCACGGCGTGCCGGGCGGCCACGAGTTCACGAGCTTCGTGCTCGGGCTCTACAACGCGGCCGGCCCCGGGCAGCCCATCGCGGACGCGGACCGCGCCGCGGCGGAAGGAATTGCCGAGGACCTGCAGATCACACTGCTCGTCTCGCTCTCGTGCACGATGTGCCCGGACACCGTGGTGGCCGCGCAGCGCATCGCCGCGCTCAGCCCGCGCGTGACGGCGGAGGCCTACGACGTGGCGCACTTCGGCGCGCTGCGCGACCGCTACCGCGCCATGAGCGTGCCGTGCGTGGTCATCCGCCATGCGGACGGCCGCGAGCACGTGACCTTTGGCAAGAAGGGCGTGGCGCAGCTGCTGGAGGAGATCGTATAAGGGACAGGCACTTTTGCACACATACCCTGCCTACGGGCATCCTGCGCTCTCGTTGTTACGGTTCGAGGACCGTAACAACGAGACCCGTCCCACTGACAAGGGCACCTGTCCTCCGCCGTTACGGCCCCATGGCTGCAATGACGGAGCCAAGCCATGTGGCACAAACTGTATATTCACAAGTAGTATACTTATGAATATACTAATTGTACTAGGGAGGGGCATCATGAAGTTCGTTGGGCGAGCGCGCGAGCTTGAAGAGCTCGAGCGGCTCTATCAACAGGGGTCGTTCCAAATGGTAGTCCTCTACGGTCGCCGCCGTGTGGGCAAGACAACGCTTGCGGCTGCCTTCGCCCAGGGTAAGCCGACGCTTTCTTTCACGGCGAAGATTCAAAGCGATGCGCTGAACCTGCGTGACTTCTCGCGGAAAATCTACGAGTGGGCGAGCTTTCCCGTGAGTACGGGAGCATTTCCCTCATGGGAGGAAGCCCTTGCCTTTGTTGCCCGACAGGCGGGCGACACCCATCTCATCTTTGTGTTTGACGAGTTCCCCTATGCCGCATCAAAGAACGAAGGGCTCATATCGGCATTGCAGGTTGTCATCGACCATTTGTTTTCGAAGACGAACATCTTCCTCATTCTCACGGGGAGCAACCAGGGGTTTATGGAAGAGCGTGTGATGGGGGAGGCGTCCGATTCCAGAGGCGGCATGGGTGCAAAGAACCCCTTGTTCGGGCGGCGCACAGCACAAATCCATCTCGCCCCGTTCGATTATGCTGATGCGGCACGCATGCTCCCCAATTCGTCCCTCGAGGACCTGGTGAGATACTATGCGTGCGTTGGGGGCACACCGCACTACCTCGCAGGGATTGACGAGGGGCTGACATTCGAGGAGAACATCGCAAACCTTTTCTTCTCAAAAGAGGGGCTTCTTTACGAAGAGCCTCTCATGCTGCTGCGCCAAGAGCTCCGAGAGCCCGCTCTGTACAGCTCGATTCTGGACGCCGTGGCGTGCGGCGCGAATCGTCCTCAGGCGATTGCCGACCGCATTGGAGAGAATCGCACGGCGGTGGGCAAGTATCTCGGAACGCTTTCTCAGCTGCACCTGGTGAAGAAGGTTGTTCCGTTTGGGGAGAATCCCAAAACGTCGCGCAAGGGAATCTATGCTCTTCACGAGCCCAGCTTTGCGTTTTGGTATCGCTTTGTCGCTCCATATGCCGACGCCATCGAGCTTGACGCGGGCGCGCCGATTTCTCGGGAGGTCCTTGGCAGAGAGGAGCTCAACGCGTACGTTGGGTTATGGTTCGAGGAGATGTGCCTGCAATGGGTTGTGTCACAGGCGAGGGAGGAACATCTTCCGTTTGTTCCGCTCCGGTTTGGACGGTGGTGGGGGGCCAACCCAACAACGAAGCAACAGGAGGATATCGATGTTGTTGCTGACAGTCGCATCCGCTCGTCGCTTCTGATCGGGGAGTGCAAGTGGAGGAATTCCTTCAACGAAAGTGATGAGGTGGCAAAGCTGCGTCGACGCGCAGCGCTGCTTGGCAGTTACCGAGATACGTGGCTTGCGCTGTTCACCAAGCATGACATCGCGCCCGCAACGCGGAAGAAGCTCGAGACAGAAGGTAACTGGCTCCTAGTGGATACTGAGCGCCTGTATGCTCAGGTTCGGTAGGAAGAAACCATTGAAGTGCATGCTAGACAGGTATGCTGCGCAGAGGCGAACAGAGTTTTTTTTATCAAACGGGACATCCTTGACCTGAAGGCAAAGCCCGTTTCGAGCTCGAAAAGCGGCGTCGTGAGCTTACTGACCATCGCCGGTGCTTTATTGGTCGTGAGTGCGCGAGCATGCGTCATGCCGCAGCAACATCCAGAAACCGCGTGCTTACGGTCTCTTTGAACAGCTGTGGGCTCATCCCATACGCCCTTGAGAACGCTGCTGAGAAGCTCGTGGGGGAGCGGTAGCCGACCTCTCGCGCCGCCTCGGCGACCGTCTTGCCGGACGCGAGCAGCACCCTCGCCTCGCGCATGCGCCGTGCGGTAAGGTAGGCACTCCACGTGCTCCCGGTCGTCTGTTGGAACAGCCGCTTGAACTTCGTGAGCCCCATGCCCGCCGCGGAGGCGGCCTCCTCCTGGCTCGCGCCCTCGCGCCACCGTGTGTTCGCAAGCTCGACGGCGGCGAGTACGCCAACCCGGTCGTCACGGCTCTCCGGCAGGGAGGCGGCCACGGTTCCGACGAGTGAGCCGAGCAGCACCTTTGCCGCGCCCTCGTAGACGAGCGCCGCTCCTGGCACCGCCGGGTCGACGCCAGAGATTTCGTCAAGGGCGGAGAGGACCCCGGGCGCCCAGCCCACGTCATGGCGCATCTCCGCGAGGAGCGACGAGGCCTCGCCGATGGAGTTCCATTCTAGTTCCGCGAACGCGCTCCGGAGCGCGCCCTCGAAGTACTCGACCTCCGCGTAGGCGAAGTGCGAGCCGGCCGGCACGGGCGTCGTGACCCATCCCTCGCGCGTCTCGATGTAGGCGATCGCCACGGGATCCGCCGCGCCGGCGCGCTCCTCGCTCGCTGCCGGGCCGCGCACGGTGAGGTAGCGGCGCGTGTCTATGGCGAAGAGCGTGTCGACGAGGATGGTGAAGTCGCAGGTGACCACCGTGAGGCCGTCGCCCGCCCAGGCGCGGTACCAGCCCTCGGCGCGCACGCCGTCGCCCACGAACAGCTCGCCGGCGCCCCGGTCGTCGCCTGCGGGCAGGAGCCCCATGCGCTCAAGTTCCTCCGCCTGGAAGAGCCGGGACTCTTCGTTTGGTCGCGCGCCTCTCGGGTCGGTCGTTTCCCCCATGCTCGCACGCCCTTCCTTTCCGCGGTTGCAGAATAACAGTAAGTCTAGTCTAACTTGCCGCGTCCGCATCGGGCTATCCGCGCGGTCGCAGCGGAAAGGGGGCCACATGGCCAAGCGAATGGAGGGCGTGGGCAAGGAGGAGTCCTGGGCCGCCCGCGTCATCGGCTTCACCGGAGGCGGGAGGTGGCTCATCTACCTCTCGATGGCGCTCTCGGCTTTATCGTCGATGTGCTCGTTCGTGCCGTTTATCGCGGTCTACCTCGTGGTGGCGGACGTCGTCGCGGTCTACCCCGACTTCGCGGCGCTCGACGCGGCGCGCATGGCGGGCCTCGGCTGGATGGCCCTCGGGGGCGTGGCGGGCAACATCGGCCTCTACCTCGTAGCGCTTCTCTGCGCGCACTCGGCGGCCTTCGACGCCGAGTACAACCTCAAGCTCCAGATCGTCGAGCACCTGGGGCGCATCCCGCTGGGGCGGCTCGAGGCGCTTGGCGCGGGGCGCGTCGGGAAGGTCATGGACGAGAGCGTCGGCGCCATCGAGGGGTTCCTCGCCCACTCGCTGCCCGACATGGCGGCGGCGTTCACGGCGCCGGTGGTGATCGTGGTGCTGCTCTTCGTCTTCGACTGGCGCTTCGGCCTGGCGGCGGTGGCGTGCGTGGTCGCGGCGTTCGGCGTCGAGGCGGCGGGCTTCTCCAACAAGGCCATCACGGACAAGATGCGGCGCCATCTGGTCAACCAGGAGCGCATGACGAACGCCACGGTGGAGTACGTGCGCGGCATGCCCGTCGTGAAGGCGTTCGGCCAGACAGCGGAGTCGTTCGGGCGCCTGTCCGCGGCGGTGCGCGCCTACACCGACCTCGCGCTCGACGTGGCGCTCTTCTGGCAGAGCCTCATGCCGGCCTTCACGGCCATCATCAACAACGCCTACCTGTTCGTCCTGCCGGTGGGGATCGCCCTCGGCGCGGGGCTCACGGGCGGCGCGTTCCGCCCGTTCACGCTCGACTTCATCTTCTACCTCCTGTTCGTGCCGTCCATCGCGGGCGCGCTCAACAAGATGATGTACATCTCCGAGGACAGCATGATCATCTCCTCCCACCTCTCGCGCATCGACGAGGTGCTCGGCATCCCGGTGCTCCCTGCGCCGGCGCCCGGGTCCGCGCGCGTGCCGGAGCGCTACGACGTGGAGCTCGACGGCGTGTCGTTCTCGTATGGGGCGGAGGGCGAGAAGGACGCCCCGCTCGCCCTCGACGGCGTGAGCCTCTCCGTGCCGGAGGGCACCACCTGCGCCCTCGTCGGGCCGTCGGGCGCCGGAAAGTCCACCGTGGCGAGCCTCGTGGCGCGCTTCTGGGACGTCTCGGCGGGCGCGGTGCGCATCGGCGGCGTCGACGTGCGCGACATCGACCCTGATGAGCTCATGGGATGCGTGAGTCTCGTCTTCCAGGACGTGCACCTCTTCCGGGCGAGCATGCTCGAGAACATCCGCATGGCCCGTCCAGACGCCACGCGCGAGGAGGTCGTCGAGGCGGCGCGCGCCGCGCAGGCCGACGCCTTCATCCGCGCGCTGCCGCAGGGATACGACACCGTCTACGGCAGCGAGGGCGTGCACCTCTCCGGCGGCGAGGCGCAGCGCGTCTCCATCGCCCGCGCCATACTCGCCGACCGGCCCATCGTGGTGCTCGACGAGGCCACGGCGTTCTCGGACCCGGAGAACGAGCACCTCATCCAGAAGGCGTTCGAGCGGCTCATGGCGGGCAGGACCGTGATCATGATCGCGCACCGGCTCTCGACCGTGGCGGGCGCGGACCAGATCGTCGTCATCGACGGCGGCCGCGTGGCGGAGCGGGGCCGGCACGAGGGCCTGCTCGCCGCCTGCGGCACCTACGCGCGCATGTGGGAGCGCTACACGCAGGCCCTCTCGTGGGGCATCGGGTCGGAAGCGCCGAACGGAAGGGAGGTGGCCTAGATGGCTGCCCCGAGCAGGATTCCGCGCCTCCAGCGCGCACTAGCACTCACGGACCGGGGTTACCGCGGCCTCAAGCGCGCCATCGCGGCGTGCACCCTCACCAACCTCGCCCTCATGGTGCCCTTCGCCATCACGGTCATGGCATTCGGGGTGGTGCTCATGCGGCTCACGGGGGAGAACGTCGACTGGCGGGCGCTCTGGGGCCTCTTCGCCGCGGGCGTCGCAGGCCTCGTCGTCGTGTTCCTCTGCGCGCGCAACGACTATCGGCGCACGTACGTGACGGCGTACCGCGAGACCGAGGCCACGCGCATGGGCCTCGCCGAGCACCTGCGGCGGCTCCCCATGTCCTTCTTCAACCAACGCGACCTCTCCGAGCTCACCGAGAACCTCATGGGGGACGTTTCCAGCCGCGAGTCGCTCATGTCGAGCACCATCCCGCAGCTTGTGGCGAGTTGCGTTTCCACGGCGGTCGTGTGCGTCATGCTCGCCTTTTTCGAATGGCGCCTCGCGCTCTGCGTGTTCTCGACGCTGCCGGCGGCGCTCGTCATCGTGCTCGCCGCGCGCGGACACGAAAGGCGGCTCTTCGAGCGTCAGACCGGCGCGCGCCTGGAGGCGTCCGCGCGCCTCATGGACTACGTCGGGGGCATCCGGGACATCCGCGCGTGCCGGCAGGTGGGCGCGCAGTCCGCGCCCATGCGCGCCGCGCTCCAGACCCTGCGCGACATCGCGATGAGGGTGGAGCTCTCCGTGGACGCGTGCGTCTCGGCGGCCACGACGGTGCTCCAGGCGGGCGTGGGCCTCACGGTCTTCGTCGGCACGGCGCTGCTCGCGGCGGGTGAGGTCGACTTCCTGACCCTCCTCATGTTCCTGCTCATCGCCTCACGTGTGTATGGGCCCATCACCTCGATCCTCTCCCAGCTGCCGAACCTCCTCCAGCTCTCGGGGCGCGCGGCGCGCCTCAGGGCGCTCGCCGACGAGCCGGTCGCGACGGGTTCGGGTGACGCCGCAGGGCTGGGCGAGAAGGGCGTCGAGCTTGCGGACGTGCGCTTCTCGTATGTCGAGGGCGGTGACGAGGTGTTGCGCGGCGTCTCCCTCCGCATGGAGCCGGGTACCGTGACGGCGCTCGTGGGCCCCTCCGGGTCGGGCAAGTCAACGGTGGCCAAGCTCGTCGCGCGGTTCTTCTCGCCCGCGTCCGGCTCGGTCTCGGCGGGCGGGGTCGACCTCGCGACGCTCGACGAGGAGTCGTGGCTCGGCAACGTCTCGGTGGTCTTCCAGGACGTGACCCTCTTTGATGACACGGTCATGGAGAACATCCGCATGGGGCGCGCCGGCGCCACCGACGGGGAGGTGCGCGCCGCGGCCCGCGCCGCCCACTGCGAGGAGTTCGTGGGGCGGCTGCCGGAGGGCTGGGGCACGCGCCTCGGCGAGAACGGTGCCAGGCTCTCCGGCGGCGAGCGCCAGCGCGTCTCCATCGCCCGGGCCCTGCTCAAGGACGCGCCGATCGTGCTTCTCGACGAGGCGACGAGCTCGCTCGACCCCGAGAACGAGACGCTCGTGCAGGATGCCGTGAGCAGGCTTTGTACCGGCAAAACGGTGCTCGTGATCGCGCACCGCCTGCGCACCGTTGCAGGCGCCGACCGCATCGTGGTGCTGGACGACGGACGCGTGGCCGAGCAGGGCACCCACGCCGAGCTCATGGCCGCGGACGGCCTCTACGCCCGTCTCGTTCGCATCCAGGCCGAGAGCCTCGGCTGGAGTGTCGGCGGCAGGGGAGGACGCTAAGGTCAGGGGGCGAATGGCGGGCGGGGGCGTCCAGACGAACAGTCCCCACGGGCGGCTTCTCTCACCGCCGCCAGCCTCCCTCGGGCCAAGCGATGAACTGCCTTGAGCGGAATTAAACATCGTCTGTCCGGCCTACCAAAATGGCAGCGCCCCTTGGGGAACAAACCCACGGGGCGCTGCGCTTTCCAATGGGCTGGGGCGCTGGGGCGGCGGCCGCCTAGGGGGAGTCAGGCCTCCTGAGCTGACGAGCTGGCCGCCCTCCCTACCTAAGCAGGACCTCGACCACCGCGACGAACGCCGCGACCGTCGCGGCGAGCAGCGCGACGAGTCCCTACGACTTGGGGTTGCTCTAGTTCATGGTTCAGCCCACGCCGAAGCGGCGGGGCACAACGACGAAAGAGTCCTCGCGGTCGACGTCCCGGGGCTGGTGAATCTGAATCTGCCCCGAATCCGTTGACAGATCGAGTCCCGTTTCGGCACCATTGCCGTTGCGGAGGAACGGAGGCGAATCATGGGGAAACCGTGCCCGAAGTACACGGCGGAGTTCAAGCGGCGCGCCTTGCAGCTGTACAACGAGAGGGGGGCCACCTACGCGGAGGTCGCGCGCGAGATCGGCGTCGACCCCTCGAGCCTCGCCGACTGGGCCAGAAGGGCCTCGGCCGCGGCGCCCGACGCCGAGGCGAACCCCTTCCAGATGGCCGAGGACCTGAGGCGGCTCAGGCGCGAGAACGAGAGGCTGAGGAGGGAGAACGAGATACTTTTAAAAGCGAGCGCCTCCTTCGCCAGCAGGCAGCTGTAGGCGCCGAGGCGAAGGAGGCGAGGTTCGCTTTCATCCTGCTCAGCGAGGGGCGCTGGAGCGTGTCGGAGATGCGCTCGGCGCTCGGCGTCACCAGGCAGGGCCACTACGCGTGGCGCTCGCGCGGGCCGAGCGGGCGCGACCTGCGCGACGCCGAGCTCGCCGGCGAGATCTCCGAGGTCTACGAGGCGAGCCGCGGGGTCTACGGCGCCCCGAAGGTCTTCGCCGAGCTGCGCCGGCGGGGCGTGCGCACCTCGCGCAAGCGCGTGGCGCGCATCATGCGCGAGAACGGATGGGCCGGCACGACGCGCGGCTGCGCCAAGCGCCCCAAGGGCGAGGCCAAGCAGGCAGCGCCGCAGGCCAACTCGGCGCCCGACCTCGTGCGGCGAGACTTCAGCGCGGACGGCCCGAACAGGGCCTGGTTCGCCGACATCACCTACGTGCGCACGCACCGGGGGTGGCCCTGCCTGGCGGTCGTGATGGACATCTGGTCCAGGAAGATCGTCGGCTGGTCGATGTCGGCCCGCATGACGGCCGAGCTCGCCGACGACGCGCTGAGGATGGCGATCGTGAGGCGCAGGCCGCCCGGAGGCTGCATCCACCATGGCGACCGCGGGAGCCAGTACGTCTCGCTCCTGATCGGCAAGACGATGCGCGAGGCTGGCATCAGGCCGTCGATGGGCTCGATCGCGAGCCCGTGGGACAACGCGGCGATGGAGTCGCTCATGGGGCTCGTCAAGGCGGAGTGCGTGCACGCCCGCACGTTCGAGACGCGGGATCAGGCGGCATTGGAGATATTCGACTACATCGAGTGCTTCTACAACAGGGTGCGGATCCACTCCGCGCTCGGCAACCTCAGCCCTGAGGAGTTCGAGGCGAGGCATGCGCGGGAGGCCGCTTCGGCGGCGTAGAGGGTGTCAACGAAATCGGGGTAAATTCAGATTCATGGACTACGAGGAGCAGGGCTTCAACGCCGCCCTCGCCGTGCTCAGCTCGAGCACCGCCACGCGAGGCAGAGGCTCGAGCGGGCGTGCGGGCTGGCGCTGGCCTCGGGCGGGCCATCCCCCAGGTACAGGCACCTGAAGCCCATCTTGGAGACCAACCAGGACCTGGCCTCCCGCGCGCATGCCGATGACGGCGGGCCCGGCGAGGACGAGGCCGGCTACGTGCGCGGCGCCGACTTCTACGGGGAGGAGGCGTAGCATGGAGCTCTCGGTGGAGACGAAGCGCAAGCTGCGCGACATGGGCGCCGCCGACCTGCCGGGCGCCCTCGAGGCCCAGGACGAGGGCATGTGCATGGGCATGACCTGCGCCGAGCGCGTGCAGATGGCCGTCGACGAGGCCCACTCCGCGTTCGTCACGTCCAAGGTCAGGAACCTCACCAAGCGCGCCAACCTGAGGTACCCGGAGGCCGACGCCCGCTCCATAGACTTCTCGGAGGAGCGCGGCCTGGACCGGCTGCTGATCGCCGAGCTCGCCACGTGCGGCTTCGCCGAGCGCGGCCAGAGCGTGGTGCTGCAGGGCCCGACCGGCACGGGCAAGACCTACCTGGCCTGCGCGATCGCCAAGGCCGCCTGCCAGCGGAGGATGCGGGCCTGCTACATCAGGTGCCCCGACCTGGAGGAGCTCTGGCGCGAGGCGCGCGAGCGCCCAGGCGGCGAGCGCAAGATCACGAGGAAGTACGCGGCCTTCCAGGTCCTCGTGCTCGACGAGTGGCTGCTCGACCGCCCCGACGAGCTGTTCCGCAGCTTCCTGCTCGAGCTCATGGAGGCCCGATACGGCACGGCGTCCACCGTCTTCTGCACGCAGTTCCGCCAGAAGGACTGGCACGCCAGGCTCGGGGGCGGGGTCCACGCCGACGCCATCATGGACCGCATCGTCCACGGCGCCGCATGGGTCGGCATGGGCGAGCTGAACATGAGAAGGAAGCTGGGGGCCGGATCGGAGTAGGGCGCGCCGACCGGTACCGATAGGAAACGCCGGCGGTATCGTCTCGCGATGCCGCCGGTATCAATTCGCAATAACGGGCGGTATCAAAAGGGGCAAATACTCACCTGATCCACGCGGGAAACACTGTTCAGTGGGAACTCTCGTTTTCTCTTTCTCCACATGGGCAATCCAGATATGAATAATCCAATGTGTGTTGGTGGATAAAGTCCGTCACCAGATCCGCGTATTGATCCAGCCGCACCAGCAGCGCCAGGTGACCGCCGGTCAGGTCGGTGACCACCGTGGGACTTGGCATCAGGGCGATCAGGTCCTCCCGGCAGGCCGGGGTGAAGGTGGTGTCATCCTCGGACAGGATCAGCAGGACCCGCCCTTCCCACGGGATAAAATCGTCACGGGTCATGCCAAAGTAGTGTTCTGCGTCACAGAGAAAGTCAATCATGTGCTGTTCATAGGGCTTGGTGAGCAGTTC
>CALUNW010000014.1 GCA_944322145.1 uncultured Atopobiaceae bacterium | reverse complement strand
TATTCGATTGGAGTTTGCCGGTATCGTGTTTGTGGAATGCCGGTACCGTTTTCGTAGAACGGCGGTACTAACTACGTGCAGTACTCACCCACACCCAGCATCTGTCAGAGCGCCACACGTTAACATCAGTTGGCTTTGACTTATGTTGAACCACCCTCGTTTACCCAACCCCACCACTTCGTTACAAATCAACACTTCCAACTTCCAATTCCGCTTCTATAGGGTATCTTGCGAGTATTTCCCTTGGGTTATGGCCCATAACTGCAGCTAGCAACTGATGATTAGAGGGGTGAAAAAGGTGACGACGTTAAGAGAAAGGGGCTGGCTCGACCTTTGCGATGAGATGATGCTCAACGCTCGTCGCACCTGCACTCCCCTCTCTGCCACCTTCGAACTCACCCCGCTTTGCAACTTCAAGTGCAAGATGTGCTACGTCCGCCTCGATCCCGATGAGGTTGCCCCTCGCGGTTGCCTCCACACCGCAGAGGAGTGGGTCGGTCTCGCACGCGAGGCAGTGGAGCTCGGCCTCATGCGCGTTTGCCTCACCGGCGGTGAGGTCCTGACGCGCCCCGACTTCAAGGAGATCTATCTCAGCCTTGTGAGCATGGGGCTTCTGGTCTCGGTGCTGAGCAACGGCGCGCTCATTGACGATGAGATCGTCAGTCTATTCGCTGAGCATCCACCGGTGCTGCTCCGGTTCACGCTATACGGCGCCTCGAACGAGACGTACGAGCGACTTTGTGGCGCACCAGATGGATACGACCAGGTGATGCGGTCTCTGCATGCACTCAGGAACGCAGGGGTTCCCTTCTCTCTTTCATTTACAAGCACGGCCAAGAACATTGATGACCTGGTTAAAGTCAGGGAGATTGCCGCGGAGCTCAATGCTCCCCTCGCCGTGTCAACCGACCTCCTATCTTCGGCGCGCACGTCCCATTGCGAGGCATCGAGTCTTCGAGTTGAGGAGAAGTCTCGATTTGACTTCACCCCAACTGACGATCAGGTTGTACAGGCTCGCCGAGCTCGCCAGGTACTCTCGGAGCATGAGGATCTGTTCCAAGGCATCTTCCGACACTGTAAGGCTTACAGGACGTCCTTCTCCGTCCAATGGAATGGAGACATGGAGACATGTTTGGTGATGTCCTACTGCCACTGCCGACCTTTCGAAGATGGCTTTGCCGCGGAGTGGAAGAGGATGCACGAGATTCTCGGAAGACTGGAGTTTCCTCACGAATGTATGGCATGCGAGATGAGAGACGACTGTCCCGTCTGCCCGGCAACACGTGCATCTGAGACGGGTCGCCCTGATGGATTCCCTCTGCATTCCTGCAGAATGAATTATACTGGTCAGACAGATTGAAGGAGGTAGCACCCATGGCTAACAAGAAGTCCTATGTTTCTCCCGAGCTCGAGCTTTTCAACGTGAAGGCGGAGGAGCGGATTGCCGCCGCTGGCTGCACTTGGGTCAGCATGAATTTTGGAGAGGCGTCTGGCTGCAGCATTACGGATGGTTTCTACGGCAATTTCAACGAAGGCGCCGCGACTTCGTTCTAAACGTTTCGAGCAGCAGGCAACATGCCCGAAGAACCTCACTTCAGTGGTTCTTCGGGCATTTTCTTTCAAATTCAACCCTCAGAAGCCGCCTCGTGAAGCGCAGCAATCTCGCGGAGCTTCTCCAGCCGTCGGCTCAGAAGCTCCTTGTGGCTCTCCCTCGTGGCGTCTCCGAGGATGATCCTGCCGTAGGCCTCCCTCGGGATCTCGTCGATGAGGTCAAAAACAGGGTTGAGGTCAAGCTGGGAAGAGATCTCCTTCATGACGGAGATGAGCGCTTCATTGGTGGTGGACTCCATATAGTCAAACGGATGGATGTGAGAGACCTTTCCATTCTCGTCCACCAGGAGATAGCAGGATACGTTTGTTCCAAAGGCATCCTCCTCGATCAGCCCCTCGCTTTCAAGCCTTCTCTCGGCCACGGAATCGGTGCGCGAGCTGAAGAGTGAGCTGCCGTTGTCGTAGACGGGGGCGAGTTCATACGTGCATGAATCGGTGCCGATGGCATCGAATCTTTGGAGGAGCCCCCAGTTTCCATTATTTCGATCGGGGTTCTTGATGAGGGCGTCAATGACGAACATCTGCCAGAAGCGTCGCTTGACCCCGGGGGTGGACCTCAGGGCATCGCTCAAGTCCAGCGATGCGAGGACGTCCGAGAGATAGGTCTGGGAGCCATCCGAGGGAGACCCCACGAAGGTCGGATCGTCATCGGAAATCTCCGTCTTAAGCTCGGCGAACTCGACGAGGCGGTGCGTGGGCCAAGCAAAGTCCCGGCAGGCACAGACGAGCTTGCCATCCCTGTATCCTAAAAACGTCTCATGAGCGGGAATGCCAGCATGCTGGTACAGGTGAGAGGAGAGGTACTCTGCGATTGGGCTGGAATTGTATGACGGGACGTGCCTGCCTGAAAGACCTCGTCCAGAGCGAGGGAACTTCAGAATCCAAGGCTTACCGTCAAGTAGCACGCCGAGCTTCTGGCCGGCGCGCCCGCCATAGTGAAGACCGCTCCGGGGGCAGTCGCCCAGATCGGGTATGTGAATCATGGCCACCCCTTCGATAGGTTCGTCCGGCTCTGCGGTAATCATACCGCGTCGTCAAGCAGGCTCGCGTCGAGGCCCGCTGCGCGGATGATACTATGAGGGCAGCCTCTCCGACCGTCGCCCACCTGGCGCCTGCGAGACAGCAACTGGTCAGCACCGCCACGACTGAGGGATATCTCAATGGAAGAGCCTGCGGCTGCACCGACAACATGGTCCGAGTTCCAGACGGCGTCGTGGCTTCGAGCCCGACGCGAGGGCATCCCGCTCTCCGGGACCTTCGAGCTCACGCCGCTGTGCAACTTCCGGTGCCGCATGTGCTACGTGAGGGTCGACGCCCTGCCCGAGGGCACGCGGCTGCGCACCGTCGAGGAGTGGCTTGACCTTGCGCGCCAGGCAGCCGAGAGGGGCATGTACTCTGTCACGCTCACGGGCGGCGAGCCGCTCACGCACCCCGAGTTCGCGAAGATCTACCGAGGCCTCAATGAGATGGGCCTTCTCATCTCTGTGCTGAGCAACGGCTCGCTCATCAATGACGACGTCGTCGCGCTCTTTCAGGAGCTTCCCCCCACAAACCTCCGCATCACGCTCTACGGCGCCTCGGACAAGACCTATGAGCGCCTCTGCGGCGTGCGCGACGGCTTCGACCGCGTCATTGCCTCCCTGCGCACGCTCGCCAACGCCAGGGTGCCGTTCTCGCTCGCCTTCACAAGAACAAGGCTCAACGAGAAGGACGAGGATGCCGTCAGGCGTATCGCCCAGACGCTCGGCGTCCCGCTGGGCGTGACCAGCGACCTCGTGCCCGCCGTACGCGGCGCAGCAAGCGACGCGCAGGAGCTCCGCATCCCCCGCTCCGAGCGACTAGACGGCATCGACCTTGACGACGCGTGCGACACGCCCGTCCAGGCCGTGCCCTCCCCCGCCTCGCTCCCGCCCGAGGTCCTCGAGGGCCCCTTCTCCAACTGCTCCGCCTACCGCACCGCGTTCTTCGTGAGCTGGGACGGCCTCATGGAGGGGTGCTCGCTGATGTCGAGCATGCGCCTAAAGACCTTTGAGGTCGGCTTTGACGCGGCGTGGGAGGGTCTTCTCTCCAAGCTCGGGAACATCAGGACGCCCGAGCGCTGCCTCTCCTGTGACCTCGCCCCCTACTGCACCGCATGCCCCGGGCGGCGCGACGCGGAGACGGGAGACCCCGAGGGCATCCCGGAGACGCGCTGCCGCGAGGCGCGCGCGCTCAGAGAGCGCCTCAGCGAGCTCGAGGCGGCGGCAAACGTCGAAGTTAACTAATGTTGCCGACCTATCCCATTCGTGGACGCAATTTGTGCCATTCGTGCTCTGTTTTGCCCATCCGGGGAATCAACTCAACTCTGTAGCCTAGAATGCATTTTGTATACATGTCGCTAGGCTATACGATTTAGCTCGGAGGTGAGGGTCATGGCCTGCAGTATGGAAACCAAGAGGGCCTACGTGGCCCCCACGCTCAACCTGCTCGTCATCCGGGCCGAGGAGCGCTTCACCGCATCCTCCGGCGGCTGCGATATCGACTCCAGCAAGGGTAACCCGGACATCATCGTGAAGAACCTCGCCACGGACACCCTGCTTGCCGTCTCGGGCATGAGCTTCCTCGCCGGAAACGGTTCGGGCCTCTACGCCCTCTCCTGATTCTTTCGGAACAAACGAGCCCCCATCCTCTCGAGCTCGCGCTCAAATGCCGCCTGCTTCTCATGCAGCACGTCGAGGATCTCCTTGGACCTGCGGTTGGGTAGCTGAACCGTGACCCCGTCAACAAGATAGACGGCGTCCTCGTCCCATGACGTGACGTAGCCCACATTCGCCACCATGCCGCGTCTGAGCTCGATGAAGAGCTCCTCCGGGAGCAGCTCCGCCAGCGTGCCGATGCCCTGGCGCATGCGGAAGGAAGACCCGATGACGCGAACGTCGGTGTACTGGCGGTCAGCCTCGAGGCAGATGATCTCAAAGGGCCTGACAACGTGCGTGGTGCCCTCGAGGTCGCGCAGCTCGAGGGACATGCCGTCCCTGAACTTGGCGGAGAGCATGCACAGAAAGCGTATGGTCTCCCGGGAGACACCGGTGGGGGCGCCGCTCCACCCGCCGCCGGGGACCGTGGGAACGGGGTGGGACGTGTGGAGGTGCACGAGCATGAGCCCCTCCCCGACCTCGCGGAAGATCGTCGTCACACGAGGGCGCCCGCTGTAGGCCATGCCCTCGCTCGGGTCGGCGATGACCGTCGTGGAGCCGCACACCACGTGGAGGCCCCCGGACGAGGCGACCTCGCGGAAGTTGTCGTTGGCAAAGGAGATGTTGGGGATGGTCCAGAACCCTCCGCCGTAGACCTTGAGGGTCTCCTCCTTGCTCAGCCGGTACTGCACGGGGAGCGCGCCGATCCAGACAAAGTCGTCAGCGAGGACGTCGGCGTACTCGAGAAACCTTCCGCCCCAGGCAGCGTGCACGATGTCGCGCGCAAGATCTGCCGGCGAAATGCCCGTCCAAAGCCTCCGTGCTTCGCTTTCCGCCAACGCGCCCCGCCCTTCTCTAGATAACAGTAGAAGAGTCTAGCGCAAAACGGGGCATGGGGAGAAGGACGCGGGGCCTCCCTGCTCTCCCGCCGACGGGTCGGCCAGCGCCGCGTCGGAGACGAGGCCGCGAAGCTCCTCGATCTTCTCGCGCACCTCGGTGGAGCGGCGGGCGGGGATGGGGATGCGCACGCCGCCCGTGAGCGTCACCTCGCTCGCGTTCCAGGAGACGACGTGCAGGATGTTGACGATGCTGCCGCGCCTCACCTCGAAGAAGCGGTCCTTGGGGAAGCCCTGCGAGAGGATGCCGATGCCCTGGCGCGAGCGCAGCGTCTTGTTGAGGCAGTGGACCACGGTGTACTGCCGGTCGGCCTCGAGGTAGACCACATCGAAGGTCCTCAGGACGTGCGTGGCGCCCCCGATCTCGCGCACCTCGACGCTCGTGCGGTCGCTGTAGTGGCTCGCGAGCATGCGCACGTAGCGGTAGGCCTCGCGCGAGAAGCCCGAGGGGAAGTACTCGCCCTTCTTGGAGAGCGTCACGGGATTGGAGACGTGCAGGTGGACGATGCCAAAGCCCTCCTCGCGCTCTCTCAGGACCGCCGTGACGCGCTGGCGCGCGCTGAATGCGGTGCCGGACTCGGGGTTGTTGATGCCATAGAAGGAGCCGGCGACCACGACGAGCCCGTCCTCGCATATGATCGTGGCGTAGTCCTCGTCGATGATGACGACGTCGGGCACGGTGGCCATGATCTGGCGATAGACGAGGATGGACTCCTGCTTGTCGAGGAGGTACTGGTCGTCCTGGGCGGCGATCCAGGTGAAGTCATCCTCGAGGCAGCGCATAACAGCGGCCTCGTCCCCGCTCCAGAAGCGGCGGACGAACTCATGCACAAAGCCCTCGGCGCGCCTGCCCTTGTCCAGGTCCTCCATAGATCTCCCCCAACCTTGGTCCTAGTGACAAGATACACCGATTTTGGGCGACAGTCACGAACCCGAGGAGCTCTCATCGAGGCGAAGCAGGCGGTCGCAGAGCGGCACGACCTCGGGGCGATGCGTGATGACCACGCAGGTGGGGCGCGTCTCGAGCGAGCGCAGGGACCTCATGACGGCGAGCTCGGTCTGCTCGTCGAGGGCCGAGGTTGCCTCGTCCAAGATGAGCAGGCCGGCGGGGCGCGCCAGCGCGCGGGCGATGGCGATGCGCTGCGCCTGGCCCTCGGAGATGCCGAGGGCGCGCTCCCCCACCCGGGCGTCGAGCCCGCCGGGCAGGAGCTCCACAAAGTCGAGCGCGCGCACCATGGAGAGGGCGCGGCGCATGTCTTCCTCGGTTGCGTCCGCGCGGCCCATGAGGAGGTTCTCGCGGATGGAACCGCTGAAGAGCGTGTTTCCCTGGGGCACGTAGCCCACCTCGTCGCGGCAGGACCGGGGCGAGAAGGACGCGCCCTCCCGCACGAGGGCGAGCTCCCCGGACGTGGGCTCCAGAAGGCCCAGCAGCAGGCGGACGAGCGTGGTCTTGCCCGTGCCCGAGGGGCCCATCACGGCCACGATCTCGCCGGGCGCGATGTCGAGGGAGAGGCCGTCGATCACGCGCGGGGCTTCGGCGCCGGGGCGCGCGGGATAGGAGAAGACGAGGTCGCGGGCGCGCACGCCGAGGGCGGTGCTGCCGAGGTCCTTCTCGCCCGCGGCGGGACGCCCCTCGAGGGGAAGCTCGGAGAGCTCCCGGACGCGCGCCGCGGAGGCGATGACCGAGGCAGCGCGCGGCAGGATGCCGGAGAGGCCCGCAAGCGAGGACTGGACCTGCCCCACGAGCGAGAGGAACGCGGCGAAGGTGCCGTAGGTCACGGACCCGCCCATGATGCCGAGGATGCCGTGGACGAAGGCGAAGAGGTATGACCCCACGAAGGCGAGGCTCATGACGCCGTTTGCCACCACGGTGAGGCGGGCGCGACGGCGAAGGAGGCGCTCGTGCTCGCCCTGGAGCGCGGAGAGCGCGGCAGCCTCGGCAGGCTCCGCGCAGAGGGCCTTCACGACCTCCACGTGGGCGATGGCCTCCTGGGCTCGCTGGCGGTAGTCCGCCTCTGCCTGCTGCACGCGCTGCTGGAGGATGCGCAGGCGCACGCTCACCAGGGCGCTCGTGAGCACGGCGACGGGCGTGAGCACAACCACGAAGACCGCGAGCATGGCGTCGTAGTGCAGAAGGAGGGCAAAGGCGGCCACCGCCTGCACCGCCATGGCGAGCAGGCTCACCGCGGTGCCCGTGAGGCCGGAGGAGATGGACGTGACGTCGCTTGTGAGGCGGGCGAGCAGCTGCTCGCTGTGATAGGCGGAGAGGCTGTCCCAGCGCGCGCCAAGCACGTGGCGATAGAGGCGCTCGCGGACGCCGTTGGAGAGACGCTCGCCGAGCACGGTGGAGAGCCAGGAGAGGCCCATGGAGACCCCGCTCGAGCCCGCCTGGACGGCGACGAAGAGCGCGATGGCGAGCCACACGCCGCCCGAGTGCGCCGTCGCTGCGTCGATGACGGTGCGGTTGACCGCGGCGGACGCGACGCCCAGGAGAACGGCGGCGGTGCGCAGTGCGGAGAGGAGGGTCAGCTGCCCGCGGTAGCCCCTCACCGAGGAGAGGAGCCAGCGGACCGTGCCGACCCAGTCGTCCGGCATGTCGGCTAGCTTGCGCTTGATCCACGCACGGGCCTCACCCACGGCGCCCCCCTCCCCTCAGGGCAGACCCCAGGCGGACGGCAGCGTCCTTGACGGGGCGCGGCAGGTGCCAGATGGCCTCGCGCACCGGGAGCAGGCGCATCCAGACGGCGCCCCAGGCCCCCAGCGCGCCGGAGCGCAGCGGCATGACGCGGTGCCCGCGGCCAACCTGCTCGGCCACGGCAAAGACGTCCTCACGCGCGACCTCCTCGCACCAGAGCTGGTTGTCCCCGTTCACGCGCAGGCGGCCGTCGGGAAGCACCTTGATGAGGCGGTGCAGGACCACCTGCGGTCCGCGCCAGAAGAAGATGACGTCGCCGCGGCGCAACTCGTCATCGGGCCCCACGGAGCGCAGGTAGACGGTGTCACGCCCCTCGCGCAGCGTGGGAGACATGCTCGTGCCCTTCACGACGAGCGGGCAGAGCGTCCCGTCAGTACCGAGGGAGGCGACGAGCCGGGCGATCTCCTCGGCGGAGAACGCGTGATCCACAGAGAGGTCCTCGCGCGGGTCCCCCATGGCTACGCCGCCCCGAAGACGGCGTCACGCGTGACGAGGACGGCCCCCTCATCTGGACGGCACGAAAGCAGGAAGACCGGAACGTCGCGCACGAGCGCGTCGAAGGAGGCAAGAGAGGCGGCGGTTGCGGCCTCGTCCCAGAGCGGATAGCGCAGGTTGTTGTAGAGGCGGGCCATGAGCTCCGCGCCCGTGAGTCGGCGGATGCTGTTCTCGGGGGCCTGCTCGAGCACGATCACGGCGGCGAGCGGCGCGCGCATGTCGCGGACGTAGGGCGAGGAGCCCGCCCACGGCGAGCCGAAGGCGGTCCAGGTGCCGTCAGCGTCGCGGCGCATGAAGGCGCGGTCGCCGTTCATGATGGTGGCGCCGAGGTGCTTGACCCAGAGGTCCGCCTGCGTGGACTTGCCCGTCCCGGAGGAGGCGGTGAAGGCGACGGCGCTGCCCTCGTAGTCAATGAGCGAGGCGTGCATGAGCAGGGAGTCGCAAAGTGACACGACGGGCAGCAGCGCCAGCATGAGCATGTTGAGGACCGAGCACTCCCAGGTGTCCGGGCCCCTGACGATCGTGGCCCTGGCGCCCTCAAGGCGCAGGAGCGCCGTGGAGGACTCAAAGCCCTCGTACTTGTTCCAGCCGAGAAGAGCGTCGCCGTCGTGAGCGATCTCGGTGATTGAAATCTCGTACTCGGGCTCCGGGAGCTCGGGCAGGACGTCAACGTCCTCGAGCTCGACCTCGAGGTCAGGCTCGTCAGCGAAGGAATCGCCCACGATGAAGGGTCTCATGTCAGCGGGACAGTTGTCCGAGCGCCAATCGATGAGCGTGTCGCAGATTCGTACGAGCATCAAGACCTCCAGCGCATGCTGACGATGTCGTCAGGCCAAAACGTCACCCGTAGACTGACGCCATGACCTGACGACATCGTCAAACCTGCCCGTGCAAGCGTAAGCGCATCGAGCAGAAACTTAATTCAACGACGTGGGTGTTGCCCTAGGAGCCCTGGACCGTGCCGTGGGTGCAGGCAGCCTGACCCTGGCCGCTGACCAGAACCTCGGTGCAGCCATGCGGAATCTGAGTGAAGCTCGAACCGCCGCCGCAATCAACGGCAAGCTGCTCCTCGGCGTTAATCACAAAGACCTTCGCCTGGGGCGAAACATACTCCCTCTTCCTGATGGTCATCTCCAACCACTCCCTTCTCACTCTTCTCGCACCACCTGCCGAGGATGCGAGCGCTTTCACACAAAACGTCTGCCTTACGCTCCGGGGAACCGGTTTCCGCCTCGACGATGCCGGGGCAGAACGAACAGTATCTCAGGAGTCCGCAGCTCGAGCATGATGCAGGAAGCCTCAGTAACTCGAGCTTTTCCAATAGATTTTTCCATGCTACCGCAAAGCCGTCCTCAAATGGCCTCACCTTGCAAGATGACATGAAACTGCAAAGGTCCATGTCGCCGTTCCAGTCAAGCCAGAACGAGCTGCGATACGAGCCGCACGTCGCAAACGGACCGTCCTCAGCTTTTCTCGACGGCGTTGCGGAAGTCTGCGCCGGGGTTCCGGACGAGCGACGATCGCCCGGGAGCCGCACCTGATCCACCCTGAGGTCACGCACATCGTTCGTGGCGCCTCGAACGGCACCAACGAGCGTGCCAGTTGCGATGAGCGAGGTTCCGAGCTCTCGGGCAATGCGCTCTACCTCGTCAAAGTCGCCGACATTGAGGTTGGTCTCTGTCATGGAGAGGTTATATGAGACCCCGGCCTCCTTAAGAAGGCGAAGCCCTCGCATAACCCGGTCAAATCCGTCGGACGTGCCGCAGAGCCGCTCGTAGGTCTCGTTGCTCGCTCCGTAGAGCGTAAAGCGCATGAACGAGGGTGGCATGCGACGGAAGAGGTCGACGATGCGTTCGTCGATGAGCGAGCCGTTGCTCAGCACGGAGACGAAGAGACCCATCTCCACGATGCCCGTATAGATCTCCTCGAAGTCGGGCCTTGTGAGGACCTCGCCACCCGTGAGCGTGACGCCAACCATGCCGGCGTCGCGCGCCTGGCGGGCCATGTCGAGCCATTCCTCGGCGGTGCGCAGACGGCCCAGCTCGTGCATGCGCTCGGGCGTGAGGTGCACGTAGCACATCTTGCAGTTGAAGTTGCAGAGCGGCGTGAGCTCAAAGGTGCCGAAGGCAGGGATGCCAAGCTCCCGAGCCTGGGCCCTCACGGCGCGCTGAAAGTCGTGCCAGCTCATGTCCGCCAGTGCCGTCACGGTCAGCCCTCGATCAGCCCGTTGTCGGAGAGATACGCCACGAAAGAGCGCACGTCCTTCTCGGCCTGGTCGCGCTCCACCTCGTACTCAGCGAGAAGGACCTCAACCAGGTCGTCTATCGACGCGTCGTTCTGAAGGCGCTCCCACAGAAGCGCACCGCTCTCGGAGAGCGCGATGACGCCGGGGACGTCCTGCGTCCTCGTTCCGACCGGAACGGCCATGTGGGTCTCCCCCACCGAGCGGCAGACAAAGCCGTCCTTGACTCGCATGCGCCCTCCTCTCGAAATCTGGTCAGATAAGGTTAGTTTACGAGAGGAAACTCAGAAAGAGCGCGGACGGTCTGAGCGACAAACGAAAAGCCCTCCATGCGTCACAAACGCGAGCGTTTTTCCTCATGCTGTGGAAGTTGCGGACGTGGAGCTCCATGCCGTGGCGTATGCATGTACTCAAGGAGGGTGACATCCTTGTTGAGCAGCTTGGGCCTCATTTGCGCCTCCCTTTATTACGCAAAAGTATGCCTGCGGCAGATACGGAAGCGTCGCCGGAGCGGTGGAGCCCCTCGGCCCTTACGAAGCTTGAGAATAGTCTTGCCCACGTTTCTCCCAAGGACGGTTAACGAGTAGTTATCCACGCACTTCCTACACCCGGACTCGCCCAGCCTTCTGCGTGCCTCGGGATGAGCGAACAACATCTCAAAGGCGGCGCGTATCTCCCCTTTGTCCTTCTCGACCAACAGTGCATCGAAGCTTTCCCCGATCTAATCTTCAAATTGGCCCTTGCCTCTCGGGTCCCTGACCGTCACTTCTGGCCTCATGCCCGGCTCTGGCTGCTGTCCCTTCGAGACGGGTTATTCCACCGCATGGACGGATCTCCTGCCAGTCTCGCACGAGCGGAAGTGCCAAGCACTGCCGGAGATACAAGCTCTCGTCGCACAGCACTTCCTGTCCTGGTCGACGGTCGACGGAGACAGGCGGTCGGGAGGGCGTGACGTCCTTGCGCTGGTACGAGGCCCGTGCCAGCGCAGACCGCCTCAGCGCGCTTAGGACGGGCCTTCGCAGGGATGCGTGACAGAGAAACACCTGGGTGAAATGTGTCGAACCACCACTCGCGTGCTCATCCGTTATTTGTCAGCGTATCATTTGTTCACCAGCGACAACTCGTCGCTTGCGGAAGAGAATCTGAGGTAAGATATACATGATTAGGTTTGAATTTACCACAGGGAGGCGATTTGCATGCTGTCAGCAGCACAGAAGAAGCGTTACATCGCCCCCTCCCTGAACATGCTCATCATTCGTGCCGAGGAGCGCTTTACCGTGTCCTCCGGCGGCTGCGACATCGACAACCGCCACGGTGACTGTCCGGATATCATTGTGAAGGACCTCGCGAGTGACACCTTGCTATTGAACTCGGGGATGAGCGTACTTTCGCACGGCTCCCCTCTGTTGTACAAGCTCTCCTAGGGAAACGCTGGATAAAAGCTTTCGAGCCCCGTGGGAGCATGGGAGGCGGATAATGTGTTGCGGAACTGTTTCACACAGGCTGAGGCCCGTGGCGTATGTTGGAGTGACTTTGGACACGGAATCACTAGTACAGTGAGTCCCTTGATTTTAGTGTGCCCGAATCCTCATATTTGACGCACGGCTACGAGCACAGCCTCATCTTCTGGGTAAGTTATTTCAATGCCCCCTAAGTACTACTTGATAGGTACCATTCTTTCACCAGCGATTCTTCTGGTCGTCGAGGCTTTGATACTCGAGATATCTTTAAAAGTATCCAGACAATGAGTGAATCGTTTGCATTTCTTGCACCCGAGGCGAAGCGCAAACGATGTGAATAGCCCATCAACCGCTGCTCATCTGACGCAAACAACCATCCGCACTCAAAGTGTTCCGCACGGGCGTTCAGGTGGAAACGCGTGCGCCGAGACGGCCGAGCCCCTCCATGAAGGCTGACTTCTTGGCCTCGGTCGGTTCGTTTCGGCCGTCCTGGCCGAAGAGCTGTACGCCTGCCTTGAGAAGGCCTGTGGAACCATCAGCGACTCGCACTCACTATTTGGGGACGTTGCACATGATCGTCGAATTGGGGTCCATGAGGTCATCACCTGAGTGGGAGCCAGACCTCGGTCCTACGATCGGGTCGATCGAGAGCTCACCGAACTCGGAGGAGAAGTCGTTGTCAAAGACGTTGACGTCGTCCCAAGAACGTCGGACCCGGCGGGTCTCGCCCAGTATCGGTCTATGAGCGGTAGCGCCATCGCACGCTTAATCAGCTCGAGGATACAGTCGAGACCGAAATAGCTGTCTCCGTCAGGGCGGCTATTCATTAATTCGCGAGCGTTACCCGCCCGCCCTGAATAGTAGAGCATCGTAGGCCAAAACCACGCGCCTCGGAGTAGCAGCCGCATGAGAAATCGTCCACCCCCTCTGCAGCTGCCATCTCATTGCCCGATGCCCCCATGGTCAATACGTCAGCAACAGCAGAGTCTTATCTACCTCCATCCTACTCCAGCTTCGTCCATAGCCCTTTGGAGGGATCATACCGCTTGACAATGCGCGCAGGACAGCCCACTGCAACCGAAAAGTCCGGAATATCTCTCGTAACTACAGAGTTGGCTCCAATAACCACGTGCTTACCAATATGAACGTCTCCGATAATTGCGCAGTGACAGCCTATCCAAGACCCATCTCCGATAGACAAGTTATCGTGTCCATTTCGATGGGGCTCATAAGCTCCTTGGTACATGATGGGGACTTCGATCTCATGGAAGCAGTGGTCGACGGACGCAATATAGTTGTCTGGTCCCAGAAGAACGTGTTTCCCGCTACTAACACCGGCTATGCGGCAGCGAAATGAACCCAATGCACATTTGATAACATCTTTTAGCCTCAACGGTTCTCTCCCAACATTTCGTCCGTCTCAAAAAAGTGCGACTTGGCACGATACCGATTCAGATCGTCCATGATGCCGGCGAGCAGTGCCTCACCCTATACTTCGCAAGCAGCTCGGAGTCAACCCGCGTTCTCGAATCGTCCTAGCAGCGCGAACACGTCGAACTTGCACGTGAGTAATTCGGCGGCAATCTCCGGCTGCAATCCCCTCCTGAAGTTCTGGAGACGAGCGCACCGATGAGAATTCTCAAACAAAGCTCCGTAACGAAGGGCATGAACTGTCGTAGAATCGCGGTTAAGCGGGATTGCCCGGACCATCGGACGTTTGGATAGGACAGATGAACGATCCCAGCCCGGAGAAGCTCAGGGTCAGAAGGCGCATCCGCTCGACGATTGTGTTCCACTTCGCGCTCGTGTGCGGGCTTGCGGCAGCGGCGCTGGTGCTCGTCCCGCTGTTCATGTACTACGCAGGCATGATCCCGGAGGTTCACGAGAGGGACTTCGCCGATTCGCCGGTGCAGCACGCCATCGACACATACTCCCTGCAGGCCGAGGGCAACATCACCACGCTCGAGCGCATCATTAACAAGGAGCTCAACGTCCCCGTCACTACCAACGAAGAGGGCAACCTCGTCGTCGAGTACGAGGGCACGCGAACCGTCCTCGACGACTCCTACATCTTGAGCGAGGAGCCCGTCGAGGAGCCGGCGATCGCGGCGGAGTTTGGATCGGTCGAGGAACTCACGTCAAGCGGCGAGCTCGCGGAAGGGGACGTTGTCCGCACCGCGTCGTTCTACGCAGGCGCCGAACGCGGCGGCGCGACCTATGACGTCGTCGAACACACGGGCGAGACAGAGCCCGACGGCATGTCGCGACTCGGCCTCGCCAACGGGCTCGTTGCCGTAATCCGCCCCCAGAACGGCATGGTCTCGGTCGACCAGCTCGGCGCCCACGCCGACAACGCGACGGATGATTACCCCTACATCCAGGCCGCCTTCGACCTTGGGTACAAGACGGTCGCCTTTGAAGGTGGGGACTACCGGTTCGACCACCAACTCGACATCCGCCACAGCGACGTCACGATACTGGGCAACGATTCCACGTTGCACTACTACGACTTCTTTATCTGGGAATCAGATGACATCTCGAATGACTACGCCCTTGGAGCCAATGGCGCCAGTCCCAACGACCCCATCGAGAATATCTACATCCAGCAGCTGAACGTCAGCAACGAAAAGACCGACGGCGAAGCCTACAACGTCGGGCACAACATCGTGCGCGTATCGAATGCCGAACACGTCGAACTCTACGGATGCGACCTGACCGCATTGGACCATGCCGTCACTGAAAAAAAGATGCAGGTCACCAACATTGACGTGCGCACCTACTGGTACGACGTCATCCTTGACAGCTGCAGCCTCGTAAATCGCACCTACGCGCGTGATGGCGGAAGCATCTGGGTTCGTGGAGGTGCAGAGGGTACCGGCAAACTTGTGGTAAGAAACAACTACGTCGAGAAGAGCTGTCACGACGAAACCCTGGCCATCTTTGGTCAGGGGGTCACGGAGGAAGGCATTGAGTTCGGATATGTTGATGACGTGCTCATTGAAAACAACGAGTTTTACATCGACGAGAGCAGCATCTCCCTGCCAAGCACCCTCGTGTTCAACTTCGGATTGGACACGCGCGGCATCAGCGGCATACGTTTTTTGAACAACGACGTCACCGTCAAGGCGTCTGATGACATCATGACTGCCTTCGAGGCGACAAACGTCGAGATTTCCGGTAACACCTTCGACGTCACACTCGTAAACTTCCCCGAGATGCCGGACATGACGGGAGGTGTGTTTACCCAGCGCGACACAGCCAAGAACATGTCGGTCGAGGAAAACACCATCAACGTCACCGCAAATGAGAACGCGCAGATGGGCTACCTCGCCCGCGGCGTCGACAGCTTCTATCACAACAACGTGAACATCACTGCTCCCATGGGTGCCATGTTTGGGGAGTGCGTGCGCGTCGACGAGAACACAATCAAGGTCGACAACTCTGACTTCAGGAACTACATCAAAGACCACGTCAGCGAAGAAGAGTACTCGTACTTCAGCGTCTACGCCTGGCGCGACGATGTCCCCGACGTAGTCTCCTTCACGGGTAACAAGATAACCTTCAACGAACAAATGTTTGAATATCAAGATGTGCGCATCGTGTCTGTAAGCGATGTCAACATGAGCGGTACGGAGCTCAATATGTCAGACGACGTCGTCGAGGGAATAGGAGAGGGAGAGGACGCCAACAAGCGCATGCTCTCAATCACGGGATGCCAGGACACCGACGGAACGTCAGCGGTCTACGCGCTGCGCAACGACAGTTCGCTCTTTGACACCCTCGACGTGAGTGGAAACAATGACGACGGCCTCTACCTCGTGATCGATGACGAGTCGGTCTCGGGGCTTGAATAGCGGCGGCGCGAGAAGAGTTACTTGCCGCGGAAGAACGTTCGCACCTTGCTCAACTGGCTCTGCGGCCTGAAGATCGCGTTGCGAATGAAGAGGACCAGCCTTCCTACAGGAAAGAGCGGACGCAACAGCTTGTTGTTTGCAAGGAACTCGAGCTCACCCGGGCAGTAGTAGTCCGGCGAGAAGAGCTTGCGCAGATAGCCGAGCCTCCCCCACCTGCCGGCCTCGCGCTCCTCCTCGATCTTTGCCCGCACGAAGCGCTCGACCGACCCGTTGCCGCATGCGACCAACTGCATCGCAAGCTCCTCAAGGTGAATGTTGAGCTCCTTCTCGTCCAAGAGGGCAAGCGTCAGTTCGCGCAACGACCGCTCGAAGTTCTGAAGGCCCATTCGCGAGAGCTCATCCTCCACGTAGGCGAGGTCGAAGCCCTCCCCTGCCGCACGCAGCGCCACGGCAATGTCGCCCAGAATCCTGATGCCCTCACCGCCCATGTTCTCATGCTTGTAGGCATGGACGATCATGTATACGTACTGGTCCTCGTCGGAAAAGCGGAACTCCCGACCCTTTCCGAGCTCCTCGTCGCCCACGGGAACCGCGCGCTTCCACGGGTTGGCAAAGTAGAAGTAGTACGGGCGATGCTGCTCCATGAGCGCAAAGTGCATCTCGTAACGATAGTACGGGGCCTTGGAGAACTGAATGTCGCACACGTCCCCACTGTGCTCCAGCACCGTATAGCCGAGGTCACTCATGACGGAGCGCACGATTTGCCCGGCCTCCTCAAGCGAGGCGGCGCGCTCTTTCTCGGTTGAGCCCTGCACGCGATACCCGCCGCTCGGGTCTGGCTCCACATACCCAAAGAGCACGTCGTTGTCGGACATAGTGCGCATGGAGGGGCTTGGATAGTACGGCAGGAGCACCGCCCCTTTGAGCACGAGATAGCTGATCCCGGCCTCCGAGAGACGGCGGACGATCTCCACACGGTCGGCGTCGAGCTGCACGTTGCGTATGAGGATGGCAGTCGCCATCTTCTCCCACGCGCTTCTCAGCTCCTCGGGGACGGAGTCGAGCTTCTTCGCAGCCTCCCACACAAGACCCTGGACACCGTTTTGCGCGGCGAGGTGGTACACCGTCTCCCAAGAGCAATCGGCCGGAATCTCTCGAGGCGTTGCGCTGTTGAGCGAACGGGCAAAGAGGTGCAGGAGATACCTCTCGTTGGAATACGACTCCTCGTGCGTCATGGGGAGCACCTACTCCTTGAACGGGAGGTTCCCGCCCTTCGCACCGTTGTCGTGCTTCGAGGTGGGGTCGACGTTGACGATGTCCTCCTTCATGGCGAACGTCGCGAGCTCGGTCTTGCCCTCCTTGGCGCGGCGCTTCTTCTCGCGCTTCTTCTCCTTGCGCCGATCCGCACGTGTGACAGTCGCGAAGTTGATGGCGACGCCTCCGACCTCGACACCCGCCTTCTGCAGCTGGTTCATGCCGGCGCGCAGGGCGTTTTTCCTCGTGACGTCCTCGCGCGCGATTAGCAGGGTGCTGTCCGCCTCGGAGGCGATGACGGCCGCATAGACGTAAGAAGTCACAGGAGGCGTGTCGATGATGATGTAGTCGTAGCGCTTGCGGAGCGTCTTGAGCAGGTACTTGAAGTTGTTCGACGAGAAGAGGCCCGTGGCGTTGGTGCACTCGGGCTCGACGTCAAGGAAGAAAAGCCTCGACTGCTTCGTGGGCCTGATCGCATCGAGTAGCGTGGCATCGCGATTGATGACGGACGCCAGGCCGTGCTCCGGGTGGACGCCGAGAAGGTCGGCAAGGCTGCGATTGTGAAGATCGCCCTCGATGAGCAGGACGTTGTTGTTATAGGCGGCGAGCGTCTGCGCCGCAAGGCACGCGACCGTGGAGCGCCCCTCCTCGTCCTCTGGCGAGCAGACAGCGATGACGCGCGAAAGGTTGTCGGGCTTGAGGAAGAGCAGGTTCGTCACAGCGGCCTGGACGGCGTCTCGTGCGTCGGCGACGGTACGTGCGTTTCTGTCGCGCGCACGGCGGCCGTCGTCGGCGTTGCTCGTGGACATCTTGAAGGTGGGGATCTTTCCCACGGAGGAGAGGCCGGTCGCCCGTTCGGCGTCGCGGACCCCACGCACGCGGGAGTCTGCCCTAGAGGCAAAGAGCGCCGCGGCCGCCGTGGCGATGAGGCTCGCGGCACCGGCGGCGAGGATGTAGATCTTGCGGTTGGGGCCGCTGGGACCCACGGGGTCAATGGCCCAGTCGATGACGTTGATGCTGTCGACGTTCATGATGTTGTGCGCGAGCTCAGCCGCCACCCTGGAGAGCGCGTTTGCCACATCCGCGACAATCGTCGGGTCATAGGAGGTCACCGAGAGCTGCAGGATGCGCGAGTCTTCGTCGACAAACGAGCTCACGGAATAGTTGAGCGGCGAGTCAGAGGCCATATAGTCCTGGACGAGGAGGCGGGCGCGACGGCTCGAGAGCAGCTCGGAGACATCAGATGCGATTTGCTGGCTCACGCCCATGTTGTACGAGAGGCCCGAGAAGCTGGCCGCCTCGCCGGAGCCATCCGAGCTGCCGTCGACCAGGATGTACAGCGTGGCGTAGGCGGTGTAGTAGTCCGGCATGAATCGATAGGCGTAGAAGCCCACCGCGGCCGCACACAGCACGGGAATGAGAACAAGCAGCCAGAGCCGGCGCTTGAGTATGAAGAGAACGTCACGCAGTGTCATATTCCCGCTCCGAATTCCTTCTTGGCTGCATATGGCGTGCCGAGGCATGCCTTTGCAATATAGAACACTTATCGTCCGCCTCGGCTGGCGTAGCACAACCAAAACGAGCGTCAAGCATCCTGCACACGAGATGCAGCTTCATTGCACTTAATATCTTATCATGCGTCTTGGCATCGCTCTCCGAGCCGCCTCAATTACGTTGCCATCTCCTTCAATTTGGCGAGGATCTGACGCCTCTTCTTGATGCAAAGCACGACAAGAGCCGCCGTGACGGCAAAGCGTGCAAGGGGCACAGGATAGATAACGGAGAAAAGCGAAGATGTCACTACCAGACCAAACGCAAGAAGCCAGATGCGCCCACCGCTCAAAATGTTCGAACCTGTCCTCTCTCGCGATATTCTCTGCGCGAGAAGAAAGTGGAAAGCACCGAGTGCAATATAGCACACGAGCGTCGTGTAGCCTGCGGCCACATATCCAAGCGTGGGAATCAAAGCAGCGTTAAGCGCAACGTTAAGGACGGCCGCCGCAACCGACGCGAACATCGCGGGACCACGAACCTCGTAGTAAAACTCGATATTTGAGCAATAAGAATACAGGTAGGTAAAGAAGACGCTGGCTGCGATGACGGGAACGAGAAACATGGCATCGGAATACTCTCCCGGGGCGAGAATGGCAACGATGGTCGGCGCAAGTCCGTCCATCGCAAGAATTGCAACTGCGAGCAGGCCAAGAAGAACAAACCCCGTCCGATCGACTCGGCGGTACTCCCCTGCGTCAAGCCTGCGGTAGAGCCAAGGGTTGACCGTCGAGTTGAGTGAGTTCACGAACATCATCATGATCATTCCGGCAGAATACGCGATGCTGTAGACGCCTGCGTCAGCAGCGCTGCACATGTCATCGATCATGATGCGGTCAACCGTGGAGAGCAGCACCTCGGAGAGGTAGTGCGGGAGCAGCGGGATGCTGAAGAACAGGGCGTACTTCCAATATTCAAAGCAGAAGAGCTTCTTGCCTTTACGGAACAGGACAAAGGCAAGGGCGACGGCAAGAGCCCCCTCGACCATAAAGAAGCCCAGCACTCGTGCGAGGACCTTGTCGGAGGCCATGAGGACAAAGACGATTCCGACGAGGGGGGCAAGCACCGTCTGCAAGACGGAGACGACCACAAGCTTTCGATATTCAAAGTCGAAGCGCATGCGAAGCGTCCATATTTCGCTCACCGCTTTGGCGACAGATTCCCCAAACATGAGGGCGACGAGCGTCAGGGGCATACCCGTCAGCTCCACCATGTTGTTTTGTAGGAGGGCGCCGACCACAAGCCAGAAGGCGCCCATGACGAGCACAAGCCCCATGACCGAAGAGGCGTATCCCTCGCGGTCATCCCGGTAGCGCATCATGCCGTTGTTGAACCCACCGTAGATGACGCCGAGCGTGATCACATACATCGCCACAGCTTGCCAGCTCGTATACACGCTGAGCTCGCCGTATTCAGCGGTGTTCAGCAGCCGAGTGAAAACGGGAACGGTGATGAAGGAAATCGCGCGCTGGAGGAAGCTGCACAACGTGATCCAGATTGTGGCGCGCTTGGCCTTGGAGAGCCCGGAATAGGCGCTCACGCACGCGTGAAGCTTGCCGGCAACGCGCATCCATAGCCCTGCGCCCATTCGCTCAACTCCCCTCCCCTGCCGCATGCCACGTCCCTAACAAGCTCACTGGATGCCTCGCTCCAAGACCTGCTGGATGTATCGCTCGATTGAACGCGCCATGACTTGTTCCGAGAAGCATTCCGTGACGTTTTGCCTGGCCTTCTCGCCAATTATCCTTCTGAGGCCTTCATCGCGTGCAACCCTGACGAGGGCTTCGGACAAGCCCAGCACGTCCTCGCTCCGGACCCCAATCGCGTTGACCTCCGACTGAAAGTAGTCCCTAACCCCGGTGACGTCGGAGACGACGACAAGCTTTCCCAAAGCCATCGATTGGAGAAGCGTCATCTGTCCGTACGAATACCTATATTCCTTCAGAGGGAGCACGCAAAACAGCGAACCGCGCACAATCTCCTTCAAGCTGTCAATCGTGACTCTGTCGGTGCAGCACACCCCGTCGACATCTTCGAAGCTGCGATCAGGACAGCCAACCAATACGAGCTTGAGACCCCTCTCCTGAAACAAATTCGAGCGCTTGAAAGCTTGAACAAGCGTATGCCAATCTCGCTTGCCCGCGCCGACACAGCACAGATACTCACCGCCATTGGTATCCACGGCAGAGTCGGAACCCGCAGAGAAGAAATCCACATCCGCGCCAAACGGAACAAAACGTGCCATCTCTGAGAGCCAGGGAAAGAAAGACTCATAATACGAGAGCTGTCCAGAAGCATGACAAATCAGGCCATCAAGCGACTTGCTTGCGCATTGCAGAAGCCGGAGGGCAAGTCCGCCCTCAGACGCACTTGCGAAGGACCCGATGTCAAACAGCACGTGCTTCGCCTTCGTCGGAACTATCCTTCGAAGAAGGCAGAGGACGACTGCGCTCTGCGCGCCGTGAGACAGTATCACGTCATAGTCTGCCCTGCGAAGCTCGGCAGCGGCTCGCAGTGCCTGGGTGACATAGAATCGGATGACGTTATGCTCGAACTCCTCGATCATCGGAGTCGACGTAACGTCCATCACTTTGACTTCCGGCAACTCGGAGAAATGCCTGAAAAACCAGTATGGCACGCCCTTGACAAAGTAGTCAGGGGGCTGTAAGTCTGCGGGGATCTCAGTGCAGCACCTAACTTTCCAGTTAACAAGCATCAGAATCTTCATTGGTACCTCAAGGCTCGGAATCAGAAAATTAAGGTGGAAATCTCAGTCATGCCAGGATATTTTGGACGGCCTCCGCCTCGGCTGGTGTATCTTCTCGCCTTTCCCCAATCACGAGAGTCATTGAAATCGCGAGAGAAACTGCCAGAGGATGGAAGAAGGCGCTTTCTGCGGTGCTAGAGATAAGCAGGTATCCAAAGCAGCAGAGCGCCACAATCCTGCGAGTGCCAGCACGGCCATAGCACAGCTTGAATAGACATATCATCAAAAAAATGAATACGGCAAGCCCCAGAAAGCCAAACTGCCCGAGCACGATTGGCCAGAATGTGTCACTCAAGAACGTAGCGTTACCCGGGATCAATCCCTCTACGGTAGAAAGGTCATACATATAATACAAGACCGAATAGTATTGGGACACGCTGGTAATGTTTGACCCGAAGGTCGCGAAACCCGGACCGATAGGGAAATAGTCCATCGCGACTTCCACGCACGCCCTTGAGAGCTCGGTTCTAGCATATCCCTCATTAGTGAAATACGAGATATATTGATCCCAGCCGATCATCACTCCCATGACTACGCACAGTGCGATGTGAATGACGTTGAGTCGTCTTCCGCCCCTAAGGACAAACAGCCCGATCAGCATGAGCAGGCAATAGACAAAGCCCTTTGAGCGCAAGGAAGACGCAATAACGAGCAACAGAACCAATATCCACGGGAAGTTGCCTCGGGGATCCCTGAGCAGAATCAGGCTCATGCCCACACCCATGGCAACCAGCCCGGTTGGATGACCATTCACAAAAAAGAAGGATCGAAGCCCGTAGCGCACCTCACCACCCATGCCAAAGTTATAGACAAGGTTTACGCATGCAAGCAGAAGCATTACGATGGACAAGATTTTAACTTCCGCCTCAAGAAGGATCAGAAGGTCAGACGAGCACCTATTAAAGCCATACAGGCCGCAGAGGACGATCAGCGGAAACTTTATACATGCCACTATGTCGATAACAATCGCAAATGGGTACCCCTGAACGTCCCAGAGAAAGTTGCCAATAAGCCCAATCAACACAAGAGATGTCAGCAGCACGGTAGAGACCATGCCGAGCAGGGGCAGATGCAACTCCTTGTTGACGTACTCCTTCAGAAGCCGAAATCCAGCAACAAGCACCATGCAGCCCATCGCAAATTCGTCTGCATACGAGAACCCGAAATAGAGATCGATAGCACTGGAAAACAAAGCCAAGTTGAACACTGCAAGCGCAAGATAGTCCACGAATGCAACGTCAAGGAGGCTTTTGTTCAGATGTTTCTCAACCATGGAGGCTCACCTGAACCAAATCTGGCAGTATGTCAGCACAAGAGCTGTCACAGCCAAACGGTGAGACAGGCAAAACACGAGCATGGCCCTCGGTCGGTCGAGGTCGCCGAAGCCCTCTTTTGACAGGCGCCTCAGCACCTTGCTGTCGCACATTCGCAATACCTCACGACGTTTATCGCTGATGCTGCAGTCCGACATGCAGAGTTGTTTGAGAGCGGCAACGAGGTAGCTCAGATACGGATACTTGAGACGGTTTATGACCACGCCTCCAAGTCCCCTCTCGATCGCAATCGCCTCACACTTCTTGTAAAAACTATCTATGGAGCCAATCCCTGCACTGAGATAATTCCTAGAGAGCGAAGTGGCATTCTCCCTATAAAAATAAAGCGAGTCCCTCACAAAGGCAACGGACTCGAGCGAAGGGAACAGCTCCAGCAGCGAGCAGACGTCCTCGGAAAGCACATCCTTCTCCGAATAGATACGCCACTTCACTTTTGATAAAACATCGCGTCGGTAGAGCTTGCCCCAGAGCGTCATGCGAATGTTCCAGTCGCTATGCGCCGCATAGTCGGGCGCGATGGCATGCGGCAACACATCCAGCACTATTTCTCGGCCCTCGTAGAAGGTGTGAGGGGGTGTGGGAACATGAGATTCCAACAACGTCCCCTGTTCGTCTACGTCGGAGAAGCCGAAAAAAACCAAGTCAGTCGAACGCCCTGTTACAGCATCGAGCATCCGCTCGATTGCATCCAGGCAGAGATAGTCGTCCGCATCTACGAAGCAGACGTATGAACCTAGCGCGCGGCCCAGTCCGACATTGCGCGCTAATCCGGCTCCTTCGTTATGCTTGTGAACCACTTGGATGCGAGCATCGCGCTCCGCCCACTGATCGCAGATTGCTGGACTGCCATCTGTCGATCCATCGTCGACGAGGATGACCTCGATATGCCCATAGGTTTGGCCGACGATGCTTTCAATGCACCGTCCGACAAACCGTTCGGCGTTGTATACGGGGACGATAACGCTTACCAGCAGTTCATTACCCATGGTTTGAGACAGCATTCCTTCTCAGCCCATCATTTGGATCTGAGCTCAGGTCACACGTCGAGAGCGCGTCGAGCTCCTCCCTCGTCACCCTGCCCTCCTCGTAGTCCCGCACGACCTTCAGCTCATGCATATCGTACTTCTTTCCGGGCTTGAGCTTGTGGCGCAGGACCCAGGTGGCCGGCTTCCAGATGTACTTGTGCATCGCGGGGCTCACGGAGCCGATCATCCAGCAGTTGCGGTCGCAGTGGCGCACCTTGGCGCGGACCCTCTCGGCCTGCTCGGAGTTCCAGAGCTCGTCCCAGGTCTGCTCGTTGAGGTTGCCCATGACCTCCTTGTCCTTGGTGCCGTTGCACGGGACCACATCCCCATAAGGGTCGATGAAGAAGGTGTCGAAGGCCATGTCACACGGAAGCAGGCGAGGCTGCCCGTAGATGTAGTTGATGAGACCGTGGTTGAAGTAGGCGCGGAACCACTTCTTAGGAGACTTGCTCTTGAGGAGCTCGTTGATCAGGTCCTCGAAGTTCTGCGCCACCATCGGGCGGTCGTGGATGACGTTCTTGTTCTCGACGAAGTAGAAGCTGTTGTGCAGTGACGCCGTGGCAAACTCCATGCCCAGCTCGTCGGAGAGCTTGTAGAGCGGCACCAGGTCGGGGGCGTTCCTGTCCTGGACCGTCATACCAAAGCCGACGTCGGGGTGGCCCATCTCCACGAGCTTCTTGAGCGTGGAGTAGCCGCGCTCGAAGCCGTTCGGAAGGCCGCGGATCTCGTCGTTGGTCTCCTGGAGGCCCTCGATGGAGATGCGAATGCCGACCTCGGGAAACTCCTCCGCGAGGTTGAGGATCCGGTCGGTGAAGTAGCCGTTCGTGGAGATGACGATGCGGTCGCTCTTCTTGTAGAGCTCTCGGACGATGTCCTTGAGGTCGGTCCTGATAAAGGGCTCCCCTCCCGTGATGTTGGTGAAGTACATCGGCGGGAGCTTCTTGATCGTCTCGAGGGAGAGCTCCTCCTCGGGGCGGGTCGGCGCCTTGAAGCGGCTGCACATGTTGCACCGCGCGTTGCACCGGTAGGTGACGATGACGGTTCCGTTGAGCTTCTTCGTTCCCACGTTCTACCTCAGCTCCGATTGTCGGAAAGATGGGCCTGAATGGAGGAGACGTACTCCCCCGCTATCGCATTCCAAGAGTACTCCGACTCTACCGTAGTTCGGGCCTGCTTGGCCATACGGTCGCACTCAGCCGAGTCGAGGACGCAGGAGGCAAACAAGCTCCTGAAATCGTCTTGGCCTGAGTAAACAACGCATCCCCGCAGGTCAAGTTTGAGCTCGCGCGGGACGATGACGGGCAGGCCCGCCGCCATGGCCTCAAGGATGACGAGACTGAACCCCTCCGCCCTTGCCGGAAAGACCATTGCATCAGCAACGTTGTAGTAGCGATTGAGCGTCTCTCCGGGGGTGACCTCGCCGCCGTAGACCACCTGGCCCTCGACGCCCTCCTCAGCCGCCCTATTCATGATCTTGGCTTGGTACTGGTCGTCGATGACCCCCCCGACGTAAAGGTAGGTAAGGCTGGCGTCTTCCTTCATGAAGGGAAGCAGCAGCTCGAGGGCGCCAAGCTGGTTCTTCCTGTCGCAAACCGATCCCACCTGCACGATGACGCGTTTTCCGGACAAGTCGAGCCCCTCCTTGGCGGCCTTGATCTCAGCCGGGGCAAGGGGGAGATACGTGTCCGTGTCGACGCCGTTGGCAATTTGCACAAGACGATCTGGGGGGATGTCCAAGAAATCAGAGAACGTCTCGACCGACTGCCTGTTGAGGACAAAGCAGAGATCGGCCTCGCGCATCGCCTTCACTTCCTGGAAGTAACGCTTCTTGACGGTATCGCGGATGACCTCCCAGTTGTCGTGCCAGATGTAGCTGTGGTTTGTGTAGGCAACAAAGGCCTTGCGCCTCAGCACCTTCCGGACAAAGGTGAAGAAGAAGCAGGCGTTGTACTGGTTGTGGAAGTGAACGACGACACGCTCTCCCCCGCCCGCCTGACGCAGGGCGACAGACAGGTCACGGCACAACGCAAGTGAGTACAGGACTCGCTTGAGCTTGTGCTTGATCCCGAGCGACTCGTCTGTAAAAGAGAGCAGTCGTGGGAGCTTGACCTCATGAATGGGCAGGCAAGTCGGAAGTCGATGCGGATCAGCGATGTCAAAGATGGTGACATCGTGTCCCTGCGCCGTCAGCGCCTTGGCGAGGTTCTCCACCACGATCTCCGTCGCTGCGCCCTTGTTGGCCGGGATTGACGTGTAGCCCGTCCCGATCTCGAAGATTCTCATGCGGCCTCCTCGTGCGGACGCCTCTCTTGGGCGTGGCGGTAAACGTCCTCGAGCAGGCCCAGGTAGTGCTCGCAGGACATGGGCTCGAACTCCTTGCAGTTTCTAGCGTAGCGCTCGAGCAGCTCCGAATCCGTCATAAGCTTCACGAGCTTGCGCTCCAAATCCCGCTCATCCCGGAACTCAAAGAGCCGACCCGTGGCACCATCCTTCACGAGCTCGGGAATCCCGCCAACGTTCGCCCCCAAAACCGGGGTGCACAGGCACTGCGCCTCAATGACCGTAAACGGCGAGTTCTCTAGGCACTCGGACGGCACGACCGCCAGCGATGCCTTGGCGATGACCTCCCTGAGGTCATCGCCTGACAGAAAACCCAGGTCTTGGGCGTTCGGAAGCGCACGAATAACCTCTGCGAGCGGCCCGCGCCCTGCAAACCTGAACGTGATCTCGGGGTGTCGGCGCGCGACCTCCGCCAAGGCGCCCACGCCCTTGTCGCGGTTGTACGCGCCGAAGTAGAGAACGTAACCTTCCTTCTTGGCCGGCCGCACCGCACGTTGGACGTTCGAGAAGTTCGGAATGTGCGCTGTCCGCCCCGAAAACTCGGGGACTGCCTCAAACTTGCCCCGCATGTACGCGCTCGGGCAGATGGCGACGTCGACGTGGCGATAGACGCCACGCGTATGCCAGTATGCCGACTCGAGGGCTCCCACGACGCTCTTTGCCCTGCCGCCGCGCACGCACGCGCGGCGGGCGCAGCGAAAGTAGCGTCCGTCGAGGCACTCGTCGCAAATCTGGTATGTGCTGTTGTTAAGGCAGCCGTCACAGGGGATGACAGAGTGAAAGTCGTGCTCGGTCATAACGATGCCCACGGGCCTCTTGGCAGCCGCCTTGTACTCGGCAGCCGCTTCGATAACCGTGGGCGTCAGGTGATAGTGGATGTTGTTGAGATGCACGACGTCGGGCTGGAAGCGCCTAAGCAGGTCCGCTAAGAGGTCGTGCGCAGTGCGGGAGCGGACGGTCCGCGCGACGTCAGCAACGCGGGCGAGCCCTTGGCGTCCGCCCAGCTCGATGCGGGGAACGTAGATTCCCCACTCGTTGCCCACGACGCGCTCAGGGCCGTCCATGCCAAAGTACTGAACCTCATGTCCCGCCTCGGCAAGGACGCGCCCAAGCTCGAGAACATAGGTCTCCACGCCCCCGCGACGCTCCAGGAACTTGTTGACCAGCAGCACTCTCACGTGAGGGCCTCCTCGTAGACGGCGAGCGTGCGCACGGTGACGGAGTCCCAGTTGTAGTGGATGCCCACGTGACGCGAGGCGCTGCGCCCGAGGTCATAGATGCGCAGGGGGTCCATCACGAGCTCCTGGAGCACCTGCCGGAGCGCCCCGACGTCGCCGCGCGGGAACGTGACGCCGTTGCCGTCCAGGACCTCGGCGCACTCGGGGATGTCGCTCGTCACGCACGCCAGGCCGTAGGACATGGCCTCGAGCAGGCTGAGCGGCATGCCCTCGACGTCCGAGGGCAGCACGTAGAGAAGGGCGTTGCTGTAGAGCTCCTGCAGGGCGCGGCCCGTCACAAAGCCCGTCATGATGATGCGGTCGTCGCCCTTCACCATCTCCTTGATCTTCTCGGCGTACTCGGGAGAGTCGAGCGTGCCGCCGGCGATCACGAGCTTCTTGTAGGTGTTGATGCCCTTGTAGGCGTCGATGAGGTAGTGGAGGCCCTTCTCGGGCACGATGCGGCTCAGGTAGAGCAGGTACGAGCCCCTGGTGAGGCCCCAGCGCTGCTTGATCTCCTCCGCGTTGAAGCGCGGCATGCGCTCCGTGCCGTTGGTGATGAAGCGCGTCTCGCGCCCGTAGGTCTCCCTGAAGTAGTCCTGAGTGTTGCGGCTGAGCACGATGACCTCGTCCGCAAAGCGCACGGCGATGCGCTCTCCCAGCTTGATGTAGGCAGAGGCGAACTTTCCCCACTTGGCGCGCTGCCAGTCCAGGCCGTGGATGGTGGCCACGGTGCGGATGCCCAGGAGATGCGCCAGCACGAGAGGGACGCAGGGGCCCTCGGCGTGATAGTGGATGACGTCGGGCCGGTGGATGATGGCGGAGAGCGTCGCCGTGAACGACGAGCTCACCGCCGCAAGGCCGGCCTTGTTGATCGTGGGCGTAGAACGCACGTGCACGCCCTTCCAGGTGAAGTCGCCGTCTGCGGCTCCCCCGCCCTCCGCCTCGGAGACGAAGTCGTCACGGCGGTTGTAGATCGTGACGTCGTTGCCCATCGCAACCATACGGGAGGCGAGCTCGCCCACCACGACCTCGATGCCGCCCGCGCGCGAGGGCACGCGCTTGTGTCCGATCATCGCAATCTTCAGGGGCATGTCTACGCCCCCTCGGCCGTGAGCACCACGCTCACGGTGCGAACGATGAGCCTGAGGTCGGTCCCCATGCTGCAGGTCCTGAGGTACTCGATGTCAAGGTCGACCCACTGGCCGAAGGAGATGTCGTCGCGGTTTCTCGAGGTCTGCCAGATGCACGTGATGCCGGGCTTCACGGCCAGGCGCAGCCGGTCGCGCTCCGAGTACTGGGCGACCTCGGCGGGAAGCGCCGGTCGCGGCCCCACGACGGACATGTGGCCCGCGAGCACGTTGATGAACTGGGGCAGCTCGTCGATCGAGGTCTTGCGCAGGATGCGCCCCACGCGCGTGATGCGCGGGTCGTTCTTCATCTTGAAGACCGGGCCGTCCTTCTCGTTGTGCTCGAGGAGGCTCTCGAGGTGCTTCTCGGCGTCCTTGTACATGGTGCGGAACTTGAACATGGGGAAGACGTGCCCTCCCCTGCCCACGCGCCGCTGCACGAACAGCGGCGAGCCCTCGGGGTCGTCGATGAAGATCAGCAGAGCGATGACCAAACACGGCAGCAGAAGGACGAGAACGACGCAAAGGCTGAAGAGGAAGTCGAAGGCGCGCTTGGCGGCGAGGTAGCCGCGCCTGACCGCAAGGCGGCTCACGAGCGCGCGCTCCTCCTCGGTGGGATACGGCGGACGGCCGGTTCCGGGGATGACGTCGCCGGCGGCGGGGGCGCTGCCCTCGTGCGCACCGACGGCACGGGCGCACCGCACGTCCGCCGTCTGGGAACAGCTTGCGCTCATGCTAGTCGGTCCTCCTCACGATCTCGAGCCCCACTCCTATGGTCTTGGTCCTGCCCAGAATCCGCACTTCCAGAAACGCCAGGCACTTGTGTCGGTCGATCTTGCGAATCCAGCCCTCGAGGCCCTTGAGCGGACCGCTCTGGACTATCACGTTGTCATGTTCGATGACGCCGGTGGACATGCCTATCACGCGCTCGTTGGGACGCGTGAGGCGTTCGATCCACGCCATGTCGGCGCTCTCCAGGGGGATGAAGCGGTCGTCTTGGCTGAGGAGCCTCGTGAACGCGGGGACGTCGCGAAGCGCGCGTGAGGCGCCTTCGATGTCCGAGCTCACCACGTAGAGGTATCCCGGCGTGAGCTTCTTCTCCTTGAGGCGAATCTCGTCGCCGTAGCGCTTCCTCACCACAAACGTTGGGATGAAGCACTCGCTCACGAGCTCGGGCCCCACGATCTTCTCGATGAGCGCCTTGACGCGTGCCTCGCGCCCGCTCATCGTCTGAATGACGTAGGTCTTCTTTGCCCCACGCACCGTGACCTCTCCTCCCCGGCGCCGTGCGCCGAAGCCAAGACTATTCATCCTCCTGGAGACCATCGAAACGCGCTCAGGGGCGACGATTCCGCGATCCGCAAGATATGTCGAGCGACAGGGGCCGATTGCGTCAACGAAGGTCGTTCTGGTTCTCGTTTCAGCGATGGTTCGACCCGCTTAGCGAATTATTATGATGCTCTTTTGTGCGCACATTATGCCTCCTTTCCGACGAATGGAGGCCATATGAGATACAAATGAGCTGAAGGTTAAAGCCCAGATGGAGAGTTTGAGCGCGGATAAATATGGAAAACACTCTTGCACGGGTTGAGAGTTTGGCCATCTGGACGCACTAGCTCAGGGAATGCGCTCCGTACAGCGCTTCGAATCCCCGGTGCAGAAATCCTGGTGCGAACCCCCCCGATGCAAACCCCTCGTGCCAGAATCCCGGCAAATGCGTGTTTTGGTGCGGGATTTCGCTCATATGCGTGTCTGGGTGCCAAAATCCGGTCATATGCGTGTCCGCGACACGCAAACAGCGGAAATCAGGCACCAGGCCAGACCAGGCCAAACCAGGCTAAAACGCCTATCGCTGCGGCGGAAGCGGCGGGTCATAGCTGGGTGCGTCGTGCGGCGGGTACGCCAGGTCGCTTGGCAGGCATATCAGCACGGTGAGCATCCAGGTTGATAGGTCGTAGGCGCCCACGCGCACATCAGCGAAGATGGCTATGAACGTTAGGACTCCCCAGACGATTACGAAGGCGAGGTAGGCGCCGCGCGCCGCACCCTCAAATCGCAGACCGCCGTCGCCGCGCCGCGACCGCAGCAGATCGATGATGAGAATAGCGATGATTGCAAGGTCGCAAGCAATCAAGAAGGGATAGGCGGCGCCCTTCCCGTCCAGTAGGACGCAACACCAGAAGACACACGTGAACACCGCTACGCCCGCGAGCCTCAGAACCTGACCAAGAGACAGCCGCATCACGACCACCCGCCTTGACCGCCTAAGAACCTTGTCCTTATCGGCGCTTATACCCCGTTAGCATCGCGGCAAACCGCGCGCTCGAGCTCCTCGCGGGTGTAGCCTCGCTCGCAGCCGGGTCCCGCCTCGGTCTCGGCGCGGATGGTCCAGCTCTCGCCCTTGACGTCAAGACCGTAGAAGCAGTTGACGCCGTTCTTAAGGCAGAGCTGCTGAAGGCGCTGGTCAAGCGTGCAAAGCGTCGCCGCGTTGCGCCGCGCGAGCACGAAGTAGAAGACGTCATAGGCAGAGTGCCCCAGCCGCAGGGACTCGGTAAACACCTCGTTGTACAAACCTTCAAGTGGAATGAACTCGTCAACAAGCGCAGCGATGCGCTGGAGACGATCCTGAGCCTCAGAAACTGGAAGAAGGCCACTGCGCACATGCTTCCAGAGGGCTTGGGTCACCTCAGCGTAGTAAAGCTGCGGTGCAATGACCTTCTCGCCTTCATATATCAGGCTGGACAACGCGCTGGACTCAGGCCGCTCCATGCCGATGCACATTCCCGCGCTAGCATCCAAGACGAGCATCGCGCTCCTCCCTTCCCTGGTGAATGATCTCGACGATGCTCGGGAAGTCGGGTGGGATCTCTACGGGGCCCATCTTCTTAAGTTCTGCAAAGATCCGCTTGCGCTTGGCGATGCGCGCCTGCCGCTCCTCCTCCTCGGTGAGGGCGCGTCGCTCGTAGCCCATCATCTGCGGCTCGCCCGGAACGATCTGCAGGTGGCGCTCGATGGCCACCGTCGCCTCCTGCGCCATGCTGCGATGCTCGCGCTCCGCCCGCCACTTGAGGGCGTCATAGGTCCCCTGCGGCAGGTCCCTGATCTGCAACGCCGGCATCTCACGTCCTTTCCCCGGATAATGCACTCTGCATGCAGTATACATCATCGCGAGCTGTTAGCGGAGCAGGAGCACGTCATGAATCCCTGGTGCCTGAATCCCGCCAAATGCGTTAAATGGTGCCTAATTCCGGTCATATGCGTATCCAGGTGCCATAATCCGGTCAAATGCGTGTCCGCGACACGCAAACAGCGGAAATCCGGCACCAGGCCAATCCCGCAGCGCATAAAAAACGAGGCCGAGAAGAACCTCGGCCCCGCGGCTCAGATCAGATTGTGAGAAGCCCTAGCCCATGATCGGCTTGGGGCCCGCGGCGCGGACCTCGGGGGCCATGGTCTGCAGGCGCTTCTCGGCGTTGTCGACGAACATCTGGGCGAGCTTCTCGGCCATCTCGTCGTAGGCCGCGCGGTCGGACCAGGTGTTGCGCGCGTTGAGCAGCTCGGAGGGCACGCCCGGGCAGGTCGTGGGCACGTCGAGGTTGAAGCGCTCGTCGTGCACGAACTCGGAGTCGTCGATGATGCCGGACTGGGCGGCCTCAACCATCTTGCGGGTGTAGGCGAGCTTCATGCGCTTGCCGGTGCCGTAGGGGCCGCCGGTCCAGCCGGTGTTGATGAGGTAGACGCGCACGCCGCCGGCATCGATCTTCTCGCCGAGCATCTGGGCGTAGACGTTGGGGTCGAGCGGCATGAACGGCTCGCCAAAGAGCGAGGAGAACGTGGGCTGGGGCTCCTTGATGCCGCGCTCGGTGCCGGCGACCTTGGAGGTAAAGCCGGTCATGAAGTGGTACATGGCGGCGTTGCGGTCAAGCTTGGAGATCGGGGGCAGCACGCCGAAGGCGTCGGCCGTGAGGAAGATCACGACGTCGGGGGTGCGCTTGGCGCGGCCCTTGGTGACGGCGCCGGGGACGAACTCGACCGGGTAGGCAACGCGGCCGTTCTCGGTGAGCGAGGTGTCAAAGTAGTCGGCGGTGCGGGTGTCCTCGTCGATCACGACGTTCTCGCACATGGAGCCAAAGCGGATGGCGTTCCAGATCTGCGGCTCGGTCTCGGGCGTGATGTCGATGGTCTTGGCGTAGCAGCCGCCCTCGATGTTGAAGACCTTGTCCTCGGCCCAGCCGTGCTCGTCGTCGCCGATGAGCAGGCGGTCCTCCGCGGCGGAGAGGGTCGTCTTGCCGGTGCCGGAGAGGCCGAAGAAGACCGTGGTGCCGTGGGAGCGCGGGTTCATGTTGCAGGAGCAGTGCATGGTGAGCACGTGGTCCTCAACGGGGAGCAGGTAGTTCATGACCGAGAAGATCGACTTCTTGATCTCGCCGGAGTACTGGGTGCCCACGACGAGCACGATGCGCTCCTGGAAGTTGATCAGGACGGCGGCCTCGGAGTGGGTGCCGTAGACCTCGGGGTCGAGCTTGAGCGTGGGGGCCGCCATCACGACGAAGTCGGCCTCGCCGAAGTCGCGCAGCTCCTGCGCGGTCGGGCGCACGAGCATCTGGTGGACGAAGAGCGCCTGGCTCGCGAGCTCGCAGATGGCGCAGATCTTGCGGGAGTAGCGGCGGTCGGCGCCCGCGAGACCGTGGACGACGAACAGACGGCGCTCGGAGAGGTGGCCGATGACCTCGGCCTTGATCTTGTTGTAGTTCTCGACGGAGAACGGAACGTTGACCTTGCCCCAGGCGATCTTGTCGTGCACGTCGGGCGTGTCGACGATGAAGCGGTCCTTGGGAGAGCGGCCGGTGTACTGGCCGGTGATGACGGAGAGGGAGCCGGTGCTGGTGAGCTCGCCCTCGCCGCGCTCGACGGCGGTCTCGATGAGAACGGCCGGGGACGCGTCGATGACGGTCTTCTCCTCGGTGTGGGCGATTCCGTAACGCAGCAGTTCCTCGATGATCATGCGCTCCTCCTTAGCGGACGCTGGCTGGCGGCGCGCCGCCACCGACGTCTTGACGCACGGATATGCTCCTAGGGGACGCCGCTCGGGCGTCGGTCAACGGCACATTATGACACAAACCGCCCGCTTGCCGCACGTTACGCCCCATTCAGCAAGACAAGCGCAACTTCCACACGCGCTGCGTATAGAGTTTTGAGAGATAGGGAAAACAGAGGAGGAAAACATGGCAACGCTCACGACCATTTCCGACGGCACCGTCTCCGCCACCATCACCTCCGACGGCGCGGAGCTCATGAGCCTGCGTCTCGGCGAGGGCGAGTACCTCTGGCAGGGGGACGAGAAGTACTGGCCGCGCCGCGCGCCGATTCTCTTCCCCATCGTCGGCGTCCTGCGCGACGGCCACGCCGTGAGCGAGCAGGGCCCCGTGACGCTCGGCCGCCACGGCCTCGCGCGCGACTACGACCACGCGATCGTGGAGCAGACGCCCACGAGCGTGACCTACGAGCTCGTCTCCAACGAGCAGACGCGCGCCGCCTACCCCTACGACTTCCGCCTCAACATGACCTATGCCATCGTCGACGGCCGCCTCGCGCAGACCTTCAAGGTCACCAACATCGGCGACGTGGTTATGCCCTTCACCCTTGGCGGCCACCCCGCCTTCAACGTGCCCGCCCCGGGCTGCGAGGGCGCGTCCTTCTCGGACTACGAGCTCATCTTCCCCGAGGCGTGGACGGCGCGCGTGCCGCGCATCGACGAGGCCGGCATGCACGACTTCTCCCACATGACCGAGCTCTTCTCGGACTCCGACCGCATGAGGCTCTCGCACGAGAAGATCGCCGAGCTCCTCACGATCGTGATGCTCGAGGTCCCGGGCCGCAGCGTGCGCATGGAGGGCCCGTCCGGCCACGGCGTCGAGGTCGGCTTCGGCGGCTTCGACTTCCTCGGCGTCTGGACGGCGAGCGAGGACGCCCCGTTCCTGGCCATCGAGCCGTGGATCGGCTGCGCGACGGCCTACGACGAGTCCGACGTCTTCGAGGAGAAGCGCGGCACCGTGACGCTGGAGCCGGGCGCCTCCTTCGAGCGCACCTTCTCGATAAGGCCCTTCTAGTCATGGGCCAGATCCGGCGCGCGACCGCGCGCGACCTTGAGACCGTCTGCGCCGTCTACGCTGCCGCGCGCTCCTTCATGCGCGCGCACGGCAACCCCACGCAGTGGCCCGGCGACTACCCCGACCTGAGAGACGCCGAGAAGGACCTCGAGGCCGACGCCCTCTGGGTGCTCGACGAGGGCACAGGCCCCATCGCCGTCATGAGCGTCCTTCCCGGACCGGACCCCACCTACGCCGTGATCGAGGGTGACTCCTGGCTTAACGACGGCCCCTACTGGGTCATGCACCGCCTTGCGGTCGCCGAGAGCGGTCGCGGCGCCGGCACACGCATGCTCGAGTGGCTCTGCGCGGAGCACGACAATGTCCGCGCCGACACCCACGCCGACAACCTCCCCATGCAGCGCACGCTCGAGAAGTGCGGCTTCGTCCGCCGCGGCACGATCTACGTTGAGGACGGGACGCCCCGCATCGCCTACCACTTCGTGCGCTGACGTTCTTCTCGGCCGCGCACACAAATCGTCTTTTGTGTACTGGGGATACACAAAAGACGATTTGTGTGCGCGGCCGAGGAGGGCCCTGGAGCCACATGTTCTTGTCGATGAAGACATAAATCTTAAGGCTTAGTCTTTGCTGAGGTCCGCTTCCACCGGCTACACAAATTGCCTTTTGTGTAGTCAGCTCACACAAATGGCGATTTGTGTACGCCGCAGAGGGGGGGCGTGAAGTCGCATGTTCTTGTCGATAAAGGCATTAGGCTTTGAGATTATCACCCGACCGAGAGAGCTCCTCTGGAACGAGAAGCGCCCGCTGCTCGCTACACAAATCCTCTTTTGTGTATCGAGCCTAGCGGCACGCGTCGACGAAGCTGCGCCAGAGGCTGAAGTCGGACTCGATGGTGCGCCAGGTGTACTCGGGGTGCCACTGCACGCCCACGCAGAAGCGCCTGCCCGGGACCTCGATGCCCTCGGGGACGCCGTCGGTCGCACGGGCCACCAGGCGCACGCCCTCGCCGAGGACGTCGACGCAGCAGTGGTGGGCCGAGTTAACCTGGGCCTCGGTGACGCCGCCCATGGCGCGGCTCAAGCGGGACCCCTCCTCGACCTCGACCGGGTGCGCCGGGCCGTTGAGGATGCCGGCGTGGTGCCACTGGGCCATGCCGTCGACCGCCCCGAGGCTCGGGACGTCCATGCACAGCGTTCCGCCCAGGGCGACGTTGAGGAGCTGGGTCCCGCGACAGGTGGTGAGGATCGGGAGGTCGGCCTCGAGGGCGCGCCTCACGAGCGGGAACTCGAACGCGTCGCGCTCCTCGCAGAGGAGATCGGGGTCATAGGGCTCGTCGCTCCCCCACCGGCGCGGGTTGACGTCGGGCCCGCCGGGGACCGCCACGCCGTCCGCGAGCGCCACGTAGGAGGCGATCACGTCCTCGTCGGCCGTGAGCGCCATCTGGAGCGGCAGCCCGCCGGCGGCGAGGATCGCGTCCACGAAGCAGTCGGCGATGGCCTCGAGCGGCGCTATGCGCTCGGTCCCGAGCGTGGTCGCGGGCACCCAGCGGGGCGCGATGAGGATGAGCGGTCTTCTCGCCATGGCTAGTGCCCCTTGATGGAGTCGAGGAAGTCGCGGGCGCGCTGGCTCCGCGGGTGGTCGAAGAAGTCGTCGGGAGCGCCCTCCTCGACGATCTGCCCGTCGGCCATGAAGACCACGCGGTCGGCGACGCGGCGGGCGAAGCCCATCTCGTGCGTGACCACGATCATGGTCATGCCGCCGCGCGCGAGCTCCACCATGACGTCGAGGACCTCGTTGATCATCTCGGGGTCGAGGGCGCTCGTGGGCTCGTCGAAGAGCATGGCCTTGGGCCGCATGGCGAGCGAGCGGGCGATGGCGGCGCGCTGCTGCTGGCCGCCGGAGAGCTGGGCCGGGACCTTGTGGGCCTGCTCGGCCACGCCCACGCGCGCGAGAAGCTCGAGCGCGTGCTTCTCGGCCTCCTCCTTGGGCTGGCCCAGGACCTCGCGCGGGCCGAGCGTCACGTTGTCGAGGATGCTCATGTGCGCGAAGAGGTTGAACTGCTGGAAGACCATGCCGAGCTCGGAGCGCATCCTCGCGAGCTCGCGACCCTCCTGCGGCAGCAGCTCCCCCTCGATGAGGATCTGGCCGGAGTCGATGGTCTCGAGGCGGTTGATGGTCCGGCACAGGGTCGACTTGCCGGACCCCGAGGGGCCGATGACCACGACGACCTCGCCGCGCTGCACGGAGAGGCTGACGTCGCGCAGGACGTGCAGGTCCCCGTAGTGCTTGTCGACGTGGCGCAGCTCAATGACCGGCACGTTCTTCTCGGCCGCTTGCTCTTGGCTCATGGTGCTCCGTTCCCTAGCGGACGATCTTGACGCCAGTGCGGTTGGCAACGGCAACCGACGCCTTGTTGATCGCGTAGTTGATGAGGATGTAGATGACGGCGATGACCAGATACAGGGAGACGAGCGCGTCATAGCTCGTGATGAGGACGCGCGCGTTCTGCATGAGGTCGGGGTAGCTCACCACATAGGCCACCGTGGTGTCCTTGACAACGACGACGAGCTGGGCGATGAGCGAGGGGATGACGTAGCGCACCGCCTGGGGCAGCACGATCTTGCGCATGGTCTTACCCCTGGAGAGGCCGATGGAGAGTGCCGCCTCGACCTGCCCGCGCGGCACGGCGTTGACGCCCGCGCGGAAGACCTCGGCGAGCACCCCCGACGCGGCGAGCGCCACCGGCAGCGTGAGCATCCAGAAGGAGGGCAGCTTGAGGCCCAGCTGAGCCGGGACGAAGAAGAAAAAGTAGATGAGCAGCAGGCTCGGGACGCCGCGGAAGAAGTCCGTGACCACGCGGCAGAGCGCCGCGAGCGGGCGCACGCCGCTCATGCGGCCGAGCATCAGCAGCAGGCCGAGCACGAGCGCGATGGCACCCGCCGTGAGCGCCACCGCGACGGTGCCGAGCAGGCCCTGGCCGAGGAAGCGCCAGGTCGTCCACTGCAGGAAGAGCGACCAGTAGCGCGGCGCCAGCTGTCCTGTGACCCAGAACTGGCGGACCACCGCGGCGATGGCGAGAAGGACCACGACGGCCGAGACCATCGTGCCGATGCGCACGCGCCGGCGCGTGCGCGGGCCGGGCGCCTCATAGAGGGCGTCACGCATGGAGAGGGTGCGTGCGGCGCTCATCGTAGGATCCTCACCCTCTTGTCGATGCGGTTGCCCACGAGCGAGATGACGAAGGCGGTGCCCACGTAGCACAGGGCCGAGACCAGAAACGCCAGGATGCCGCCCGTGGCGCGCGTGTTGACGTAGGAGACGACGCCCGTGAGCTCCTGCGGGCTGAGGGGCACCTGGGACCCGAGTGCCGTGGTGAGCATGACGGCGATGAGCAGGTTGGTCATGGGCAGCACCGTGGTGCGCAGCGCCTGTGGAATCACGACCCTACGGATGATCTGCGTGAACGTAAGCCCGAGCGAGCGGGCGGCCTCGATCTGGCCGACGCCGATGGTGTTGATGCCGCTCATGAAGTTCTCGGACCCGAAGGCCGAGCCCAGAAGGATCGTCGTCACGATGACGCAGGTGCGCCAATCGAGGACGATGCGCAGCTCGGGCAGGGCGTAGGCGATGATGATGAGCAGGGCGACGCCGGGGATGTTGCGGAAGACCTGCACGTAGAGGTCGCCGACGACGCGCAGCGGCCTATACGGCGAGACGCGCGCGACCGTGACCACAACCGCGAGCGCCATCACGAAGACAAAGCTCACGGCGGTCATGGACCAGGTTGCGAGCAGACCCTGCAGGTACTTCTCGCCATACGTTGAGAGCAGCTCGGAAAGCCCCATCCCCACCTCCTGTCAATTGGGGACAGTCCCCAATTCACATAAAACTTTTCTGTCAATTGGGGACAGTCCCCAATTGACAGACTACGCGTCGATGGCGGGCGGCTCGGGGGCATGCTCGATGCCCGCGCGGTCGCCGATGCAGACCTGCCAGAGGCTCGCCCAGAGGCCCTCGTCCTCGATGCGCTGAAGCCAGCCGTTCACGAACTCGACGCCGTCAGAGTCAAGCGGGAGGCCGATGCCGTACGGGTCGACCGGGCCGAACTCGTCGCCGGCGAGGCGGTAGCGGCCGGGGTTGCGCGTCATGTTGCCCATCTGCATGGCGGTGTCGATGACGTAGGCGTCGACGCGACCCTGCTCGAGCGCGCTTCTCGCCTCCTCGTCGGTGGCAAACTCCTGAATGGAGGCCTCGGGCGCGTATTCCTCGAGGATGCTCGGGCCGGTGGAGCCGGACTGGGCGGCGACGTTGCGGCCGGCGAGGTCCTCGAGGCCGTTGATGTCCTCGTTGTCGGCCATCACGAGGATGGACTGCTGCGTGGTGTAGTAAGGGCCAGCGAAGGAGATGACCTCCTTGCGGGCGTCGGTGATGGAGTACGTGGCAAAGACTGCGTCCACCTGGTCGTTCTGGAGGACGGACTCGCGCGTGTTGGAGGTCACCTGCGTGATCTCGACGGCGTTCTCGTCGCCGAGGACGTAGCGGGCGAGCAGCTGGAAGAGGCCGGCGTCAAAGCCGCGGGTCTTGCCGTCCTTCTCGTTGAGGAGGCTGAACAGCAGCGAGGTCTGCACGCCGCCGACGCGCAGGGTGCCCGCCTCCTTGACCTTGGAGGCCCACTCGGAGGCGGCGACCTCGTCGTCGGAGGCAACGGCGCCCGTTGAGATGAGGTCGTCGTAGGCGGTGACGTCGAGCTGGGCCTCCTCGGGCGTGTCGGAGGTGGCGTCCGGGGCGGGTGCCTCGGAGTCGCATGCGGCGAGGGCGAGGGCGGAAAGAGTGGCGGCGCCGAGCCCGAGGGCGCGGCGGCGGCTGATCATGAGGTCGTTGAGGGCCATTGCGGGGATCCTTTCCCTTTGGGTCCGTTCACATCCCCAAATTGTACCCACGCCGGTAGGATTTAAACCGCCTGGTGCCGGAACGTTAACGAAGCGCGCATCAGACGCCGCGCACCCAAATCCGGATTTGGGTTTGGCGCGGACACAAATCCGGATTTGGGTCGCACGTGGAAGGCGCGTCGCAAGCGACGCCCAGCAACGCCGCCCCCGGCGCCGTATACTTGACGAGAAGGACCTCGGCCAAAGGGGACGAGATGCCGCGAGAGACCACCATCACCCGCACCCTAATGTGCCGCGACCACGAGGCGGCGACCTTCTCCTATGACCCGGTCGCGCGGCGCGTGGTAGGCAGGCCTGTCGTGCACGACCCCGCCTACCTCCCTCTTGGCTGCCTGGACCAGAGCGGGCGCTTCGCCGCACCGCGCCTGCGCGCTTGGCTCGCCAACCGCGCCGTCCCCGCAACGCGCCCCGGGCTCGCGCCCGTGCTGCAGCGCCTGGGCCTCGAGACCCCCGAGGAGCTCCTCGCGGCAGGGCTCGGCCTCTCGCTCTCCGACCAGTACTGGCTCCGACCGCCGGACGCCGACCTTGCCTGGTCGGACGTCAACTACTTCGAGCGTCCCTTCTCGCCGGCACTGGGGGCGGCACTCGCGCCCCATGACCCCGACTCCGGCTCGGAGGCGCTCGAGGCGGCGGGGCGCGACGGTATCGTCATCGCCAGCTCGCCCGACTCCGCGCTCAACGGCAACCTGCCCAAGCGCTGGGAAGCGCGCGGCTCCGCGCGCTTGCTCGTGAAGTCCGGCAAGCCGGAGAGCCTGTTCCAGGAACCCCTCAACGAGCGCATCGCCACTCTGCTCTGCGCCCGCATCATGGGCGAGAAGGACTACGTGCCCTACGAGCTCATGGAGAACGGTTACCCGCGCCTGCTCTCCTCCTGCCCGTGCATGGTCGACGCGTGGACCGAGTTCGTCCCTGCTGCCGACGTCATCCTCTCGATGCCGGTCCCCAACGACCAGTCACGCTTCGAGGCGCTCGTGGGCGCATGCGAGCGCCACGGCATCGCCGACGCGCGCGCCGCGCTGGAGCGTATGCTCGTGGTCGACCACGTCATGGCGAACTTCGACCGCCACTGGGGCAACTTCGGCATCCTCGTCGACGCTGAGACGAGGGCGTGGCTGCGCGTGACGCCGATCTTCGACACCGGCGAGGCGCTCTGGTGCGATCGCCCCCTGGCCAACGACTTCTCACCCTATCGCATGGCGCACCCCATGCCCTTCCTGCGCGCCGTCGGAGAGCAGCTCTCGCGCTATGCGGGCGGGCTCGCCTGGCTCAACGCGGACGCGCTGGTCGGATTTGCCGACGAGGCCGTGGGCGTGCTGGAGATGAGCCCCGCCATCGCAGGCATCCCCGGAAGGCTTAAGGGCGTCCGTGCCGCGATCGAGAAGAACGTGGCGGAGGTCCGGGCGATGCGCCGGTAGGCTGACGTCCGGGACGTCGCCCTCACTTCTCGCCCACCGCGTCCAGTGCTGGCATCCGGTGCGCACGAGACGCCACGGTGCGGACCCAAATCCGGATTTGGGTCCGCGCCGGACGGCTTGCCGAGAAGGGCGGGCGGCACCGCGGGCTCGAGCATGCCATAGGGGACAGATTTCCCCTGTCAGAGGTCCAAAACCGTCCCCCATGGCATGCTCGGGACAAAAAGACGCTAATCCGCCGATACAAGAACGGGCCCGGACCCCCACGAGGAGGGTCCGGGCCCGCGAGCGAATCGCAGAAGACAAACTAGCCGAGAAGCTCCTCGACGTCGAGGGCGATCATGTACTCCTCGTTGGTCGGGACCACCATGACGGTGATGGCGGAGTCGGGCGTGGAGATGACGCGCGGCTCGTCGGAGCGCGGGGCGTTCTTCTCGGCGTCGATCTTGACGCCCATCCAGCCGAGCAGCTCACAGATGCCGGCGCGAATCTCGGGCGCGTTCTCGCCGATGCCGGCAGTGAAGACCATCGTGTCGACGCCTTGCATGGAGGCGGCCATCTCGGCGAAGAGCTGGGAGACGCGATAGTTGAACATGTCGAGGGCCATCTGGCACTTCTCGTCGCCCTCGGCGGCGCCGGCCTCGATGTCGCGGGAGTCCGAGGAGACCTCGGAGACGGCGAGCAGGCCGGACTTCTTGTTCATCATCGTGTCGATCTCATCGACGCTCATGTGCGCCTCGCGGCTGAGGTAGAAGACCGTGGCGGGGTCGAGCGTGCCGCAGCGGGTGCCCATGATCAGGCCGTCGAGCGGGGTGAGGCCCATCGTGGTGTCCATGCACTTGCCGTCCTGGATGGCGCAGAGGGACGCGCCGGAGCCGAGGTGGCAGCTCACGAGCTTGTGGGTCTTGTCGCCCATCATCTCGTGGACGGTGCGCCAGATGAAGCGGTGGCTCGTGCCGTGGGCGCCGTACTTGCGGACGTGGTACTTGTCCACGACGTCGCGCGGGAGGGCGTAGCGCCAGGCGTGCTCGGGCATGTGGTAGTGGAACGCGGTGTCCGGGACGATGACGTTGCCGATCTCCGGGAACATGTCGCGGCAGATCTCGATGACGTCGGCCTCGGCGTAGTTGTGGAGCGGCGCGAGCGGGGCGACCTCGCGGACCTGGGCGAGCGTCTCGTCGGTGACGACGGCGGACTCGGGGAAGTACCAGCCGCCCTGGACCACGCGGTGGCCGATGCCGCCGATGGGCTTGTCGATGGTCTTGAGGATGTCGAAGACGTACTTGATGGCGGTCTTGTGGTCGGGAAGCGCGACCTCGAGCTTCTGCTTCTCGCCGCCCATCTCCTCGTGGCCGACGAAGGAGCCCTCGATGCCGATGCGCTCGCAGTTGCCCTTCGCGTAGACCTCGCGCGTGTCGACGTCAAGGAGCTGGTACTTGAGCGACGAGCTGCCGGCGTTGATGACAAGGACGTTCATGACTCTCCTCTCGCGGGGACTCCCCCACACACGTTCACGGTGACGCGTTCCATGATACGCCCTCGGGCGCGTCGCAGGACTGTGCTGAAGAACAAATCGTTAAGCGGGCAGCAGGCCCTCGCCGAGCCCGCGCCCACCCAGGACATGCATGTGGAGGTGCATGACCGTCTGGCCGGCGGCCGCGCCCGTGTTCATGATGCAGCGGAAGCCCGACTCGGCGACGCCGCACTTCTCGGCCACCGCCTTGACGGCGCGCTCCATGGAGAGCAGCGTCTCCGCCGGGACGTCGTCGACGAAGTTGTCGTGGTGGGCCTTGGGCACCACGAGCACGTGCACGGGCGCCTGGGGGTTGAGGTCCCTGAAGGCGACGACGTTGTCGTCCTCGTAGAGAAACTCGCTCGGGATCTCGCCGTTTGCGATCTTGCAGAAGATGCAGTCGGACATGCGCTCTCCTTTCCTTGTGGCTACTCATTAATATACGCCGTGCTCGGCGCGGAGGCGGTGTCCGTCGTCGCGGCGTTCTCGTCGGTGGCGTCGAGAAGGACGCGCACCTTCTGCTCGGCGCCCGCGAGCCGCTCGCGCAGGCTCTTGAGCAGCTCGACCCCGCGCGCATAGAGCGCGAGCGAGTCCTCGAGCTCGAGGTCCCCGGACTCGAGCTGGCGCACGATCTGCTCGAGCTCGATGGACGCCTCCTTGAACGTCATCTCCTCGATGGCCCTGGTGGTATCTCCTGACATGTGTCCTCCTTCCGGGCAAGCGCCCGTCTAGTCGTTGGTTGCGTGCGTCGCCGTGACGGTGGCGTCAAAAGATCCCGTGCCGAGAAGGACGCGGACCTCGTCGCCGGACGAGAGCCCGGAGGCATCCTTGACGACGTGCCCCGCGGCGTCCCTGGCTATCGCGTAGCCGCGGGACAGCACCGAGAGCGGCGAGAGCGCCTCGAGCGAGGCGGCGAGGCGCGCGAGCGTGGACTCTGCCGGCCTCAGGAGGCGCGGGCCCGCGGCGGCGAGGCGGGCGGCGGCGCCCGAGACGTCCTCCCTGCGGCGCTCGAGTGCGCGCGGGATGGCGTCGTGGAGGCGCTGCTCGGTCTGGAGCAGGTCCGCGCGACGGGACTCAAGCGGCGCGAGCGGGTCCTGCAGGCAGCGGCGCGAGCCGAGGGCGTCGAGCGCCACGCGGCGGCGCGAGAGGCCTGCGCTCACGTGACCCGCCATGAGGCGGCCGAGGGCGTCGAGGCGCTGCGAGCGCACGGCGAGCGCGGCGGACATGGCGCGCCCCAGGCGGACCTGGCGCTGCAGCATCTGGCGCTCCACCTCGTCTATGGCGGGGGCGACCGACTCCGCGGCGGCCGTGGGCGTGGAGGCCCTGCGGTCCGCGACCATGTCCGCGATCGTGGTGTCGGGCTCGTGCCCGATGCCCGTGACCACGGGGACGGGGCAGGCGGCGATGGCGCGAGCGAGCGCCTCGTCGTTGAAGCACATGAGGTCCTCGAACGAGCCGCCGCCGCGGACGAGCAGGATGGCGTCGGGGCGCGAGGCAGCGGCCGTGCCGAGCGCGCGCACAATCGTGGTCGGGGCGTCTGCGCCCTGGACCGAGCACCCCACGACGTCGATCTGGACGAGCGGGTTCCTGCGCGCGAGCGTGCGCTTGACGTCCTCGATGACGCTGCCGGAGAGCGAGGTCACGACGCAGACGCGCGAGCAGAACGCGGGGACGTGGCGCTTGCGGGCGGGGTCCATGAGGCCCTCTGCCTCGAGGCGGCGCGCGAGCTCGGCGACCTGCTGCCGCAGGAGACCCTCGCCGGCGACCTCGACCCTGCTCGCGACGAACGAGAGCTTGCCCGAGGCCTTGTACACGTCAAACTTGCCGGTGAGCTGCACCTCGAGGCCGTCGCGCAGCTGAAAGCCCATCTTGGCGGCGGTGCCGCGCCACACGATGACGCTCATCGAGGCCCCGTCGTCCTTGACCTCGAAGTAGCAGTGGCCCGACCGGGCGTTGGGGCCGCGGAACCCGGAGACCTCGCCGTTGACGACGAGCGTGGGCCACGCGGAGACGGCGCCCTTGGCGAGGGCGACGGCGTCGGTGACGGAGAGCGGGGCCTGCGCCCCCTGGCCCTCGGACATCACTCCTCCCCTCGCCCGCCGTAGCGGCTGAGCAGGTAGAGCAGCTGGATGATCGACGTGAGGGCGGCCGCCACGTAGGTGAGCGCTGCGGCGGTGAGCACGGAGCGCGCGCCCTTCTCGTCCATCCCCGAGCCGTTGGCGGAGAGGTAGGCGACCGCCCGGCGCGAGGCGTCGATCTCGACGGGTAGCGTCACGAGCTGGAAGACCACGGCCACGGCAAAGAGCACGATCGCCAGGCGCACGAGGCCGGCGAGGTTGAGCAGGATGCCGGCCAGAAGGACGAGCACCCAGCCCTGCTGCGCGATGTTGACGGCGGGAACGAGCGCCGAGCGAAGCCGATAGAGGCCAAAGCCCCGCGCGGCCTGGATGGCATGGCCCGCCTCGTGGCAGGCAACGGCCACGGAGGCGACCGACGCGCCGCGATAGTTGTCGTCGGAGAGATGCAGGCGGTTGTCGCGCGGGTCGTAGTGGTCGGTCAGAGAGCCCGCCACGCGCGTGATGCCCACGCCCTCCGCACCGCCCTCGGCGAGCATGCGACGCGCGACGTCGGCCCCGGTGCCCGGGACGTTTGCCGGCACCCGCGACCACTTGCTGTATGTGCTCCTGATGTAGGCCTGCGCCGCGCCGCCGATCACGAGCGCGACGAGAGCTACCAGGAGGTACTCCATGTCCATCCCGTATCCGAACCCATAGTACAGAGGCATAGCGTCTCCAATCCAAGAGGTTGAGAGACATTCTACCCACAGGGCCGGACAATAATTACTCGGCGCCCCGTCCTTCTCGCCGGGCCGACGGCGGGGGTGCCAGAATCCGGTCAAATGCGCGCGTCATCGGCGGTGCCAGAATCCGGTCAAATGCGTGTCTAGTGCCAAATAAGCGAGAAATGCGTGCCAATGGTGCCGGATTTCGGCTATATGTGTGTCATCGGTACGCATATAGCGGAAATCCGGCACCGAGAGCGGGGCACTGGGGCAGGGCGCCGGGCGCCGGACGCCCCGCGTCTACAGCAGCTCTATGCGCCCGCCCTTGACGGTGAGCCCGACCTCGCCCGAGAGCAGCCGGTCGAGCGTGCGTCCGGCGAGCTCCCAGCGCCAGTCGTGGGAGAGCGGCGAGCTCTTGCGGTCCTGGAGGAAGTCGAGGAGGTCGTCGCGCGTGGCGATGAGCTGCGTGGCGACGCCGCTCTTCTCGGACACCAGGCGAAGGACCGCGTACATCAGGTCGATGACGCCCTCGGTCTCCGACGAGGGGCGCAGGTGCTTGGTCACCTTGGGGCACTCCTCCGCGGGGCATGCGACGCCGCGCGCCACGGCCGCGAGCAGCCTCTTGCCGTCGCGCTCGGAGATCTGCTCCGTGCCGCGGATGCGGCGGAGGCGGTCGAGCGAGCCGGGCGTGCGCTTGCAGACCTCGACGACGACCTCGTCCGAGGCCACCCACTTGCGCGGGACATCGCGCTCCGCGGCAACCCCCTCGCGCCACGCGCACACCTCGCGCGCGACGGCGAGCTGACGACGCGTGAGCGAGCCCGAGCGACGCAGGCGCAGGAACGCCTCGCTCGGGTCGCGCTTGATGCGCGACGGGTCGCACAGTGCGTCCATCTCGGGGCGCACCCAGGAGAGGCGGTCCTGCCGCGCGAGGTCGGACACCATGCGGTCGTAGATGCCGGGGAGGTAGCGAACGTCGTCCTCGGCATAGGCAAGCTGCTCGGGGTCGAGCGGGCGGCGGGACCAGTCCGTGAGCGACTCCGCCTTGGGCAGGCGGACCCCGCAGTACGCCTCGACGAGCGACCCATAGCTCACCTGCTGCCGCATGCCGAGGAAGGCCGCGGCGAGCTGCGTGTCAAAGACCGGCGCGCAGACGCAGCCCATGCCGTCGAGAATGACCTCGAGGTCCTGTCCGCAGGCGTGGAGCACCTTGGTGACCGATGCGTCCTCGAAGATCTTCGCAAGGGGCGTCAGGTCCTCGATGAGCAGCGGGTCGATGGCGGCGGTGAGCTCGGCGGCGCCCACCTGGACGAGGCAGAGCTTGGGATAGTAGGTCTTCTCGCGCAGGAACTCCGTGTCGACGGCGATGACCTTCTCGCCCTCGATCTGGCGGCAGAAGTCCTCGAGCTGGTCTTGAGTTGAAAGGTACAAGGGAGCGCGGTCCTCTCGTGCGAGGTTTGGGTAAACTGTGTCACGTCGGTCGATGACATGTCGGTCGATGCGACCGACATATCATCATGACACAAACCGGCCCCGAGTCCCACGGGAGGAACGCCGTGCGCACGCTCGTCATCCACAACCCAAAGTCCGGCTTTGGATCGGACGCCATCTTCCAGTTCATGAGGGCGCTGGTCCACCCCGGCGACGAGTGCGTGCTGAGGATGCTCGCGGACGACTTCACGGCGCGCGAGGCCTGCGCGGACGTCGACGGCTTTGACACCATCGTGCTCTCCGGCGGCGACGGCACGGTCTCCACCCTGCTGCACGCGCTGGCCGGGCGGCCTATTCCGGTGTGCGTCTTCCCGTCCGGGACGGCAAACCTCCTGTGCGCCAACATCGGCAACGCGCTGGAGCCGGCTGCGCTCGCGCGGGCGTGCCGCATCGGGAAGACGGCAAAGATCGACCTCGGCGAGATCAGCTGGTCCGACGAGCAGGGCGAGAAGCACATGCGCGGCTTCGGCATCATGTCGGGAACGGGCTTTGACGCCCAGATCATGCAGGCGGCGCTCCCCAACAAGGCCATCATGGGCCAGGCGGCCTACTTCGCCGCAGCCCTCGCAAACCCACGGCCGGCGGTGGAGCACTTCACCATCACCGTCGACGGGGAGGTCTACGAGCGCGACGGCATCACCTGCCTGGTTGCCAACAACGCGATGATCCAGGGCGACATCGAGCTCGTGCCCGACTGCCGCATGGACGACGGCCTGCTCAACGTCATCGTCGCGGAGACCGAGGGTGCGGCGCAGCTCCTGAAGCCCCTGGCCTTCGGGCTCGTGGACCGCACGGGCAAGGCGATCGGCCGGCCTCACCTCGAGAGCTTCGCGGGTCGCGAGATCACGGTGACGTCGTCCGGGCCCGTCCCGCTGGAGATCGACGGCGAGGTCGTCTCCGAGGGCGTTAGCTCGTACGCCGCGCGCGTCCTTCCCGGCGCCGTGCGCATCGTCGTCGACGCGCTGAGCCCCTACGGCTCCGCCGACGACGGCTCCTCGCGCTTCGGCGAGTCAGACGTCATCGCGTACCCCAAGTAAGGGCATTCAAAAGGGGACAGGTACAAAACCCCAGACAATACCTGTCAAAAGTCACTCACTTTTGACAGGTAGGGACTGCGGTGGGAATCCTGGACCAAAGCGGGACAGGAGGAGAACCGCATGTACAGCCAGGGGCAGAGGAAGCGCG
>CALUNW010000013.1 GCA_944322145.1 uncultured Atopobiaceae bacterium | reverse complement strand
TCGGCGGACATGACATTCGTTTTCGAACGCCCAAGAACCTCGTCAGGTACGTTGATGTTCGGGAATGGAACAAGGGCCATCTCGTGGTCAACGCAGAATACGATGGCTGCCCGGAGCCGGTCGAGGAGTACATCGACCTCGTCCCCATTTTGAGCAACCTCTACTTTGACGTTGATGAGTTTCTCGCTCCGATCGAGGAGGTGGCCGTTGCATGAGTGATGCCCAGCTCAACGATCGGTGAGCGACAAGGGCTTCTTCGAGTAACGGCATGCTCACGAGCTCCTCAAGTCCGTGCATCTCGCGCGGATAATCGCGCAACTCGTGCGGGATCTCGCCACGCTCGCCGCGTGCGTCGTATCACATACTGGGAACCGAAGGGATGTGATACGACGTGCAAGAGACAAGAGATGCCGTGGCGACCCAGCGCCGTTATGGCTTCGTGAGCAACGTCGCACAGCTCCTGCGCTGGCTGGTTCGCATCTGCGGGCCTCGTGCGCTCGCCGTGTGCGCGTTGGATGTGGCCGCAGGTGTGACGCAGCCCTTCCTTGCGGCGGCCCTTCCCAGCGTCGTGGTTGCCGCGCTCACGTCCGGGGCGGAGCCACTTGTTGCGCTCGCGCTCGTGGCGGGTGCGGCCGCCCTGCTCCAGGTGCTCGTGGTGCTCAAGGCCTGGACGCAGGCCAAGTCCAACTGGTATTACACGTGCACCCGCGTCTGGGGCGGGCTCGACCTTTGCCGGGACGCCCTCGCCGCGGACTACCGCTACATAGAGAGCGACGAGGCGCATAAGAAGCTCGACCTCGCCACCCGCGCGTTCTTCAACGACAGCTCCATGGGCGTCGAGGAAGCGCTGCGGCGGCTCTTTGCCGCAGTGGGCGGCGCGCTCGGCATGGTGGCGTACGCGGCGGTCATCGGCATGTTTGTCCCGTGGCTGCTCGTGCCGCTCGCGCTGCTCACCGTTGTCTCCATCGCGGCGAACCGCTGGGCAAACGAGAAGAGCTATGCCGTCATGGACGACGAGTTCGCTGCAAGCGAGGCCTTTGAGTACCTCAGGCGCCAGGCGCTTGATTCCGCCAACGGGAAGGACATCCGCCTCTACCGCATGGCGGCGTGGTTCAAGCGCGCCTTCGCACAGGTGCTCGACCGCAACGTTAAGCTCAGGGACATCGAGTACGGGGCCTTCGAGCGGGCAGGATACGTGGCCGCCGCCTGCGCCCTTGTCCGCGATGGTGCCTCCTACGTCACGTTCATCTGGCTCATCTTTGCCGGCTCGATTGACCTTCCGGCGTTTCTGCTGCTTGCGGGTATGGTCTCCGGATTTGGAACGTGGATGCAGACCGCCTTTGACAGCCTCTCCGAGCTCATGGTCCAGCTGCGCCACGTGAGTGCCTATCGGGAGGTCCACGATGACTGCGCGCCTGCCGCTCACGGCACAAATGCCGCCCCCAACCCTGGCCGCGCTCACGAGATTCGTCTCGACCACGTGTCCTTCTCGTATGACGGCAGCGAGGACGCGGTGCACGACCTCACCCTCACCATACACCCTGGTGAGAAGATCGCCCTCGTGGGCGTCAACGGCGCGGGCAAGACCACGCTCGTGAAGCTCCTCTGCGGGCTCTACCGCCCCACGTCCGGCAGCATCTACCTCGACGGCGTTGACGTTGCGTCCATCAATCCCCGGAGCCTGTGGCGTGAGTTCTCGGTGGTCTTCCAGGACTGCTTTCCCTTCTCGTTCACCGTTGCGGACAACGTGAGCTGCTCGGGGGGCGAGAAGGACGTGGATCCCGTGCGCCTGGATGCCTGCCTTGCTCAGGCGGACCTTGCCGAGAAGGTCGCGGGGTTGCCGCATGGCGCGGAAACCCACCTCGGGCAGGACGTTGACCCCGAGGGCGTCTCGCTCTCCGGTGGCGAGACCCAGCGGCTCATGCTCGCCCGCGCGCTCTACAAGGGCGCGCCGGTGGTCCTTCTCGACGAGCCGACCGCGGCGCTCGACCCCCTGGCAGAGCGTCAGATGTACGAGCGCTACGACGAGCTCACGGCGGGCAAGACGAGCGTTTTCATCTCTCACCGGCTCTCGTCCACGCGCTTCTGTGAGCGAATTCTCTACATGGAGAGAGGCCGCGTGGTCGAGCGGGGCACGCATGAAGAGCTCATGGCCGCTGCTGGCGGTTACGCCCGCATGTTCGAGACCCAGGCCCGCTACTACGAGGATGATTCAATTGGGGACAGACCCCTTTTGAATCATGAGTTCGATGATTCAAAAGGGGTCTGTCCCCAATTGAATCATGGGGGCGATGAGGATGCTGAGTAGCCTGGCGTTTCACAGGACGGGCTTTCGGCTGCTTGCCCTCGTGCGCAAGATCGACCCGGCGCTGCTTCCGGTGAGCCTCATCTACGCGCTCACCCAGGTGGCGGGCATCTACGTGGGCCTTGCGCTCACGGCGGGGCTCGTTGACGCGCTCGTGGCGCTCGAGCTTCGAAAGACGGTAGTCTATGCAACGGCGCTCGTGGTGACGTCCTTTGTGATCTCCTGCGTCTGTTCGCGTTGCAAGCGACGTGCGACGGTCGGCGGCATGCGGTGTTCCTGGCGCTTCAGCCTCATGCTGCGCGAGAAGGCCCTCTCGCTCTCCTACGAGACCGCAGAGGATCCCAAGCTCGCCGAGCGCATCGCCTACATCGAGCGAACCGCCCAAATGCACGGCAGCATCGGCACGCTCCCTCGCTTTTATCGCGACCTCATCGGGGCGGCAGTCAACATGCTCGCCTGCGTGTCTCTCGTGGTGGCGCTTGCGTTTGCGCGGCCCGCGACAACGGGCGCGCTCGGCGTCACTGCCTCGCCTGCGGTCTCGGTGCTGTTGTTGGCGCTCGTTCTTCTCATCTCGCTCGGCGGAAACACGCTGGTGGGCCGCTTTCGTGCGCGCCTCTTGGACTGGGTAACGAGCACGCACTCATCCGTCGAGAACCGCATCATGTACCTGCTCAACCTCGTGCTCTTTGACCGGCGCGTCCCCAAGGTGGCCCGCATCTATGACATGGGTGACATGCTCATGCGCAATCTCGAGAAGAACCATGGTGCTTCGATGGAGTACTTCGATCGCTGGATTTCGGGCGAGCGGCGCATTGACGTGGGGACGAGCGCTGTCAACGCCGTCTTCACGGCGGCCTCCTATGCGCTCGTGGCGGTGAAGGTCCTTGCGGGCGCCATCACTGTGGGCGCGTTCACCCAGTATGCGGGCGCGCTCGCGCAGTTTGGCGCGGCGTATACCGCGCTCGTGTCCAACAACGGTGAGCTGCGCCAGTGCTGTAGCTACCTGCAGGAGTTTCTTGACTTCATGGATATGGAGGACCCGCGTCCCGCGGGCTCCATCCCGGTGGAGAAGCGCGACGACGGGCAGTTTGAGCTCGCCTTTGAGCACGTGAGCTTCCGCTATCCCGGGACGGACGCCTGGGTGCTGCGTGACGTCAACCTCAAGATTGACACGCTCGGCAAGCTTGCCGTGGTGGGCCCCAACGGCGCGGGCAAGACGACGTTCATCAAGCTGCTCTGTCGGCTCTATGACCCCACGGAGGGGCGCATCACGCTGAACGGCGTGGACATCCGCAAGTACGACGAGGAGGAGTACCGCGACCTCTTTGGGGTGGTCTTCCAGGACTTCAGGCTCTTCGCGTTTCCCGTGTGGGAGAACCTGGCGGCGGGCTATGGCCGTGACGACGCGCGCCTGTGGAGGGCGCTCTCCCAGGCCGGGGCGGACGAACTCGTGCGCGCGTGGCCGGAGGGGCTGGAGACGCGTCTCTACAAGGACCTCAGCGACGGCGTGATGGTGTCCGGCGGCGAGGCGCAGAAGCTCGCGCTGGCCCGCGCGCTCTACAAGGACGCGCCGGTGGTGATTCTGGACGAGCCCACGGCCGCGCTTGACCCCATCTCGGAGGCGGAGGTCTACGCGGGGTTTGACCGCATGGTTGAGGGCCGCACGGCGATCTACATCTCGCACCGCATGAGCAGCTGCCGGTTCTGCGACGAGATCATCGTCTTTGACGGCGGGCGCGTCGTGGAACGGGGGAGTCACGAGGAGCTTCTCGCCGAGCGCGGACTCTACGCCCAGCTCTGGGACGCTCAGGCCAGCTACTACGTTGGCTGACGGAGCGCCACGCCCTTCCTTTAGGGTATGTACAGTGCGCATACCCGGTATGTACACCCGGCTTCGAGGTCCTTCTCGCAAAGTCGCAGGTCAGAGCTTTGGGCGAGAAGAGAGCTCGGGCCGGAGGGTGTACATACCCTCGAGGTGCGGTGTACATACCCTGCGAGCGCTATCATGACACGCGGGGCAAATCCAGAGGAGGGGGGGAGAAGGACGTGCTGCGCGTTGCCGTCGTCGATGTCGAGGAAGCGGCCCGAGAGCTCTACGACGCGCTCGCGCGCGACTGGGCTCGACGGCGCGGTATTGAGGCCGAAGTTGTGGCCTTTGCGACCGCCGAGCAGCTGCTCTTCTCGCTTGATGACGCGCCGTGCGACGTCGCGCTCCTCGACATCGAGATGCCCGGCCTCGACGGCATGGCCCTCGCGCGCGAGCTGCGGTCCCGCGGCGAGCGAACGCAGATCGTGTTCGTGACGGGCATCATCGACCATGCGCTCGACGGCTACGACGTGGACGCCGTCTCCTACCTCCTCAAGCCCGTGCGCGCCGAGAGGCTCGACGCCGCGCTCGACCGGGCGCTCGACCGCATGGGGCGAGAAGAGCCCGTGCTCGTGGTGGAGTCGGCAGGCGAGACGAGTCGCGTGCCTCTCACGTGCGTCTGCTTCCTCGAGGCACGCGGGCACGACACGCTGGTCACTCTCGCGGACGGAACGCGTCTCGTCTCGACGCGCGGCATCGCTCAGCTGGAGGCGGAGCTCTCGCGGATGTCCGGCCTCTTCCTCAAGACGCACCGCTCCTATCTCGTGAACCTCCCGCACGTGCGGCGCCTCACGCGGCGCGACGCGGAGATGGACACGGGCGACGTGCTTCCCATCGCGCGCGGTCGCTGGGAGGAGCTCAACCGCGCGTGGCTCGCATGGTGCCGGGGGATGCTCGCATGATCGCGCTCGCGGCACAGGCGGCGCTGCTCGCCGCGTATGCTGCGTACGTGCGCGGGCTCGGTCGCCTACGTGCGTCCCGCACCGCGTGGGCGGTCGCGCTTGCCATCTGCGCGGGCGCGCTTGCCTGCGGCTGGTTCGGCGGCGCGCTCTGGTCCTGGGCGCTCTCGGGCTCGGTCGCGGATCCGCTTTCCGCAGGTGCTCCTTGGGACGTTCCCGTCGCGTGGGTCGCGGCTACGCTCACCCTCACGCTGTCTGATGCCTTCTTCGACGAGGAGCCGCTCTCGCTCATGTGGGCGCCCGTCGCGGCGCCGGGTCTGTTGACCTGTGCTCTTCTCGCCTGCGTCGTCGGCCTGGGCGGAGGCGTCGCGCTGACCTCCGTTGCCGCAGCGATCGTCGGAGCCCCGCTCTGGCTGATGTTCGTGCTCTCCATGCGCCGGCGGGGAAGCGCGAGCCTCCGCGAGACGGTCCTTCTCGCCTGCGTGCTTTCGCTCTGCTCGGCCGCGGTCGCCCTGGCCGAGCCTAAGGTCGCGGCGGGAGCCCTCGTGGTCGAGCTCCTTGTCTACCTGCTGCTTACGGGCGGATTCGAGCGTCTGCGCCGCGGCTTCGAGACATCGACGGAGCGCTTCCAGCAGGAGGTGCTCTCGCGCCAGTACGTCGAGATTCGCGGCATCTACCTGGACATGCGCGGCTGGCGGCACGACTACCACAACCACCTGCAGGTCATGAAGGCTGACCTTGCGGCCGGGCACCTCGAGGAGCTCTCGGCCTACCTCGATGAGCTCGAGCGCGACCTCGATCGCGTGGACACCTACGTCAAGTCCGGCAACCTCATGGTGGACGCCATCCTCAACTCAAAGCTCAGCCTCGCCGAGAAGGGTGGCGTGGTCGTGACCTGCAAGGCCGTGGTGCCGGAGTCGCTGGCGGTCGACGATGTGGACCTCTGCGTGATCTTAGGCAACCTCCTCGACAACGCGCTCGAGTCCTGCGAGAGGCTGCCCTCGGCCGAGCGCTGGCTGCGCGTGTACCTGGCCGCGCGCGGCTCGCAGCTCTACGTGAGCATCCAGAACTCCGCCGTGGAGGACCTGAGCTTCAATGCGCGCAACTACATCACCGAGAAGCGCGGCAACCACGGCCTGGGCATGAAGCGCGTGGCGGCGGTGGTGGACAAGTACGAGGGGTTCCTCAACCTCGCAAACGAGCCCGGCATCTTTGCCGCCGAGGTCAGCCTCCCGCTGTGATTCGAAGGGACAGTCCCTTCGTATCATTCACACGACTGCGCCGAGCGCGTTCAGGAGGTCCCTCTCGAGCGCCCTCTCGTCGACCGCGAACCCGTCGTCGGAGCGCGTGAGGCCAACGTCGAGCGTGCACTCCTCGACAGGGGCCGACTCCGTCGTGGTTTCAAAAGTACGGAGGACGTCCTCCTGAAGATCCTCCGAGAGGGGCTCCCCGTCGCGCACGTCCTGGTTGTAGAAGTAGGTGCTCATGCCCTCGCTGGCCTTGGACACGATCTCGCCGGCCCGGGGCGCCCAGACGCGAACGTCGACGACCGCCGCGTCGCCGGAGAGCTCGACGTCCTCGATGGAGTACACGAGACGGGAGAGCATCTGACCCGCCCACGCCTCGGCGTCGATCCCCAGGTCCTCCGGCGTGTGGCGCTGGCCCCGCCTGAGCCTGCCCTCGAGCCAGCCCGCAAGCTCGGCGGCCAGGTCGCTGGAACTCGGCTTCTCTTTCAGGGCGGAGAGTCTCTCGCCCGTCGCGTCCACGGCGGCCCGCTCGTCTGCGGTGAGCTCGTAATAGGGGAGCTCGATGCTGTCCTCTGTCGGAGCGTCAAGCTGCCCCGAGACGCTGCTCCCAAACCGCACCGCAAACTGCACGACGTTGACCACGAGAAACACCGCGATAAGCACCGTGAGCACCACTGCGGACCGCCTGCTAAAGCCGCGCGCTCGCAGGTTATCGCGCATCTTGGGCGAGTTCATCGTGACCGGCGGCTTCTCGTACATGGTCGCCCCTTTCGTAAGGGCCGGCAGCCGAATCGCTGCCGTTTCCAAGCTTGTACCCAGCGTGGGGGGCTAGGCGCGCGCTTGCCGAGGGGATGATGCCGTCTGCCGGACGTCCTTCTCGCTATTATCGACAAACGATAATTAGTGGTACAAGAACGATAAGAACAGCTGGACGAGAAGAACGGAGGGGTCGCGATGAAACACGAGATGTTGACAAGGGCGCAGGCGGACGGGCGCATCCGCGGCGCCGCGCGCGTGGCGACGTGCTTCTGCTGGGTCGCCGCGCTGGTAGCCCTGCTCCTGGCCCTGTTCAACGCGTGGTCGACGGTCTTCCTCACGACCGCATCGATGGAGGAGACCGGCCGTGACGCTGCGACTGCCTTCTTCACCACGAGCAAGGCAAGCGGCATTTTCCTTGTGAGCGAGACGGGCGAGCAGCCGCCGGAGATTCGCTACGACGAGGACGGCAACGAGGTCGGTCGCTCGCAGGTCATGGGCGGCGAGGTCTCCTATTCCGGCAGCCCCGTCTCGACCCTCGCCAACGGCGTCGTCTTTGGCGGCCTGGCGTGCGCGGCGTTTGCCCTCGCGGCGCTCATGTGCTCCAAGATCCGGCGGACCGGCGTGCCGTTTGCCCCGGAGCGCGCGCGTGAGCTGGGGCGCGTGGGGTGGCTGGTCCTTCTCGCCGGGTGCGTTCCGACGCTGCTCCACATGGTCCTCGAGGCCGTCGCGGCCGCGGTCGTCCAGGCCCTGGTGGAGTCCGGGGAGATGCTGAGCTACGCGCTCACGGCGAGCTTCGAGCCCCAGGACCTGATGCTCGTCTCGCTGGGCATCGTGCTGGTGCTGGTTGGTCGCGTCTTCGAGTACGGCTGCATCCTGCAGAAGCAGGACGACGAGACGCTGTGAGGGCCGCGCGATGATCGTCCTGCGCCTCGACCGCGTGCTGGCGGACCGCAAGATGCGCTCGAAGGAGCTCGCCGAGCGGGTGGGCATCTCCGAGGTCAACCTCTCCCGCATCAAGACCGGGCGCATCTCCGCGGTGCGCTTCTCCACGCTCGACGCTATCTGCCGCGTGCTGGACTGCCAGCCCGGCGACATCCTGGAGTACGTCCCCGACGAGGAGTGAGCGCCCGCCGGCACAACCTCAAGGGTATGTACACCGCCCCTTCAGGGTATGTACGATCCTGGGTGAGAGGTTCTTATCGCCCAGCCCTTTGAGCTGCGGGTTTGCGAGAAGGACCTCTGACCGGGATGTACATACCCTGAAGGGGCGGTGTACATACCCTCAAATGGGTTCGCCCGCGCCGGAGCTGCGAGCCGCCCCAACCGTGAAATATCTGCCGAGACGCGGCCCTCCTGCGGAAGTTTGCTACTATATGAAGGCTGTGAAATCCGCGGGCGTGGTGGAACTGGTAGACACGCTGGATTTAGGTTCCAGTGGGGGAGACCCCGTGAAGGTTCGAGTCCTTTCGCCCGCACCACGCAAGGAAACATGGCGGGGCAGGCCCGCCAGGCACGAGACACTGGAGGAACGTTGAAGATCACCGTCACCGCTGAGAAGCCCGTCGACGAGAAGATGGCCGCCAAGGTCACCGTTCCCGCCGCCGACGTCAACGCAGCCATCAAGAAGACCTACAAGGACATCGCCAAGAAGTACAACTTCCAGGGCTTCCGCCGCGGCCATGCGCCCCGCCCGGTGATCGACGGCATCATCGGCCGCGAGGCCGTGCTCGCCCAGGCCACCAACGACCTGCTCACCGCCCTCGAGCCCATGATGCTCGAGGAGCTCGACGTCACCCCCGTGGGCCGCGTGAGCTTTGGCCCCGAGGGCGCCGACCCCGAGCTCGCCGCCGAGGGCTCCGACTACGTCGTCGACGCCACCATCGGCGTGCGCCCCACCGCCGAGCTCACCTCCTATGACGCCCCCGAGATCAACCTCCCGCCCGAGGAGGCCACCGATGCCGAGATCGACTGGCAGATCAACCAGCTCCTCAGCTACCAGGTGACCTACGAGGACGTCGAGGAGGACCGTGCCGTCGAGCCCGGCGACATCGTCTCCGTGGACATCGAGAACGTCGACGGCGCCGGCCACCTCGCGGGCAAGAACCGCCTGCTCGCCCTTGACGGCCAGCAGCTCCCCGAGCAGCTCCAGGAGGGCATCGAGGGCATGAAGAAGGGCGAGGAGAAGGCCATCGAGTGGACGCGCTCCCACGAGCACGACGGCGAGACCATCTCCCACACCTTCTCCGTCAAGGTGACTCTGAACGGCATCAAGAAGGCCGTCACCCCCGAGCTCGACGACGAGGTCGCCAAGAAGTACGGCTACGACACCGTCGACGCCTTCAAGGAGGCCGTGAAGGAGGAGATCGAGGGCGACAAGAAGACCACGATCCCCAACCTCAAGGAGGACCGCGTCGTCGAGGCCGTGGGCAAGCTGCTCGACCTTGAGACCGTGCCCCAGGCCTACCAGGACGAGATCTTCAACGAGCTCGCCCAGGAGTTCCTGGCCCAGCTCCAGCGCCAGAACGTCTCCCTCGACATGTTCCTGCGCGCCCGCGGCCTGAAGTCCGACGACTTCATCGCCGACCTGCGCGTCCAGGCCGAGGAGCGCGCGCGTCAGTCCCTCGCCCTCGACGCCGTGGCCGCCAAGCTCGGCCTCGAGGTCAACGAGGACGAGGTCCGCGGCGAGTTCGAGCGCGCCGGCGTCGAGGACGTCGAGGCCTCCTACAAGCAGTGGAAGGGCGAGGGCCGTCTGCCCGCCGTCCGCGACTCCATCCGCCGCACCAAGGCCCTCGACTGGCTTGTCGAGAACTGCAAGGTGAACGTCGTCGACGAGGTCGCCGAGCGCGCCGCCGCGGCCGAGAAGAACGAGGACGCCGAGTAGTCTCACGCTCACGTTCACGAAGCCCCGGGCGAGCAACTCGTCCGGGGCTTTCTACAAAAAACGTCGAACGAACGGAGTTCGAATGCACCAGCCCACCAACATCCCGCTCATCCCCTACGTCGTCGAGCAGACGCCGCGCGGCGAGCGCAGCTACGACATCTACTCGCGCCTGCTCAACGACCGCATCGTGTTTCTCGGCGAGGAGGTCACGCGCGACTCCGCCAACCTCGTGATCGCGCAGCTTCTCCACCTCGAGAGCCAGGACCCCGACAAGGACATCTCGCTCTACATCGACTCGCCCGGCGGCGACGTCTACGCGGGCCTGGGCATCATCGACACGATGAACTTCATCAAGCCCGACGTCTCCACCATCTGCGTGGGCATGGCCGCCTCCATGGGCGCCGCCATCCTCGCCTGCGGTGCCAAGGGCAAGCGTCTCGCGCTCCCCAACTCGATGGTCCTCATCCATCAGCCGAGCTCGGGCGTCTCCGGCCAGCAGACCGACATCCAGATCGTCGCGGACGAGACCCGCTGGATCCGCCAGCGCCTCAACGAGATCCTCGCGGAGGCTACCGGCCAGCCCATCGAGAAGATCAACGCCGACACCGAGCGCGACAACTACATGCGCGCCGCCGAGGCCTGCGCCTACGGCCTCGTCGACAAGGTCATCTCCTCCCGCGTCGAGCAGAGCCAGGAGTAGCGCATGGCCACGAACGACACCTTCGGCGGCGCCGGGTTTGGCAACGAGATGCGCTGCTCCTTCTGCGGCAAGACCCGCAGCCAGGTGAGCAAGCTCATCGCCGGCCCCGGCGGCGTCTACATCTGCGACGAGTGCGTCCACGCGTGCTCCGACATGATCGACGAGGTGGACCGTCCCGACTTCGAGGACGAGGAGCTCGACGAGGAGGAGGGCGGCCTGCCCATCAAGAACCTCCCCACGCCTCACGAGATCTACGACGAGCTCTCCCAGTACGTCATGGGCCAGGAGCAGGCCAAGCGCGCGATGAGCGTGGCCGTCTACAACCACTATCGCCGCATCCTCTCCGGCAACGACGAGGTCGAGGAGGGCACCGAGGAGGTCGAGATCGCCAAGAGCAACATCTTGCTGCTCGGCCCCACCGGCACCGGCAAGACGCTGCTCGCGCAGACGCTCGCCCGCTTCCTCGAGGTTCCCTTCGCCATCGCCGACGCCACCACCCTCACCGAGGCGGGCTACGTCGGCGAGGACGTCGAGAACATCCTGCTCAAGCTCATCACCGCCGCCGACGGTGACGTCGAGCGCGCGCAGGTGGGCATCGTCTACGTCGACGAGATCGACAAGATCGCGCGCAAGGCGGAGAACCTCTCCATCACGCGCGACGTCTCCGGCGAGGGCGTGCAGCAGGCGCTCCTCAAGATCCTCGAGGGCACCGAGGCCAGCGTCCCGCCGCAGGGCGGCCGCAAGCACCCCCAGCAGGAGCTCATTCGCATCGACACGACCAACATCCTGTTCATCTGCGGAGGCGCCTTCGTCGGGCTGGACAAGATCGTCGCGGACCGCATCGGCAAGAAGGGCATCGGCTTCAACGCGGAGGTCGGCCACAACGCCGAGAAGGACGAGGACTACCTCATGGGCCAGGTCATGCCGCAGGACCTGCACAAGTTCGGCATGATTCCCGAGTTCCTCGGCCGCATCCCCGTGATCACCGCCACGCGCGAGCTCACCGAGGACGACCTCGTGTCCATCCTCACCCAGCCGCGCAACGCCCTGGTCAAGCAGTATCGCCGCATGTTCGAGCTCGAGGGCGTGGAGCTGGAGTTCGAGGACGATGCGCTCGTCGAGATCGCGCGCCAGGCACTCGACCGCGGCACCGGCGCCCGAGGCCTGCGTGCCATCTGCGAGGCCACGCTGCAGGATACGATGTTCGACCTGCCGAGCAACCTCGACATCACCAAGGTGGTCGTGACCAAGGAGAGCGTCGGCGGCGGCGAGTCGCCGCGCCTGATTACCAAGTCCCACGGCAAGCACCGCATCGCAGGGTAGCCTGACCGCAAGACGCAAGGGGGGCGTCGTCCACTCCGGACGGCGCCTCTGTCATTTGGGGACAGTCCCCAAATGACAGAAATCTTTTATGTAAATTGGGGACTGTCCCCAAATTACAGGTTGGCGCCGCCGAGTCCCATGTAGGTGCGGATGACGGCCTTGCGCCGGAGCGACCCGGCGGGGCAGACGGCGTCGAAGGCGGGCATGATGCCCTTGTAGAGAGCGATGACCTGAAGACGCTTGGCAAGTCCCTTCGCCGTTGCGCGCGACTCCTCGAGCTGGCCGCGGATCTCGTCCAAGTAGGGGGAGCGCATCGCGTAGCGCCAGAAGTCGTCCGCGCGATCCGCGTCAGGATAGAGCCAAGGTCGGTTGTCGGGGCCGGCAAAGTGGATGATCGCAGGGTCAGCGGCGGCCTCCTCGTACTCCTCGCGCACGTCGGCGGGGGCGTTTGCGATGATATGGGTGCGACGGAGGTGCTGCCAGTCCATGAGGTAGTTCCAGCGCATGTGCACGCGCACGTACTCGCCGTTCACGACCTTGTTGAGGATGTCCTGGTCGAGCCAGCGCCACATGCGCTGGGTCGAGAGGTCGAGAAACTCCTCGGGCGTGATCGTGCGGCGCAGCTCGGCGAGGTTCATGAGCAGGACGCCCGCCTGGAAGTAGTCGTGAGGGTCGCTCATGCCGAGCTCGTTCTTGAGGTAGGGACCGACCGTCGCGTCGTAGCCGTCGATCTGGCCGATGGTGTCGGCGTCTCGGGTGGCGGCGAGCTTGTAGCCCCTAACGTCGACGTCGTAGAGCTTCGCGACGTCATCGCAGACGATGAGGTCGGAGTCGAGGTAGATCGCCTTGTCGACGTTGGGCAGGAGCTGCGGCGAGAGCAGGCGGTAGTAGGTCTCGGGGCGGAAGTGTCCGTGATGGGGCAGCTTGATGTCCCCGAGCGCCGCGTCCACGTCGAGAAACCCGATGCCCACGTTGTCCGACTTGGCCTGGCGTGTGAGCGTAATCATGCTCGCCGGTGAGATGTCGCGCGTGAGCACGACGATGTCGTAGCGGCGCGTGAGGCTGGCGTTCTCGATGATCGACTGCACGGCCACGGAGAGATACGGCACAAAGTTCTCGCTGCAGGCAAAGACGACGACCACGTCGTCAAGCGGGAGGTCGAGGTCCTCCGACGTGCTCGCGAGCATGGTCGACGAGAGCGGGTTTCTCACATGTGTGGTCTTGCGCAGCGGCTTCATGGGACCTCGGTTCGTGCGCCTTCATGACCTGTCAACTCTACCATTGACGGCGCGGGCGCTCAAACGTTGCCGTCATCCCTTTGGAGGCTGGACTGTCCTTGGCGGCTCCTGCAAAAACTCTCTTCAGTCCATAAATCTGCTCTTCTGAATGCAAAATCGAGCTTCAGTCCATATGTTTTCGGGCCCGTGAGAAAAATCAAGGAGCTGCTCTCCATGTTTTCGCAGGTCACAATTTCTGGGCGCGAATTGAAGCGTTCTAATGTGGCAAATTCTTATGGACTGAAGCGCGGTTTTGCATTTGAGACAGGGGAATTATGGACTGAGGGACGATTCTGCAGAAACCTGCAGGGAGAAGAACCTTACGAAAGCAGTGCCCTTGCGTTTGCCTCAATTTGGTCGGCAACGTCGTCCCTCGTGGCGGCGCGGGCGGCGGCGATTCCGGCGACTGTGCGAAGAAGGGACGCGATGACGTCATCGGCGGTCGTAGGGGAGTTCTCGTCCTCGGGGAGGTCGGTCTCCGTGAGGAGGAGCTCGGCTGGGAGGATGCGAGCGTACTCGCGGCCGCGGCGGGTCGCGATGGAGTGCTCGCCGAGGGAGAAGCGGCAGCTCTGGCGAGCGGCACGCCAGAGCTCCTCGGAGGACCCGGAGAACCAGTGCAGGATGCAGCGACAGCTCTCAGCGGCGCCGGTACGCTCGAGGACGTCGAGGACCGTTCCTGCGCAGCGGACGGCATGGATGGAGAGGACCTTGGGCGCCGCGGGGTCGCTCGTCTCGGCACAGGTGGCGCAGATGCGCTCAAAGGCCGCCAGCTGCGCGTCCCAGGTCGCGGCATGTCTGGGCGCGGCGTCGAGACCTATCTCGCCGACGAACCGCGTCTCGGGCAGCAGCTCGCAGAGCGCGTCGGCGTCGCGGGCGCCCCGCACCCACCAGGGGTGAAGCCCCGCCGCGAGCGTCACGTTCTCCTCGGCCGCAAGGGCCTTCCGCGCGCCCAGGTACTCGTCCGGGGTCACCGTGACGGCGAGCATGCCCAGCTTCCGCGCCGCGGCGTCGCGTGCGACGGAGGCGGGGTCGAAGAACCAGCCAAGATGAACGTGCGCGTCAAAGAACATGCCTCCCCTTTCGTTTCCTGTGATGATACCGCCCGCGTGCTATCCTGTTGAGCTGATATGAACGAGCGCCACGAGAGGACATGCCGTGGAAGAGATGCCCAAGAACTACGATCCCCAGACCGCCGAGCCCGAGCTCACCGAGCGCTGGATGAGCGCCGGCTGCTACCAGCGCAGCAAGGGCGTGGGCGACTGCACCGTCGTCATCCCGCCGCCAAACGTCACCGGCATCCTGCATATGGGCCACGCGATGGACGACTCCATCCAGGACACCTACGTCCGCTACAGCCGCATGCGCGGCCGCTCCACGCGATGGATCCTGGGCACCGACCACGCGGGCATCGCCACGCAGACCAAGGTCGACAAGAAGCTCAAGAGCGAGGGCGTCTCCCACCTGGAGATCGGGCGCGAGAAGTTCCTCGACGCCTGCTGGGACTGGACGCGCGAGTACGGCGGCACGATCGTCTCCCAGATCAAGCGCATGGGCTGCTCGATCGACTTCTCCGACGAGAAGTTCACGATGAGCCCCGAGTTCTCCCGTGCGGTGCGCAAGGTCTTCTGCGACTGGTACCACGACGACCTGATCTACCGCGGCAAGCGCATCGTCAACTGGTGCCCGTCCTGCTGCACCGCCATCTCCGACGACGAGGCCGAGTATCAGGACGAGAAGGGCCACCTCTGGTACCTGCGCTACCCGCTCGTGGAGCCCGTCGACGGCGTCGAGTACATCACGGTGGCAACCACCCGCCCCGAGACCATGCTCGGTGACACGGGCGTGGCCGTCTCCCCTCAGGACCCCGAGAAGGCCAAGCTCGTCGGCAAGATGGTGCGCCTGCCCATCGTGGACCGCGAGATCCCGATCTTCTCCGACTGGCACGTCGACGCCGGCTTTGGCACGGGCTTCGTCAAGGTCACGCCCGCTCATGACCCCAACGACTACGCCATGGGCCAGGCCCACGACCTGCCGCAGATCAACATCTTCGACGAGCACGCGGTCGTGGTCGACGGCTACGGCGAGTTCTCCGGCATGAACCGCGACCAGTGCCGCGAGGCCGTCGTCGCGTGGTTCGAGGAGCACGGCCTGCTCGAGAAGGTCGAGGAGCTCGACCACTCCGTCATGCACTGCTACCGCTGCAACACCGCGCTCGAGCCCTGGCTCTCCGAGCAGTGGTTCGTCGCCGTTGACAAGCTCAAGGAGCGCGCCACGCAGGTCGTGCGCGACGGCGAGGTCAAGTTTCACCCCGAGCGCTGGACCCAGACCTACCTCACCTGGATGGACAACCTCAAGGACTGGTGCATCAGCCGCCAGCTCTGGTGGGGCCACCGCATCCCGGTCTTCTACTGCGAGGACTGCGGCTGGGAGGACGCCCTCATGGAGGACACGGACGTCTGCCCCAAGTGCGGCGGGCACCACGTCCACCAGGACGAGGACGTGCTCGACACCTGGTTCTCGAGCCAGCTGTGGACCTTCGCCACGCAGGGCTGGCCGGATGACACCTCCGAGCTCGCCGAGCACCACCCCACCAAGGTCCTCGTGACCGCGCGCGACATCATCGCCCTCTGGGTGGCGCGCATGATCATGAGCTCGCTCTACTTCACCGACGAGGTGCCCTTCCACGACGTCTACATCTACGCCACGATCCTGGCCAAGGACGGCAGCCGCATGTCCAAGTCCAAGGGCAACGGCGTTGACCCGATGGAGCTCATGGAGAAGTACGGCGCTGACGCCATGCGCTACAACCTCCTCACGCTCATCACCAACAACCAGGATGTCAAGTTCGACGCCAACATCGACAAGAAGACGCATCAGCTCATCGACAGCCCGCGCACCGAGCAGGCACGCGGCTTCGTGACCAAGATCTGGAACGCGAGCCGCTTCGTCCAGATGAACCTCGAGGGCTACGAGCCGGGTGCCCCGGCCGCCGTGACGCCCGAGGACGCGTGGATGCTCAGTCGCCTTGCCCGCGCCGTCGCGCACGCCACCGAGCAGCTGGAGACCTACGCCTTCGGCGACTACGCGCGTGAGATCCAGAGCTTCTTCTGGGGCGACGTCTGCGACTGGTATATCGAGCTCTGCAAGGGCCGCCTGCTCGACGGCACCCCCGAGGAGCGTCTCCAGGTCCAGCGCAACCTCGTCTTTGTCCTGGACACCTGCATGCGCCTGCTGCACCCCGTGATGCCGTTCGTGACCGAGAGCGTCTGGGACGCCCTGCCCGCGAGCGGCCTGGACGACCACTCTGCTGAGTTCCTCATGGTCGCCGCCTGGCCGGAGCCGGAGCGCTACGCCGAGTTCGTCAACGACAAGGCCGAGAAGGACTTCGAGCTCGCCAAGCGCGTCATCTCCTGCGTGCGCTCCACGCGCGCCCGCTACCGTCTCTCGCCGCGCGCCGAGCTTGACGTGTGCGTGCGCTGCGGCGCCGAGGACGCGGCGGTTCTCGCCGGCCAGGAGGGCTTCGTGCGCTCCGTCGGCCACGTGGGCGCCTTCACCGCCGCGGCCGACGCCCAGAAGCCGGAGGGCTGCGTCTCCGTGGCCGACGGCTCGCTCGAGATCTTCGTCCGCGTGGGCGACCTCGTCGACCTTGCGGCCGAGTCCGCGCGCCTGACCAAGGAGCTCGCCAAGGCCGAGAAGGACCTCGCGGGCGTGGAGCGCACGCTCGCCAACGAGGGCTTCGTCTCCAAGGCGGCGCCGGAGGTCATCGAGAAGAAGCGCGCGCAGGCCGCCGAGCTCACGGCCACGATCGAGCAGCTCAAGGCCCAAATCGCGGACTTCGCGTAGGTCCTCCTGCGCAGGGAGCGCCGCCCGGTTCTTCTCGCCAGCTCATTGGGCTTCGCCCAAAAGTCGCTGGCCGAGAAGAACCGGGCGGCGCTCGCATGCCGGTACGCGCTCAGGCCGGGAGTAGGGTGGGCGCCTCTCTCACGCGAAAAGGGCCTGGTGCCTGATTTCCGTTATATGCGTGTTTTGGTGCGGGAATCCGGCCATATGCGTGTCTGGCGCACGCATTCCTCGGAAATCCGGCACGGATTCACGCATTTCTCGGAAATCAGGCACCAGGGGGTTTTGTCGCGAGCCCGACGCCCCGGGGCCCGGGCGCCTGTGGAGCCGCGGCTGTGTCACCTTCTCCATGACAATGGTGCCACGCTGCTCGGCGTTTGATCTCGCCCGGCCCTCCCGGCGTCCGAGCCGCAGGAGATGGTGTACCCTCTCCCCATCACGGAAGGAGGATCTCATGGCCGATGCGGCGCTCGAGGTGCGCGACCTCGCCTTTGGCTACGGCGATATCCCGGTGTGGGAGGACGTGTCCTTCTCGCTTGAGCCGGGGCAGGTGGCCTTTCTGACAGGCTCCAACGGCGCGGGAAAGTCTACGCTCTTCCGCTGCCTCGCGGGCTGGCTTGAGCCTGATGACGGCGAGATATACGTTGCCGGCGAGCCCTTCACCGGTCGCACGCGCCTCGCTCCCGGGACTCTCGCCTTCGCGCCCGACGTTCCGAGCTTCTACGATGACCTCACCGCCGCTGAGCACGTCGAGCTGGTGCTGGCTGCCAACCGTGCCGAGGACGCGCGCCCGCGCGCGGAGCGGCTTCTCGAGCGCTTTGGCCTCGCCGGCTACGAGACCCTGCTGCCCTCCGCGTATTCGCGCGGCATGCGCGAGAAGCTCGCGCTGGTGCTCGCCCTCATGCTGCGCCCGCGCGTGATGCTGCTCGACGAGCCTCACGGCCCGCTCGACCGCGAGGCGTCGCTCGTGCTCTCCGAAGAGCTCGCGGCGGCCGCGCGGGAGGGGTCGGCCGTGCTCCTGAGCTGCCACCATGACGTCCCGGGCCTCGTCCCGGACCTCTCGCTCGCCCTCTGCGACGGGCAGCTGCGACGGGAGCCCTGAGATGGCAAGCAACCTGGGCCTGCTCGCGCGACTTCGCCTGAGGCACCTACGCAGCGACGCGCGCTTCCTGCTGTTTGCCGTCGGGACGGACATCGACGAGGACCGCGGCTTCCTCGAGCGTTCCTACCAGCTGTATCTGATCGTCATCTTTGCCGTGGCGCTCGCGCTCTCCTGGGCCCAGGTCCTCGACATCGTTGCTGACGTCGCGGCGGTCCTTGGCCCCGAGCTCTCCGCGTGGCTCGCCTCGTCGCTGCTGCTTTTTGCCCCCGCGGTCGCTGTGCTTGCCTGGGGCGTCCAGGGCCTCCGCGAGACCCCGCTGCGCCTGACGGGTGCCGACATCTCCTGGCTCGCGCGGACGATGCGCCCGGAGGAGCTCTTCGTGACGCAGCTCGCCTCGAGCGCGCCCGCCATCCTCCTCGTGGGCGCACTGGGCGGGACCGCGCTCGCGGTGCTGGCCGCGGGGCCGCTGCCGACCTGGGCGGTAGCGACGGCGCTCGCCCTGCTCACGGCCCGAATCTTCGTGCTCGACACAGTGCTGCCGAGAAGTGCCGCGGAGCCGTTCCGCAGGCGCTCGGCGACGGTCTGGGCGGGCGTCGTCATCGCCGCTGCGGGCGTCGGGCTCGTGGTGGCGTCCGGCTACCTTGCGGCCCTCGTCCCGAACGCCCTCAGCCCCGTCGTGCTTCTCACCGTCTGCGCGGCAAACCTGCTCATGCTTGCCGGCGCCGTCAACTGCGCCGGTCGCGCGGACATGGCCTTCGTCATCGACGACAACGAGCTCTATGCCGCCCGTCGCGCGCTGCGCTTCCTCGCGTTCGCCGACAGCGGGGCGTACAAGGAGGCCTGCCGGCGCCGTCGCGCGCGCCGCGGCAGGCAGACGAGAAGAACCTGGCGCTTCCGGCAGGGGAGGGGCGCCTTGGTCTCCCATGCGTCCGTCTCGTTGCTGCGTCGTCCCGCGTCGCTGCTTCGCCTGCTCTCGTGGGGCGCGCTGCTCGTTCCCGCGGGGGCCCTGGTCATGGTGGCCCGGCCGGGCATCGGCGTGCTCGCCTCGTGGCTCTTCTGCTCCGTCATGGTCCTTCGCTCGCCGCTCGAGCTCGGTCACGTCTTTCGCGAGGACTGTCGCAACCGTCTCGTGAGGTCGCTCCTGCCGTTCGGGCGCCTCGAGCTCCTTGCGTTTGACTCGCTGCCCGCGCTTGCGGTGACGCTCGTCGCCTCGTGCGCCGCCAGCGGGGCGTGCGCCTTCGCGCTTGGTATCGATGCCCTGTCAGCCGTGCTTCTCTCCTGCGCGCTCGACGTCCTTCTCGCCCTCTCGTGCGGGCTTGACGACCCGGCGGCGCCCGTGCGTCTGGGCACGGTGCTGATGACCAGCTTCGCGTTTGCGGTGCTCGCGCTCGTCGCCGTGGGGCTGCTGTCGCTTCTGGGCGCGGCCCCCGCGCTCGTGTGCGCCGCGCTGCTCGGCGCCCTTCTCGCCCGCGCGCTGAGGTGACGTGGCCTCCCGCCATGCTATACTGCTTTCAAGAAGCGTATAGCGGAGGTGCCATGGAAGCCACGCAGATGAACGTGCGTCTTGACCGTGCGGTCAAGCGCGCGGGAGATGCCGTGCTGGAGGCGCGCGGCTGCACGCCCTCGCGCCTGGTCCGCGCGCTCTGGGAGTACCTGTGCGTTCAGGGTCGGGTTCCCGATGCCCTTGAGCGCATGCTCGGGCAGGAGGAGCTTGATGCAGGTGACGGGCCGGCTGCGCAAGACGGGCATGATGCCGGCGCGCGCCTCGTTGCGAGTTTCTATGAGGGGCTCGGCGTCAGCGAGCCGCAGCGACCCTCTCCCGACTATGCCGCCCTGCGCGACGAGTGGGCGGACGAGAGGCTCGCGAAGTGGGGCCTCTCATGACGCCGCTCAAACTGCTTCTGGACACCAACGTTTGGCTCGACTACTTCCTGGCGCGCACGCCGGGGCACCGCGCTGCGGCGGAGCTCGTCGCGCTAGCCGAGGGATCTGAGAAGGTCGCGCTCTATACGCCAGCGCTCTCGGTCAAGGACATCGCCTACCTGCTTGAGCGGGACATGAAGTCTGGCGCTCGGGAGGCGGGGCTTGTTGTCTCCGAGACGGTTGCGGCGGCGGCGCGCGAGACCGCCTGGGGCTGCGTGAGGATGGTGCTCGAGAGCTCGCTCATCGTCCCGACGGGCCACTCGGAGGTGCTGCAGGCGTTTACGCTCAAGTCCGTCCACGACGACCTCGAGGACGATCTGCTTCTGGGGTCGGCATATCGCGCGGACGTGGACTATGTGGTCACCTATGACGAGCAGCTGGCGCGGCGCTCTCCGGTGCCCTGTGTGAGCGTCGCTGAGGCGCTTGAGCTGGCGAGAAGTACGGCCCCGCGCCGGACTTGAGCCGCTACGCCCAGCCCAGAAGGTCGCGGATGGCGCGGCTGGCGAGCATCTGGCCCATGATGGGCGGCAGGTAGCTCATCGTGCCGAGGAGCGACCCCTCTCGCATCCACTGCTCGTCGGAGATGCGCTCCATGCGCACCGGCTCCTCGTCCGAGAAGAGCACGCGCAGGCCGCGGATGCCGCGCCGGCGGCACTCCTTGCGCATGACGCGCGCGAGCGGGCAGTTGACGGTGTCCTCGATGCGCGCGAAGCGCAGGCGGCAGGGGTCGAGCTTGTTGGCGCCGCCCATCGCGGAGAGCTCGGGGACGCCGCGCTCCTGGCACCACGCGGCAAGACGCAGCTTCTGGGCCACGGTGTCGATGGCGTCGACCACGTAGTCGAGCGGCCCGAGGGCGTCCATCTGCTGGGGGAGCGCGTCCTTGTCGAGAAACGCGGTGAGCGCCGTGACGTCGGCCGCGGGGTTGATGTCGAGCGCCATCGCGCGCATGACCTCGGCCTTGGGCTGGCCGACCGTGCTCTGGAACGCGAGTGCCTGGCGGTTGATGTTGCTCGGTGCCACCACATCGCGGTCCAGCAGGACGAGGTGGCCCACGCCGCCGCGTACGAGCGCCTCCGCGCAGCTCGAGCCCACGCCGCCGAGCCCGATCACGGCCACGCGTGCCGCCTCCAGCCGCGCAAGCCCCTCGTCGCCGATGACGAGCCTCAGCCTGTCCGTCGCCGTCTCCGCCATGTGCCTCCCGCCTGTCAATTGGGGACGTGATATTTCATGCAGATAGTTTGGGACAGGTTTGGCCGTGCCGCAAGGTACGTATCCTTGAGAGAAAACCTGTCCCAAACCGTCTGCATGAAATATCACGTCCCCAATTGACAGACGGTCCGGGCCCCGTGAGGGTATGTACACCCGCCCAAGAGGGTATGTACACCTCTCGACCCGCCCGTTCTTCTCGACAGCGCTTTGACCTGCGGATTCGCTGCCCGCACTTGATGGCGGGGTGTACATACCCTCCGGGGCGGGTGTACATACCCTCACGGCTGGGATGGCGCCCAGGCCTGAACGCGCCCGGCTTGGTTACCGGTTTGCGACGGTTCGGCCAAGGGGCGCGGGCCTCTGGTAGAGTGCGACCCAACGTGAGAGGGGGCCGCATGCACAGAGAGTTCCTGATGGGCAACGAGGCAATGGCGGTCGGCGCGCTCGCCGCGGGCGTGAACGTGGTTGCCGGTTATCCGGGCACGCCGTCGACCGAGGTCCTCGAGACCGTGGCGCGCCGTCGTCCCGAGGGCGTCTACGTGGAGTGGTCGGTCAACGAGAAGGCCGCGCTCGAGGTTGCGGCCGGCGCCGCCTACGCGGGGGCCCGCGCGCTCGTCACGATGAAGCAGGTGGGCCTCAACGTCGCGTCCGACCCGCTCATGAGCCTCTCCTACATCGGCGTCAAGGGTGGCATGGTCGTGCTCGTGGCGGACGACCCCGGCCCCATCTCGTCCCAGACCGAGCAGGACACGCGCACCTTCGCTGCCTACGCCAAGCTGCCCGTCCTCGACCCGTCGAGCCCGTCCGAGGCCTACGCGATGATGGGGGAGGCCTTCGACCTCTCCGAGGAGCTGGCCTGCCCCGTGATCGTCCGCCCGACCACGCGCGTCGACCACGGCTACGAGGACGTGGAGGTGGCCGACGCGTGCGACTGGGCTCATCGCGAGCCCGAGGGATTTGTCCGCGACCCCTCCCGCTGGGTCATCTTCCCGGCGCTCTCCGTTCGTGCCCATGCGGCGATCGAGAAGCGCGACGCCTCCCTCGCCGAGCGTCTCTCCGGCTATGCGAGAAACACCGTCCGCCAGACGGCGGGGCCGGACGCCCGACCGCGCCTCGGCATCGCCACCCACGGCATCAGCGCCACCTACGTCGCCGAGAACCTGAGCGAGAAGGACGACGTGCGCGTCCTGCGCGTGGCGACCCCATACCCCTTCCCGGAGCACCTCGCGGCCGACTTCCTCGACGGCCTCGACGAGGTCCTCTGCGTGGAGGAGCTCGACCCCGTGATCGAGCGCGCCCTCATCGCCACCTGCGGCCGCCGCGGCCTCACCGTCAAGATCCGCGGCAAGCTCACCTCCGACATCCAACCCTCGGGAGAGAACACCGTCGAATCCGTGGGACGCGCCCTCGACGCATTTCTCCGGCGTGGGGAGGGGCCGGCCGGTCCTTCTCCGTGCTCAAACGGTCCTCTTCGCACGGACGAGCCGCAGGCTCGTCCGGCTCATGCGGAACTGCGCGCGGAGAAGGACCGGCCGACCCCACCGCAGCTCCCGATTCGCCCGCCCGTGCTGTGTGCGGGATGCCCGCACCGAGCGTCGTTCTACGCAGTCAAATGTGCAATGAGAGGAAAGAAGACACTGTTCTGCGGCGACATCGGCTGCTACACCCTGGGCAACGCGAAGCCGCTCGACATGGTGGACACGTGCCTGTGCATGGGCGCGGGCATCAACATAGCGCAGGGCGTCACGCACGTGGAGCCCGACACCGCCGCCTTTGCCTTCGTGGGCGACTCAACCTTCTTCGCGTCTGGCATCACCGGCGTGGTCAACGCCTTCTACAACCAGGCTGACATGACGCTCGTCGTCCTGGACAACTCCACCACGGCGATGACGGGCCACCAGCCGCACCCGGGAACGGGCCGAACGATGATGGGGCAGGTCGTGGAGAAGGTCAGCGTCGAGCGCGTCCTTCTCGCCATCGGCCTCACGGTGGTGGAGACCGTGGACCCGCTCGACCACGAGCGCGCAGTCGAGACCGTGCGCCGCGTCGCGGACGAGCCGGGCGTCAAGGCGATCATCTTCCGGAGCCCGTGCGTGGTGCTCGCCAGGCCGCAGGCGAGAAGCGCTGTTGATGCCGAGAAGTGCGTCGGATGCCAGCGCTGCGTTCGGGAGCTGGGGTGTCCCGCACTCGTGCCGGACGCGTCGACCGGCAAGGTCCGCATCGACGCCGCGCAGTGCACGGGCTGCACCCTCTGCGAGCAGATCTGCCCCACGCATGCCATCTCGGGAGGTGAGCGCCTGTGAGCAACGGCGCCATGAGCACGGACATCATCCTCGCGGGCGTGGGCGGCCAGGGCGCCGTTCTCGCGTCCAAGCTGCTCGCCCGCGCTGCGATGGGGCGCGGGCTTCCCGTCAAGACTGCCGAGACCATCGGCATGGCGCAGCGCGGCGGCTCGGTCTTCAGCCACGTGAGGCTGGGGGAGGACTCGTCCTCGCCGCTGATCGGCCGCGGTCGCGCCGACGCGATCGTCGCCTTCGAGCCGGCGGAGGCCGTGCGGCAGCTGTCGTTCCTGCGTCCGGGCGGGAGGGTCGTCACGAGCGACGCCCCGGTCGTGCCCGTCTCTGCGGCAACCGGCGGCCCGGCGTACGACCTGCCCGCCATCATGTCCTACCTGCACGAGCGCGTGGGCGAGAAGAACCTCGCGGTCGTGGACGCCGCGGCCGCCGAGGCGGAGCTCGGCACCGCGCGCGTACTCAATGTGGTCCTTCTTGGCGCCGCGGCACGCGCCGGCGCGCTCGGCCCCGTCACCCTTGACGACCTCGCTGCGGCCGTCCGCGCCATCGTGAGTCCCCGCTTCCTCGACCTTGACCTCCGCGCCCTGTCAATTGGGGACGTGTTTTTTCGTGCAGACAAAAAGGGACAGGTTTTACGCGGGTGGCCAATGAAGTAGTAGAAGCCTGAGACGACGTGTCGCATGCGCGCAGGCAAACCTGTCCCTTTTTGTCTGCACGAAAAAACACGTCCCCAATTGACAGGAGACAAGCATGAAGATCAGCGAGTCCCAGCTCAAGCTCGTGAACGACCAAGTCCAGCGGCTCGTGGCTTCCGGCAACTACTTCGGGCGGCGCCTCCAGGATGCCGGCGTCACCGAGGTCCGCACCGAGGAGGACTTCCTCGCGCTGCCCTTCTCGGAGAAGGAGGACCTGCGCAACTGCTACCCGCTGGGGATCTCCGCCGTGGACGAGCGCCAGATCGTGCGCATCCATTCGAGCTCGGGCACCACGGGCACGCCCGTGATCATCCCGTACACCGCGCGCGACGTCGACGACTGGGCCACGCAGTTTGCCCGCTGCTACGAGCTCGCGGGCATCACGTCCGAGGACCGCATCCAGATCACGCCCGGCTACGGCCTCTGGACCGCGGGCATCGGCTTCCAGGCCGGCGCCGAGAAGCTCGGCGCGATGGCCGTCCCGATGGGGCCCGGCAACACCGAGAAGCAGCTCCAGTTCATGGTGGACCTGCAGACCACGGTCATCGGCGCCACGTCGAGCTATGCCCTGCTCCTGGCCGAGGAGGTGGAGGTGCGCGGCATGCGCGACAGCATCGCGCTGCGCAAGGGCGTCATCGGCTCCGAGCGCTGGGGCAAGAAGATGCGCGACCGCGTGAAGGCGGGCCTCGGCATCCAGGTCTACGACATCTACGGCCTCACCGAGGTCTACGGTCCCGGCATCGGCATCTCCTGCGACGCCGAGGACGGCATGCACTACTGGGACGACTTCATCTACATCGAGATCGTCGACCCCGCCACGGGCGCCCCGCTGCCCGACGGCGAGTGGGGCGAGATCGTGATCACGACGCTGGTCAAGGAGGGCGCGCCGCTCATCCGCTTCCGCACGCACGACCTCAGCCGCATCATCCCCGGCACCTGCCCCTGCGGAAGCCCCTACCCGCGCATCGACACGCTGCAGGGCCGCTCCGACGACATGGTCAAGATCAAGGGCGTCAACGTCTTCCCGCGCCAGATCGAGGAGGTGCTGCAGGAGTTCCCGCAGCTCTCGAGCGAGTACCAGATCCGCATCTCGCACCTCGAGGGCCGCGACACCATGCGCATCTACGTGGAGACGGACGGCACGCAGGACTTCCTCGACCTTGCCGACGAGGTCGCGCACGAGGTCAAGCGCCGCATCGGCTTCACGCCGCTCGTCAAGGTGGTCGAGCTCGGCGTCCTGCCGCGCAGCGAGAAGAAGACCCGCCGCGTCTTCGACGAGCGCTACGAGTAGGGGAGCACGTCCTTCTCGCCTGCGCCTACCAGTAGGGCCGCACGCCCTTCTCGCCCGCGGCAACGAGCGGGGCCACACGCCCTTCTCGCCTGCACTCACCATCAGGGCCGCGCGTCCTTCTCGCCCGCACTCATGAGTGCGGGCAACGAGTGCGGGCGGATTTGGGCCCGAAGGGCGTCCAGTGCGCGGGGCTACCCGGCGTTTGCCATCGAGTGCCCGCATCCAGTGCCCTGGGGCCCGCACTCGATGCGCGGCGGCGCCAGGTGCGGGCTCGCTCTCGGCATTTGCCATCGAGTGCGGGCGGATTTGGGGCCGTGCTTCGTCCAGTGCGCGCTGCGACCCGGTGTTTGCCATCAAGTGAGGGCTCGAAAGAAGGGGCCGGTCGCGTTGGCGGCCGGCCCCAGGCTGTGCGGCGGTGGCGATAGGCGAGAAGAACGGACCTACAGGCTCGCGACGAAGCGCATCTGCGCGGCGCGGCCGTCCTCGTCCCACTTGAAGACGCCGGCGTCCTCGAGCACGTGGCCGAAGACGGCGCCGACCTCGTCGCGCAGGACCTGCTCGGCGGTCTCCTCGGTGAGCTCGCCCGCGCGGCGCCCGTAGACCTCGGCCGCCCAGGCGGCGTGGCTCGCGCTCGCCGGATCCGCGTCCAGCGCGGCGCGCACGGCATCGACGTCGGCGCCCGCGGAGACGCCCTCGAGCAGGTGCGCCCGCACGGCGGCGAGCTCGCCCACGAGGCGCGGCGGCAGGATCGCGAGGCCCATGACCTCGATGAGGCCGATGTTTTCCTTCTTGATGTGGTGGTACTCGGCGTGCGGGTGGAAGATGCCGAGCGGGTGCTCGTCGCTCGTGACGTTGCAGCGCAGCGCGAGGTAGGCCTCGTAGCGCTCGCCGCCCACGGCTCCGCCCTCGTCCACGCGGCGCACGACGGGCGTCACGGTGTTGTGGCGCGTGCCGTCCTCGTCGAGGGCGATCACGCCCACGGACTCGTCGGTCCAGGCGCGCCACGCGTCGATGACGTGCACGGCGGCCGCGAGCAGGTCGTCCCGGCTCGCGGAGCGCAGGCGCAGCACGGAGAGCGGCCAGGTGAGCACGGCGCCCTCCACGCCGGGGAAGGCGTCCATCGAGAAGGACTCGGCGACCTCGGCGCGCATCATCGGGAACTCGTGCGCGCCGCCCTGGAAGTGGTCGTGCGAGAGGATCGAGCCGCCCACGATCGGCAGGTCGGCGTTGGAGCCGATGAAGTAGTGCGGCAGCAGGTCGACGAAGTCGAGCAGGCAGCGCAGTGCCTTCTCGTCGATGTGCATCGGGCGATGGTGGGCGCTCATCGCGATGCTGTGCTCGTTGAAGTAGGCGTAGGGGCTGTACTGCAGGCCCCAGCGCTCGCCGTCGAGCTCGATCGGGATGATGCGCAGGTTCTGGCGGGCCGGGTGCTCGCCGCCTGCCATCGCCGCGCCGCGCCCGGGGTAGCCCTCGTTCTCGATGCAGAGCTGGCACGCCGGGTACTTCTCGCCCGTGGCCTTGGCCGCGCCCGCCGCCGCGATGTCGCGCGGGTCCTTCTCGGGCTTGGAGAGGTTGATCGTGATCTCGAGGTCGCCCCAGCGGGTGGGGGAGCTCCACTGGATGTTGCGCGCGATGGCGGCGCGGCGCACGTAGCCCGCGTCGCAGCAGATGCGGTAGAACCAGTCGGTGGCCGCCTTGGGGTCCTCCTCCACGAGCGCGTCGAAGATGGAGATGGTCTCGGACGGGCGCGGCATCAGGGTGCCCATGACGCGCATGGCCACGCGGTCGCGACCGTTTGCCGTGTCCTCGACGCAGCCGTTGGTCACCGCGACCTCCGCGAGGTCGGCGAGCGTGGCCTCGAGGTCGAGCTCGGCCGGCTCCGCGTCGAGGTCAGGCTCCTCCGCCAGGACCCAGGACTGCTCCGGCCCGGGCCCGAGCGCCCCGATGGCCTCGAGCGTGGCGTTGTACGACCAGACGCGGTCCGTCCAGCCGATGAGATCGCGCGTCGCCGCGTAGTCGACGAGCGCCTGGACGTTGTCGCGGACGTTCTCTACAGCCATGCCGCATGCGCCCCCTTCTCGGCGATCTGGTAGTGGACGCAGGCGCCCTCGCCCAGCCAGGCGTTCATCTGGGCGGTGAAGTCCTCGACCATGTCGATCGGCACGAAGCACTGGACGGAGCCGCCGAAGCCGCCGCCGTGGATGCGCGTGGCGCCGCGGCCGTCGAGGATGCGCTCGGCCAGGCCCAGCGCCAGCATCGCCGGCTGGAAGGAGCCGCCGGTGGAGACGTTCTGGAGGAACATCGCGGAGCTCGCGCCGGACTCGCGGGTGAGCTCGAGGAAGCGGTCGATGTCGCCGGCCGTGAGGGCGTCCCAGCGCTTGTCGACGAGCTCGTTCTCGCGCCAGTAGTGGATCGCGCGCAGGATCGCGCGGTCGCCGAGCTTCTCGCGCAGCTCAGGCAGGAGACGGTCAAACTCGGCCGGGTCGACCTCGCAGAGGCGCTCGTGGCCGAACTCGCGGGCCACCTGCTGCATCTCAACGGGCACCGCGGCGTAGTCCGCGGTGAAGGGCGCGTGGTCGCAGCCCACGTCGACGAGGCAGAGGGCATAGCCCGCGGCGTCGAAGTCGAGCTCGAGCTTGGCCGTGCGCGGCTCGGCGGCGTCCTCGAAGTCCATAAACGCGAGGCCGCCCAGGCAGACGGCCGCCTGGTCCATGAGACCGCACGGCTTGCCGAAGTAGCGGTTCTCGGCGAACTGGCCCATCTTGGCGAGCTCGACCGGCGTGACCTCGGGGCCCTCCCAGAGCGCCTCCATCACGCGGCCGAGCGCGGCCTCCACGGCAGCGGAGCTGGAGAGGCCGCCGCCGGAGGGGATGTCGCTCGTCATCGCAAGGTCAAAGCCCGCGGGGGTGCGCCCGGTCCTTGCCATGCACGCCGCCATGCCGCGCACGAGGCCGGCCGTCGTGACGTGCTCGTCCTCGCGCTCGTCGAGGCTGTCCAGCGAGATCTCGAAGGTGGGGTACCCCGCGCTCGCCACGCGCACGCGGTCGGTGCCGTTGGCCGCCGCGACACCGTCGATGGCGACGTTCAGCGCGCCGGCGATGACGTGGCCGCCCTCGTGGTCGGTGTGGTTGCCCGAGATCTCCGAGCGCGCGGGCGCGTGGACCGCGAGCAGACGCTCGTGCGCCACGTCGGCGAACTCCCGTTCAAAGAGCTCGCGGGCCACCTCGAGGGGCGTGCCCTTGTCCGTTCCTGCTGCCATGCTGCTCCTTTCATCGAGCCCCCTGCGGGGCGCTTTCACGATTGCTAGCGGGCCGTCGCTCTTTTCGCCAGCCCTTCCTTCCGGGGTTGCTAGTACGCACAGTTCCAGTTTTGCGATTTCCTTTCCTGCGGATATATGAAAGTTAACCGAACTGTGCGTACTAATGGTGCCGCGGGCGGCGGGATGCCGCGGGCGGCGCGCCACCGCCGGGCGAGAAGAACGCGCTACCCGACGGTCGAGAACCGGTACACGATCGTCTGGGCGTACGGCCTGCCGGGCCCCCAGACGGCCTGCGGCCACTCCGGGTGGTGGATGTTGTCCGGGTAGAACTCCGGCTCGAAGGCAAGGCCGTCGCGCGGCGCGTAGCTCGCGCCGTCCTTGGCGCCCTCGTCGCCGAGCCAGTTGCCGGTGTAGAGGTGGGCGCCGGGGGTGGTCACCAGCACGTCGAGCGCACGGCCGCTGACGGGCTCGACCACGTGCAGCGCGGGACGCGGCGCCGCGCCGGGCTCCCATCCGCGGATGCACAGGCAGTGGTCGTAGCCGCGTCCGATCTTGATCTGCTCGTCGTCGGCGTCGACGGCGTCGCCGAGCACGCGGGGCGAGCGGAAGTCGAACGGCGTGTCTGCGACGGGTCGGATCTCGCCCGCGGAGACGCAGTCGGGGCGAAGGGGCAGGAAACTGTCCGCCTCCGCGACCACGACCTCCCCGAGGACCGGGCCCGCGTCATGGCCGGCGAGGTTCATGTAGGTGTGGTTGGTCATGCTCACGTAGGTGGGGGCGTCCGTCTCGCAGCCGTAGGCCACGGTGAGCACGTGGGCGGCGCCGTCCGCGGCGAGCGAGAAGGACGCGGAGAACGTGCGGTTTCCGGGGAGGCCGAGCTCGCCGTCGGCGAGGCGGCAGCTCATCCGGACCGTGTTGGCCCCGTCGTCGACCACCGCGTCCCAGAGGCGCTTGTGCAGCCCGCGCTCGGCGTCGGTGTGGTTGTTGTTGGCGAGCTCGGGCCCGTCGTTGTGCGCGAGGTGGTAGACGGTGCCGCCGAGCGGGACCTCGGCGCGGTCGGTGCGGTTTGCGACGGGCCCCACGGTGCCGCCGTAGAAGGCGGGGTTGGGGCCGAGGTACCCCGCGAGGTCGCCAAAGCCCAGGACCACGTCGGCGAGCGCGCCCGCGCGGTCCGGCACGTCGATGCCCAGGACCGCCGCGCCGTAGTCGCTCACGCGCACGCGCGCGACGCCGTCGGACAGCTCGAAGACGTGCGCCTCCCTGCCGTCGGGCAGGGTTCCGAACGAGGTCGTCTTGATCACGATGCTCCTCTCGCCAGCGTCCGCGGGCATGCCTCATGAGCAGCCCCAGGCACAATGTTAACGTACTCATTCACGGCGGAGGCGAGAATGCGGCCTTTCCGCCCATCGGTTAGAATTGGGCTGCAAGCGGTCGACGACTCGGCGGGGAGGGGAGTCCATGCAGGACGAGAAGAGCGTTCGCGCCCCGGCGGGGCCCGTCTCCATGGCGCAGGTCGCGCGCGTGGCGGGCGTCTCGCAGCAGACGGTCTCGCGCGTTGCCAACGGGCTTCCCAACGTTAGCGAGCGCACGCGGGAGCGCGTCCTTCTCGCCATGGAGGAGCTCGGCTTCCGCCCCAACTTCGCCGGCAGGTCGCTGCGCAGCGGCCGCTACAACTCGGTGGGCCTCGCCCTCTACAACGTCGAGCAGTTCGGCAACCTCGGCACGATCAAGGGCGTCCTCTCCGCCGCCGGCGACGTGGGCTGCGCGGTGACGACGGTCGAGATGGACGACCGCGCGCCGCTCTCCCTGGCCGAGGCAACGCGGCGCATGGCGGGCCTGCCCATCGACGCGCTCGTCATCAGCATGAGCCTGAAGTCGGAGGACTTCGAGGACTTTGTCCCGCAGCCGGGCCTGAGCACCGTGCTGCTCACCATGTACGAGCACTCGCGCTGCACGACCGTGGACTCGGACCAGTACGGCTGCTCCGCCCTGCTCATGGACCACCTCGCCGGCCACGGTCACCGCGAGGTCCGCTTCGTGGGAGGGCCTGTATACTCGGTCGACTCGTCCTTTCGCGAGAAGGGCTGGCGCGACGCCCTCGCCGCGCGCGGCGTCGACGCCGCCGAGCCCCTGCGCGGGGACTGGACGGCCGACAGCGGCTACGAGGCGGGCGCCGCGCTCGCGGGAGACGCGGCGATGACGGCGGTCTACGCCGCCAACGACCAGATGGCGCTCGGCGTCATGGAGGCCCTGCGCGACGCGGGCCGGCGCGTCCCCGAGGACGTGAGCGTGGTGGGCGTCGACGACTCGCTGCGCGACACGGTGCCGCACGTGGGTCTCACCACGGTGCGCTTCGACCTCGTGGCGCGCGGTCGCGCAGCTGTCGAGCAGGCACTTCTCGGCACGGCGCCGGGCTATCGCCCGCGGGCGATCCGCATCCCGCCCACGCTCGTGGAGCGCAGTTCGGTCGCCGAGGCACGCCGCTGACGCCGCGGGCTTTCTGCCCGACGTCCTTCTCGCCCGCGCCGGGTTGTCGCGTTCCGATTAACGCGCACCGTTTGTTTTCACTTTGCATATCCGCAGGAAAGATTTTGCCGCAACGCATTCTGTGCGCGTTATTTTGACGGCGCCGCGGTCGGGGCTCGACCGGACAGTGACGCACGGCCGAGAAGTACGCGCTATAGTTATAGGTTCAGACAGCCCGCGTCGGAGGGACGGTTATGGCGGATTACAAGTCGGACATCGAGATCGCCCAGGAAGCCCAGATGCTGCCCATCGCCGAGGTCGCCGCGCGCGCCGGCCTCACCGAGGACATGATCGAGCCGTACGGCCGCACCAAGGCCAAGGTCGACATCCACTCGCTCGCGGACGCGCCGCGCAAGGGCAAGCTCGTCCTCGTGACCGCCATCAACCCCACGCCCGCGGGCGAGGGCAAGACCACCACGTCGATCGGCCTGGCCGACGCCATGAACCGCATGGGGCACCAGACCATGCTCGCGCTGCGCGAGCCCTCGCTCGGGCCCGTCTTTGGCATCAAGGGCGGCGCGGCCGGCGGCGGCTACGCGCAGGTCGTCCCCATGGAGGACATCAACCTCCACTTCACGGGGGACTTCCATGCCATCGGCGCCGCCAACAACCTCTGCGCCGCGATGCTCGACAACCACATCAAGCAGGGCAACGCCCTGGGCATCGACCCGCGCCGCGTGGTCTGGAAGCGCTGCGTGGACATGAACGACCGCCAGCTGCGCAACGTCGTCGACGGCCTGGGCGGCGTCGCGGACGGCATGCCGCGCCAGGACGGCTTCGACATCACCGTGGCCTCCGAGGTCATGGCCGTGTTCTGCCTCGCCACCGACCTCATGGACCTGAAGGCCCGCCTGGCTCGCATGGTCATCGCCTACACCTACGATCGCAGGCCGGTCACCGTGGCCGACATTCACGCCGAGGGGGCCATGACCGCCCTGCTCAAGGACGCCATCAAGCCCAACCTCGTGCAGACGCTCGAGGGCAACCCCGCCTTCGTCCACGGCGGCCCGTTCGCTAACATCGCCCACGGCTGCAACTCCGTGGAGGCCACCACGACGGCGCTCAAGCTCGCCGACTACGTGGTCACCGAGGCCGGCTTCGGCGCGGACCTGGGTGCCGAGAAGTTCCTGGACATCAAGTGCCGCTACGCCGGCATCCAGCCGAGCGCCGTAGTGCTCGTGGCGACCGTGCGCGCCCTCAAGTACAACGGCGGCGTCGCCAAGGCGGACCTGGGTGCCGAGAACCTCGAGGCGCTCGAGGCCGGCCTGCCCAACCTGCTGCAGCACGTCTCCAACATCCGCGAGGTCTGGGGCCTGCCCGTGGTGGTGGCCATCAACGCCTTCCCGACGGACACCGCCGCCGAGCTCGCGCTCGTCGAGCGCAAGTGCAACGAGCTCGGCGTCAACGTCGCGCTCTCCGAGGTCTGGGCCAAGGGCGGCGAGGGCGGCCAGGCGCTCGCCGAGGAGGTCGTGCGCCTGTGCGAGGAGCCGAGCGACTTCCGCTTTGCCTACGACGTCGAGGACACCATCGCGAACAAGCTGAACGCCATCGCCACCAAGGTCTACCACGCCGACGGCGTCGACTTCACGAGCGCCGCGGCCAAGCAGCTGAAGCAGCTCGAGGAGCAGGGCTTCGGCGGCCTTCCCATCTGCGTGGCAAAGACCCAGTACTCCTTCACCGACGACCAGACCAAGCTCGGCGCCCCACGCGACTTCCGCATCACGGTGCGCAACCTCAAGGTCTCGGCGGGCGCGGGCTTCATCGTCGCGCTCACCGGCGACATCATGACCATGCCGGGCCTGCCCAAGGTGCCGGCGGCCGAGAAGATCGACGTCACGCCCGACGGCAAGATCGTCGGCCTCTTCTAGTCCGCCCGGCCCGGCGGTAACGCCGTCTTGAAGGAGTGACCGTGGAAGAGCGATTCATGGAGCTGAGCTGCGAGGAGTTCGCCGAGCGGCTCGCCGCGCGCACGAGCGTCCCGGGAGGCGGCGGCGCCTGCGCGCTCGCGGGCGCGCTCGCAGCGGCGCTGTGCTCGATGGTGGGCTCGTTCACCATCGGCAAGGCGCGCTTCGCCGACGTCGAGGGCGAGGTCTCTGACCTCATGGACGAGGCCGAGGACGTCCGCTTCCGCCTGCTCGAGCTCATCGAGGAGGACGCCGCGGGCTTCTCGCCCCTGATCGAGGCCTATGCGCTCTCGCGCACCGACCCGTCCCGCGCCGCCGCCATCGAGGACGCCACCGAGGGCGCGTGCATGGCGCCGCTCGCGATGATGGGGGAGTGCTGCCGCGCGATCACGCTGCTCGAGCGCATGCGCGATATCGGAACCCCGGGGCTTGTCTCCGACGTGGCCACCGGGGCCCTTCTGGCCGGCGCGGCGCTGGAGGGAGCGGCCGTCAACGTCTGCGTCAACACGACCTCCCTCAAGGACCGCCGCCAGGCCGCGCGCATAGAGGCCACCTGCGACGAGCTCCTGGACGAGTACGCGCCGCGCGCTCGCGCGCTCGCGGACGCCATCGTCGACGGCATCCGTGGGAGGGCATGAGGTGACGGAGCTCCTGCGCGGCGCGCCCGTCGCCGCCGTCCTGACCGAGGACGTCGCCGCTCGCGTCGCCTCCCTCGCGGGGCGCGGCGTCGTGCCGACGCTCGCCATCCTGCGCGTCGGCGAGCGGTCGGACGACCTCTCCTACGAGCGCGCCGCCGTGAAGCGGTGCGAGAAGGTCGGCGTCGCCGTGAGGGTGCTCGCCCTCCCGGAGGACGCGGGCACCGAGGTCCTTCTCGCCGCCGTCCGCGACGTCAACGAGAACCCCGCGATCCACGGCTGCCTCATCATGCGGCCCCTGCCCGCGCATGTGGACGAGGCCGCCGTCTGCGCGGCGCTCGACCCCGCCAAGGACGTCGACGGCGTCACCGCGGGCTCCCTCTACGGCGTCTTCGCCGCGCACGCGGTCGGGTTCCCGCCGTGCACCGCCCAGGCGGTCCTCGCGCTTCTCGACCACTACGGCGTTTCGCTCTCCGGCGCCCGCGCGGCCGTCGTGGGCCGCTCGCTCGTCATCGGCCGCCCCGTCGCCATGATGTTGCTCTCCCGCGACGCCACCGTCACGCTCTGCCACACGCGCACGGTCGACCTCGCGGCCGAGCTGCGCCGTGCCGACGTCATCGTGTGCGCCGCTGGCCACGCGTGGACGGTCGGCGCCGACGCGCTGCGACCCGGCCAGGTCGTCGTGGACGTGGGCATCAACTGGGACGATAAGAGCCAGTCGCTCGTGGGCGACGTCGACTTTGCCGCAGCGGACGGCGTCGTCCGCGCCATCACGCCCGTGCCGGGAGGCGTCGGGTCCGTCACAACCGCCATTCTCGCCCGCCACGTCGTCGAGGCGGCGGAGAGGAGCTGCTCATGAAGGTAACCGAGAAGCCGTCATCTTCCTACAGCGGGGCGATGACCCCCGCGTCGATGGAGCTCAAGAACGAGCGCGTCGCCGAGACCAAGGCCAAGACCGACGTCGTGAGCGCCCTCGTGCTCTCCGTCATGGCGGGCGCCTTCATCTCGATGGGCGCCACGTTCATGCTCGTGGTCAAGTCCGACGCCGCGCTGCCCTTCGCGGCGACGCAGCTCCTGGGCGGCTTCGCCTTCACGCTGGGCCTCTTCCTCATCCTCGCCGCCGGCGCGGAGCTCTTCACGGGCAACTGCCTCATGGTCATGGGCCCGCTCGCCGGGCGCTTCTCGTGGAAGCGCCTGCTTGCCAGCTGGGCCCTCGTGCTCTTTGGCAACCTCGTGGGCAGCGTGCTCGCGGCCGGGCTTGTGCTCGCCGCCGGCGTCGCCTCCGCCAACGGCGGGGCGGTCGGCGAGGCCGCGATCACGGTCGCCGAGGGCAAGGTCGCGCTGGACTGGGGCGTCGCCTTCGCTCGCGCCATTCTCTGCAACATGCTCGTGTGCCTTGCCGTCTGGGTGGGTCACGCCGCGACGTCGGTCACCGACAAGTTCTTCTCGGCCCTGCTGCCCGTCATGGCGTTCATGGCGGCCGGCTTCGAGCACTGCGTCGCCAACATGTTCTTCCTGCCGTACGCGCTCATGCTGCAGGCGACGGGCGTCTGCGCGGGGTCGGTCGACCTTGCGGGCGTGGTGAGCAACCTGACGGCGGCGACCCTGGGCAACCTCGTGGGCGGCGTCGTGCTCGTGGGCGTATCCTACTGGTTCGTCTACGGCCGCGGCCGTTCCGGGAGGTAAGCGATGGCAGAGCTTGAGGTCGCGGGACAGAAGAACGGGCAGGGCTTCCGCCCGATCGACAAGCCGCGCGTGGAGGCGGCGGTGAGGGAGCTGCTCCTGGCCATCGGCGAGGACCCGGACCGCGAGGGACTTCTCGGCACGCCCGACCGCGTGGCGCGCGCCTGCGAGGAGGTTCTCGGCGGCATGCAGGAGGACCCGGGCGCCCACCTGCGCAAGCAGTTCCACGAGCCGGGCAACCAGGAGATGGTCATCGTCAAGGACATCCCGTTCTCGTCCCTGTGCGAGCACCACATCCTGCCGTTCACCGGTCGCGCCCACGTCTGCTACATCCCGCGCGACGGGCGCATCACGGGGCTCTCCAAGATCGCCCGCTGCGTCTCGGGCTACGCGCGGCGCCTCCAGGTGCAGGAGCGCCTGACGGGGCAGGTGGCCGACGCGATGGTGCGCGAGCTCGACCCGCTGGGCGTCCTTGTGGTGATGGAGGCCGAGCACACCTGCATGACGATGCGGGGCGTCCGCGCGGCCGGCGCGCTCACGACCACCTCCGCCGTCCGCGGCTGCCTGCGCGACCTCAAGACCCGCCAAGAGGCCCTCCGCCTGCTGGGGCTGTAGGCCGTCCGTGCGCGCCCCCGAGCGGGGAACATCCGGCGCTCGGACAGCTTCGGCGCACAGAGCGTGCCTGCAGAACTCGCGGCGGACGTTCCCCGCTCGGGGAGCGCGCCGCACGTCGTACGTCATCGATTGCCTCGCGGCAGGGGCCTGGGCATCCCCCGCCGCGAGTTCCGCAGCCGCGTCCTCTGCGGCGAGGACTGTCCGAGCGCCGGGGCATGCCCAGGCCCCGACCAGTGGAGCTACGAGGGAGATCTCATGTATCAGCTGCCGTTTGAGGTTCCGGAGATTTCGTATGAGGAGGCGCTCGCCATCGTGCGCGGGGCGCTCCGGTTTGGCATCGAGCCGCTGCTAGAGACCGTGGAGGACATGCTCGCGGAGCTCGGCGACCCGGACCTCGCCTTCGAGTGCGTTCAGATCGCCGGGACCAACGGCAAGACGTCGACCTCGCGCTACACGGCGGCGATCCTGGCGGGCGAGGGGCTGCGCACGGCGCTCTATACCTCGCCCGAGCTCGTGAGCTACACCGAGCGCATGGAGGTCGCGGGCGCCCCGGTCTCCGAGGAGGCCTTCGCCCACGGCGTCTCGGCCGCGCACGTGGCGGGAGAGCGCGTGAACGTCCGCCGCGCCGAGCAGGGCCTGCGCCCCTACGACATCACGGAGTTCGACACGCTCACCGTGGCGGCGATGGTCATCTTCGCCGAGGCGGGCGTCGACGTCGCAGTCCTCGAGTGCGGCATGGGCGGGCGCTGGGACGCGACCTCGGCCGCAAAGTCCATTCGCACCGTCGCTGTGACGGGAATCGGCCTCGACCACATGCGGATCCTCGGGGACACGCTCGAGGAGATCGCGGGGGAGAAGGCCGCGATCATCAAGCCCGGGCGCGCCTGCGTGCTCGGCACGGGAACCGCCGAGCCCGCGTCGGTCGAGCGCGTCTTCCTCGACCAGGCGGCCAAGGCCGGGGTGACGCCCGTCCTCGTTCGCCGAGCTGGCGCGGGCGAGAAGGACGGGCTGCCCGTCGCCACCTTACGCGTGACCAAGGTCCCGCGGCGCCTCGGCGGGCCGCTCGAGCTCGACGTGGCCACGCCGCGCGCGACCTATCCCGAGCTCGCCGCGCTCAAGCCCTCCTACCAGGCCCAGAACATCGCCTGCGCCGTGACGCTCGCAGAGGCCCACCTTGGCCGCACGCTCGACGCGGAGGCGCTCTTCACCTCGATCGTCCAGTGTCCGACGCCGGGGCGCTTCCAGCTGCTGCGCCCCGAGCCGCCGCTGCTCATCGACGCCTGCCACAACCCGCAGTCGGTCGAGGTCTTCCTCTCCGCGCTCGAGGACGTTATGCCCCAGGGCGAGCCGCGCCCGCTGCTGCTCGCAGCGGTTCTCGCCGACAAGGACGTGCGCGGCATCGTCGATCTTCTCGCCCGGGCGTTCCCCCGCGTGGCCGTCACCCAGACCTCGAGCCCCCGCGCGCTTTCGGCGTCCGAGCTTGCCGAGCTCTTTGCCGAGTCGGGCGCCGAGGTCGTCGGAACGTATCCGACGGTTGAGGCCGCAACGTCGGCATTATGTGGAGAATCGTGCGTCGCATGCGGCTCGATCACCCTTGCGGGCGAGCTCGCGGCCCTTTTCCGGTAGCTTTTGCTACAATCCCTGCTGTATGTGGCGCCGAAGGGCGCCGACACGTGATCAAAGGAGTCCCTGACATGGCGCAAGAACTGTTCGACCAGCTCATCACCCCCGAGGTCCGCATGGTCCTCTACCTCATGGTCGTGTGCGTCGTCATGCTCTACATCCTCTCCATCGTCTACGTCATCCGCGACGCCCAGCGCCGCGGCGCGGAGCCCTGGTGGATGTGGGCCATCATCTCGGTCATCCCCGTCGTGGGCCTGCTCGCCTACGTCATCCTGCGCCCCAGCTCCTACCTCATCGACCGCGAGGAGCAGGACCTCGACATCGCCCTGCGCGAGCACCAGCTGAGCCACTACGGCATCTGCCCCAAGTGCGGCGCCCCCATCGACCGCGACTTCGTGGTCTGCCCGATCTGCAACACCCAGGTCCGCAACGTCTGCCCCACCTGCCACCGCCCGCTCAACGCGGACTGGAAGGTGTGCCCCTACTGCCGCACGCGCATCCAGTAGCAGCCCCGCGTTCTTCTCGCTCTCTCGGCCCCGCCTCGGCGGGGCTTTTTCATGCCGAGAAGAGCGGGCTAGTTTCGGACGCTTTTGGCGCCCAGACCGTCCGGAACCAGCCCGTTACCCGGTCGCGAGAAGAGCGGGCCGGCTGCGGTCGCTCCCTCCGCCGCGTTTCCGCAGGTGCCTGATTTCCGCTATATGCGTGTGATCCGTACGCATTTGAGCCGATTTTGGCACCCAGACGCGCATATGACCGGATTCCGGCACCAAAACACGCATTTGACGCGAATCAGGCACCAGCCCCGGCGGACAAGCATATGCCGCGAATCTGGCACCAGGCCGAACGCCGACTCAGCCCGACGTCGCCAGACGCCGCCCGCGCAGATGCTGCGAATATCCGTCCCCGCGCATGAAGCGGGCCCGATTGTGGTAAACCTATGGGCAGGCAATGACGAAAGGCGTGTCTCGATGCAGCGCATCATCGCACATATCGCTCGAACGCAGACTATCTAGGCGTCTGTCCCTTCTCCGGGCTCGCTGGCCCCGGACAGGCGCCACATAGCGCTCGACGCTGCCCCGACGGCGGCGTGCGGGCGTTTTTCATGTTCTGAGGTGCGACACATCCGACAGAGAGGTATTCCCATGAAGGTCCTGTTCAACGACGGTCACATCGACGAGTGCCCGGCAGACGAGGTCACCCACGTCGTCCGCCACAGCGCCGCGCACATCATGGCCCAGGCCATCAAGCGCCTCTACCCCGAGGCCGACTTCGCCTACGGCCCCGCCACCGACAACGGTTTCTACTATGACATCGACCTGCCCGAGGGCCAGAAGATCTCCGAGGAGGACTTCCCCGCGATCGAGGCCGAGATGAGGAAGATCGTGAAGGAGAACCTCAAGTTCACCGTCTTCGAGCTGCCGCGTGCCGAGGCCGTCGCCCTCATGGAGGAGCGTGGCGAGAAGTACAAGGTCGAGCACATCGGCGACCTGCCCGAGGATGCGCGCATCACCTTCTACCAGCAGGGCGAGTACGTTGACATGTGCGTGGGCCCGCACCTCACCTACACCAAGGCGCTCAAGGCCTTCAAGCTCACGGGCGCCTCCGGCGCCTACTGGAAGGGCGACAAGAACAACAAGATGCTCATCCGCGTGAACGGCACCGCCTTCGCCACCAAGGAGGAGCTCGACGAGCACCTGCGCCTGCTCGAGGAGGCCAAGAAGCGCGACCACCGCAAGATCGGCCGCGAGATGGACATCTTCATGATGCGCGACGAGGCGCCGGGCTTCCCGTTCTTCCTGCCCAACGGCATGACGCTCAAGAACGAGCTGCTCAGCTACTGGCGCGAGATCCACCGCGCCGCCGGCTACGTGGAGATCTCCACGCCCATGATCATGAGCAAGGAGCTCTGGAAGACCTCCGGCCACTGGGACCACTACAAGGACAACATGTACTCCACGATCATCGATGACGAGGAGTACTGCGTGAAGCCCATGAACTGCCCGGGCGGCGTGCTCGTGTACTCCTCCAAGCCGCACAGCTACCGCGAGCTGCCCATCCGCGCCGGCGAGATCGGCCTGGTGCACCGCCACGAGATGCGCGGGGCGCTGCATGGCCTCTTCCGCGTGCGCTGCTTCAACCAGGACGACGCTCACCTCTTCGTGCGCCCCGACCAGCTCACCGACGAGATCATCGGCGTCGTGAACCTGATCGACTCCGTGTACGAGAAGTTCGGCTTCACCTACCACCTCGAGCTCTCCACCCGCCCCGAGGACTCCATGGGCTCCGACGAGGACTGGGAGCGCGCCGAGGAGGCCTTGCGCGTGGCGCTCGAGAAGCTCGGCAAGGACTACGTGGTCAACGAGGGCGACGGCGCCTTCTACGGTCCCAAGATCGACTTCCACCTGGAGGACTCGCTCGGGCGCACCTGGCAGTGCGGCACCGTGCAGCTGGACTTCCAGATGCCGATCAACTTCGACCTGGAGTACACGGACGCCGACGGCTCCAAGAAGCGCCCGATCATGCTGCACCGCGTGTGCTTCGGCTCCATCGAGCGCTTCATCGGCATCCTGATCGAGCACTTCGCCGGCAAGTTCCCGACGTGGCTCGCCCCGTGCCAGGTCAAGGTGCTCCCGGTCTCCGAGAAGAGCCGCGACTACGCGCGCTCGGTCACCGAGAAGCTCGAGGCGGCCGGCATTCTCGCCGTGCTCGACGAGCGCGACGAGAAGATCGGCTACAAGATCCGCGAGGCCCGCAACATCGACCGCCCGCCCTACATGCTCATCATCGGCGAGCAGGAGGTCGAGGCCGGTAACGTCTCCGTGCGCGACCGCTCCAACGAGACCGTGACGCGCGAGCTCGACGAGTTCATCGCCGACGTCGTGTCCGAGATCGCCGAGCGCCGCTAGGCGCGCCGCGGTGGGCGAGAAGGACCTCGACATAGACGCTCTGCTGGCGCTCTCGTCCCAGATGGGGCGGGAGCGCTGGCGCGTTCTCTCGGATGCGGCGCAGGTGGTGGCCAACTACCTCGTCTGTCACCCGCGCGCAGAGGCCGTGCGCTATCCCGGCCTGAAGACGGACCCTGACTTCCCCCGCGCGGCGAACACCCTCGTGGGAGGCTTCGGGCCACGCGTGGCCTATCGCGTCACTGGTGACGCGGCGGGGGAGTGGCGGATCTGGAAGGCCGACGAGCGCGACGCGCGGGAGCAGGTCATGGAGCTCGAGGTTCTTCTCGGCAGGTCGTGAGATGCGAGCGGGACAGAAACCTCCGGGGCGAATGGGACAGACACCTCCGGGGTATCTGTCCCACTTGCTGACGGAGGTCAGAGGACCTCGACCTCGGCCTCCTCGCAGTACTTCTTGAAGTGCTCGGTGAGGTTGCCGTCCGAGACGACGCAGTCGACGTCGGCGAGGTCGCAGATCTTGAAGGTGCTCTTCTGCCCGAGCTTGGAGGAGTCCATGAGCACCACGGTCTTCTCGGCATGGGCGATGAGCGCACGCTTGAGGGCGGCCTCGTCATCGGAGCCGCAGGCAAAGCCCGTGGTGGACTGGAACGAGGTCACGCCCAGGAACAGCAGGTCGAAGGAGAGCTCGCTCACCTGCTCGATGGTCTTGGAGCCGTTCAGGCTCATGCTGTAGCGGTTGAGGCCACCGCCGACCATGATGGTGCGCACGCGCTCGAGGCGGGCGAGCTCGGCCGCGCAGGTGAGGCTGTTGGTGAATGCCAGCGCGCGGACGTCCTCCATCTCGCGGGCGAGCGCCGTGGTGGTGGACCCCGAGTCAAAGAAGATCGTGCTGTCCGGGCGGATGAGCTCCCTGGCCTTGCGCGCGATGACGGCCTTGGCCTCGACGTTTCTGGTGTTGCGGTTGAGCAGCAGGTCGTCGGTCCCCACGACGTACTCCACCGAGCGCGCTCCGCCATGGGTGCGCACGATGCGGCGCGCCTCGTCGAGGGCCTTGAGGTCGGTGCGCAGCGTCATCTCGGAGACCCCGGAGAACGCCTTCTTGAGCTGACCGAACGTGACGCTGCCCTCGGCGGTCACAAACTGCGCGATGCCGTCGCGGCGCTCCTGCATGCTCGTGCTCATGGGGTCCTCCCGTTCTTGTCGTTTCGACAATCTTACCGTAAGACATGCAAAAGGGGGCAGGCACAGAGCCCCAGTTATAACCTGTCAAAAGTGAGTCACATTTGACAGGTTTTAACTTGGGCTCTGTGCCTGCCCCCTTTTGCATGGCCCGCCGGCCGCGACGGCCGGCGGGCATGGGTCGTCCTTACGCCTCGGTCCAGTGCTCGAGCAGATAGCGCTCGGCTGCGGGGCACCAGAGGCCGCGGTTGGCCTCGACGATGTCGGCGAGGCCGGCGAAGCGCTCGTCGGTCTCGGCCGCCGCGCGCAGGTCCTCGAGCGCGGTGAGCGGCATGCTCACGTGGGTGTAGATGAGCTTCTTGCCGCCGGGGATCTTCGGCAGCTTGAGCGTGGTCTCCGCCGCGGCGTCCAGGCCGCCCACGTGGGTGACCATGACGGAGGGGTCAATGCGGCCCGCGGCGGTGAGCTCAAGCGACTCGACCATGTCGTCGGTGTTGCCGCCCGTGGTTCCCATCACGTGGTGGGAGCCGTAGTGCACCTCATAGAAGTTCATCTCTGCCGAGAAGTTCTTGTCGGTGGGGCCGGCGAAGAAGTTGAGGCAGCCGTCGCGGCCGAGGATCGCGTCGGAGAGCGTCACCACCGGCGCCACGGGCGCGTAGCAGAGCACGTCGTCAAAGCCGGTGCCGCCGGAGACCTCGCGCAGCGCGGCGACCTGGTCCTCGTAGGCGCCGTTGTTGATGAAGACGAGGTCGATGCCCGTCTCGGCCTTGACCTCCTCGGGCGGGAAGAGCTCCGCGGCGCGGTCGAGGCGGTCCTGGTTGATGTCGGCCACGCACACGAGCGCGGGGCGACGGTCGCAGTGCAGGGCGTAGGTGAGGGCGCCCAGGCCCATGGGGCCCGCGCCGGCCACGATGGCGAGCTTGCCGCCCTCGCGGATGCCCATCTCATGGGTGTAGACGCCCATCTGCGTGTGGTAGGCGGCGTGGAACGCGCCGATCGAGCAGCTCATGGGCTCGGCGAGCGACGCCTGGTAGTACGCCTCGCCGGTGTACTCGAGCAGGCAGTCGCACTCCATGACCTCGGCCGGCAGGATGCAGTAGGTGGCGTCGCCGCCGCAGAACTCGTAGGAGTAGCCGGGGCTCCACATGGTGCCCTTGTAGTTGAGGGCGGGCTGGATTGTGAACTTCATGCCGGGCTTGAAGCGGTCGGCCCACTTGGCGCCCACCTCGACGATGTCGCCCGCAAACTCGTGGCCCATGATCGCGGGGTGCTCGGCAACGTCCTCGTGGACGCGCTTGTGGTCGACGCCCAGGGTGGCGCACTTGTAGGTGGACATGCAGATGGAGTCGGAGACGACCTTCACCAGCACCTCGTCGTCCTTGATCGCGGGAAGCTCGAACTCGTCCAGACGCAGGTCGTTTGCCGCGTGGAGTCGCACTGCCTTGGCCTTCATGATGGTTCCTCTCTGTTTGTATTCGCTTGCGTACGAATTGCTGTCAGGTGCTAGAGCTCTTCGAGCGTGACCTTGCCCAGGAGCGAGTCCACCAGGTCGCGCTCGGCGGCCTGCGTGCCGGACTGCATGACGTTGGCGGCGCCGGTCGCCATGGCGAGGCGCGCCGTCTCGTCGAGGGACATCCCGCGCTCCTCGGCGTAGGCGAGAGCGGCAACCACGGAGTCGCCGGCGCCGACCGTCGAGCCCACGCGGACCTTGGGGGAGCGGGCGAGAAGAACGCGGTCCTTCTCGGCCATCACGGCGCCCTTGCCGCCCATCGAGACGACGACGCGGGCGATGCCGCGGTCGACGAGCGAGCGCGCCACGACCGCCACCTCGCGCTCGTCGTCGAGGGGCTTGCCGCAGAGGCGGGAGAGCTCGGCGTCGTTGGGCTTCACGAGGCAGGGGACGGCGTCGAGGCCGCGGGTGAGCGCGTCTCCGTCGGCGTCGAGGAAGACCTTCGCGCCGGCGTTGGCGCAGGCGCGGGCCCAGGCGCCGTAGGTGCCCACGGGCGCGCCCTTGGGAAGGCTCCCGGAGAGCACGACAATGTCGCCGTGAGCGAGCTCCTGCACGAGCGCGGAGAGCATCGCGTCGAGCTGAGCTACGGTCGCCTCCGGGCCTGGCTCGTTGATGTCGGTGTGCGTGTCCAGCTCGTCGTCGACGACCTTGAGGTTGGTGCGCGTCTCGCCGTTTGCCTCGAACACCCAGACGTCGATGCCGGCCTCGTCCAGCATCCCGGCGATCTTCTGGCCGACCGATCCGCCGAGAAGGGCGATGGCGCGGCTCCTCCCGCCGAGCCGGTTGATCACCTTGGAAACGTTGATGCCCTTGCCGCCCGGGTCCTCGCGCAGCTCGGTGATGCGGTTGACCTCGTCCACCGTGAAGCGGGGGACCTGCGCCGTCTTGTCCAGCGCCGGATTCAGCGTGACGGTGTAGATCATTGCGACTCTCCTCTCCAATATGTCGAATCGAAAGTACGGCTGTCGAAACAAAAGTCGATTATCATCATAACAACAGCCCTAAGACTGTCAATCCAAAAGTCAAAAGAGGAGGAATTCGACCGTATAGCGGTAAAAACCTACCGTTTATCGCCAAATCGATCCTGGTCACCTCACTATCGAAACGAAAGTATAGAATCACAATCGTTGAAACAAAAGTCACGGGCTCCGCCCAACCTGTTCAATGCGTCGACCCGTTGCGACGGGTCTCAAGGAAGGAGGGACCGATGTCGATCCGAGATGGTCTCTCTAAGTTCGGTAAGTTCCTCAGCGGCATGGTCATGCCCAACATCGGCGCCTTCATCGCCTGGGGCTTTCTGACCGCCCTGTTCATCCCGACTGGCTGGCTGCCCAACGAGCAGTTCGCGAGCATCGCCACGCCCATGCTCAGCTACCTGATTCCCGTGCTCATCGCCGCCCAGGGCGGCTACCTCACCGGCGGCGACCGCGGCCGCATCGCGGGCGCCATCGCCGTCATCGGCTGCATCGCCGGCGCCCCCGACACCACGATGCTCATGGGCGCCATGGTCATGGGCCCGTTCGCCGGCTGGGTCATCAAGATGTTCGACCGCTTCATGGAGGGCCGCACGCCCGCGGGCTTTGAGATGCTCGTCGACAACTTCTCCGTCGGCATCATCGGCATGGTGCTCTCCATGCTCGGCTACATCGCCATCGGCCCGATCATGACCACCATCCTCGCCGTGCTCATGGGCGGCGTGCAGATCCTCATGCAGTACGGCCTCATGCCGCTGCTCGCCATCTTCATCGAGCCCGCCAAGGTGCTCTTCCTCAACAACGCCATCAACCACGGCATCTTCACGCCCATCGGCATCGCGCAGGCCGAGGCAACCGGGCGCTCCATCATGTACATGCTCGAGGCCAATCCCGGACCGGGCCTCGGCGTTCTTCTCGCGTACTGCTTCTTCTGCAAGGACGCCAAGACCCGCCAGTCCGCCCCGGGCGCGGTGATCATCCACTTCTTCGGCGGCATCCACGAGATCTACTTCCCGTATGTGCTCATGAACCCCAAGGTCATCATCGCGCCGATCGTGGGCAACATGTGCGCCATCGCGTGGTACAGCTTCACCGGCGCGGGCCTCACCTCCGCCGCCTCCCCGGGCTCGATCATCGCGTTCCTCTCGATGACGCCCTCCGACCTCATGCTCGTCAACCTCGCCGGCGTGGCGATCGCCGCGGGCGTCTCGTTTGCCATCGCCGTGCCGCTCGTGCGCTCCATGGCCGTCGCCGACATCGACCAGGCGAGCCAGCAGATGCGCGAGATGAAGGGCACCGCAGAGGCCGCCGTCATCTCCGACACCCAGGGCGGCAAGATCGTCTTTGCCTGCGACGCCGGCATGGGCTCCTCCGCCATGGGCGCCACCCGCTTCCGCAACCGCGTCAAGGCCGAGCGCCCCGACCTCACCGTCGTCCACTCGAGCGTCGACACCGTCCCCGGCGACGCGAGCATCGTCGTCTGCCAGCGCGTCCTGTCCGAGCGCGCCCGCAGGAGCGCCCCGCAGGCCCAGATCGTGACGATCGACAACTTCCTCGACGACCCCGCGCTCGACGCCCTCTACAAGGCGCTCACGCAGATCTCCCACGCCTCCGAGCTCATGGAGACCACGACCGCTCCGGCCCCGGCGCAGCCGGCCGAGAAGGACGACCGCCCGAGCCTCGCCATCACCGCGGCGGACGTCCAGCTGGGCCTTGCCCCCGTGGACCGCGAGCGCTGCATCCGCGACTCCGGCGCGCTGCTCGTCGAGCGCGGCTGCGTGGAGCAGCCCTACGTGGACGCCATGGTCGAGCGTGACCGCCTCACGAGCGTCTACATTGGCATGGGCATCGCCATCCCGCACGGCACCAACGAGGCCAAGGACGCCGTCCAGAAGACTGGCGTGGTGCTGCAGCAGTACCCCGCGGGCGTCCCCTGGGGCGACGAGAAGGCGCAGCTCGTCTTTGGCATCGCCGGGAAGGGGGAGGAGCACCTCGAGGTCCTCGCCAACATCTGTCGCATCCTGGAGGACGAGACGGTGCTCGAGAAGATGAAGACCACCGACGACGTGGACTGGGTCGTGAGCGTCCTCTCCGGCAAGGCGTAGACCCCGCCCGCCCGGCCCTGCTCGGCCCTGCTCGGCCCCTGTTCGAGGGTGTGTACACCGCCCCCTGAGGGCATGTACACCCCGCCATCGAGTGCGGGCTGTAAAACCGCAGGTCAGAGCCCTGCCGAGAAGAACGTGCCGTCGGGGCTGTGTACATACCCTCATGGGCGGGTGTACATACCCTCAAGGTGGCGCATAGCCCCGCGCCGCGCCGCCCGTCGGGCTCGTTGGGCCGAGCGTCCAAGTGATGCTATACTCCAAGAGATTTATCTGTGTTGCCGTACCAAACGCGCTTTACCCTGTCCTTTGTACGACCGCGGCGCCGATGCGTCGACGCACGGTCCGAGAAATAGGAGGAACGCATGGCAGACATCGTCAGGACCCCGATCGACAGCGTCGAGGCGCTGCAGGAGCGCATCAAGGAGATGCGCGTCGCGCAGGCCGAGTTCGCGACGTTCACCCAGGAGCAGGTGGACAAGATCTTCTATGAGGCCGCCATGGCCGCCAACAAGGCCCGCATCCCGCTGGCCAAGATGGCCGTCGAGGAGACCGGCTACGGCGTCATGGAGGACAAGGTCATCAAGAACCACTATGCCTCCGAGTACATCTACAACAAGTACAAGGACATGAAGACGTGCGACGTCATCTCCGACGACCCCGCCTTCGGCTACAAGCAGATCGCCGAGCCGCTCGGCATCGTCGCCGCCGTCATCCCGACGACCAACCCCACGTCCACGGCCATCTTCAAGACGCTCATCAGCCTGAAGACCCGCAACGCCATCCTCATCTCCCCGCACCCGCGTGCCGGCAAGTGCACCGCCGAGGCCGCCCGCATCGTGCGCGAGGCCGCCGAGGCCGCCGGCGCCCCCAAGGGCATCATCGACTGGGTCGACGTCCCGTCCCTCGACATGACCTCCGAGCTCATGCGCTCCGCCGACATCATCCTGGCCACCGGCGGCCCGGGCATGGTCAACGCCGCGTACTCCTCCGGCAAGCCCGCCCTGGGCGTCGGCCCGGGCAACAACCCGGCAATCATCGACGACACCGCCGACATCGAGCTCTCCGTCAACTCGATCATCCACTCCAAGACCTTCGACTACGGCATGATCTGCGCCACCGAGCAGAACGTCATCGTCCTGGACAAGGTCTACAACAAGGTCAAGGCCGAGTTCCAGAAGCGCGGCTGCTACTTCCTCCAGGGCGACGAGATCGCCAAGGTCGGCAACACCGTCATCGTCAACGGCGGCGTCAACGCCAAGATGGTCGGCCAGCCCGCGCCCAAGATCGCCGAGGCCGCCGGCGTGTCCGTCCCCGCCAGCACCAAGGTCCTCATCGGCGAGGTCGAGTCCGTCGAGCCCACCGAGCCCTGGGCCCACGAGAAGCTGACCACCATCCTCGGCATGTACCGCGCCAAGAACTGGGAGGACGCCCTCTCCAAGGCCGAGCGCCTCATCGCCGACGGCGGCTACGGCCACACGAGCTCGCTGTTCATCGACACGCGCGAGACCGAGAAGATGGCCGAGCACGCCAAGCGCATGAAGACGTGCCGCATCCTCATCAACACCCCGGCCGCCCAGGGCGGCATCGGCGACATCTACAACTTCAAGATGCCGCCGTCGCTGACGCTCGGCTGCGGCTCCTGGGGCGGCAACTCCGTCTCGGGCAACGTCGGCCCCCAGCACCTGCTCAACATCAAGTCCGTCGCAGAGAGGCGTGAGAACATGCTGTGGTTCCGTGTTCCCGAGAAGGTCTTCTTCAAGAAGGGCTGCATGCCCGTGGCCCTGCGCGAGCTCTCCGAGGTCTACGGCAAGAAGCGTGCCTTCATCGTCACCGACTCCTTCCTCTACAAGAGCGGCTTCACCAAGAAGATCGAGGCGTCCCTCGACGAGCAGGGCATCGTCTACTCGAGCTTCTGGTCCATCTCGCCCGACCCCAAGCTCCAGGACTGCGAGCGCGGCCTCGAGCAGGTCAAGGCCTTCGAGCCCGACTGCATCATCGCCATCGGCGGCGGCTCCGCGATGGACGCCGGCAAGATCATGTGGATGATGTACGAGCACCCCGAGGCCAAGTTCGAGGACATGGCCATGGACTTCATGGACATCCGCAAGCGCGTCTACACGTTCCCGCAGATGGGCGAGAAGGCCTTCTTCGTGGCCATCCCCACCTCCTCCGGCACCGGCTCCGAGGTCACGCCCTTCTCGATCATCACCGACGCCAACACCGGCACCAAGTGGCCGATCGCTGACTACCAGCTCCTGCCCAACATGGCCATCGTCGACACCGACAACATGATGACCCAGCCCAAGGGCCTGACCGCCGCCTCCGGCGTCGACGTCCTGACGCACGCCCTCGAGGCCTACGTCTCCATCATGGCGTCCGACTACACCGACGGCCTCGCCCTGCGCGCCATGAAGCTCGTCCTGACCTACCTCGACCGCGCCTATGACGACGGCACCGACGTCGAGGCCCGCGACCACATGGCCAACGCGTCCTGCCTCGCCGGCATGGCCTTCGCCAACGCCTTCCTCGGCGTCAACCACTCGATGGCCCACAAGCTCGGCGCCTACCACCACATCGCCCACGGCCTGGCCAACGCGGTCATCCTGACCCGCGTCATGCGCTACAACGCCGCCGAGCGCCCGGTGAAGATGGGCACCTTCCCGCAGTACGACCACCCCAAGACCCTGGCGCGCTACGCCGAGGCCGGTCGCTTCTGCGGCATCAAGGGCCGCACCGACCAGGAGGTCTTCGAGAACTTCGTCGCCCGCATCGAGGAGCTCAAGGCTCACGTGGGCGTGCCCGAGACCATCGCCGGCTTCGGCGTGACCGAGGAGGACTTCCTCGCCACGCTCGACGAGATGTCCGAGAACGCGTTCAACGACCAGTGCACCGGCGCCAACCCGCGCTACCCGCTCATCTCCGAGATCAAGGAGCTCTACCTCGACGCCTTCTACGGCCGCGAGCCCAGCTCCTACGAGGACTAGTCCCAGCCGGTTCTTCTCGTTGCCCAGAAGGAGGCAGCAATGGAACTTTCTGACAGCAAGCAGGTCATCGTCGAGCGCCACAACAAGGCCGTCTACGTCGATGGCGACCGCATCGTCAAGGTGTTCAAGGCCGAGAAGCCGGCCTCCGACATCTTCAACGAGGCCCTGAACATCGCCCGTGTCATCGAGGCCGGCGTGCGCGTCCCCAAGATCCTCGAGGTCTCCCAGGTCGCCGACGGCTCCTGGGCCCTGGCCACCGAGTACGTCCCGGGCGTCACCATGCGCTCCCTCATGGACGCCGCCGAGGGCACGCCCGAGTACGACAAGCTGCTCGAGCAGTTCGTGGACTTCCAGCTGGAGATCCAGAACACCCCGGCTTCCGACCTCATGAAGGACCAGAAGACCAAGATCGCCGGCATGGTGGGCAAGGTCAAGGAGCTCGACCCGTCCGTGCGCTACGACCTCCAGATGCGCGCCGACCGCATGGCCCCCGGCCGCTCCATCTGCCACTGCGACTACAACCCCTCCAACGTCATCGTGGCCGAGGACGGCACGCTCTACGCCTGCGACTGGACCCACGTCACCCGCGGCCTCCCCGAGGCTGACGCGGCTATGACCTACATCCTCTTCAAGATGTATCACCCGGGTCACGCCGAGGCTTACCTGGACGTCTTCTCCAAGAAGGCCGACATCGCCAAGCAGAAGGTGCACTACTGGGTGCCCGTCATGGCCGCCGCCGAGCTCTCCCGCGGCCGCAAGGACGCCGAGGAGTTCCTCCGCAGCCAGGTCGACGCCGCGCTCGACATCGACTAGTCGAATCCCGCAGCGCCTCTGGGCCCGTCAGCTTTTGCTGGCGGGCCCTTTTCATGTGGTGGAGACGGGCTCGCGGAGGTTGCGCGGCCCGGCGCATCGGCTAAGCTGGTAGACGAGAAAACCAACGGGGGAGAAGAACATGCGTGACAAGCGTCCTTTGGTCATCGGAATCGTGGCTGCAGTCCTCATCGGCGCCCTGTGCGGGGCGTTCGCCCTTGGCGTCTTCCGCTCCGACGCCGAGCGAGCGACCGACGCCGTGACCGAGCTCATGGAGAGCTACGTCGTGCCCGTGGCCGACGAGGACGGCAAGGAGCCCGAGGACGCGGCATGGCCCGCCGCTGACTACGGCGACGCAGCGACCATGGAGGTGCTCCAGAAGTACGGGGTGAACGCCGACGAGTGGCACCGTCACTGCTTCGGGCACTTCTCGTACCAGATGGGGGAGGCCTCCGTCGAGGACGGCTCCGGAACCGTGAGCGTGACCGTCACCAACACGAGCCTCGCCGCCGCGCTCGAGGCCGCCGGCGCGGACTTCTCGTCCTTCTCGTCCACGCAGGAGGCGGAGGACGCCTACGCACAGGGCGGAAAGGCGGGGCTGTTCACCAACCTCGTCCAGCGCGTCTACGATCACCTCGACGCAAACGAGTCCCCGGTCACCACCACGATTGACGTCCCCTGCGCAAAAGGGGAAGACGGCAGCTGGGAGCCGCAGGTCAGCGGCAACGAGTCGTTCTTCTCGGCCCTGTACGGCGGCTCCAACGTGATCGCGGGCCTCGCGCCGGCCCCTGCCGAGGGCGATGCCGCCGCAGAGGCGGAGCCCGCAGCTTAGGTCGGGTTCGTCTGCGCTCGGCTTTCACTGCGCATCGGATTTCACCAGGTGCCTGATTTCCGAGAAATGCGTGTCACGGGTCCCTGAGTGCCTGTTTTCCGAGAAATGCGTGTCTCGTGCCTGATTTCCGAGAAATGCGTGCGATTTGTGCCAGATAAGCGAGAAATGCGTGTCCCTCACACGCATATGCCCGGATTTTGGCACCTGGGAAAACCCTGACCCGATTTTGGCACCTGGGAAAACGCGGCCTGTCGAGGCCGCTTACGCGCGCTTGGAGCGCGCCGTGCGGTGCGAGAGCAGCGAGCCGATGAAGGGCTTGCGGGGCGCGTCCTCGCGCGCGACGTGACGGTACGTGACGTACTCGAAGCTCACCCCGTCAGCGGTGATGCCGCCGGGCTCGGTCGACTCGACGGACCAGGCGTCGTCCTCGTCAAGATTGGGAAACCACGCGTCCGCGGTGACCTCGCACGCGTTCTTGGTCACGTACGCGCGCTCGCAGCGGGGGAGCAGCGCCTCGTAGACCGACGCGCCGCCGATGAGCCAGACGTTCTCGGGGTCGTCTCCCGCAAGCGCGAGCGCGCCCTCGGGGGAGCGCGCCACCTCCACGCCTTCGGGCTCGTAGTCGGGGCGCGCCGAGACCACGATGTTGCGGCGGCCCTTGAGGGGGCCGCCAGGGAAGCTCTCGAGCGTCCTTCGCCCCATGATCACGGTGCCGCCCATCGTGAGGTCGACGAAGCGGCGCATGTCGTCGCGGTTGCGCACGAGCAGCTGCCCGTCAAAGCCGATGCCCCAGTCGCTGGTTACGGAAACGATGGCGTTCATGGCTCCTCCTAGACGGCGATGGGGATGTTCCTCACCTGCGGGCCGTGCTCGTAGCCCTCCACGATAAGGTCGTCGGTCGTGAAGGCGTAGAAGTCCGTGACCTCGGGGTTCAGGCGCACGCGCGGCGCGGGGTGCGTGGGCCGCGCGATGAGCTCGCGGACGATGTCGACGTGGCGGTCGTAGATGTGCGCGTCGGCGATCATGTGCACGAGCTCGCCCGCGTTCATGCCCGAGACCTGGGCCACCATCATGAGCAGGATCGCGTACTGGCAGACGTTCCAGTTGTTGGCCGCGAGCACGTCCTGGCTGCGCTGGACGAGCACCATGTTGAGGGTGGGGCGGTCCTCGCCGGGCTCCTGCGTCACGTTGTAGATGGCGTTGAAGGCGCAGGGGTAGAGGTTCATCTCGCTGAGGTCGGCGAAGGTGTAGAGGTTGGTCATGATGCGACGGGAGTAGGGGTTCTCGCGCAGGTCCTTGAGGACGCGGTCCATTTGGTCGAAGTCGCCGTCAGGGTAGTGGCTCTTGACGCCCACCTGGTAGCCGTACGCCTTGCCGATCGAGCCCGTCTCGTCGGCCCACTCGTCCCAGATGTGGGAGTTGAGGTCGTGTATGTTGTTTGACTTGCGCTGGTAGATCCAGAGGACCTCGTCCATGGCGGACTTCAGCGCCGTGCGGCGCAGCGTGAGCGCGGGGAACTCCTCGCGCAGGTCGTAGCGGTTGCACACGCCAAAGCGCTTGATGGTGTAGGCGGGCGTGCCGTCCTCCCAGCGGGGGCGTACGCGCTGGCCCTCCGTGGTGGTCCCGTGCTCGATGATGTCCGAGCACATCGCGATGAAGATGTCGTCCGCCTTGCTCATGCGCTTCCCTCCTGCGCGCTACCGCGGCGCGCGCCAGCTGCTGAAGTAGTGGGTGTCATGCCCATAGCCCCCGAGCTCGTCGAGGATCTCGACCCAGTCGTCGTAGTAGTCGTCGTCGAGGTAGTAGTAGCCGTTGCCGCCCCACGAGTGCGCCTCGGCGTTGCGCCAGGCCACGTCGGAGAGCGCACTGGCGCAGCTCGAGAGTCCGGAGACCAGCACCAGCAGCAGGACGGCAACGAGCGCGAAGACGATGTACGCGCCGTTTCCGGAGTTGGCGTTGTCAGGGCTCGTCGTCGCGCTCGCGCTCTCGATGACGGGCTCGACGTTCTTCTCGGCCGCGTCCCTCATGTCCTCCATGCCGCTCCTTTCGCCTGTCTCACATCATAACCGAGCCGGTCGCGTCACAGCATCTGGTCGCTGAAGGTCTCGTCCCAGAAGTAGGTGAGGCGCGCCATGAGCTCCTTGTCGGCGGGCAGCCACTCGACGTCGAGCGCCTCCTCCCGGGCAAGCCAGCGCAGCTCGGAGTGAACGTCCTCGCGACAGGCCGGCTCCGCCCCCTCGGGGAGCGTGCAGACGTAGCAGTCCATCGTGAGGTGGAAGTCGGGGTAGTCGTGCTCGACGGTGTCGTAGAGCCAGGCGGGGCCCAGCTCGCAGCCCAGCTCCTCGGCGATCTCGCGCCGCAGGGCGACGAGGGCTCCCTCGCCGGGTTCGACCTTGCCGCCGGGGAGCTCCCAGAGCCCCTCCTGGGGCCCCGACGCTCTTCTTGCCGCGAGGATCTTTCCGTCGCGGTGGATGATTGCCGCGCTGACGTGGGTGCTCATGCGTCTTCCTTTCGCTTCTGGATCCTTACGAGGGCGTGCGTCGCCCCGGCGCCGTCCGTGAGGTCGACGTCCCAGCCGCCCGCGCAGGGGTGCGTGACGGGGACGATGACGCCGCCGAGAAACGCCATGGTGCGGTACTGGACCTGGAGCGTGAGCGGCGGCTCGGGCGCCGCCTGCCCGAGCGACTCAAGCGCCTCGAGGGCGAAGGCGACGTAGCGCGCGTTGTTGACGTGGTGGTTGGTGTCGAGGTCGCGGTGGGCCACGCGCATCTCGGGGCAGCGTGTGCCGTCACCCGCGGGGACGAGGCGCCGCGTGAGCGGGCCCATCGGGAGCGAGGGCTCGTCGGAGAGGTAGACCAGCTGGTCCTCGGGCACGCGCGTGGCGCGCCCGCGCTCGGTGTCGTAGACGAACCACTGCGTGTTGGCGCGCACGATCGCCTCGCCGGCAGCCTCCATCTGGAAGTTCCTGAGCGCGTGGGCGCGCGTCATCTCGTAGCACCAGGTGGAGACCGTCACGTCCTCGCCGAAGCGGGGAAGACGGTCGACCTCGATGCGCCAGTTTGCGAGGACCCAGGCCAGCCCGCGCCCCTCGAGCCCGTCTATGCCCAGGCCCATGCCCGCGGACTGGAAGGTCGAGCAGTCCTGCAGGTAGTTCATCAGCGAGAAGAGCGAGAGACGCCCGGTCTCGTCGCACTCGCTGTATCGTATGCGCCCCTCGAATGAGTACATCGCTCGTCGCTCCTTGCGTTGCCTGTGTCCACCTTAGCAGTTGTGGGCGATGTAGAATCATGACACTGGTTTGACGCTGGCACTAGGCCCGTCCGTCACGCACGTCGGGCCGTGCGACGAAGGGGGAGCAGTGGATACGGTTAGGTTTGCCACCATCGGAACGAGCGGGATCTGCGAGCAGTTCTGCCAGGCCCTCGCCGAGGCTCCGGGCGCAGAGCTCGTGGGGACGTACTCGCGCGACCTTGCGCGCGCCCGCTCGTTTGGCGAGCGGTTCGGCGCCCGCCTCTTCTTCGACGACCTCGATGTGCTCGCCGCGTGCGACGAGGTCGACGCGGTCTACGTGGCCAGCCCCAACGGCGCGCACGCCTCCCAGGCGCTCAGGATGATCGAGGCGGGCAAGCACGTCCTCGTGGAAAAGGCCTTTGCGGCAAACGAGCGCGAGGCACGAGGCGTCTTCGAGGCCGCGCGTGCGGCGGGGGTAGTCGCCCTCGAGGCGGTGCGCAGCCTCCACGTGCCGAGCTTCGCGCGGATCGAGCATGTCGTGGCCGAGGACCTGGGTCAGGTCCGCAAGGCCACCATGCGCTTCTCCAAGGTCACCTCGCGCATGGCGCGCCTGCTCGCGGGCGAGCGCCTCAACATCTTCGACCCTGCGCTCGCCGGGGGCGCCCTCATGGACATCGGCGTGTACTGCGTCGAGCCCGCGGTCGCGCTCTTCGGGCGGCCTGCCGAGGTGCGCGCCTTCTCGGTGACGACGCCCGTCCCCGGGAGCGCGCCGGACGACCCCTGCCCGGTGATCGACCTCGCCGGCGAGGCGCTTCTTGACTACGGCGACAAGATCGTGAGCCTCTCCTACGGCAAGACAAGCGACGACGTGATCGGCTCCCAGGTGGAGGGCGAGCGCGGCACGCTCGTGTGGGACGCCATCTCCTGCCCGGTCAACCTGCGCCTCCACGAGCCCGAGGGGGGCGGCCAGGTCTTCAGGATGGGGGAGGCGCAGCTGCGCCCGGTCGAGACGAGCGTTCCCGAGAAGGACATGGTCTGCGAGATCGAGGACTTTGCCGCCGCCGTCCGCGGCGAGCGCGAGGCGCTCGAGCGCAGGGACCGCTTCGAGCGCGTGACGCTCGACTCGCTCTACGTCATGGACCGGATTCGCATGCAGGCCGGCGTGCGCTTCCCCGCGGACCTCGCGTGATCGTGCTCTCGAGAGACGACCTTCGAGCGGGCGTCACGGCGGCGCTCCCGGTGATGATGGGCTACGTCGCCATCGGCATCCCGTGCGGCGTCATGGCCGCCGAGGTCGGCCTGTCCCCAGCCGTCGCCTTCCTGCTCTCCGCGACCTTCTACTCCGGGGCGGGGCAGTTCATGATGGCGTCGCTCGCGCTCGCGGGGACGCCCGTCGCCTCGATGGTCGCGAGCGTGGCGCTCGTGAGCACGCGCCAGCTGCTCTACTCCGCCGCGCTCTCGCCGTTCGTGCGGGGCGTCCCCCGACCGCTCGCGACCCTCTTCGCCGCTACGGTGACCGACGAGAGCTTCGGCGTCAACATGGACCGCTTCGCCGGTGACGGCAGGTGGAACATCGAGCGCGCCACCGTGACCAACGTCGCGAGCATGCTCGCCTGGGCATCTGCCAACGCCCTCGGCGCGCTCGTGGGGCCCGCGCTCGCCATCCCCACGGCCGTGATGTCGTTTGCCATGACGGCGATCTTCATCTGCCTGCTCGCGGGCCAGCGATGGACGCGCGTGACCGCGGTCGTCGCGGCGACGGCCTTAGTCGTGGTCGTGGCGCTCAAGCTCGTGGGCGCCGGTTCGCTCTCCGTGCTGCTGGGGGCCGTCGCGGGCGTGGTCGCCGGCCTCGTCGCCGGCGCCGCGGGCCGAGAGGGGAGCGCCGCGCGATGAGCTCGACGGACTTCCTCGTCTTCTACGCCTGCGTGCTCGCCGTCATTCTCGCCTGCCGCTGCGTTCCGCTGCTGACGCTCGGGGGCCGCGAGCTCTCGCCGCGCGTGAGCGAGGCGCTCGGGCTCATCCCGCCCGCCGCCTTCGCCGCGCTCGTGGCAAACGACCTCTTTGACCCCGCAACCGCGCCCGACCCGCAGGCACTTCTTGCCGCTGCCGTCGTGCTGGTGGTGGCGAGAAGGACGGGCTCTCTCATCTGGTGCGCTCTCACGGGCATGGCGGCCTACGCGCTCCTTGGCCTGGCGGTGTAGGCAATCAAAAGGGGACAGGTACAAAACCCCAGACAATACGGGACTGCGGTGGGAATCCTGGACCAAATCCATCCTATGCGACTAGCCCCAAATCCCTTCGGTACTGCATGGGGCTC
>CALUNW010000012.1 GCA_944322145.1 uncultured Atopobiaceae bacterium | reverse complement strand
AGATTTTGACGAACTGCTGCGCCGCTTGCAGGAAATGGGGTATGAAATCAAACAGGGCAAATACATTTCCTTTCGCCCTGCCAGACCTTGACCACCTCGACGTCGGAGACCGGGGTGACGAACTCGTTGGTCACCGTGAACCCGCTCTCGGCGTCACCCGTCACGTGCGGAGTGAAGTGCTCGACGGGGTCCTCCTCGACCGTGTACGTGATCAGCGAACCGTCGTCAGCGATGACGGGCAGGTCGTCGAGGGAGGCCGTCCAACCCGAGAGCGCGGTGAGCGTGAGCTGCCGGTCGGAACCGTCGGAGCCGCGCACATGCACGGTCACCTGGTCGGGCATGTAGGACTGATAGCCCGCGCCTGACCACGCCTTGGTCACCGTGAGCCCGCCCGTCGGCGTGATGAGCGTGTTCGTCACCTTGAAGCCGGAGTGAACGTCGCCTGTAACGCTCGGGGAGAACTGCTTGACCGCGTCCTCGGTCACCGTGAAGCCCGTGGTCTCCCAGCCTGTGGGCGTGCGCCCCGCGTTGAGCACGACGCCGGGGAAGACGCCCTTCCAGCCGTTTGCCGCGTTGAGCGTGCAGTCGTAGCGGTTCCCGCCGCCATTGGTCTGCTGCACGTGGAGTGTCACCGAGTCGGGACGATAGTGCTCGTTGCCCGTGCCGGTCCAGACCTTCTCCACCGGCACGTCCGTGGTCGGTGAGCTCAGGTAGAAGCGCGCGAGCCACTGATCGCCGTTGCTCTTCGAGTAGCACAAGCCCACACCATCCACGACGCTGCGGCTCTTGACGATGTAGGAGATCAGCTCGGCGAGACGCCCCTGGTATTTGGCGGGAACGTAGCTCATCCGCGTCGCCATCGCGTTGTAGTCACCGCAGCAGCGGCAGAACGACCAGATGAACCCCTGGCAGGCCACGTAGGCGTCGTCGCCAGAATACCCCGATGCGTTGTAGCACCAGTCCTGGATCAGCGCCGCGTCAGTGACGTTCGCCTGAGTCCACGTCATGTAGACGCGGCCGCCCCCGTCGTGGTTGTACATGCCGGTCCGCTGGCCGACGAGGTTGACGATGTAGGCGTTGCCCGTTCCGTTGAGGATGTTCTGCTCGAGGCAGAACACCGGATCACCCGAGCTGCCGTCGGTATGGTAGGTGAAGCTGCCGGAGTAGGGCGTCTGCGCTCCGATCTCGCGGTCGCCCGTGACCCATACCGTGTCCCCGATGTTGCCGGCAAGCGCCGGAACGACGCCTCCGACCGCGTCCATGAAGCCGAGGCCGGCCACAACCGCGCCCAGACGGAAGAGGTTGCGCCGCGTGATACAGCGCCTCGCCTGCTGCTTTTCCATTTTCACCACTCCCTTAGTCCGTTCTTGCAAAACCAACTGAACTCGACTTATGCATTCTGCGGCCCCTCAGCGCCCGCTCACGGCCCGCAGGCCCGCCGAACCTCCACCGCTACGGTCCGTGCCGGCAGCGCGCCGTCAGCGCCCTCGAGGCGCCCCGCGCAGCCATCAGAGACCCGGCCCGTCGTCGCGGGAGCGGCCCGCCTGCGGCGCGTCGTCGACCTCGCGGACAGCCGCGTCGCGGCGGGCGTCGCGTGCGAACGCGCGCGCGAACGACCTCGCGACGCGCTCCTGCACGCGCCCGGCGGTCGTCTGGCTGAACGGGCGGCCGATCGCGTCCTCGCTCATCGCGTTGATCGCGTCCATGCAGACGCGCGCTGCCGAGGCGAACCGCTCGCCGCCGACGCCCATCTCGACCATGACGCTGAGCGTGCGGTACGCGATGTAGCCCACGTCGCCCACGACCCGGCCGAGGAAGCCCGTGATGCGCTCCTCGGCGCGGTCCGTGAGCCCGCGCAGGGCCTCCTCGCGCTCGGCGCGGGCCTCAGCGCGCGTGCGCTCGGCGTCGGCCTCGGCGGCCCTGCGCGTGGCCTCGGCGTCGGCCTTCGCCCGCTCGACGTAGGCGTCGGCCTCTTTGACGTGCTCGACGGCGCCCTCGAGCCAGCGAACTGTCTCGTCGGTCTTGGCGTCGAGACGCGCCGCCTCCGCTCGCTTGGCCTCGATCTCGGCGTCGAGCGCGTCGACCACGCTACGGCGCTTCGACGCCAGGCGCTCGAAGGCCGCCTCGCGCTCGCCGACGACCCGGTCGCGGCGCTCGACGTCGGCGCGGGAGGCCTCCACGGCGGCCTCGCGCTCGTCGATGCCGGGGTGCGGCACGGTCGGGTCGAGCCCGAGGAGCTGGGCGTCGGCGATCCGGAGGCTCGCCTCGTCCCACCACTTCTCCGACCAGTAGAGCCTGTCGTCGTCGGTGAGCTCGTCGGTGCTCGCAAGGCCCTCGTAGCCGGGCCGCTCGCGCACGTACTCGAGCGGCGCCGAGACGAGCCACGCACCCTCCGCGTCCACATAGGCCTGCGCGTAGCCGCGCGAGCGCGCGAACTCGTCGGCGAGGTCGTCCACGCGCTCGTTGGCCGCGTCCAAGTCGGGCTCGCCGTCCTCACCCAAGAGGTCGCCGGGGATGTCGCCGATCGCGTCGTCGCCCTCGTCGCCGTCCGTGAGGCGCCACAGCGCGCGCAGCTCGGGCGGCATGGCGGCGGGCGGCACGAGCGTCACACCCGCCGGCGGCTCGTAGCCGTGGAGCGCGACCTCGGCGCGGGCGCGCATGCGGTCGGCCTCGTCCTCGCGCGCAGCGAGGCGCCGGTGCTCGTGCGAGATCTCGACGCGGGCGTCGCGCGCCTCGCGCTCCAACTCCTCGGCGCGCCGGTCGAGGGCGCGCGCCTCCTCCTCGTTCCACGCCGCGTTCTCGGAGATGACCCGCCGCATGTCGGCGTTGCGCTCGGCGTCGGCGGCGTTGCGCTTCTCGTCGGCCGCGTTCTTCGCCGCCTTCTCCTGCTGCTTGCGCTGCCAGCGCTGCGTTCTGGCGTACTTGTTCGCCGTTTGCGCCGGCTCCTTGAAGACCTCTCCGGTCTCCTCCTCGATCGCCTTCTTCTCGCCCCAGGACAGGTGCGGCCTGACCGTCCAGCCCGTGGCCTCGAGGTCGTTCTCGTCGACGGGCTCGCGCCAGCCGCGCTTCGCCATCTCGATGGGGAAGATGTTGTGCAGGAGCTTCAGGCGCCCGCCGTTCAGGATCGAGCCCGTGCGGTAAAGACAGCCGTCGTCCTTGCCGCGATAGCGCTTCTTGAACGCCGCCGCGCCCGCCTCGCCGAACCCCTCGACCAGGAGCTCGTCGTCGGGAAGCAGGTCGGGCATGCGCCCGGTGCCGTGCCCGTGCAAGCTCTCGTCGCCGAGCTCGTCGTCGCGCGTGAGCCCGCGCTCCTCCATGGCACCCTCGTCGACGTGGGTCGCCCACGCGTCGAGCGGCGCGCCGAACCAGCGCTCGTAGACCTCGCGCGAGTCGCGCATGAACTTGTCGCGCAACGGCTTGTCCCACTGCGCGACGGCCTCCTCGTCGGGCGTGATGACGCACGCGACGCCCACCGCCGTCAGCGACGACGGCTTGCGCTTGCCGGCCCTCTGCTGTTCAAGCGAATAGTCCTCGAACTTCTGGACGAACCAGTCGGCCAGCGCCTCGCCCGACGTCCCGCAGCCCTCGGGGAACTCGTAGGTGTTCCCGGCCGAGCGCGTCTTGTCGATGTGGGCCGTCTTGGACGCGCGCTCGTCGCCGAACTCCGGCGCGGCTTTTTGCACCGGCATCGACGACTTTGTCGACTTGCCGTTGTTGGTGAGCGCCATCACGCTCACGCCGACTCCCACCTGCGGCATGTGCCGCCTCCTTTCCGTCCATGCGCCCGCACCTGCGGGCGGCAGACCATGCGCGCCCAAAAGGGCGCCAAACCCGTGTGCCCCAAAAGGGGCGGGCGCTGCGCGCCGAGTGCTCGCATGCGCGAGCGGTCGCCTGGTGGGCGCACAGGGCGCCCGGCAAAGCCCTAAGGTTTATGCCCGTAGGGGTTTTCCGGCTCGCGGCCTTGTGGCCGCTCACCTTCAAACCCCGACGGGCCTCGCTCTCGGGGCTAACGCCCCGCCGCGAGGGGCACCCCCGGCACGCCCGGAGGCGTGCCCTTGGGCGCGTCTGCGGCCGCCGTCGCCTTGTGGCTCCTGCGGCCTCGCCGCGCCCGGCCGGACGCACCGCGCCCTCGCCTCGCCGTGCTCGCGGCCCCGAGGGGCCGCGTCGACGGCTCGGCTCGCGCGGGCGCCGGCCACGTGCGTCAGACGCCCGTTGGCGCTGACGCACTCCGCGCATCGGAGCCGCGGGCCCGGAGGCTCGCGTTCTCCGCGCGCAGGCGCTCGAGCTCGGCGCGCATGTGCTCGCCCTCGACCGCCCTCACGAGCGCGTCGCGCTCGGCGTTCAGACGCTTCATGCGTCGGCGGTGGTCCGCCTTCACACTCGCGATCTTCGCGTCGAGCGCAGCCACGCGCTCGTCGTCCTCGGCCCGCCACGCGCCGTCGCCGGCGGCGTCCGTGGCCTCGGCGCGCGCGTCGCCGTGACCGTCGGCAGCAGCCTCCGCGTTCACGGTTACCACGCCCTCGCGCACGCCCGCAGCCGGTGCGTAAGCCGTCTGCTGCGCGCCCTCGCGCATCTCGTCGCTCATCTCTCACTCACTCCCTTGAGGTCGTCTCGTTCACTCGCTCACCGCCCGCCGGCGGGGCCTAAGCGCGAGGCCCGGCCCCGCAGCGGGCTATCGACACGCAGGCCATGAGGCCTGCGGGGTCGTCGCTCACTCAATCAGCGGCAACCTCTCGCCGTCGACCTCGACCGTGCGCGTGAGCCTCGTCGGCCGTCCGTAGGCGGCCCACGCGTCCTCGCCGATCACCTCGCGACAGACCGTCGCCCCCTCGGGCCCGCCGTCGTGAATGACGTAGCCGCCCGAATGCTTCACGGCGCCCTTGGCATGCCGACAGAAGGCCTCGTAGCCCGAATCGGGCGCGCCCGGGGCCTCCTCGGCCGCATCACCGCCCTCCACGGCCGCAGGCGCGGCCGAAACGGGCGTCTCAGCGGGCGCTGACGGCCCGTTCGCAGCCGGCTCCTTGTCCGAGGGCGCGGGTGCCTCGTGCACGCCGTCAGCGGGCGCTGAGGCGTGTGCCGTGCCCTGAGCTGCGGTTTCGTCGGGCGTTTTCACGTCCTCGGGGGCGTCCGACGAGGTCGACGAGCCGCCGGGGCCGGGCGTCGGGTCGTCGTCGGGGTCATCCGGGTCGTCGTCGCCGTCGAATCGGACGGGGCTGACGGGCTCGTAGACGACGTCGTCGTCATCGCGGTCGCAGAACCCGGGGTCCGAGATGAACTGCTTGCGGGCGTAGACGCGCAGGTCGTCGGCGGCGGTCAGATCCGAGACGTCGTCGTTGAGCGTCGGGTAGACGTTCTTGGCGTGCACCCTGACGAGCAGGGCGTCGTCGTGGACCTTGGAGCCTACGCGGTGCAGGCGCAGGCAGACGTCGAGGTTCTTGGCGGCGTCCGGCTTGGCCGGATCTTCGTAGACGACCTCGACCGGGCAGCCCATGCGGTCCCACTCGCGCACGCCGGGAACCTCGTAGGGGAAGCCGTCGGAGTCGCGGTAGCCCCTGCCGGCGAGCTCGTCGGCCTGGCGGCAGAAGTCCTGGTAGGCCTTGAGCTCGTCGGGCGTGAGCCTGTCCAGGAGGGTCTTCTGCTCGTGAAGGAACTCGTTATGGTGCCGTGCAGCGGGGGACCAGCCGCGCTCGTTGTAGTCCTCCACGGCGCTCGCGCGGAGGCAGACGCCGCGCTGGGGGCGGTCGAGCAGGCCGTCGCGCTTGCCCGGGTGGCCGACGAGCGAGTCGTAGTCGACCCATTTCACGAGGTCGTCGGGGCCGTAGGCGACCGGCTGGCCGGCCGCGTCGAACCGTGCCGGGGCGATCCACTCGGAGACGGCGGCGCGGACGCGCCTGGGCTCGTAGAAGCCGTCGGGCATCCTCTTCTTGGCGTACTGGCCGCGCCCATCGAGGTCGACGAGCCAGCCGCGCTCGCGCACGTAGCGGACGAACGACTGCTTGAACTCGCGGTTGAGCGAGCCGACCACCTTGCCACCGACCTCGCGGGCGTACCAAACTTTATATGCCTCGAAGGCGGTCTGGACATAGAACGCGTCGACGCCCTGGGCGTCGAGGTTTCCGAGGTAGACGTCGAGGAACTGGCGCACCCAGTCGATCTCATCGGCGAGCTTGGCGTTCGACGCCCGGAGCTTCGGGTTCTTCGACTCCTTGACCGAGCGCACGCTCGGGTGGCTCGCGCGAACGAGGCCGAGGAACCACTTCTGAAACTCATTGTCAAAGACGAACTTCTCGCCCACCTCGGGGAGGTAGAACTCGTTGTCGTAGACCGAGTGGTCGGCCTCGTACACGCCCACGCGCGACTCGAAGGCCCCCGTTCGGTCGTCGGTCTTGGGCATCATGTTCGACGCGCCGACGATCGGGCCGCAGAAGTCAATCTGCGTGTCACCAACGTAGAGCTGGTGGACGCCGATGGTGTCATGGGCCGCGACCATGTTGAAGTAAACTCGGGTGTTGCCCCGGATGTTCTCTCCGATCTCGCCCGAGATCATCGCCGCCTTGCCGTTCAGGCTGAACAGCTTGCTGCGGTCGCCGAGCTCGCACCAGGGAACCGTGGCGATGTCGCCCGAGCCGGAGCGCTCGAAGAGCTTGATGAGGGTCGACTTCGCGGAGCCGCGCTCGCCGATGAGGGCGACGGCCTCGCGCGAGCCGGCGTCGTAGCCGTAATAGTAGCCGCCGATCGTGAGGAGCGCGTCGCGCACGACCCCCTCCTCGCCGGGCTTGGCGAAGGCGGAGAAGAAGTCGCGGTTGGCGTCGAACGTGCGCATGACGCCGTTGTTGTCAGGCGTCTCGCGGACGAAGTTCTCGGGGAACTTGGCGTGTCCCGTGCCGTCGTCCTCGAGGTAGATCCCGACCGCGGTGCCGTTCGCCGTGAGCTCGACGGGGTCGTCGGTCACGTCGACGAGCTCCCCCGTGTAGCGGTTCAGGCGCTTGGCGCCGCCGTTGACGAGCGACCATTGGCTCGCGAGGTCATGCTCGACGCGCGCCATCTTCATGTCGAACTTGCGGTACATCTCGATGAAGCGCGTGAAGTGCCCTCTGAACTCCTTGAACGCCCTGGCGTCGCCTCCGGGCACGAGGGCGATGAAGTCGGCGTACATGGGTCCGCCGAACTCGCCCTCGCCGAGGTTCGCGACGAAGTCGCCCCACGCGCCCGTCTCGGGGTCGCGCCACTTGAGGTTGCCGCCGCCGGGCTTGCGCACGTCAGCGTAGACCGACCAGACGACGCCGTGCTCGGGGCGATGATGGTAGGCCATCGCGAGAAGCGCCGCCTCGAAGGGGGTGAGCGACTTCGGCACGGGCCAGCTCAGGACCTTTGCCTCGTCCTTGTCGTACACCAGCCCCTTCCTCAGGAGTAGCTTGTTGCGAACGTTGATCCTGCGGATCATGACGTCGAGAATATGCTGTGCCAAGTCGCTGAGCGTGAAGGCCGGCTCCTTGCACGGCTTTTCCGAGCAATTGTTCTTGCCCCTGAGATTGGGCCCTCCCGGGATGATGTCCCAAAGCGAGGAGATCAGGCCCGTCGCCAGCTCGTAGCAGAAGTAGCCGACGTTCGCCGCGCGATACGACGCCACCGACCAAAATCTGTCCTCTATCTCGCGCGCGCCGTCGGCCGCCATGAAGCCGTTGCAGGCGGTGTCGAGCACCGTGCGGATGCCGGGCCGCTCTCCGAAGAACTTACGGTCCTCGGCACGGCGGCGCAGATCCCTCTCACGCCGCCAATCATCACCTGCGGGCGCTGCCACGCCCTCCTGAGCCGGGATTTCGTTGATATGCTCTTCGGTTATAGCTTGCGCGTCACCATACGATGTGGTAATATCGTCGGTGACTTCAGAGGAAGTGTTGGCCGTTCCCATTTCGCTGGCAGGCGCGGGGGCGGCCTCTTCCATTTCGGGCGGCCTCTGCGCGCTCAGAAACTTCTCGTCAGACATGTGAATCACCCGCCTCCTAGTTCGAGAGCAGCTTGACCAGCTGCTCTTTCTGTTCGGGGGTGAACACAGGCGCCACCTGCGCCAGGCGCTGCGCGATAGCGCTGTAGGCTCGGCGCGGCTGGATCACGCGACGCTCGCGCACGCGGGCCTCGCAGTCCTCGGCGCAGACCTTGAGGCCGTCCGTCATCATGATCGAACGGATCGACCCCTCCTTGGCCCAGCGGTGGATCGACGCGCGCGAACCGTAGCCGCGCTCGCTCGCCTCGGTCGGCGAAACGTACTCGACGTCTTCGGTCGGTGTGATGGGAATGGCCATGAAAAACGCCCTCCTCGAGAATCACGTCCGCGTGAGCGGACTTGCCGATTCTCGAGAAGGGCGGGCAGTTCGACTCGATTCCGTGCGACTGTTTGGAAGCCACATCCGCGCCCGGATGCGCCGTGCCCGGTTAACCTAATGTCCGGGTCCACCGCCATGCGATATGCCTGCGCGTGCGTAATTGCGCAAACACCTCGTCGCACGACTTTAGTCTACGCTTGTTTGCGGCGGTAAACAAGCAGTATTTCAACTTTTCGCTGCTATCTCGTGTCGTCTCACTGTATCATCAAGGTATCGTCGCAGGATGAAACCCTGTAAGGCCATTTTGCCTGACGCCGGTCTCCCAGTGGGAGACGGTTCGTTGGTTGAGCTTGTTAGATTGCCTCTGAAACTCGCAGGTCAGGGGCGGTGGTGATTACTTGGAACTTGGGGCGGTCGGGCTGCTGGTACGAATCTGGTACGAATCGTTCCTCGGTTTGTACCGGGGCTTGTTCCGGCGCTCTCGTGCGGCGTGACGGACGGACGTGGCGAACCTTGTAGGGGCGGCCCTTCGGGGCGTCCTCGGCGTGCTTCGCCATGAACTCCTCCTCGGCGCCGATGCTCTGGAAGGCGCCTTCCATGACGTCGGCGGCCTCGCGCTTCTGGTCCATGTTCACATGGGTGTAGATGTCCATGGTGATGGTGGCGCTGGCGTGGCCGGCGAGCTCCTGCATCACCTTGGGGTGCACGCCCTGCTGGGCGAGCATCGAGAGATAGGAGTGGCGCAGCTCGTGGAGACACCAGCCGTCCAGGCCGAGGAGCTTGCGGTCGCGCTCCCACCATTTGCCGAAGGTGTCGGGATGCACGCGCTGGGCGTAGAAGTCGAGGACGACGGGCGTGTCCTCGGTCTGCTCGCTCCAGCCCTTCTTGAGCCCTCGGTGAAGGTAGTTGCGCGTGAGGAAGTACTCCTGCTGGGCCTTCTTGCGGCGCAGCAGCGCGTCGCAGACGAACTCGGGCATGGGGAGGTTCCTCATGCCGGCGTGGGTCTTCGCCTCCTTGAGGTTGCGGAACGCGTCGAAGTTGTGGTTGACGGTGAGCACCTTGTTGTCGAAGTCGATGTCTCGCCACGACAGCGCGCAAATCTCGCCCCGGCGGAGCCCCATCGTGATGGCGAGGAAGTAGCCGATGTCGCACGAGGTCTCGACCTCGAGCTGGTCGACGAGCTGTCGCATGCGAGCCGGCGTGAGGGCCCGCTTCTCCTTGGTGTCGACTTTGGGCGTCGCCACCTTGTCGATGGGGTTGCGCACGATGACCTCGCGCTCAACGAGGTCGCGGAACATGAGGTCGAGGGTCTTGTTGATCTGGTTCAGGTAGGCCCCGCTCGACGGCTTTCCCGAAAGCGTGTCGCCCTGGCGCATCGCCGCGTACATGTCCTCGATCATCTCGGGCGTGATGAGGGCGACTTCGGCCTTGCCGATGTGGCGGGAGACGGCCTTGAAGCAGCGGCGGTAGCGCAGCTGAGTGTTCTGCGAGAACTCGCCGGACAGGTCGCGCCGCTCCATGAAGTCGGCGGCACACTCCTCGAAGGTGGTGCCGGTGCGCCTCCAGACGCGGTCGTCCTCGATCTCCTCGATGAAGTCGCGCAGAGCCTTCTTGGCCTGGGTGTAGGTCATGTCGTTGACGCGGCGCGTGCGGGTCTTGTACTTGCCCGTGCGCGGGTCGAGGCCCACGGGCACGCGCAGCTGCCACTTGCGGCACTTGGACTTGGGCTTGTCCTTCTCGAGCTGGACGATGGTGCCCTCGCCGATTACCTTGGCCATGTTTAGCGCCTCCTCTCGAGGAGGCGGGCAGCGGTTTGATGGCTGATGGGCCGTGCGGCGCGGTATGCGCAGATGGCGGCGCCTGTGGCCGCATGGTCGGTCGATGGCATATAATGTCACCGGTCCTTTCCTTGTTAGCGCTTGGTTGGGACTGTCTTTGGGCTCGCGGGAGGTACCAGCTCCTGCGGGCCCGTATCTGTTTGTGCGATGCCTCCTTCCTGTTAGCCGCGGTTGTTGCCGAACGAGCCTCCGAGGGCGTGCGGGAAGGCGTTGCGGCGCCGGCGCATGCCGTCGTAGGCGGACGTGATGCCCTCCAGAACCTCGCGGTCTCGCTCCTCGTACTGTGCGGAGAGCATGTTGGAGAGCTTGTAGCAGGCGAGCTCGATCGACAGGGGCTCCTTGGGCTTCGTGTCGCGTATGAGGAAGCGCTCGCCCGCCACCTCGAACTCCCAGCCGTTGTCGCGGGCGTTGCGGCGCCCTACGCTCTCCGCCATGTCGAGGGCGTCGGCGATCTCGCGGTCGCGCTCGTCGGCGAGGCGCGTCTCCACGAACTCGAGGAACCGCGCGCGCAGGGCGTCGGCATCGCCGAGCGACACCAGGTCGATGAAGTCGGCTTCGCCCGAGCCCATGGACTCGTAGAACTGGCGGCTGTACTGCTGGACGAGCTCCTCGTAGCGGCGCTGGTCCTGCGCGCGGTCGCGCGCCTGCTCCTTGCCGTCCTTGTACTGGATGTAGTCGAGGTAGTCGTCGAGCAGGCCCTTGTTCTTGTCGGACAGGGCGTCGTAGGCGCGCTGCACGGGGCCGCGCATCTCGCTGGGCTTGATGGGCGTGCGGCCGACGACGGCGTCGATGGTGCAGCCGAGGAAGTCGGCGATGATCCAGGCGCGCTCGATGGGGATCTTGGCGGGTTCCTGCTCGTAGCGGGTGTAGGTGGGTGCGGGTATGTCCACCGCCTCGGCGAAGTCCTTTGCCGTGCGGTATCCCGCCTCCTTCCTGAGATTTTGCAGGCTGTTAGGCACGGCTCGGCCCTCCTCGGATGCGTGCGTCCTATGGAGGCCCGATACGTAGAGATGCCTCCTGTAGTATCCGTTGGAATCATATTACAACATTGAGAATCACCAGGCAACCAGATTTACAATCATTGGGCGAGTTTGTATCGCAATGTGATTCTAAGCGTGGTAATGTAGCGCGTACGGACGGGGGACGCAAGGGAGCCCTCGCGAGGCGCGGCTTTGCCGCAGGAAGGGAGGGGTCATGGTCAGGAGCTTCCACGAGCTGCCGCTGCTGATGACGCCGAAGCAGCTTGCCGACGCGACCGGAGAGCACGTGAACTCTATACGGCGAAGCATCGCCGCCGGGCGGATTCCGGCGGACAAGGTTGACGGGCGGATCTACATCTGCAGGGATCTGGTGTTCCCGAACACGGCGAAGGGAATGGTGGGGCATGGCGACGACGCGCGCGCCCGCTGAGCGGGAACGGCCGGAGGCCGGCGCGGGTGCGCTTGCAGGCGCGCCCGGATGCGGCGGACCGGTCGGATACGGCCCCGAAGGGGCGGCGAGCGCGGTTGCAGCCACGCCCGCCGCGATGAAGATTCCTGGCGGGATTCTTCGGGGAGACAGTGTAGCGCATACGGCGACGGGCGGTGCTTCTCCATGGCATCGCTAGAAAACGTACCCGCTGAGCTGCGGGCGGAGGCGCGCTGGGTCTGCTGGCGGCGCGAAGAGCGCGGCGGGAAGGCGACGAAGCTCCCGGTGTGCGCGGCGAACGGGCGCATGGCCAAGAGCACGGACCCCGCAACCTGGGCGACCTTCGAGGACGCCGTGGCGGCCGTCGGCCGCTGGCGCTGCGACGGCGTGGGGTTCGTGTTCGGGCCCGACCGCGCCTTCACGGGGCTCGACCTCGACCACGTGATCGTCGATGGAGTGCTGGACGCTGAGTACCGCTGGGTGGTCGAGGAGGCGGGCACCTACACCGAGGTGTCCCCCTCGGGCGACGGCCTGCACCTGATCTTCCGGGGCGCGAAGCCCGACTGGGCGACGCGAAGCCGCAGGAGCCAGCCCGGCGGGCGCGTGGTGGAGATGTACGACCACGACCGTTACTTCACCGTTACCGGGGCGGTCTTCGAGGGGCACGATGCCATCTCGGAGAATCCCGCCGTTGTCGAACGGGCGTACCGGACGTGGATCGAGCCGGAGGCCGCGGCGCAGCCGGCGCTGTCGGCGGCGGGCACGAGCTCGTCCGACGGCATGGACGACGACGCGCTGCTGGAGCGCATGTGCGCCTCCCGCAGCGGGGACGCCATCCGCGCTCTCATGGCGGGCGACTGCTCCGCACAGGGAGGCGACCGGTCGGCGGCGGACATGGCGCTGTGCAGCCACCTCGCCTTCTGGTGCGCGGGAGACGCCGACCGCATGGACCGGATCTTCAGGAGGAGCGGCCTCATGCGGGACAAGTGGGACAGCAGGCGCGGACGCTCGACCTATGGGGCGCAGACCATCGAGCGCGCGATCGCGGGGTGCAAGGAGTTCTACCAGCCGAGGGAGCGGAAGGGCGGCGCCTTCCGTCCCTCTCGCTCAAAAGATAAGAACGGATGTTCGACCGGCAGCGCGGGCGGGACGCACAGGGGTCTTGACGAGACGGCCCCCGAGGCTGGGCCGCCCGACCTCGCGAGCGCGCCCTCCGTGGAGGGCTGGGCGGTCGACGGGCGCGGGCGGCTCTGGGCGTGCGACCGCGCCGGCGAGCCGCTGCGCACGGTGACCTCGACGGCCCCGTGGGTGGCGGCCGACCTGGTGGACGTGGACACCGGTGACGTGCGCGCCCTCGTTCGCGTGACGGTGCCGGGAGGCGTCCGCGAGCGCGCGCTCGACCGCGACGTGCTGATGAACCAGAGCAAGGTGATCGGGGCGCTGGCGCCGATGGGCGCGAACGTGTCCTCGTCCAACGCCAAGGAGATCGTGCGCTACCTGACCGACGTGGAGCGGCGCTACGGCTGGGCGCGCCCGCGCGAGCGCAGCGTGGTGCACCTCGGCTGGGCGGACGGGCCGCTCTCCGCCTTCATGCCCTACGACGTCGGGGCGGGCGGGGTGCGCTTCGACCCCTCCCCGGACGAGGCGGTGAAGGCGCGGCCGTTCATGGAGCCGGCGGGCACGCTCGCGGCGTGGGTGGAGGGCGTGGCGCCTGCGCGGGCGGCGTCGATGGCGTTTCGCTGCGTGCTCGCGGCGAGCTTCGCCTCGCCCCTGGTGGCGCTCCTCGGCGTGCAGACGTTCATCGTGTACCTGTGGGGGCGCTCGAGGAGCGGCAAGACGCCGACGCTCAAGGCGGCGGGCAGCGTGTGGGGCGACCCGACCGAGGGCGCGGACTCGTACTTCAGGACGTTCGCCGACACGCCGAAGAGCATCGTGCGGGCGGCGGCGCTCCTGCACGACATACCGGTGATTGTCGACGAGCTGCAGAGCAAGGGCGCGCCGGGCGGCCAGGCGGGCAAGCGCCAGGTGGTCGAGGACCTGCTGTACTCGCTCTCGCTCGGGCACGAGCGGGGCGCGCTCAACTCCGACCGCTCGATGATGCGGGCGGGGTCGTGGCGCTGCCTCACCATCGCCACCGGCGAGATCCCCATCGTGGGGTCGTCGACGCAGCAGGGCGCGGCGAACCGCACGCTCGAGCTCTGCGCGGAGCCGTTCCCGGACGTCCGCGCCGCCCAGGCGATGCACCATCTGGTGTCTGCCCAGCACGGCACGGCCGGGCGCGCCTACGTGGCGGCGCTCCGTCGGAACGGGCCCGAGTTCTACGCCGGGCAGTACGCGGCGCTGCGCGACGCGGTGTGCGATGCTGCCGGCGGCCACCCGCAGGCGGACAACGTGGCGCTCTTGGCTCTTGCCGACGCGCTCGCGCAGTTCTACGTGTTCGCGCCCGGCGGCGAGTGGTCGAGCTGCCTGGACGGCGCGATGCGGCTCGCCCGGTGGGCGCTCGTGAACGCGACCGGCGCGGACGCGGGCGACACCGACCTCAAGGCGGTGCAGTTCCTCTCGGAGTGGCTCGTGCGCAACCGGCTGCACTTCGAGGACTCGGCGGAGATGGACAGACTGGAGCGCTGGGGCGCTATCGAGCAGTACCGCGACCGGCCCGGGTTCTGCTGGTGGGTGTTCTCCAGCGTGCTGGAGCGGGCGCTCGGCGAGGCCAACTTCGACCGGCAGAAGACGCTGCGCCGCATGGCGGACGAGGGCGTGCTGGTCGGCGGCGGCGGGCGCGGGTTCACGCGGCAGCGGCGCTTCGACGGCGCGCGGGTGTACTGCGTCTGCATCGACAACGCCGCGATGGAGGCGCTGCTCGACCGGGCGGCGGGCGCGGGGCCGTCCGTCTCGATGCCTCAAGGGGGCGCGCCATGTTGAGACGGCGGTTGAGATGGGGGTGGCGGCTGGTCAGGGTGGGCATATCCCCCTCCTGTCTCAACGTCTTGACGGGAAAGAAGAGTAGGTCTGCCTCGCGCGCGTGCGGGCGCGCGCGGGCGCATGCGCGCGCGAGGGGCTCGGGTCGGATTCCGGTTGAGACGTCGAGACGGCGGGCGTCCTCGCTGGTCTCGGCGCTGCTCCCCGTCTCAACCGGCTTCCGGGGTGGTGGAGCCGGGCGGCGGCGCCACCTGAGACGGGGGCGGTCGCGGTGAGCTGGTGGACCGAGGAGCAGGACGACGTCCTGCGGGAGGTGAGCTTCCGGGGCGCAGCCTATGCCGCCGCCGAGATCGAGCGGCGGTGCGGCGTGCACCACTCCGTGCGAGCCGTGGAGATGCGGGCCTCGCGGATACACTGCTCGCTCGCGGTGCAGACGGTGTGCCCGCAGTGCGGCGCGGTGGGCGTGAAGATCAACCGGCAGACGGGCATGTGCCGCCGGTGCACCGAGGAGTACCACCTGGCGCAGGAGCGGGCGTTCAACGAGCAGCTCGAGCGGGAGCGGGCCCATGCCGAGGACGCCGCCGACATCGACGACGTGCGGCGGGAACGCGACAAGATGCGACAGCGGAACTCGCGGCTGTGCCGAAAGTACGGGCTCAAGGGAAAAAGGGAGAGGAATAGGTAGCGGGGGCGCCTCCGGGCGCCTCTTCCCGTGCCTTTGTGACCGCTCCGGAAAATCCACCGTGAGGGAATCTATGGCTTTCACGGGGGTGATACGAAATGGCGCGCAAGCCGAAGCTGACGCAGGAGATGGTGGACGAGGCGATCAAGCTGAAGGCCGACGGGCTCTCGAACGGCGATATCATCTGCGCGCTGGGAATTCATGAATCGACTTTCTACCGGTGGATCGGCGAGCCGAAGACGAAGCTGCAGCGCGCGTTAAGCGAGGGGCTAAAAAAGGAGGAGAGCGCGTTCAAGCGGACGCTGCTCACCACGATCCGCTCGGCGGCGCTGGCGAGAAACCAGTACTGGACGGCCGCCGCGTGGCTGCTCGAGCGCAAGTACCCCGACGAGTACGGCAAGGCGGAGCGCCAGCGCGACGACGCCAAGGCCGACGCCGCGCCCAGAATCGTGCTCGGCGTGGTGGCGCAGCCGGTGCAGGAGAAGCTGCCGGGGTTCGACGGAGCCGTCGACGTGGAGCGCGCCGATGGTTGACGCCTCCTCGCTCATCATCCCGCGCTTCCACGACGTGCTCGGCGACGTGATGGCGCACGGGCACACCCACTACTGGCTCCACGGCGGGCGCGGCTCCACGAAGTCGAGCTTCATCAGCGTGTGCGTCGTCCTTCTCCTGCTGGCGCACCCGGAGGCGAACGCGGTGGTCGTGCGGCGCTTCTCCAACACGCTGCGCGACTCGGTGTTCCAGCAGATGACGTGGGCGATCGCGGAGCTGGGACTCGAGGGGTGGTTCCGGGCGCGCATCTCGCCGATGGAGATCACGTACCTGCCCACCGGTCAGAGGATCGTGTTCCGCGGCGCCGACGACCCGCTCAAGCTCAAGGGCGTGAAGTTCGCGCTCGGGTACGCCGCCGTGATCTGGTTCGAGGAGCTCGACCAGTTCGACGGCATCGACGCGGTGCGCTCGATCCTGAACTCGCTCAGGCGCGGCGGCGAGGACTTCTGGATCTTCTACAGCTACAACCCGCCGCGGACGCTGTGGTCTTGGGTGAACCGCGAGAAGCTGGAGCGCGAGCGGCGCTCGGACACGCTGGTGCGGCAGAGCTCGTATCTGGACGTCGTCGAGAGCCACCCGGAGTGGCTGGGCGCCCCCTTCGTCGAGGAGGCGGAGTACCTGCGCTCGGTGGACGAGCGGGCGTGGCGCTCCGAGTACCTGGGCGAGGTCACGGGGACGGGCGGCAGCGTGTTCAACAACATCGTGAGCGTTCGACTCTCAGACGCGGCGTGCCGGGGCTTCTCGCGCACGCGCTGCGGCGTGGACTGGGGCTGGTTCCCCGACCCGTGGCGGTTCGTGCGCTGCGGGTGGGAGCCCGGCGAGCGGCGGCTCACCATCTTCGGCGAGCTGTCGGCCAACAGGAAGACGCCCTCGGAGACGGCGGCGATGGTCGTGGGCGCGCTCACCTACGCGGACGCGCCCGGCGAGGACGCCTACCTCCACGACGAGCTGATCTGGTGCGACGACACGCCGGACGGCAAGCAGTCGATGGCCGTGTGGCGGCGCGAGGCGGGGCTGCGCGTGCGGCCGGCGAGGAAGTCGAACATGCGGCGGCTCTCCTACGAGTGGCTCGCAGGGCTGCGCGAGATCTGCATCGACCCGGAGCGGGCCCCCCTCGCCTACGAGGAGTTCCGCTTGAAAGAGTACGACCGCGACCGGGACGGGACGTGGCTCGACGACATCCCGGACGGCAACGACCACTCCATCGATGCGGTGAGGTACGCGATGATGGACGACGTGCTGAGGGGTTGAGCGGCGGCGCGTTCTTCTCGCCAGCAATATAGAGATGCGACCATGTGAGGGGTGCGCGGTAGCCGGACGGGGCTGCGGCGCGCCCCTCGCCTGTGACAAGCGGGACATTCGGATGCGATTCGGTGGTCTAGCAGCGTGTTTCCCGGATTCTCCGGCAGATTATCAATTCATGCGTTTCAAGAGTGAAGCGTTTCTCACCCTTCGATTTCAAGAGATTGCTGGTGGGCATGGTAACGCGGGAGTTGTTTGCGGTGGGGTGTGTCAGCGTGTGGGATTGGGCGCGTGGTCTGCTCGTTCTTCTCGCCCCTGCGGAGCAAGACCCGGAACGGGGCTTGCGGAGCCCGCGGAAAGACCGCGGAGGGAGCGCAGCGACCGTAGCGGGCTTGGAGCGGTGCGGAGGGTGACTGCGCAGCAGGCACCCGGAGCTGCGGAGGCAGACCGCTTGCGGGCTGCCGGAGCGTGGAGCAAGACGGACCGGGCGCCGCTGTGCGATTTGATGTGGGCGGGGTCTTTCGCGGCGGCCGGGCTGGCTTGCGGAACAAGAGCGCCGACTGCGGCGGCGCGATGCGGAGCGCAGACCTTTAGGCTGCGCGGAGGGGCGAGCGACCTTGGCGCGAGCCGCCTGTCTATGCAAACCGCATGGGCAGGAGCGCCTTCGACAGCTCATATGGCAGAAACAGGGATGGCGGTATAGCGGTGCTATCGCGCGCGTGCATATGCAAAAGTGGCGGGAGCAGCGTAGGCATGAGTGCTATAGGCGGCGGGAGTTTGGGACGGGCGCTTAACCTGAGCGGCGATTGAAGGAACCGTTCGGGAGGTGCGCTGTGGAGGGTCTGGATCGCGATTACTGGGTGCCGGAGCATGTCCGGGCATGGCTGAGGGGGCTGGGGTTCTCGCTGCCGCTTGAGGACATGGAGCCTCACATTCGGGCGTGGGACCGGTGGATGCGGGCGCTCGGGGACTTCTACGACTACAAGGACACCGACGGCGTCGGGCGCGTGTACGAGGTGCACCGCAGGAGCATTCACCCCGCGATGCGGGTGTGCCGGGAGTGGGGGGCGCTCCTCTTGAACGACAAGACGCAGGTGGCGTGCGACGACCAGGCGTGCACGGACTGGCTCGCTGCGTGGATGGCTCGGACGGGCTTTCTGGCGGCGGCGCAGGAGTGCGTGGTGCGGGCGTTCGGGCTGGGGACGGGCGCGTGGGCGCTCTGGGTGGACGCGGGGGCGCGCGAGGTGCGGGTGCGCCGGTACGACGCTCGCATGGTGGTGCCGCTCACGTGGGACGAGGAGGGCGTGACGGAGTGCGCGTTCGTGACGCGGGCGTTCTGGAGGGGCAGGGCCGTCGACCAGGTGCAGCTGCACCTCAAGGGCGCGGGCGGCGAGTTCTTCTCGCCTGGGGAATACGCGTCGAAGGGCTCGCTGGCGGCAGGTTCTTCTCGCCCAGGCTCTTCTCCCCTTGAAAGCAGCGGGGCCGAGGGGACGTACCGGATCGTGACGGCCTGCTTCGACCGGGACGGGAACCGGGTGGAGCCCGAGGGCGTGTGCCCGGTGTACGAGACGGGCTCGGTGTTTCCGACCTTCTCGCTCGTGAGACCCGCCATCGACAACACGCGCGTTGACATGTCGCCCTACGGGCAGTCGGTGTTCGCTGACGCGGTGGACGCCATTCAGGCGGTTGACCTCTGCTACGACGCGATGATGTCGGAGATCGACAACGGGAAGATGAGGGTGTTCCTGTCGGACGTGATGTTCGACGTGGAGCGCGACGGCAAGGGCGGGCGCGTCTCGATCCCGTTCGGCAAGGCGGACTGCACCGTGTTCCGCAAGGTGATGAGCACGGAGGACACGATCCACGAGTTCGCGCCGCAGCTGAGGACCGAGGACCAGGCGCGGGCGTTCCGCGTGGCGCTGCAGACCCTGGGCGACCTCTGCGGCTTCGGCATCAACTACTTCGACCTCGAGAACGTGGGCTACGTGAAGACGGCCACGGAGGTGTCGGCCGACAACTCGGCGCTGATGAGGAACATCCGCCGGCACGAGCACGCACTGGAGGGCGCGATCGCGGGCATCTGCCACGCGCTGCTGGCGGTGGGGCGCGGGCTCGGCGTAGAGCTGCCCGACGAGGGCGGGATCCGCGTGACGTTCGACGACAGCATCATCTCGGACACGGCGAGCGACAAGCGGCAGGACATGGACGAGGTGGCCGCGGGGCTCATGCGGCCCTGGGAGTACCGCTGCAAGTGGTACGGCGAGGACGAGGGCGCGGCCCGGGCGGCCGTGGCGGCGGGCGCGCGGGAGGGCTCGGAGTAGGGCCCAGGGGCGCTCGGGGCTCGGCTGCGGGGCCGTTTGCCGGCGCGGGCGCTCGGGGTCCGGGTCGCGGGCGCGGCGGCCCTGGGCGCCGTCTCGGCGGCTGCAACGGGGCGCGCCGGGGTGGCGGACGCGGCCCTCGGCCGGGTGGCGGCGACGCGGGCGTCAAGGCGTCGCCCACGAGCTCCCCGGCGCCCTCGCGGGCGCCCGCCGTGGGGGCGCGAGCGGATGCCACACCCCACCACCACCCGCGAACGAGGGAGAAGGGGCAGCAGCCCATCTGCCGTAGCGGAGTGCGCGCCGCCGCGAGGAACCGACCCGCCCTGCGCACGTCAACCTCCCGTCAGGCCGTGCCCAGAGCGCAGGCTGTGTATGCGAAGCGCCGCGAGGGACAGACGGCGTAGCCGGAGTGTGCGACCGCCGCGAAGGGCAGACGGCGCAGCCGGCTGACCTGAGCCGGGAGCGACACGCAGGCGGAGCCGGCTGGCCCGAGCCGCGGAAGCATACACAGCCGGAGCGGCGGGCATGGCCGTGAGTATCGCTTTCATGCGCAGGGCGGGGCGGTTTCCGAGCCGTGCGTGCAACGGAGCGGAGGCAGGTGGGCTGCGGTCGGCCCTCGACGGGCAGCGGGTGGTGGTGGGGTGTGGCCCCTCGTTTGGAGGTCGAGCGCTTCGATCGCATCGACTCGGGTCCGGTCGCGATTGCGTTAGGTCGCGATATCGTGGCGTCGGACTCGCGACTCGTCGTGACGTCTCGCGGGTGCGTCCCCTCGGGCGCATGCGAAAACGGGGCAGAACCGCTTGCGCAATCCCGCCCCGATAAGCCCGAAGGCTTTGTTATGTGCGCTTAGTCTAGCATACCTATCGCCACGGTCAACCGCTTCATGAAAAGAAGCGCGGCGACCGCGGCGTTCTCCGGCGGTACCCCGCTGCCCTCGACCGCCCCGAACAGCTCCCTGAGCGCCGCCTCCCGCTCGGACCGGGCCGCCCCCTCTGGCACGACCTTCCGGTACAGGTAGAGCGTCGAGCACGCGTTGACCATGCGCCCGCCCCGCAGCCATTTCGAGCGTAGCCTCTTGGGGACCCCGGCCGACGTGAGCTCGTTCACGAGCGCCGCCGGCGGCCGCGCGCTCGAGCCGCGCTGGAGCAGCCCGTTCACCGAGCACGCCCCGTGCGCGCAGAAGTTGCGAACCGACCGCGTGTTCTTTAGCAGGTAGTGAACCTTGCGGAGCCCCTCGTCCCCCCAACGGTCGGCGCAGAACTTGACCAGGCCGGAGAACATGCCGAGCGGCACGACCTCGCAGAACACCCAGACGGGCATGTCGCTGCGGTACTTGCGGACCGCCGCGCCGACATAGGGGTCGTTCATTCGGCGGTCGAGCTCGGCCTCCACCCGGTCGAGCTGCGTTCTCGGCAGCGACCCGAGGTAGTCGCGCATGACGGCGTAGCCGTCCTCGCCGGCGTCCTCGGCGGCCGCGAGCAGGCGGACCTTCGTGAAGTGCTCTATGTCGAGCGTCATGGGCAGCAGCGCGTCGCGCAGCATGCGGTCGAGGTTGGAGAGCGCCTTGAGGTGCCCGAAGTCCAGGTTGGCGTACTGGCCGTCCCGGGCGCCGCCGACGTGCCTGTCGAAGAGCTCGCGGTACGCGTAGATGCGGAAGAACTGGCACTTGGTGCGCAGGTGCCTCGCGGCATCCTCCTCGGAGACGAGGTCGAAGGTGATGCCCTTTGACTTCATATGGGCGATCTGCTGCCCGACGGTGAGCATGGGCTTGGGGTGGCCTGCGGCGGCCATGCCGCCCGGCTCCAGGTTCGCTTTGGTCGCGTCTTCCATCGTGGGTGCCTCCGTTCCGCCTCCGGTCAATTCTACCAGCGCGCGGGGGCGGGTTTGCGACGGCCTTTTAACGTTGCCGGGTGAGGCCCCGGCAGGTCGGCGCCCGCGCAGGTCGGGGCGGGTGCGGAGCGGGCGGGAAAGGCGGTGTTTGCGATGGGCGGCAAGGTGTACGGCTACGCGCGCGTGAGCACGCGGGAGCAGAACCTGGACAGGCAGCTCGTGGCGCTGGAGGAGTTCGGCGTGGAGCGGGAGGACGTCTTCGCGGACAGGGCCTCGGGCCGGGACTTCGAGCGGCCGGAGTGGATCCGGATGAAGGCGGCGCTTCACGAGGGCGACGTGCTGGTGGTGAAGAGCATAGACCGGTTCGGGCGCAGCTACGAGGAGATCATCGAGCAGTGGAGGGACATCACCAAGGACATCCGCGCGGACGTGGTGGTGCTGGACATGCCGCTTCTGGACACGCGGGAGGACCGGGGCGGCGTCACCGGCGCGCTCATATCCGACATCGTGCTGCAGCTGCTCTCCTACGTGGCGCAGGTGGAGCGCGAGAGCATACACCAGCGCCAGCGCGAGGGCATAGACGCCGCGAAGGCACGCGGCGTGCGGTTCGGGCGGCCCCGCAAGCGCCGCCCCGGCATCTACAAGTCGACCCGCGAGAGCTACCTGGCGGGGCATATCACGAGATCGGAGGCCGCGTCGAGGCTCAAGGTGTCCATCTCGACCTTCGACAAGTGGCTCCGGGAGGACAGGGTAAAGGACCCGTCTTCCGGGGACGCGGTAAAGCGGGGAAACCGCAGGTAAACACCGCTTTTCGCATGCGCTAAAAAGTACACCTTTTCAAACACTCATAAACACGGACATTATACACGCCAACCCCTCCCCGCGGGAAACAAAACGCCTGCTCCACAAGTCGCGCCACCCACTTCCACCTGCAAAAACGCTCCAGTTGAAAAGGTGTACGTTTGCGCGCCCCGGCTCCCCGGGGCGCGGAGCGGGAAGGGGGGCGGGGATGCCGGTCGCCACCGAGAAGAGGCAGCGTGGGACGGGCGGTGCGCCGCGAGGCGGCAGCCTGGCCGCGGGGCTCCCCTGCGGGCGGCGCAGCCCCCGGGGCCGCGAGCGCTGGTACCTGCTGCGCATGCCGCAGGGCCGCGAGGAGTCGCTCTGCGCGGAGCTCAGGCGGCTCGTCCCCTCCTCCCTCCTGAGGGACGCCTTCGTGCTGCGCAAGGAGCGCTGGATGAAGCGGCAGGGGACGTGGTTCCTGGAGCCCGTGAACATGTACCGGGGCTACGCGTTCGCGATATCCGCCGACGCGGCGGGCCTGGCCAAGGCGGTCTCCGGGCTGACGCTGCCCGTCGAGCTCGTGGGGACGGAGGCCCGCTCGTGGGCCCCGCTCTCCGACGAGGTGGCCGCCTGGTACGAGAAATCGTCCGACGTCCACCACGTCATCCGCAGCTCCACCGCCGTGATCGTGGACGGGGTGCTGCACGTGACGGACGGCCCCCTCGTGGGTCAGGAGGACCGCATCTCCAAGGTGGACCGCCACCGCAGGCGCTGCGAGGTCGCCGTGGGCGGGCCGGGCGAGGTCTTCACGGAGCAGGCGCCGCTGGACGTCCCGTTCAAGAGCTGACGGGGGCGCGAGAGCGCCGGCGCATTTGAGGAACTGAAGGACACGGGATCAGGGTCGGGATCTTTGTCGATGGAAACGCTGGAAGAATTCATGCCCTCGGAAATCGAGGGGGGGGGGGACGCTCCATGCCCCCGATGAACGATGAGGCGGCGCGGATGACGCCACAGGAAAGGGGCTCCCTCGGCGTCGCCGGGGCGGCCCCGTCAGTAATCGATAGTCTTGCAGGGGCTGCAGAGGCCGTGGTTGACGAGGGCGAGGCCAAGGCGGTGATGCTCGCGCTCGGTCACACCCCGGGGCTCACGGAGTGCTCTATCGCACCCGACGTTCTGGAGAGACTCTTGCCTGACGATGAGGTCGTGGTGCTGCCGAGGCTGAAACGCGTGAACGGCAGCATTTTCTACCGCTTTGCAAAGCGCGCCTTCGACGTGGCCGCCTGCTCGTGCGCACTCGTCGTTCTCGCCGTCCCCATGGGTGTCATCGCGCTCATGATAAAGCGGCAGGACCCTGGCCCGGCCATCTACGCCCAAACCCGCGTGGGCAAGGGCGGGAGGCTGTTCAAGGTCTACAAGTTCAGGTCGATGTACGTCGACGCGGAGGCGCGAGGCGCCCAGTGGGCTGCCGGCGACGACCCGCGCGTGACACCGCTCGGACACAAGCTGCGCAGAACTCGCCTGGACGAGATCCCGCAGTTCTGGAACGTGGTGAAGGGCGACATGTCGCTCATCGGCCCAAGGCCCGAGCGCCCCGTCTTTCACGAGGTGTTCAAGGAGAGAATCGACGGGTGGGAGCAGCGGCTCGCCGTGCGCCCCGGCATCACCGGTCTCGCACAGGTAGAGGGCGGTTACGAGCTGCTGCCCAAGGAGAAGGCTCGCCTGGATATCGAGTACATAGAGAACCGGAGCTTCTCGCTGGACCTCTCCATCGTCTGGAGGACGCTGCGGACCATGGTGACCGGGGAGGGGGCGCGATGAGCGCGGGGAAGCTTCCGCCCTACTCTGTCCTCATGTCGGTGTATGCCAAGGACAGGCCAGAGTACCTCGATGCCGCCATCGCCTCGATGGCAGAGCAGACCGTACCGTTCCGCGACATGGTGGTTGTCTGCGACGGCCCCCTCACGGATGGACTCGACGCTGTGCTCTCTGAATGGGGACGGGAGCTTGGCGAACGGATGATAGTCCACCACCTGTCGGAGAACGGCGGCCTCGGCGCCGCGCTCGCCGCTGGCATGCCGCTGTGCCATTGCGACGTCGTGGCACGCATGGACGCCGACGACATGTCGCGCCCCGGCAGATGCGAGCTCCTCCTTGAGAAGATGGCAGCGGAGGGCCTCGATCTCATCGGGGGCGCCATCGAGGAATTCGACCGGGAGCCCGGGGACATGGGATCGGTTCGCGAGGTCCCGCTCCTACAGGCGGATATTGAAAAGGGGCTTAAGCGAAGGAACCCCTTCAACCACATGTCCGTCATGTTTGACAGGCACATGGTTGAAGGGGCAGGTGGCTACCAGCCCTTCCCCTGGATGGAAGACTACTGGCTCTGGGCGCGGATGATCGCCATTGGCTGCCGTTGTGCGAACGTCCCAGACATCGTCGTCGACGTCCGGACGGGCGATGGGATGTACTCTCGACGGTCCAATATGGCGTATCTGAGGAGCCAGATTAACTTTTTTTCTGCCCTTCGACGAATCGGACTGATTGATCGCGCTGATTTGGCGCGAGCTATAGCGGAGAGGGCGGCGGCGACGATCTTGCCGCCCAGCCTTGTCCGGACGGTCTACAACAGGCTGCTGAGGGGGCAGGTACAATGAGGGTTGCCTATGTCATCTCCACTCTTGACCGCTGTGGGCCAGTGAACGTGCTCTATGACATCGTCAACAACCTAGGATCAAACTGCGAGGCAGCCGTCTTCACCCTTGCCTCTGAGCCGGAGGAATCGCGGGCGGCTGACTTCGAGCGAATCGGCGTACCCGTCGTGCGCGTCTTCGATAGCCGTGTCCGGTCGATGCTGTTAGGCAAACGAGCGCTAAGCCTCGCTCTCAAACGGTTTGAGCCGAACATCGTTCATGCCCATGGATTCAGGGCGACTCTCCTTTGCCGCGACCTCCCCTATGCGCGGGTTGTTACGGTGCATAACTGCATATTAGATGATTTCCTCACTACGTACGGAAATCTCCAGGCGATTCTTATGGCCCGTGCCGAGGTTTCTGCTCTCAGGAGCTTCGACGCCATTGTCGCCTGCTCGGAGGCGAACGCCGAGTATCTAAGACGGGAATACGCCCTTGATGTCGAGACGGTACGCAACGGAGTTGACCAGACTCAATTCCATTCGCTCGATGCGACTTCTCGTACGCTTCTTCGTGAGAAACTCGGTATCGCGTCGGACACCCTCGCCTTGGTGACGACTGGCGGATGCAGCGAGCGGAAAAGGACGCTGCCTCTTGTGAAGGCATTCTCTTCCATTCTAGAGGATACTGGAGTAGACGCCGAGCTGCACGTGTTCGGCGAAGGACCCGAATACGGCAAGTGTAAATCGCTTTCTCTTGCCAACGTGAGCTTCCACGGTTTCGTCCCTGATGTGTTGCCTTGGCTCCAGGTGAGTGACCTGTTCGTTTCGGCATCGACATCGGAAGGTATGCCCCTTGCTGTGCTTGAGGCGCTCAGCTGCGGGCTGCCCGCGCTGCTCTCGGATATCCCGCCGCATCGAGAAATCAACGATGAGGTGCTTGACCAAGGGTGCATTGTGTGTTTTAACGCGCTTTCGGAGGAATCGCTGAGAGCAGCAATCCGAGCCTCTCTGACGGGCAAACGCCCCAACCGCCCAAAAGATCTCTCATCTTTCTCATCGTCTCGAATGGCGCAAAAGTATACATCCTTGTATGTTCGTCTGTCCCGAGGAAGAGGAGATAGGGGGCGGGCTATATAGATGATTCCCCACCTCTTTTTTGCCGCAGTGTGCCCCTTGGGAGCAACACTGTTGGCTCTTCTTACATTCAATTATAAAAAGCACCCAGTCCAGATTGCAGCTGTCTTGGGCCTCTGTTTTGCCATTGCGTTCTATGGATTGAGGCTTGACTCATCAAATGATATCGCGCGCCACATAGCGCTGTTGCAGAACTACGAAAGAGTCGACGTTTTTCACTGCTTCGGTGCGGGCCACTATGACGCTCTGTTTGTCTGGGACATATGGTGCTGGATCGTCGCAAAGATAGGAGACCCGTACCTGTTGCAGTCGAGTGCGGCCTTTGTCGGATATGCGATTATTGGGTATATCGTCGCTGACTGCTCCGGTAGGTTGCAAGCGGACAGATATATCACTGCGGCCGCGTTTTTTCATATTGTCGCGGCAATCCCTTTTCTCTGGGTTGTTTGCGGGATTCGATCGACTATCGCGTTACTGGTTTGTGCACTTGCTGCTTACCTATATTTCACGGATAAAATAAAGCTGTCAGGCGCATTCATCTTATCTTTGGTCGGAGTATTCATTCATTTTGTTGCGATTCTATCGGTTCTCTTGCTTCTTATGTCAAGCCTCATTGCAAGTAGTCCAGTAAAAGGAATTGCGCTTATCTTTGCTGTAACGCTTGCATCCGCAGTGATTGGAAACCTGGTTTATCCCATCATCGAAGGTATTGGTAATCCAGTTGCTCAGGTGCTTGCGAGCGCCCTGGAGGCATTCCTCGGTTACAGCGAGGGCGACAACTGGACCGAGGCGCAATCAAGCTCACTCAACACGAGGGTCAACATCGCGTTCACGTTCCTTTGGATATTGTTTCTTGTCTACAACGTCGTTCGTTTAGAGAAGAGCCGCGGAGCGAATGGCAAGGGAATATCGTCTATGAACGCTTTGTCGCTTTCTGTTGCGGCAGTCACTGTTGCACTGTCATCAGTGCTTGAATCAAATGGAACGAGGCTCGTCCCAGTACTTTTTGCACTGGGGGAGACATCGGTCATCGCGAGAATGGCTGGCGAACCTCCCAGTGCAAACAAGTCCCTCTTTGTCGTTGATTGCATCGGGATGATATTGGCTTCCGCACTGTTTGTCCTTCACGGTTATTCAGTGGCATATGGAATCGTTGAAACTTCATCATTTATATCAACCGCTTTTTTCGGTGTGATCGGAGCTTTTCTTTGAGCAACGTAAACCTCGTTGAACACGCCGATGTGGATTTCGACAAACAAATATGAGTCAAAGTATGTTCTTGAATTTGATAGGATCAAAGAAATGAGATTCTCGATTATTGTGCCGGTCTACAACGTTGAAAAGTATTTACAGGATTGCATAGAATCGATTTTGGAGCAGTCTGTCGAAGACGTGGAAATAATCTTGGTCAATGATGGGTCAACGGACTCAAGCGGGCTGATTTGCCGAGACTATATGCTCAACTATCCTGAGCGCATCAAACTTGTCGAACAGCGTAATCTTGGCCCTTATTTAGCCAGGAGGGCCGGTTATGAACTGGCAAGTGGTGATTATCTCCTCACACTTGATGGCGATGATACACTGCGACCGGATGCGCTTGAGCTCATTACTCAAACCCTATCTCAGTATGACGTCGATATAATCTTGTTCGGAATATCTCGTAGATCGGATTACTCAAGCTTTTGGAGCGAGGAACCGTTTAGTCAAAGCACGTATATTCCTAAAGATGAGCTGAGTTTGATTTATAAGATTGCGTGCACGTCTGGTGCATTAAATTCAATGTGCACGAAGGCTTTCAAAAAAACTCTGCTTGACATCGATAAAGACCACTCGGATATGAGCGGATTCAGCTATGCAGAGGATCTATTCCAATCATTAGCGATAATCGATCGAGCGAGTTCGTTCTACTATCTCCACGAGCCATTGTATTTCTACCGAGTTAACTATGATAGCTCGACAAAAACGTTTGATAGAACTCAACTTGAACAGCGGAATTTCACATGGAGGCAGCATCTTCGCTTTGCCCGGAAATGGGACTCTGATTGCGGTACGAGCGATTTTGAGAACGGCGTATATGCTCTCGGCCAAAGGACGTACGCGGAGGTCTCGCAAGCTGCCTCCGAAGCGCTTCCTTATCCTGAGGCAAAGGCTTATCTGAACGACATTACCGACACACCGGCTTATGCTACCGTTTTTTCAGATACAAGTAAGCGTTATGCCTTGCGATTCGACTTTCGACTTTTGATTTTTCTTCTGCGGCGACGCCACTTTCTTGCACTGTATCTGATTTGTCGAATAAAGCGGATGGTTCGCCGCCTGCTGGGCAGATGAAAGTCTGCAGTTTATCACAAGAAAGGGAGGGATTATGGACAATCGACCAATCCCATCTTCGCGTGCTTTGATTGAGTTCTATCCAGAGGCGAATCTAGGAGACGACCTTTTTCTTCGCACTGTGCTGACGCGATATCCGGATGTTTTGTTCAGAATAGTTGCTGATAGCAATGCACATGTGGGACATCTGGACTACAGCAACCTCGAGGTCGTTCACGTCCGATGTGGCAGTCGCCTTCCTCCATGCAAGGGAACGAATTTCATCAAAAGTCGAATGCGACAAAGATTGTTACTGCACGAGTTGCAACATGAGGACTGCCTAGTTGTGGTCGGAGGATCGTTGTTTATTCAATCCTTCCCGAGTGGTGCCGTATCAAAAATAATGAATAGCATTATGGTTCGCGACCGACACGGTGTTTATAAGGCGTGCTCCGACACCTTCGTGTTAGGAGCCAACTTCGGTCCCTACTATACGAGCAGTTTCCTCGAGGGGTTCCGAGAGATATTTTCCGCGGACTGCGCCGATGTCTGCTTCCGCGACAGGTACTCGTTCGAGCTCTTCTCCGATCTGGGCAACGTGAGAATTGCTCCCGACATTCTTTTCTCTACCACCTTTCCTGGAGTTGACAAGCAGAGGCATGTGTTCATGTCGGTGATTAACCTGAGGAGCCGGCAGCGAAGCGCATCGCTAGCCGCGCATGCCGCGGCATACGAATCTTGGATGGCTCGAGCGGCACGATGGTTCGCAGAAGAGGGGTATGCAGTGACGGTGTGTTCCTTCTGCAAAGCGGAGGGTGACGAGGAGGCCGTCGAACGAGTCGCGGATGCCGCCGATGGCACTGGCGTCTGCGTGAGCAGGCTGTTCTACCGGGGCGATGTGGATGAGGTCCTGCGGGAGATCGCTGCCAGCGAGGTCGTCGTCGCCACGAGGTTCCATGCCATGGTCCTCGGCCTCGCCGCAGGCGCCAAGGTCCTGTCGATCCCCTACAGCGGGAAGATGACCAACGTGCTGTGCGACCTCGGCCTCAGCGGGCACAACGTGCTGGAGATCCCCGACATCGACCCCGAGGACATGGGGCCCTGCGAGGAGGTTGTCGCCTCTGAACCCTTCGATGCTTCGCGCGTCGCAAGGGAGGCCGAGGGGCACTTCGAGGCGCTCGACGCCTACTTCGGAAGGAAGTCCCCATCAAAGGGAGGAGCGGTCGAATGATGGCCGCCAGACAATCGGATCCAATCGGCCGTCCATCGAGTGCAACAGGTTCTCCCCATGAACAAGTATAGAAACCTCATCATCAACTTCGGGCTGTTCGCGGTGAACGCCGTCGCGACGAAGCTCGTGACGTTCCTGCTCGTGCCGCTCTACACCTACTTCATGAGCGCCGGCGAGTACGGCCTCACGGACATGTCGCTCACCGTCATCTCCCTCGTGACCCCTTTGGCGACCCTCTCGGTGGCGGACGCGGCGGTGCGCTTCATGGTGGGGGACCGCGGCCGGGCCGGCGAGTACGCGTTCGTCGGCTTCGCTGTGACGCTCGCCTCGGTCGCGGCGGTCGCCGCCCTCTCGCCCCTGCTCGGCCTCGGCGCATTCGGCGGGCTCGGGTCCTACAAGGGCTGGTTCGTCCTCGCCTACGCGTCGAGCGCGCTCCTGCAGCTGTGCGGCGAGGTCGCCCGCGGCATGGGGCGGGTCAGGCTCATACCCATATGCGCCGGCCTCTCCTCGCTCGTCACCTGCGTCTCGGCGGTCGCCCTCATAGGCGGGGCGGGCCTTTCCGTGGTCGGGTACTTCGCGTCCGTGTCGGTCGGCCCCCTTGCCGCGGTCGTCCTCTACCTCACCGCAGGGGGGCTGGGGCAGCTCGCCCTCCGCGGCGCGCGGGCGGTGCTCGGGGGTTCCGGAGTCTTGAGACGGGTCGCCGCACTCGCGCGCCCGATGCTCGCCTACTCGCTGCCTCTCGTCCCCAACTCCCTGTTCTGGTGGGCGGGCACGAGCATCAACCGCTTCTTCATAACGGGCATGCTCGGCATCTCCGCCTCGGGAATGTTCGCCGCGGGGAGCAAAGTCCCGAACCTCCTCAACACCGCGTACTCCATCTTCCAGCAGGCGTGGCAGCTCTCCGCGTTCCAGGAGTCCGAGGAGGACGGCCTCGCAGGGTTCTTCTCGTCCGTGTTCTCCTTCCTGCAGGCGGCGATGTGCGTCCTGTGCGGGGCGATATCCCTCCTCGCTCCCTGGCTCGCCTCGTTCTTCCTCCAGGGCGAGTTCTACCCCGCCTGGACGATGATCCCCGTGATGCTGCTCGCGAACCTCATGAACGTCTTCAACGCGTTCTACGGGACCGTCTACACCTCCACCATGCACACGGCCTACATCATGAGGACGACTCTTGCCGGTGCGGTGTGCTGCGTCGTCCTCACCCCGGCGCTCATCCCCCTCATCGGTGTGTACGGGGCGTGCGTGGCCTCAGTCGCCAGTCAGGCTCTCGTCTTCGCGATGCGCGCGGCCGACTCGAGAAAGTACGTCGCCTTCGACGCGGGATGGCGCTATCTGCTGCCCACCCTTGCTGTCCTCGTCGTGCAGGCGGTCGTTGCAGCCCTCCAGGTCGACGGGTGGTATGCTGTTTCCGCCGTATGCCTTGTGGCGGTCATGCTCCTGCAGGGGCTGCACATTGCCCCTCAGTTAATCCGCCTTGCGGAGTCTCTGGGAAAGAAGGGAGCTGCCTCCGGTCAATGATGCTCCGCGACTTGATTCGCTGAATTCCGAATGCGCAGGGCTCGCCTCCAGCTGCCGTGTCACCACGGTAGATAGAGCTCTCTTGTGACACCCAAATAGCCTGTACCCATCTGATGGGTGCGGGCTTTTTTCTTTGCCCGCCCGAGGAAAGAGAGGTGGGCCTTTTCATGGAAGGCGGGAACGATGGCGCGGCCGCGCAGGCGCAGGTCGCGGGTCAGCAGGCGGAGGCGGGCGACCAGGCGGCGCAGGCGCAGGCGACGGTGGCCCGGGCGGACCGGGGCGGCTCCGGCGGCGAGGGCGGCGACGCGCTCGAGCGGGCGCGCACGGACTACGAGGCGGCGCTGAAGGAGCGCGACGAGCGGATCGCCGCGCTGGAGGGCGAGATCGCGGAGGCGGCGAAGACCGCCGAGTCCGCGGAGGCGCTCCGCAAGGAGATGGACGAGCTTCGCCGACGCGGCGACGAGGAGCGCGTGGGCTTCGAGCTTCAGATCGCCGGGGCGCGCAACGTCAAGGCCGCCCGGGCGCTTCTTTCTGATTACGACAACGACGTGGACAAGCTCAAGGCGGCGGAGCCGTGGCTCTTCTCGGCATCCCCCGCGCCGGCACCCGCGGGCGCGACGGGGCTGCCGAACGCGGGCGCGGCCACCGACGAGGGCGCGCAGATGAGGCGCTGGCGCAGGATCGCCGGCCTTCCCGAGGACAAGGAGTAACCGATGGCCAATTCCATTGCATACACGAAGAACTACACGTCCGTCCTGGACGAGGTGTACCAGAGAGAAGCATGCTCGACGTGCCTGAACAGCCCGCGCCGCATGGCGCGCGCCGGGAAGAACGCCAAGGAGATCATGGTCCCGAAGATCGAGGTGACGGGGCTCGGGAACTACACGCGCAACGTCGGGTACAAGACGGGCTCGATCACCTACGAGTACGAGACAAAGGCGTTCAACTACGACCGCGGCATCAAGCTGCTCGCGGACGTGATGGACGTCGAGGAGTCGGGCGTGCTCGACTGCTTCGTGGAGGCGGGAAGCGAGCTCCAGCGCACGCAGGTGGCGCCGGAGGCGGACGCCTTCACGTTCGCCGAGATCGCCTCGCACGCGGGCGTGGCTCCCGTGGAGGAGGACTTCGGGGATGCCGACGCCGAGGACGTGCTGGCGAGCCTGCGCGCCGCGACGAACGCGATGGACGAGGCGGAGGTGACGACCGGCTCGCGCATCCTCTTCATCACGCCGACGCTCAAGGGTGTGCTGGACGACTTCTCCCTCGCGAACCCGGCGCGATCCAACCGCGTGCTCGAGCGCTTCAGCCGCATCGTGGAGGTGCCGCAGACGCGCTTCTACAGCGCGATCGCGCTCAACTCGGGCGACGGGGACCAGTTCGGGTACTCGCGCGCCGAGGGGAGCTACGTGAAGACCGAGGACGCGAGCGTCACGCCCGGCAAGACGTACTACACGGAGGGCTCCGGCACCTACACCAAGGTGTCGAGCCCGAGCTCGAGCAGCCTCTCCACGTACTACGAGCTCGTGGGCGCGGGCGCGCCGATCAACTTCATGGTGGTGGAGCGCTCCGCCGTCATCAAGTTCGACAAGCACGTCGCCTCGAGGGTCTTCTCGCCCGACGAGCTGGAGAACCTGGACAGCTACATGATGAAGTACCGCAAGTACGGCATCGTGGAGCTGCTGGACAACAAGCTGGACGGCGTGCACGTCTCCTGCGCGCCGCTGGCGTGAGCGACGGGGCGACGGGCGCGGCCGGCTGCGGCCCCGCGCCCGTCTCCTACGACTTCTACCTCGACGGGTACGGCGGGGCGCTGGCGGCTGCGGACTTCTCCGAGGTGATGCCCGCGGCCGTGCGCATGGTCGGGTCGCTCACCGGCGCGCGCGAGGTGCAAGACGAATGGGACGATGCGCAGGCGGACGCCTGGCGGCGCGCCGCGTGCGCGGCGGCCGACGCCTACGCCGAGTACGGCGAGGGGCGCGTGGGCGGCTTCTCGATCGGCTCATTCTCCGTCACGAACTACCGCGACGACGGGACGACCGGCGCCGAGGTGGCGCGGGAGGCCGCGCTTTCGGAGCTCGCGGGGACGGGCCTCTGTTGGAGCGGGGTGAGGTAGATGCGCTACCTGCGGCCGATACCGAGACGGCTCCTTCCCGACGACATGATCGTGTGGCCGGCTGCGGGCGACAGGACGTACGGGCCGTCCGTGCTGGTGAGGCACGTGCGGTTCGAGCGCACGGAATCCGCCGTGGACGACGCCCACCGCAGCGCGGACGGCGGCGCGGGTCGGATCTTCGTGGACGCGGCGAGCTCGGAGGGCGCCTTCGAGGTGCCCGCGGGGTCGCGCGTGCTGGTGGGCGCGGGGCCGAGCGTGCACGTGCGCAAGTGCCGGCGCTGCTGCGTGGTGCGCGGGCACGTGCACCACTGGGAACTGGAGGTTGGATGATGGCTCCTTGCGGCGATGCGGCGGGCGCGGTAGCGTCGATGCTCTGTGCGCTGGGCTTTGCGGGCGTGTTCTGCACGCCGCCCTCGGCGGGGTTTTGCGCCGAGCCGATCGTGGTGACCCAGGGGCCCTTCGCGCGGGAGGCGCGCCTGACTGACGGCGGCGAGCGCGGGCGCGTGGACGTCGAGGTGTTCGCGTGCCGAGAGGAGGCCGGTGCCGCCGAGGCCGCGTGCCTGGCTGCCGAGCGGGCGCTGCGCGGCGCGGCGTGGCCGATCGACGTCGACGGGATGAGGATCGCCTCGGTGGACTCCGACGGTGCGGGGCCGCGCGGGCGCGACGGGTCCGGGCGGTGGCTGTGGGGGTTCACCTTGATCTGCACGGTGGTGAGGCGTGTTGGGTAACGGACATGGGCGCGGGCGCGGGGACCGCGGCCGCGATGATCTTAAGAAGGGGCCTGCTCGCCGCGATGCGCGGGACGAGGGCCGGCGCAGCGCATCCGAAACCGACCGGATGGGGCGCGAGCAGCAGCGGCGCGCCACCGCGTACGGGCGCGCCCGGGGGCGGCTGTGAGCAGGTTCTCCTACGCGGGGCGCGACTTCTCCCCGTACGTGCAGGCGGAGCTAGTTGAGCCGGCGGCGCACGCCCTGGAGCCGCGCGCGCTCGCGGTGCCCGGCAGGCCCGGCGCGCTGCTTCTGGGCTGCGAGCTGCCGCCGCGCGAGGTGCGGCTGCGGCTGCACCTGGACGCGGGGTCGCAGATGACGGCGGGCGAGCTGTCGCACCTGCGGGCGCTGCTGCGGGCGTGGCTCTGCGCGCCCGGAGGCGGGGACCTTGTCGTCCCCGGCGAGGGCGCGCTCGCGTGGCGCGACGCGGTGGTGACGGGCGTCTCGGACTGGGACACCCTTTTCGAGGGCGGCTCGTGCGCCGTTGATTTCACGTGCTACGACCCGGTGGCGTACGGCGCGGCGCGCTCCTGCGCGGGGACGGAGCTCGAGGTGCTGGGCACCTGGCCGACACTGCCCGCGGTGACGCTGACGGCTGCGGCCGGCTCTGCCGTGAAGGTGGCGGACGACGCCGGCCGCTACGTGCTGGTCGAGCGGGACCTCTCCGCCGGGGACGAGGTGGTGATGGACTTCGCCTCCGAGTCCGTGACGGTGGGCGGCGAGGACGCCTCCGCCGATGTGTGCGTGGGGAGCGCGTTCTTCTCGCTGGCCCCCGGTGCGCACGTCCTGACGTTCTCCGGGTGCTCGGCGCACGAGGTGGCGTGGACGGAGAGGTGGCTGTAGATGGTCCCGGCGATCTACCTCTTCGACCGCTTCGACGGTCCGCTGGGGATCCTGCCTGCCGTGGCCTCGCTCACGCACACCGAGGAGCTGGGCGGCGAGGACACGATCGAGTTCGACTGCGCGGCGGCGCCCGAGAAGGGGTCCCGCCTGCTGTGGCGCGACCCGGAAGATGGCGCCTGGCGCGAGCACGTGGTGGTGCGCACCGACGAGCCGCTCGCGGGCTCCGCGCGCGTGTACGCCGAGTCCTCCATAAGCGAGCTTCTGGGCGACTTCATCGAGGAGGAGCGCCTGTCCGCGAAGACCGCCGCCGAGGCTCTCGCCACCGTGCTGGCCCACACGCGCTGGACCGCGGGCGACGTGGGCGTGGGCGACGCGCGTCGCGGCTGTTTGCTCTACCACGTGAACACGCTCGCCGCGCTGAGGCGCGTCGAGGAGGTCTGGGGCGGAGAGATCGAGTGCTCGATAGCCGTGGAGGACGGGCGCGTCGCCGGGCGGACGGTGTCGCTGCCCGCGCGGCGCGGGGGCTGGCGCGGCGCGCGGCTCACGCGCGGCAAGGGGCTTATCGCCTGCACGCGCACGGTGCTTGAGGACGAGGTGTTCACCGCGCTCTACGGATTTGGGCGCGGGCTGCCGGTCTTGGACGAGAGCGGCGAGCATACCGGCGGATATACCAGACGGCTGACCTTCGGCGCCGTGAACAACGGCGTGAACTGGGTGGGTAGCGACGAGGCGCGCCTTGCGTGGGGGCGGCCCGACGGTTCCGGCGGCAGGGCGCACCGGTTCGGATGCGTGGTGTTCGCCGAGTGCGAGGACGCCTCCGAGCTGAAGGCGCTCACGGAGGCGGAGCTTGCGCGGGTGAGCCGTCCCCGCGTGGCCTACGAGGCCGAGGCGGCTCGTGTCTGCGGCTGCGGCTTCGTGGGGCTGGGAGACGACGTCGCGGTGTGCGACGACGCGCGGGTGCCGCCATGGCGGTTCACGGCGCGATGCGTACGGCGCATACGGGAGCTCGGCGCGGGCGGGATCGTGCGCCGGCTTACGCTGGGGGCCGTTGAGCGCACGTCGTGGTCGGCGTCCGCCGACGTGGCGGCGCGCGTGGCCACGGTCGAGGAGACGGCAGCCGCCGCCGGCGAGGCCGCGGCCGCCGCCGCGGGGGCGGTCTCCTCCCTGGAGGATCTGAGCGAGATGGAGTTCTGACATGGCTGACGAGGAGACGTTCGCGCTTGCGGGCGACGGGCTGTACGAGGTGACGTGGGACGGCGCCGACGCTCCGCTCGGCTTGCCGCTTCTGGCCTCGCCCGCAGACGCGCGGGGGCGCGGCATGGACCTTTCCGTGGTGCGCGGCGGCGAGACGGTCGACCTCACGGGCGCGACGGCCTACCTGCTGTGGCGCCACCGCGAGGCGCGGGCGCGCGGTTGCGAGCCGTTCGAGGCGGTGGACGCCGAGCACGGCCGTTTTCGCGTGTTCTGGCCCGCCTCGATGGCGTGCGCGGAGGGCACGGTCGACGCGCAGGTGGTGGTCCGCGGCGGTGACGAGGCGATCTCGTCCGCGCCGTTCGCCGTGCGCGTGGCGGCGGCGCTCGGCGGCGTCGAGGGCTCGGGCGGAGACGGGTACTCGATGTTTTTGGAGGCGATCCGGAAGTTCGAGGAGGCCGACGAGCTGATCGACGCCGCCGTCGAGAAGGCGCAGCAGGCGGCATCGGCCGCCGAGGGGGCGTCCGCCGCGATCGCTGCCGCGACGGCTGCGGCCGCGGCGGCGACCGAGGCGAAGGACGACCTGCTCGCGGCGGCGGAGCGCGGCGACTTCGACGGCGACCCGGGCGCCGCGGGCGCCGACGGGCAGGACGGTGCCGATGGCAAGGACGGCGTGAGCCCGACGGCGAAGGTGGAGCAGACCGAGACCGGCGCGCTCATCACCGTGACGGATGCTTCCGGAACCACGACCGCGACGCTCGCGCACGGGCAGAAGGGCGACGCGCTCACGTTCGACGACCTCACCGAGGAGCAGGTCGCGGCGCTGCGCGGCGAGAAGGGCGATACGGGCGACGCGTTCGAGTACTCCGACTTCACGCCCGAGCAGCTTGAGGCGCTGCGCGGACCGGCCGGGGCGGACGGGGCCGACGGCATCAACCCGGAGATATTCTTCGTCAGCTATCCGGAGGACGAGGGGATCAAGATCCAGATCTGGGACTACCGGCACGCCGAGGCGCGCGTGATCAGGCACGGCACGAGCTGCACGCACTCGTGGGACGGCACGGTGCTCACCGTGACGAGCGCGAGCGGGACGAGCTCGGCCGATCTCGCGGGACCCAAGGGCGACAAGGGCGACCCCGGCGACGCGTTCGAGTACTCGGACTTCACGGCGGAGCAGCTGGAGGCGCTGCGCGGGCCTGCGGGCGCCGACGGGGCCGACGGCGCGGACGGGGCCGATGCCGACATCGTGGGGGCGACCGCCACGGTGGACGGGTCCACGGGGACGCCCGCGGTCGCCGTCACGGTGGGCGGGACACCGGGGGCGCGGACGTTCGCGTTCGCCTTCTCGGGCCTCAAGGGCGAGGCCGGCGAGCCCGGGCCGCAGGGAGAGCCGGGTGCGGACGGGGCGCCGGGCAGCGCGCCCGACCTTTCCGCGTACGCGACGAAGGCCTATGTGGACCAGGCGATCGAGGACCTGGACGATCTTTCTGAGATGGAGTTCTAGATGGCTGTGGGAACGGTTTCCAAGGCGCTTCTGACCGAGATCGCCAACGCGATCCGCGAGCAGAACGGGCAGCAGGTGCGCTACATGCCGCTGGAGATGAGCTCGCGGGTGCTGGAGATGGACGGGACGCGCGAGGGCGCGGGGCTCGTCGCCGCGCCCGAGGCGGGCACCGGGATCCTCTCCGAGGTCGTGTTCGAGCTTCTGGCCGACGCGATCCGCACGCAGAACGGGTCGGCGGCCACCTACACCCCCGCCGAGATGCCGGCGGCGATCCGCGCGCTCGCATGGGACACGGGGGTCAAGATGCGCGCGCTGCTGCTCTCGGACGGGACGCTCGAGCTGAACTACCGCGACGGTCGGTCCTCCGACGTGGAGGGGGCGGTGATCCTGGAGGGATGGGAGATCCCAGCCGAGGGCTTCTCGTCCTCGAGCGACATCCCCTGGCGCACGCGGCGCAGCGAGGTGCTGCGGGCGCTGATAGACTCGGACTTTGCGAGCGGCGGCCTGACCAACGCGTCGCACCTGTTCCAAAGCCTGCAGCAGATGACCGAGGTGCGGGGGTTCGAGGCGCTCGAGGGCGCGATGAGCTTCGATCAGGTGTTCTCGAGCTGCCCTTCGCTGGAGAGCGTGTACGCGGCCAGATGGGAGGCTACCGGAGAGCAGACGGGCAACCTTGGCCTCTACGGGTGCAACCGCCTGGTGGGCGGGATGGGCTATTCGCCCGAGTACGGCGAGGACATCGACGGCCACCTGGGGTTCGGCGAGGACGGGATCTTGACGGATCCCGCGGCCGACGCGCGCGAATGGGTGGCGTGCCACCTGTACGCCGACGGCGAGCTCGTGCTGACGCTGGATCCCGAGCCCGAGGAGGGGCGCGAGGTTTCACTGAGCTCTCGTATGTGCGCGACGGCGCGCTACCGGGCGATCGGGTCGCGCGCCTGGGACGATGCCGGGGTGGACGTGCTGAAGGCGACGTTCTCCGAGGACCTGTCGGGGCTTACGTACGCGAACCTGTCGTACTGGTTCTACACCAACGGGGAGATGACCGAGGTCGTCGGGCTCTCCAACCTGCCGGAGGTCCGGGAGATGCGCTACGCGTTCTCGAACTGCGACGGGCTCACCGAGCTCGACCTGTCCGGGTTTCCGACCGAGGGGCTCACGGACCTGTTCTACTGCTTCTCGGGCTGCTCGAACCTGGCGACAATCTGGGCGGATGCGGACTGGTCGCTGCCCGCGGGGTGCGAGGGGTCCGGCATGTTCTACGGCTGCGAGGCGCTGGTGGGCGGCGCGGGGACGGTGTACGACAGCGGCGGCAGGGACGAGGGCTACTGCCGGATCGACGACCCGCCGGTGGCTCCGGGATATCTGACGGTGAAGGGCTAGGCTCTGGTGTTCAGCGCCTTCCTGACCTTCTCGTAGAGCTTTTCTCCGCTGAGGCCCCAGGGCTTGTCTATGGTCCTGAGCGCCTCAGCTACCTCATCGGAGCACGCATAGTCCTGTGCGTCTTCGAAGTCCCAGCCCATGTATTCGGCAAGGTATGCAGATAGCTCGCGCATCGGATAACCCTCCGTACGCTCACGCGCAAGATACATGCGCGCATCCATCAAAGAGAGATCCCAATGCTTCTGCAGCAGACCGATGATTTTCTTCTCGTCTGCTATTCCCTCATTCAGCGCAGCGACTGCCCGGGCGAGGGATTCGTCGTATCCATTTTGATATTCGATGCTCTGGTACATCTGCCGCCCTCTCTTATCGCCTGCATGCTCTTGTGAACTCCTTTGTGAAGAAACAGAACGCAACATTACGCCCATTTTACCAGCTAGATGGGCATTTTGTGACTGCGCATGACACTTCTTCCAAAGGGCGGGGGCGTTCCCGTCCGGGGAGGAGGCGCGCATGGAGTCGGTCGTCGCGGCGCTCGTGACGGGGGTGCTGACCCTCGCCGGGGTGCTCGTGTCCAACTCGCGCAGCCGCGCGGTCATGGAGGTCAAGATCGACAACCTGACGCGTCAGGTCGAGAGGCACAACTGCCTCGTCGAGCGCACCTACGCCCTGGAGCAGGACGTCGCCGTCGTGAAGGCGGAGATCGACAACCTGAGGAAGGGGCAATGATGGAGGCTTTCCTGACATCCAACGAGTGGCCGTGGCGCCTGGCGAGAACAATCGTTCAGGGCGCGCTCGGCGTGGTCGTGGCCAACGTGGACATGCTCGTGGGCTGCGCGGTGCTGGAGCCCGAGTGGCGGGCGGTCGTGGTGGCGCTCGTGATGGCCGTGCTGTCGCCGGTGATGGCGGAGCTCGGCGCGGCGCTGCCGTCGGGCGGTGGTCCCGATGAGTGACGGGCGCGAGTTCGCGAGCGAGGAGGAGCGCTGGGAGGCGCTGCGCGGCGAGGGCGTCGAGGCGGCCGCGCCGGACGGCTGGGAGCCCGGCGAGGGCGAGGACGGCGGCTTCGAGGAGGTGCCCGATGGCGTATAGCATCCTCTTCAAGCAGTGCGGGAGCGACCACATGACGCGCGGGCGCTCGCGCGCGATCGACCGCATCGTGGTGCACTTCACGGCGACGCTCGCCTCCGCCCGCAACAACGCGACGTACTTCGCCCGGAACGAGGGCCAGGGCGCGAGCGCGCACTACTTCGTCGACGACATCACGCCAGAGATCTACCAGAGCGTGGCCGAGGGCGACACCGCCTGGCACGCCGGCGACTGGCAGATGAACTGCCGCGCGATCGGCATCGAGGTCGTCTCTGCCGGCGAGGACTTCAGCGCGACGGAGGTCGAGAAGCTGGGCTGGCTCGTGAGGAAGCTCATGGCCAAGTACGGCATCGGCGCCTCCGGGGTCATCCGCCACTACGACGTGACGGGCAAGCTCTGCCCCGCGCCCTACGTGGCGGCGTCCAAGTGGGCGGCGCTGAAGGCGGCAATCACGGGCGGGGCGGCGTCCGGCGGGACGACTGCGGTTGCCCCGGAGGGCGCGGTCGCGGAGCTCGCACAGCGCGTCATCGCCGGCGAGTTCGGCAACGGGGACGCGCGCCGCACGGCGCTTGGCTCACGCTACGATGAGGTGCAGGCTGAGGTGAACCGCATCCTCGCCGGGGCCTCCTCGTCTGCTCCCGCGCAGCCCGCCACCCCTGACATCGAGGCGCTGGCCCAGGCGGTGATCAGGGGCGACTACGGCAACGGGGACGACCGGCGCGCGGCGCTCGGTGCGAGCTACGACGCGGTGCAGGCCAGGGTCAACGAGATCCTGGGCGCCGGCGGCCCCGACGGCGGGTCGGGCGGGGCCGACATCGACGCTCTGGCGCGGGCGGTCATACGCGGCAAGTACGGCAACGGCGAGGAGCGTAAGTCGCGCCTGGGGTCGCTGTACTATGCGGTGCAGGCGCGCGTGAACGAGATTCTGCTTTGACGGTAGGTCAGGGCCCGGCGCACGGCTTTTCAACGTTTTCCATGCGCCGAAGGGCCCTGCTATAGCCCGCAGGCGTGTGGGAAATGTTGGAAATCCCCGGGCCTCTTGCTTTGGGATCGACATGGTAAGGCCCCGCATCTCTTGGGATGCGGGGCCGTCCTGTCTTAGATGGTTATGCCTTCGCGGCGCCTGGGGCCTGCTACGAGCATTCGGTACCACCAGTCGCGGTCTCTCGGGCTCGCCTCGGCGAGAGTGTTTATCAGGCGGGTTTGGGTCACCTCGTCGAGGCGTGCGAAGTCGTCGCGCAGCGCGTTCTCGATTGCTGTGGACGCCTCGATCATGTTGCGCAGGATCCTCTGCTTCTCCTCCAGGGTGAAGCTCTGTGGGGAAATCTCGACCAGTTCTGCCATGAAGTAGGCGCGGTCCTCTTCGGCAGTGAGGGCGTTCCAGTCGGTTGCCATTTGGAATCTCCTTTTCCTTTTGGAACCGTCTTTCTGGGACTTCTGGGTGGTACGAATTCCGGTACGAATGAGCCTGAAAGGAGCGTTTCGCAGCGTTTTCTTGCGTTGTGCGCATCAGTTATAAAAACGGTATTCTACCTGCTGGAATGATGCGTTTTGTTGCGAAGCGCTCCTTGGTGCTTATACCCCCTCAGTCCCCCAGTTGCTCACCGTGACGCGGGTCACGTAGAGGCGCTGCGCGAGCTCGTCCTGGGAGAAACCGAGCCGCTGCCTGCGCTCCCTGATCTGGTTCCCGATGTCCATGCGCGCTCCCTCATCCCTCGCGGCCTCTCCGACACCCCGAACGTAGCCGAGGGGCGCCCACGGTGCAGTATAAAGTGGTTTACAAGCCATCTGAGCTGCGGAACAGGGTCTTCCGTCGAAGCTGCGCCGCTCGCGGGAGGCGCTGGGGAGGGGCCGCCGTGGGGACTTCTCGTGGCGGCCCCCCGGCGTCACTCGCCCCAGCCGGGGCCCGGGAGCCCGCGGCGGGCGACCGCGCGCAGGGCGGCGAGGCCGGCGAGCGCGCAGGCGGCGGGGACGGCGAGGTTGATCGCGATTGACGCCGTCATTCCCAGGTTGCCGGCAGCCATCACCGAGAGAAACCCAAAACCAAACGAGGCAAGAACCCCGCCGAGCGCCCCGACCATCATGGGCAGGCCGCGCTTGACGACCTCGGCGGGCGTGGCCCAGGAGAGGTTGGGGCGCGAGGCGTCGACGGCGAGCGCGAGCGCCGCGAAGCCCGTGAGCATGCCGGTGGCCGTCACGACGCACTGGAGCACCAGGAGCGGGCCGGTGCCGCCCGCCAGCAGCGCGACGGCGGAGGCCGCAACCGCCACCCCGCCGAGCACGAGGTTGGCGAGGAGCTTGGAGCCGAGCACCGTCCACGCGCCCACCGGCGCCGTGAGCATGAGCCAGCTCGCGCGCGCCTCGAGCGAGACCGAGGGGGCGGCGGTGAGCGACATCGCCCCGCAGAACCCGAAGACCCACGGCAGCGCGGCGTCGATCTGGCCGCGCAGGGCCGCGACAGCCCGCGCGTCGAGCTGCACGCCGTTGATGACTCCCGAGGCGAGGAGCGCATCCGCGCCGAAGAGCGCGACCGCGCCCGCGGCCACGACCATGAGGATGAGCCCCGCGCAGCAGTTCATCGCGTAGAAGGGCATGGAGCCGATCCGGCGGAGCTCCTTGACCGCGAGGGCGCGCAGCGGGCTCGCAGCCGAACGAGGCGCCGCGACCGAGTGCGCACGGCGGCGCGGCCCGGAGGTCGCCACCGCGTTCGCGTGCGGATAGCACGCCGCGAGGGCCCCCGTGACGAGCGCCGGAAGCGCAAGCGAGAGCGCGGCGAAGGCGGCAAGGCCCGCAGCCGAGCCCTCGCACACCGCCGAGGCCGCCCATGCGGCCGGCGGGTAGGCAGAGGCCACGGCCGCGGAGAGCGCGCCCGCGACGTCGCCCATCGCGGCGAGGGCGGCGGCGTCATCCGCCCCCGAAGAGGTGCCGTCGAGCGCGAACGACCCGACGACAACGCCCGTCACCACGAGCACCGAGAGCACGAGCTGCACCGCCCCCGCATGCCGGAACCGCACCGCGACCGACGTGAGCGCAAGCGAGGCGAGCGTGGCCACCGCCGCCGGCGCGAGCGGCGCCAGCACGGACACGACGACCGCCGTCGCGACCGCTCCCGGGGTCGGAGACACCGCCGGGAAGTACGCGACGTAGAGCGGCGCCGACAGCAGCGCGGAGAGCGCGGCGCCGAACCCGTAGAGGGGTGCCGTCCGCGCGAGCACCACCGTGCGCACGGGGACCGGCAGCGCCGCCACGAGGTCGTAGTCACGGCAGCCGAACACCGTGCCCGGGGCCTTCACGAACACGAGCGCGACCGCGGCGAGCGAGCCCGCCAGCGTCGCGAGCGCCGGGATTGCCCCGGCCGCGCCGACGGCGACCATGCTGCTCCCGAGCAACCACATGTAGGCCACCGCCATGCCGGCGAGCAGGACGACGAGCGCCGCGGCGCCGAGCAGCCGCGCGCGGCCCCTCCCGCCCCGGAAGCCGAGGCCGTAGAGGAGCGAGCGCGCCTGCAGCGAGAGCAGCGGGCGGAGCGCACGACCAGGACGAAGGGCGGGCATCGCCATCACCTCGTCCCCAGGAACACGGTGGCGGCGGTCGCGAGGAGCGCGATGGCGGGCGCTATGTAGTACATGGCGGCGCGCCCCTCGCCCCTGCCCACGAGCCTCGCCGAGGCGAGGAGGCCGATCGCGACGCACGCGGTGGGCACGCCGAACACCACGGCGTCCCGCGGCCAGAACGAGCTCGCCTCGCCCGTGAGGCCCCACTGCATGGGGACCTGCTCGGGCAGGGCGCCGCGGGCGGCTAGGGTCACGGCGAGGGTGAGCGCGCACAGGGCGGTGCTGGCGACGATGTGGGTCTTTGCGGACTTCATGGCTGTTCCTCCTTGGTCTTGAGAACAGGTTTAGCGGCGCGACGGGATGGCGGCGTCCTTCTCGTCCACGAGCTCGAGGAACACGTCCTCGAGCGAGGCCGAGCCGCGCACCTCGTCGGTGGGGCCGGAGGCCACGAGCTCGCCGCGGCGGATCACCGCCACGGTGTCGCAGAGCCGCTCCACGACCTCGAGCACGTGGGACGAGAAGAACACCGCGCCGCCGGCGTCGGCGCGCTCGCGCAGGATGGCCTTGAGCTCGTGGGAGGCCGAGGGGTCGAGGCCCACGAAGGGCTCGTCCAGCACCAAAAGCGCCGGGTCGTGCAGGAGCGCGCCTGTGAGCACGAGCTTCTGGCGCATGCCGTGGGAGTAGGCGGAGACCGGCTCGCCGAGGGCGTCCGCGAGCTCCAGGCGCGCCGCGAGCTCGCCCGCGCGCCGCCGGCGCGGCGCCGCGTCCACGCCGAAGACGCCCGCGATCAGGTCCAGGTACTGCGCGCCGGTGAGGAAGTCGTAGACGTCGGGGTTGTCCGGCACGTAGGCCATGAGGCGCTTGGCCGCCACGGGCTCGCGCCAGACGTCGCGGCCGCAGACGCGGACCGTGCCGGACGTGGGCGGCTGCGCCCCCACCACCGAGCGGATGAGCGTGGTCTTGCCGGCTCCGTTGTGGCCGATGAAGCCGCAGATCTCGCCGGGCGCCACCGCGAGCGAGAGGTCGCTCACGGCGACCTTGCCCCGGTACTCCTTCCGGTAGCGGCTCACGTCGAGGACGTATTCCATTTCTCCTCCTTCGGATGTGCAAAAGTGACAGTCCCTTTTGCACAGTCCCTTTGTTATCTCTGCTATAGGTCAGCTATAACAGTTGGCGGCATACTACCACTCTTCTGGACCGTTTGCTATAGTTCACATAGAACAATTTCCGGGAACGGGAGTCCCATGGTCATCACGGTCGACAAGCTGTCGGACGCGCCGCTCTACCTGCAGCTGCGCGACTCGGTCATAGCCGGCATCGCCGCCGGCGAGCTGCGCCCCGGCGACGCCCTACCCTCCGTGCGCTCGCTCGCCGAGGACCTGGGCATCAACCTGCACACCGTCAACAAGGCCTACGCGACGCTGCGCGACGAGGGCTACGTCATCATGCTCGGCCGGCGCGGCGCCTACGTGGCGGACGCCCCCGCCAACCCGGCCGCCGGCATGGACGAGGCCGCGCTCGAGGCGGCCCTTACCAAGCTCGCCACCGAGTTCAAGGCGTCCGGCGGCACCCGGCACGCATTTCTCGCGGCCGCCAAACGCGCCGCACAGAACCTGAACTAGGGAGCGCACATGTCGCCTGACCTCATAGCACTCGTCACCAACGCGTCGATGGCGCTCATCACCTTCCTCTCCGGCTGCCTCGTCGCCGCGACGCCCTGGCTCACCCGCGGGCGCGAGGCGTTCGCGGTGAGCGTGCCGGAAACCGCTCAGGCAGACCCCCGCATCCAGCGCATGCGGCGGATCTTTCTCGCCAGCGTCCTCGCCATCTCGGCCGCATCCGCCGTCGCCACCCTGGCGCTCTCCTCCACGTTCCCGCTCGCGATGGCGGCGATCGTGTGCGCGCCGGTTGCGGCGGGCTTTCTGCTCATGCTGGTCTTTCGCGCCCGCGTGATGGCGATCAAGCGCTCGGAGGGATGGGGAACGCGCAGCGCGCGGCTCTCCACCGTCGCCGGCGCCGCCGAGGCGAACGCGCCCCGTCCGCTCCCCCTCGCCTGGAACCTCCTGTATCTGCCCGTGGTCCTGGCGACGCTCGCCCTCTCGCTCGCCCTCTACCCCGCGATGCCCGACCCCGTGCCCGTGCACTTCGACGCCGCGGGTGTGGCCGACAGCTACATGGCCAAGGGCTGGCAGGTCATTGCCATGCCGATTGCCGTCCAGGCGTTCATGGCGCTCTGCCTCACCGCGTCGCACTGGCAGATCCTCAGGAGCCGCAGGCCATCCTCGCCCGAGCACCCCGTCGCCTCCGCCATCGCCTACGGCATGTTCGCCCGGGCCCAGAGCGCGACGCTCCTCGTCACGGGTATCGTGATAACCGTGTCGATCGCGATCATGCCGCTCGCCTTCGCCGGCGTCGTCACCTCGGACCAATCCCTTGTGGCGCTCATCGTCATCATCATCGCCGCGATACTCCCCAACCTCGCCGTCTCGCTCGTCTACGGTCAGGCGGGCTCGCGGCTCCTGCGGCGCATGACGGCCTCGGACAAGCTCGGCTTTGATGATGACGAGCGCTGGCGCCTCGGCCTCTTCTACGTCAACCGCGAGGATCCTTCCGTCGTGGTGCCCCGGCGCTTCGGCATCGGTTGGGCCATGAACTGGGGCAACCCCAAGTCGTGGGGCCTCGTCGCCCTCTTCGTGGCGGCGATTGCCGTGTTTGCCGTGCTCGTCGAGGTCTTGTTCAGGTAGGGCGGGCAGCGAGCGCGCCCTGAGCGCGAGCCAGAACAGCAGGGGGGCCGCGACGAGCGCAATGAAGCCCAGGATCGAGCCTGTGCCATAAAGCATCGTCGACAGGGGGGCCCGCCCCTCGCCTTCAGATGGCCAGCTTACTCCCCGTAGGCCACGCAGTCGATGCGCATGGCCTCGTAGGCGGCTGCCACGCGGGCGTATCGCGCAGTGTCGCACCCGATTCGGTCGACGACATGGGCTGGCAGCACCAGCATGCGGCGTACGTCAGGACGCTCGCTGAGAACGGGTTCACCCAGAGCATGTCGAGGAAGGGCGACTGCCTGGACAACGGGGCAACCGAGCAGATTTTCGGCCATATGAGGGACGAGTTCTTCCGCGGCCGCGACATGCAGGTGATACGTGATGTGCCGCAAGGCTGATTCCAGGCCCCAATATATCCAGTTTGTTGGATGGATTTGCCAATTTGCAGATATCTGTCTAGATAAATGGATAGAATTGGGATGTTTCCTTAGATTATCCATTTAGTTGGACAGATTGGACTCGCTCATGACAAACCAGCCAATCATCGTCCCGCGACCCCAGGCAACCGAATGGCTTCTCCGCTGGAAGGACCGTGACGTCATCAAAGTGGTGACCGGTCTGAGACGCTGCGGTAAGTCAACCGCGCTCAAACTGGCCCAGCGAGCCCTTGTCGAATCCGGCGTGAACGAGGAGTCAATCGTCTCGGTTGATCTTGAGCGCCTGGGCTTTGCCGCCCCCACCACGCCGCAAGAGCTCTACGATTACGCCGTCGCCCGCATCAGCGCCCCGAGCTGCTACGTGTTTATCGACGAGCCTCAGCGCGTCAAGGGCTTTGAGCGAGCAGTCGACGCGCTGTACGCGCGCGAAGACTGCGACGTCTACGTCACCGGATCGAACTCCGATCTGCTCTCGAGCGAGCTTGCCACGCTGCTTACCGGCCGTTATGTTGAGCTCCGACTCTTGCCGCTCTCGTTCGCGGAGTATCGTGGCGCCCGCGCCGCCTTTGCGGACGGCGCGGACGATGCCGAGCTGCTCAACCGCTATCTCTCGCTGGGGGGCATGCCGTACGCCTCCCTCCTGCCCACCGAGGACGTGTCCGAGTACCTTGACGGCGTGCTCAACACCGTCCTCGTCAAAGACGTGGCGACGCGGCACCCCCGCATCAGCATGCCCGTCCTGCGCGCGCTTCTCGCCTTTCTCGCCGATAACGTGGGAAATCGCTTCTCACTCAAAACGATCGCGGACACGCTGACGGCCAACGGCTCAAAAGTCTCCCCAACCACCGTCAGCGAGTACCTCAACGCGCTCATGGAGTGCTACCTCATCTTCAAGGCCGACCCCTATGACGCCAAGGGTCGGCGCCCGCTGCAGCAGGGGGGCAAGTACTACCTCGGCGACCTTGGCTTCAGACATCTGCTGCTCGGACACGACGGCAGCGACCTCGGGCATCGCGTGGAAAACGTCGTGTATCTAGAGCTGCTGCGGCGCTATCACACGGTACGCGTAGGGCGTGTGGGAGATCTGGAGATCGACTTCGTTGCCGAGCGAGAGGGCAAGCCGCACTACTACCAAGTCGCGCTGTCCGTACTGGACGAGGCGACGCTGCGTCGCGAGCTGCGTCCGCTCGAGTTGCTGGGGGACGCCTACCCCAAGACGTTGCTCACCCTGGACCGCATCGGCGCGACGGACCATAACGGCATTGAACAGCGCAGCCTCGTTGATTGGCTGCTGAAATAGGTTGGGAGGGCGCTCCCCGGCAGCAGCGCCGCAGCGTTCGTGCGAGACGTGTACCAGCGCAGACTCGTGAATCTTGAGACGTGAGCGAAGTTGAGCGCACGGTCAGTCTACGCACGGCAGACACCTGCACCCGAAGAGAGCCGTTCCGCGCCCGCATCAAACCAACAGTAACTTTACGCCGACGCCATATTCCCATTTTTCTCCCACGCAGTACGTGGGGAGCAGTTTCAAACGAACCTCTTCTAGACCCCAGGATTCCTGCCCAAACCAGCGTGTCCGCCATCCGATACGACCAGCTCCGCTTGCGCCGCCACCGTTGTCTGCGAATCCCCCTCGTGCGCAAGGGTATACGGAGAGAAACGACCAACGGGAGGGCCCATGCCAAGCCAGCTCACCAAGCGCGCGCTCGAGGAGTCGCTCAAGCGCCTCCTGCTCGAGAAGCCCCTAGGCAAGATCACCATCGCCGACATCACCAACGACTGCGGCATCAGCCGCATGACGTTCTACTATCACTTCCAGGACATCTACGACCTGGTCGAGTGGGCGTGCGAAGAGGACGCCGCGCGGGCCATAGCCGGCAACAAGACCGCGGGCACCTGGCAGACCGGCCTCCTCGACACGTTTCTCTCCCTGCGCGAGAACAGGCCCTTCATCACGAGCGTCTACCACGACATGAGCCGCGAACAGGTGGAGCGCTTTCTCGTCCCCGTGGTGAGCGACCTGGTGAAGAGCGTGGTGGACGAGCACGCGGCGCGAAGGCACGTGCGCGAGCAGGACAGGGACTTCATCGCGCTCTTCTTCGCCCACGCCCTCATCGGGACGGTCCTGGACTGGATCGCCCGAGACATGCGCGACGACCCGCAGCAGCTGGTGCAGCGGGTGGCAACCGTCGCAGACGGCGCCATCGAGACCGCGCTCGACCGGCTCGAGATCCCCGGCGGCTACGTCGCCGGGAGCGAGGGCAGCGTGCCGGAGGGACCCGCCGCGTCGTAGGGACCGCGGGGCCCGCCCGTCCTTCTCGCCCGTCTGTACAATCCGGCCGCATTGATAAGAAACCATACAGAGGCGCCGCTCTGCCCATGGCGCGCCTCCCGCCACGGCCCCACCATTGAACCAGACGCATCGGACACGCCCGGTGCGCACGTAAGAAAGGTGCGGCCATGTACTACTCAAGCGGCAACTACGAAGCATTCGCTCGCCCCAAGAAGCCCGCGGGCATCGAGCACAAGAGCGCCTACATCGTGGGCACGGGCCTGGCGGCACTCTCCGCCGCGTGCTACCTCGTCCGCGACGCCCAGATGCCGGGCAAGAACATCCACATCTTCGAGAAGGACGACGTGCCCGGCGGCGCGTGCGACGGCCTCGACATCCCCGGCCTCGGCTACGTCATGCGCGGCGGCCGAGAGATGGACAACCACTTCGAGGTGATGTGGGACCTGTTCCGCTCCATCCCCTCCATCGAGACGCCCGGTGTCTCCGTACTTGACGAGTACTACTGGCTCAACAAGGAGGACCCCAACTACTCGCTCTGCCGCGCGACGAAAGATCGCGGGCGCGACGCGGGCTGCGCCGGGAAGTTTGGCCTCTCGGACAGGGCGGCCATGGAGATCATGGAGCTCTTCTTCACGCCCGACGAGAAGCTCTACGACCGACCCATCACCGACTTCTTTGACGACGAGGTGCTCTCCTCCAACTTCTGGATGTACTGGCGCACCATGTTCGCGTTCGAGAACTGGCACTCCGCGCTCGAGATGAAGCTCTACATCAAGCGCTACATCCACCACATCGCCGGGCTGCCGGACTTCTCGGCCCTGCGCTTCACCAGGTACAACCAGTACGAGTCGATGATCTTGCCCCTCGTCGAGTACCTCAAGGCCGCTGGCGTTCAGTTCCACTTCAACACGAAGGTCGAGGACGTCAGGTTCTCCATCGGGGGCGGCGCGGGCCCAATGCGTCCGCGCACCGGCACCGGCCAGGACACCATCCAGCGCATCCAGCAGGCGGCCCTTCCGCGCAACCCCCACAGCTCGCCCGCGAAGAAGGTGGCGACGCGCATCGTGCTGAGCCGGACGGCGGCAGGCGACGGGGCCGAGACCGGCGCGACCACGGTCATCGACCTCACCGAGAACGACCTCGTCTTCATCACCAACGGCGGCTGCGTCGAGAACTCCACCATGGGGGCACAGGACAGGCCCGCCGCGTGGAAACCCGAGCTCGCCCCCGGCGGCGGCTGGGACATGTGGCGGCGCATCGCGGCGCAGGACCCCAGCTTCGGCCATCCAGACACCTTCTGCGGCGACCCCGAGAAGACCAAGTGGATGAGCGCCACGGTGACGACCCTCGACGGCGAGATCCCGCCCTACATCCAGGCAATCTGCAAGCGCGACCCCTTCAGCGGCCGCGTGGTCACCGGCGGCATCGTGACCTGCACCGACTCCAACTGGCTCATGAGCTGGACGCTCAACCGCCAGCAGCAGTTCCGCGACCAGCCCAAAAACGAGCTCTGCGTCTGGGTGTACGGACTTTTCCCCGACGAGCCCGGCAACTACGTGAGAAAGCCCATGCGCGACTGCACCGGCGAGGAGATCTGCCAGGAGTGGCTCTACCACATGGGCGTTCCCGAGGACCGCATCGCCGAGCTCGCCGCGCACCACGCCAACACGGTGCCGGTCATGATGCCCTACATCACGGCGTTCTTCATGCCGCGGGCCGCGGGCGACCGCCCCGACGTGGTGCCCGACGGCGCGGTCAACTTTGCCTTCATCGGCCAGTTTGCCGAGACGCCGCGCGACACCATCTTCACGACCGAGTACTCCATGCGCACGGGCATGGAGGCCGTCTACACGCTCTGCGACGTCGACCGCGGCGTGCCCGAGGTGTGGGGCAGCGTCTTTGACGTGCGCGACCTGCTCATGGCGAGCGTGAAGCTGCGCGACGGCAAGCCGATCACCGACATGAAGCTCGGGCTGGTCGAGCGGTTTGCGCTCAAGGAGGCGCTCAAGAAGATCAAGGGAACGGACATCGAGAAGGTCCTGAGGGAGTTCGAGGCGATCCCGTAGGGACGGCGCGGCGCGCGGCGAGAGCTCGTCGCGCGCCGACCGACGCTTCCGATTTCCCTCGCCTCTTAGATGAGCACGGCCCTGTTTTCGCGTTACTTGGAGAAAACAGGGCCGAAATACTCCATTGCCAGAGAACATCAGGTGGATATTGCTGCGACCGGAAAGCGGGAGCTGTCTTCAGCGTTCTCGCTTTCGTAGCGGATGAGTGCCGGCGCAGCTTCTTTTCTCCCTGCCTTTACGGGCGCGTCATGCCTATGGCGCGATAGAGATCCTCGAAACCGAGCCCCTTACGGTCCCGACGGCGGTACCACGTCGCATAGGTATTCCAATCGGGCGCGAGAATGTGATTGCAGAGCAGAATCCACAGGGGAATGAACGGGATGAAGAGCAGCCCGGCAAACGAGAGCCACACAAGAACCCTGAGCTCCATATCCATGGAGAGCGGAAGTGCCAGAAGGATTACCAGGGCCAGCACTGCAGCCGCCGCATAGCCGATCATCCCGCGGATTTGCAGCTTCTTCGCTTTTTCGTATCCAGAGAGAATACGCCCGAGCAGCTGCGCGTGGCCGCGGCTGAAGGTCTGGAGCGCATAAGCCAGCATCTCGTTACGCTCCGCAGCCGAGGCGGCAACCCCCGCCGCAGTCGCCGTCTCTGAAAACCCGTCGGGCGCACGCAGCGGAGCATCGGACGCCCACTCGTAGAAATCGTGGTCCATGCGCCCCCTCCAAAACGTGAGGTGCCGACACTCGCCAGCGGTGATCAGACGGATTCATTTTATCATCTGCCCAGCTCGGCCTTCTGCCGCAGGGACGGGACCGAAGGAGCGCCCGAGGAAGCGCCTCGCCCCGCGGCGCCCCAGCATCGAGTCCCATGATTGCCTGCATGAGGCATGATGTGCCGCACCGGCAAATACCGGCGGATGCATCGATCGCGACGCCATAGTAGCCGAGGGAGCAAACCCACTCGAGCTAGTCCCACCGACCAAACAAACGCATGCCAGCCCCAGCCTCTCGACTGGGACCGGCATAGCAAATATCGCGTTTATCGGGACATTGTTGTCAAAAGTGACGATTTATGCCCCCATAACTGCCAGATTTCCTATTCCCACTCTACAGGCAAGAAGTTCCCTCATTCTCTTCCTCGCCTTCGCGAGGCTGTACTTGACGGCGCGCTCGGAGCACCCCTCGCGACGGGCGATCTCCTTGACGGGGAGCTGTGCGACCGCGTGCATGAGGAGGCGGCGGAGCTGCACGGCGGGAAGCTGAACCAGGGCCGCAACGAGTTCGCCTGTCCTGCACTTGCTCAGGAGATCAAATCCCGGCTCGGACTCCGGACCGGTAGACGCGACGAATGTGCCCATCGCGTCGAGGCTGAGCGTGTGTCGGGCCTCCCTGCGCTCGATCCGCCATGTCTCGCGCTGCATGTCCCAGAGGGCGCTGGCGACCTCATCCGTCACCTCGACGGAGACTCTCGCTCCGCCGGGGAAGGCCACGGTGGCGGAGGCGCCGCATGCGCCACGTCGGACGGAATCGTGGGAGTGCTCCATCCTGCCCCTCTTTCTTTGAAGAGAGGCACGGGACACAAAATGACGGCCCCTCTTGCCTTTACGGACAAAATGGGCCGCCCAGGGGAAGCCTGCCGGCACCGCTTTTTGAGTGAATTGGCCTAACCGGACAGAGCCGGAACGCGTGGAAAACGCCTCGGGAGCATGTCGGCGATACCACCCCTAGCCGGGGCGCTGGCCAAGGGCTATGCGGGCCGGGGCGGTGCGCCCCGGCCCGCGTCTCCCCACGAAGACCGTGCGCTATGCGCCCGCTGTGCGCTGGGAGATGCTCCGGCCGAGGCTCTCGGCCTGGATGCGGACGAGGCGGGCGTAGAGGCCGCCCGCTGCCATGAGCGCGGCGTGCGCGCGCCGCTCGGCCACGCGGCCGTCGTCGAGCACCACGACGGGGCGCTCAGCGAGATCGCGCGCACGAACCCTACGGCCCCGGGGGCGGGGCTCGTCTACGAGGGGGCGGCGAGGATGCTGCTCGGCTCCCTCGTCGGCACCGCGGCCGCGGCCCTGCCCGAGGACCGCCGGGCGCGGGTCGGGATCCTCGCCGCCATGGAGCTCGCGAACTCACGTTGGCGCGATGGCGCGAGCCAGGAGGAGGCGGCATCGGTCGCCGGCATGGGAGTTACCAGGTTCAAGAGCCTCTTCAAGCAGGCGACCGCAGGCACATCCGGTAATCGGAACCCCTCGGATGCCGCGGCGCGCCACACTTTGCTCGCCCTATCGCACCTGCCCTTCCCCTCAGGCACAACCCGCTACAAGAACAGCGCGCTCACGTGGTAGACGACGCACCCCAATAGCAGAGAGCAGCAGATGTAGAAGAGCGCCGTGATGACAGTCCACTTGGTCGAGTGCACCTCACCCCAGGTCGCCGACACGCTCGCCGCGCACGGCATGTTGAACGTGAACGCAAAGATGAACGCGAGCGCCTCGGGAGCCGAGATGGCCTGCGCCATGACCTCGCCGATGTTCGACGCCGCGGCGGCGCCGCCGGTCATGACGCCCACGAGCACGGCGTTGGGCGTCGCGGCACCCGTGAAGAGCCCCGAGAGCACCCCGAGCGCGGACTCCTTGAGCACGAGGGCGCACAACCACGCGGTGAACGTCTGCCAACCCATGCCGAAGAAGCGCGTGACCGGCTCGATGGCGGTACCGAGCGCGTAGAGCACCGACCCCTCGACGCTGCCGGTCGCGGTGTAGGTGAGCGCCCAAATCGCGAAGGCGAAGAGGGCGACGACCCGGATGGCTCGCACGAACATCTGTCGACTCTTGAGCAGGGCGCCGCGCGCGACGTTGCCCAGATGCGGCCGATGGTACGGCGGAAGCTCCATGACCATGCCCGCACGCTCGCCCTCCGCCACCAAGCGCGGGCCGAACACCCTACCCACGAGCCACATGATGAGAATCGTCACGGCGAAGATGCCCACGATCACGAGCGGCGCGCCGGCCACGCCGAAGAACGCCACGGCGAGCACCGGAACCACGCCCCAGGTCGAGCCGCACGGGATGGCCCAGGCCATCATCACCGTGAGCATGCGCTGGCCCCACGAGTCGATGACGCGCGAACCCGACACGCCGCCCATCGTGCAGCCGAGGCACATGAGGAAGGGCATGAGCGACTTGCCCTGCAACCCGAAGCGCGCCATGGTGTGGTCGAACACGTAGGAGATGCGCGCCATGTAGCCCGCCTCCTCGTAGAGGCCGAACACGAGGTTGATGCCGAAGACGTAGCCCACCATCATGGTGCCGAAGCACAAACTGTTGAACACCACGCCCGCGAGGAAGCTGCCCAGAACATCGGGGGCGCCCGCCTGCGCGAGCGCGCCCGCCACGACCTGCCCGAGCGACGAGATGGCGCCGCCGAGCATCATGATGGGGATGGCCGGCACGAACGCCAGGATGAACCCGAGCAAGATCATGCCGATGGTGATGGGCTTCGACCAGCGCGAGCCCGTGACCACGCGATCGAAGCGCGAAAGCGCGTGCGGGCGCGCGGGCGCCTCCACCGCTCCGTCGAGCAGCCCCTCGATCCAGGCGAACTTCGCTGCGGCCGTGCCCTGGATCGTGTCGGGGGCGGCAGCGATCCCCTCGCGCAGGCGCGCACCATCCACGACGGAACGCTCGCGCACCGTGCGTGCAAGCGCGTCAAGCAGCGCGCCGTATCCCTCGGGGCGCGAGGCGACGAGCGGCACCACAGGAACGCCCAGCCGCCGCGCGATAAGGACGGCGTCGATCCGCTTGCCCTGGTTCTCGGCGACGTCCATGAGGTTGAGGGCGAGCAGGCACGGCTGCTCCGGGCACGCCGCAACGAAGTCGGCGAGCATGTAGAGGCTGCGCTCGAGCTGCGACGCGTCGGCCATCACGAGCACGATGTCGGCAGCGCCCGATGCGAGGTAGTCGCGCGTCACCTCCTCTTCGGGCGAGTTGGCCGCGAGCCCGTACGAGCCGGGGAGGTCGACGACCTGGAACGCCGTGCCGCCGCGCTCGAACGTCCCCTCCTTCCGCTCCACGGTCTTGCCGGGCCAGTTGCCCACGTGCTGGCGCGCCCCCGTGAGCCCGTTGAAGAGCGTCGACTTGCCCGAGTTGGGCTGGCCGAGCAGCGCGACCGTGACGCCGCCCGCCGCGGGGCAGGAAGCCGCACATCTCTCGCAGCTCATGCGACCACCTCCACCTCGATGCGCATGCAGTCGCCGCGATCGAGCGCCACGTCGCTGTCGCGCACGTGCACGAGCACGGGCCGGTTCTTGACGTTTTGCAGGACCTCGACGGCGCATCCCTCCGTCAGCCCGATGGCCGTGACGCGCGAGACGAACCGGTCGTCGCCGGATACGGATGCGATACGGGCAGAAAGCCCCGTCGCCACATCGCATAGTCTCATGGAATCGCTCCTTTCCATAAACGGGCCTGACGCCCGCGGGCACCAAAGTAAGCCTGGAACGTATGCCCCCTCAACTCCGCGATGTAGGTTCAGCTCCAAATCTCATCAAGTTAGATAAAATAAACTTTTGAGACGAATGGGGCTGGACTGCGCGAACGGGAGATAGCCTATGGGAAACGCACCCTTCACCGATACGGAGAGCAACCGGGGGACGCGCCTGCGCGTCGCCTCCGGCGTCGAGCTCGTCCAAGACGTCGACGGCGTCTACGAGCTGGTGCTGTCGCACCCGGTCGGGAGCGGGTGCATGCGAGGCCGACCCCTGTCGCGCGACCTGTTCGTCGCCAACGTCGACTTCGCGTGCGAGCGGTGCCCCAACGTCCCAGAGGCCCCGTCCGTCCCCCTCCCCGCGTTCTCGCAGGGCAAATGGCTGACGATAAACCTGTGCCACGAGGGCCGCTGCGAGGTCGACGTCCCGAGCGGGGGTCTGGCGACGGTCTCGGCCGGCGAGGTGTGCATCAGCTGCTCGCAGGAGCGCCCCGCCGAGTTCCGGTACCCCTCGGGACGCTACCGGGGCGTCGAGGTGTTCGTGAACACGCGTATCGCTCGATCGCCGCTTTTCTCGCTGCTCGATGACGAGGATGCCGTCGAGGCCATCGCGCGACAGGCGGGCAGCGCCGCCGTGCTCAGCGGCGACGGCGAGCTCAACGGGCATATGAGACGCATCGCCGCCCTCGTCGAAGCACCCGACAGGGCTCTGGCCACCTACGAGGTTCTCGGCTTGCTGCTTGGCCTCCAACGTCGCGACCTCTCCTGCGCCAGACCCCGCTTCATCCTCACACGCACCCAGATGCGCATCGTTGCCGCCGTGCACGACGAGCTCGAGGGCTCTCTCGACTGCGCCCACGACGCCCGCGTGCTAGCATCGGCGTTCGGTGTGAGCGCGACGACACTCAACCAGTACTTCTCGCGGGCATACGGGAGCACTGTCGCGGGATACCTCCGCAAGCGGCGCATGGAGGTCGCCGCCGCCCTGCTTGCCAGGGGAGCGCGCGTCGCCGAAGCCGCCGTGCGCGTCGGCTACGCGAACCCGAGCAAGTTCTCCTCCGCGTTCAAGAGGGAATACGGAACCGCACCGAGCGAGTGGAGGCGGCGTCGATTCGGCGAGAGGGAGGGCGTTCACGAAGTCAAGGGGCAGTTCTAGGAACGCTGACGCGCGGCGGCTTGCCGGCGGCATGGTCACCGAGCCGAATCATTTTTGACCCCGAGATGCTCAGTAAGGAGATGGTTCAAATGAAGCAAAATCAAGTTCAGCAAAAAGAAATCCGCCTTGGGACGCATGGGGAACATTACGGGAGCTGGATGTCAAACCCTGTTTTCTATGTGGTAGGCGCCCTTTTGGCGCTGTCTGTGGTACTGGCGGTGCTGTCATTTACGGTGTTCCATATCGCCGCGCTGGGCGTCCTGTTCTCCGTCGCCGCAGCGGCGCTGCTGGCCCTGCTGGTCTGGATCACATGGATACGGAAACAGTATGCCTTCGGCGGAGGCGGGATGATGGAGCGGGTGCACAAGACCGTCCTCGCGCATCTTAATTTCGACGGCCAGGGCAGCCTCTTAGAGGTGGGCTGCGGCTCCGGGGCGCTGAGCATCCGGGCGGCGCTGACCTGGCCGGATGCTGAGGTCACCGGCATCGACTATTGGGGCGCGGCCTACGGCTACGGCCAGGCCATGTGCGAGAAAAACGCCGCAAGCGAGGGCGCGGCGGCCCGGTGCGTATTCAAGCATGGGGACGCGAACAAGCTGGATTTCCCTGATGAGAGTTTCGACGCCGTGGTGAGCAACTATGTCTACCACAATGTAATGGGTGCGGACAAGCAGGCTCTGCTGTTGGAGACCCTGCGGGTGCTGAAAAAAGGCGGCGTGTTCGCCCTCAACGATGAGATGAAGCCCCACATGTACGGGAACATGGAGGCCTTCGCCCAGGAACTGCGGGACATGGGATATGCGGATGTACGGCTCATCGACACGGCCCAGGAGGCTTTCGGTTCCCGCCGCCGGGCGGCCATGATGATGCTGGGCGACTCCCGGATGCTGGTGGGGCGGAAGTAAGACGGAGGTTTGTCATGAACTATACATATTGTGAAAGGCTGATGTGGGTTGCCATCGCTCCTGCCGCATTTCGGTATCTGGCAAGGCAGGAGTTGGGATGGGATATTTCTGCGTTGAAGCAGCTCTCTAAGCAGATTTACCGGCAAATGGTATCCCGTACCCCGGATATTGGCTCCATGATGGAAAACCCGTTGCGGGTCTGCCTGA
>CALUNW010000011.1 GCA_944322145.1 uncultured Atopobiaceae bacterium | reverse complement strand
TTCATGGGCTGGCACGGCCCCATCCTCACGGACTCCGGCGGCTTCCAGGTCTTCTCGCACGAGGAGTTCTTCAAGCTCTCGCGCGACGGCGTGCGCTTCCGCGCCGTGGACTACGACGGCCGCTGGGTCACCTGGACGCCCGAGGAGAACATGGCGATCGCCCAGAAGCTCGGCGCCGACATCGTGATGCAGCTCGACCAGTGTGTGGGCTATCCGGCCCCGCGCTCCAAGGTGGAGCGCTCCGTCGAGCTCTCGAGCCTATGGGCAGAGCGCTGCTATCGCGCGCACACCAGGCCTGACCAGGCGCTCTTTGGCATCGTCCAGGGCGGGATGCACCTCGATTTGCGCCTGCGCTCCCTGGCGCATCTGGAGCAGATTGGCGACTTCCCTGGATATGGCATCGGCGGGTACTCGGTGGGGGAGGACCACGAGACCATGTTCGAGACGCTCGCCCCGCTGGTGAGCGAGCACATGCCGCGCAGCAAGCCCCGCTACCTCATGGGCGTGGGCAACCCCACCACGCTCGTGCGCGCCGTCGCCTGCGGCGTGGACATGTTCGACTGCGTGCTGCCCACGCGCACGGCGCGCACCGGCTCCGCCTTTTCGAGCGAGGGCAGGCTCAACTTCCGCCACGCCCGCTTCGCCCACGACCACGGCCCGCTCGACCCGGCTTGCTCCTGCCCCACGTGCACCGGGGGATTCAGTCGCGCGTACCTGCACCATCTCGTTCGTCAGAAGGAGATGCTCGGCTCGATCCTGATCTCGCAGCACAACATCTTCTACCTGCTCGACCTCATGCGCCGCGCGCGCGAGGCCGTTGTCGCGGGAACCTACGCGAGCTTCCTCGACGACTGGCTCGCCTCGCCCGCCGCGCGGGACTGGTAGCGCCGGGGCCCTTCTCGCATGGGGTATCATGGAGTCGATCAAATTCGGCGCCCTGCGCCCTCCGAGAAGAGGCTCATCATGAACATCACGCAGCGAGAAGTGCGTGCGGCTCGCGGCCGCGCGAGGAGTGACCGCTAGATGGCGGGTCTTTCCGGCGGCGGCCGCTGGACGGTGCTGCCGCGGGACGAGCGCTCCGAGCGCCGGCTCGTCGACGAGCTCGGGCTCCCGCCGCTCGTCGCCCGGGTCCTCGCGGCGCGCGGCGTCACGGACCCCCGCGCCGCGCGGGAGTTCCTCTCGCCGTCGCTCGAGCGTGACTGGGCGGACCCGCTCTGCATACCCGGCATGGCGGACGCGGTCGAGCGCGTGGGTCGTGCCCTCGACGACGGCGAGACCATCGCGGTGTTCGGCGACTTCGACGTCGACGGCATGACCTCGACGTGCCTGCTCACGCTCGCGCTGCGTCGCATGGGCGCTGACGTTCACCCCTTCATCCCGCACCGCTTCGGCGAGGGCTACGGACTCTCTCGCGAGGCGCTCGCCCGCGTGCGCGAGGCGTGCGACCCCAGCCTCGTCGTGACCGTGGACAACGGCATCGCCTCGGCGCGAGAGGTAGAGTGGCTCGTCGCCGAGGGCATCGATGTCGTCGTGACCGACCACCACGAGCCTTCCGACCTCGTGCCATCGGGCGTTCCCGTGACCGACCCCAAGCTCTCCTGCGACTGCCCCTCCCGCGAGCTCGCGGGCGTCGGCGTGGCGCTCAAGCTCGTCTGCGAGCTCGGCGGGCGTCGCGGCATGCCGGACCTGTGGCTCGAGTTCCTCGACGTCGCGGCCCTCGGCACCCTTTCGGACATGATGCAGCTCACGGGCGAGAACCGCGCCATCGTGGCCGAGGGCATCCGGCTCATGCGCCGCAGCTCCCGTCCGGGGATCGCGGCGCTCGCCGCCACCGCAGGGATCGACCTCGCCCAGGCGAGCGCCGACGGCCTGCCCTTCTCGCTCATCCCGCGCCTCAACGCCGCGGGCCGCATGGACTCGACCGACGTGGCCCTCGAGCTGCTGCTGACCGAGGACGTCTCCGACGCCACGATCCTTGCCGGCCGCCTCGAGGCCATCAACGCCGAGCGCAAGGAGACCGAGGGCGCCCTCGCGGAGGAGGCCCTCGCGGAGGCCGAGCGCACCTATCGGGGCGGCCGCGCCGTCGTGGTGGGGGGCCGCGGCTGGCACGAGGGCGTCAAGGGCATCGTCGCCTCGCGCCTCGTGAGCCGCTACCACGTCCCCGCCATCGTCTTCACGATCGACGACGAGGGGGTGGCGCGCGGGTCGGGCCGCTCCGTCGGCTCGGTCGACCTCTTCCATGCCGTCGAGCAGTGCTCCGACGTGCTCGTCCGCTTTGGCGGGCACGCGGGGGCCGTCGGCGTCACCTGCGAGGCGTCGCGCCTCGACGAGTTCCGCGCCCGGCTCGACGAGGCGCTCGACGCGCTGCCCGACGAGCAGTTCGTCGATGTCGGCGAGGTCACGGCAGTCTGCGAGCTGGGGGAGCTCACCGTTGAGTCTCTCGACGCGCTCGAGCTGCTCCAGCCCTTCGGGCAGGGCAACAAGAAGCCGATCCTCGCCGCGCGCGGCGTGAGCATGCGCAACCGCGCTCTCGTGGGGGCGGACGGGGCGCACCTGCGCTTCATGGCGACCGACGGCGTCAGCTCGGTGGCGGCGATCATGTTCCGCGTCCCCGAGCCCGAGCGCGCCGCGGCCTGGGAGGGCGTCTGCGACCTCGTCTTCGAGGCGGTCAACGAGACCTGGCAGGGCCGGACCAAGCCAAAGCTCATGGTCAAGGACATCCTGTACCGCGATGCCCCCCGGGAGGGGGCGTCGGCGCCCGAGGACGTCGCGGGGGGCGAGAGGGACGAGGCGCCCGAGCCCCCTGCCCTGCAGCGTCGCGCCGAGCTCTCCGCACTCGACGCCACCGCCCTTGATGACGCCCTTCGGCGGCTGCTCATCGGCGACGCGGCCCTGCTTCCCGCTCAGAGCGCTGCCCTCGACCGGCTCGCCGCCGGCCGCTCCTGCCTCGCCGTCATGGCGACGGGACGGGGCAAGTCGCTCGTCTTTCATCTGCACGCGGCGCGCGAGGCCATCTCCCGCGGCCGTGCGAGCGTCTTCGTCTATCCCCTGCGCGCTCTCGTTGCCGACCAGTTCTTCCACCTGCGCGAGGACCTTGCGCGGGCGGGCGTGACGACGGAGGTCCTGACCGGCGAGACCTCGCAGGCGGAGCGTGCGCGTATCTTCGCTGCGCTCGCCTCCGGCGCCGCCGACATCGTGCTCACCACGCCGGAGTTCCTCTCGATCCATCGCGCCGACTTCGCGCAGTCCCGGCGCGTCGGCTTCGTCGTGGTCGACGAGGCGCACCACGCGGGGCTCGCGTCCCCCGGGGACCGTGACGCCTACCTCGAGCTTCCCGCGGTCCTCGCGGACCTGGGTCACCCCGTCGCGCTCGCCGTCACGGCGACCGCGGCCCCGGACGTCGCCCGCGGGATCTGCGACCTGCTCTCCATCGACGAGGCGGACGTCATCGTCGATGAGGCGGTCCGCGACAACCTTCTGCTCGACGACGGGCGCGCGTCCTGCGACCGCGAGGCGTCCCTCGCCCGCATCGTCTCCACGGGCGAGAAGTGCGTGGTCTACGTCACCTCGCGCGACCGCGCGGTCAGTCTCGTGCGCATGCTGCGCCACAGGGTCCCGGACCTCGCCGGCAAGATCTCCTACTATCACGCCGGGCTCTCCCGCGACACCCGCCTGCGCGTCGAGCGAGCGTTTCGCGCGGACGAACTCGCGTGCGTTGTCTCGACGAGTGCCTTCGGCGAGGGCGTCAACCTCCCCGGGATCAGGCACGTCGTGCTCTTTGGGCTGCCCCTCGGGCAGGTGGAGTTCAACCAGATGAGCGGACGTGCGGGCCGCGACGGCGCGCCCGCCACCGTGCACCTGCTCTTCGGGCCCGAGGACGTTCGCCCCGGCGAGGCGGTCCTCTCCTCCGCCGCGCCCGCCCGCGACGAGCTCGTCACGCTCTACCGGACGCTCGTCGGGCTCTTCCGCTCCGGCGGCCCCGTCTCGCTCGACGACGAGGCCATCGCCCGCGCCGCCCGCGGCCGCGAGCCGCTCTCGCCGCTCGATGCCCGCGAGGTCGCCTCCGGCCTCTCGATCTTCTCGGAGCTCGGGTTCTGCTCGGTGAGCGGCTGGGGCGACGCCCGCAGGGTCTCGATGGCGAGCGCGCCCGCGCGCATGGAGCTCGCCCAGTCCGCGTGCTATCTCGAGGGGCTCCGCCTCCAGCGCGCGTTCGCGGAGTTCAGCCGCTGGGCGCTCGACGCGCCGGCCGAGGTCCTTCTCGCCCGCGTCAACCGCCCCATCACGCCGAACTTCGGTATCATCGTGCGGGAGGGGAGTGAGTAGCGATGAGCCAGACCGATCCCAGCACGACCAAGACGCCCGCGGCGCCCGAGGCCGCGCCCGCGGCCGCCGTCCCTGCGGCGCCCGTCGTGCCCGCCAAGCCCAAGAAGAGCATCCCGACCGCGGCCAACTACCGGCTGCTCCAGGCTGCCTGCGAGAACTATCTCGACGAGGAGGGCCTCGAGAAGGTCGAGCGCGCCTACCGCTTTGCCGCGGAGTTCCACCAGGACCAGCGGCGCCGCTCCGGCGAGCCCTACATCAACCACCCCGTCGAGGTGGCCCTCATCCTCGCGCACGACCTGCGCATGGACGAGGACACCATCTGCGCGGCCCTGCTTCACGACACGGTGGAGGACACGCCCGCCACCCTCGACGAGCTGCGTGACCTCTTTGGCGAGACGGTCGCCGACCTCGTGGACGGCGTGACCAAGCTCACCTCGATCCAGGTCTCCTCGATGGACGCCAAGCAGGCGTGGAACCTGCGGAAGATGTTCCTCGCCATGAGCCGCGACATCCGCGTGGTCATCATCAAGCTCGCCGACCGCCTGCACAACATGCGCACGCTCGCGGCGCTGCCGCCCGACCGCCGCCAGTTCAAGGCGCGCGAGACCATGGACGTGTACGCGCCGCTCGCCGACCGCCTGGGCATCTCGTCGGTCAAGTGGGAGCTCGAGGACCTGGCCTTCTTCTGGCTCGAGCCCGAGGAGTACCAGCGCGTCGCCCGCATGGTCCAGGACTCGCGCGCGCAGCGCGAGGACGACACCGAGGCCGCCATCAAGACGCTCGACGACGAGCTCAAGGCCGCCGGGCTCAAGAACTACCAGATCACGGGTCGACCCAAGCACCTCTGGAGCATCTACCAGAAGATGACGCGCAAGGGGCGCGAGTTCTCCGACATCTACGACCTCATCGCGCTGCGCGTGATCACGCAGTCGGTGGGGGATTGCTACTCCGCCCTCGGCGCTGTCCACTCCCTCTGGAACCCGATGCCCGGCCGCTTCAAAGACTACATCGCCACGCCCAAGGCCAACCTCTACCAGAGCCTTCACACCACGGTGGTGGGCCCGGACGGCAAGCCCATCGAGATCCAGATCCGCACGGCGGAGATGCACGAGGCCTCCGAGTACGGCATCGCCGCGCACTGGCTCTACAAGAAGGAGGGAAACTCGCGCGGGCGCATGAGCGCCGAGGACCGCGCGATCGACTCCACGATCAACTGGATCCGCAAGACGCTCGACTGGGCGACCGAGGACGACATCGACGACCCGCACGAGTTCCTCGACAACCTGCGCGTGGACCTCTTCGAGCACGAGATCTTCGTCTTCACGCCCAAGGGCGAGGTCATGAGCCTGCGCCGCGACTCGACGCCGCTCGACTTTGCCTACGCCGTCCACACCGAGGTCGGCAACCACTGCGTGGGGGCCAAGGTCAACGGCGCCGTGGTCCCGCTGTCCTACACGCTGCACATGGGCGACCGCGTGGAGGTCCTCACCAACAAGAACGCAAAGCCGAGCCGCGACTGGATGAGCATGGTGGTCATGCCGTCCACCCGCGCCAAGATCCGCAAGTTCTTCTCGACCCAGAACAGAAACGACGACGCAGAGGCCGGCCGCACCGAGCTCGCCCACGAGCTACGCAAGCGCGGATACGGCATCTCGACGCGCCGCACGGTCAAGGCGATCGAGCGCGTGTGCGAGGGCTTCGAGCTGCGCTCGCCCGACGACCTGTTCGCCGCGGTGCACTCAGGCAAGGTCTCGCTCAAGCAGGCGGCCAACCGCATCGAGGAGATCCTCGAGGAGGGCTCGCCCGAGCAGCTCGCCGCCCAGGCTGCCGAGGCCGAGAAGCGCGCCGAGCACGAGCGCGCGATGGCGTCCGGCAGGCCGGTCATGACCTCCTACGCCCTGACGCAGGCCGCGCGCGGCAAGCGCAAGCGCTCCAACTGCGGCGTCGTGGTCAAGGGCGACCCCGACCTGCTCGTGCACCTGGCGCACTGCTGCAACCCCGTGGCGGGCGACGAGATCGTGGGCTTCATCACCCGCGGTCGCGGCGTCTCGGTGCACCGAGCCAACTGCCCCAACGTGACCGATCTCATGCGCAACCCTGACCGAATGATCGAGGTCGCGTGGGACACCTCCGGCGCCACGGAGTTCAGGGTGGAGATCGTCGTCGAGGCCACGGACCGCATGGGCCTGCTCAAGGACATCACCGTCGCCATCGGCGACGCGGGGGCAAACATCCTCTCCGCAGCCACGCAGACGAGCGCGCAGGGCGTGGCGCGCCTGCGCTTCCTCGTGGCGATATCCGACGCAAGCCTCCTTGACGTGCTGCTCTCTGCCGTGAGCCGCGTGCCGTCTGTCTACGACGCGCGCCGCATCATGCCCGGCGAGGGCGCCAACCAGATGAAGCAGCGCGTTCGCTAGCGGCGGCTGCCCTGTCCCGGCGGCCCTGTCCCGGCCTGACGTCCTTCTCGCACCGTTTTCGGCGGTTGTGTGCAACATCTTTGATGAATCCGCGAGTCGGCATCAAAGATGTTGCACACAACCGAGCCATGGGTGCGCGGTTTTGGCCATTTCGCAACGCACGAGGCCCCATGGCCTCCGTTTGCATAAAACGTTTTGCCCACAATCGTCAAGAAAGACGTCGGGTTGGGTAAGGTCGGCGCACGAGAGGCGACAAAACTCACAACCGCGGTTGTGTGCGGGAGTGCCGGCGTGCACAATGGTCCCAGACCACGACGGAGGAGGGTCCATGGCCGAGAAGAGAGACGAGCTGCGGCAGTTCACGGTGACGCCGCTCCAGACCAACTGCTACGCCTATGTGAGCGCGGGGGAGTGCCTGGTGGTGGATCCGGGCGGTTCGGGCGCCGCTGTGGCCGAGCACCTCGACGACGTGCGCGTGACCTGCGTCGCGGCGACGCATGGCCATGGCGACCACGTCGGCGGCGTCGCGGCGCTCTGCCATGCGACCGGTGCCCCCTTTGCGATCCATGCTGCCGACGCCGAGCTCGCGCGCCACGCGGGCGAGATGAGCGAGGTGGGCCGCAGCTACGACGAGAACGCTCCGGCGGCGGACCGTCTGCTCGCCGAGGGCGATGTCATCAAGGTGGGCACGGCCACCTTCACCGTGATGGAGACGCCGGGCCACACGCCCGGGGGCATCGTGCTCGTGGGCGGGGGCAGCGCTGAGGGCCTTGCCTTCGTGGGCGACACGCTCTTTCCCGGCAGCCACGGTCGCACGGACCTCACCGGCGGCGACGAGCGCACCATCCTGGCCTCGCTTCGCCGCATGGCGGCGGAGATCGCGCCCGAGACGATGCTGCTGTGCGGCCACGGCCCTGCCACGTCTATGGCCGTCGAGCTCGCGAGAAACCCGTTCCTGCGGTAGGCGGTCTGGGGCGCACGTCCTTCTCGTCAGCGGCGCCGCACTTCTCTTCATCTGCCAAGAAAGTGTCCGCACTCGATGAGCGGACGTCGAGTCTCACTCGGATTGAGGGGGAGAAGCTGGTGCCCGAGGCGGGGCTCGAACCCGCACGAGTTGCCTCAACGGTTTTTGAGACCGTCGCGTCTGCCAATTCCGCCACTCGGGCCCTTCCGTCACGCGTCCATGCGCGACGCGGCGAGAAGAACTATACCAGACCGTTGTCCTTCTCGTTATCGTCTTGCCCGAGCGTCTCGAGGTACGCGATGGCGTCACCCAGGCCGAGCGCTGCGACGGGGGCATGCTTGAGCAGCTGCTCGTCGCTGGTCACAAGAAGGTCGGCGTGAGAGCGCTCGGCCGCTGCGAGCACGAGGTTGTCCTCGTAGTCCGCGTGAAGGCGCTTTCTCTTGCAGGCAATCCACACGTCCGAGACGTCGCAGCCCACCGCCGTGGCAATCTGCGTCATGTTGTCCAGGCATCCCCAGGCCATCTCAGTTGCGGCGGCAGCCTGCTCGTGAGTGAGCCTGCCGCCGCACTGCCTTCTCGTCCATGCCTTGAAGTCAGACGAGATGAGATAGAAGAGGTCCTTTGAGGTCGGGATGGCGTAGAGGAGGTCTGCCCCAGCTTGCGCCGCGAGTTCTAAGAGGCCGACGGCGTCGGCATGCCCTTCACGCGCGCTCGAGTAGTAGTCCACCCAGATGTTGGTGTCGAGAAGAACCTTGAGGGTGCCCGCGCTCATGTCAGCGCCCCCCAATCGAAGTCGGGGAACTGCTCGCGGTAGGCGAGCTGCCTTAGCTCCTCATAGGAGATGTCGAGGTGCTCGTGCGGGGCCGGTGGCGTGACGCCCTGCGCCAGAAGGGCCTTGTCCATGATGCCCGCCCCCTCCCGAACAAGCTGGAGGTGGCGCCTTGTCCTGTCATCAAGCGCGCGCTCCCTCTCTGCGCGCTCTTCGGGGAAAAGGGTCTCGTGCAGCTTTTCGGGCTTGTCGGCCAGGCGTGACGCAAGGCTCCAGAGCGCGCGAACCGCTTGCGTGGGAGTAAGCCCCGCAGCTGCCATCGCCGCGTCCCCGGAGCGTTTGAGCTCTGCGTCTATGCGCGCGTTGACCTGCGAGGTAACGGCGGTCGACATAGTGTTCCTCCTTTGGTTGAGTTTACCTCACGCAGGTGAAGACGTAAAGCACGTAAAGCACGTAAAGCAGCTTAGATTCGGGCGATTGAACGGAGTGTATTTCTGGCCCGCCGACGGGGTATGATGAGCATGGAACGACAAGCATCAGAGAAGGGAATACCATGGCACTTTCCGCCGAAGTCACCGCTGTCCTCAACGAGCAGATCAACAAGGAGATGTACTCCGCCTACCTCTATCTCACCTTTGCCGACTACTACGACGACCGCGGCCTCAAGGGCTTTGCCAACTGGTACGAGATCCAGGCCAAGGAGGAGATGGACCACGCGCTTGCCATCCGCCGCTACCTGCTCGACAACGACTTCCGGCCTGCGATGGAGGCCATCGCCAAGCCTGACAAGTCCTTCGAGAGCGACCTCGCGCCGCTGGAGGCCGGCCTCGAGCACGAGGAGTACGTTACGAGCCTCATCCACCACTGCTATGAGGTCGCGCACGCCGCCCATGACGTCCGCACGATGAAGTTCTTGGACTGGTTCGTGGAGGAGCAGGGCGAGGAGGAGACCAACGCCCGAGACATGATCACCAACATGAAGCTCTTTGGCTGCGACCCCAAGGGGCTCTACGACCTCGACCGCGAGTATCAGGCGCGCACCTACGTGCAGTCCGCCTCCCTCAAGCTCTAGCTGCCAAAACGGGACGTGACGGGCTGTGACAATTAGGGCAGGTGACAATTAGGACAGGTTAAATTGTCACCTGCCCTAATTGTCACACGCCCCAACTGTCACGCCCGCCTCTTGTGGAGATAATCTGGCGAGAAAAACCCGTTGCCGCGATGCCATCCGCGTGCTATTCTCGTCAGGTGTGCTTTTGCGAAGTGGGATCGAAAGTGGGTCCCCACCTACACGGCGCCTCACGGTTGCTGTCTGGTCAGACAACGTATGCCCTTCTCGCCCTTGTGGCGAGCGATGTCTCCCGGACGCCGCTGCTTGGTGTCGGGAGCTTTTTTGTGGCGCAAGCCGCAGATGAGAGAGGAAGGAGTTCGACATAGCCAGGAACGATGGTCCTCGCATCAACGAGGAGATTACGTCCCGCACGTGCCGTCTGATTGGCATCGACGGCTCCCAGATGGGTCTCTTCGGCGTGCGCGACGCGCTGAGGATTGCCCGCGATCAGGGCCTCGACCTCGTTGAGATCGCGCCGAACGCGGAGCCGCCCGTCTGCAAGATGCTCGACTACCGCAAGTTCAAGTACGAGCAGGACCGCAAGGCCAAGGCCGCTCGCAAGAACCAGGCCAAGGTCGAGGTCAAGGAGATGAAGTTCCGTCCCAAGATCGACGTGGGCGACTACGAGACCAAGAAGGGTCACGTCATCCGCTTCCTCAAGAAGGGCGCGCGCGTCAAGATCACGATTATGTTCCGCGGCCGCGAGATGGCCCACCCGGAGCAGGGGCGCATGGTGCTCGATCGCCTTGCCGAGGACCTGAAGGACGTCGCGACCGTCGAGCAGAAGCCCCTCATGGAGGGTCGCAACATGCACATGACCATCGTCCCGATCAAGGGCGCCTTCGACGAGAAGCCCAAGGCCGGGGACGAGAACGTCACTACGGAGAAGGAGAACTAGCATGCCCAAGATGAAGACGCACAAGGGTACGGCGAAGCGCTTCCGCCGCACCGGCTCTGGCAAGATCATGCGCGCCAAGGCGTTCAAGAGCCACATCCTCACCAAGAAGTCGCCCAAGCGCATCCGCGGCTTCCGCCAGGAGACCGTCATCTCTCCTGCTGACGTCAAGACCGTCTCCCAGCGCATGGGTTCCAACTAGGCGCGCGAGCGTCCCGAGAAGCACTTTCCAACGAGGAGTTGATTAGATATGGCACGAGTCAAGCGCGCCGTCGCCGGCCGTAAGAAGCGTCAGACGCTCGTCGAGCGCACCAAGGGTTACTACGGAGTCCGCTCCCGCACCTTCCGCGGCATGAAGGAGCAGGCCCAGCACTCCGGCCAGTACGCCTACCGCGATCGTCGCAACAAGAAGCGCGACTTCCGCGCCCTGTGGATCCAGCGCATCAACGCCGCCGCCCGCATGAACGGCCTCTCCTACAGCCAGTTCATGCACGGCCTCAAGCTCGCCGGCGTCGAGCTCGACCGCAAGGTCCTCGCCGAGATCGCCTACAGCGACGAGGCCACCTTCGCCGAGATCGCCGAGGTCGCCAAGAAGGCCCTCGCCGAGTAGGCGACAAAGGGACAGTCCCTTCGCAGCATCGCGCCCCGGGCATCGAGCCCGGGGCGCATTTTTCCAGAGAAACGCCGTGTCGCGGGTGGTTGCATATCGCCCGCGACATGACGTTTCTGGCTTCCTTGCTTACGATGGGCACATCGGACGGGAGAGGGGAGACCAGCTATATGAAGTCAAGACCCGAGGGCTAGCTTTTCTCGTTTCCAGATTCATCGGAACCAGCACCTTGAGAACCGGATACCGAATGCTTTGAGGGGTCCCTGCCCGGCCTCGCCGGGTCGTACGGGACCCCGTCCCGCATCACCGCGAACACGATGTGGCATAGCTTGCGCGCCACGGCGGTCACGGCCACCCGGTGGCACTTGCCCTCCGCGCGCTTCCTCTCGTAGAAGGCGCGCAGGGACGGGTCGTACTGCCGGGCCCTGCTGGCCGCGAGCCAGAGGGCCCTCCTCAGGTAGGGCGACCCGTGCTTGGTGATGGGCCCGCCCCCGCTGTCGAACTTCCCGGACTGGTTCACCCCGGAGTTCAGCCCGGCGTAGCTCACGAGCGCGGGGGCGTTGCGGAAGCGCGAGATGTCGCCTATCTCGGCGACGATCTGGGCGCCGGTGGCGTAGGAGACGCCGGGGATGGTGAGCACGAGCGGCTCCACCCTCTCCAGCAGCTCCCTGATGAGCGCGTCGAACTTGGCGCACTCCGCGTCGAGGAAGTCCATCTGGCGCACGAGCGACCTCACCTGCATCGACGCCGCCGCCTCGCCGAGCCTGACGCCGACGGAGCCCTTCGCGAGCGCCCTGAGCTCGGCGGCCTTGCCGTCCATGCGCCTGCTGCCGCGCGCGGCCTCGGAGATGTCGCGCTGCAGCGAGTCCGTGCGCCTGCGCGCGAGCTCGGAGGGCAGCGGGCTCCTGGAGAGCACGGCGCGCCCGGCGGCCCCGAACACGTCGGAGAACGCCCCGGGGAGCTCCGGGAAGTAGGAGTCCAGCAGGCACAGGCACTGCGTCTTCACCTCGGCGAGCTCGGCCTTGAGCGACTGCCGGTATCGCGTGAGCGAGCGCAGCGACTGGACCTCGTCGGTGGCGAGCCTCGTCGGGTCGTACTGGCCGATGCGCAGCGTCTCGGCGATGAGGCCCGCGTCCACGCGGTCGTTCTTCACCCTGTCGAGCCCCTTCAGCCTGCGCACGGCGCGCACCTGCACGGGGTCGATCACTGCGACCGAGTAGCCCCTCGAGACCAGGAAGGCGTAGAGCGCCATCCAGTAGTGCCCGGTGGCCTCCATGCCGACGAGGACGTCCGAGGGCCTCTCGGCCACCCCCTCGAGCCAGGCCTCGCACCGCTCGAAGCCGGCGGCGCTGTTCTTGAAGGGCATCCGCTTGCCCTGCTCCTCGCCGCGCTCGTCCACGGCCCCTATCACGTGGTCCACCTTGGCGATGTCCACACCGGCGTACACCATGTCCGCCCCTCCTCTCCGCTGCAGGGCGGCGGGCCGCCTGCCCGCGTCACCCGGGACCGCAACCTCCTAGAAGAGATCCGAGGTGGCGCATGGCCCCTCATCCAGCTGATCCGCGGAAATGCCCGGGTGGGGCGGGACGCCACTCTCCCCTGCGGGGTCGCGCGCGGCGCCCCAACTGCCATGTCGGCGTCCCTGCCCGCCAGAGTCTGCATTGCACCAAAGCATCCGGTAACCGGCTCTCAGATGCAACGACTTAAAGATAGGAGACGCAATGAAGACGAGAAGAACACTTCGAATGGGTCTTTGGGTGCTCTGGGGCGCAGTTCTTGTTGCCGCCCCGGCGGGGACGTACTACCTCAAGTTCTGCACCCGACTGAGCTCGACGGGCGTGTCCGGTGGCATGAGCCCGCTCGACTTTGCGTGGTCGTCCTCCCTGCCGCTTTCGGTGCTCGCGGCCGCGCTGGCCTATGTTGCCGTCGACCGCCTGAGACGTCATGCGAAGCCCATTGCCTTGATTGCGTCCGTCTGCAGCGCCGCTTACATAGCCTCGCTGTGTCTTGAGCTCTCGCTGGTGTTTGGCAATGGCGGTCTGGGCTTTGAGCTCTTGAGCTCCTATCGTGTTCTTGTAAGCGCTCAGTCGGCGCTGCGCTACGCGTCCATGCTCGCATGGGCCGTGACGGGCGTTTTGTGGGGTACGGGCGCCTCAGAGAAGGGGGAGAAGCCCGGTGCGAGCACGCCCTTTGAAGAACTTGCCGCAGCAACGGGCCTCACAGAACGCGAGCGCGCCGTTGCCCAGGGGCTCCTTGCCGGTCACACCCAGGCGCAGATTGGCCAAATCCTCTCAATCAGCGCTTCCTCCGTGGCAACGTATCGCGCACGTGCCTGCGAGAAGCTCGGCATCGCATCCTTGGACGAGCTTGACCCCGTGATTCCGGACGATAGGTACAATGACGCCATCGACGTCGGGTCACCGCTCGTGCCCGGCCTGCTTGTCGTGGGGTTTTGCGGGGCGAAGCTGATCGGACTGCTCACTGCGTCCTTCTCGGTTGCCAATGCTCTCTTTGTCCTGGCGATTCTCGTCCTGCCGCCCGCGATCGCCTTCGCGGCCGCCCGTGCGCGGAGGTTACGCCCGTGGGCGCGTCCGTCCATGACGACAAGGTGCGCGTTTCTCTGCGGCGCTGTGGCGCTTCAGGGGCTTCTTCTGGGTGGTCTGCCCGGTACGAACCCTCCTATCATCAGCATATTCGGCATTGTGAGCATTGACATTAACTGGGTGTACATTGCAACAGTGGTGGGTTACCCGCTCGGGGTGCTCTGGCTCGCATCTGCCGTTCTCCTGCCAAAGGACGAGGTTGCCGAGGCATTTCTCGCCGACGAGGAACGTTGCGTCCTCTACCTGCGAGGCCGCGGGCTTGGCGAGCTTGAGTCGCGCGTGGTGACGTGGATTGCGAGCGGGGCGGGAACGCAGCTGATCTGCGACCGGCTGCATGTGGCGCCGGGAACGGTGAACGCGTATCGTGCGCGCGCCTATGCGCGCCTGGGCGTGCACTCAAGACGTGAGCTTGCCGGGCTTCTCGCCCGAGACGTGGGTCGCGTGCCGTCTGCCGGCAAAACGCGACCGCCCGCAGATACCTCGGAAACGTCGGTGTAGGCCTGTCGCCTGCGGGAGATAAGACGAGTAACGCGGACACCGTCGCTACCCGCAAAGCGACCGTTCGAGGAGGCGAGTCCAGTGAACAGCGATCAGATAGCAGGGTTTGGACCCGCCTTCCGCGCGACCGAGACCCTGTAGCTTCGGGCGAGCGCACTCGCCAACGTCTTCCGACGCGTTGTTCGGATTGGGTCGTTGACAGAAGCTGCGGAGCGGGTCCAGACATTGAATCGCTGGCTGTCAGACTACGAGCAGAGACACAGGTGATTCCAAAGTACAGACGAGGCGGGGCGGCGCAATGGGGCGCCGCCCCTGTTTTTGTTGCTCGGTTGCCGACGCCCTCTGGCACCCCTGAAGGGTATGCACAGTGCGCATACCGGGTATGTACACCTCGCTTCAAGGTTCTTCTCCCAAAACCGCAGGCCAAGGGCGTGGGCGAGAAGAACGGGCGAATCGGAACGTGCACATACCCTAGAGGGCGGGTGCGCATACCCTCCCTCAGGATCAGAGATGCCCCAGCGCGAGAAGGGCCGGCCACAAGAAGGCCCGGCACCGCAGGAGCGGTGCCGGGCCAACATCAAATCTTTCTGTTAATAGGGGACAGCCCCAATTGACGGACGCTACTTCTTGATCCAGCTGAACATGGAGCGGATCTTCTCGCCGGTCTTCTCGATGGGGTGGGAGTTGATCTCCTCGCGCTTCTCGAGCAGCCACTTGTGGCCGTTGTTGCAGTCATCGACGAACTCCTGCGCAAAGCTGCCGTCCTGGATGCGGGCGAGGATCCGCTTCATGGCCTCGCGGGACTCGGCGTTGATGACCTGCGGGCCGGCGTAGTACTCGCCGTACTCGGCGGTGTTGGAGATCGAGTAGTTCATGAAGTGGATGCCGGACTCGTACATGAGGTCGACGATCATCTTCATCTCGTGGTAGACCTCGAAGTAGGCCAGCTCCTCGGGGTAGCCCGCCTCGGTCAGGGTCTCGAAGCCGGCCTTGACCAGCTCGACGAGGCCGCCGCAGAGCACGGCCTGCTCGCCGAAGAGGTCCTCCTCGGTCTCCTCCTTGAAGGTGGCCTTGATGATGCCGGAGCGGGCGCCGCCGACGCCCCAGCAGTAGGAGAGCGCGATGTCCCAGGCGTCGCCGGTGGCGTCCTGCGCGACGCAGGCGAGGTCGGGCACGCCGGAGCCCTCGGTGTACTGACGGCGGACGATGTGGCCCGGGCCCTTGGGCGCGCACATGATGACGTTGACGTCCTCGGGTGCCTTGATGTAGCCGTAGTGGATGTTGAAGCCATGGGCAAAGGCGAGGGTGTCGCCGGCCTTGAGGTGGTCCTTGACGTGCTCCTCGTAGACCTTGGGCTGGATCTCGTCGGGGACGAGCATCATGATGACGTCGGCCTCCTCCGCCGCGTCGTCCATGCTCATGACCTTGAGGCCGGCCTCCTGCGCCGCCTGGGCGGACTTGGAGCCCTCGCGCAGGCCCACGCGGACGTCCACGCCGGAGTCCATGAGGTTGAGCGCATGGGCGTGGCCCTGGGAGCCGTAGCCGATGATGGCGACCTTCTTGCCCAGGATCACCTCGGGGTTGACGTCGTTCTCGTAGTAGATGGTGACGGCCATGCTTTTCTCCTTAGTCTTGCCGTTCGTTGCTATGCTCATCCGCCGAGAAGGACGGCGGGTGGTGCCTTGTGATGAAAAGGGACTGTCCCTTTTCATCATTGCTCGTGGGCGCCGCGGGACATGGCGATCTTGCCCGTGCGCGTGAGCTGCTTGATGCCGTAGCTGCGGAAGAGGTCCTCCATCGCGTCGAGCTTGCTCGCGGTGCCGGTGGCCTCGATCGTGAGGGTGTTCTTGCCCACGTCGACGACCTTGGCGCGGAAGACGTTGGCGATCTCGATGACCTCGTGGCGGCGCTCCGGGGAGGACTGCACCTTGAAGAGCACGAGCTCGCGCTCGACGGCCTCCTCGTAGGTGAGGTCGGAGATCTTGTACACCGAGACGAGCTTGTGGAGCTGCTTGGTGATCTGCTCGAAGCCCACCTCGTCGGCCTCGACGATGATGGTCATGCGGGAGAGGTTCTCGTCCTCGGTGGGGGCGACGGTGAGAGATTCGATGTTGAAGCCGCGGCGGCTGATGAGGCCCGTGACGCGGGAGAGCACGCCCGGCTTGTTCTCAACGAGAACGGAGAGCAGGTAGTTCATCACTCATCAACTCCTTCGTGGGACGGGCGCGGGCGTCCGGCCTCGCCGAAGCCCTTCTCGGTCACGCGGACGCCGCCCAGGGTCACGTCGAGCGCGCCGATGATGTCGTCGATCGGGGCGCCGGGGGCGACCATCGGGTAGACGGTCTGCGCGGCCGGGATGACCACGTCGAGCAGGTACGGGCCGTCGGCGGCGAGCATCGCGTCGAGCGCGGCGTCGACCTCGTCAGGATGGGAGATGCGCGCGGCCTGCCAGCCGTAGGCGTCAGCGAGCTTGACGAAGTCCGGGTTGTCGGCGAGCTCGGTGAACGAGAAGCGGTCGTTGTAGAAGAGGTGCTGCCACTGGTGGACCATGCCGAGGGCGCGGTTGTCGATGATGACCACCTTGACGTTCACGCCGTTGATCTTGGCGGTGGCCATCTCCTGGCTGTTCATCTGGAACGAGCCGTCGCCGGCGATGCAGACGACCTGCTCGTCGGGGCAGCCGATCTTGGCGCCGATGGCGGCGGGGAAGCCAAAGCCCATCGTGCCGAGGCCGCCGGAGGAGATGAAGGTGCGCGCGTGCTCGCGGTGGATGTTCTGCAGCGCCCACATCTGGTGCTGGCCGACCTCGGTGGTGACGATGGAGGCGTGCGGGTCGAGCTTGGCGGAGAGCGTCTCGAGAAGGACCTCGGGGGCGATCTTGTCTGGGTAGTCCGCGAAGTCGGAGGTGTAGAACGGCCAGCGCTCGCGCCAGCTGAACACCTCGTCGCGCCAGGCCTCGGCGACCGGCGCGGCGCCCATCTTCTCGAGGCGCTCGTTGATCGCGGCGAGGACCACCTTGACGTCGCCCACGATGGGCACGGCGGGGTTCACGATCTTGCCAATCTCGGCCGGGTCGATGTCGATGTGGATGATCTTGGCGTGCGGGGCGAACTCCGACACCTTGCCGGTCACGCGGTCCGAGAAGCGCGCGCCGCAGGCGACGATGAGGTCGGACTCGGTCACGGCCATGTTGGCGTACTTGGAGCCGTGCATGCCCACGGGGCCGAGGTTGAGCGGGTTGGAGCAGGGGATGGCCGCCTTGCCCATGAGGGTGGTGACCACCGGGATCTGCATGCGCTCGGCGAGCTCGACGAGCTCGGGGCAGGCGTGGGAGGCGACGATGCCGCCGCCGGCCATGATGAGCGGGCGCTTGGCCTCGGAGATGAGCTGCGCCGCCTGCTTGACCTGCTTGGCGTTGCCCTTGTAGGTGGGGCGATAGCTCGGGATGTTGACGGTGTCGGGATAGTGGAAGACCATCTCGGAGCCGGAGAGGTCGCTCGGGATGTCGATGAGCACGGGTCCCGGGCGGCCGGTCGAGGCGATGTAGAACGCCTCGCGGAAGGTGCGCGTGAGGTCGTCGGTGGACTGGAGCAGGAAGCTGTGCTTGACGATGGGCATGGTGATGCCCACGATGTCAGACTCCTGGAAGGCGTCGGTGCCGATGACGCCGCGCGTGACCTGGCCCGTGATGACGACGAGCGGAACGGAGTCCATGTAGGCGGTGGCGATGCCGGTGACGGTGTTGGTGGCGCCGGGCCCGGAGGTCACGAGGACCACGCCGACCTTGCCCGTGGCGCGCGCGTAGCCGTCGGCCATGTGCGTGGCGCCCTGCTCGTGGCGGGCGAGGACGTGATGGATCTTCTTTGAGTCGTAGAGGGCGTCGTAGATCTTGATGGCCTGGCCACCGGGGTAGCCGAAGATGGTGTCAACGCCCTCGGCCTCGAGGCTGGCGATGATGGCCTGCGCCCCGGTCATGGTCTTGCCCTCATGCTCGGTGTGGCTGCCCGGGCCGAACGGGCGCCCCTCGATGGCGCGCTGCCGCCGGGCGATCTTCTCCTCAACGGTGATCATGAGAGGTATGCCCCCTTGTCTGCGCTCGTGACCAGCTTTGCGTAACGGGAGAGGACTCCCGTGGTGTACTTAGGCGCGGGCGGCTCCCACTGGGCGCGCCGCGCGGCGAGCTCGTCGGCGCTCACGCGCAGCTCGAGCGTGCCCGCCTGGATGTCGATGTCGATGACGTCGCCCTCGCGGACGAGCGCGATCGGGCCGCCGGCCGCTGCCTCGGGGGAGACGTGTCCGATGCACGGGCCCTTGGAGGCGCCGGAGAAGCGCCCGTCGGTGATGAGGGCCACGGAGCTCGCGAGCCCCATGCCGCAGATGGCCGAGGTCGGCGTGAGCATCTCGCGCATGCCGGGGCCGCCGGCCGGTCCCTCGTAGCGGATGACGACGACGTCGCCCGGGTTTATCGCCCCGCCGAAGATGGCCTTGCAGGCCTCCTCCTCGGAGTCGAAGACGCGCGCGGGGCCGGAGTGGCGCCACATGCCCGGGTCGACGGCGCTCTTCTTGACGACGCCGCAGTCCGGCGCGAGGCTGCCGCGCATGACCTTGAGGCCGCCGTCGGGGGAGTAGGCGTTCTCCACGCTGTGGACGACCTCGCCGTCCACGGGCGGGCAGGACGCGACCCACTCGGCCATGGTGCCGTGGCAGGTGAGGGCGGTAAGATCGAGGTGGCCGGTGCGGCCGAGCTCGCCGATGATGGCGGAGACGCCGCCGACGTCGTTGAGGTCCTGGATGTGCAGCGGCCCTGCGGGAGCGATGCGCACGATGTTGGGGGTCTCGGCGGAGGCGCGGTCCCAGTCGTCCATAGTGACGGGGCAGCCGGCGGCCTGCGCGATGGCCGTGAGGTGGAGCATGGTGTTGGTGGAGCCGCCGAAGGCCATGTCGAGCACCATGCCGTTGTGGATGGCCGCCGGGGTGAGGATCTGGCGCGCCGTGAGGTTCTTCTCGACCAGCTCCATGACCTTCATGCCGGCCTGCTTGGCGAGGCGGATGCGCTCGGAGTAGACGGCCGGCACGGTGCCGTTGCCGGGAAGCGCGATGCCCAGGGCCTCGGCGAGGCAGCAGATGGAGTTGGCGGTGAACATGCCGGAGCAGCTGCCGCAGGTGGGGCAGGCCGTCCCCTCGAGCCAGTGGCACTCCTCCTCGGTCATGGTGCCGGCGGTGACCTGGCCCACGGCGTCGAAGAGGGAGTTGAGGTCGGTCTGGGACCCGTCGCGCCCGCGGCCGGCGAGCATGGGGCCGCCGGAGACGAGCACGGTCGGGATGTCCAGGCGCGCCGCGGCGATGAGCATGCCGGGGACGATCTTGTCGCAGGAGGGGATGAGGACCATCGCGTCGAACTGGTGGCCCTGGACCGCGCACTCGACGGAGTCTGCGATGACCTCGCGGCTGGTGAGGCTGTAGTGCATGCCCTCGTGGTTCATGGCGATGCCGTCGCACACGCCGATGGTGTTGACCTGCAGCGGGGTGCCGCCGGCCATGCGGACGCCGGCCTTGACCGCGTCGGCGATCTGCTGGAGGTGGAGGTGCCCGGGGATGACCTCGTTCTGCGCGGAGATGACGGCCACGAGCGGGCGGTCGAGCTCCTCGTCGGTGAGGCCGTCGGCCTTGAGGAGGCTCCGGTGCGGCGCGCGCGCCAGGCCCCGCTTGATCATGTCGCTTCTCAGCTGCATGTTTCCTCGCTTTCTCTTGTCTGGCGCGAGAAATGCGAGGCGCAGCCTCGAAGCCGTCACGGTGGCCGCCGGCACGCGGTACTTCTCGGCACGTCGGCGGGGTTGTCCCGGCGGCCGTGCGGAGGTTCTCGCGAGCTGCTCGAGGGAGTCTTCGGAGCCGTCCGGCGCGGGTTCTCACGCTGCCCGCTCTCTGTGGGACGGATGCGGCCCGTACTGGCCCTGTCATCGCATTTGCTCGTGGCTCGTTACTCTACGCGCGTCGTGTTTCCGGGGCGTAATCGCCCGCGAACGGCACCGTTTCGCCTCCGAGCGGTGAGACAGCGGGGACCCAAGTGACCCAAAAGGGGACAGGATACTTTTGGGACATCCGAGCAGATGTCCCAAAAGTATCCTGTCCCCTTTTGGGTCACTTGGGTCACCGCTGTCTCACCGCTCGACGTGTACGCCCTCCCCACTTTTGGGTATCAGGAAAGGACCGGGGGAGAGGGGGAGACATGCGTAAGGCGCGGGCGGTTTCGGAAAGCGGGTACTATCACGTCATCCTGCGAGGCGATGGCAAGCGGCAGATCTTCGAGGACGATGCCGACAGAAGGGCGTTTCTCAGCCTCGTGGAGAGCTGCCTCGTCGCTCGCGGGGTCGACGTTGTCGCCTGGTGCCTCATGAGCAACCACGTGCATCTTGTGGTCTGCGACACTGAGGAGAACCTGAGCGAGGCCGTCGGCTCGCTCGCCATGCGCTACGCGCGGCGCTTCAACGCGCGGACCGGTCACGTCGGGCACGTATTTCAAGAGCGGTTCAAAAGCTCTCCCATCGAGAGCGACGCATATCTTCTCGAGGCTGTCCGCTATGTTCACAACAACCCTGAGAAGAGCGGCATCTGCCGTGCCGAGGAGTACCCTTGGAGCAGCTACTCGGAATATGTCGCGGGTCCAAAGATCTGTGATACGGAAGTCACTCTTGACATGCTTGGCGGGGTGGAAGGCTTCAAGGAGTTCTGCTCCGCTGCGCCCTCGACTATCTATAGGTTCACGGGTCATGTGAGGATTCCCGACGACGAGATGGGGGAAGTGGCGAGGTCTGTGCTCGGAGACGTCTCCGTTTACGACGTGAGGGCGCTCCCGGCGGGCGAGAGAAACGAGAAACTTCGCGCTCTTCGCGAATGCGGGCTCTCTGTCCGTCAAATTGAGCGGCTTACGGGGATTGGGGCCAAGACCATCACGCGAGCGACAACGTGACCCAAAGACCCAAATGGGGACAGGATACTTTTGGGACATCCGAGCAGATGTCCCAAAAGTATCCTGTCCCCATTTGGGTCATTTGGGTCAGTCCTCACTGTCTCACAGGGAGGTCTGGACGAGGGTGGGGGAGAAGCCCGCGGCCTCGAGGGCGCCCACGATCTGCGCCTTGTGGTCGCTGCCGAAGGCCTCGATCGTCACGCGCAGCTCCACGGCGGCGTTGCGGTTGGTCGAGACGAACTGGTTGTGCTCGAGCTTGATGACGTTGCCGTTCTGCTCCGCGACGGCCTGCGCCACGCGCACGAGCATGCCGGGGCGGTCGGGCAGCAGTACGCTCACGGTGAAGATGCGGTCACGCATGATCAGGCCGTGCTGCACCACCGAGCTCATCGTGATGACGTCCATGTTGCCGCCGGAGAGAATGGAGACCACGCGCTTGTTCTCGGCGGGAAGGTGCTTGAGCGCCGCCACGGTGAGCAGGCCCGAGTTCTCGACGATCATCTTGTGGTTCTCGACCATGTCGAGAAACGCCACCACGAGCTCATCGTCCGGCACGGTCATGACGTCGTCGAGGTTGTCGCGCAGGTACGGGAAGACCTGGTCGCCCACCTCGAGCACCGCGGTGCCGTCGGCGATGGTGTTGGCCGTGGGCAGGCGCACGGGGGAGCCTGCCTCCAGCGCGGCGGTAAGCGACGGGGCGCCCTCGGGCTCCACGCCCACCACGCGGATCTTGGGGTTGTGGAGCTTGGCAAAGGTCGCGACGCCGCACGCGAGGCCGCCGCCGCCCACCGGCACCAGGATCGTGTCCACGAGCGGCAGCTCCTGCACGATCTCCATCGCGATGGTGCCCTGGCCGGTCGCCACCGTGGGGTCGTTGAAGGGGTGGATGAAGGTGAGGCCCTCGCGCTCGGCGAGCTCGAGGGCGTAGTCGCACGCCTCGTCGTAGACGTCGCCGTGAAGCACGACCTCGGCGCCGTAGCCCTTGGTGCGCTCGACCTTGATGAGCGGCGTGGTCTCGGGCATGACCACGACCGAGCGCGCCCCGGCGCGGGTGGCTGCGAAGGCCACGCCCTGCGCGTGGTTGCCCGCGCTCGCGGTGATGATGCCTCGGGAGAGCTCCTCGGGCGTGAGGGTGGAGATCTTGTAGTAGGCACCGCGCACCTTGTAGGCGCCGGTCCGCTGCATGTTCTCGGGCTTCAGCCAGACGCGGTTGCCACACTGCGCGGAGAACGACGGGCTCTCCACGAGCTTGGTCTCCTGCGTGACCTCCCTGACCTTCGCGGAGGCCTCCTCGAACGCCTCGAGCGTGAGCATCTCTGCCATGGTGCCCCTCTCCTCTTAAAAAGTAGACGGCGCGTTACGGCCCCGTCACCGGTTTTTCGTTTGCCTATAGTAGTCCTGCCGGGGCAGGGGCGCCTCGGCGTGAGGCGAAGGGGCATCAAATGGAAACCATCGAGAAGGGCCGCGCGGACGGCGCCGCACAGGGGACCCCGCTGTTCCAGATCCACGACGCAAGCGTCGTGCGCGGCGGCAAGACAATCCTCCACGTCGCGGACTTCTCGCTTGCCGAGGGCGAGCACGTCGCCCTTCTCGGCCCCAACGGGGCGGGCAAGTCCACCTTCATCCAGCTGCTCACCCGCGAGGTCTTCCCCCTGTGGCGGGAGGAGCCCCCCGTGCGCTTTCGCGGCCAGGCCCGGCCTCAGCTCGCCGACATCAAGCGCACCCTCGGTATCGTGAGCTCCACGATGCACGACCAGGTGCGCGTCCACCTGCCGGTCATCGACATCGTTGTGGGCGGCCTCTTCGGGACCCTCGGCGTGCCGCTGCGCGGAAAGGTGGGCGAGAAGGACCGCGCGCTCGCACAGGATGCTCTCGAGCGGCTGGGGATCGCCGACCTCGCCGACCGCGACGTCATGACGCTCTCCACGGGTCAGGTGCGCCGCGTTCTCGTCGCGCGCGAGCTCGTGCGCGACCCCCAGGTCCTCATCTTCGACGAGCCCTGCACCGGGCTCGACCCCCAGGGCATGTACCACGTCCGCCAGACCATGGGCACGCTCGCCGCCGAGGGGCGCTCGGTGGTGCTCGTGACGCACTACCCCGAGGACATCATCCCTGAGATCCGCCGCGTCCTTCTCATCAAGGATGCCGAGGTCTTCGCCGACGGTCCCAAGGAGGAGCTGCTCCGGGGCCCGGTGATGAGCGACCTCTTCGACGTGCCGCTCGTGGTGGGGGAGGACCAGGGGTGGTACTCCCTGCGCGGCTCGTACGAGGCGTGACGTATGGCGCCGCGGACGGCTTGGGTCCGCATCCCAGCCGGACAACGGGCGCTTGCTTAAGGATCGCGTTCTGTCCCGGAACGTGCGTCTTTCTCGATTAACTTTTGCGCCCCGTCAGGCGTTTGAGTCGCCTCGCGCTTGAATAACTCGCTTCGTCCGAAAGGGCCGTTTTCCCTGCTTAGGTAAACCTCTTCGTCCGGCGAGAAGGACGAGCGGCGCTTAGGATTCTCACTTCGTCCGGAGCGGCGGGACCCCTTCGGCGGCGGCTCCCTCCGGATGAAGGTGTTTTCCTAAGCGCCGCAGGCCCGATTTCCCGGACGAGGCGCAAAAACTAATCGAGAAGAAATCGCCGCCACGGAATGCGGTGTCGCACGGCTCGGCAGTAACGAAAAGGCCCGGACGCCTAAGGCATCCGGGCCAGAACGATCATGGTGGAGACGAGGGGATTCGAACCCCCGGCCTCTGCCTTGCGAAGGCAGCGCTCTCCCAGCTGAGCTACGTCCCCGGGCGCATTGCGCGTTGGTTATTATGACGATTATTCTGTGCGGGGTCAACAAGAACTTTGAGCAAGGCTGGCAGTGCGGCTCAGTGGGGCCTATCTTCCTATCCTAGTTCGACCACCTCGACATACATAAGCGGTACGGTAATTGATGCGCCGAGGACAGATTCGTATGTATAGAGCCCTCCAAAGGTTCCGTACATGGTGATGATGTCATCCTCGAGGATGCGCGATTCGCCCTCGTCATAGGAGTAGTAGGCCATTACTGTGTCATCCCAGATTCCGTAGCTTCCCTCGGTCACGTTGACGCGCATGGTTACCCCGCTGGCATCTTCAAGAACCTGAATAACCTCTCCTCTGAAGACGACATTCTGGCCAATGTATGAATCGGGGTTGCGGGCGAGCTCCTCGTAGGAATAAGAGACGCAGGACGCCTTGAACTGCTCTGGATCCACGGTCGTGCACGCAATGTCAAGCGTGCACGTCATGCCCTGACATGAGATGGTAAAGGTTGACGTCGTTCCTGCAACGAGTGTCCCAGGATTGTCGACGGTCCAGCCAGAAAGTGCGGCCGTGCTCCCATCCTCATAGGTACCGCGCACTCCTATGCCCTCGACTCCGGTCTCGATGGAGACGCCTGCCTCGGTACTGCCCGAGTAGGTTGCGCTGATGGATACTAGTTCTGCGGGTTCTTCCTCAGCGGACTGATCGCTTAAGGATTCATTCTGAGCTTCGTTGGTGCCACTGGGGCCAGAATCTTCTGCGTCATTTTTGCCACCCACGGACCCAATTGCCGCAAGTATGAGAATGACCACGATGACAATGAACCACGGCTTCTTGTAGAACGGCTTCTTAGGTTTCTTACCAGTCCAGTCGCTTGAAGACGAGGATGCGTGGGCCGGAATGACGGGCGAATCGTCGGCGGGCTTTGGTGAGGCTAGCGTCTCATTGGGGGGGGGTGTTCGGTGCAGGGGATCCACAGTCGGGGCAGAAGGCGCTGTCGAACGTTCTCCCACATTTTGGGCATACGTGGGTCACGAGACTCTCCTTTCTTAAAGGGCGCTGATTAACCACACGATTCACAGTAGCTCAATTGAGTGGGAATGGGATCGATGGGAATCTGAAAGGACGGATGAGCGGCAGGTACCGGAGGTCGCGTGGACGGCGGGTCTCGAGGCGATTCTTAGCGAATGAGCCGGGTTCGAGGGGCGGGCGAGGGGGATTATGCTGCTTAGTGAGATTCTATGGCCCCCTCATTTCTAGGAACCGAACTCAGTGCAGGTGGTGAGCAAACAGGGTCGAAGCGTCGGGTGGAGAATGACCCGCGGCACCAAGACGCCCCCTGCGGTTCGATAATGAACCCACCTCTCATAAGGTGGGCGTCCCCATCGCGCGTTCCGGCTTCCTCATCAACGGAGGATACCCGTACTGAACACGAGATATCGGACTCCCTCGTAACGCTTGTCGGTTCACCCAGTTTGACCGCAGGGGGACGACATCTCCTACTATAGGGATTCCGTATGGAGATACCAGTCTTGACTTGCGCGTTCTTCTCCGCAAGAGTGGAGATGTACGTGCTCTTTCTGTCTTTTCAGCCTGTCTTGGCATCATGTTGGAGCCCTCGGGCGTTTCGCCCCGGGGACGTTTCGGCTATCATGGCAGGGCGTATGCGGCGATGAGAGGGGAGAGGGGGCGTAGTGGTACCAGATTTGATACCATATCTGTGCCTATTCGCCGCTGCCCTCGTAACGACCCTGCTCGTGACGCCACTTGCCAAGCGTCTTGCCATCTGGTGCGGGGCGGTCGACTATCCCAACGCCCGCCGCATCAACAAGCGCCCCATGCCCCGCATGGGCGGCATCGCCATCTTCTGCGGTATTGTCGCCGCCTTCGCCGTGCAGTACGTTGGGACCATGCACTGGGGCTGGCCGGTCGTTCTGGTGCCCTCGCCCAAGCTCGACGTCAACTACGCGGCTCTCGTCGCCGCCTTCGTGATCATCTTCGGTACGGGCCTTCTTGACGACCGCTTCTCGCTCTCGCCGCGCCAGAAGCTCCTCGGCCAGGTGCTCGCGGCGACGGTCGCCGTCGCGGGCGGCCTCGTGATCGGCGACATCTCCAACCCCTTCGAGCCCGGGGGCTTCGTCCACCTCGGCTGGATCACCTATCCGCTGACGGTCGTCTATCTCGTTGCCTATACCAACATCATCAATCTCATCGACGGCCTCGACGGGCTCGCGGCGGGCATCTCCGCCATCGCGAGCTTCACGATGTTCGTGCTCTCCGTCTGGGCGGGCCGCCTCGACGCCGCGGCGCTCTCCATCGCCGTGGCGGGCTCCTCGCTCGGCTTCCTGCGCTACAACTTCCATCCCGCCTCGATCTTCATGGGCGACTCCGGCGCGCTCACGCTGGGATTTGCGCTCGGCGCGGTGTCGCTGCTCTCGGTGACGCGCTTCGCTGGCCTCACCACGATCATCGTCCCGCTCGTGATCGCCGCCGTCCCCATCATCGACACGTTCTCGGCGATCGTGCGCCGGCTGCGCGGGCACACCGGCATCAGCCACGCAGATCGCGGCCACATCCACCATCGCCTCATCGATGAGGGCTACGACCAGCGCCAGGCCGTTCTGGTCATGTACGCGTGGACGGGGCTTCTGTGCGTGGGCTCGCTCGTCATGACTCAGGTCGACACCGTGCCGCGCATCGTCATCTTCTGCCTGCTCCTGCTCGCCTCGATGGCCTTCGCCCGCCACCTGCACCTCTTCGAGCCCGTGCTGCTCCACCACTACAACCCCAAGACGGGGGCGGACGAGCTCGTGGGCCCCGACGACGACGCCTTCGAGGAGGAGGCCAAGAGGGTCCACCACCATCATGGGAGGAGCGCGTAGCGCAATGGGCGAGAAGGACCTGCTCTCTAAGGATCCCTACGCCGCGTGCGCGCTGTGCCCGCGCCGCTGCGGGGCGCGGCGCGCACAGGGGAGGTCCGGGCGCTGCGGCATGACCTCGGAGCTGCGCGTGGCGAGAAGCGCCCTGCACTTCTGGGAGGAGCCGCCCATCTCCGGGGAGGCCGGGTCGGGCACCATCTTCTTCTCGGGCTGTCCGCTGGGCTGCGTCTACTGCCAGAACCACGAGATCTCCGGGGGCGGCTTCGGCCTGCCGGTAACGACGGCGCGCCTCGCGGAGATGATGCTCGAGCTCCAGGGCGCCGGCGCGCTCAACATCAACCTGGTGACGGCCCTGCATTTTGCCCCGCAGGTCCGCGAGGCGGTCGCCCTCGCGCGCGAGGCCGGGCTTGGGCTGCCGATCGTCTGCAACACGTCCGGCTACGAGCTTCCGGAGGTCGTGCGCGCCCTCGCGGGCACGGTCGACGTGTGGCTCACCGACTTCAAGTACGCGAGCTCGTCCCTCGCCGGGGAGCTCTCCGCCGCGCCGGACTACCCTGACGCGGCAGCCTCTGCGCTTGCCGCCATGCTCGAGGGCGTCGCGGCGGCGGGTGGGCGCGCGCTCGGCGACGACGGCAGGATGCTGCGCGGCGTCATCGTGCGCCACCTCGTGCTCCCGGGCCACGTCGACGACACGTGCGCCGTCCTCGACCGCGTGTGGGAGATCGCCGGCAACGGCGCCGACCTCTCGCTCATGAACCAGTACACGCCCAACGATCGCTGTCGCCGCGAGGGAGGCGAGCTTGCTCGCGGCGTGACCGAGGAGGAGTACGAGCTCGCGCTCTGCCATGCGGACGACCTCGGCTTCGAGCGGATCTGGTGGCAGGAGGGCGGCACCGTCTCGGAGAGCTTCGTCCCCGCCTTCGACGCCACCGGCGTGCGCGGTCCGGAGCTCGGCGCGTCCCGCTCGTAAGGTGTATAAACTGTAAGCAGCCTGCAAACCAAACGGGAGGGCTTTCATGGCGGACAACAACGGTCTCACCGACGAGGAGCGCGCCGAGCTGGAGCAGCTGCGCGCCGAGAAGGCCGCGCGCGAGCAGGCCGCCCGCGACGCCGCGGAGCGCGCCGAGCTGGAGAGGCTGCGCGCACAGCGCGCCCAGACCGAGGCGGAGCGCGCGCAGGCCGCCCGCGACGCCGAGGCCCGCGAGCGCGGCCGCGCCCTCATGGAGCCCGATGACGACGACCTCAAGATGCCCCTCGGGCAGAAGGTCGTCATTCTCGCCGTGGTCGGCATCGCCCTTGTCTGGCTCGCCATCACGGTCCTGGGATAGGAGGATCCCATGTCGCTCACCGACCGCACCAAGCCCACGGACGTCTCGCTCAACACCGACCTCTACGAGCTCACGATGGCCCAGGGGTTCTGGGAGGCGGGGCTGGCCGACGGCCAGGCGTGCTTCAACGCCTTCTTCCGCGACAACCCCTTCGACGGCGGATATGCCGTGTGCTGCGGAACGGGGCAGCTTGCCGACCTCGTGGAGAACTTCGTCTTCGAGGACGACGCCATCGACTACCTCGCGAGCCTCGACGCCCCCGGCGGCGGCCCCATGTTCAAGCCCGGGTTCCTCGAGTACCTCCGCAACCATCGCCTCGACCTCACCGTCCACGCCGTTCCCGAGGGCCAGCTCGTCTTCGGGCGCGAGCCCATGGTGCGCGTGGAGGGCCCGGTCATCGACTGCCAGCTCATCGAGACGGCCCTGCTCAACCTCGTGAACTTCCAGACGCTCGTGGCCACCAAGACCGCGCGCGTGGTCCGTGCCGCCGAGGGACACCCCGTCTCCGACTTCGGCCTGCGCCGCGCCCAGGGTCCCGACGGAGGCCTCGCGGTGGCGCGCGCCTCCTACATCGCCGGCGCGTCCTCGACATCCAACGTGCTCGCCGGCAAGATCTACGGCATCCCCGTCTTCGGAACGCACGCGCACTCCTGGGTGATGGCGTTCCCGAGCGAGCTCGAGGCCTTCCGCGCCTTCGCAAAGTCCAGCCCCAAGAACTGCGTCCTTCTCCTCGACACCTATGACGTCCACCAGGGCATCCGCAATGCCGTCACCGTGGCCAAGGAGATGGAGGAGGCCGGCGAGCGCCTCTCCGCCGTCCGCCTGGACTCCGGCGACCTCGCGCGCCTCTCCAAGGAGGCCCGTGCCGCCTTTGACGAGGCAGGCCTGCCCTATGTCAAGATCTCGGTCTCCAATGACCTCGACGAGTACACCATCCAGTCGCTCTTCGCCCAGGGCGCGCCGATCGACTCCTTCGGCGTGGGCACCAAGCTCGCCACGTGCGACCCGCAGCCCTCGCTCGGCGGCGTCTACAAGCTGTCTGCCGTGCGTCGCTCCGCGGACGAGCCCTGGACGCCGGTGATCAAGCTCTCCGAGCAGTCCTACAAGCGCACGGTCCCCGGCGTGCAGCACGTGCTTCGCTACTACGATCCCGCCGGCCGGCCGACCGCCGACATGCTCGTCGTCGACGAGGTGGCGCGCCCCGGCGTCGCGCGCAGGATGTTCGACATCCTCGACCCGTACACCACCTACGCGCTCGAGGGCGAGCCGCAGGAGCTTCTCGTCAAGCTCGTCGAGCACGGCGAGCGTGCCTGCCCGCCCGAGGGCATAGAAGTGGCGCGAGAGCGCTGCAAGGACGCGCTCATGCGCCTCGACCCTGCCGTCGCACGCTTTCTCAACCCGCAGACCTACCCGGTGGGCCTCGAGGAGGGCCTCGAGGAGCTCCGCAGCCGTCTCGCCCGCGAGGAGCGCGAGGAGTCGGGTCGCCCCACGGCGGACTAGCCGTCCCGGACCGCGTCCTTCTCGGCGCTGAGATTCCGCTCAAGACCACGAGAATGCCATATGGGACGGTTCTGCCCGCGCAGGGCCCCCGCATCCGTCCCATATGGCATTCTCGTCAGAGCGATGCCCCACGAGACGCTCTCGGCGGGCAGCCTGCCCGCACTCGTGAGTGCGCTCATCGAGTGCGGGCAGATTTGGGCTCTTGTCGCATCGAGTGCGCGGTCCTTCTCGGCTAACGATGCCAAGTGCGTGGGTTCAGTGCGCCCCGGCCCGCACTGGATGCGCCGGGCGAGAAGTGCGGGCGTGCTCCCGGCGGACGTCGTCGAGTGCGGGCAAGGCCGTGGGCAACACAAATGAGGATTTGTGTCCCGGGCTGGGGAGGCCATCTGTGCCGCCGCGCCTCTGCTACACTCAAAAAGTTGCCAACAATGACTACCCACGGGGGAGAATACATGCCCGAGAAGATCGAGGAGCTCGTTCGAGCCGCCATCGCCGCCGCCCAGCAGTCCGGGGACCTGCCCGAGTTCGAGGTGACCGAGCTCGGCTTCGAGCGCCCCGCCGACTCCGCCAACGGTGACTGGAGCTCCACGGTCGCCCTGCGCTCCGCCAAGCTCGCGCACCGCGCGCCGCGCCAGATCGCCGACGCCATCGTCTCCCACATCCCCGCCGACCCCTCGATCGAGCGCGTGGAGGTCGCCGGCCCCGGCTTCATCAACTTCTATCTTGCCACCGCCTCGGCCAACGAGGTCTTCCGCACCGTGCGCGAGCAGGGCCGCGACTATGCCCGCTCGCAGATGGGCGCCGGCACCAAGGTCCAGGTGGAGTTTGTCTCCGCCAACCCCGTGGGGCCGCTGCACATCGGGCACGGCCGCTGGGCCGCGCTGGGCGACTCGCTCTGCCGCGTGCTCGAGCACGCGGGCTACGAGGTCGAGCGCGAGTACTACATCAACGACCACGGCTCGCAGATGGACGTCTTCGGGCGCTCCGTCTCCATGCGCTACCAGCAGCTCCTCGACGTGATGGCCCGGGGCGAGAAGAGCCTCGACGCCGCGCGCGCCGCCCTTCTCGCCGACCGCGAGGCCTACGTGGCGGACGAGGACGACTCCGTCCCCGAGACCCACCCGCTCACCGACGCCTTCAACGAGGCGCTGGGAGGCAACGCGTACGGCGGCGACTACATCGTTGACATCGCCTGTCGCTTCGTCCTCGAGGACGGCGAGCGCTGGGCGGGCGTCTCCGAGGACGAGCGCGTCGCTGAGTTCCGCGAGCGCGGCTACCGCTGGATGCTCGACTCCATCCGCGAGACCTGCCACGAGGCGCGCTGCGACTTCGACGTCTGGTTCTCCGAGCGCGGCCTCTACGTGAAGGACGAGTCCGGCACCTCCGCCGTCGACCGCGCGCTCTCCGCCCTCGACGAGATGGGCCACCTCTATCGCGACGAGGCGGGCGCCCTGTGGTTCCGCTCCACGACCTTCGGTGACGACAAGGACCGCGTGCTCATCAAGACCAACGGGGAGTACACCTACTTCGCCTCCGACGTCGCCTACCACTGGAACAAGTTCCAGCGCGTCGACCACGTGATCGACATCTGGGGGGCCGACCACCACGGCTACATCCAGCGCGTGCAGTCCGCCTGCGAGGCGCTCGGCTATCCCACGCAGTTCGAGGTCCTTCTCGGTCAGCTGGTGAACCTCCTGCGCGACGGCAACCCCGTGCGCATGTCCAAGCGCAAGGGCACGATGGTCACCTTTGACGAGCTCCTCGCCGAGGTGGGCGCCGATGCCACGCGCTACACGCTCATCTCCAAGTCGTCGAACCAGATGATCGACTTCGACATCGAGCGCGTGAAGAAGCAGGACAACACCAACCCCGTCTACTACGTCCAGTACGCTCACGCGCGCATCTGCTCGATCCTGCGCCGCGGCGCCGACGTCACGCTCGAGGAGGCCGCCGCACTGGGGATGGACGAGGTCGCGCGCCGCGCCGTGGGGGAGGGCTATGACCTCGGCCTGCTCTCCGACCCCGCCGAGGCCGCGCTCGCCCGCAAGCTCTCCGAGCTCCCGGGCCTGGTCGAGAGCTGCGCCCGCGACCGCGCGCCCTTCCGCCTCACGCACTACGCCGAGGAGCTCGCCGCGGAGTTCCATTCGTTCTATGCCGCCTGCCAGGTGCTTCCCGGCAAGGGACGACCGCTTGACGCTCCGCTCTCGCACGCTCGCCTCGCCGCGGTCGACGCGACGCGCCGCGTCCTCGCCCTCACCCTCGAGATGGTCGGCGTCAGCGCCCCGCAGAGCATGTAGCCGCGCTCGCCCAGGGCAGACTTTTGTTTCGTCTTGTATGCCCGGGGCGTTTCTGCGGGAAAAAAGTGTACCATCGCGTTAGGTGACGGCTCTCCGTGGTGCGGCGGGTCGCAAAGCAGACCATGGGAGGCGTGCAAGCGTGGACCTCAGGGAATACATGTCCGTTCGCAGGGCGTATAACGTCGTCAGGCAGGACACCGTTCCGGAAGAGCGTCTCACCTTCGAGGAGTTTGCCATCCTCTGCCGCCTCGACTTTGCCGGCGTCCCGATGAAGACCTCTGACATCGCCGAGTACCAGGGCGCCCTGCGCCCCACGATGACGCACAGGACCAATCACCTCGCCAGCCTCGGCCTCATCGAGCGGGCCGAGGGCGAGCACGACCGCCGCAACGTCGTCTGCGCGATCTCCGACGCCGGTCGCGCTCGCGTGGAGCGCCTCTCGGAGCTCACGCGCGCCCAGATCCCCAGCGGCCGCTCCCTCTCGAGGACCTCCGCCGAGCGCATCAGGAAGTACGTCGACGCGATGGGCTCGTTCTTCTGCAAGGCGGGCGACCTCGTGCTTCTTGGCCTGCTGTCCTCAGACGGGACGGCCCTCACCATCATGCAGCTCGTGGATCTTCTTGGGTTGCTGCAGCCCACGGTCTCCATGTCGGTGTCATCCCTCGCCGAGGGCGGCTACGTCACGAGGATGAGGTCTGCGGGCGAGGGGCGCACCTCGAGCGTCTGCCTCACTCCCGAAGGCATGGAGGTCGCCCGCAGCCTCGCCGCGAGCATCGAGAAGATCGTCGTGCGCCGCAAGCTGCGCGGTCCCCGCAAGGATGAGCCTGCGGAGGCGTAGCGGACATCGTCGCTTCGTGATATAATTTTTGAGATATGTTCGGCGGGCGGCATTTGCATGCACGTCTTGCTGATCGTGTCCCCATTTCTCATATCGAGCGTTTAGCCGCCGGCGGACGCTGCCCACGTGCGCATCGCCGGCTCATCACGAGAGGTTGACATATGTCGGAAGCCGAGACCCCCGTTTCCGAGACGGCACCCGCCGCGGCCGAGGCCGCGTCGCCCGAGTCGACTCCAGCGAAGCCGCGTCGCCGTCGCCGCACCAAGGCCGAGATGGAGGCCGCGCGCGCCGCAGAGGCCGCAGCGAGGGCCGCCGCCGAGGCGGCGGGAGAGCCGTGGCCGCCCAAGCGTCGCCGCGGCCGCCCGCGCAAGAGCGAGGCGGCGGGCGTGGAGACCCCGCAGGCCGAGCCTTCCGCCGTGCCCCAGGATCAGGGGGAGGCGAAGGCGGATTCCGCCGGCACGGACCAGGCGCCACAGCCCAAGCGCCGTCGCGGACGCCCCAAGAAGCAGCAGGACGCCGCTGACGAGATGACAAAGGTCACGCAGGATGCGACCGTGGCGAGTTCGGTTCCCTCCGAGATGCCGGCTCAGACGCTTGCGCCCGGCGACTCTGCTTCCGCCGAGCCCGCTCCCGCCGACCAGAAGACGACGCAGGAGGCGTCCCCCTCTGACGCCGGCGAGCCCGCCGACGCCGCCGGCCGCCCGTCTCGCAAGCGCCGCCACGCCGGGGGCGGCGAGCACGCCGGCAACGGCGGCAAGCCCTCCTCCGACGGCAATGGCGGCTTCCAGGACCGCCGCAAGGGCGGCCAGGGACGTAGGCGCAACCGCCGTCAGCAGGAGGCCGCAGAGCCCTCCCTCACGATTGACGATCTTTCCGCGATGAAGGTCGCGGACCTGCGCGCGAAGGCCGCAGAGCTCGGCGTCGAGTACGTCGGCGTGCGCAAGCCCGCGCTCGTGGAGGCGGTCTACGAGGCCGCCGCGCGCGCCGAGGGCTTCCGCAGCGTCGAGGGCATCCTCGAGATCGGCAACGAGGGGTACGGCTGGGTCCGCACCGGCAACTACATGGAGGGCGATGACGACGCCTTCGTTCACCAGCAGCTGATTCGCTCCCTCGGCCTTCGTCCCGGCGACCGGATCGCCGGCACCGTGGGCCCGGGTCGCGCCAACAGCAAGTATCCGCCCATCCAGAAGGTCAGCGCCGTCAACGGCATGCCGCCGGAGAACCTCAAGGCGCGCCCGCGCTTCCGCGACCTCACGCCCGTCTATCCCAACGAGCGCCTCGTCATGGAATGCGACAAGGACTCCATCACCGGCCGCGCCATCGATTTGGTCTCGCCCATCGGCAAGGGCCAGCGAGGCCTCATCGTCTCGCCGCCCAAGGCCGGCAAGACGACGGTCCTCAAGAAGATCTGCCAGTCCATCGCCGTCAACAACCCTGAGGTGCACCTGTTCTGCCTGCTCGTGGACGAGCGTCCCGAGGAGGTCACGGACATGGAGCGCTCCATCCGCGGCGAGGTCGTGGCCTCGACCTTCGACATGCCCGCCGACAATCACACGCGCGTCTCCGAGCTTGTGATCGAGCATGCAAAGCGCCTCGTCGAGATGGGGGAGGACGTCGTCGTGGTGCTCGACTCCATCACGCGCCTCGCCCGTGCCTACAACCTCGCGCAGCCCGCGAGCGGGCGCATCCTCTCCGGCGGCGTGGACTCCGCGGCGCTCTACCCGCCCAAGAAGTTCCTGGGTGCCGCGCGCAACATCGAGAACGGCGGCTCGCTCACGATCATCGCCTCCGCGCTCGTGGACACCGGATCCAAGATGGACGAGGTCATCTTCGAGGAGTTCAAGGGCACCGGCAACATGGAGCTCAAGCTCGACCGCGACCTCGCCGACAAGCGCATCTTCCCGGCCATCGACCCCGTGGCGTCCGGTACGCGCAACGAGGACCTGCTCATCGCCCCCGAGTATCAGCCGCTTGTGTGGGGCATCCGCCGCATCCTCGCCAACATGAACAACGTGGAGCGTGCGGCGAACGCGCTCGTCCGCGGCCTCAAGGAGACCGACTCCAACAGCGAGTTCCTCATCAAGAGCGCAAAGAAGGCGGCCCAGTCCGGCTACGTGGCGTAGCGGCTCCCGCACTCGTTGAACTTCGGCGCCCGTCGCGGTCTGCGACGGGCGCCTATTTAATCAAGCATGGGCCGCCAGATGATCGGCTGAGATCGCGTCCCCTCCCGTGGAGGGGGCTTGTCGCGCACAAAAATCGCCATCGTCCGGCGAGAAGGACGCTGGGCGCGCGTGCAGCCTCAATCGGGGTTCATCCCCTTGCATCGGCGCCTGTGAAATGGTTATATTCGTATACGTCCGCGCCGCGGACAGGTCACGGTACACGAAGATGAAACGCAGCCCAAACCGTTGACGCCACACACGCTCCCGCCAAGGGAGGGAATCTCTGGTTTGACGCTCGTCTCGTCTTCCCCTTTCGGGAGGAGCGGGAGCATATGGGCGTGAGAAGAAACGCCGCCGTCTACGCTGGTATCCCCGGCGCCCTGGCGCTTGTCGCCCCGGTGCCGGCAGCTGCGCTTTCGCTGCGCGACGTCACTCTTGCGCTTGACGGCCTGTTCTCGTCGCCGTCCGCCGCCTTTGCCGCAGGACTTGCCGGGGGAGCGCTCGCCATGGGCGTCGTCGCGGGGACCGTCGCGTTGGTGTCCCGCCATCGCCGCCGTTCCCGCGAGGCCGAGCCCGCCCGTCCCGAGGACACCATGACCGACCAGCCCGCGCTCTCGCTCGGTTCCCTCCCGGTGGTCGAGGCCTCCGCTCCCATGCCGCGACACCTGCGCGTTGACGCCGTCCTCTTTGACGACGACGCCGAGGCTCCCGCGATCGCCCCGAGCCACGCCGCTAACGACTACGAGGAGATTGCCGAGAACTACGTCGGGCGCGCGACCTTCCGCGAGAAGATGGCGCGCCGCGCCGGCGGCGTCGCGGCGACGCTTCGCGACCGTCTCGGCGGCAACATGATGGACGGCGTTCCCGTCATCGAGCGCGCCGACGGCTCTGTCGGCGACGTCGGCACGTCCTGGTGGAAGCAGGCGGTGGGGGAGCAGTCCATCATCTCCGACTCGGGCTTTGCCCCCGAGGACGCCGGGCTTGCCATTCCGTCGGACTTCACCACCGCGAACAACCTTCTGCTCGAACCGTCGCCCGCGCCCGCTGCCGCGCCTGGACGCGGCGCCGGCATCTCGCGCAGGATCGCCAATATCGACGAGGGCGCCTACCCCGAGCGTCGCACCATCGACGACATCGGTGGGTTCGACGAGTGGGATCTCGCGCTCCGCTCGCTCGACGAGCGGCTTGCGCTCGAGGACGCCGGCCAGGCCCCCGCTCCCTTCGTCGACATGGTGGGCGGCGCCGACACGCTCGACGAGCCCGATAACCTCGAGCCCCAGACCTCCTTCATCCCGTTCAAGACGCCCGCCGGCCACCCCGAGGTCGTCGACACGGATACCTACGTCGACTACCTCATCGAGGACGAGTTCTCCAAGAGCTCCTCGCCTGCGGCGCGCCGCAGCTCGAGCAGGTTCCTGCGCGTCCTCGAGGGCGGCACCCAGCCTCCCTCGCGCCACCTCTCCGACACCTCGACCATCCGGACGAGCCACGCTGGCAAGCACTTCGCCTCTCCGATGGTGGCCGAGGCCTGATGCCCGCGAGACACGACTCGGCGCGGCGGTCCGTCTGGTGGGCCGCCGCGTTCGCTTGCTGGGTCGCCTTCGTCTGGGGCCACTCCCTCATCCAGGGCCCCCAGTCGTCGCTCGAGAGCGGCATGGTCGTCACTCTGCTGCGCCCCCTGTTCGAGGCAGTGGGGGTGACGGACGTCGACCTGATGGCGTTTCTCGTTCGCAAGACGGCGCATTTCACCGAATATGCGATACTCGGCGTGCTCGCCCGCGGCCTCTTCGGGAGCCTTCATGCGGGGCGCGGCGTCCGCCCGCTTCCCGCCGGGCTGCTCGTCGCCCTCGTGCCAGTCGTCGATGAGTGCATCCAGCTCTTCGTTCCCGGGCGCTCCGGCCAGGTGACCGACGTCCTTCTCGACCTCTCCGGCGTCGTCGTCGGAGCCTTGCTCGCGCACCTCGTCTACATCATGCGTGACAATTAGGACAGGTTAAATTGTCACACCGTAAGCGTGTGACAATTTAACCTGTCCTAATTGTCACGGCCCGAATTGTTTCAGACTTGTTAGAAGCGTCACGTCTCGGTTAACAAACCCTCCACATCGCCAATCTCCGTCCGGAAGCGGGCGTACGGTAGCCCCACGCTTTAGGCTTCACTCGAAGCGACGGGAGGAGAAAGACATGTTTGAGAACGTTTCTAGGCGCAACTTCCTGCAGGTCTCCGCGGCGGGCGTGGCACTGCTCGGCCTCGCGGGCTGCAACGGCAGCAACGACTCCGCCAGCGGCGGCGAGGGCGGCTCCGGCTCCATCAAGGTCGGCATCATGGGCCCGCACACCGGAGACAACTCGTCCTACGGCCTGGCCTGCCTGAACGGCGCCCAGCTCTACTTCAAGCAGCTCAACGAGGACGGCGGCGTCAACGGCAAGCAGGTCGAGCCGGTCGTCTATGACGAGAAGGGCGACGCCACCGAGGCCGTCAACGCCTACAACCGCCTCGTCCAGGAGGACGGCGTGACCGGCATCGTCGGCGACGTCACCACCGGACCGACCATCGCCGTGGCCCAGGCCTCCGTTGCCGACAACATGCCCTGCGTGACCCCGTCCGCCACCGCGGCCGACGTCGTCACCTACGGCTCCAACTACTTCCGCGCCTGCGTGACCGACCCCGAGCAGGGCCGCGTCATGGCCAACTTCGCATCCGAGCAGGGCTACAAGACCGTGGCCACGCTCTATCTCTCCGGCTCCGACTACTCCGAGGGCGTCAACGCCGCCTTCTGCGAGGAGGCCGAGGCCCTGGGCATCACGATCACCTCTCAGCAGTCCTACGCGGAGGGCGACGTCGACTTCAAGGCCCAGCTCACCAACATCATCGCCACCGACCCCGACGCCATCCTCGTCCCCAACTACTACCAGGATGACGGCATGATCGTGAACCAGGCGCGCACCCAGGGCTATGACAAGGTCTTCCTCGGCGTCGACGGCTGGTCCGGCATCTACGGCGGCTCCGAGAACTACGCCGAGGCCGCCAACCTCCACGACTGCTACTACTGCTGCGCCTTCAGCTCCTCCAACGAGTCCGAGACCGCGACCGCGTTCGTCGAGGCCTACGAGGCAGAGTACGGCGAGACGCCGACGAACTTCTGCGCCCTGGGCTACGACGCGGCCATGGTGCTCGCGAACGGCCTCGCCGCCGCGGAGGAGGCCGGCCTCGAGCCCGGCTCCGAGGACTACAAGCAGGCCGTGATCGACGGCATCGCCTCCGGCACCGTCGAGGGCGTCACGGGCTCCATCTCCTACGAGGGCACCGGCGACCCCATCAAGTCCTCGCTGATCATCACCTTCGCCGAGGACGGCACCGAGGAGACCTTCGAGGTCCTCGAGGCCTAGTCGCGCGTTCTTCTCGCCTCGACTCCGGGGCATCGGGTGCGCCCGATGCCCCTCTTTGCTAGGGCGCGGTCTCCGCGCGTTCCCTGAGAGGAGTTCCCCCTTGTTCTTCACGCAGGTGCTCAACGGCCTGCAGCTCGGCAGCATCTACGCGCTCGTGGCCCTGGGCTACACGATGGTGTACGGCATCATCTTGCTGCTCAACTTTGCCCACGGCGACATCATCATGGTGGGCGCGTACGTGTCGTGGCTGGTCATGGCCCAGCTGGGGCTTCACCCCGTGCTCGCGATCATCCTTTCGGTCGCAGCGTGCACGCTCATGGGCGTGCTCATCGACAAGGTCGCCTACGCGCCCCTGAGAAACGCGCCGAGGCTCTCGATCCTCATCACGGCCATCGGCGTCTCGTACTTCCTCGAGAACGGAGCGCAGCTCGTCTTTGGCGCCGACGCCAAGGTGGTTCCCGCCTACACGGACATCCAGACCATCCAGCTCGGCGGCCTGGCGCTGTCGTTTCCCTCGGTCCTCACCGTCCTGGTGACCATCGTGGCAACGGTGGCCCTCACGATCGTGGTCCAGAAGACCAAGCTCGGCAAGGCCATGCGCGCCGTGTCCGAGGACATGGGCGCCGCCCGCCTCATGGGCATCAACGTCAACACGACGATCTCGTTCACCTTTGCCGTGGGCTCGGCGCTCGCCGGCATCGGCGCGGTGCTCTACGCCATGGCCTACACCCAGGCCAACCCGACCATGGGCATGATGCTCGGCACCAAGGCCTTCGTAGCGGCGGTCCTGGGAGGCATCGGCTCGATTCCGGGCGCCGTCGTGGGCGGCCTGCTCGTCGGCTTCGCCGAGGTCATCGTCACGGCGCTCAACCTCTCCGTGTGGAAGGACGCCGTGGTCTTCCTCCTGCTCATCATCGTCCTCGTGGTGCGGCCCACCGGCATCTTCGGCCGCACGATGAACGAGAAGGTCTAGGGGGTGCGATCATGGAAGAAGAGGTCATGACCGAGAAGCGCCCCATCATCTCAGCCGGTGGCGGCCCGCGCCTCGAGGGATCCGCGCGCAAGACGCTCCCCATGCCCGCTCGCTACGCCATCAACGCCGTGGTGGTCCTCGTCCTTCTTATCCTGGGCGAGCTCATGATCGACGGCGGCGTGGTCAACCGCTACCAGTCCACGGTCCTCGAGCAGGTGGGCATCTACATCATCCTCGCCGTCTCGCTCAACATCGCCACGGGCTACCTCGGACAGCTGCCGCTCGGCCACGCCGGCTTCATGTCGATGGGCGCGTACGGCTGCTCGATCTTCATCATCCGCATGAGCGAGGTCCTCGGCGTCGGCGCGCGCGACTTCGTGACCGGCACCCCGCTCGCCCTTGCCCTCGTGCTCGGCGGGCTGGTCGTCGGCGGAATCTGCGCCGCCGTCGCCGGCATCATCATCGGCATCCCGGCCCTGCGCCTCAAGGGCGACTACCTTGCCATCATCACGCTCGCCTTCGCCGAGATCATCCGCGTCGTGATGCTCAACATCGACGACGTGGTCGGCTTCGACCTCACCGGCGGCGCCGCGGGCCTCACCGGCATCCCCGGCTACTCGAGCTTCCTTCTGGTATTTGGCTGCGTGGCGGTGGTGTGCTTCCTTACCCACACGATGATGAAGTCCCGTCACGGCCGCGCCATCCTGGCCATCCGCGACAACGAGATCGCGGCCGAGGCCTCGGGCGTCAACACCACCTACTACAAGACGCTCGCCTTCGTGGTCTCCGCGTTCTTCGCGGGCGTCGCCGGCGGCCTCTATGCCGGGTGCGTCGGCGTCCTCCAGCCCGCCGTCTTCGGATTCATGAAGTCCATCGAGATTCTCGTCATGGTGGTTCTCGGCGGCATGGGATCGATGCTCGGATCGGCGCTCTCCGCCACCGTCCTCACGATCCTGCCCGAGGCGCTGCGCGCGTTCTCCGAGTACCGCATGATCGCCTACGCCATCGTCCTCATCCTCGTGATGATCTTCCGTCCCCAGGGTCTTCTCGGCTCTTATGACTTCTCGCTCTCCCGCATCATCGAGCGCGTCATGAACCGCGACTTCCCGTGGGCGCGCCGCGCCGAGAAGGGCGACGAGGCCGCAAAGGAGGTGGGCGCCGATGCCTAGCGAGAAGAGCGCCAAGAAGCGCCGTCCCGTCCTCGTCCAGGTCGAGACCCCCAACCTCATCCCCGAGCGCGACCTCGGCACCATCCCGGTGCTGCAGGCCGAGCACCTGGGCATCGACTTCGGCGGCCTCACCGCCGTGGACGACTTCAACATCGCGATGGGCCGCACGGAGATCTCCGGCCTGATCGGCCCCAACGGCGCCGGCAAGACCACGATCTTCAACCTGCTCACCAACGTGTACCGCCCCACGCGCGGCACCGTGCTCATCGACGGCTACGACACGGCCGGCAAGTCCGTCGCCGAGGTCAACCGCATGGGCATCGCCCGCACGTTCCAGAACATCCGCCTCTTCTCCAAGATGACGGTCGAGGAGAACGTGCTCGTGGGCTTTGGCAACACCATGAAGACGCACCTTATCACCGACATGCTGCGCCTCCCGGGGCACTGGAAGCAGGAGGCGGAGTTCCACGACCGCGCGCTCGAGCTGCTCGACATCTTCGACATGCGCAGGTTCGCGGACACGCAGGCGGGCAACCTCCCGTACGGCGCCCAGCGCCGCCTCGAGATCCTGCGCGCGCTGGCAACCGGTCCCAAGGTGCTGCTGCTCGACGAGCCTGCGGCCGGCATGAACCCGGCCGAGACCGAGGAGCTGATGGAGAACATCCAGAAGATCCGCGACGAGCTCCAGATCGCCATCCTGCTCATCGAGCACGACATGTCGCTCGTCATGGGCGTGTGCGAGGTCGTCGGCGTGCTCGACTACGGCAAGATCATCGCCAAGGGAACCCCCGAGCAGATCCAGAACGACCCGCGCGTCATCGAGGCCTATCTCGGCAAGCAGGAGGTGAAGTAGGATGGCGCTTCTCTCCGTCAAGGACCTGCACGTCTCCTATGGCGCCATCAAGGCGGTCCGCGGCATCTCGTTTGACATCAACGAGGGCGAGATCGTCACGCTGATCGGCGCCAACGGCGCCGGCAAGTCCACGACGCTCAACACCGTGGCGGGGCTGATCAAGCCCGAGAGCGGCTCGATCGAGCTCGAGGGGCAGTCCATCGTCGGGCTGCATGCCCACAAGGTCGTCCAGCGCGGGCTTGCCCTGTGCCCTGAGGGCAGGCGCGTGTTCACGCAGATGAGTGTCGCCGAGAACCTCGAGATGGGCGGCTACACCCGCTCCGACGCCGAGAACAAGGAGACGCTCGAGAAGGTCTACGCGCACTTCCCGCGCCTCAAGGAGCGCCGCAGTCAGGTGGCCGGCACGCTCTCCGGCGGCGAGCAGCAGATGCTCGCGATGGGGCGCGCCCTCATGAGCAAGCCGCGCCTGCTCATGCTCGACGAGCCGTCGATGGGCCTCGCGCCGATTCTGGTGCAGGAGATCTTTGACATCGTCAAGCAGCTCAACGCCGCGGGCACCACGATTCTGCTCGTGGAGCAGAACGCCAACATGGCGCTCTCCGTGGCGGACCGCGCCTACGTGCTGGAGATCGGCACGATCAAGAAGACCGGCACCGGCGCCGAGCTGCTCGTGGACGACGACGTCCGCAAGGCCTACCTCGGCGGGTAGCGCCTCACATCGTGTACTTGGGCGGCGGCCTGCCGTCGCCCTCGTCTCAGGCGGCGGGCCACCCTCCCGGGCCCGCCGCCTCTCTTGTATCCCTGATCCGGGAGTCGTGAGCCCGGGAGTGTGACCATACTTGGCCCGTTATTCTCGGCCGGAAGATGCCGGGCTGGTTCTGGTCGATTTGACCCCTTCGAAACGACCGCAGCCGGCCCGTTATTATCGGTACAAGATACCGGGCTAGCTGCGGTCAGTTTTGAACGAGGAGTGCGCATGTCCCCAACGGGCGAGAAGGACCTCGCTAGTGCACCTCGACGGTGGTGCCCAGGGTGTTTGCGGGCAGGGCCTGCAGCCAGAAGCCGGGACGCGCGGCCCTCAGCGCATCAGCCACGCGCGCGGCGGCCTCGTCCCCGTCGGCGACGGCAAGCATGGTGGACCCCGAGCCCGAGATCATGTACGCGCACGCGCCCGCCGCGAAGGCGGCCTCGCGCAGCGCGTCGTAGTCGGGGATGAGCTTCGCGCGGTAGGGCTCGTGGAGCCGGTCATGGCAGGCGGCGCCCAGAAGGGCGGCGTCGCCGAGCTCGAGCGCGCGCACCACGGCGACGCAGCGGCCCATCTGCCACACGGCCGTCTCGCGCGACACCTCGGTCGGCAGGACCCGGCGCGCCTCGGCGGTCCTCACCTCGTAAGGAGGCGCCACGGCAACGAAGCGCAGGTTGTCGGCGACGTCCATGCGCGTGGAGGTGGTCTGGCCCCCCTCGTCGACGAACGAGCTCACCAGGCCGCCGAGAAGCGCGGGGGCCACGTTGTCGGGGTGCCCCTCGATGGCCACGGCGAGCTCGAGGGCCCGCGTGCGGTCGAAGCCGTCCGGCGAGAGCGCCATGGCGGCGCCGATTCCGGCGATGACGCATGCCGAGCTCGAGCCCAGGCCTCCGGAGAGCGGGATGGGGGAGAGGATCGTGATGTGGAGGGGCTGCGGCTCGATGCCAAGACGCGTGCACGCGTCGAGGTAGCTCTGCCACACGAGGTTGTCCTCGCCGCGGAAGCGCTGCTCGCACCCCTCGATCTCAAGGCGCTCGGAGGGCGTCATGAGAAATGTCGCGGTGAGGTCGAGCGCGATGCCCAGGCAGTCAAAGCCCACGCCCACGTTGGCGCTCGTTGCCGGCACGCGGACGATGACCATGGGCCGCTCGCGGCCGTCGGCCCCTATCACAGGAACACCCGCGCGCAGGCGGACTCCACGAAGGCGCCCATGCGCTCGCGGTCGCAGACGTCGTCGTGCAGCACCTCTCCGGCGCGCAGGCCGGAGAGCTGGGGCGGCGCCACGGTGGAGGTGCGCTGCTCGAGGGCGTCCATGCACGCGAAGTCGTTCATGCCGTCCGTGATGACGCCGAGGGCGCCGAGCACGTCGGAGCAGAACTTGTAGGGGCTCGCGGTGGAGAGGCACACGCGCTCGGTGCCGTCGGCCGGCACCTCGTCGAGGACATGCTTGGCGACCGCGGTGTGAGGGTCGATGAGGACGTCGAGCTCACGCCAGGTGTCGAGGATGGTGCGGCGCGTGTCCTCGTCGGTGGCGCTGCCGCACGAGAAGAGCGAGCGAATCTCGTCCATCACGCGGTCGGGCACGGTGTAGACGCCCTTCTCGGCAAGCTCCGCCATGAGGGAGGAGACGAGCTCGCAGTCGCCGTCGGAGGCGAAGTAGAGCAGGCGCTCCAGGTTGGAGGACACGAGGATGTCCATCGAGGGCGAGATGGTCTTGTGGAAGTCGCGACGTCGGTCGTAGGTGCCGGTGGTGAGGAAGTCGGTGAGCACGTCGTTGGCGTTGGATGCCACGACGAGGCGGCGGACGGGCAGGCCGAGCCTCTTGGCGTAGTAGCCCGCGAGCACGTCGCCGAAGTTGCCGGTGGGCACGCAGAAGGTGACCTCGTCGCCCATCTTGATGGCGTCGCGGCGCACGAGCTGCGCATAGGAGTCAAAGTAGTAGGTGACCTGCGGGGCGAGGCGGCCGACGTTGATGGAGTTCGCGCTCGAGAGGACAACGTCGCGCGCGGCGAGGCGCTCTGCGAGGGCGCGGTCGGCGAAGATGCGCTTGACCTCGCCCTGGCAGTCGTCGAAGGTGCCGCGCACGGCGCACACGGCGACGTTGCCGCCGAGTTGCGTCACCATCTGGAGCCGCTGGATGTCGGACACCTTGCCGTGCGGGTAGAAGACCGTGACGCCGGTGCCCTCCACGCCCGCGAAGCCGTCGAGGGCGGCCTTGCCGGTGTCGCCGGAGGTGGCCGTGACGATCATGATCTTGCGGCCGTCGCCGGCTCGTGCGACGCTCATGAGCCGCGGGAGCATCTGCAGGGCGACGTCCTTGAAGGCGCAGGTGGGCCCGTGGTAGAGCTCGAGCAGCCAGTCGGTGCCGAGAGGGGTCACGGGGCAGACGGCCTCCGTGTCCCACTGCGCGCCGTAGGCGGCGCCGACGCAGGAGTCGAGCTCGTCGGCCGTGTAGTCGGGCAGGAGCGTGCCGAGGACGAGGCGCGCGGTGTCATGGAAGCCCTGCGCGCACACGGTCGCGAGGTCCAGGGTCTTCTCGCCGAGCCCGTCGCTCACGTAGAGGCCGCCGTCCGGTGCGATGCCGGTGAGAATTGCTTGCTTGCTTGTTACGGAATCATCCGCCGAGCGCGTGCTGTGGTAGAACGTGGTCACGGTTGCTCCTTGCGTCCGGAACAAGGGCCTGGGCCCTCCTGACGCAAGTATCATAAGCCGAGGTCGCCTCCTCGCGGCCGCCTGACACATACTCGAAAGATTGGACGTACATGAAGATCGCCCTTCTCGGCTACGGCACGGTCGGCCGCGGCGTGGACGAGATCATCTCCTCGCGCGTGCCTCAGGTGGAGGTCGCCCGGATCCTCGAGCTGCCCGACCGCATCACGGACGCCCGCATGACCGCGAGCTTTGACGACATCGTGGCCGACCCCGAGGTCGAGCTCGTCGTCGAGTGCATGGGGGGCGTCGAGCCCGCGCGCACCTACATCATGTCCGCGCTGCAGGCCGGCAAGCACGTGGTCACCTCCAACAAGGCCGTCGTCGCTGCTCACTTCGCCGAGTTCGCGGCCGCGGCGCAGATGGCGGGCGTGGGGCTCTACATCGAGGCTTCGGTCGGCGGCGGCATCCCCTGGATCGCCGGCATCGAGAAGGCGCGTCGCGTCGACGAGGTCACCTCGTTCATGGGCATCATGAACGGCACCACAAACTACATCGTCGACGCCATGCGCCGCGACGGCGCGGACTTCGACGCCGTTCTCGCCCGCGCCCAGGAGCTCGGCTACGCAGAGCGCGACCCCTCTGCCGACGTCGACGGCATCGACGTCCTCAACAAGACCATCATCACGGCCTCCGTGGCCTTTGACGTCGCGTGCGAGAAGGACCTCCCCGCGTCGGGCATCCGCAACCTGTGTCTCGCCGACCTCGAGCTCTTCGCGGCGCACGGTCGCACGGTGAAGCTCCTCGGCCGCGGCGTCTCGCGCGACGGCCGCTATGCCGCCGCCGTCGAGCCGGTCGCCGTGCCCGTGGAGTCGCTCGAGGCGAGCGTCCCCTCCAACTTCAACCTCGTGACGCTCGACGCCACGACGGTGGGCGAGCTCAAGTTCTACGGACAGGGCGCGGGGAGCCTTCCCACCGGCAACGCCATCGTCCAGGACGTGCTCGACTGCGCCACGGGCGCCCGCCGGCCCGCCTACGACTTCTCGCGGGGGCTGGCGTACGACCCGTCGCTTCTGCGCTCCGACTACGTCTACCGCACCTCCGCCGCCATCGGCGGGGAGTCGTACGCGCCGGGCGCCGTGCTGGTCTGCGACCTCACGGCCGAGGCGGCGCGCGCCCTTCTCGCCGAGGCGCTCGAGTCCGACCCGTCCACGTTCATGGCCGCCCTGAGCTAGCGTCGATCGCGAGTGACAGTTCGGACAGGTTCCATTGTCACGCGCGGAACCTCTCACCCCAGGAAGACAAGGATTTCTCGCATGATCAAGATCGCAAAGTTCGGCGGCTCGTCCGTCGCGTCCGCCGAGCAGTTCCGCAAGGTCAAGGCCATCGTCGAGGCCGACCCCGACCGCCGCTTCGTCGTGGTGTCCGCGGCTGGCAAGCGCTTCTCGGCAGACAACAAGATCACCGACCTGCTGCTGCTCGTGAACGCGCACATCCAGTACCACGTCGACTGCACGTCGCTTCTCGCTGACATCGAGCAGCGCTTCGTCGATATCGCCGAGGAGCTGGGCCTCAAGTGGCCGGTGCGCGAGAAGTTCGAGCTGTTCGCCAAGAACATCAAGAAGCACTCGCCCGAGTACATCGTCGCCCGCGGCGAGTGGTTCACCGCCCATCTCATGGCCGAGTACCTCGGCATGCCCTTCGTCGATGCCGCCGACGTCGTGGTGTTTCACCACAACGGCGAGGTCGACATGGAGCGCACGGCCGCGCGCCTCAAGGACGTCATGGTGCGCCAGGGCTCGTTCGTCCTGCCCGGCTTCTACGGGGCGACCGTGGACGGGCAGATCAAGCTCTTCCAGCGCGGCGGCGGCGACATCACGGGCGCCATCCTAGCTCGCTGCATCGACGCCGGGCTCTACGAGAACTGGACCGACGTCTCGGGCTTCCTCTCGGCCGACCCGCGCATCGTCGAGAACCCGCGCTCCATCCGCCGCATCACCTTCGACGAGATGCGCGAGCTCTCCTACATGGGCGCCTCGGTCCTGCAGGAGGAGGCCATCTTCCCGGTGCGCGAGGTCAACATCCCCATCCAGATCAAGAACACCAACCGCCCGCAGGACGAGGGCACGATCATCCGCGAGAAGGCGCGCCTCGGCGAGGACGAGCACCTCATCACCGGCATCGCCGGAAAGCGCGACTTCATCTCGGTGCACGTGAAGAAGGCGCACATGTCCGGCGAGGTCGGGTTTGTGCGCAAGGCGCTCTCGGTCTTCGAGCGCTACGGCATCTCCGTGGAGCACATCCCCACGGGCGTGGACTCGTTCTCCGTGGTGGTCAACGGGGCAGACGTGCGCGACTCCATCTACTCCATCGTGACGGACATCCGCCGCGAGCTCGATCCCGACGACATCACGATGGTCGACAAGCTCGCGCTGATCTCCGTCGTCGGACGCAACATGTCCAAGCGCTCCGGCACCTCCGGCAAGATCTTCGGCGCGCTCGGCGAGGCGGGCGTCAACATCCGCATGATCACGCAGAGCTCGCAGGAGATCTCGATCATCATGGGCGTCAACAACGACGACTTCGAGCGCGCCATCCAAGTGATCTACAACCGCTTCGTCCGCGACGAGATGGTCACCGCCAGCTGATGAAAAGGGACTGTCCCTTTTCATCATCCGACAGAGAGGAAACGCCAATGAGCGAGAAGAACGTAGCCATCCTCGGCGCCACCGGCGTCGTGGGACAGCAGATGCTCCAGTGCCTCGAGGAGCGCGACTTCCCCGTTTCGAGCCTCGTCCCGCTCGCGAGCGAGCGCTCCGTCGCCGCCGGCCGCACCGTGACCTTCCGCGGCGAGGAGGTCCCCGTGCGCCTCGCCGAGCCGGACGCCTTCGAGGGCGTCGACATCGTCCTCGGCGCCGCCGACGACGCCACGGCCCGCGCCCTGCTGCCAGAGGCCGTCCGTCGCGGAGCCGTGTGCGTGGACAACTCCCACGCCTTCCGCCTCGAGCCCGACGTGCCGCTCGTGGTGCCCGAGGTCAACGCCGGCGACATCGCCTCCCATAACGGCATCATCGCCAACCCCAACTGCGCCACGATCATCGGCCTCGTGCCGGTGTGGCCGCTCCACCAGGCGGCCGGCCTCACGCGCCTCGTCGTGTCCACCTACCAGGCGGCCTCGGGCGCGGGCCTTCCCGGCCTGCTCGAGCTCGAGCGCGAGATCCGCTGCGTCGCCGCCGGCGAGGAGGTGGGGGAGAGCAAGCCCTTCCAGTATCAGCTCGCGGAGAACCTCATCCCGCAGATCGGCGGCTTCAACGAGGTCGGCTACACCTCGGAGGAGATGAAGATGCAGAACGAGGGGCGCAAGATCATGCACCTGCCCGAGCTGCGCGTCAACTGCACCTGCGTGCGCGTGCCGGTGGTGCGCTCGCACTCCGAGTCCATCACGGCCGAGTTCGAGCGCCCGCTCTCGGTCGACGAGGCCCGTGCCCTGCTCGAGGCCGCGCCGGGCGTGAAGGTCGTCGACGACCCCGCCGCGAGCCGCTATCCCATGCCGCTCGAGACCTCCGACCAGGACCTCGTTTGGGTTGGCCGCCTGAGGCGCGACCTCTCTGCCCCGGACGGCGTGAGCTCGCTCACGTTCTGGTGCTGCGGGGACCAGATCCGCAAGGGCGCGGCGACCAACGCCGTCCAGATCGCCGAGTGCCTGGTGTAGCTCCGCGGACCGAGGTTCTTCTCGGCACCTTTGATTCCGTCCGAAATCGGCCCGCCATCTCACGACTGAGATGGCGGGCCGGATTTGGTCGTTTCGATGGGGGTAAACCGTCCAGAACCAGCACGTTACCGTCTGACGAGAATATCGGGCTGGCTGCGGACGCTTTGAGCGGGGCAAACCGTCCAGAACCGGCCCGCTATCCGTCAGGCGTGAGAGCGTGCGCTAGAGGCTCGCCAGGACCTCGCCGGTCATGCGCTCGGCCACGGCCACGGCGATCTGGGCGGCGGCGCGCACGTCCTCGAGGCGGCAGACCGAGGTCCCCGCGTGGATGTAGCGGCACGGGACGCCCGCGACCACGCTCGGGACGTCGAGCTGGTGGATGACGCCTCCGTTGGTGCCGCCGCCCTCGCGCACCGAGGTCTGCGCGGGCAGCCCCGCCTCCTCGGCCGCTCCCAGAACAAAGCGCTGGTAGCGCGGGTGCGTGATCATGCAGCAGTCGTAGTAGCGAAACATCGGCCCGCGACCCAGCGCAGCGCCCACCTCGTCCGCGGGCGTGAAGGTGTCGTCTGCCGGGCAGCCCTCGAACAGAAACGCCGCGGCAGGCGAGAAGTGCCTCACGGCAGCGGCCACGCCGCGCTCGCCGACCTCCTCCTGCGCGGAGATCGAGGCCTCGACGTCCACGGGAAGGTCGTCGCGCTCCGCGAGCTCGCGCAGGGCGAGCAGCATCGCGCACACGCCCGCTCGGCAGTCGAACGCCTTGCCAAAGGCCACGCCGGTCTCGGCATCGTAGGAGAAGGCGGTGTCGGGCACGAACGGCTCGCCCATGCCCATGCGGAAGCGCTCGAGAGCCTCCTCGCGCGAGCGCGCGCCCACGTCGAGGATCATGCCCGCCTTGCCCGCGGCTCGCTCGGCCTCGGTCCAGAAGTGGGGCGGCTTCACGCCGACGACGCCGCGCACCCAGGAGCCGTCCGTGGCGCGCACCCACACGCCCTGGCCGGCGAGCGTGCCCGGCGCGAAGCGACCGAGCTCCACGAAGCTCATCGTGCCGTTCGAGAGGACGGCCTTGACCATGCCGCCCACCTCGTCGCCGTGCGCGTCCAGCATGAGCACGGGCTTCTCGCCGGTGAAGTTCCTGGGCGTGATGAGCCCGTCGCGCAGCGTGTTTTCCTCGACGGTTGCCCAGCCCGCGCAGAACTCGCGCGCCACGGCCAGCGTCTCGTCCTCGAAGCCCGAGGGAGCCTTCGCGTTGGAGAGCCTGCCGAGAAGGGCGGCGAGCTCGGCGTCATTGACGTTCATGAGAGTCCTTTCGTCTGTTGTGCCGACCCGACAGTATAGCCCTTGATGAGGGCGACCGCTGCGTTTCATCGCCCTCCGCCGAAGGCCCTGCGCCTCTGGCGGAGTGAGGGGGTGCGCGTGCGCCGCGACCTTATACGATGCTAACAACATCGTTGACGGGAGGTAGCTCATGGCCAATCTGCTGAAGGAGCGTTATGACGCGCTCGTCGCCAGGTGGGTGGCGCTGCCCGAGGAGCGTCGCGAGTCGCTCCTGCGTGATTTCGTGATCGACTACGTCTACAACTCAGAGAAGATCGAGAACGAGGAGCTGCAGTTCTCGACCGTGAAGGAGATCGTCGAGAAGGACGCCGTCACCAGCTACACCGGTGACCTCGACGTGCTCGTTGAGACGCGCAACCTCAAGCTCTCCTGGTACCTCGCGCGCGTCAAGCTCGTCGAGGACCCCTGCCTGAGCGAGGAGCTCATCCAACAGGCCCAGGAGCTCGTGACCATGGGCACCTATCGGGAGAAGCTCCTGCTCGCCGGGGAGCGTCCCGGCACGTTCAAGCTCGAGAACTACGTGGGCGGACCCGCGCAGATCGGCCTCCCGTCCGTCGAGGTCCCTCGCGCGGTGGGCCTGCTCGCCGACGACGTCAACACGGAGCTCGAGAAGGGCAAGCGCTCGCTCACGATCGCGGCGTACCTGCACGCGCGCCTCTTCGAGATCCACCCGTTCGCAGACGGCAACGGGCGCACGGCGCGCCTGCTCATGAACGGGGTCCTGCTTGCGATGGGCATGCCGCCCATCGTGATCCGCGCGCAGGACCACGCGGCGTATCACGCCGGGCTGGACATCTTCCACCTCGAGGGCGACCTCAGCCCGTTCAGGCGCTTCCTGAGAAACGAGACGCTGCTCACCTGGGAGGGCCTGCTCGACTAGCCATGGCGAGCGGCCCGTACGACTTCAACCGTGACGACCGCTGGTCCACGCCGGAGCGCGCCTTCACGCACTATGGCATCGGCGGGGAGCTGCGCCGGGCCGACGGAGGGGGGCCGGCGGGGGAGGGTCGTGCCTTGCCGGGTGCGTCGGGTCGCTCGTTTTTCTCGGCACCCTGCTCTTGATCTTCTGGGCGCTTGCGAGCTGCTCTGGCGCGCGAGGGGCCTAGGAGGCGTCGAGCCACCGCTTTCTCGAGAGGAAGTTCCACAGCATGACGACGACGGTCGCGAGCAGCTTGACGAGCACGTAGTTGAGGCTCGCAACGTTGACGCCGAGCCACATGAGGGCCTCGTTGATGAAGAGGCCGACAAGCGAGAGCACGACAAAGATCACGAGCTCGCGACTGCGGCTGATATCCTCCCTGCGCTGGAAGACGAAGCGCATCGAGGCCGCGTAGTTGAAGAGCACCGAGAGCGTGAACGAGATGGCGGCCGAGGCGACGGGGGCCATCCCCGCCCACTCCGTGAGGGCAATGAGCGCGACGAAGTCAATCGCCGTTGCGATGACGCCGACGATGCCGAACTTCACGAACTGCTCCATGAGATGTCTCAAGCCTCGACCCTTCCGCTTCTTCTTGTGACGGCGCGCATCGCGAGGAGCGAGGCGGCGCTGGCGAGCGTAACACACGACCCCTGGACGAGCATCGGGGGGACATAGCTCATCTCGAGGCGGTGGGCGCCGGGCTCGTCGATGGCCACGTAGGTCAGGGCGCCGCCGAACGCGGGCTGCGCGTCGACGCGCTCCCCGTCGAGGTGCACGGTCCATCCGATGTCATAGGGGACGGTGATGAGCATGCCGTCCTTCTCGCCGGAAGCGGCGAGCGTTCCGGAGAGGGAGCTCCCCTTGCATTCGGTGACCTGCAGCTGCTCCTCAGAGAGGTTTGCGACAAGCTCGTCATAGGCGGACATGTCGAGCGCGTAGAAGACGCAGCGCGCGTCATCGGGGAGCGGGCCCTCGTCGGGAGATGTCTGGATGTCGCGCTTGAGGGAGACGCGGACTTTGCGATCGGAGTCGGGGACGTCCCCGAGCATGCGGACGGCATGCCCGAAGCGCCAGTTGTCCCAGGCGAGCCCCTCGAAGCCGGAGTCGTTCGCCCACTGCGCGGTCGGGTCGTCCACGACGTAGAGGTAGCCCGCCCCGGAGCCGGAGCTCACCCACGAGCAGCCGAGCTCGCCGGCGGGAATCGTGACCTCCCAGGTTCGGGTCCCCTCGTCATCGCCGACGAGGGTCGCGTCAAGCGGCCTATAGAGGGTGACCTCGTGTCCGAGAACCGCGCTCGCGAGGCTGTTCTGCGTCTCGAACGGGTCGCTCGAATCGGCGAGGTCGGCCATAACGCTGGAGGAGACGGCGTAGCCGAGCGACAGGGCGTCAGGATTTCTGTAGAGCGAGTCCCCGTCCGCGAGTCCGACGAGGTCGACGCTCTCAAGCTGGTTCACGAGGTGTCGGGAGATGACGTACCTCACGCCGAGGAGGGAGTCGCTCGGAAGGACGGGGGTGCGATAGGCAACGGAGAACTCCCCGGGGTTCGAATAGCCGAGCTCGCTCAGGAAGCCGACGGCCGCCGCATTGTACGCGGAGCTGTAGGAGCTGATGCGGTCGAAGCCCATCGCGAGTCCCTCGTTCAGGGCGGCCATCCCGGCGCGCGTATGGGTCTTCTCGACGCGATAGACGTCCCCGTCGTACTCGCGGATTGCCTCGAGCTCCTCCTTGGCGCCGTCATAGTACGCGTCGTAGTCGGCCTGGGCGTAGTTGACGTAGACCGACGGCCACGCGAGGGACCCGCTTGCGAGCAGCTCCACGAATGCCAGCACGGGAAGGGCGGCAGCCGCGCGACCCCCGCGCGGCAGCAGGAGGAGCGCGCAGGCGACGATGAGGCAGTCGCCGACGAGCAGCGTGGGCAGCTCGGGGTCGGTCCCCAGAAGCGAGCAGGCCGTCGAGGCGGCGACGAGCAGGGGCGCCGCCACCAGAACCTCCCTATGGAGCCTTGCGTCCCCTCTCTGGGAGAGGTAGAGGGCGGTGGCCCAGATGGCTCCGAAGACAAAGAGGAACGAGGTGCGGCAGTAGAAGCCGTTGGGTGCCCTGAAGCCGCACCAAATGAGGTAGAGGGGCCAGAGGGCGGAGCCGAGCAGGAGGACCATGAGGAAGCCGACGGCTATGACGCGCTCCCTGGGCGCGATGCGACGGCACAGCAGGAGGCACAGAGAGCCGAGCAGGGGCAGCGAGCCCGGAAAGAGCTGCGGGACGAGGTTGATGCGCCAGGTGCCGAAGAAGATTCCCGCGAGGACGGAGCGGGGGCTTGAGGTGAGCGAGGAGCGCATGAGGTCCCCCAGCCCGGCGCCCTGGGAGCGTTCGAGCGCGTATGTGCCGACATAGGCGACGACGCTGATTCCGAGCAGGATGACAAGCGCGATCCCTGCGGCGGCTGCGATGCGGGCGGGCACCAGGTCGCGCACGAGAACGAGCGCAAGGACGAGAAGGACGGCGGAGGCGGCGAGGACCGCGATCGTGCGCGCCGCAGTCCATCCTCCGAGCTGGGCCGCGACGGTCGGGTAAAGCGTCCACGCGCTCAGCAGCAGCGTGACGCAGAGCGCCCCCGAGAGGCGGGAGAACGCCCGGCCGCCCGCGAGGCGACCTGGGCCCGGCCCGGCGGCGAGCCACTCAACATATGCGTACAGAACCGAGAAGAGCACGGTCATGTACCCCATGTACCAGCAGCAGAGGATCGAGGCGCACAGTGAGGCGACGAGCGCGCCCCAGCGCCCGCAGAGCACGCAGCGGCGCGCCCCGAGCGCCACGAGGGGCAGCAGCACGAGGGCGTCCATCCAGAGGGGGTTTCTCAGCTGGGTCAAGCTCCAGAGCGAGCAGGAGAAGCTCAGGGCGAGCGCGAGCGACATGGGCGCCCCCAGCGAGAACCTGTTCCTCAGGTAGAAGGTTGTGGTGACTCCGGTCAGGCCGAGCTTGATTGCCGAGATGAGAAAGACGGCGAGCGTCATCAGGTCATCCGGGAAGAGGAGGACGAGCAGGTTGAGAGGGCTCGCGAGGTAATAGGACCAGAGACCCCAGGCGTTGTTGCCCAGGCTCGTCGAAAAGGAGTAGAACAGGGACTCCTGGCCGGTCAGGACCTTGCGATACCAGTGGAAGAAGTCAATGTACTGGTACTTGAGGTCCTCGGTGAGAAATGACTCGGGGCCAAACGGGTAGACGCCCCGCATCGCCGAGAGCAGGCACAGAAGGGCGACGGGCAGCAGGAAGGCCGCCCCGTAGAGCGCGGCACGGCGGGGCAGGTCCTTGCGACGACGTGCGTCGAGGTGGGCCGGAGTCATGGGCGAACGTTCTTCCGACCTCGGGGAAGCGGCCCCTCTCCCTGCTCTCGTGCAAGGTAGATGGGTCGATGCTTGGTCTCGACGTAGGTCTTGGCAAGGTACTGGCCGATGACGCCGAGGCACAGAAGCTGCGCTCCGCCCACGAGCAGGATCGCCGTCATCAGGGAGGGCCATCCGGCGACGGGGTCTCCGAACAGAATCGCCCTCACGACGACCACGACCGTCAGCACGAGCGCGAGAAGGCAGAACAGGACGCCGAGGACCGACGCGATGGCGAGCGGTGTGGTGGAGAAGGCGGCCACGCCGTCAAGCGCGTAGACGGCAAGCTTGAGGAAGCTCCACTTGGTCTCCCCGGCAGCTCGGTCGACGTTCTCGTATGGAAGCCACTTGGTGCGGAAGCCGACCCAGCCGTAGATGCCCTTGGTGAAGCGGTTGCGCTCGCCCATGGCGAGCACGGCGTCCACGACGGGCCGGGTCATGAGGCGGAAGTCGCGAGCCCCGTCGACGATGTCGGCGTCGGAGATGCGGTTGATGATTCGGTAGAACAGCCGGGCGAACGCGGAGCGCACGGGAGGCTCGCCCACGCGGTCGACGCGACGGGTGGCGATGGAGTCCCACTGCCCTGTGAGGAGGTCTGCGTACATCTGGGGGAGCAGCGAGGGAGGGTCCTGCATGTCCGCGTCCATCGTGGCCACGAAGTCGCCGCGAGTGGCCTCGAGGCCTGCGTAGAGGGCGGGCTCCTTGCCGAAGTTGCGCGAGAAGGAGGTCCACCTCACCTGGTACGGAAGGTCGTCGCGGGCGGCGAGGTCGTGTATGACCTCGAGGGTGCGGTCCTTCGAGCCGTCGTCCACAAGGATGAGCTCGATCAGTCGGGGAGGAGTGTCGAGCTCCATGAGCTGCTCGGTCACGCGGGCGAGCTCACGAGCGAAGATGGGGAGGCTCTCCTCCTCGTTGTAGCAGGGGACAACGACGGATACTGCCGGGCTCCATGGCGCGGAACGTTCCTTCTCCATCTGGGTAACCTCCTTCGCCTTGGAGAATAGCATAGCCCCGTGACGTCAGGGCCTGACTGGCAAGAGGGGAGCGATAGGCAAAAGAAAACGACCGGACACCCCAGGGCGCCCGGCCGAAACTTTCGTGGTGGATCGTCAGGGGTTCGAACCCTGGACCTTGGGATTAAGAGTCCCCTGCTCTACCAGCTGAGCTAACGATCCAAAAATGGTGGATCGTCAGGGGTTCGAACCCTGGACCTTGGGATTAAGAGTCCCCTGCTCTACCAGCTGAGCTAACGATCCGTATTCGATTAAATGGGGTGGGCGAAGGGTCTCGAACCCTCGACCTACGGAGCCACAGTCCGTCGCTCTGCCAACTGAGCTACACCCACCATTTTCGCGAACCTCTTCAGGCAGCTCGATTATTATGCACGCCCGCCCGACCCGATGCAAGGACTTTTTTGCGCGGATTCGGATTCTCTCCATGAGCCAGTGGGGCCAGTGGGGGCTCCCTTAAGCTCTGCCTGAGTTTGTGTCCGGCGGCCATGGTATCCTGCCGAGGAACGAAAGGGGACTCCATGGCATACAGGGAGAAGGGCGGGCGCCGTCCGCGGAGCAAGCCCGCGGCGCTTCTGGGGGCGCTCGTAGCGGCACTTATCGTAGCCGGGCTCTCGGGTGCGCTGCCGAGCATACAGCGTGCCCTCGCCCCCGAGCCGGAGCGGCTCTCCGAGCGTCAGGACGCCTACACATCCTGGAGCTTCGAGGAATACCCGGAGTACTGCCGCATCGTGGGGTCGGCTGTCATGGATGTGGAGCTAGAGCCCGGCGAGGCGCGCTACGAGGGGCTCGACGCCCTCGGTCGCACCGGGCGCGCCGCCGCGCTCGTCACCTACGACATGATGCGCGAGGGCAGCGACCGCGAGCGCGAGGACATCCACGAGATCCACCCCTCGGGCTGGGGCCACAACCGCGAGGTCGACATCAAGATGCCCGGCGAGAAGACCTATCATGGCGCCCTGTTCAACCGCAGCCACCTGCTCGCGAAGTCGCTCGGCGGGGACGATGCCGCGTATAACCTGATCACCGGCACCCGTCCGCAGAACGTCGGCGACAATCGCGGCCAGGACGGCGGAATGGCCTACACCGAGGGCATCGCGCGCGACTGGCTGTGGGACAACCGCGACGGCACGGTATATTACTCGGCGACGCCCGTCTACGAGGGCGACGAGCTCCTGGCGCGCAGCGTCATTGTCGACGTGCTTTCTTCCGATGGGGAGATCGACCTCGAGGTAGAGGTCTTCAACACGGCATATGGGTTCGAGATCGACTATGCGACGGGCGAGTTTGCCGTCGCGGGGGAGTGAGGAGAGATGGCCGAGAATGTCCAGGGCCTCGAGGCGATCCGCCGCGCGCTCGAGATCGACCCCGTTCTGGCGGAGCGGGTCGTGGGGACCGAGCGTCCCTGGGAGGGCAAGATCTTCTCGGTCGAGCACCTGCGGGTCGAGCTCTCGGACGGAAGCCTCGACTGGCGCGAGATCGTTCGCCACAACGGTGGCGCGGGCGTGGTCGCCGTCAGGGACGGCCGCGTGTGCCTCGTGCGGCAGTACCGCGTCGCCCTGGGGTGCATGACGCTCGAGATTCCCGCGGGCAAGGTGGATCCCGCCGAGCGCCGCGACGTCTGCGCGGCGCGCGAGCTCACCGAGGAGACGGGCCTGGTCGCCGAGCGCCTCGAGCTGCTCACGGAGTCCTATGGCGCCCCGGGCTTCACCAACGAGCACACCTCGGTCTACTTTGCCCATGGCGTCTCCCAGGGGGAGGCGCGCCTTGACGAGGGGGAGTTCCTGAACGTGGTCTGGGTGCCCGTCGGCGACGCCGTCGCCGCCATTCGGGAGGGCCTCATTCAGGACGCAAAGACTGTCGAGGGCATTCTCGCGGCCAAGGCCTTCGGTATGCTCTAAAATGCTTTACGCACGTCTGCGCCCTTAGCTCAGTTGGATAGAGCAGGAGACTTCTAATCTCAAGGTCGGGGGTTCGAATCCCTCAGGGCGCACCAGAGACCTCCTTGGCCGGGCACCGGCGGCTCGGTGCCCGGCCAAATTTGTGCCTCTGGCCGTTGCGACGTGCTCGCTCGCGTATTTTCAGGCGCGGGCACAGTGACATGCGGCATACTTAACAGGTGTCTCGCCCGTTGGAAGGAGCGCGCGTTGATTTACACAATGACGTTGAACCCCGCCCTCGACTATGTCATGCACCCCCTGACCCTGGACATGGGCTTCACGAACCGCTCCTCCAACGAGGAGCTCCACTGCGGTGGAAACGGCATCAACATCGCCACGATTCTGAACGAGCTCGAGACCCCGAGCATCGCCATGGGCATCGCCGCGGGCTTCACGGGAGACTATCTCCTGCGCCGTCTGCAGGAGAAGGGCATCGCGAGCAACTTCGTTCTTCTCGACCGCGGCTACACCCGCATCAACGTCAAGCTCAACGGCATCGTCATGACGATGGTCAACGGCATGGGCCCCAAGATTCCCGAGAAGAAGGTCGACGAGCTTCTCCAGCGCATGGACGTCGTCGGCGCGGGTGACACGCTCGTCCTGACGGGCTCCATCCCCAACAGCCTTCCCGAGGACATGTACTCCCAGATCATGCGCCGCCTGGGCGGCCGCGGCATCCAGTTCGTCGTGGACGCCCCGGGCCAGCTGCTCATGGAGGCCCTCGAGATGCATCCGTTCCTCATCAAGCCCAACAACCACGAGGTCGGTCGCATCTACGGCGTCAACATCGAGGAGCCCGAGGAGTGCATGCCCTACGCTCACAAGCTCCAGGAGGCGGGCGCGCGCAACGTCATCATCTCCTGCGGCGGTCACGGCTCGCTCCTGCTCGACGAGAACGGCGCGGAGCACATCGTGCCCACGGCGCGCATCAAGCTCGTCAACGCCACGGGTGCCGGCGACTCCATGGTCGGCGGCTTCCTCTCCCAGGTCACGCGCGGTGTCGACTACGAGACGGCGCTCATCTTCGCGTCCGCCTGCGGCACCGCGACGGCCGCGAGCAAGGGCATCGCTAAGCGCTCGACCATCGATCGCGTGGTCACGGCGCTCTACAAGAAGATGGGCCGCGCCATCCCCGGCACCATCGCGCGCGACATCCAGGCCAACAAGGACCGCGAGGCGGCTGCCGCTGCCACCGAGGCGGAGTAGTAGCGCCTGGAGCCTAGCTTGGGTTTCTCGCTCGCGGCCTTGGCCCGGGCGTGAACGATGTTGGGATACGGCCGCCTGGCGGCCCGAAGGTAGGGGGTAACATGTACGAGGGAGTCAACGCATCTGACGGCATTGGCATTGGCGTCGCGCGCGTCGCGGTCGAGCCCGACCTGAGCTTCACGCCGCACAAGCCCGACGACGCCGGCGACGAGAAGCAGCGCTACGCCGCCGCCGTCGCCAAGTTCATCGAGCAGACCAACGCCCAGATCGAGCGCATGACGCAGACCGTGGGCGAGGAGGCCGCCGCCATCATGGGCGCCCACATCGAGTTTGCCGAGGACGAGGGCATCCAGGAGATGGTCAACGGGTCGATCGATTCCGGCATGTGCGCCGAGCAGGCCGTCTCCGAGGCCTACGACATGTACTACAACATGTTCTCCAACATGGAGGACGAGCTGTTCCGCGAGCGCGCCGCCGACGTCGCCGACGTCAAGACCGGTCTTCTCGCCGACCTGCTGGGCAAGGAGGTCGTCGACCTCTCCACGCTTCCCGAGAACTCCGTCGTCGTCGTGCACGAGCTCACGCCGTCCATGACCGCCGACATCGACAAGGACAACGTCGCCGCCATCGTGACCGAGACCGGAGGCCGCACCTCCCACTCCGCGATCATCGCCCGCGCGCTCGAGATTCCGGCGGTCCTTTCCGTCGCCGACTGCACGAAGAACATCAAGGGCGGCGACATGGTCATCGTCGACGGCTCCCGCGGCCGCGTTCTCGTGAACCCTGCCGACAGCGACCTCACGCACTATCGCGCCAAGGCGAAGCAGTTCGCCGAGGAGAAGCAGGCGCTCGAGGCCTATCGCGGCAAGCCCACCGTCACGGGCGACGGCGACAAGGTCCTTCTCGTCGCCAACATCGGCAACCCGGACGACGCCAACGTCGCCGCCGAGCACGACTGCGAGGGCGTGGGACTCTTCCGCTCCGAGTTCCTGTTCATGGACGCAAAGGAGCTCCCGACCGAGGACGAGCAGTTCACTGCGTACCAGAAGGTCGCCCTGCGCATGAAGAACCAGCCGTTGATCATCCGCACGCTCGACGTGGGCGGCGACAAGGAGATCCCGTACATGAACCTCCAGAAGGAGGAGAACCCCTTCATGGGCTACCGTGCGGTCCGCTACTGCCTCAACAACCCCGAGCAGTACAAGGTCCAGCTCACGGCCCTGCTGCGCGCGTCCGCCTTCGGCGACATCAAGATCATGGTTCCGCTGGTCACCAACCTCGATGAGATTCGCCAGGTGAAGGCCCTCGTCGAGGAGTGCAAGGCGGACCTCGACGCCCGCGGCGTCTCCTACAACAAGGACATCGAGGTCGGCACCATGATCGAGACGCCCGCCGCGTCCCTGATCGCCGACGACCTCGCGGCCGAGTGCGACTTCTTCTCCATCGGCACCAACGACCTGATCGGCTACACCATGTGCGCCGACCGCGGCAACGACAAGGTCGCCTACCTCTACGACGTCTATCAGCCCGCCGTCCTGCGCTCGCTCAAGCGCATCATCGAGGAGGGCAACAAGGCCGGCATCATGGTCGGCATGTGCGGCGAGGCCGCGGCCGACCCGCTGCTGATCCCGGTGCTGATCTCCTTCGGCCTGGGCGAGTTCTCCGTGTCCGCCCCGTCGATTCTGCGCACCCGTCGCATCATCTCCGAGTGGACCAAGGCCGAGGCCGACGCCCTTACCGAGAAGGTCATGAAGCTCAAGACCGCCGCCGAGGTCAAGGCCATGCTCCAGGCCGCCGCCCGCTAACTGCACGTTGGGGACAGTCCCCAATTAGCACAAAAGTTTGATGCCGCTCGCCGAACCGTCGGCGGGCGGCATCGTTTTGTTCTCACAAGGCTGGGTATGAATGTCCCACGCTGTCGATTGGGGGAGACATGCCGAGGGGGCCGAGGAAGCTGTCGGAGCTGGGGTTCTATCACATCATCATGAAAGGCGCGGGAAATCAGGTCATCTTTGAGGACGATGCTGATCATGAGGCTTTCCTTCAGATGTTAAGACGCGCGCGGGAGAAGTACTCGCTTTCAGTCTTGGCTTGGTGCCTCATGAGCAACCACGTTCATCTTCTCGTGGAGGACCCTAAAGGTGAGCTGAGTTCTTTTGTGCATTTCGTGACGACCACATACGCGCGTCATTTCAATGATCGTTGGGGTCATGTGGGCCATGTGTTTTCGTCCCGTTTCACAAGCGTTGCCGTTCAATCTGACGAACAGCTGCTCGTGACGATTCGGTACATCATTCGTAATCCGAGTAAGGCGGGGCTGTCGGAACCTGGAAGCTATAGGTGGAGCAGTTACTCCGAGTACCTCGGAACCCCTGACATTTCCGAGACGAGCCTGATTCTAGAAATGGTTGGTGGTACGCGCGGTTTTCGTGAGTTTATCGATGACCCTGATGCTGCCCCTTACTATCCCAGGGTTTCGGTGAGAGTCCCGGACGAAGACGCGATCGAAGCGGCCGCTGCCGCGATTTGGCCGGAGTCTCTTGATAGCCTGAAGACGATGGATCCGGGGGAACGTGCGACCCATTTGCGCCGTCTCGGTGAGGCGGGGCTTTCAATGAAGCAGATAGGCAGGCTAACGGGGCTCGGTCGCTATGTCATCGAAAAGGCCATGCATCAAAAATGTGTGTGAATTGGGGACTGTCCCCAATGAGCAGAGAACGTGTCCCCAATTAGCAGATGACGCGGAGGGCGCGGGGGATGACGTCAATCTCGAAGTGCGTGCCCCTGAGCTGCTCGCCGTCGACCTGACAGGGAGGCTCCTCGGCAAAGTCGATCGTCGCATGCCGGAAGCGCCGCAGGCGAACGACCTTCGTCAGCGCGTGCCGGCCCCAGCGAGCCAGGCCAAAGAGCGCGAGAAAGTGGGGGATCGAGGGGCGCCGCGCGTTGTAGCACACGTCGAGCAGGCCGTCGCCGGGATCGGCGTCGGGACAGACCTTGAAGCCCCCTCCGTAGGTCGGCCCCACCTGGACGGCGAAGATGAGCGTCGAGAGGTCGATCGGATCCTCGCCGTCAAAGCGCGCGGTGCATGGGAAGCCTTGATGCGCCTGGGAGATCACCTTGAGGCCGGAGGTGATGAAGAGCGCCTCGCCCTCCTGAGATGTGTCGGCGGCACGGCGCGCTGTCGTGTCGATTGCAATTGCGGCGTCAAGCCCAAAGGAGAGCGTCTCCATGAAGTGGACGCCGTTGACGCGCCCGACCTCGAGCTCGCGCATCTGTCCGCGGACGAGCTTCGCAAAGGCCCCCTCGACGTCGTTTTTAGGCATCCCGAGCGTGCGGGCATAGTCGTTTCCTGAACCAAGAGGTATGACGCCGAGCTGCGGCCGGGCGGACTCCGGAAGCCTCATGAGGCCGTTCACGACCTCGTGGATGACGCCGTCGCCGCCGAGCGCGAGCACCGTGTCGTACCCAACGGCGCTGGCGGCAATTCCTACGGCGTCGCCGGGCCCCCGTGTGAGGCGCACCTCATAGCCGCGCGTCGCAGATGAGTAGCTGCTCAGAAAGTGACGCGCGAAATCAGCCCCGGCCGCCCCCCTGCCGCTGTGAGCGGCGGGGTTGGCGATCAAGAGCGTTCGTCCGAGCGGCGAGTCGGCCATGCGTCACCCTTCTCGAGGTTCTTCTCGCCTCGATTGTACGACACAGGGCAACGTGCTCGACGCTACGCCGCGGCTTCGTCAACCGGCCCGAGATAGACCCTGTTATCCGCAACGAGGAGCGGATAGGCAATAAAGGGGAGAAGGACGAGGCCGACCGCATAGCCATAGCCTGGCTCTGCGCCAAAGGCGCGCGCCAGCCGCTCGCTCACCACGAGCTGCATCACGAGCCAGAGGGCGAGGAGAAGCGCCGCGAGCCATTGCGATTCAAAGTACCGCCCAAGGCCGAGAAGAACCGAGAGGAGCTGCACCGCGCTCGCGACGGATGCGACCACGCTCAGCGCCCGGTTGCCTGACGCGCCCTTCGCCACCTCCCAGGTCGAGAAGATCGGGATGATGGCGGCCCAGCGCCTCCTGCCCATCTTGCCGAGCACCACCCATCTTCCGGCAACGGTGCTCAGCATGAGGATGACGATGACCGGAAACCACAGCGTCATGAGAGAGTTTATGAGGAACAGGTCGCCCACGACGCCCTCCCTTCCCAAGGGTTATGGTCTGCCTACCCGTATGCGAGAAACCCAAACAGTGCGTCTAGAGGGGTCGGCGGACGGGTCCTGAGGCGCGGCGAGCGATGTGTGATTTGGGGACAGTCCCCAATTTACAGATTGCCCGGGTGGGGGAGCTCGCCTATAATTATCACTTGCGACCGGGGCGTGGCGCAGCTTGGTAGCGCATCTGCTTTGGGAGCAGAGGGTCGCTGGTTCGAATCCAGTCGCCCCGACCACGCACGCGGGTGTGGTTCAATGGTAGAACCTCAGCCTTCCAAGCTGATGACGCGGGTTCGATTCCCGTCACCCGCTCCATTTGAGACAAGGCCCGGGCCCAGCGCCCGGGTTTTCTGTTAATTGGGGCCGTGACAATTAGGACAGGTTAAATTGTCACGGCCCAAATTAACGGAAAGGTGCGTGTGGATTGCACCTGTGTTTCATGTGTACGGCTGATTACGCGCGAGGTTCGATGCCGTTACGCTTCGCATGCTCAATTTGCACAGACGCGTTTCTCGCACGTATTCTCTCTTCCGGAACTTTCGTCGCGGCCGCGGCCGCAGGAGAGGGGAGAATCTCATGACGTATTCCGAGAAGATCATCGCCGAGCTCGAGGCCCGCTATCCCGAGCAGACCGAGTTCATCCAGGCAGCCAAGGAGGTCCTCGAGACCCTGCAGCCCGCGCTCGACGCCCACCCCGAGTACGAGGAGAACGCGCTTCTCGAGCGCCTCGTCGAGCCCGAGCGCGTGGTCATGTTCCGCGTGCCGTGGGTCGACGACGAGGGCAAGGTCCAGGTCAACCGCGGCTACCGCGTGGAGTTCAACTCCGCCATCGGCCCCTACAAGGGCGGCCTGCGCTTCAACCCCACCGTCACCGTGGGCATGCTCAAGTTCCTCGGCTTCGAGCAGATCTTCAAGAACAGCCTGACCACGCTGCCCATGGGCGGTGGCAAGGGCGGCGCCGACTTCGACCCCAAGGGCAAGTCCAACCGCGAGGTCATGGCCTTCTGCCAGTCCTTCATGACCGAGCTCTTCCGCCACATCGGCCCCAACACCGACGTCCCCGCCGGCGACCTGGGCGTTGGCGGCCGTGAGGTGGCCTACATGTTCGGCCAGTACAAGCGCCTCAAGAACGAGTGGACCGGCGTCCTCACGGGCAAGGGCCTTACCTTCGGCGGCTCGCTCGCCCGCACCGAGGCCACCGGCTACGGCCTGGTCTACTTCGTCGACGAGTACCTCAAGAGCGCCGGCGACTCCTTCGAGGGCAAGAAGGTCGTCGTCCACGGCTCCGGCAACGTGGCCATCTACGCCATCCAGAAGGTCGCGCAGCTCGGCGGCACCGTCGTCGCCTGCTCCGACACCAAGGGCTGGGTCGAGGACCCCGAGGGCATCGACTACCAGGTCCTCGAGCACATCTACAACAAGAAGCGCTCCGGTCACGACCAGGGCGTGAGCCTCGCGATGTACGTCGACGAGCGTCCCGGCGCAACCTGGCACGAGGGCGACGGCCGCGGCGTCTGGCAGCTTCCCTGCGACATCGCGCTGCCCTGCGCCCGCGAGAACACGCTGCACCTCGAGGACGCCAAGGCACTTGTCGCCAACGGCTGCAAGGTCGTCGGCGAGGGCGCGAACATGCCCACCACTCCGGACGCCACCACCTACCTCATGGAGAACGGCGTGGCCTTCATGCCCGGCAAGGCTGCCAACGCCGGCGGCGTGCTCGTCTCCGGCCTCGAGATGAGCCAGAACGCCGAGCACCTCTCCTGGACCTTCGAGGAGGTCGACGGCAAGCTCGAGGGCCTCATGCGCGGCATGTTCCACAACGTTGACGACACCGCCCGCGCCTACGGCCACGAGGGCAACTTCGTGATGGGCGCCAACATCGCCGGCTTTACCAAGGTCGCCGAGGCCATGATGGCCCAGGGCGTCTGCTAGCAGGCGAGAAGAACCTTCGGCTTGACGGCCGCCCCGGGGCTCTTGGACTCCGGGGCGGCTTGCTGTGTTCGGGCGGCCTTGGGCGTTGTGTACACTCGTCGGCGATGTGTACACTGCCTTTGCGGTTCTTCTCGGCAAAAGCGCAGGTAGACGGCCTGGCGAGAAGTGCGCACACCGTCGAGAGGTGCGCACACCGCCGCGGCGTGTACACAACGCCGAGAAGTGCGCACACCGCTTCCTGCCTGGTGCCGGAATCCGTTCATTTGCGTACTGGCGACACGCATTCGGCGGAAATCCGGCACCGTGCGCAGGTGGCGGAAATCCGGCACCGGCCCCGCGCCGGTCCGCGCCCGCGTTTTTTGCGAAGGCGTTGCGTCGCCACACAACCAACGCTCGACCTGTTATGCTAGACAACGACCTTTAAGACGGTACGAGAGACCGAAAAGGCGTCCACAACATACTTGTCGCAGCCTTATCGGAGTCCTCGCTCGCGGGTGCTCCGTTTTTTGTAGCTGCGATATGCCTGATGAGGGCGCGCGGACGAAAGGGCGGTGTTGCTGTGAACCTACTGGTTGACAACGGCAGGCATCCGAGGGCGCTTCTCGCGCTCGAGAACGGAATGTACTTCTTCGGGCGTTCTGCCGGCGCCGAGGGCGAGGCCTTTGGCGAGATCGTGTTCAACACCTCGATGGTGGGCTACCAGGAGATCATCTCCGACCCGTCCTACGCGGGCCAGATCGTGACGCTCACCTATCCCCAGATCGGCAACTACGGCATCAACGAGAAGGACATGCAGGGCGACCCGCTCAGCCTGGCCGGCCTCGTCGTCCACGACATGTGCTACACGCCGAGCAACTGGCAGAGCGTCGAGTCCCTGCCCAACTTCCTCGTTCAGCGCGGCGTCGTGGCCATCGAGGACGTGGACACGCGCGCGCTGACCCTGGCCATCCGCGAGGGCGGCGCCATGAAGGCGGCCATCTCCACCACGGACCTCGACCCCGAGAGCCTTATTCGCCGCGTCAAGGCGGCCCCGGCCATCGCCGAGCACAACTACGTCGCGGACGTCTCCACCTCCGAGCGCTACACCGTGCCCGGCCAGGATGCCGACGGCCAGCCGCGCCTGCACGTCGTCGCCTACGACTGCGGCGAGAAGAAGGGCATCGCCAAGCGCCTCTCCGCCGCCAGCTGCGAGGTCACCGTCGTGCCGTGGGACACCCCGGCCGCCGACGTCCTTGCCATGGAGCCCGACGGCGTGTTCTTCTCCAACGGCCCCGGCGACCCGGTCTCCGTGCCTCCCGTGGTCGATGCCGTGCGCGCCTGCCTCGGCAAGCTCCCCGTCTTTGGCATCTGCCTCGGCAACCAGGTCATCTCCATGGCCGCCGGCGCCACCATCGAGAAGCTCCCGTACGGCCACCACGGCGGCAACGAGCCCGTGATGAACCTGCTCACCGGCAAGGTGGAGATCACCGCGCAGAACCACAACTACGGCCCGGTCTTCTCGACCTTCGGCCCTCTGGTGCCCGAGCTCTCCGACGGCGTGACCGAGCACCCGGCAGACGAGGACCTGCGCTTCTGGTCCCGCCGCCGCGTGGCGCCCGTCGTCCAGACCAAGGAGTACGGGCGCGTGCGCCTCACGCACGTCAACCTCAACGACGGCACCCCCGAGGGCATCCAGTTTTTGGACATCCCCGCCTTCTCCATGCAGTACCACCCCGAGGCCAAGCCCGGCCCCAACGACTCCACGTACGCCTTCTCGGCGTTTGCCAAGCTCATGCGCGGCGAGGACGACTACCTCGCCATCGACGTCCGCGAGGGGAGGCGCTTCTAGATGCCCAAGCGCACCGACATCAAGAAGATCCTTATCATCGGCTCAGGCCCCATCGTCATCGGCCAGGCCTGCGAGTTCGACTACTCCGGCACCCAGGCCTGCAAGGCCCTGCGCTCGGAGGGCTACGAGGTCGTGCTCGTCAACTCCAACCCGGCCACCATCATGACCGACCCGGAGACCGCCGACCGCACCTACATCGAGCCCATCACCGTCGAGTCCGTGACCAAGGTCATCGAGAAGGAGCGCCCGGACGCGCTGCTGCCCAACATGGGCGGCCAGACGGGCCTTAACTGCGCCGTCGCCCTCGGCAAGGCGGGCATCCTCGAGAAGTACGGCGTCGAGGTCATCGGCTGCGACGTGAACTCCATCGAGACCGGCGAGGACCGCGAGCTCTTTGCCAACGCCATGCGCGACATCGGCCTCGAGGTCGCCAAGTCCGGCATCGCGCACACCGTCGAGGAGTGCGAGAAGATCGCCGAGGAGCTCGGCTACCCGGTGGTCCTGCGCCCGGCCTTCACCCTGGGCGGCGCCGGCGGCGGCATGGCCTACGACCACGATGACCTCGTGCGCATTGCCGAGCAGGGCCTCGCGCTCTCGCCCGAGAGCGAGGTCCTCGTGGAGCAGTCCGTCGAGGGCTGGAAGGAGATCGAGATGGAGGTGATGCGCGACTCCGCGGGCAACGGCGTCGTCATCTGCTCCATCGAGAACCTCGACCCCATGGGCGTTCACACCGGCGACTCCATCACCGTGGCGCCCTGCCAGACCCTGAACGACTTCGAGCTCCAGCGCCTGCGCGACTACTCCATCGCCATCCTCGAGCGCGTCGGCGTCGCCTGCGGCGGCTCCAACGTGCAGTTTGCCGTGAACCCCGACGACGGCCGCGTCATCGTCATCGAGATGAACCCGCGCGTCTCCCGCTCCTCGGCGCTGGCCTCCAAGGCCACCGGCTTCCCGATCGCCAAGATGGCGGCCCTGCTCTCCGTGGGCTACACCCTCGACGAGATCGAGAACGACATCACGCGCGAGACGCCGGCCTGCTTCGAGCCCTCGATCGACTACTGCGTGGTGAAGGTCCCGCGCTTCGCCTTCGAGAAGTTCAAGGGCACCGACGACACGCTCACCACGCGCATGAAGGCCGTCGGCGAGGTCATGTCCATCGGCGCCACCTTCGAGGAGGCCATGCAGAAGGCCATGCGCTCGCTGGAGCAGGGCCACGCCGGCCTCGGCGCGGACGGCAGCGACGACTTCTCCGGCCTCACCAAGGCCGAGTTCGAGCAGCGCGTGAGCACGCCCACGCCCGACCGCATCCTCTACGTGGCCGAGGCGCTGCGCCGCGGCTGGACCGTCGAGCGCGTCTTCGACCTCACCAAGATCGACCACTGGTTCCTCAACCGCATCAAGGACATCGTCTCCGCCGAGAAGGTCATCTCCGAGCTCGGCATCGCGGGCCTCGACGCCGACCACATGATGGCCGCCAAGCAGCTCGGCTTCTCCGACGCCCAGATCGCGCACCTCACCGGCCAGCGCGAGGACACCGTGCGCGCCGTGCGCGAGGTCCTCGGCGTGCGCCCGTGCATCAAGACCGTCGACACCTGCGCCGGCGAGTTCGCGGCTCGCACGAGCTACCACTACCTCACCTACGAGAAGGGCGGCGTGACCGAGTTCCACGAGGCCGAGAAGCCGCGCGTGGTCATCCTCTCCGCCGGTCCCAACCGCATCGGCCAGGGCATCGAGTTCGACTACTGCTGCGTCCACGCGGCCTACGCGCTGGCGGCCAAGGGCTACGAGACCGTCATGGTCAACTGCAACCCGGAGACCGTCTCCACCGACTACGACACCTCCGACCGCCTCTACTTCGAGCCGCTGACCTTCGAGGACGTCATGAACGTCATCGAGGTCGAGAAGCCCGTGGGCGTGATCGTCACCCTCGGCGGCCAGACCCCGATCAACCTCGCCAAGCGCCTCAAGGCCGCCGGCGTGCCGATCATGGGCACCCAGCCCGAGGCCATCGACCTCGCCGAGGACCGCGACCGCTTCGCGAGCCTGCTCGACCGCCTCGAGATCGCCTACCCGCCCTCGAGCACGGCCGAGACCGTGGACGAGGCCAAGGCCGTGGCGCGCCGCGTGGGCTACCCGCTGCTCGTCCGCCCGAGCTACGTCCTGGGCGGCCGCGGCATGGGCATCGTCTACGATGACGACGACCTCGTGAGCTACATGCAGGAGGCCACCAAGGTCTCCCCGGACCACCCCGTCTACCTCGACGCCTTCCTCGAGGACGCCATCGAGCTCGACGTGGACGCCCTCTGCGACACCGAGCAGTGCTACGTGGGCGCGGTCCTCGAGCACATCGAGGAGTGCGGCATCCACTCCGGCGACTCGGCCTGCTGCTTCCCGCCCTTCTCGCTTTCCGACAAGATCGTGGAGAAGGTCCGCGAGACCACGCGTCGCCTGGCGCTCTCCTGCCACATCCAGGGCCTCCTCAACGTGCAGTACGCCGTCCGCGACGAGCAGGTCTTTGTCATCGAGCTCAACCCGCGCGCGTCCCGCACCGTGCCCTTCTCGTCCAAGGCCACCGGCGTGCCGCTGGCCAAGTGCGCCGCGCGCATCATGAGCGGCGAGAAGATCGCCGACCTCGACCTTCCGGAGGAGGGGCGCGACCTCGGCTTCTATGCGGTCAAGGAGGCCGTCATGCCGTGGAGCCGCTTCCCGGGCGCCGACGTCACGCTCGGCCCCGAGATGAAGTCCACCGGCGAGGTCATGGGTCTCGACGTCACCTTCCCCAAGGCGTACGCCAAGACGCGCGAGGCCATCGAGTACGACGTGCCGCAGTCCGGCAGCGTCTTCATCTCGGTGTGCGACCGCGACAAGCGCTCCGTGGCCCCGGTGGCGCTGTCGCTGCGCAACCTCGGCTACGACCTGCTGGCCACGCGCGGCACCGCCAAGACGCTGCGCGCCGCCGGCATCCCCTGCGAGGTCGTCAAGACCATCTCCGAGGGCTCGCCCAACGTCCTCGACCTGATGGCCGACGGCAAGATCTCCTTCCTCATCAACACGCCCAAGGGCCACAGCTCCCGCGGCGACGGCACCAAGATGAGGAGCGAGGCCGTGAGCCGCGGCATCGACATGGCCACGACCATGTCCGGCGCGGTGGCGCTGGTGCAGGCAATCGTCGCGCTGCGCGAGGGCCCGCTCTCCGTCAACGCCCTCCAGGACCTGTAGGTGATTCAAAAGGGGACAGACCCCTTTTGAATCATTCGGGCCGTCGGGTTCTTCCCGGCGGCCCTTTTGCTGGGCCGATTCGGTCTCCCTTACGGGGCGCTGATGCGCGAGGAGTAGAATTAGTTCGCATTGGAAAGCTGAAATTGGCCGATTGTCAGAAGAAAACCCAGTTGGCCCATTTCTTTCAGCAAACCAATGCGAGCTATTTTTGAGGCATGGGAGCGATGGACGAGGAGGCAGTCATGTCAGAGCCGCTCAGGCCCGGCTCGGTCGTGGACACGCACACGCACACGCACTTCTCTGACGGCGTCGGGACGTTCGAGGAGAACGCCCGCGCCGCGGTTGCCGCCGGCTGCGCCGTCCTGGTCTCCACCGACCACCTCACGCTGCCCGCGGCGATGGACCCGGCAGGGGAGGTCCAGGTCGTCGGGGCGGAGCTCGACGCCCACCGCGCCGCGTGGGAGGCCGCGCGCGACGCCCACCCCGAGCTCGAGATGATCTACGGCTTCGAGTGCGACTGGTACCCCGGCTGCGAGGAGAACGTGCTTCGTTGGAGCACCGGCGCCCAGGTCCTTCTCGGCAGCGTGCACTGGCTCGGCGTCATCGACGACGGCGCCTGGATCGACGACACCTCTGACATGACCATCTGGCGCGAGCTCGGCCCCGACGAGGTCTGGCGCCGCTACGTCGACGCCTGGTGCCGCGCCTGCGAGAGTCCGCTCCCGTTTGGCACGATGGCGCACCCGGACCTGCCCGAGCGAATGCGCAACGAGGGGTTTGCCGCTACGATCGACCTCACGCCGCTCTGGGACCAGATGGTCGTCTGCGCGCATGACACCGGCCGGCGCGTGGAGCTCTCCACGGCGGGCTGGCGCAAGGGGGTGGGGGACTACTACCCCGCGCACGGCCTGCTCGAGCGCTTCTGCCGCGCGGGCGTGCCCATCACGGTGGGCTCGGACGCGCACGTCCCCGCGGACATGTGCGACGGCATTGCGACGGCGTACGCGCACGCGTGGGGCGCGGGCTACCGCTCGGTCGAGGTCCCGCGCGCCGACGGCTCCTGGGAGTCCATGCCGCTGCAGTAGGGCGGGCTAGAAGCATGGGCGAGAAGAACGACGAGGTCGTCCTGCTCGCCCACCTGCGCTACTCTGCGAAGATCGGGTTGCTCCACGCCGTGCGCCCGCGCTCGTCGACGCACTCCAGGCGCACGTAGGTCTCGAGCCCGCTGAGGGCAAACTCGGCGTGCGTGAGCAGGTCTTCCTTGGGTGCGATGGCGGTCGCCCCGGCGTTGACCGGGCCTCCCGCGACGAGGTTGACGCGCCCGCAGGGGCTGCAGTCGACCCAGACGCGCCCGCCGGCCACGCCCCAGTTGATGATGTCCGGGCCCGAGCTGGAGTAGAAGCTCCCCGACAGGAGCGACCTCACCAGGGCGTCACGCGTGAGGGCGGGCGCGGCCACGACGACCCAGCCGCCAAAGGAGTCGTCAAAGAGCCCCTCGTTGTGATTGTCATCCGAGGCAAAGCCCCAGACGCGCCGCCCTCGGCGCAGCATGAGATCCCAGTAGGTGGTGTCGTACCCCGTTCCCGACTCGTTGACAGTGTCGTAGTTGAAGATCTCGAGCGCGAAGAACCCCTCTGAGGAGCAGAACTCATCGGGCTCCACGCGGCTCCAGATGGGGTGGTTGTAGGTCACGGCGCAGCCTCGCGCGGCAAGCTCGCGGGCGAGCTCCTCCGCCACCGTCGCCCCGTCCCACGCCCCGTAAAAGCGCAGGGGCTCCAGCCGCTCCATGTGCGAGAAACGCTCGCGCGCGGAGGCGACCATCTCGCTCGTTCCGAGGATGCCGTGCATGTGGTGGCACTTGAGGCGCACGGCCTCAGACTCGTCCGCATAGAGGTAGGCGGACGCCTCGAGCCCGGGCAGAATCACGAAGCCCTCGTCGTCGAACTGGCCCGACAGGTCGGTATAGAGGTCGTGCTCCGAGAGGCAGAGGAAGTCGTACCCGCGAGCGCGGAAGGCGGCGACGGACTCCGCGGGGGCGAGCAGGCCGTCGGAGTTGGTGGTGTGGCTGTGGAGGTTGCCCTTGTAGCGCGGGAGGTCGATGGGCAGGCAAGTCTGGTCGCGGAAGGTCACGGGAGCTCCTTTCATGAGGGCGGAGGACCGAGAAGGACGCGGGATCGAGAAGGACGTCGAGCCCGAGCGGGCTCGACCCGCACGCTAGGCATGCGGGTCGAGGGGGAAAGGGAGAGCGCCTTCTTCTTGCTGAGCGCGAGGCCTTACGCCGCGCTCCGCGCGTTTTCCGGGATGACGAGGCAGTCGTGCTTGAGGAGGGTGAGGTAGACGGTCTCTCCTGGGTCAAACATGTGGAAGCTTCGGAAGAGCACGTCGACGAGGAGGTTGGTCTGTCCGACCCGCACGGTGTAGCGCAGGACGTTGCCGCGCGGCGTGCTGTCCGTCACGGTGCCTGCCACGACGTAGCCGTCGTCGGACGCCGCGGGGCGCACGCGGTCGATCCCGATGGTCTCCGGGCGGACGGCGACCACGTGGCCCGCGGGCACGGCGGTGCCGGAGAGCGCGGAGAACTGGGCGCCGGTCAGCTGGTTGTAGCTTCCGATGAAGCTGGCGGCAAACTCGGACACGGGGTGCGTGTAGACCTCGACGGGGCTGCCTGCCTGCTCGATGCGGCCGGAGTGGAATAGCTGGATGACGTCGGACATGACCATGGCCTCGTCCTGGTCGTGCGTGACGAAGATCGTGGTGAGGCCGAGCTCCTGGTGGATCTCGCGGATGCGGGACTGGAGCGCCTTGCGGAGCTTGGCGTCGATCGCCGAGAGCGGCTCGTCGAGGAGCAGGACGGCGGGCTCGGTCACGATCGAGCGGGCGAGCGCGGCGCGCTGCTGCTGGCCGCCTGAGAGGTTGGCGGGGTAGGCTTTCTCCTTTCCGGCGAGCTCGACCATGGCGATGGCCTCGGCGACCTTCTTCTCGATCGTCGCGGGGTCGACCTTCTTCATCTTGAGGCCGAAGGCGACGTTCTGCTCGACGGTCATGTTGGGGAAGAGGCTGTACTGCTGGAAGACCATGCCGATGTTGCGCTTGCTCGCGGGCACGTTGGTGACGTCGCGGCCGTCGAGGACGATGTGGCCCTCCGTGACGGTCTCGAGCCCGGAGAGGCAGCGCAGGAGCGTGGACTTGCCGCAGCCGGAGGGGCCGAGCAGCGTCACGAGGTCGCCCTGCTGGATGCCAAAGTTGATGTGGTCGAGGACCGTGTTGTCGCCAAACCGCTTGACGACGTCGTTGAATTCGATATAGGCCATCTGGGCTTCTCCTTACCTGTTCTGCGAGCTGCGCTGGAGCTTGAGGACGATTGCGGTCACTGCGGCCACCACCAGGAAGATGATGACGACGATGGCGCTGGACAGGCCGCTCGAGCGCGCCATGTTCGCCTGGAGGAACACCTGGATGTTCTGGTAGTTGGTGCCGGCGATGTTGTTGGCCAGGACGAAGTCGCCGAAGACGATGCTCTCCGCGAGGAGGCTCGAGACCAGGATGCCCGACACGATGTTGGGGAGCACCACCTGGACGTAGGCGCGGAAGCGCCCGCAGCCGAGCATCTCGGCGGCCTGAATGAGCATGTTGGCGTCGATGGCGTTGAGCGCGTTGCGGATGCCCTGGTAGATGTAGGGCAGCACGAGGATGGTGTAGGCGCCGAAGAGCATGAACATGCGGTTGGAGAGGATCGTGCCGGTGCCGGTGTAGAGCGAGATGATGCCGATGGACAGGATGACGCCCTGGAGGGCGTACGGGATCATGCAGACGAACTGCATGAAACGCCCCAGCTTGCGATTGACGGCCACGACGACGTACATAGCCAGGAGGAGAAGGACGATGGTGATGGCAACGCTCACCAGGCACAGGATGAGCGTGCGGCCGATGGAGAGCCAAAACGTCGAGTTGGTGAAGAGCTCGGCGTAGTTGCGCAGCGTGAAGCCGGAGGGAAGGACGTCGGTCCATTCGACGAAGAGCGAGTATACGAGCGTGGTGAGAAACGGGACGAGCAGGTACAGGCTCACGATGCCCAGGAAGATCTTGGCGGCGAGCGGCGTCTTCTTATCGGGGGCGGAGGTCTTGGCCGCCCTGGTCTTCAGACTCATATGATCTCACGCCCCTTCGATGCGCGCTTGGTGAAGTAGTTGTTGATGATCGTGCAGACGACCATCAGGATGATGAGCACCACCGCAAGCGCGCCGCCGGTCGCGGCGTCGATTTGCACGTCGCCCTTGAACTTGGACGTGATCTGCAGCGGGAGCAGCGCGTAGTTGTTCATGACGATGGCGAAGGCGGTCGCGTACGCGGCCAGGGCGTTGGAGAAGAGCACGGAGAGGGTGCCAAGGATGGACGGCATGAGGTTGGGGATCACGATCTTGAACCAGTAGTCCAGAGGGGTTGCCTGGAGGATGATCGCGGCCTCGCGCCAGGACTTCTTGATGCCGCTGAAGGCCGGCAGGAGCAGCAGCGTGGCCAGCGGGATCTGGAAGTAGATGTAGAGCACGAGCAGGCCCTCCCCGGTGTAGAGGTCAAAGTCGGCGAGGAAGGGGATGTTCCACTGCCGGCCCAGGATGGTGAGGACGCCGGAGTTGCCCATGAGGATCATGAAGGCAAAGGCCAGGGGGACGCCGGAGAAGTTGGACATCATGTTGAGCACCATCGTGAAGGCGCTGCGCACGCGCTCGCTCGACTCGTAGGCAAAGCGTGCGGCGAGAAACGACACGACGATGCCGACGACGGCCGAGACGAGGCTGATCCACACGCTGTTGATGATGGACTGCTGATAGAGCGGGGTGGTGAAGACCTTGACGAAGTTCTCGATGCCGAGGGTGCCGGACTCCTTGCCGATCAGGCTGTCCAGCACGAGCTGTGCGAGCGGGAGCAGCTCGTAGCCTACGATCACAAGAAGAAAGGGGAGAAAGGCGACGTAGCCGACCCACTTCCTGCTCTTCGCGGGCCTTACCTGCGCCGTTGCCGGTTCGCCTGTGGCGGGCGCGGCGGCCGTCTGGGAGATCTCTGCCACGATACCTCCTTACATGAGTTCGTTGGGATGCGAGTCGGGGCGGCTCGTCCTTCTCGCCTGGGGAGCCCGTCGGCGAGAAGGACGGAGGGCCCCATGAAGAGGGCGGCCCGAAGGCCGCCCGGATGCGCCGATGACGGCGGACGCTGCGCTTGAGGCTATCCCAGGATCGGGATGATGTTCTCCTGGTACCAGGTCACGAGCTCGTTGGTGACGTCGGTCCACTTCTCGTAGTCGATCGACTGGACCTGGTCGCCGTACTGCTCCTCCGGCAGGCGCAGGGCCTTGACGTCCTCGGGGAGCTCCACGGAGCTGCGGATGGGCGTGGCGTAGCCGCGGGCGAGGTTGATCTGGCCCTCGTCGGAGAGGATGTACTCGCGGGCGAGGCAGGCCGCGGCGGGGTGCGGGGCGTTGACGTTGATGATGGTGGCGTAGCCGGACTGCACCGAGCCGTCGGTCGGAATGCTGACCGTGAACTTGGCGTCGGGGTTGTTCTCGACGATCTGCGCGCGGTAGTTGAGGGAGTTGTAGTCCCAGTTGAGGCCCACGGCGACCTCGCCGGACTCCAGGCGGGCGACGGAGACGTCGGAGACGTCGAGGCGGCCGGCCTCGGCGATCTTGGTGATGAAGTCGTAGGCGGGCTGCATGTTGTCAAGGCCGCCGCCCAGGGCAACGGCGATGGCGAGCACCGCGTGCTGCGCGGCCGCCGCGGCCGTGATGTCGCCGATGGAGACCTTGTAGTCGCCGTCAGCGAGCTCGGCGAGCGTGGACGGCGGGTTGGGGACCTGGTCGTCGTTGGAGATGATCGACATCGTGCCGTAGTAGCCCACGACCCAGTCGCCGTCGTCGTCCTTGGCCCAGTCGGGGATCTCGTCCCAGTAGCTGGTCTTGTACTTGAGGGTCACGCCCTCGGCCTCGGCGGTGGGGCCCCACTGCTGGCCCACGTCGCCGATGTCCTTGGTGCCGTCGGTGCCCTCCTGCTTGAACATGGCGATCTCCTCGGCGGAGGACATGTCCTGGTCGGCCTGCGTGATGCCGTACTTCTCCTCGATGTCGTCCCAGGTGCCGACCCAGTTGGCCCAGGTGTCCGGCATGCCCACGGAGTTGATCTGACCCTCCTCCTTGGCCTGGGCGATGATGTCGTCCAGCGACATGGAGTTGAAGTCCACGGCCTCCGCCGCGGGGGCGGCACTGTCCTCGCAGCCGGTGAGGCCCAGGCCCGCCGCGCAGGCGAAGCCGGCCAAGCCGAGCATGCCGAGGAAGGAGCGGCGAGAGACGCCGGTGGAGGTGATGCTGTTCTTCACAAGAGCTCCCTTCGATACCCGTTCACGTTTGCCGACGGCGCTGTGCCGTCGGCGAAGCCGAGTGCTACGTTAGGGTCCGGTCGCGGTGGAGTTGCCCGCGGTCGGGGAGTCCTTGCGCTGAGTTGACCGTTGATTACGGCGCTCTTAACAAGGGGGAGTGGTTGCTTACGTTCGGATGGGCTCCCTTACAGCCCCATGATTCAAAAGGGGACAGACCCCTTTTGAATCATTCCGGGGCCCATGCCGCTATGATACGGAGGGACAGTCCCTTCGTACATTTGGAGGATCATGGCGCGGGTGCTGGTCATAGAGGACGACGCGGCGATCAACGACGTGGTGGCCACGCGGCTCTCGCGCGACGGCCACGCGGTGACGCAGGCCTTCTCCGGCTCCGAGGCGCGCCTGCTGCTGGGCGAGAAGAACCTCGGCTTTGACGTCGTCATCTGCGACCTCATGCTGCCGGGCGCGACAGGGGAGGAGCTCGTCGGGCTCATCCGTTCGCGCGACGCGGCGACGCCCGTCATTGTGATCTCGGCCCGTACCACGGCGGCGGACAAGATCGACCTGCTGCGCCTGGGTGCCGACGACTACCTCACCAAGCCCTTCGACCTCGACGAGCTCGCGGCGCGCGTGGAGGTGCAGCTTCGCCATCATGGCGCATCGGTCCCGGGCGACGAGGTGCTGCGCTGGCAGCGCTGGACGCTCGACCCCGAGGCGCGCACGCTCGCGGTCGCCCCCGCCGAGGGCGGCGAGAAGGGCGGGGAGGTTGCGCTCACCAAGATCGAGTTCAACATCCTCAAGGCGCTCGTCCGCCGGCCCAATCGCGTCTTCTCGAAGGCCGAGCTCTTCGAGCTCGCGTGGGGCGAGCCGTTTGCCGGCGACGACTCCACGGTCGCCGTGCACGTCTCCAACATCCGAGCCAAGCTGCGCGAAACCGGCACGGACGAGTACGTCAAGACCGTCTGGGGCATGGGCTTCAAGCTCGGGTGAGACGGATGTGACAATTAGGACAGGTTTAATTGTCACACCTGTCTCACCCTCAAACTTTCTTTAGATTTGGCTCACGGTTTCTAAAGGTCTGCCTGCCAGACTGGGAGGCAGCCTCTAGAAAGGAGCACGCGTGAACGTCATCGAGACGCACGGCCTCACCAAGCGCTACCGCCGCAAGCTGGCCGTGGACAACCTGGACATGACCGTCGCCGCCGGCGACATCTACGGCTTCGTGGGCAAGAACGGGTCTGGCAAGTCCACCACGATGAAGATGGTCGCGGGCCTGGCGCGCCCGACGGCCGGCGAGGTCGTCCTCTTCGGAGACCCGGAGCGCGGTGGCGCCACCCCGCAGGGCTTCTCGCGCATCGGCGCCCTCATCGAGAGCCCGGGCGTGCTGCAGAGCCTCACCGCGCGCGACAACCTCGTCGCAAAGGCGCTCGCGCTCGGCATGACGCACGCCGGCGCCGTGGCGGACGACCTGCTAGCCCTCGTGGGCCTGGACCCGACGGACCGCCGTCGCGTGAAGGCCTACTCGCTCGGCATGAAGCAGCGCCTGGGACTTGCGCTTGCGCTCGTGGGCGGCCCCGACCTGCTGCTCCTTGACGAGCCCTTCAACGGGCTCGACCCGGAGGCGACGCGCGACATGCGCCTCGCGCTCGTGCGACTCAACCACGAGCACGGCGTCACGATCATGATCTCGAGCCATGTGCTCGACCAGCTCGACCGCGTGGCCACGCGCTTCGGCGTCATCTCGGACGGACATCTCACGGCCGAGTTCACCGACGATGAGCTCCACGAGCGCTGCGGCAGCTCGGTGCGCGTGCGCCTGGCGGCGCCGGAGCGCGGGCTCGCCCTGCTCGAGCGGGCTCTGCCGCAGGCGGCCTTCCGCGCGGAGCCGGACGGCGCGCTCGTGGTCACGGGCGCCTCGCTCGACGAGGTCAGCGCCGCGTGCTTCTCGGCCGGCGTCGAGGTCCGCGAGCTCAGCCAGCAGGAGCGCGACATCGAGGAGTACTTCGTCGAGCTCATGGGTGATGAAAAGGAACGGTCCCTTTTCATCACGAAGGACGGTGGCGCCCGATGATCGCCCTGCTCCGCTCGGACGCTTACCGCGTCCTTCACTCGCGCTGGATCTGGGCCGTGGCCGCCATCGTCGCGTTTCTCCTGCTCGCGCCTGCCCTCATGATGCGCTGGATCAGCATGGGCCCCATCCGCTACGACGATCTCACCGGCTCAGCGCTCCCCATGAACGGCATCCAGATCCTCGCCGCGGCCATGGCATCCATCGTGTGCTGCGACCGGACCGACATCGGTTTCGCGCGGTCGATTCTCTCGTCCCTCGGAGAGCGCGCCCGCATGGTCTGGTTTGCCGAGAAGTGCGTCTTCTCGCTGCTGCTCTCCGCGGTCCTTATCGTCTTCGCATTCGTGATGGGTCTTCTCGGCCTGCTGGTCTCTGGGGTGCCGGTGGCAAACCCGGAGCCCGCGTGGCAGGTCGCGGCCTGGCTCGGCTGCACCTGGCTCTGCGCCGCGCCCTACGTCGCGCTCACGGTGCTCGTGGCCCACCTCACGCGCAACGAGAGTGTGACCACGGTGTTTGCCGTGCTCAGCGCCGGCGGCCTGCTCGAGGGCGGCCTGCTCATCGGGATCGACTTCCTGCATGCGCTTCTCGGCGGCGAGTTCCTCACGGTGACGGCCGTCGTGGGCCCGTGGCTGCCCGCGGAGATCGCGTCCGCGGTCGGTGCCGGGGCGCAGACGATGTTCTCCGTTGACAACGCGGTGAGCTTGGCGCCGGCCGTCCGCGCGCTCGTCGTGTGCCTGCCGGTCGCCGCGGCCACCGTCGCCGCCGACGCGCTGCTTGTCTCGAGGAGGGATGTCGCATGATGGCGCTGCTCAGGTCGGATCTCTACCGCACCCTGCGTTCCCGCTGGCCATGGGTCGCGCTCTCCTTCGTCGCGCTCGTCACACTGGGCAGTGCCATCTTTACCGTCTGGTGGCCGCTCGAGCCCGGCGTCGTCTACGACGGAGTGACCGGGCGCGACGGGGCGCTGCGCCTCGCCGGCCGCGGCGCGAGCATCACGCTCGTCCAGATGGTTGCCGTGTTCGTGGCTGCGCACTTCTCCTGTGTGGACTCCGACGCCGGCTTCGACCGCACGCTTCTCTCGTCCCTGCGCGGGCGCGTCGCCTACTTTGCCGAGAAGTACCTGCTTGTGGTCATCGTCACGGGCGTGGTCCTGCTTGCCTACCTCACGTTCAGCGGCGTCGGCGTGCTCGTGACCATGCGTCCGGTGGAAAACGTCGAGCCGCTCTGGCAGGTCGTTGCCTGGGCGGGGGAGGGCTGGCTTGTGGCGTGCGCCTATGCGCTCGTCGTGCTGCTCGTGGGACAGCTCACGCGCGTCAAGGCGATTGCCGTGATAGTCTCGTTCCTCCTGCTCTCGGGTGCCGTGGAACAGGGGTTCTTTAGCTTCCTCCTGCTTGTGAGCGACGCGTTCGGCCTAGGGTGGGGCCCCGCGCTCGAGGCCGCCATCGCCTGGATGCCCTACGTCACCACGGCCGCGGTCGGCAACGGCGCCACGGACATGCTCGCCGTGGACGCCACGGGCTCTGCGCCCGCCGTCCGTGCGGTCATCGTCTGCGTGCCGCTCTGCGCGGCGTGCGGCGCGCTCGGAACTCTCGTGGGCTCGAGGCGCGACGTCGCATGATGTCCGACGCGTTCCTCGAGCCGCTCTATCGCTGGCTTCGGTCGGTCGCGGAGTGGCTGCTCGCAAGCTCTACCATGGGGTCGTGGGTCGGTGTCGTCGAGAGGTTTCGGATGGTCGAGGGAATCGTGGTCGCGACTCTGCTGCTTGTGGGTCTGGGGCTCGGGGCGTTCTTCGTCTGCGTGTGCTACGCGACCGAGCTTGGGCGGCAGACGCGCTTCCTGGCGCGCCGCGAGCGCCTGAGCAACGCGCGGCTCACCTGCGGCAGCCGCCTGCCGGGCATGGTCGCCCTGGTCGACGCCGTGAACGCCGAGATCGACGCCGCGGACGCGGAGCGCGTGGCGGCCCTGCGCGCGGCCGACGAGTTCTCGCGCGGGCTCTCCGCGCTCTCCCACGACGTGCGCACGCCGCTCACCGGCGCCCGCGGCTACCTGCAGCTGGCCCGCGAGGAGTCGGACCCGGCGCGCAAGGACGAGCAGCTCGCCGCCGCCGACGCGCGCCTGGCCGCGATGTCGGGCCTTCTGGACGAGCTCTTCTCATACGCCCGTGCCGCCGACCCGGATACCCCGCTTGAGCTGGGGCCGGTTGCGCTGAGGCCGGTTCTGGAGCAGGTTCTTCTCGGCCATTACCCGGAGTTCGAGGCGCGTGGCTGGGAGCCGGAGCTCTCCTGCGGGGACGTCGTCGTCACGGCCGACCGGGAGGCGCTCACGCGCATCGTCGAGAACCTCGTGGTGAACGCGCTGCGGCACGGCTCGGGTCCGCTTGCGGTGCGCGTGCACCCCGAGGGCGAGAAGGACGGCACGGTCGTCGAGTTCTCCAACCCCGTGGCCGACCCCTCCGCCATCGACGTCGACCGTCTCTTCGAACGTTTCTACCAGGCCGACGCCTCGCGCGCGACTGCGGGGTCGGGCCTCGGGCTCTCCGTCGCCGCCAAGCTCGCCGAGGCCCAGGGCATGACCCTCACGGCCCATCTCTCCGGACCGAACCTCGTCTGTCAATTGGGGACAGTCCCCAATTGACAGACCCAGCCCTTAGGGTATGTACACTTCCGCGAGTGCGCGTTCTTCTCGGCAACTCTCTGACCTGCGGGTTTGCTGCCCGCACTCGATGACGGGGTGTACATACCCTCAAGGGGCGGTGTACATACCCTCGCGATGAGTCAAAAGTGATTCAAAAGGGGACAGACCCCTTTTGAATCATGTGGAGCCGAGAAGGACGAGCGGCTCGAGCAGCTCCGCGCCGGGTGGAGCTGCACGTAGCCTCACCGCTGTCTCGGACCGGGATTTCTGTCCGGTCTCTCGGGTATACTCACTCATAAGTAGAGACACGGATATACATGAGGAGGACCCATGGAGACCACGCTCAGCAAGTGGGGCAACAGCAAAGCCGTCAGGGTGCCCGTCGAGGCGTGCGACGAGCTTGGCCTGTCACTGGGCGACCGTGCCGAGGTCACCGTTGACGCTGAGCACGGAGTCCTCGTGCTCAAGTTTGAGAGGTCGAAGCGGGCCTACGCGCGCACTCGCCGTATGACCATGGAGGAGTTCGCGGCCGGTTGGGACGGGGGGAAGGTCGGCGCGGAGTGGTCAGGGCGCGACGTGGGGACAGAGGTGGTCGCATGAACTTCGAGCAGGGGGACCTCATCGAGGTGGGCTTTGATCCTACCGTGGGTCACGAGCCCCAGAAGCGCCGTCCGGCCCTCGTTGTCTCTGACGGCTACTTCAACAACGTGCTCAGCAGCCTCGTGGTGGTCTGCCCCATAACGTCTGTGTCCAACGGGCACCCGTTGCACGTGGAGATTGCCGGCGGAAACGCCGTCCGGGGATGCGTCTGCCTGGAGCAGCTGAGGGCGCTCGACCTCGAGGCGCGCGGGGCTCGTCCGCTCGGCGACTCTCTTGACGAGCGCACGATGTCGCGCGTCCTTGACGGACTGGGTGCAATGTTCGGGATCTAGATTCAAAAGGGGACAGACCCCTTTTGAATCACTTGATGAGCTCGTCGAGGTGTGGTGTGAGCTGGGACTCGATTGACTCGGGTTTCTCGCCGAGAAGGACGAGCGGTTCGAGCAGCTCAGCGCCGGGAAGGGCCGCGCGCAGGTCGGCGAGAAGGGCGTCACCGACTTTGCCTGTGCTGTCGGCAAGCGTGATGACTGGCAGCGCCGTGATGCCCGTGAGGTCATATGGCCCAAATTTCGTGAGCGCCTCGGTGACAATGTCCGGAAGGCGCCCGTCAAAGACGGGTATGGCGAGCACGATGGACTCGTGATGCTTGATGACGTCCTTCATGACCGGCCAGGTTTCGAGCCCTCTCTGGAGCGAGCTGATCTCCGCGATCTGCACCCGGCTCATGCAGTGCCTCCCGGGAGGAAAGAGCCGTGCGCAGAGGTGCTTCTCGGCAATCTGGGCAACGACTGAGGCAGGGGAGGGCTCGGCCTCGACCGGCCGCCCCTCCGGTCCCATCACGAACCCCGCGCGCGAGAGCCAGATGACGCAGGCGTGCCGGTCGTTCGGCGAGGGCTTTGAGTCGATAGCGTACATGGTGGCCTCCGGTCTGCGCGCAGTGGCGACGGTACCAGTATCTTACATGAGCCTACGGGAGCTCTCCCACGTAGAGCGCGGCGGCAACCAGCGCTACGGCAACGATCGCGACCATCCAGAGCTTCCAGTAGGGGATGAACCAGCGAAACAGGAAGTCACGCGGGACCTCCTCAGTTGGGTCGCGTCCCTCGAGAAATGCCGTCGCGGCGACCGCTCCCGCGAGGTCGTGCTCTCGCATGAACGTGCGGAGACGGGGAACGGCACGGAGTGCGAGGATGGCCACGCAGACAACCATTGCCAAAAGCATGAGGCCGCGTAGGGACTCGATCGCAGGGCTCGTGTTTCGCAGCGGCGAGAGCATATAGCGCACGAAGACAAGGGCGATGCAAACGACGAGCAGCGCGGCGCAGATTGCGAGCAGTCGCAGGAGCTCGTGGCGGTCGTTGGCGGTCGAGCGCACGGCCCGCGCGCCCTTCTCGCCGATGAGCGCGTCGACCGTCGTTCCAAAGACCTGGCTGAGAAGGACGAGGCTCTGCACGTCCGCCAGCGTGCGCCCCGCCTCCCAGTTTCCGACCGTCTGCCGCGAGACGTAGACGCGCCGCGCGAGCTCGGCCTGGGAGAGCCCCGCTGCCTCGCGGAACTCGCGGATGCGCGCGCCGATGATCCGCTGCGCGGTCGCTTGGTTGGTGGTCCTCTCGGTGGTCTGCTCGTCCACGGTGCCTCCCTTGAGGCAAGTGTACCCGCCCGTTCGCCCAGGGGCGCCCGCGCGGCGGCGAGAGGTATGACAAAGGGTTTTGCCATGGCTGTGAGCTGGGAAGATGTTCTTCTCGCTCATTCTCTCGCGTGGCCGGCCGCGGAGGCGGGATATAGTGTCGCAGACCGAAAGGAGTGCCCATGCTGCCCTTTGCCCTCGGTGTTCCCGTGCTCGTGCTGCCCGTGGCTGCCGCGACCGTCCAGCCTAGCGCCCGCTCGCTGGGAATCGTTTCCGCCAGTTACTTCTTCCTTGCGCTGCGTCTCACGTCGGTGCTGTGGAGCAACACGGTCGTCGATGATTCGTCGCTTTTGGACACGGTCAACGGCTGGTTCTTCGGCGCTGCCTTCCTCATGGTCTGGGCGACGCTCTTCTCAGGCGTGGCCGTGGTGCGCTATTGTAGGCGCTCATGATGAGCTCGCACGAAGGGGACGCTGTGGAGAAGGACGTCGTCGAGGTTCGGGAGCTCTCATCGGACGAGCGCCTGGCCCGGTTCGACGAGATTCTCGACCTGTACGAGGCGGTCGGCTGGACGAACTACACCTCCCGTCCCGAAGCGCTGCGTGCGGGGTATGCGGGCTCTCTCGCCGTTTGGGGCGCCTTTGAGGGCGATAAGCTCGTGGGGATTGTGCGCGTCGTGGGTGACGATCGTCTTTGTGCAGGATTTCATCGTTGCGCCGTCGCATCAGCGCACGGGCATTGGGACGCAGCTCATGCGGGCCGTCATGAATCGGTTCTCGGACGTCTACCAGATGGAGCTCCTCACGGACGACGGCTCAGGTGCCTGCGCGCTCTATGAGAGCCTGGGGTTTGTCCGCGGCGATGCGATGGGCTGTGTTAGCTATGTCAGGGTTGCAGTGGGGCCAGATGTATGAAGGATCCACTCTCTGATTGATTCACGCCTCGGTAGGGTAAAATGAGCTCGACGGCGACCTACGCGTGGTGGCCTAGGCAGCGTCGTCTTTGGGTTCGGGGCCGCTAGCGCATGCGCTTGCGGCCCCTCGCCGTCTTACGTCGTTGACTACAGCCTCCGCCGCCAGCGGGCTCCGCGCTCGGCGCGCTCGTAGGGCTCAAAGCCGGCGGCCGAGAAGCACCGCTGCGACGCGACGTTCCATTCGTAGATCTCGCCCACGAGGACCTCGCGCCAGCCGAGGCCGCGCGCCCTCTCGCAGGGGGCCCCGATCACGCGCCGCCCGACGTGTCGCGCCCGCTGGTCCTTCTCGCCAATGACGATGGGGAGGTCGCTCGGGCAGAGCGTGACGTCGCCGACCGGACGCCAGCCGACCCCCGTGCCCTCGTCGCGCACCTCGATGAACCAGAGCTCGCCGCGCTCCGCGAGCCAGTCGTACATCCGCGCCAGCCGCTCGGGCGTGTAGGGCTCGCGCTTGCCGTCGACCATCCAGAGCGTCTCGGGGTCCTGGTACCACGAGAGCGCCTCTGCGGGCGGCGCATCAAGTCGAACGAGCCGCAGGTCAGCGTCTATGTCAAGAACGCTTCGGGTCATCGTTCTTCTCCTGCATCCGCCTCTCAAGCCGACGGATCTTCTCGGTTGCCTCCTCGACTTTCTCCTCGACGTCGGGGACGTCGCAGGGAGGGTCGGGGACGCCCGTGAACCAGAGCGACGTCCCGCCGAACTCGTTGAACCTGAGGTATGGCCTGCGCGGAATGTCCACGGCTCCTCCTTCGTCGCCCCTGCCGTAGCGCATGCCCCCCGCGTTGGGGTGAACGCTTTCGATAATGGCCTCTCGTTGCTACATGAAATACCATGTAGCAACCGCGGTCAAACGACCAAAAGGCCCTTCGGGGAGTCAGTTGCTACATGATTTTGAATGTAGCAACGCCAACGAAGGCGAGAAGAACGTGCCGCCGTCACCCGAGGGTGTTCGCGAGGATGGTGGCGGCGCCTTCGAGGTAGGCGTCGCGCGCCTCCTCGTCGTAGCAGAGGCGGTCGTAGCGCTGCGCCTCGCCAAAGGTCATCTCGTCGTCCTCCTCCTCCCAGCTGTAGGGGTTGCCGTTGGTGCTGACGCCCTCGTGGATGACGTGGGTCTCGTCCACCCAGACGCGTTCGGGGTGCTCCGGCGCGTCCGTGGGCACTGCGGCGTACGGGTGCCAGATGAGCCTATAGACTGGCTCGGTGCCCTGCGTGCCCTCGGGGTAGTCCTTCTCCTCCAGGAAGAGCAAATACTCCTGTCCCTCGCGGTAGGGGACGCTGCAGTCCCCGTAGCCAAACATGACCATGCGCTCGTCGCCCTGCTGGCCCTTGCCGGTGGGGTTGAAATCGGGCGTGGATATCCGAAGATTCTCGAAGACGTCGATCGTGTCGCCCACGGCCGGGGCGTCGCCCGCATCATCGCCGCGCACCACGCCCGTCACCGTAAACGCGCAGCGAAACGCCTGGTAGACGTACTTCCTCTCTCCGGTAAACGTCGCCGTGACCACCACCGGCGCGTAGTCGGCGGGGTTCTCCACGGCGGCACTCGTGAGGTAGAGCTCGTCGGCCGCGTCATCGGCCGGGGCGACGCCCATCGCCTCGCGCTCGGCGAGGGTGGCCTCGAGGTCATCCTCGGTCGCCAGCTCCAGCTGAAGCACGTGGTCGGTCCGGACGTCGTACGGCAGCGCGTCGAGCGCGGCTGGGTCCGCCGAGAAGTCCGTCACGCTCGCGCGAAACGCGAGCGCCAGCGCGCCGCACGCGGCGAGCACGAGCGCCACCGCCACGGCGAAGGCGCGTCCCGTGAGCCTCGGGAGCCTCAGCGTTCTTCTCGCCATGTGAATCACCCCTCTCGCACGATGCGGCCGTCCGCCATGTGGAAGCGCCGCTCGAAGAGCGCCTCGAGGTCGGGCTCGTTGTGGCAGGCCAGGAGCACCGTGGCGCCGCGCTCGCGCTCCTCGCGGATGATGCGGCAGACGAGCGCGATGCCGTCCACGTCGAGCGCGTTGGTGGGCTCGTCGAGCACGAGGAGCTCGGGCGCCTCCATCACGGCCTGCGCCACCGCGAGCCGCTGCTTCATGCCCAGGCTGTAGGCGCCGTACTCGCGCCCGTCGTCGGGGTTCAGGCCAACGCGCTCGAGCGCGGCGCGGATCTCTCGCTCGCCGATGGCGCTGCGGATGCTCGCGAGCAGGCGCAGGTTGTCGAGACCGGTGTACTCCTCCCAGAAGCCGACGCTCTCCAGGATGAGGCCGAGCCCGGTCGGGAAGCTCGCGTCGCGCCCGATGCGCTGGCCAAAGACGTCGATCGTGCCGGACGTGAGGTGGATGAGGCCGGCGATGGCGCGGAAGAGCATCGTCTTGCCGGACCCGTTGATGCCGGAGAATCCGTAGATGCCCCCGCGCGGCAGCTCGAGCGAGACGTCGTCGAGCACCGTGCGCCGACGGATCACCTTTGTGGCGTGGCTGATGACGATCTTGTCCGTGCCGGCGATTGAGACGGTTGGGTCAGTCATGGCGGTCACCTCCGAGGACGTCGAGCCGGCGCGCCTCGCGGACGACGAGCGCGCCGGCGAGAAGGACGAGCAGCAGCAGGTAGGAGAGCGAGAGGGGCGCGCTCGCGCCGATGGGTGCGGCGTGGAAGGCGGCCGTGGCGGCGGCGCTCGGCAACCACGGCGTGAGAGCGGCGACGGCGCTCTCGGGGAGAAAGACGCAGGCCACGAGGCTCGTCGCGTGCGTTACGGCCACGACGGCCCAGGCGATGACGGCGTCCAGGCGCAGCGCGAGCAGGTTGACGAGAAGGACGAGCAGCACGGACGCGATTACGGAGAACGGCAGGGCCTGCGCGAGCGCAGCGGCGACGTCTTCGAGGGCATCACCGGAGCCCGGAAGGCACGCCGCCGCCGCGACCGTTGGCGCGAGGGCGCCGTACGCCCCGGAAAGAAGTGCGAGCTGGCCGGTTCTTATCAGCGCCCAGCGGGTCCGCGCGTTGCAGCGCCTTGGTGTGCGCGCTCCGCAAACCTGTCCCATTTTGTCTGCACGAAATAACACGCCCCCAATTGACAGACGGGGCCAGAGGAGGGGGGCGTGGGTGAGGTCGGCGGTGAGGAAGCCGGCGAGGAGCCAGGCGAGGGCGAGCGGGGGCAGGAGGGCGCCGACCGTGCCAAAGAGGTCGATGCCTAGGTCGTTGGGGAGAAAGATCGCACCGGCGTGAAGGCGCGCGAGGGCGTAGGCGGGGTTGCCGCGTGACAGGAGGAAGGCCACGATGGCCGCGGCGCCCATGCAGGCGCAAACGCGCCCCAGGTAGCGGCGGCGCAGGGGGAGCCAGAGGACATGGCGCCTCTCGCCGCGCGCGTCCTTCTCGCCTGACCCGCTACCCTCGCCGAGCACGTCGCGCCGACGCAGCGCGAGCGCCGCCACCCCCGCGAGCGCGACGATCGCGACGGCGTACTTTGCCATGCAGGCGAGCGTATCGACGGCGTCCGGCACGTTGCGGGGTGGCATCGCGCAGAGCCATCCCCAGCGGTCGAGCGGGGTGTCGTTCAGGAGCCGTCCCTGGAGGAGGTAGCCGACCGCGCCGTAGGCGAGCGCCGCAACAGCAGCGGCCGGCACGAGCGAGGTGGGCGCATACGCGGCGAGCATGAGCGCGGCGCACACGAGGAAGAAGAGCGCCTGGCGCGCGAGGATGCCGAGAAACGCGAGCACGAGCTGCGGCGTCAGCGCCTCGGCGGGGACCTGCGGCAGGGCGACGACGAGCCCGCTCGCAAGCACGACTGCGGAGAGCGTGAGCGCCTTGCCCGCGGCGATGCCGAGGAAGTCCACCGCCGCCCAGCCGCGCGAGCGCGTCCGCACGAGACGGTGCGCGTCGAGCAGGCCCTCGAGGCAGCCCGCGCACGCGTAGACGAGGAGCGGCACGAGGAGGAGCGCGGCGTAGTTGGCGTCCGTCACCCACATGTAGCCATAGAGCGCCCCGCTCGTGCCCGGGACATGGTTCCAAAAGTCGATGGGCCGCGCGAACCACTGCCAGGCGCGCAGAGCGAGCACGATGACGAGTGCCCGGCGACAGCGCCGGTCGAGCACGCGCAGGCGCAGGGTATTGGCCAGGGAGCTCATAGCAGCACGTCCCTTCCGCGCGCGAGAGCCCACGCTATGGCGGCCGCCACCACAAGCGCCACCGCAACGGGCGCGCACGCCATGAAGGCGAGCGAGCCCTCGGACGTGGCGCTGGGGTAGAGGTAGCTCGAGAGCGAGGCCCACCTCGGCAGCACAAACAGGGAGAGCAGGTAGACGAGCGTCGGCGCGCCGAGCACCACCAGGCGGCTCTTCCTCGTGTAGAGCGAGACGGCCACGGACGCAGCCGCCATGATAGCCGCCCAGAGGGCGTCGTAGCAGATGAAGATTAGGTTATAGAGGTAGGGGTGCGACCACCGAAGGTCCCAGAGCGGGAGCTCCATCGAACCGGTGCCAAAGACGTCCGGCATGGAGGCGGCGTCGTTGAAGCTCGTGACAAAGCCGTCGGGCGCGCTCACGGGAAAGACGAGAAGCGCCAGCGCCTGCGAGACGAGCAGCGGCACGAGCACGACGACAAAGGCGGCGAGCGCCGCCGCACCCGCTGTCGCCCAGACGTAGCGGGCGGTGGTCGTCCTCGTTGCCACGCAGCCTGCCGCACGGCATCGCACGTCAAGGTAGAGCGTGTCGGCGAAGGCCGAGGACGAGACGATGAAGAGCAGGAAGAAGACGAGCACCGCCCAGGGCGCCACGCTGAGATAGTCCGCGTTTCCCGCCCAGCCCACGGCAGCGGAGGGGAGCTCGCCCGCGTCGTGCCCCCAGAAGGAGGCGAGCGTCTGGGCAAAGGAGGCGGCCACCACCAGCAGCATGAAGAGGAAGGCGTAGCGGGCCATCCGGGAATGCGCGGCCCGTGCGAGCTGCATGCGGAAGATGCCGTGGCCCCTCGCCCTGCGCCTCGCGTGACGTCCCGTGGATGAAGCCCTCCGTGCCATGCGCCACCTCCCATTCCGTTGTCTCGAGCGTATGCGCCTCCCGCGCGCGAGACCAGTGACCGATTTGTTATATGGGCAGGTCGCCGTGTGACGGATGTGTCACTGGTGCCGGTCCTTCTCGTGCTGCAAGATGGTATGAGGGGTGCCCATGTCCATCCAGCTCAGCGTCTTCACGCGCTACGCCATTCGCTCGCTCGCCGCCAACCGCACGCGCACGGTCGTGACCGCGGCGGGCGTGGCGCTCGCGTGCGCGCTGCTCACCTTCGTGCTGGTGCTGGTTGGGAGTCTGCGCGCCTCGCTCGTCGCGAGCGAGGGGGCGTCCGAGGGCGCCTGGCAGGTGAGCTTCTCGCAGATCGGCGAGGATCAGCTCGCACGCGTTGAGGACGAGCTCGGTGACCCTCTCGCCGTGCGACGAGACCTCGGCGCGACGCTCACGGGAGATGCTGAGGTTCCGCTGCTCAACGTCGTTACCACGCTGACGGGCGAGAAGGACCTCGTCGTGGAGCCGCCTCTCGCGGACGGCCGCTGGCCGGAGACGCCGGGTGAGATCGCGGTGCCCGCGTACTGGGCGGAGACGTGGCCCGTGGGCTCGACGGTCGAGCTCTCGCTCGGGCGTCGTCAGCGAACGTCGGGCGACATTTCGGCTTACGAATATCCCCCGAGCTACGAGCTTGACGAGAAGGGCGTCGCGCAGCTGGCCGAGGAGCTCGCGGACGTGGGCGAGCCCCGGGCCCTGACCGTCGTGGGCGTCGTCGACGGGGACGCGGACGTGGCCTACGTCTGCCCGGGCGAGCCGGACTTCGGGCCGGAGCCGCTGATCTTTGCGTGGGCGGCGCCCGGCCTTGCCGTAAGCGAGCTCGACCCGGTTGCGGAGGGCATCTGCGAGCAGGGCGGGTCCTCCTCCTATCACTACGCCCTCCTGGAGTACCTGAGCCTGGGGAACAGCGGTGGCATTGACATGAACGTCGGGCTTGCTGGCGCGTTTGCCTCTGCCCTAGCGTGCCTCGTGACCGTCACGCTCATATCGGGCGCCTTCCGCGTCTCGGTCGCGGAGCGCGTGCGCCAGTTCGGCCTGCTCTCCTCTGCGGGGGCGTCCCGTCGCCAGCTCGTGCGCGTCGTTCTCGCGGAGGCGGCGCTGCTCTGCGCCGTTGGAGTCCCTGCGGGGCTTGTGCTCGGCGTGGCCTTGGACGCCGTGGCGCTGTCGCTCGCCGCTGAGGGTACGACATGGGTAACGGGCGGTCTGCCGATTGCGTTGAATGTGGAGCCTACTGCGCTCCTCGTCGCTGCATGCGTGTCCGTGGCCGCCGTGCTTGTCGGCGCGCTTGCGCCCGCGCTCCGTGCGAGCCGTCTGCCCGCAGTAGAAGCCATGCGCGGCGGCAATGTAGGCGTTCGTCGGAGGCGGAAAGGCCCGCCGCGAGTTCTGCAGGCGCGCCCTCTGCGCCGAAGCTGTTCGAGCGCCGGGCCTTTCCGCCTCCGACGAACGACGGGGGGTCACGACCTCCCCGTCCTTCTCGCCCGGCGCTTCCATCGAGCGGGTAGGGCACGCGGGAGGGCGACGATGGCCGCGCTCGCACTTTCCGTGACGCTTCTGGTGGGCGGCGGCATCCTGGCGACCTATCAGGGGGAGACCATCTTCGAGGGAACGCCTGCGGACGTGAGCGCGAAGGTGAGTCGCGAGGGAGCTGCGGCTGCGCTGGGTGCCAAAAGCGAGCTTGCCTACCTGCCGGCGCTGCTGGAGCGGCTGCGGACACTGGAGGGCATTGACGAGGCGGGCTTCGTGTCCAAGACGCAGGTCTCTCTGGATCTGGACGACAATGCCGTGGCAGAGTGGGCCGACGGGGAGATCTGGCGTCCTGACGGCAACGTCTTCGGAACGGTCCTCTACGTTGACGACGCCACATGGGCACGCCTGTGCGAGGAGGTGGGCGCCGCGGCGGACCCGGGCGGCTGCATCGTCGTGAATGAGGTGACCGACGCGGATCGCGCGGGGGAGCGGCCGTTTTCCAAGGCGCTTCTCGGCACGCGGCTCTCCGTCGTCGGGGCGAGCGTGTCGTGGGAGGTCGTGGGCCTTCTCGACGGGGTTCCGGGGTGGTTCTGGCTCACGCGCGGCGAGCTCGAGAGCGTGCTTCCCACGGTGCTCGCGCCGGCGTCCACCGTCGCAGACGTTGACCAGGGGCTCGTTGGGTACGGCATCGTCACGCTCTACGCCACGGCCGAGGACTCGGCACGCGCGGCGGAGGACGTCGAGCGCCTTCTCGAGGAGGATCCCGCGCTCGCCGCCTTGGACGGTGCCGTGGACGAGCGGGCTGAGGCGCATCAGACTCAGGTGTTCTACGCGGCGCTGGAGGTTCTGCTCTCGGGCGTCGGCATCGTCGCCGCCGCGGTTGGCCTGGCGAGCGCCTTCAACGCCTCGGCCGCGAGCGTGCTGCTGCGCGCGCACGACTTTGCCGTGCTGCGCTCCGTGGGGATGGGGGAGCGGGCGCTGCGGCGGATGCTCGCGCACGAGTGCGCGCGGACGGCGGTGTTGGGCCTTGCGCTTGGCCTTGCTACGGCACTCGCGTTTGACCTCTGGATTTACGCGCGGGGCGGCATCAGCGTGCGGAGCCTGGGCTTCGTTGTTCCCTGGGCGCATGTGGCAGGGGCGGTGGTGCTGGTTGCGCTCGTCCTTATCGCCAGCTGCGCGTACGCTCTGCGCAGGCTGCGCACCGTTCCGCTGCTCGACGCGCTTCGTGCGGACTGATCCACGTGCGCCGATGTTCCCGTTGTTGTCCTCTCCAGAGGTCAAAAACGGGGCTCCAGGGGGATGCGGACATTTTCTTGTACCAAGCCTACATCGCGAGTCCGAGCCTGCGCCTCCTTCCCGCGATCGTCTCGTAGGAGCAGCCGCCGCCCGGCTCGTCAAAGCGCTTGAGCCGTTCGGCTCGGTACCACGCCATGTAGGCGTCGACCTCCCCGCGGAACTCCTCGAGCCCCACCCCGGCCCAGTCGCGCCCGTCGAACATCTCGGTCTTGAGCGTGCCGAAGAACCCCTCGGCGGGCGCGTTGTCGCCGCTGTGGGCCGGCCTGGACATCGAGCGGGCGACGTGGCGGCGCTCGCACAGCCCCTTCCAGCTGGCCGCGCGGTACGGGCCGCCGCCGTCGGTGTGCACGGTCGGGCGCGCGCCGCCCGGCAGGGCGTCCAGGGCCGCCGCGAGCGACGAGTCGCACAGGGCGGAGTCCGGGTGGAGCGACAGCGACCAGGCCAGCGGCATCCCGTCGAAGCAGTCGACCACCGGCGAGAGGTAGCACCTGTAGCCGTCCATCGCGAACTCGGTGACGTCGGTGACGAGCAGCTCGCCGGGGGCGGCGGCGGAGAAGTCGTGGTCCGCGCGGAAGTCCTCCCCGGCGGCGCGCCTGGCCTCGGCCCGCTCGCGGGGCAGGTTCGCGGGCCTGGCGTCCGGCTCGCCCTCATAGGAGCTGTGCCTCTTGCGACGCGGCCGCCTCGCGACCAGCCCCTCCTCGCGCATCACGCGCCTCACGCGCTTCTCGGAGGCGACGACCCCGCGGCGGCGCAGCTCGGCGTGCACGCGCCGGTAGCCGTAGCGGCCCCGGCCCGCCTCGAAGGCCTCCCTCACGAGCGGGCGCAGCCCGGCGTCGCGGTCGCGCCCGAGGCGGGCGCGGTGGTGCTCATAGGAGCTCCTCGAGATCCTCAAGAAACCGGTGACGGAGCGGAGGGGCAGGCCGGTCGCCCGCCTCAATCTCTCGCCGAGCTCGCGCTTGCTCCTGTTCGAGATCGAAGCCGGGGCGCAGCCTCCCCCTTTTAGGTCGTCCAACACCGCCCTGAGCAGCAGGTTCTCAATCTGGTCTGGCGTCAGGCCGGCGAGCGGCCCCGTGGCCGGCGGGTCGTAGGTGCCCCTCGCGCACATGGCGGCCCCCTCTCTGCGCGGCCCCCGCCGCGCCCCCTCACGATAGCGCTCGCGGGGGCGGCACGAGTGCGGGAGCCTGCCCGCGGCCCAGGCGCGCACGGTGTCCTCGCCGCAGCCGACCAGCTCGGCCGCCTCCCTCTTGCTCATGCCCTCCCCGAGTGCGAGCAGCGCCAGCTCAACGTCCTCCCTCGAGTACATGCGGACCTCCGTTCCGGACCCATGGGTCCAACTTTTCGTCCGCATCCCCCAGGGCCGAGAAACCCGTCTCTGGCGCACGTTCTTGTCCTCTCCAGAGGTCAACGATCGGGCTGACCCGTCGCCGCGGGCTCCGGAAACGCCAGCAGCTGCTTGGCCGAGTCGACGTTCTCTTGGTAACGCGGATCATCTCCCGCGAGGTCGCGCCATTCGGGGGACGTGACCTCCTCGACGATCGCGCGGCGCATGAGCTCGGCGGCCTCGACCGCCTGACGGGTCTTGTGCTCGGCCCAGGCCTCGCCGGCGCGGGAGGGGTCGAGGCGGTCGGCCATGCGGTCCCAGAGCGGGGAGCTGGACGGATCCGGATTCGCCGGGATCGCCGCCAGGGCATCGACCGCATGCGCAAGCGCCTCGAGCGCCCCGTCCTTCTCACCTGCGCGACGCAGGGTCTCCGCGACCTCGAGGGACATCGTCACCGAGAAGAACGGGCTCACCGCGCCCATGTCGAGCGCCTCGAAGACCGCCTTGGCGGCGCCACCTGCCGCGAGTGCGAACGTGGCGTCGTCACGCATGCCCGCCTCCTGCATGAGCGACGAGAGCACGAAGCTCGCCGCGCGCAGGCGCTCGGCCTGCAGGAGCTCGAGGGCCTCGCCGTCACGACCGAGCTTGCGGTAGGCAGAGGCCAAAAGCATCGTAGGGGCGCCCGCGTCCTGTCGGTGCACGAGCGGCTCCAGCAGCGCCGCCGCCTCCTCGAGGCGTCCCGCCTGGAAGAGCGTCGTTGCCTTCTGCTGCTGCGCGAGGTAGAGGGTCGACGGGTCCGTTGCCACCTCGAGCACGCGGTCGAGCAGGGCGAGCGTCTCGTCCGTGAGCTCGTCGGCGTCGGGCACGCCGTCCCTCTCGCCCGCCGACGCGAACGGCGTTGTCATACCACCCGCCCACACCGTGAGGAGCGACGCCAGCATGAGCAGCAGATTCGCGTCCGAGCAGTGCTCCGCCGCGAGCGCGCGCAGCCGCTCGTGCGCCGTGGCGAGGTCCTTCTCGCTCAGAGCGTAGACCTCGGCGTAGAGAGCGGCGGACTCCTCCTGGGTGAGCTCGTCGCGCCAGTCGAAGAGCTCGTCCAGGGTGAGCGAGAAGTACGCGGCGATGCGCGGCAGCAGGCTCACGTCCGGCAGGCTCTGCCCGAGCTCCCATTTGCTCACTGCGGCCTTCGATACGCCGAGGTGGGCAGCGAGTGCCTCCTGCGTGACGCCCCTGCCACGGCGTTCCCGCGAGATTGTGCGCCCGATGTTGATGGATGCGTCCATGATGCCCCTTCGACGTGTGACCGTCTGCCAACTCAAGTATGCGGTCGAGCAAGAGTGGAATCAAAGGAGCGCTGGTTGACGTCTCGCGTCAAATGTCAACGAGGGCGTTACCACAGCAAGGTTCCTACCCCTCGATGCGAAAGCGCCTCAGTAGCTCGGCAAAGGCGTCCTGAGCCGCGAGACACGTGTCGAGAAGGTAGCCCCGCTCCCGGCCCCACTGCGAGAGCCCGCGATAGTAGAACAGCTTTACCTCGTCCGTGATGATGAAGGGCGTGATGTCGTTGCGCAGGCACTCCTTGAACATGACGAGCCTGCCCACGCGGCCATTCCCGTCCTGGAAGGGATGGATGGCCTCGAACTCGGCGTGGAACGCGACCACGTCCTCGAGCGTCCTTATCGGCAGAGCCTCGTACTTCTCAATGAGCTCCGTCATGCGGCCCGCGACCTCCTCGGGGTCCGCCGTCTCGCGTCCGCCCACCTCGTTGGGAAGGCGCTTGTAGTCGCCGACCGCGAACCAGCCCTTGCGGCTGTCGGTTGTTCCCTGCTTGAGCTGGGCGTGCAGGCCCTTGATGAGGCGCTCGGTCAGGTGCCGGTTGGCGGAGTCGATGATCGTGTCGACGCACCGGAAGTGGTTTGCGGTCTCCAGGATGTCGTCCACGCGCACCGTAGCCGCGACGCTGATCGTGTTGGTCTCGAAGATGAGCCGGGTCTGCTCGTGCGTGAGTCGGCTCCCCTCGATGTGGTTGGAGTTGTAGGCAAACTCAACCTGGACGTGATGGTAGATGCCCCCGGATGTTCCGGCGGTTTTCTCCTCGCGCAGCGCGTCGAGAAGCGCGCGCGGCTTCGTCTGCGTTCGCGGCCTGCGGCCCGGACGTTCGGCGCCCTCCGGGATGGCCCACGTCTTTCCAATAAGCTCGGCGCCTGGGATGCGGCCATCGGCACAGTAGTTGCGTACCGTACGCTCGGAGACGCCCCAGAGCCGCGCGGCTTCAGCAACCGTGAGAAATGTCATGGCCATCCTCCGTTAACGGCAGACTAAGTGGAAGATAAGTATACTTCTTAGGCGAATAGTTTGCCGATAACGGAAATGGAGCCAAAAGCTCATCTCCGCGCCCGTTCGGGTTGTCACGTTTCACGCTCGAGCGTGTTTAGTAGGTGACGGGATGGCGGCCGCGTCCCGGAGGAGAAGAGACGGACATGAGAGGAGGCTGGCCGATGCAGATCCCCCGCAATGCACCCGACCGCGACCCCGAGCGGCTCG
>CALUNW010000010.1 GCA_944322145.1 uncultured Atopobiaceae bacterium | reverse complement strand
GTGGGCCGTGGCCGCGTCGCTGCGCGGGGAATAACTATACGCGCCCGGCGCCCGCGCCGGGGCGGGAATCCGGGCGTCCACGATTCCTACACATATTGAACGGACGATGTGCCGCCCGCATGTGTTTATCGGCCGCTCGCCTACTTTAGAAGCCGGCTCGCACGAGCTCGCACGCCGCGCTAAGAAGCGCGTCTCGCTCGCATGCCGTAGCCGCCTCGGCGTAGACCCTCACCACGGCGCTCGTGCGCGACGGGCGTATGAGAACCCAGGAGTCGTCCTCGAACTGGGCCCTGAGACCGTCCGCGTGGGAAATCTCCACCGGCACCTTGCCCGCAAGCTCCGCCGGGTTGAGGCCCGGAAGGACGTTGCGGAACGCCTGGCTGACCGCGGGCTCGAGACGGACGTCCCTTCTCGCATAGGACATCGTCCCGATGATGGCCTCGAGCTCCTCCGTCATGGTAGAGACGGTCTTGCCGGAGCGCGCGAGCATCTCGACCGCGAGCAGGCACACCAGCAGGCCGTCGCGCTCGTGAAGATGCGAGGGCACGCACACGCCGCCGTACTCCTCCACGCCCATGATGACGTCAGCGTCGAGCGTCTCTCTATATATGCGGGCAAAGCCGACGGGGACCGGCGTGGTCTCGCACCCCAGGCGGTTCGCCTCGCGCGCGATGCAGGCGGAGCAGGTCAGCGTCGTCACGACGCGCCCGCGCGCGCCGTGGCTCATCACCAGGTTGCCCAGGAGCATCGGCACGATGACGCGGGCCGGGAGGAGGCTCCCCCTCTCGTCGACAACCGACGCCCTGTCGGCGTCTCCGTCCAGCAGCAGGCCCATGTCCGCCCCATGGGCGACGACCGCCTGCTCGCAGGCATCAGCCCACGGGTCGCGAGGCTCAGGGTGGATGCCGCCGAAGTCCTCGCGCGGCTCGACGTGAATCTCTATGACCTCGCAGCCGAGCTGCGAGAGAAGGCCCGCGAGGTGCCCCGTGCCGGCGCCGCACATCGCGTCGACGACGACGCGGGGGCGCCGACGCGCGATGGAGCCGCCGTCGACCAGCTGCGCGAGGTGAGCAAGATAAGGTCCGACCAGGTCACATTCCTCGAAGGCCCCCCTGCCCTGCGTCGGGTCAACGGAGATGGCCTGCTCCACCTCATCGAGGAAGCCCCTCGGGACGGGCCCTCCGTCCCGACCGCGCACGAGCAGGCCGCCGTATTCGCAGGATAGCTCGCTCGCCGTGACGATGACGGCTCCGTACGCGTCATCGTCCTGAGAGCAGCTCCAGGCGACCGCCGGCGTGGGGCACGCGACGTCAGAGACCCTCACCTTCAGGCCGTACGAGGAGATGACCCCCGCGATGAGGGCGGCAAAGTCCCGGGAGCCGTGGCGCGTGTCATAGCCGACGTAGATGGTCGAGCCCGGGGCGGCGTCCGCCCAGACGAGCCCCAACGCGTCGGCGACGCGCGCGACGGACTCCGCATCGAAGCCGTCGTCGAAGCGCGCCCGCCATCCGTCGATGCCAAAACGGATGATGTCTCCCCGCTTATCCAACGAAGCGCTCGCCCTTCTCGCCAAGCTCCTCGCGGAACGCCTCGGCAAATGCCGGGTCCTCGAGCGCCATGCGGGCATTGGTGGCCGCCCATGCGGCGGGCGTGCCGGTGTCGCAGCCCTCGGCGGGGTCGACCACGAGCGCGTACATCTCCTCCTCGGCGAGCAGGCGCTCCATGGCGTCGGTCAGCTGGATCTCGTTGCCGGCGCCCGGCCCCTGTGTGGCGAGCAGCTCCATGATGCGCGGGGAGAGCAGGTAGCGCCCGACGATGAACAGGTGCGACGGGGCCTCCTCGGGGCTCGGCTTCTCGACGAGGCCGGACACCTTCCAGACGGCCCCCTCCTGCTCGCCCGTCGCGTCGGTGCCGGGCAGGCAGCCCACGCACTCGCCCGCGATGATGCCGTAGCGGCTCACCTGGTCCTCGGGGACGGGGGCGACGGCGATGACGGAGGCGCCGCCGTGAGCCTTGGAGACCTCGGCCATCCGCACGCACATCTGGCGGCCGGGAACGAAGTAGTCGCCCAGGAGGACGAAGAACGGATCGTCATCGATCGCGCCCGCCGCCTGGAGGACGGCGTGGCCGAGGCCGCGTGCCTCGTCCTGGTACACAAAGGAGACGGGAAGCGTCGACGCCGCGTGCACGCGCGCCGCCTCCCTCTCCTTGCCGCGCTCGCGCAGCATCGACTCGAAGTCCTCGTCCACAGAGAAGTACGACTCGATCTGAGGCTTCTCGTGCGAGTTGATGATGACGACGCCGTCGACGCCGTCGGGCTCAAGCGCCTCCTCGACGACGTACTGGATCACGGGCTTGTCAAGAACGGGCAGCAGCTCCTTGGGGGAGCACTTGGTCGCAGGGAGAAAACGGGTGCCGAGGCCGGCGGCAGGGATGATTGCCTTCATTGCGGTCCCTTCAGGTTGGTGACATCGCGCCGCACGGCAAGCCCGGCGGCACAAGAAACATACCCCAACCCCGGCCGAGGCATTCGGTCTTAACCGTAAGCGGACTAAGAAGCGCGCCCTCCGTTATGTCGGGCGCGCTTCGTACACAGCGCTTTCACATGTCTTGGACCGTCGCGCAGACGCTACTCCGGAATGACGAGGCCCTGACGCTTGAGGTATTCGATGAGGCGCAGCATGGTGTCGGCAGAGAGCGCATGCTCCATCAGGCATGCCTCGGCATCGGCGCGCTCGGGCTCGACCCCAAGGTCGGATTCGAGGAAGAGCCTGAGGGTCCTGTGCGCGCGCCACACGAGCGCGGCGTACTCGCGGCCCTTCTCGGTGAGCGCGACCCTGCCGTAGCGGCTCTGCTCGACCATGTCCGCCTCCTTGAGGGTGGACAGCGCCTTGTTGACGCTCGCCTTGGAGACGCCGAGGTGCTCCGCGACGTCGACGGAGCGCACCGAGCCGTCGCCCGCAGCGTCCTCGAGCGAGAGGCGGTATATCGCCTCGAGGTAATCCTCGCTCGCCTTGGTGAGGACGTGGTCGTCATGGGCAACCTCATATGACATGTCCGCTCCCTTTCGGTCGGGGCCGCCCTTAGAAGCCGGCCGGCTCGTCATCCTCGTCGGGGACGGCGGTCCGCTCGATCTTGGCGCCAAGGGACGCGAGCTTCTCGACGAAGCCCTCGTAGCCGCGATCGATGTGATAGATGTCGGACACCGTCGTCACGCCGTCGGCGACAAGGCCCGCCATGACGAGCGCAGCGCCCCCGCGCAGGTCGGGCGAGCGCACCTGTGCGCCGGAGAAGCCCTCGACGCCATGGACGATGGCGTGATGTCCCTCGATGACGATGTTCGCGCCCATGCGCGAGAGCTCGCTCGCGAACATGAAGCGGTTCTCGAACACGTTCTCGGTGATGATGCAGCTCCCCTTGGCGAGCGCGAGCAGGCACATGGTCTGGGCCTGCATGTCGGTCGGGAAGCCGGGGAACGGCAGGGTCTGGATGTCGGTCGGCATGAGCGGGCGGTCGCGCCAGACGGTGCACTCTCGCGTGCCGCGCTCGACCGTGGCGCCCATCTGCTCGAACTTCTTGAGCACGAGGCCCAGGTGCGCCGGGGCAAACCCCGTGACGCGCACGGGCTCGCCCGTCAGGGCGCCCACGGCGAGGAACGTGCCCGCCTCGATGCGATCGCCCACGACGGCGTGGGTGACGGGGTGAAGCTCGTCAACGCCCTCCACCTCGATGACGGGAGACCCGGCGCCCTTGACCTTGGCGCCCATCTCGTTGAGGAGGTTGGCGAGGTCCACGATCTCGGGCTCGCGCGCCGCGTTGTCGATCGTCGTCGTGCCCTTGGCGAAGACGGAGGCCATCATGAGGTTCTCGGTGGCGCCCACGCTCGCGAAGGAGAGCGTGACCGTGTCCCCCGTCAGGCCGTGGGGAGCGCTCGCGTAGATGTTGCCGTGATCGACCTTGAACTCGACGCCGAGCGCCTCAAGGCCGAGGATGTGCATGTCGATCTTGCGCGCGCCGATGTTGCAGCCGCCGGGCATGGCGACGACGGCGCGGCCGAAGCGGGAGAGCAGGGGGCCGAGCACCGCCGTCGAGGCGCGCATCTGGGCGACGAGATGGTAGGGGGTCTCCCAGGAGTCCACTTCGGACGTGTCGATCTTGAGCTCGTGCTCGTTCACGACCTCGATCCGCGCACCGATGTTCTTGAGGACCTTGCCCATCACGTGGACGTCGGCGATGTTGGGGACGTTGGTGAGCGTCGTCACCCCAGGCGCCATGATGGTGGCGGCCATGAGCTTGAGCGCCGAGTTCTTTGCCCCCTCGACCCTCACCGTACCCGTGACGCTGTGGCCACCCTCTACGCGAATGACGTCCATGTACCCTCCGTGCTAGATAGGAGCCGACGCGGCGCTGCCCAGCGCCTGCTTGAGCAGAAGGTTACACCACTTGATCTTCTTCTCGTAATACGCGCTGCGATAGTCGCCCGGCTCAAGCTCGTCCAAGGCCTCGATCGCCTCGTCGCGCGTGGAGCGCACGACCTCGACGTCGATGTCGTCCGTGCGGCGAGCGTGGTCGGCGAGGATGATCACGCCGTCGCTGTCTATCTCGGCATAGCCGCCCGAGACCACGACGTCGTACTCCCCGCCCCCGTCCTCGGGGCGCCTGCGAATGCGCACGACGCCGTCGCCCAGGGCGACGACCTCGGGCGCGTGTCCCGGCCAGACCCCGAGCTCGCCCGCATAGGTGACGAGCACGAGGTTGGCGACCGGCCCCTCGAACAGGAGCCGGTCGGGACGCACGAACTGGCAGTTGAGCTCGGCCATGGGCCTACTCCTTAGCCTCGTCGGCCGCCGTCATGGCCGCCGCGCGGCGACGGACGTCCTCGATGTTGCCGGCGAAGCGGAAGGCCTGCTCGGGCAGGTCGTCGCACTTGCCGTCGACGATCTCGGCAAAGCTGCGGACGGTGTCCTCGACGGTGCAGTAGACGCCGGGGTTGCCCGTGAACTTCTCCGCCACGTGGAACGACTGCGAGAGGAACTGCTGAATCTTGCGGGCGCGCGCGACGACGTGCTGCTGCTCCTCGGAGAGCTCGTCCATGCCGAGGATGGCGATGATGTCCTGGAGGTCGGAGTACTCCTGGAGGGTCTCCTGGACCGCCATCGCCACGCGGTAGTGCTCCTCGCCCACGATCGAGGGGTCGAGCGCGGAGCTCGAGCTTGCGAGCGGGTCGACCGCCGGGTAGATGCCGAGGTCGGTGATCGCGCGGGAGAGGACCGTGGTGGCGTCGAGGTGCGTGAACGTCGTCGCCGGGGCCGGGTCGGTGAGGTCGTCCGCGGGGACGTAGACGGCCTGGACCGAGGTGATCGAGCCCTCCTTGGTGGAGGTGATGCGCTCCTGGAGCTCGCCCATCTCGGTGGCCAGCGTGGGCTGGTAGCCGACGGCGGAGGGCATGCGGCCGAGAAGGGCCGAGACCTCGGAGCCCGCCTGCGAGAAGCGGAAGATGTTGTCGATGAAGAGAAGGACGTCCTGGCCCTGGTCGCGGAAGTACTCGGCGGTGGTCAGGCCGGCCAGCGCGACGCGCATGCGCGCTCCGGGCGGCTCGTTCATCTGGCCGTAGACCAGGCAGGTCTTCTCGATGACGCCGGACTCGGTCATCTCGAGGTAGAGGTCGGTGCCCTCGCGCGTGCGCTCGCCGACGCCGGTGAAGACCGAGGTGCCGCCGTGCTGCTGGGCGAGGTTGTTGATGAGCTCCTGGATGAGGACCGTCTTGCCGACGCCCGCGCCGCCGAACAGGCCCGTCTTGCCGCCGCGGACGTAGGGCTCGAGAAGGTCGATGGCCTTGATGCCGGTCTCGAAGATCTCGGTCTGGGTGGTCAGCTCGTCAAAGGACGGCGCCGGGTGGTGAATCGGGTAGTACTGGACGTCCTCGGGGATCTCCTTGCCGTCGACCGGCTGTCCCATGACGTTCCAGACGCGGCCGAGCGTCGAGGGGCCCACGGGCATCATCATGGGGTGCCCGGTGTCGCGCACCTTGAGGCCGCGGGTGAGGCCGTCGGTCGAGGACATAGCGACCGTGCGGACGATGCCGCCAGGAAGCTGGGACTCGACCTCGAGCACGGTGCTGACGTGCCCGACCGGCGTGTCGCCCTCGACGACGAGAGCCGTGTAGATGCCGGGCACCTGGCCGTCGAACTTGACGTCGACGACGGGGCCGACGACGCGCACGATCGACCCCATGCCGACGGTGCGGTTGAGCTTGTTGTATGCCGCCTCCTCGAGGGCGGTGCGCGTCTCCTGGTTCTTCTCTGCCATCAGTTGTCCTCCAATGCGGAAGCGCCGCCGATGATCTCGTTGAGCTCGGTGGTGATGGAGCCCTGGCGGACTCGGTTGAACGTGCGCTCGAGGTTGCCCAGGACCTCCTGGGCGTTGTCAGTCGCGGACTGCATGGCGCGGCGGCGCGCCCCGTGCTCCGCGGCCGCCGAGTCGAGCAGTGCGTGGAAGATGACCGTGCGGAAGTAGGCCGGCATGAGCTTGCCGAGGACCTCCTCCGCCGAGGGGTCGAACGCGAAGTCGGTGTAGGCGTGGCCCTCGACCTTGGACAGCGCCTCGCGCTCGCGCGGCTTGTTGGGCATCGTGAGCTGCTCCTTGGTGATGGGGAGCAGCTGCTCGACGACCTGGGTCTGCTCGACGCGGTTGCGGGCGTGCCAGTAGTAGAGCACGACGCGGTCGATCTCGCCGGTTGCGTAGCCGCGCATGACGTATGAGGCGATGCGGTCGGCCTGGTCCTGGTTGGGCTCGGAGGAGATTCCCACGAACGACATGACCGGGGCCATCTTGCGGTACGTGAAGTACTCCGTCGGCTTGCGGCCGCAGGTGATGAGCGAGGGCTCCACGCCCTGCGCCCTGAGCCTTCGCATCTCCGACTCGACGGCGCGCTGCTGCACGATGTTGAAGCCGCCCGCAAGGCCCTTGTCGGAGGCGATGACGATGAACAGCACGTGCCTCTCCTCCGTGCGCTGCGCGAGGAGCGGCTGCTCGGTCGAGAAGCCTGCCTCGGCGACGTTGGCGAGCATGCGCGTGATGGCGTCCTTGTAGGGCTCCGCCTCCTCGGCGCGCGCGAGCGCCCGCTGGATCCGCGCGGTGGAGATCATCTCCATCGTGCGCGTGATCTGCATGGTGCTCTTGATGGAGTTCATGCGTCGCTGTATTTCACGAAGGTTGGCCATCGTTTACTTCCCCTGGCCGTCCAGCGGCTCGTGACCGCCCTCGGGCGGAGCCGTGACCGTCTGCTCGGCAGCCTGCTCGACGTCCTCGGCGCGGCGCCTGTTGGGGTGCTCGGCGAGGAAGAGCTTCTTGTACCGCGCGATGCGGGCACGCAGGCGGCTGGAGGTGGCGTCGTCGAGCTTGCCCTCGAGGACGGAGCTGCGCAGCTTGGGGCAGTGGTCCGCCATGTACTTGGCAAGCCCGTCGCGGAACATCGTCACGTGATCGAGGTCGATGTCGTCAAGGAAGTCCTCCTTGGCGGCAAAGATCGCGATGACCTGGTCGCGCACGTCGAGCGCCGAGTAGCGCTGCTGCTTGAGCAGCTCCATCATGTGCTCGCCATGGTTGAGCTGGTACTGCGTCGTTGAGTCGAGGTCGGAGCCAAACTGCGAGAAGGCCTGCTTCTCGCGGAAGGCGGCGAGGTCCAGGCGCAGCGTGCCCACGACCTGCTTCATGGCCTTGATCTGCGCGTCGCCACCGACGCGAGACACCGAGATGCCCACGTCGACGGCAGGGCGCTGACCCTGGAAGAAGAGGTTGGACTGCAGGTAGATCTGGCCGTCCGTGATCGAGATCACGTTCGTGGGGATGTAGGCGGAGACGTCGCCCTCCTGCGTCTCGATGATCGGGAGCGCCGTGAGCGAGCCGCCGCCGTTGGCGTCGGAGAGCTTGCAGGCACGCTCGAGCAGGCGCGAGTGCAGGTAGAAGATGTCGCCGGGGTAGGCCTCGCGTCCGGGCGGACGGTGAAGCGTAAGCGACATCTGACGATAGGCCACGGCCTGCTTGGAGAGGTCGTCGTAGACCACCAGCACGTGGCCGCCGGGATGCTCGGCATCGGCGGGGTTGCCGTGCTCGTCGTTGTACATGAAGTACTCGCCGATCGCGGCGCCCGCCATCGGGGCGATGTACTGCATCGGCGCGGACTCTGCGGCGGTGGCCGCTACGATGACGGTCTTGTCGAGGACGCCGTGCTGCGAGAGGGACTCGCGGATGGTGGCGACCGTCGACGCCTTCTGGCCGATGGCAACGTAGATGCAGACCATGTCGGTGTCGCGCTGGTTGACGATGGCGTCGATGGCGATGGCCGTCTTGCCCGTCTTGCGGTCGCCGATGATGAGCTCGCGCTGGCCGCGGCCGATGGGCACCATCGCGTCGATGGCGAGAAGACCCGTCTGCACGGGCTCGCACACCGGCTGGCGCTCCATGATGCCGGGGGCCTTGAACTCGATGGGGCGACGGTGCGTCGTGTTGATGGGGCCCAGGCCGTCGATCGGCTGGCCGAGCGGGTTCACGACGCGACCGAGCATGGCGTGGCCGACGGGGATGTCCATGACGCGGCCCGTCGTGCGGCACTCGTCGCCCTCCTTGATGTCCTCGACCTCACCGAACAGAACCGCGCCCACGTCGTCCTGGTCGAGGTTCTGGACGAGGCCGTAGACGTCGCGGCCCGTGGCCGAGCTCGTGAGCTTGAGCAGCTCGCCGGACATGGCGCTCTTCAGACCGGAGACGCGCGCGATGCCGTCGGCGACCTCGGTGACCACCGACGCCTCCTGGCGGTCGACCGTCGCGTTGATGCGCGAGAGCTCCTCGCGCAGGGTGCTCATGATCTTCTCGGAGCTAATGCTTTCCATTTATCGTTCCTCGCCTTCGATGAAGGTCGACGAGAGCGTCTTCCTGATGTTGGCGAGCTGTGCCCGCACGGAGGCGTCGTAGCGCTTGCCGCGCACCTCCAGCATGATGCCGCCGATGATGGAGGGGTCCACGCGCTCGACGAGGTAGACCGGGGCGTTAAGGTCGGACTCGGCCTTGGCGCGCACCTTGGCGCGCAGGTCGTCGTCGAGGGGGACCGCCGTGGTGACCGTCACGGACACCGTGGTGTCCTGCGCGTCGAGGAGCTCCTTGTAGCGCTTGGCGACCTCCTCGAGCAGTCCGATGTCGTCCTCGCGCTGCATGGCCGCCAGGGTCTCGAGCACCTCGGGCGTGAACTTGCGGGCGTGCTGCCACTGCACGAGGTCCGCGTTCGCGCGGCCCTCGGAGCGCGCCGCCTCGAGAAGCGCCCGGGTGTACGCCTCGACCTTCTCGGCCTGCTCGCGCTTACTTCCGCTCATCGGGCGCGCCCACTTCCGCAAGGTACTTCTCGGCAAGGCGACGCTGCTCGTCCTCGGAGAGGTCGTTGCCGATGATCTTGCTCGCGATCTCCACGGAGAGGTCGACGACCGAGCTCGAGAGCTCGATCATGGCCTTGTGGCGCTCGGAGTCGACCGCGCCGTGCGCCTTGGCGATGATGTCCGCGGCCTCGCGCTGCGCCTTGGCGAGCACCTGGGAGCGGACCTCCTCGGCCTCCTTCTTGGCCTTGGCGATGATGGCGTCGGCCTCGTGGTGCGCCTCGAGAATCTTGCCCTCGTAGCTCTTGGCCTCCTCGGCCGCCTCGCGCTTGGAGCGCTCGGCCTCGTCGAGGTCGGACTGGATCTTCGCCTGGCGCTTCTCCATCATCTCGAGGACCGACGGCCACACGAGCTTGGCGAGAACCACCAAGATGATGAGGAAGGCGATGAGGGCGGGGATGAACTCGGCGAGCTTGGGGATGAGGATGTCCGCCCCAACCGCCGACTCCTCCGCGAGCGACACCACGGGCGTCGCCCACGCGACCGCGCCCGTCGCGCCCGCCAGGGCGGCAAGCTTTCTAGCAGTGATGTTCATGCGTGCCTCCAACTCGCTCGTCCGACAGCCCTACTTGACGATGAGGCTGACGACGAAGCCGATGAGGGCGAGTGCCTCGACGAAGGCGGAGCCCAGAATGAAGACCGTGAACAGACGACCCTGAACCTCGGGCTGGCGAGCCATGCCCTGCGCGACGCCGTAAGCGGCCAGACCGATGCCAAGACCCGCGCCGATGACGCCGAGACCATAACCGATGACTCCGAGAGCTCCCACTGTTCCTCCTTTTACATTCGCCCCATGCCAAATCGATCGAACCTGCGGGGCGAGCCGGAAACCCAACGTGCTATGAACTGCGGGCGCGCGCCCGCGAGTTGCCGGATTGTCGTTCTTCTCGCCTAGTGCTCGTCGGCCTCGGCGATCTGGATGTAGACGGCCGAGAGCAGGGCGAAGACGTACGCCTGGACGGCCGCGACGATGATCTCGACGGCGTAGATGACGAGCAGGATGCCCACCCACAGGATCGACGCGCCCGCCTGGACGGCCGTGGCGGCGGAGAACGCCTCGATCATGGGCTCGAAGAAGAGCGCCGCGAGAATCGCGAAGGTGCCCATGACGACGTGGCCGGCGAAGAGGTTGCAGAAGAGTCGCACGGCCAGCGTCACCAGGCGCAGGATGGTCGAGAAGACCTCAATGAGCCACACGAGGGCGTTGAGCGGGAACATCACGCCCGCGGGCGCCAGGCTCTTGGCGTAGCCGAGCGCGCCGTGCTTGCGCACGCCGCAGACGATGAAGTAGACGAACGAGCACAGGGCGAGGGCGGCCGTCGTGGAGATGGTGCCCGTGCCGGGCTTGCAGCCCGGGATGATGCCAACGATGTTGTTGGCGAGAACCACGAGGAACACCGTGGCGATGAACGGGAAGTGGCGCTTCCAGGAGTCGCCGAGCAGGCCCTTGCACATGTCGTCGCGCACGAACTCGATGACGTACTCGACGCCGTTGACGAAGGCGCCCTGCGGAACGAGGCTCTGCGCCTGCTTCTTCTTGAAGACGAAGAGCACGACGAGCATCAGGATGACGGCAACAGCGAACCAGAACGAGTACTGCGTGAAGCCCACCGAGTTGAGGTCGCCTACGATCGGCTGAGACGTGAAGCTCTTGACGAGCTCGTTGACCTCCTCGCCCAGGCTGTCCAGAGGATTGCCCACGCTATGTCCTTTCCCCCCCGGCCTAGCGGCTGCCGTTGGCGGCGCGCCAGCCCCTCACCGCCTCGACCCCCCAGAAGAGCAGGAGCGAGGCGACCATAGAGCTCCCAAACTCCAAGAAGCCCGCGTCCGTGGCAGTGTACACCACGAGCAGGACGGCGGTCAGCGTGACAAACGAGACACCCACCGCCGCGATGCCCGCCGCCAAGCTCGGGCAGGCACCGCCCCTCAGAGCCCGCTCGAACAGCATCGCAGGCGCCACGCAGCCCATAAGGCCGAAGAGGGCGCCCGCGATGACGGCAACCGAGAAGTCCATGGCCCCCGTCCCGTCCGAGCGATACCGAAATACGAGAAGTCTAGCGCGACCGCCCCAAACGTCAAGGGGGCGCCGAAGCGCCCCCCAATCGACATAAAGAGGCGATAAAGACCACGCGCTACTTGGTACCGTAGATGCGGTCGCCCGCGTCGCCGAGGCCGGGCAGGATGTAGGCGTGCTCGTTGAGCTGGCGGTCGAGCGCGCAGGTGTAGAGGCGCACGTCCTTGTCGAACTCGAGCGTCGTGCGCACGCCCTCGGGCGCGGAGACGAGCGTCAGGCAGCGGATGTCGCGCACGCCCGCCTCACGCAGAAATTGAATCGCCGCGGTGAGCGAGCCGCCCGTGGCGAGCATCGGGTCCACGACGAGGCAGATGCGGTTCTGGATGTCGTCCGGGAACTTGCAGTAGTACTGGTGCGGCTCGTGGGTCACCTCGTCGCGGTACATGCCCACGTGCCCCACGCGGGCGGAGGGCACGAGCTCGAGCAGGCCGTCCACCATGCCCATGCCGGCGCGCAGGATGGGGATGATCGCGACCTTCTTGCCAGCGAGGCGCCTGCAGGTCGTGGTCTCAAGCGGGGTCTCGACCTCGACGTCCTCGAGCGGGAAGTCGCGCATGGCCTCGTAGCCCTCGAAGATGGCGAGCTCGTTCACGAGCTCGCGGAACTGCTTGGTCGAGGTCGCCTTGTCGCGAAGGATGGAGAGCTTGTGCTGCACGAGCGGGTGGTCGATGACCGTGAAGCGCTCGGCGTCGAACTCCTCTGCCATTTCTGGTCCTTTCTGCTAATTGGGGACAGTCCCCAACGTGCATATGTGAATTGGGGACTGTCCCCGATTCACATATTACAGCTCGGGATAGAGCGGGTGGCAGGCGAGCAGCTCGCGAACCTCCATGCTCACGCGGTCGAGCAGGTCGGCGTTGCCGGGCGCGCCGACCACCTCGCCGATGAGCTGGCCGATGCGCTCGCACTCGCGCTCGTTGAAGCCGCGTGTGGTCGCCGCGGCGGAGCCGACGCGAATGCCGCTCGTGACGAACGGAGAGCGCTTCTCGCCGGGGATGGTATTCTTGTTGACCGTGATTCCGACCTCGTCGAGCGCACGCTCGGCGTCCTTGCCCGTGACGTCGCCCGCCGGGGTGAGGTCGACGAGCAGGAGGTGGTTGTCGGTGCCGCCGGAGACGAGGCGCAGACCACGGGACTCCATGCCGCGCCCGAGCGCCTTGGCGTTGGCGAGGATGGCGTCGGCATAGTCGGCGAACTCGGGCGCCAGCGCCTCGCCGAAGGCAACGGCCTTGCCCGCGATGACGTGCTCGAGCGGGCCGCCCTGGCTGCCCGGGAACACCGCAGAGTCGATCTTCTTGGCAAGGTCGGGATCGTTGGAGAGGATGAGGCCGCCGCGCGGGCCGCGCAGCGTCTTGTGTGTGGTGGTGGTCACCACGTCGGCGCAGGGCACCGGAGAGGGGTGGCGGCCCGTCGCCACGAGGCCGGCGATATGGGCCATGTCGACCATGAGGTAGGCGCCCACGGAGTGGGCGATCTCGGCGAAGCGCCCGAAGTCGATGATGCGCGGGTAGGCGGAGGCGCCTGCGATGATGACCTTGGGCTTCTCGGCCTCGGCCTGCGCGGCGACGGCGTCGTAGTCGATGCGCTCGGTCTGCTCGTCGACGCCATAAGAGACGACGTCATAGAGCTTGCCGGAGAAGTTGGCGGGCGAGCCGTGCGTGAGGTGCCCGCCGTTGTCCAGGGCCATGCCCATGATCTTGTCGCCCGGCTGCACGAGCGCGGCCAGCGCGGCGTAGTTTGCCTGCGCTCCGGAGTGCGGCTGCACGTTGGCAAAGCCCGCCCCGAAGAGCTTCTTGGCGCGCTCGCGAGCGAGGTTCTCCACCTCGTCGACCGCCCAGCAGCCGCCGTAGTAGCGCTTGCCGGGCAGGCCCTCGGCGTACTTGTTGGTGAGCGGCGATCCGACCGCCTCCATCACCGCCTGGGAGACGAAGTTCTCAGACGCGATGAGCTCGATCGAGGAGCGCTGGCGGCGCAGCTCGTCGCTCACGGCCGAGAAGACCTCCGGATCGGACGCGCTCAGGTGCTCGTAGGTCATGGGACTCTCCCCTTCCTCGCAAGGCGCCCGCCGCGGCAGGCGCACGCGGCGCTGCAGGACAACTGTAGCACGGCACGCGAGGGGCCCCGCGCGCCCAATCCGCAGATTGACGCGAGATGTAGCGGCCGGGTGCGCTCGCACTCCCCCAGGGGGCACTTTTGTACGAACAAGAAGGGCAAGCCGATGTCGCAAAAGACGCGCCGCCTGCGGAAACGTCAGCCTTTCAAGCGAGGGGGGGGGGTGAGACAGAAGGTCGTACATTTCTCCCAAGGGCCTCCCGCGCGAGCCGCGGCCGGAACCCCGGGGCCCGGGGCGGGGCCTAGAGCCCAACGGCGAGAAGGACCTCGGCCTCGGTGAGCGCGCCCTCGCGCAGGACGCGCGGCGCGGCGCCGGCGGCATCCACGATCGTCGATGCCACGCCGACGGGCGCGGGCCCGGCGTCCACCACAAGGTCGACCGCCTCGGCGACGGCGGGGTCGAGGCCCGCACCGGAGGTCGCGGACGGGGCGCCGTGAACGTTGGCGCTCGTCTGGGCGACGGGGCATCCGAGGGAGCGCACGACGGCGCGGTCCAGCTCGGACCCGGGCACGCGCAGGGCGATGGTGGGACCGTCCGCTCCGGGCTGGGCGTACTCGGCGGGCACGGCGGAGGAGGCGCGCACCACGAGCGTGAGGGCGCCCGGCCAGAAGCGCTCGGCGAGACGGCGCGCCCAGTTGGGCACGCCCTCCCCGTAGACGTCCAGATCGGCGGCGTCGGCGACGAACCACGGGAGCGTCTGCGCGCGGTCGCGGCGCTTCACCTCGAAGATGCGCTCGTGCGCGGGGTTTTCCGGCGCGGCGGCGCAGCAGATGCCATAGACGGAGTCGGTGGGCAGAACGACGACGCCTCCCGCGCGCAGAACGTCGGCGACGCGCGCGACCAGGGACGGCTCGGGGCGGTCCTGGTCCTGGGCAAGAAGAACCTCCACGACTACCCCTCCCTCACGGCGACGAGCACGCGCGGGCGGCGCGTGAGGTCCTCGCGCACCTCGACAACGCCCCACCCGCCCTGCGCGCGGACGAGATCCGCGGCAGCGTCGAGGGCCCCCTCGAAGAGCTCGACGGCGAGCATGCCGCCCGGGACGAGCGCTGCCGGCGCGAGCTCAAGCAGACGGCGGAAGACGTCGAGCCCATCGTCACCGCCGTCGAGCGCGAGCTCCGGCTCGTAGTCGGCCACCTCGGCGGGCACCTCATCGCGCAGGACCTGCGTGGGGATGTAGGGCGGGTTGGAGACGAGCACGGAGAAGGAGCCCATGAGGTCGGGGTCCACCCCCGAGGCGAGGTCGCACTCGATGATGTCCACCGCCTCCTCGAGGCCCAGGGCCTCGCGGTTGCGCGCAGCGAGCTCGGCCGCGCGCGGCGAGAGGTCGGTGGCCGTAACGAGCGTGCCGGGACGCTCGGAGGCGATGGAGAGCGCGATGCAGCCCGTTCCCGTGCCCACTTCGAGCACGCGGACGGGACCCACCTCCTCGTCGCCCTTCTCGGCCGCCGCATCCACGCCCTCGAGCGCCGCATCCACCAGGACCTCGGTCTCGGGACGCGGGATGAGCACGCCGCGCTCGCACTTGAGAACGATGTGGCGGAACGGCATCTCCCCCGTCACGTACTGCAGCGGCTCGCCCGCGGCGCGACGCTCGATGGCCGCGTGCATGGCGTCGAGCTCGCCCGCCTCGAGCGGCTTGTCAAAGTTGACGTAGAGCTCCACGCGCGAGAGCCCGCAGACGTTGGCGAGCAGCCACTCGGCGGAGAGGCGAGGGTGCTCGTCCCCCTTGCGCTCGAGGTATCCGCTCGTCCAGTCGAGCACCCTCTTGATCGTCCATGGCTTGGTACGTGGCATCGTCCCCTCCTTCGGCCGCAATGCGTCACAGCATCATAGCGTGCCAGGAGGGGCGGGCCCAGCGTCGCCTTCCCTGCAAAATCAAGCTTCAGTCCATATTCGGCCGACGCAAAAAGCAGAATCGAGCTTCAGTCCATGAAAAAATGGGGCTCAGGTGGCCCCGCAAGCAGCCGCGAAATCCACTAACTGCGGTTTTGTTCCTATCCCGCGACGGACATCCCCGTTATCCCCCGAAATCCTATGGACTGAAGGTCGATTTTGCATTCCGGACCTTGCGAATATGGACTGAAGCTCGATTTTGCATCGCGCTACAGGAAGGCCGTCCGCGCCTCGGGGCGCGGACGGCCTTGCGTCGTGCGGTTGACGGCGCGCGCTACACCGCCTGGGCGAGCTTCTCCGCGCGCTCGGCGGCAGCAAGCGCCTCGATGACGCTCGAGAGCCCGTCGCCGAGCAGGACGCCGTTGTAGGTGCTGTTGAAGCCGATGCGGTGGTCGGTCACGCGGTCCTGCGGCTGGTTGTAGGTGCGGATCTTCTCGGAGCGGTTGCCGTGACCGATCTGCGAGAGGCGCGCGGCGCCCTGCTCGGCCTGCTGCTTCTCGAGCTCCATCTCGTAGAGGCGGGCGCGCAGCATCTGCATGCAGACCTCGCGGTTCTGGATCTGCGAGCGCTGGTCCTGCGACTGCACCACCGTGTTGGTGGGCAGGTGCGTGATGCGCACGGCGGAGTAGGTGGTGTTGACGCACTGACCGCCGGGGCCGGAGGCGCAGTAGGTGTCGATGCGCAGGTCGGACTGGTCGATCTGGATGTCGATCTCGTCGGCCTCGGGGAGTACCGCCACGGTGGCCGTGGAGGTCTGGATGCGGCCCTGGCTCTCTGTCTTGGGGATGCGCTGGACGCGGTGCACGCCGGACTCGTACTTCATCACCGAGTAGACCTTCTCGCCCGCGACCTTGAACTCGATGGTCTTGAAGCCGCCGGCCTCCGACGGGCTCGAGGAGAGGACCTGGATCTTCCAGCCGCGCCCCTCGCAGAAGCGCTGGTACATCTTGTAGAGGTCGCCGGCGAAGATGGCCGCCTCGTCGCCGCCCACGCCCGCGCGAATCTCGACGATGGTGTCCTTCTCGTCGTTGGGGTCTGCCGGGATGAGCAGGAACTTGATGTCGTCCTCGAGGGCGGGGAGCTTGGCCTCGTTGGCGGCGATGTCCTCCTGGAGCATGGCCTTCTCGTCGGCGTCCGCCTCGTGCAGCATCTCCTTGGCGGCGTCGATGTCGTCGAGCGCCCCGAGGTACTCGCGGGCCTTGGTCACGAGCTCGGTCTGGCTGGCGTGCTCCTTGGCGAGGCGCGCGTACTCCTTGGGGTCGGAGACCACGGCGGGGTCCATGAGCTTCTTCTCGAGCTCCTCGTAGGCGATGATGATCTTGGTGAGCTTGTCTCGCATGATGACTCCTTTGGGATAGGACGAAACGGGCCGGTTGCGGCAGTGCCGCCCTGGCGCAGCTAGAGCATGTCGAATCTCAGATACACGGAGCCTCCCGGAGCCTTGTCGATTGAGCCCTCACATCATACCCCGAACCCACTGTGAGCGGCACGTCTGCGCAAACTCCACGCGAGCGCGTCGCGAGACGGCGCGCGGGGGGCCGTCTTGTGAGAAACTAGCCGTGACGACGGGAGGTGCGAAGATGACTGACGACCAGGCTGAGAAGAACGAGGGTGCGGCGCCCTCCCCCGACGAGACGATCGCGGGCGAGACCGCGGCCCTCTCCCGCGGCAACTCTCGTCCCAGCGAGACGGAGCGCAGGCCTCCCGTGGAGCCCGCGACGACGCCCTCCCCCGAGGAGGCGGACCTCCGCGACGTGGCTGGAACCGTGCGCAGCTTCCTGCGCGGGCGCGTCGCCGCGGTCGCACGCATCGTTCGCGGGCATCGCGTCGCCTCGGCCGTCGCGACGCTGGTGGTCGTCGCGGCGGCGGTTGCCGTGGCCGCCGCCCTCGCAAGCCCCCAGCTCCCCTCGCGCGAGCTCGTCGAGCAGGACGCGCTCTCACGGCTCCAGACGCCCGCCTACTCCCCCGGCAGCTTTGGGCGGGACGACGTCCTCGTGGCGCGCGACGTCGAGATCCGCGCGATCTCCCCGGGCGAGGACCGCGACCACGCCCGCGCGGAGGTGCTCGTCACCTACTCCGGAAGCTGCGTCCAGGCGCAGCGCTCCGCGACCCTCGGCTATGCGCGCGAGGGCGGCGGCTGGGTGGCAGACGGGGACCCCGCTGACGCGCGCGTCTCCTGGCAGGCCCTCGCGGACCCCGACCCCAGCAAGATCGTCTCCAACGCCAGCGCCCTTCTGGCCCAGGCCGACCGCCAGCTCGCCGAGCGCGGCGAGGACGGCGGCGTCACGCTCGAGCAGCTCTACGCCGACGCCGAGGTGCGCGTCGACCGCTTTGAGTCCGACCTCGAGCAGGAGAGCTGCTCGATCGAGATAACCTGCACGCGCACCGGCTCCTTCGAGGCATACGAGTGCCGCCTGAGCGCGGGCCTGGCCTTCCGGTCTTCGAACGGCCAGTGGGAGGTCGAGCGCCTCTCCGTGGCGGACGGCGGAAAGACCCGCAGCCTGGAGCCGCTCGTTGGAACCTGGGAGGGCACGTTCGTGGGACAGGAGACCGACGGGACCAAATGCCTGGCCGGACGTGGCTCGGACCTCGTGCTGAACGTCGAGAGCGCCGTCACCGAAGGAGGCATCTCGCAGGTCAGCGGCACCATCGCCGGGATGGCCCACTATCACGCGCACCCGGCGCAGGACACCGAGGGGTGTGCGGGCGACCTCGAGCTCGTCAACGTCCCCTTCACCGCGACGCTCGTCGACGACGCGGACGGGACGCTCGTCCTCGAGGCGACGCTGCCGGAGGACGTGGGCGGCACGACCTCGCTTACGCTGAGGCTGGGCGAGAAGGACAACCCCACGGCCGCCACGGCCGAGGTGACGAGCTCCTACCAGCACACGGGGTCGTTCCTCTTCTTCCCCGTCGAGGAGACGCTCACGTACGTGGACGTCTTCACCCTGACGCACGTCGAGTAGCCAACCTCGGGCCGCGCGCCGCCGCCGCGTTTCTCGGACGAACCTGATTTCTCAAGCCAGCCCGGAAAACAGAAGGGCGCCCCGCAGACGACGTGTCTGCGGGGCGCCCCAAAGCGCTCTGTGAGCGAACCTACTCGGCGGCCTCGACGGTCTCGGCAGCCTCAGCGGCAGGGGCCTCCTCGGCGGGAGCCTTGGCAGCCTCGGCCTCGGCCTTCTTGGCGTACTCGGCGGCACGCTTGGCCTTCTCGGCGGCCTTGGCCTCCTTGGCGGCCTTCTTGGCAGCGGCCTCCTCGGCGGCCTTGGCGGCCTTGGCGGCCTTGGCCTCCTGGGCCTTCTTCAGCTGCGCGGCAGCGGCGCCACCGAACTTGTCGGCGAAGCGCTGGACGCGGCCGCCGGTGTCGACGAGCTTCTGCTGGCCGGTGTAGAACGGGTGGCACTTGTCGCAGAGGTCGACCACGATCTCCTTCTTGGTGGAGCGGGTCTTCCAGGTGTTGCCGCAGGTGCAGCGGACGGTGCACTCCACGTAGTCGGGGTGGATACCTTGCTTCATGGCAGGACTCCTCTTCATCGGCCCTGGTTTCCGACCAGGGCGGGGGTTCGTCTTGGTTCCGACCAAGACACAATAGCTGTTGGAGTATATCAGAAAGGTTGTGGCACGTCTGTGAAGATTTGCGCGTAAGATGAGGTGTCCACCAAGCCCGGGAGGTGCCCCATGTTCTTGGCCATCGACGTCGGCAACACCCAGACCACGCTCGGCCTCTTCGACGAGGACGGCCGCTTCGCCCACGGCTGGCGCATGTCCACGACCGCTGCGGACACCTCCGACATGCTCCACTCCCGGCTCTGGGGCTTCTTCATGAAGGACGGGCTCGACCTCGGCGACGTGACCGACGCCGGCGTGGCGAGCGTCGTCCCGGCGCTCGAGCGCGCCTGGAGGCGCTGCCTGACGGAGCACCTCGGCCACGACCCCATCGTCGTGAGCGCGGGCGAGAGCAATGGCATGGACATCGCGATGCCCAATCCGCGCCAGGTGGGCGCCGACCGCATCGCCAACGCCATCGCCGCGCGCAGCACCTACGGCGCGCCGGTCATCGTGGTGGACTTCGGCACGGCGACCAACATCGACGTCGTGGACGCGACGGGCGCCTATCGCGGCGGCGCCATCTCGCCGGGGCTCATGCTCTCGGCAAACGCGCTCTTCTCGCGCGCGGCCAAGCTCGCGAGCATACCAATCGAGGCCCCCGTCCACGCGCTCGGCGACGGCACCGAGGCAGCGCTTCAGTCGGGACTGGTCATCGGCGCGGCGGCTCAGGCCGAGGGGCTCGTCGCGCGCATCCAGGCGGAGCTGGGCGAGCCGCGGGCAACGGTCGTGGGCACGGGCGGCCTCGCGCGCACCGTCGCGCAGGCGACCGACCTCTTCGACGCAATCGATCCCGACCTCACGCTACGCGGCATCCGCGAGATCTGGCTCCTGGGACAGGGCAAGAGAGGCTAGCGCGCCAGCCTCAGCGTCGCCTGCTCCGGAGCGAGCTCCAGCTCCCTCCCGCCGTCCTCCGTCCGGACCGTCGCACGACCCCAGACATCGACGCCGGCGAGCGTCCCGCACGCAACGACGCGCCCTCCCCGCAGCACCTCGACCTTCTCGCCCATGCCGAGAAGAACGTCGAAGTAGTCCCCGAGGACGGATGCCAGCGGCCCGGCGACGCCGCGGCCAGCGGCGCACTCTTCCGCCCACGCATCGGCCGCGTCCCGGGCAGCCCGCTCGAGGGAGTCGGCATCGAGGTCCTTCTCGGCCTCCCACGTGAGGTCGCAGCGCACGAAGACGCCCCCGTCGTCGTAGCCCGCGCGCGCATCGACGTAGACGAGCGGCTCGCCCTCTGCGGAGACCACGCCATGCGGCCAGGAGAGTCGCGCGCCGAGCTGGCGCGCGACGCCGAGGGCGCACACGTAGGGAACCCCCGTCACAAAGCCCATGGGCACGGCGGGGCGCAGGGTGAGCGACGTCCCTACTCCCATGAGACCTCTCCCAGCTCGGCCGTCACGTGGCCCACGCGCTGCTCGCGCGGGGCAACCTCGACGCCCGCGTGCGCGAGGAAGCGCTCAGGGCTGTGCATGAGGTCCTCCATCGGCACGATCACGTAGTCGCGCTCGCCGAGGCGCGGGTGCGGCAGCGTGAGGCGCGAGCCCGCATGGCGCTCGCCCTCGACCCACATGAGGTCGCAGTCGATGGTGCGCGGGCCCGAGCCGGGCTTCTTGGGGTCGCGGTCCTTCTCGCGAATCCTGCCGAGCTCGTCCTCGACCTCGAGGAGCTCGCCCATGAGCACGAGCGGGTGGAGCTCGGTGCGAATCTCCGCCACGGCATTGGCCACGGGCGTGGCGATGCCGTAGGCGGGCTCGGTCTCGTAGGCGTGGCTCACGCTGACGACGCAGGTGAGCGGAATCTCGTCGATGAGCTGCACGGCACGCGCAATGTTGCCCACGCGGTTGCCCACGTTGGAGCCAAGGCTCACAAAGCCCTGGCGAGGGTCCTTGTGGGAGACCGCCCAGTAGGCGTTCACCGCCTGGGAGACGCCGGCGACGTCATGGACGCGCAGGATGCGCGCGCCGTTCTCGATGGCGGAGATGCAGGCGCCCGCCGTCGCGGCGTCGCGCGCCGCAGCGTCCTCGACCCCGGAGAGCGCGCCGACGAAGCGCTTGCGCGAAACGGCGCACACGAGCGGATAGCCCATGGAGGCCATGGAGCGCGTGGCGCGCTGGATGACCACGTCCTCGTCGGCGAGCTTGTCGAAGCCCGCGCCCGGGTCCATGCAGATGCGGTCGTGGCCGACGCCCGCGCGCTGCAGCGTGCGGGCCTGGTCGCCGAGAAAGCCCATCACCTGGCGCATGATGGGGGCCTCCTCGGGCAGCGTGAAGCGGCGCTGGGAGAGGACGGGGCGCGGCAGCGCGCTGCCGTTCGGGCGGCTCTGGTCGAGCGTGACCTGGCGCCGCGGCGCGCGCGAGCCGAGCCCGTCGTGGTTCCAGTGCATGACGATGCAGCCGCAGGAGGTGTCCGCCGCGACGTCGACCATCTCGGGGTCGGTGAAGCCGGAGACGTCGTTGATGATGGCCGCGCCCAGGCGCACGCAGATGCGCGCCACCTCGGCGTGGCGGGTGTCGACGGAGACGACGGCGCCGGCCTCCACGAGCGCGCGGACCACGGGCACCACGCGCTCGGACTCGACCTTTGGAGAGACGGGCGCATGCCCGGGACGCGTGGACTCGCCGCCCACGTCGATGATGTCGGCGCCCTCGTCGAGCATCTCGAGGCCCCGAGCGATGGCCGCCTTGGCGTCGAAGTTCTTCCCGCCGTCCGAGAAGGAGTCGGGGGTCACATTGAGAATGCCCATGATTCGTGGGCGCGCGAGCGAGATCTCGTGCGCGCCGCAGTGCCAGGTAGCGAAGTTCTCTCGGAGCATGACTTCCCCTCTCGGGACGACTCTGTGTTCGTCCATTGTACCCGGGAGCGGACGAGGGGGCGGTGACCCAAATGGGGACTGACCCATTTGGGCTACCCCTCAGAAGTCAAAGGCGGCGGCGATGTCGCAGGCGCAGACGAGGTCCGCCCCCGCGTCCGCGGGGGTGGGGTCGCGGTTGACGATCACGAGGTCGGAGCCTCGGAAGTAATCCACGAGACCCGCTGCCGGATACACCACGAGAGACGTTCCCCCAATCACCAGCAGGTCCGCCCGGGAGATCGCCTGAACGCTGGCGAGAAGGACATGCTCGTCGAGCTGCTCGCCATACAGCACCACGTCGGGCTTCACCAGGCCGCCGCACCTCTCGCAGCGCGGCACGCCCTCGGTTCCGAGGACCCACTCGGCCGAGTAGGTCGCGCCACACTTCTGGCAGATGTTTCTGTGCACCGATCCGTGCAGCTCGTAGACCTCGCGCGAGCCCGCGGCCTGATGGAGGCCGTCGATGTTCTGCGTGACCACGGCAGCCAGCGACCCCTCGCGCTCGAGCTCGGCGAGCTTCTCGTGCGCGCGGTTGGGGCGCGCCGTGAGGCAGATCATCCGCTCGCGATAGAACTGGTAGAACTCCTCCGTGTGGGTCACAAAGAACCCGTGGCCGAGCATCTCCTCGGGCGGGTACTTGAAGTGCTGGTGATAGAGGCCGTCCGCGCTCCTGAAGTCAGGGATCCCGCTTGCGGTGGAGACCCCCGCGCCGCCAAAGAAGACGGCCCTTCTCGCCCTGCCGAAGCGCTCCGCAAGCTCGGACGCGGCCTCGCGCGGATCGGACACCATACGCGACATGAGCGGCTCCCCTCGTCTCTGCGGCACCTCCGTCCATGGTAGACCCGCGGTGGCGCATGATGGAGAATCCGTCGGCAACGGTTCGGGGGACGGCATTTGGGGAAGAACAAGCTTTATGCGCGACAAATGACGGGCGGTTGGGCTGCGTCATGTCCGAAGGAGGTTCGCATGGAGTCACCTGTCAGCAACGTGTTTGACTGCGCCCTCGTGTTCGAGGGGGGCGGCTACCGCGCGAGCTACACCTGCGCCTTTGCCAACGTCCTGCTGGAGCAGGGCATCTACTTCGACTACGTCTGCGGGCTCTCCGCCGGCGCAAGCAACACCGTCAACTACCTCTCCCGAGACCGCAAGCGCGTGCGCGAGGCGTTCATGACCGACGGTCCCGCGCGCGGGCTGGTGGGGCTGCGCTCGCTGCTGCGAGGGCATGGCTACTTTGATGCCGACGCCCTCTACGAGGGCGCGCTGCGCGACGGAACCCTCGTGTTCGACTGGGAGACGTTTGCCGCCAACCCCGCGCGCCTGCGCATCCAGGCCTTCGAGCGCGACACCGGCCGCACGGTGCGCTTTGGCCGCGAGGACATGACCGACGCGATGCGCATGATCGACCTCATCCGCGCCAGCTCGACCCTGCCCGGCATGATGAAGCCGCTCGAGGTGGACGGGCGCGTGCTGCTGGACGGCGGCCTGGGCACCGGCGCGGGCATCCCCCTGTGCATGGCGGAGGACGACGGGTTCGAGAAGTTCGTCTTCGTGGCCACGCGGCCGCGCGGCTATCGCAAGAAGGAGCCCGGCGCCAAGGACAAGCAGATGTTCAAGGCCATCGCCAAGGACCATCCCTATCTGCGCAACGCCCTGCTCACGCGCTGGGAGCGCTACAACGCGGCGATCGAGCACGTCGAGAAGCTCGCCGCGGACGGCAGGGCCCTCGTCCTCTACCCCGACGAGATGCCGGTGGAGAACGCGACGGTCAGCCCGCGCAAGCTCGCCGCCGCCTACGATGCCGGCCACGCCCAGTATGTGCGCGAGATGCCGCGCGTGCGCGAGTTTCTGTTTGGGTCGGCAACCGGCGGGCCGCAGCCCGAGGACCCCGACCAGGGCACGGGCTACATCACGCTGGGCTAGGCGACCGCCCCGAGGCCCGCGCTGTCCCCGCGGCCTCCCCGCCCCGCGGCCTCCCCGCCCCTTTTTGTACGAACTAGGCTAAAGCGCCGACCGGAGAGGCCAGCGTTTCCGCAGGTCGCGTCCTTCTCGGCCTCCGAGAAGGACGTCAAGGTCGTACAATTCTCGGGCTTTTCACGGGAGCCTTGGCCCACGTTACACATCCGGCAGGCCCTCCCAGTCCACCAAGACCTCCGCACGAAGCCGGTGCTGTTCCATCCGCTCTCGCGCGGTCTTCTCGTGATAGGTGACGCCGATCTTCTCCGCGAGAAAGCGCGAGAAGGTCTCAAAGCGTCGGGCGTTAGCCAGCTGCGCATAGGTGAGCTGGATTACCTCGACGCCCATCATCTGGAGCGCCGTTGCGCGATCTGCGTCGCCCGCGGAGCTCCGCGCCCCAAAGTGGTGCGACGAGCTCTGGCATTCCACGTCGACGCCGCCATCGGCGCCTCCCCAGAACAGGTCGCAGTAGCAGCTCCATTGTCCGCAAGCTCTGCGCGCCGCAGCGGAGAGCGCAACGCGACGATTGTGCTCGAGCGACGCGTACCCCTCTCCGCCGCGGCGCGGCGCCGATGCGAAGAGCACCCCCGCCTGGACCTCAAACGGAGACGCCGCGCCAACGCGCGCGATTCGCGCGCCCGCAGCGAGATTTGCCCGTCCGCGCGCGGACGCGTGCCCAAGGTGCTCCCGGAGCGCCGCCACGCTCAGCAGCGGAGGACGCAGCCAAAGGCCGGTGAGCCTGCCCTCGTTGTCGCACGCCGCGCGCCATCCGCAGTACGTCGGAAGCCTTCCGCCGTCCGCAAGAGCCTGCAGAGCCGAGGCCAGCGGCTCAGGGGAATCGTAGACCGAGAAGCCGCCCATGAGCTCGGAGAGCATCAGCGCAACCCGCTCGGGCGTCGCGCGAGCCGCCATCTGCTGAACGGCGAGAACGGGTGACACCACGTCAACGCCCCCGCCGATGTGCCAAAGCGACCCGGCGGGAAGCTCCCCGCTCCAGACGCGGGGACGCACGATGCCCGAAGGGCGCCTGTCGGCGACGTCTCGCACCAGCACGTCAACTGGACCAGAAAAGCCCGTGGCAAGAAGCTCGGACGATTCGACGACGCTCAGCCCCGCGCCGCCAAGACGCGCCGTGCGACGTCGGTCGGAGCCGCTCGCTCGGTCAAAGGGCGAAGACGCCGCCCTGAGCTCCAATCGCAGTCGCCCGAGCCCGTCGGCGTCCATGATGTGGCGCAGCAGGGGGTCGTCCTCCGGGCCCGAAGCCAGGAGGCGCGCTATCGGCGGTGTGCGCCAATAGAGAAACGCCGATCTGTCGCAGATGATCGTCTCCATGGGGCGACGCTATCACCGACGCGAAGACCCCGCGCAGAGCGCAGAGGGCCGAACACGCGCCCGGCGGAGAGATTTGTACGACCTTCGCGTCCTTCTCGACCGGTGACCATGTCGCTAGCTGGGCAAATGTGACGGGGCTGTGCGCACTCGGCCAAGAAGGTCGTACAAAAGTCAAAAAAACGACACGCCGCCATAGATTCGGCAAACCTTCGCGGGCGGCGCCAAAGCGCCGGCTGATGGCAAACGGGTAAGATGGCGGGGACACCGAGGAAAGGACCCCCATGGCAGACTCCGCCGCGCGCGAGCTCAGGCTCGTCTCCTGGAACGTCAACGGCCTGCGCGCCGTCATGAAGAAGGACCCGAGCTTCACCGACGTGGTGGAGGCCACGGGCGCCGACGTCTTTGCCGTCCAGGAGACCAAGCTCCAGGAGGGCCAGATCGAGCTCGACCTGCCCGGCTACCATCAGACCTGGAGCTACGCCGAGCGCAAGGGATACTCGGGCACCGCGGTCTTCTCGCGCGAGAAGCCGCTGCAGGTGATCAACCACATCGGAGCTCCGGAGGCTGACGACGAGGGCCGCGTCTGCGCGCTCGAGTTCCCGAACTACTGGTTCGTGGACGTCTACACGCCCAACGCGCAAAACGAGCTCGCGCGCATCGACACGCGCCTTGCCTGGGACGCGGCGTATCGCGAGTTCCTCGTGGGCCTGGCAGCGGAAAAGCCGGTGGTCACCTGCGGCGACTTCAACGTGGCCCACAACGAGATCGACCTCAAGAACCCCGGTCCCAACCGGGGCAACGCGGGCTTTTCCGACGAGGAGCGCGAGAGCTTCACGCGTCTGCTCGACGCGGGCTTCACCGACACCTTCCGCGCGCGGCATCCGGACCTCACGGGCGCGTACAGCTGGTGGAGCTATCGCTTCAACGCACGCAAGAACAACGCCGGGTGGCGCATCGACTACTTCCTCGTCTCAAACGACATCGCCGACCGCGTGACCGGGGCGTCAATCCTCTCCGAGGTCTTTGGTTCCGACCACTGCCCGGTGGAGCTCACGATCGAGCTGTAGGGGACGTTGCCGCGTGCGGCCCGCGCCGCCTGAGAAATGTACGACCTTCTCGTTCTTCTCGCCAAGCGAGAAGAACATGACCTGCGGAAACGTCGGGCAATCCACCTGTCGCTTTAGCCTAGTTCGTACAAAACGTCGGCTGAGCGTCACTTCGGCGCCGGAAGCCCCGCGCCCGCCATGGCGGCGAGAAACGCCTCCGCCGAGCGCGTGGCGATGAGCTCCTGCGGAAAGCCGATCTCCTCGAGCATGGAGAGCGCCGTCGGAAAGCGACCGACGTCGCAGCACACGTGGGCGTCCGTGTTCACCGCGACCTGGCAGCCGAGCTCGGCGCAGGCCCGGGCGATCTCCGCGCAGCTCTCCCACGTGCGCCCCTCGCGCCCGCGGGTGTCCAGGCTGTGCTCGTTGATCTCGATGAGCTTGCCCAGGCGGGCGGCCTCCCCCACGACCGCGCGGACGTCAAAGGGAACGCCGGCGCGCCCCGTATGGCCGAGCGCCAGCACCTTGGGCTGGGACAGCGCGCCGAGGTACATCTCTGTGGTCTGGGTGACGGAGGCCCCGTCGGCAAAGTTTTTGTAGTGGACGCTCGCGATGACATAGTCGCAGCCCGCGGCGGCCCGGTCGTAGAGCGTCGAGACCCGTCGAACGGGGCGGCCCGTGATGTCCTCCGCGACCTCGATGCCCTGGCCGAAGAGCTCCCCCTTGAGACCGCGGATGTCCGCCTCCATGCCGCGGAGCAGCATCACGCCCTCCCAGGAGCGCGGCCAGACCCGCATGTTGATGAAGTGCTGATAGTCGCGCAGGGCGGCGTGCTCGAGGTCCGTGCCCGGGAAGAGCATGTCGCTGAAGTGGTCCGTCACGCCCAGCAGCTCGAGGCCCGCGTCGCGCGCGGAGAGCACGTTCTCGCGCACCGTCGAGTACGCATGGCGCGAGTAGAGCGTGTGCGTATGGATGTCGCAGCGGTTCTCGAGCATGGTCCTCCTCGGAATGATGAAAAGGGACTGTCCCTTTTCATCACCTGTAGCTTTCCGCGAGCTTGGCCCAGGCGGGCAGGGAGTTCACGATGGTCTCGTAGGAGACGCAGTAGCCCACGCGCACCCAGCCCGGGCAGCCGAAGGAGTCGGACGGGACGGGCAGCAGCTCGAGGGCCTTGGCACGCTGGAAGAAGGCCTCGGCGTCGGGCTCGAGCGCCTTGACCCACAGGTAGAACGCACCCTCGGGCTCGATGAACTCGTAGCCCAGGCGGGCGAGTCCCTCCGTCAGCGCGGCGCGGTTGCGCGCGTAGGCCTCGACGTCACTGGGAACGTCCACGCAGTCCATGAGAACGCGCTGGAAGAGCGCCGGGGCGCAGACAAAGCCGAGCTTGCGACCGGCGCCCGCAATGGCAAGCACCAGGTCGTCATGGTCGGGGTTGGCAGGCGGAACGAGCACCCAGCCGATGCGCTCGCCGGGCAGCGAGAGGCTCTTGGAGTAGCTGTAGCACACGATCGTGCGGTCGTAGGCGGCAGGCACCCAGGGCACCTCCGCGCCGTAGGTGATCTCGCGGTAGGGCTCGTCGGCGACGAGGAAGATCGTGGTTCCCAGGCGCTCCTCGGCGTCGCGCAGCGCCGCGGCGAGCGCGTCGAGGTTGGCGCGCGAGTAGACCGAGCCCACGGGGTTGTTGGGCGAGTTGATGACCACGGCCTTGGTGCGCTCGGTGACGGCGGCGGCAACGGCGGCGACGTCGACCTGGAACGTGGCGGGATCGGCGAGCACCTCCACGCATGTGGCGCCGGCGGTCTCGATCCAGACGCGATACTCGGGGAAGTACGGCGCGATCACGATGACCTCGTCGCCGGGGTTGACGATCGCATGGAAGGTGATGGAGAGCGACGCCGCCGCGCCGCAGGTGAGATAGAGGTCGCCGGCGCTCGCGGTGCCCTCGCCGAAGCGACGGGAGAGGCTCGCGGCAACTGCCTCGCGGGCGGCGGGCAGGCCGTTCGCAGGCGTGTAGCCGTGCAGCTGCGTCGCAGGAAGGGCAAGGCTGCGCTCAATCGAGGCGCGAACCTCGTCCGGAGCGGGGATGGAGGGATTGCCCAGCGAGAAGTCAAAGACGTTCTCCGCGCCGATCTCGGCCTTGCGCGCTCCGGCATAGGCCGCGATCTCGCGGATGGAGGACTTCTGCGCGCCGTATGCGCGGCTCTTCTCGTTGATGGACATGGCGACCCCCTTCGACGGTACTGACTGCGCACCATTGTACGCGGGAGGGACAGGACGGCTATGGCAGGTTCCGAGTTTGAAATGGTTTTGGGGGCAGTGACCCAAATGGGGACAGGATACTTTTGGGACATGCTCTCGATGTCCCAAAAGTATCCTGTCCCCATTTGGGTCACTGCCCTCATTTGGGCCTAGCGCTGCGACTCGTCGTCCTTCTCGCCTGCCTCGTACTCCGCCCAGCGACCGTCGAGCAGGGCCTCCACGGCCTCGCCCTCGACGGTCTCGCGCTCGAGCAGCACACGCGCCATCGTGTCCATCTGGTCGCGGCGAGCGTCCAGCACCGAGCGCGCCCGATCGTGCCCCTCACGCATGATGCGCTCGACCTCGTCGTCGATCCGCTTGGCGGTCTCGGCGGAGTAGTCCTGGCGGTTGGCGTAGTCCCTGCCCAGAAATACCTCGTGCTGCGCCTCGCCGAAGACCTGCGTCCCGAGCTTCTCGCTCATGCCGTAGCGCGTGACCATGGTCCGGGCGAGCTTGGTGGCGCGCTCGAGGTCGTTGGAGGCGCCGGTGGTGATGTCGTCGCAGAAGAGCTCCTCGGCCGTGCGACCGCCCAGAAGCACCGCGATCTGGTCGAGCATGCCGTCGCGCGTCTCGAGGAAATGGTCCTCTTCGGGCACCTGCATCGTGTATCCGAGCGCCTGGCCGCGGCTCACGATGCTGATCTTGTGGATGGGGTCGGAGTTCTCGAGGACGTGCCCCACGAGCGCGTGGCCGGACTCGTGATAGGCGATGACCCGGCGCTCCCGCTCGGTGATGACGCGGCTCTTGCGCTCGGGGCCCGCCATCACGCGCTCCATGGCCTCCTCGACCTCCCCGGCGCCGATGGTGGAGAGGTGGCGACGCGCGGCGAGCAGGGCGGACTCGTTCATGAGGTTGGCGAGGTCGGCGCCCGTGAAGCCCGGCGTGATCTTGGCCAGGCGCCCAAAGTCGACGTCATCGGCAAAGGGCTTGCCCTCCGCATGGACGCGCAGGATCTTCTCGCGGCCGCCCACGTCAGGACGGTCCACGGTCACGCGACGGTCGAAGCGCCCCGGGCGCAGCAGCGCCGGGTCGAGGATGTCGGGCCGGTTGGTGGCGGCGATGAGGATGACCGAGGAGCTCTCCTCGAAGCCGTCCATCTCGACGAGCAGCTGGTTCAGGGTCTGCTCGCGCTCGTCGTGGCCGCCGCCCAGGCCCGCTCCGCGCTGGCGGCCCACCGCGTCGATCTCGTCGATGAAGACGATGCAGGGGGCCGCCCCCTTGGCCTGCTTGAAGAGGTCGCGCACGCGCGAGGCGCCCACGCCCACGAACATCTCCACGAAGTCAGACCCGGAGATCGAGAAGAACGGGACGCCCGCCTCGCCGGCCACGGCCTTGGCCAGCAGCGTCTTTCCGGTGCCGGGAGGGCCCACGAGCAGCACGCCGCGGGGGATGCGCGCGCCCATCTTGTGATAGCGCTCGGGGTCCGAGAGGAAGTCGCGGATCTCCTGGAGCTCCTCGACCGCCTCGTCAACGCCCGCGACGTCGGCAAACGTTACCTTGGGGCGCTCGGCCTCCGTGGTGAGCGCCTTGGTCTTGGCAAACGACATGGTTCGGTCGTTCTGGCTCGACACGCGGCTCATGTAGTACACGAAGACGCCCACGAGCAGCAGCGTGGGGACAACCGAGACGAGCACCGTCTCGAACATGCTCGAGTCGCTCGTGTCGATCTGGTAGGTCACGTCGGGATGGTCCGCCATGAGCGCGGCAAGCGAGTCCGCGCCCACGTAGACGCTCGTGTAGTTGACGAGCGCGCCGTCGTCGTCGACGTCGGACCCGTCGCGCCAATAGGAGCCGGAGACGCTGCCGTCCTCGGTCTTGTAGGAGACGCTGTCGACGCGCCCGTCCTCCACGGCCGTCACGAACTCGTTCGTGGCGAGCGCGTCCGTGGTCCGGCCGCGACCAAAGCCCCCGGTCCCCGAAGAGAAGACGAGGTAGAGCACAATGGCGACCACGACGGCGCTCGTGATGACCGCCGGGCGGGTGCGTCCCTCAGGACCGACGGGGCCGAGCGGGTAGTTGTTCTTATCGGACAAGCGTCTCTCCTTGGGTGTGCGCGGCGCCGGCATGCCGTCGGCGTTGCGACGTCGGCGCTACTTGTAGACCTCGGGCTTGAGGATGCCGATGTAGGGCAGGTTGCGGTAGCGCTCCGCGAAGTCGAGGCCATAGCCCACGATGAACTCGTCGGGCACGTGCGCGCCGACGTAGCGCGGCGCGACGGCCGGCGTGTTGCCGGGCACATCCTTGACGAGGAACGCCGCCACCTCAACCGAGGCGGGGCCGCGACCCTTGAGCAGGTCGATGAGATAGGAGAGCGTGAGCCCCGAGTCGAGGATGTCCTCCACGATCAGGATGTCGCGCCCCTCGATCTTGGTGTCAAGGTCCTTGACGATGCGCACGACGCCCGAGCTCTTGGCGCCGTCACCGTAGCTCGAGACCGCCATGAAGTCGATGCCGATCGGGCAGTCGATCGCGCGCATGAGGTCGGCCATGAAGACCACCGCGCCGCGCAGCACGGCTACGACCAGCGGGTTCTTGTCGGCATAGTCCTGGGAGATCTCCGCGCCCATGCGGGCTACGATGTCGCGAATCTCATCCTCGCCGAGCAGGATGTCCTTGACGTCCGGGTGCAGTGCCTCCATTGCGCCCCCCTTTCCGGCGCCAAGCGCGGCGCCCGCAGCATCACGATGGTCACAGCATAGCGCAGGGAGCGTCTGCGGCGCGCGCGAGGGTCAGCTCCAGCAGCCACTTCGTATGGGCCGTGCAGCGCACGCGCTCGTCGGCCCGAATGCCCGCGACCCACACGACAGGTCCCGTGGGCGAGGCGTGGACCACGGGGACGAGCGGTCGTGCGTCGAGCGGCACGCGCGCCTCGCCGATGAGGTCCGAGAGCTTCTTGGACTGGCCGTGCATCCCAAGCGGGCACAGGACCTCCCCCGCCCTCGGGGCATCCACCCAGAGCCGGCCTCCGCGCGCCGGGTCGACGCCGGCGGACACGGCGTCGAGAAGGACGGACTCCCCCGACCATTCCAGAGAGTGGGAGCGGGCGTGGGCCACGAGGTCGACTCCCGCGGGAGCCGGGAGCACCCGGGCGAGAAGGCGCCGCCCGCCGGGGAGCGCCAGCTCTCCGGGGGCCTCGAGCCATGCGGCGGAGAGGCCCTCCGAGGCGGCCCGAGACCTGATGGCGAGAAGCCCGTGGTCGACGCGGGCCTCCGCGCCCAAGGGGACGTTCGTCGACCCCTCCCCCGCGGCGACCGTCGCGAGGACGGACGCGACGTGACGCGCCTCGAGCCGGGCCTCGGGACAGACGGAGAGGATGGCGGCGCGCACGACGCGGCGAGCCACGGCGACCTCCGTCGCGGCGAGGCGCGCGGCGTCGAGCACGATCAGGCCCTCGTCCTCGCCGCGCGTGAGGTCGCGCAGCGCGCGGGCGGCTACCGAGGTGAGGTACGCATCCTCGTCGGAGAGGATGTCGCAGGTCGTAGAGAGACTGGAGACCACGCGCGGGTTGCGGCTGCGCGCCACGGGCATGACCTCGTGGCGGACGAACGCCCGCAGATAGCGCGTATCGGAGTTGGTGTCGTCCTCGCGCCAGACGATGCCCCGCATGCGCAGCAGGTCGCAGAGCTCGGCGTGGGTGCGGTCGAGCAGCGGGCGCACGATGCGGTTGCGACGACGAGGAATGGACGAGAGGCCCGCCGCCCCGGTCCCGCGGATCGCGTTCATGAAGAAGGTCTCGGCGCGATCGTCGGCGGTGTGGGCGGTGAGGATGCGCGCCGCGGACCGCGGCGTCCCGAAGGCGGCGGAGAGGTCGTTGGCGAGTCGCGCCGCCTCCGCATAGCGAACGACGCGGCCGGCGTTCTCGACGTTGCCGTCCCCCGCCGAGGCCAGCCCGGCAACGTCAGCGCGACGAATCGTGCAGGGGATCCCGTAGCGCGACGAGAGGTCGCGCACGAACTCCTCGTCCTCCTCGGCGTCGATGCCCCGCAGCCCATGGTTGACGTGCAGGACGTGCAGGCGCTCGCGCGCGATGCGGGCGGGCCCGCGGCCATCGTCGATGTCGAGCGTCGAGGTGGCGGCCAGGACGAGAAGGGCCGTCGAGTCCGCGCCGCCCGAAACCATGAGCACGACGGGGGCAGAAAGGCTCTCGTCGCGCTGCCCGCTCGGGCGCTCGAAGCGATTTCTGGCAGTGGCGTAACGACGGGAAACGCTCGGCATGCGCTACCTCCATAACGGCTACCCTAGAAGCTCAGTGTACGCCAGCGAGAGGACCCCCATGACCCCCGAGATTCATCTGCACGTGCTCGCGAGCGGATCGAAGGGCAACGCCGCCCTGGTGGAAGGCCCGGGCGGCCTGGTGCTCGTGGATGACGGGCTCTCGCGCCGCGCACTTCTCGGCAGGGCTGACGAGCTGGGCGTGGACACAGACCGCATCGTGGGCGTGATCCTCACCCACGAGCACTACGACCACGTTGGCGGGCTCACGGTGTTCTGCAACCGCTTTGAAGGCCCGCTCTTTGCCACGGCCGGGACGGCCGGGGCGCGGCGCTACCTCGCAGAGCTGCCCTTCGAGCTCGTGGGGCACTCGGACGAGTTCGAGCTGGCGGGCATGCGCGTGCGGACCTTCCCCACCTCGCACGACGTTGCCGACCCGGTGGGCCTGCGCTTCTCCACGCAAGACGACGCCCTCGGCTTCTGCACGGACACGGGCGAGCTCGGCGACGAGGCGCTGGATGCCCTCGCGGACGCGAGGATTCTCGCCCTGGAGTCAAACCATGACGAGCACATGCTCGCGACGGGCGACTACCCCGCCTATCTCAAGGCGCGCGTGGGCGGGCCGACGGGACACCTCTCCAACGCTCAGGCAGCCGAGGCGCTGGGGCGGCTCGTGGGCGAGGACACCGAGACGGTCGTCGCCATGCATCTCTCGCAGGAGAACAACCGCCCGAGCGTCTGCGTGCGAACGCTTGCCGCGGCCGTGGGCGCCGTGGTCGGCGCCGACGAGGACGGGCGCCCCGAGGCGCGCACGCCCGACGGGCACCTCACGATCTGCTGCGCCGCCCAGGACTGGCCCCTCTCTGTCTGGTAGGGCGCGTGGCAGCGGCGACAATTAGGACAGGTTAAATTGTCACACTGCAGACGTGTGACAATTTAACCTGTCCTAATTGCCACCGCTGCCACGCGCAAAAACGGGTCGGAGCCCGAAGGCTCCGACCCGCTGAGTCGCCTCTTTCGAGGAGCGCTAGTCGATGGAGACCTTGGTGACGTTGGCCTTCTCGACCTGCTTGGGAACGTTCACCGTGAGGACGCCGCCCTCGAGCTTGGCGGTGAGGCCGGCGACGGCCGCATCCTTGAGGTAGACGCCGCGCGTGGCGCTCCAGTCGGAGGTCTCCTTGTAGAGGTAGTTCTTGCCCTTCTCCTCCTCGGTCTCCTTCTTCTCGACCGAGATGGAGAGACGGCCCTCGTTGAGCTCGACGTCGATCTCCTCGCGCTTGACGCCGGGCAGCTCCGCCGAGATCACGTACTTGTCGCCCGCGTCCTCGACGTTCATCTTGAAGCTGGACGCCGTGGAGGACAGCGGCGCGAACGGCGCGTCGAAGAAGCTGTCGAGCGCGTCAAACGGCCAGTTGCGCAGTGCGCGCGTGTAACGATCGTACGGAACCATGCTTGCCATAATCGATCACTCCCTTGAATTTGGTGCCGAGCACCTGTTGCTCACTTCTTCTTGTTCCCCGACCGAGGAGTTCTATACCGATGAATCGAAGTTTTCTTAGCGATATATACTCACCCTATCTAAGTCTCTACGACTTAGATTTTTCTGAATTCCTCACGAAGGATCTCTTACGGTTTGTATAGTTTCCGGAGTGCCGGGCGCGCCGCGCTGTGCCTGGCATAGAATGAGGGCATTGCTGTCCCTAGACTGCCATCGGAGGCACCATGGCCAACGAGAACGAGCTTGACAACCCCGACGTCGAGAGCGTCGAGCCGACCTCAGACCCCGCCCCCACCCCCTACGTGCGCAAGCGCCCGGCTCATCGAAGCGTCGAGCCCATTGACGACCTTGCCGAGGACGAAGAGGAGAACGCGCCCATCACCCACGACTCCGGCTACACCGTTCCCGGAGGCGCCCTTTCCGGCCGCGCGTACCGACGCTCGCGCGCCGAGGGCCAGCAGCTTCGTCGCGACCTCCACTACGGTCAGTATCTTGAGATTCCCAAGGGCAGGCGCGACATCTTCGTCTCTCGCGAGCGCAAGACGCGCGTAAAGACGTTCTTCGCGCTTGTTGCCGTGCTCGCGCTTCTCGCCGTGGCGGCCTATTTCCTCTGGGAGTACATGCAGACGAACTGGGGCGCAACACACTAGGCGCAGCCCGCGACGTCACTGCCACCCATTCACATGGACAGGGGCCCGCCGGCGCTCAGCGCCCGGGCCCCCACTTTGGCAGCTGCCAAGCTATTCAGCTCTACAGTGCGGCGGCACGCGACGTCTTCTCGTCGTGCGGTCGCTCCCTGCACGACGAGTATCATTCCCCATCCAGACGCCATACGCGACTAATCTCCGGTGAGCGGTGCTCTTCACCGGGCAAACACATCTTGGGGACAGCCCCTCCACATGCGCTAGGATGTGACAGGTAGCCAAGCCGATAGGAGATTCCATGGCAAAGAAGTCCTCCGCGCGTCGCCGCGAGCAGAGCGCGCAGAGTCTTTTCGACGACAGCAAGTATGAGAACGTGCGCGTCGCCGCGACCTTCGAGTACAACGAGCTCTCCCTCTCGAGGGCGGCGGAGCAGCTTGCGCCCCGCCTCAAGAGCTCGATGGTGTTCGTCAACCTGGCATCGCTGCTCGCGCTCGTTGCCGCCGCCATCCTCGTGCCCGACCTCTCCGCACTGCTCATCGGCCTGTTCGTGGTCGCCGTGGTCATGATGTACGTTCAGTACAACTGGAACAAGCTCGCCGTCCGGTATGCGCGCACCACGACGCTGGCCCCCTCCGCCTATGAGGGGAGCATCCACGTCGTTGCGTGCGACGACGCCCTCCACCTGGAGGACGCGCACGGCGTCGATGCGCGCTTTGACTATGCTGACCTGCGCGTCGTCTACCCGACCTCGGAGTTTGTGGTCGCCGGGTTTGGAAAGAAGCGCTACGTCTACGTGCCCCGCAGCGCCCTCTCCGAGGGCCGCTTCCGCGAGCTCGTCCGCATCCTCGACGCTCACTGCAAGTAGCGAGACTGCGCCCTCTCGGCCGCCCGGCACCGCAAACATCACAGGTAATCTCACTCAAAAAAATAATTTATCGGATAGCGATAAGTACATAGTCTATAAATACTGGTACGTACCACTAGGTGTGACGTTTCGCAGCCCGAAGGCTGACCTGGAAGCCACGCCTACCGCCTCCAGACCACGGCCTCGTAGGGGCGCAGCTCGTTCGTCGAAGGCGCATCATCATACGTGCCGAGAAGAACCTCGTAGCCCGCGACGCCCAGGTCCGCCGTCGCGCACGGCGCCTCGTCGAAGGAGCACGCCACCACCAGACGCTCGTCGCCGAGCGTGCGCTCGTAGGCGATCACTTTGGGCGCACCGTCCCCGGCGTCAAGGAAGCGCACCGCGCCCTCGGTGACGACGTCCAACTCGTGCCGCAGCGCCACGAGCACGCGGTAGAACTCGAAGAGCGACCCCTCTGCGCCCACCTCGACCTCAGCGTTCACCAGCTCGGAGGTCGCCGGGATCTCAAGCCACGGCGTCCCGGTCGTAAAACCCGCGCCTGGGCCCGCCGACCACTGCATCGGCGTGCGGCCGTTGTCGCGCGAGCGCTCGCCCACTACGGCGAGCGCCTCGTCCGCCGTGGCGCCGCGCTCCATGAGCAGCCGATAGTTGTTGTGGCTCTCAACGTCGTCGTACTGCTCGATGCTCGTGTAGCCGGCGTTTGTCATGCCGAGCTCGTCCCCCTGGTAGATGTAGGGGGTGCCCTTCATGAAGAAGTCGCACACGGCGAGCATCTTGCCCACGCGCTCCCAGCTTCCGCCGCGCTCGCCCACGCCCGCTCGCCCGCCGAAGCGCGTGATCGCGCGCGGCTGATCGTGGTTGTCCCAGAACAGGGCGTTCCAGCCGCCGCCCGCCTGCATGCCCTCCTGCCACGTGCGCAGGGTCTCGCGCAGCCGGGCTATGTCGGGCTCCATGAGCGTCCACTTGTCGCCGCCGGCGTAGTCAACCTTGAGATGGTGGAAGCTGAAGCTCATGGAGAGCTCGTGATCCTCCGGGCGGGTGTAGCGGATGCAGTTGGCAAGGTCGGTCGATGCCATCTCGCCCACCGTGATCATTCCGTCAATTCCTGCAGAAGCCACAAGCTCCTGCAGGTACTCGTGTACGTGCGGGCCATCCGCCACCAGCGCGCGACAGGCGGCACCCGAGCCGGGAACGTCCTCGAAGACCTCCGGCTTGGAGATGAGGTTGATGACATCGAAGCGGAACCCCGTGACCCCGCGCTCGCGCCAGAAGCGCACCACGTCGGCGAGCGCCGCGCGGACCTCGGGGTTGGCCCAGTCCAGGTCCGGCTGGCTCACGTCGTGCAGGTGCAGGTACCACTTGCCCAGGCGCGGCTCCCACTTCCATGCGCTGCCGCCGAAGGCGCACTGCCAGTTGGTGGGCGGCTCGCCGGGGTCCCCGGGACCGGACGCGCCGCGGCCGTCGCGCAGGATGTAATAGCGCTGGTAGCGCTCCTCGCCTGCGCACGCTCGCCGGAACCACTCGTGCTCAACGGAGGTGTGGCAGAGCACCATGTCGAGCATGATGCCCATGCCCTTCCCGGCCGCCTTGGCTACGAGCTCGTCGAAGTCGGCCATCGTGCCGTAGCGCGGGTCCACGGCGCAGTAGTCGGACACGTCGTATCCGTTGTCGTGCTGCGGCGAGGGGAAAAACGGGGTCAGCCAGAGGTAGTCAACGCCCAGGCGTTCCAGGTAGTCGAGCTTGCCGATAATGCCGGGCAGGTCGCCCAGCCCATCGCCGTCGCTGTCGCAGAAGCTCTTGACGTAGATCTGGTAGATGACCGCGCGCCGATAGTCCTTCTCGATCCGTGCCATGAATTACCTCCTCCGTGGGGCCGGGCGTCGCGCGGCGCCCGGCAGTCGTGGTTCTAGGCTCGATAGGTGGCCACGGTCGTAGCGCCGGCCTCGGCGTCCATGCCGGATCTAAGGTCGAGCTCGGACGCACCCCCCTCGCCCGTGATCACAAAGGCCACGGCGGTGGGGTGGCCGGCGGCGCGGATCTTGGCCGCATCAAAGGTCATGAGGGGCTGCCCGGCGCTCACGCGCTGACCCTGCTCCACGAGGCAGGCAAAGCCGTTGCCGCCCATCTCGACGGTGTCCACGCCCACGTGCACCAGAAGCTCCATGCCGTCGTCGAGCACAAGGCCGATCGCGTGGTTGGAGCCGGGCATCGTGGCGGCAACCGTGGCGTCCGCGGGCGCCACGACGGTGTCGGCGCCAGCAGCGGGCTCGATGGCAAGCCCGTCGCCCATGGCCTTGCTGGAGAAGACGGGATCGGGCATCTCGGTGATGGGCTTCACGGAGCCGGAGAGAGGGGCGAGAAGAACGCGGTCGCGTGGCTCGGCCGTAGCGGCGGATACGACGGCAGGCGCGGGGGCAAGGCCGCGGTCCTTCTCGCTCAGCTTCTTGGTGCCCACGAGGTAGGTGAGGACGAACGGAACAACGATGGCGATCAGCATGCAGGCCGCGAAGACGCCCCAGTAGTTGAAGACGATCGAGAGGATGCCGGGCAGGCCGCCTACGCCGATGGAGAGCGCCTGGACGCCGAAGCCGGTGCAGACCATGGCCGCGCAGGCAGAGCCGATCATGCCGCAAACGAGCGGGAACTTGTACTTGAGATTGACGCCAAAGAGAGCCGGCTCGGTGACGCCGAGGTAGCAGGAGATGAACGCCGGGATGTTGACCTGCTGGGCACGCTCGTTGTTCTTCTGCAGCACGGACATGGCTACGACGGCGGAGCCCTGGGCGATGTTGGAGAGCGCGATCATAGGCCACAGGGTGGTGTAGCCGAGGTTGTTGACGAGCTGGGAGTCGATGGCATTGGTCATGTGGTGCAGACCGGTCATCACGAGCGGCGCGTACACGGCACCGAAGACGGCGGCGAAGAGCACGCGGACGTCGGAGCTGAGGCCCCAGTTGACGGCCTCGGCGATGGCGTTGCCGATGGCCCAGCCGATGGGGCCCACCACCAGGTGTGCGATGAACACGGCCGGCACGAGCGACATGAAGGGCACCACGATCATGCGCACGACCTCTGGCGTGACCCTGGTGAAGAACTTCTCGAGCCACACGAGCACGAAGGCGGCCATGAGGGCGGCGATGACCTGGCCCTGGTAGCCGGTGCCCACGAACGAGTAGAGGCCGAAGTCGTAGGTGTGCGCGGCGATGTCCTCCGGCGTGGCAGCGGCAACGGAGAAGCCGTTGAGCAGCTGCGGGCTCACGAGGGTGAGGCCAAGGATGATGCCGAGGATGGGGGTGGTGCCCATCTTGCGCGTCACCGACCAGCATATGCCCACGGGCAGCATGTGGAAGACGGCCTCGCCGATGACCCACAGGAAGCTGTACATGCCGTTCCAGAACGTCCACATGTCCGCGATGGACTTGGTGCCGTGCTGGAGGTCGAAGGCGCCCGCATCGGTGAAGAAGTTGACCTCGCCGATGATGTTGCGGAAGCCGAGGATCAGACCGCCGCAGATCAGCGCCGGGATGAGCGGGGCAAAGATCTCGCCGAGGACGCCCATCGCGCGCTGTAGCGGATTCTGATGCGCGCCCGCGGCGGCCTTGGCGGCCTCCTTGGAAACGCCCTCGATGCCGGAGACCCGCGTGAACTCCTGATAGAAGTCCGCAACGTCGTTGCCGATGATCACCTGGAACTGGCCAGCCTGCGTGAACGTGCCCTTGGCACTAGGGAGCTCCTCGATCGCGGCGACATCGGCCTTGTCCGGGTCCACCAGTACGAAGCGCATGCGTGTCATGCAGTGGGTGACGGCGGAGATGTTCCCCTTGCCGCCCACGAGGTCGAGGAGCCTCTCCGCGTCCGCCGTGTACTTTGCCATCTGCCTCCTCCTTCTCGTCTCCCTTCTCGGTCGACTTATTTGAATAAGTTAGGTGACAGTGTTGCACGACTTATTTGAATAAGTTGAAAAAGCCGGCAAACGGTCGTTTTTCCTCCGCAGACGGCTTTTTGCGACGCGATATTCCTTATTTGAATAAGCTGATTCCATCGGGAGGTGAGGGTGCATGAGGGCACGCTACGACGTCATATTCCGCGACATTCGCGACAGCATTGAGGGAGGGGCATATCCCTATCAGGCATTTCTCCCATCCGAGGCGGAGCTCACCGCTGCCTTCTCGTGCTCGCACAACACGCTGCGCCGCGCGCTCGGGCTCCTGCGCGACCAGGGCTACGTGCAGCCCGTCCACGGCAAGGGCGTGCGCGTCATCTGGCGCGAGCCGGAACGCACCACCTTCACGGTGGGCGGCATCGAGTCGTTCCGCGAGGCCGACGAGCGCGCCCACCTGAACGCGACGACCGAGGTCGTGCGTCTCGAGCAGATTCGTGCCACGAGCCAGATAGCCTTTGACACCGGCTTCGAGGAGGGCTCCGAGCTCACCGCGATCGAGCGCGTGCGCCGCGTGGGCGGCGAGGCGCTTATCTTCGACCGCAACCTCTTCCGGACTTCGTCGATTCCCGGCATCACCGAAGAGGTGGCCCGCGCGTCCATCTACGACTATGCCGAGAAGAGCCTCGGCGTCAGCATCGCCATGAGCAAGCGCGCCATCACGGTGGAGCGGGCGACCAAGCGCGACCGGGAGGTGCTCGACCTCGGCGACATCGACTACCTTGCCGTGATCACGAGCCAGACCTTCGACGCGCAGGGAATCTTGGTGGAGTGCACCCAGTCGCGGCACCGCCCGGACCACTTCTGCTTCCGCGACACCGCCGTTCGACAGAAGGTGTGAGTTCCTTTTTGGGACTCGCGGTAACGTCCTCGGCTATACTTGCGGGGTTCTTCTCGCCTAACCCAAGGAGGCCATCATGGCTCTTATCAGCGTCGACTACTTCTCCTCCTGCCTCATGCGAACCACCACGCTCGAGGTCATCCTCCCCTTTGACAACCAGGGAGAGGCCTACGCCACCGACTCCGTGATGCGTCGCGAGGGCGGCGACCTGGAGCGCGACCTCAAGGCCTGGGAGTCGCGCCCGTACCCGCCCAAGCAGGCCCCGTTCAAGACCCTCTTCCTGCTGCACGGCATCTCCGGCAACCACGCCGACTGGATCTCCGAGACGCGCATCCGCCACTGGGCCGAGAGCCGCGGCATCGCCGTGGTCATGCCGTCCGGCTACAACGCCTTCTACCTCGACCAGCCCGAGGTGCACAACTACTACGGCCGCTATGTGGGCCAGGAGCTCGTCGAGGTGGCACGCCGCATGTTCCCGCTCTCTGACCGCCGCGAGGATACCTTCATCGGCGGCATCTCGATGGGCGCCTACGGCGCGCTGCGCAACGGCCTCAAGTACTGCGAGACCTTCGGCTCGATCGTCGCCCTCTCCTCCGCCATGGTCATCGACGGCTTTGAGCAGATCATCTCCGACGACCTGTTCTTCCTCTCGCGCCCCTTCCTCGAGCGCACCTTCGGCGACCTCTCGCACGTGCGCGGCTCCGACAAGGACCCGGCGCGTCTGGCGGCCGACCTCGTCTACTGCGACCGCCCGCGCCCGCGCATCTTCATGAGCTGCGGCAACCAGGACCCGCTTGCCGAGCCCAACCGGGTGCTTGCCCGCCGCATGCGCGACACGGGGCTCGACGTCACCTATCATGAGATGAACGGCGGTCACGACTGGGAGTTCTGGAACTCCGCCCTGCCCGAGGCCCTCAACTGGCTCGTGCGCTAGGCGTCCGACTCCCGGCGGCACCGTCGGGCACATCCATCCGACCTCACGGGGAGGGGCGCGAGAATGGCACTGCTCAGAGTCGACTTCTACTCCCACTACCTCGAACGCAACGTGGTTCTCACTGCGGTGATCCCGGCCGACAAGATGGACGGCAACAAGCTCGCCAAGAAGCGGCGCGGGCCGTATCGTACGGTCTACCTGCTTCACGGCCTCTTTGGCCGCGACTATGACTGGATCGACAAGACCCATGTGGTCGAGACGGCCGAGGCGCGCGACATTGCCCTGATCATGCCTTCCGGCGAGGATGGCCTTTACCTCAACAAGCCCGAGATCAACGAGTGGCACGGGAAGTTCATCAGCGAGGAGCTGGTGGACTTCACACGCCGCCTCTTCCCGCTTTCGACCAAGCGCGAGGACACCGCGCTTGCCGGCATCTCCATCGGAGCGTACACCGCCCTGATCAACGGCCTGCTGCGCCCGGACCGCTTCGGCGACATCATCATCCTCTCGGGCGCGTTCATGCGCGACCGTGTGCTCGACGCCGTGGAGTCGCGCTCGCCGCGCAAGCGTAAGTACTACGAGCGCTTCTTCGGCGACATCGACACGGTCATCGGATCCGACAAGGACTACGTGGCCCTGATCGACAAGTTCAAGCAGGATCCCGAGCTGCCCAAGCCTCGGTTCTACTCCGCCTGCGGCCTGCACGACAACCTGTGCGAGAACAACCGTGACCTCGTGAGGCTGCTGCGCGACGCCAGCTTTGACGTGACGTACTGGGAGCCCGACATCGGCGCGCACGAGTGGCCGTTCTGGAACGCGTGGATCGACTGCGCGCTCGACTGGTACGCGCCCGGCCCGATGAAGCCGTCGACCGTCCCCGTGGACTACTCGGCCCTCACCGAGCTTCGCCCGCCCGAGGGTCAGAAGTAGCGGCCCAAACCTCACACCTAGTGGTACGTACCACTAGCTGTATACGAAGTTCTTATCGCTAGGGCTTACTTTATTTTTTGGAGTGAGACTACCTGTGACGTTTGGGGCAACCCAGCGGGCGGCGGCCCTGGTCGGCGGCGCGGAGCCTCACGTCAGCGCACGCTCCACGTGGGCGAGAAATACCTCGAGGAAACGCGGGACGTCCACGCCGAGCGCGACCTCGCAGTCCTTCTCGGCGACGCGCAGGCGGTCAGGGTCACAGACGGTGCGACCCCGCGTGGCGCCGTCGAGGTCCACGCGCAGGTTCGCAGCGTGACAGCCCACGAGCGAGGGGTCGATGGAGGCCGCCACGGCCAGCGGGTCGTGCAGCGCGCAGCCTCCCATGTGAGGGTTGCTCTTCTCGTAGACGCCGATGTAGTGGTCGGTCATGTCAGCGAAGAAGCGGCCGGCAGGGGTGCCCAGCGCACGCCAGCGAGCCGTCTCCGCACGCGTGAGGACGACTCGATGCGTGACGTCGAGTCCGACCATGCGCGTGGGAAGGCCCGATCGCAGCACGGCGTCGGCGGCCTCGGGGTCATTGTGGATGTTGGCCTCGGCGCAGGGCGTGACGTTGCCGGGCACCGTAAGCGCGCCGCCCATGAAGGTCACGCGCGGAAGGGCGCGGGCGTCCACCGACGTTGCCCGCAGCGCGAGGGCCAGGTTCGTGAGCGGTCCCGTGGGGACGTAGCGCAGGCCCTCGTCCGCCTCGTCCAAGGTCTGCGCGAGGTAGTCGACTCCGGACCGCGGGGCGGCGTAGCACCAGCCGGAGAGTTCCTGGCCGCCGAGGCCGTTCTCGCCGTGGATGCGAACGACACCCGCCGGGGGCCTGAACTCGCCCTTCGCGCCGAGCGCGCGGTCGACGCCGCGATAGACCGGCACCTCGGGGTGGCCGAGCATGCGAAGCAGCGCGAGGGTGTTTCTCGTCGCCGTGCCCACCGTCACGTTGCCATAGCTGCACACCACTGCCACCAGCTCGACGTCGGGGCAGCCAAGCACATAGGCGAGCGCCAGGGCGTCATCGATGCCGGTGTCAAGGTCGAGGACCATCTTGATCGGGGCACTCATCGCGATGCCTCCACTTCCGCCGCGGTGGGGATGGACTGCTGGGCGCCGAGCCGGCTCACGGTGAGGGCGGACGCCGCGGCGCCCCAGCGCATGGACTCCTCGAGCGAGAGCCCGCGGACCCTCCCGGCCACGAGCGCCCCGATATAGGTGTCCCCCGCCCCCGTGGTGTCGACGACTGCCGGAGCCTGCGCCGCCGGAATCCGCAGCGCGGCGTCGTCGGCCCCCAGGCCGAAGGAGCCCGCTGCGCCGAGCGTGATCACAACGGTCCCCGCGCCCCGGGCGCGCAGCAGGCGCGCCGCCTCGAGGCAGGTCGTGTCATCGGAGGGCAGCACGCCGCAGATGATCTGGCACTCGGTCTCGTTGAGACAGACCAGGTCGACGGATGCCCAGAGGTCGTCCAGGACGGGGCGCGCCGGTGCGGGGTTGTAGACGGTAAAAAGGCCCAGGTCGTGCGCGGCGCGCAGGGCCGCCTCAGTCGCCGCGGGGTCGCACTCGCCCTGTGCCAGGAAGACGTCGCCCTTCTCGGCAGCGACTCGCAGGTCATCAACGACGTCAGTCGCGGTCAGCGCGTGGTTGGCGCCCGCCGAGAGCACGATGCGGTTCTCGCCGCCGGTCCGCACGATCACCGCAACGCCCGTGGAGACGCCCTCGAGGCGCCGCACGAGCGAGCAGTCCGCCCCGGACGCCTCAAGCCCCGCGACGAGCTCGCTGCCAAACGCGTCGGCCCCCACTGCGGCGATCATGTGCGTAGGCGCGCCGAGACGGGCGGAGGCCACCGCCTGGTTGGCACCCTTTCCGCCGGCGTTGGTGAGAAAGCCGGAGCCGGAGATGGTCTCGCCCGCCGCGGGCATGCGCGGGGCGTCGATGGACAGGTCCATGTTCATGCTGCCGAATACGATGACCTTGGGCATGGGCGCCTCCTTCACTCAGAATGATTCAAAGGGGTCTGTCCCCTTTTGAATCACTTGACCTCGACGAGCTCGTAGGCGCTCGTGCCCAGCCCGATCTTCTCGGCGTGCTCGATCATGGAGCGCCAGTTGGTGTCCGGGTGCGTCATGTTGAAGTGGTCGTGCGCGCAGCGCTCCGGCACCCCACCCGCAGCCTCGAGCTTGGCGCGCATGTCGGTGAGCTCGGAGTTGGGCAGCGCCGGCGCGGCGAGCGCCATGTCGATGGCGGCCTGGTCGATGGCAACCGGGTCAAAGCTCGCGAACATGCCCAGATCGGGAACTATCGGCGTGTCGTTCTCGGGGTGGCAGTCACAGTTGGGGCTGATGTCGGTGGCAATGGAGATGTGGAAGCTCGGTCGGTCCTGTACGACGGCCTGCGCATACTCGGCGATCTTGCAGTTGAGCTCGTCGACCGCTGAGTCGGAGCCCGCGACGACGGCGTCCTGGTTGCAGGCGCCGATGCAGCGGCCGCAGCCCACGCAGCGGTCGTGGTCGATTCGCGCCACGGGCACGGTGACGACCTTGCCGCTCTTGAGCTCGCACTCGCGGGTCTGGTCAAAGCTGATGGCGCCATGGGCGCAGATGCGCTCGCACGCGTGGCAGCCGATGCACTTCTCGGCGCGCACGTTGGGCTTGCCCGCCGCGTGCTGCTCCATCTTGCCCGCGCGCGAGCCGCCGCCCATGCCCAGGTTCTTCATGCAGCCGCCAAAGCCGGCCTGCTCATGGCCCTTGAAGTGCGTGAGGGAGATCACGATGTCCGCATCCATGAGCGCGTGGCCGATCTTGGCCTCCTTCACGTACTCGCCGTTCCTCACGGGCACGAGCGTCTCGTCGGTGCCCTTGAGGCCGTCTGCGATGATCACCTGGCAGCCGGTGGCGTAGGGCGTGAAGCCGTTCTGGTACGCGCAGTCGAGGTGCTCGAGGGCGTTCTTGCGGCTGCCCACGTAGAGCGTGTTGCAGTCCGTGAGGAAGGGCTTGCCGCCGAGCTCCTTGATCACGTCGACGACGGCGCGGGCGTAGTTGGGCCGCAGAAAGCTCAGGTTGCCCAGCTCGCCAAAGTGAATCTTGATAGCCACGAACTTGTTTTCGAAGTCGATCTGCTCGATGCCGGCCTTGCGGATGAGGCGCTTGAGCTTGTCGAGCTGGCTCTCCTTGGCGTAGGTGCGCAGATTGGTGTAATAGACCTTGGCGGTGCCCATGAGGCCCCTCTCCTCGAATGACGTCACACTAGGATTTTACGCCAGGCGTGAAGGACATCGATGGCGGCGCGGCAGCTTCGAAACCCCGGACGGGGCGCGAATAGTAAGCGTCGGCGGAAACGCCGCATCGCCCGGACGGCTCGCGTCGCCCCGCTGTCATAGAATGGACCCCTCCTTACGTTAGGGGTCGCGCCATGGCATCTCCGCTCGACAGATACGCACGCTCCCACGGCAAGATGGCCATCGCCGCCGTCGCCGTTCTCGCCGCCCTGCTCGTCGCGGCGATGGCCTTCCTCCTCCGAAGCACGCTGCTCTCCAACGCGCACGTGTGGGGAACCCAGCTCGCACAGAGCTATGCGTCCGAGGAGCAGTCGCACCTCAGCACCCTCGAGTTCATCATGAAACTGGGGGCGCAAGGCCTCGACGAGCTCGTCGCGAGCGGGGCATCCGACGAGGAGCTGCGCGAGCGCCTGTCTGACATCGGCGCAGCGGCATCGGAGTCCCTCAGCGACATCGAGTTTCTCCCCTACCTCGTCCTCAACGGGACGGTTATCGACGCGGATGGCACCGCCGACGGGCTGCCAGTCGACGATCAGCACTGGTACCAAGACGCCATCGCCGCCGACGGCAGCATGATCATCACCGACTCCTACGACGACGGCATCCGCGGTGAGTCCCTCCTCACCATCGCGATGGAGCTCTCCACCCCGGGCGACGTCCTCGCGCTCGACGTCCCCGTGAGCCGCCTCGACGGGCTCCACAAGTCCTTCGACCTCCTGCCCGAGACCTCCTACTACCTCTTCGACGGCACGGGGGAGCTGCTCTCCGCCGCCACGAGCATCGACCTCGACTCCCCGCTAAGCACCGAGTACATCGCGGGGCTCTACGACAACATCGTCGCCGGGCGCCTCGACGACGTGAGTGTCACCTACACGGACATAGAGGGCCGGCAGCGCAGCATCTTCTACGCGGAGCTCGACAACGGCTGGCTCTCCGTCGTCACGATCCCTACCCAGCGCGTTCTCGAGAGCGGCTGGAACGCCACCACGATGGCCGTGAGCGCAATGTGCGGCGGGCTCGTCGTCGTCATCGTGCTTCTGCTGCTCGCCGGCCGCATCAGCGCCGCGCGGATGCGTCGCGTCACCAACACGCTGCAGATTCTGGGCGACACCTTCTATGCCATCTACCTCGTCAACCACGCGCGGGGGACCTACGTCACCATCAAGTCAGCGCCCGACACGTCCCAGCTCATCGGCGACAAGGGCACCTACGACCACTTCCACGACGTCATGCGCGGCTTTGTGGACCCGCGGACCTTCGAGCTCTTCCACGAGAGCTTCTCCACCGAGAGCCTGCATCGCCTGGCCCTCGAGGGCGTGAAGGAGTACGGCGGGGAGTACCGCCGAAAGATGAACGGCTCGCTTCACTGGGTGAGCATCCGCGCCATCTCAAACCCGGACCTGCGCAGCGACGAGATGATCGTCTGCTTCCGCCTCGTCGACGAGGAGGTCGACCAGCAGCGGCAGACCGTCGAGCTCCTCGAGAGCTCGCTCGAGGCCGCGCGGCAGTCCGCCCGCAGCAAGGGCGCCTTCTTCGGCAGCGTCTCGCACGACATGCGCACCCCCGTCAACGCCATCGTGGGACTCACGGGCCTTCTGCGAGAGAGCCTCGACGACCCCGACCGCGCGCAGCACTACATCGACCTGCTCGAGGACGCCGGCGGGCAGCTCGCGCAGCTCGTCGACGACATCCTGGACATCACGCACATCGAGAGCACGGAGGGCAGCGTCCTCGACGCGCAGCCGGTCGACCTCGCCGACGTCGTGGAGCGCACCGTCGACCTGTTCCGCGAGCAGGCCACAAAGGCCGAGAAGAGCCTGCGGCTGCACGTCAACGTGAGGCACCGCTGGGTGGTCGCCGACGCGCGCCGCGTGCGCCAGGTGCTCAACAACCTCGTCTCCAACGCGCTCAAGTACAGCCTCGCCGGTGCGAGCGTCGACGTCACGCTCGAGGACGTCACCGAGCCCGACGCCTCCCCGCGCCGCGCGCGCGTCCACGTCTTCCGCCTCATCGTCGCCGACACCGGCGTCGGCATGCCCGAGGACTTTCTCCCCAAGCTCTTCGAGCCCTTCGAGCGCGAGGAGGCCTTCGCGCCGCGCGGCACCACGGGCACGGGCCTGGGCATGCCCATCGTGAAGAACCTCGTGCAGCAGATGGGCGGCGAGGTGGCCGTGGAGAGCACGCTCGGCGAGGGCACCACGTTCACCCTCACGATTCCCTTTGAGCTCGCGGAGGAGCACGCCGAGGAGGAGCAGCCCGCCGATGGGCAGGAGCCCCAGAAGGAGGCGCCCTCCCTGGCGGGCCACCGCGTGCTCGTGGTGGAGGACAACGAGACGAACACGCTCATCACCTGTGCGCTTCTCGATGCGCTCGGCATCGAGGCGACCACGGCCGGCAACGGCCGGGAGGCGCTCGACCTCTACGAGGCCGCCGAGCCCGGCCGCTTTGACGCCATCCTCATGGACATGCAGATGCCCGTGATGGACGGCTGCGAGGCGGCGCGGGCCATTCGCGCACTCGATGTGCACGTCCCCATCATCGCCGTGACCGCCAACGCGTTCGCCGAGGACATCGCGCGAGCCCGGGAGGCGGGGATGAGCGACCACGTCACCAAGCCGATCAGTCTCGACGCGCTCTCCGGCGCACTCGCGCGGGCGTGGGCCTAGGCGCCGTTTATCCCCGCTTCCTGCCGTTTATTGGCGATTGGCGGGTCGGAGAGCCCCCCCCCCCAGACTTTTTGTTATATACTCAGCCCGTTGGGCATGCCATGCGTCGGCCAGATGCGCCTTTTGACCCCCGCACGCTTGCAGGCGAGAATCTCACATGGGTGCATTTTTGGAGCGTGACGTGGCGGTAGACGGCCAGAGTATCCCTTACCCCAGCCCGCAGGACGACCTTGCCGAGAAGAACGCCGAGCTGCGCGCCCTTGCCGCGCGGCAGCGCACGTCGCTCGGCCTGGGACTGACCTGGCTCTCGCTGCTCTCCCATGAGTCTGCCGACGAGTTCTGGACCTACGACCTCGCCACCCGCGAGCTCAAGATCTACCGTGCCAACGGGCTCAGCGCCATTCGCGTCAAGTCCGTCCCCGACGTCCCCGACGCCCTCGTGGTCAACGACCTCGTGCATCCGGATTCCACTGCAGCGCTCGACGAGTTCTTCTCGGACATCTTGGGCGGGCGCGAGTCCTCCTCCGCAAACATCATGCTCAGGAGTGCCGTCGACAGCGCCTACGTCTGGTGCTCCCTCAGCTATCGCATGCAGTTCGACGAGAGCGGCCGACCCGTCATGGCGGTCGGCGTCCGCCGCGAGCTCGAGAAGCTGCAGGAGATCCAGCGCTGTCTCAAGAACATCCCCGACTGCCTGACTCCGCACCTGCTGCGCGCAGGGACGATCAACCTCGCGACGAGACGGGTCGAGTCCATGCTGTGGCGTGAGGGTGAGCAGATGCACATGATCAGGGACGTACCCCTCGATCGCGTGCTCTCGGACGGCGCAGACTCGCTCTTCTCGCGGCGCGAGTCCGAGGCCTACCTCTCCCTCCTTGACCCGGAGCGCGTGATACGCGCCTACGAGGAGGGGCGACGCTGGGAGATCGGGCGCTTCCGCACGGTCGACAACGGCATGACGCACCCCATCCGCATCGCCGTGAACGTGCGCAAGGACGCCCTCGGCACGCTGATCGCCCACACGTACGTGAGCTCGTGCGACCAGCGCAACGTCTGGGAGGCAAACGCGGACGTCTCCGCCATGCGCGATCAGGGCACCCAGCTCTATCAGCATGGATATGCCCAGATTATCACCAGGTCCATCCTCGACGGCGCCCCGCTCGAGACCCTGTGCGCGCTCACCGCCATCCGCATCGTCTGCCCCGACGATCCGTCGGGCCGCACCGCGCGCGGCGTCGCCCTGGCAATCGGGGTCTTTCTCGACACCGGCTGCATCGCCTGCCTCGTCGACGACGAGACGGTCGTCGCGTTCTTCCCCGACGCCGAGAGCGACGACGCCGTTCGCCAGCACGTCTTCTCCGCCCTCACCGCCGCCCGCGAGAGCCTCGCCGACGCAGGGGACCAGGCCGCAGGCCTCATCGACCGCGCCTACTCCCTTGTTGCCGAGACCGTCTTTGGCCCCTCGTCGTCCTTCGACCCGGACGCCGCAGTCGCGCAGGCATGCGCCGCATGCGCGGCCCGCGAGCCCGAGACGGGGGTCTTCGTCGCGCAGCCGCAGCCCCTTCTGGCCGCAGGCGCCGACAACGACCTCGACGGCGGGGCCCCCGACCTTGTCACCGAGGTCAGCAGGCTCTCCGAGAGCGACCTGCGGACGTATGCCGTCATCACCTCCGCGATGCTCAACACCAACGCGCCGATTCAGGCCGTCAACGCGGCGCTCAGGGGCGTCGGCATGCACTATCAGGCGCGGCGTTGCTACCTCGTCATGGTCACGTGGGACGACGGGCTGCTCACGATTCCCTTTGAGTGGGCGGCGTCGGGCGCCATGAGCATCCGCACGCGGCTCTCCAACAGCCCGGCCTCGCGCTTCCCCTTCATCTCCCGGAACATCAGCGCGAAGAGGCCCGTCTACGCGTCCCGCGAGCACGTCCTCAGCCGCTCCGAGGACGGCTATCACACGGGCGACCCCTGGCGCTTCTGCGTCGTGCCCCTCATGCACTCCAGCAAGCGCTCGCTGGCGCTCTGCGTCGACTCCCCGTCACGAAACTTCGAGAGCTGGAGCCTCGCCTCGTGCGTCGGCTCCCGCGCCCTCCACGACTGGAAGCTCTTCGCATACGGGGACGCGCGCGCCGGCTCCCCCACGACCTCCACCGAGCTCGGCAACATGCCGGGAAGCCATGAGCTCGAGCAGCTCGTGGCGCGGGCCGAGGGCGGCCTGTGGAACTCGCTCGGCGTTCTCGCGGTCAATCTTCCCGACGTGGTCGAGCGCGTGAGCTCCGAGGGGTTCACGCAGGTGCTCAAGACCTATGGGGACGTCAAGACGGCGCTCGAGCAGCAGTTTGACACGATGCCCGTCTTCCACACCTCCGACTCGGAGTTCATAGCGCTCTTCCCCAACTCCTCGTACAACGCGTTCATCCAACGTTGCGCCCAGGCGCGGATGACGCTGGTCGCACGCCACCCGCACGACGTCCAGCTTGGCAGCACGTGGACCGACAGCATCGGCAACGCCTGGTCCACAATCGACGAGGCGCGCGTCATCGCCCTGCACGACACGAGCCCTGCCTTCGCCGAGTTCACCCAGACGGGCAACAGCAAGCCCTCGCTCGACAGCGGCCTGTCCGAATTCAGCCCCCTCTCGAAGACTGCCGCGCTCTCGCAGCGCTTCACCGTCTTCCTCCAGCCCAAGATCGACATGCGCACGGGCGCGCTCGTGGGCGCGGAGGCGCTGGCGCGCGTCATCGACGAGGACGGGACGATAGGCTCGCCCGTCAAGACCGTCGAGCGCATGGAGCAGAGCGGGGAAATCGGCACGCTGGACTACTTCGTCTTTGACAGCATGCTCGCGCTCATGAGCTCCTGGAGACAGCGCGGCTACAACGTCCCCGCCATCTCGAGCAACTTCTCGCGCACCACGTTGCTGAGCCCCACCTCGCTCGCCTCGGTGCTGGCCATCATGAGCCGCTACCCCTCGGTGCCGTCGCGCCTCATCGAGATGGAGGTCACCGAGACCGCCATCGACCTGGGGACCTCGACGCTGAACGACCTCGTGAGCCGGTATCGCGGCATTGGCCTGCGAGTGGCGCTCGACGACTTTGGATCGCACTACTCCAACATCTCCGTCCTCGCCAACGTTCGCTTTGACACGATCAAGCTTGACCAGAGCATCGTGCGCGACATCCCCGGCAACGAGGTGAGCTGCGCCCTCGTCCGCAACATCGCCGAGATCTGCGCCAGCCAGAACATGTCCTGCATCGCCGAGGGCGTCGAGTCGGCCGAGCAGGCGGACGCGCTCACCAAGGAGGGCTGCTGCTACTGCCAGGGCTACTTCTACGACAAGCCCATGCCCCCGGAGCTCTTCGCGCGCAAGTACCTCGTGGCCTAGACGCAGCGGCGCGGCCCCGCGCCGCCCGCCTGACGCCTAGTGCGAGCTCACGGCGCGCGCGGCGGCTCCGAGGCTGTCGATGATCGTGATGACCAGGCCCTTGATGCTGTTCTCCGTCGTTCGGTAGGGGGCGATGCGCAGCGTGTAGCACCTGCGGCTGAGCGAGACCACCTCGCGGTCGATGGGCGTGAGGTCCTTGAGCACGCGCTCGGCGTCGCCGACGATGTCCTCGCTCGGGAAGCTGTGCGCGAAGATCTGGATGGGGCGGCCCACGTCGTGGTCCATCAGCTGGAACTCGCGGCCCACGTACTCGGTGAACTTGCGGATATTGAAGTTCTCGTCGATGAACAGGATGCCGATCATGGTGGACGAGAGGAAGTTGGAGAGGTCGTTGGTCGTCATGGTGAGCTCGTCGACCTTCTGCTGGTACTCCGTGTTAACGGTGTAGAGCTCCTCGTTCACCGACTGAAGCTCCTCGTTGGAGCTCTGCAGCTCCTCGTTGGCCGTGAGGAGCTCCTCGTTGGCGGCCTGCAGCTCCTCGTTCACGGTCTCGAGCTCGCCGATCGTGGACTGGAGGTTGCTCTGGGAGTCGCGCAGCTCCGCCTCGAGGTCGGCGATGCGCCGCGCGGTCGTCGCATTGATGTCGTACTTCTCGACCGAACCGTCCGTCTCGCGGTCGCGCCCTTCGACGAAGAGCATGGCCGTGAGGCTCGCCTCGAGGTTGCCCGGCATGGGGACGGGCTCCAGCACGAGGTCGATGACGCGGCTGCCGCTCGGGCAGTCCACGCGGATGTCCTGGTAGGTGACGGCCTTGCCCTCCGCGCGGCAGCGCGAGAGCGCCGTGGACGCCGCGAGCGAGAGGTCGGGGTTGATGATCGTGAAGAGGTTGAACGTCGCCTTGCCCGGGGCGATGCTCACGTAGTCCAGGTAGTTTCCAAAGAAGTGGATGACGTCGTTGGCCTCGTTGATGACCACTGCCGCGGGGAGGAAGCGTTCGAGGAAGTGCGTGTAGATGCTCTCGAGGCCGTAGTCCGCGGGGCGATGCGCCTCGGCGGGCACGTGCTTGGGCGGGATGGCCTGCACCGTGGGGATGTTGAAGTTGATGGGCTCGGGCCCGTCCATCTTGCCGGCGCTGTTGTGCACGTAGATCTTCTCGGCGGAGAAGGCAGGCTGGAAGACGTCGGGATACTCGTTGGCCGTCTCGCTCTTGCCGAGGAAGAGATAGCCGCCGTTCTTGAGGGCGGTGTGGAAGATGGCAAAGAGGCTGCGCTGCAGCACCGGCTGGAAGTAGATCATGACGTTGCGGCAGCAGATGAGGTCGAGCTTGCCGAAGGGCGGGTCGGAGAGCATGTTGTGCGGCGCAAAGATCACCATCTGCCGGATGTCCTTGGAGATGTGATAGGTGTCGTCGCGCTTCACGAAGAACCGTGCCAGCCGGTCGGTCGACACGTCCTCGATGATGCTCTCGGAGAAGATGCCCTTGCCCGCCTTCTCGATGGCCTTGACGTCGATGTCCGTCGCAAAGATCTTGACGTCGCGATGCACCTTGAGCTCGTCGAGGACCTCCTTGAACAGGATGGCCAGCGAATAGGCCTCCTCGCCCGTGGAGCATCCCGCGCTCCACACGCGGATGGGGTCGCGGTCGGAGCCCCCGCGGACGATGTTGGTGATGACCTGGTTCTTGAGCACCTCGAAGAACGCGGCGTCGCGGAAGAAGCTCGTCACGCCGATGAGAATCTCCTTGGCGAGCACGGCGACCTCGTCGGGGCTCTCGTCCAGGATCTGCGCGTACTCGGCGAGCGACCCGGTGTGGGTGACCATGAGGCGCCGCTCGATGCGGCGGACGATGGTCGAGCGCTTGTAGTGCGTGAAGTCGATCCCGTTCTGCTTCTTGAGCGCGAGGTAGATGCGCGAGAGGCTCTCCTCGTCGCTGAAGAGCTCCAGCCCCTCCTTGGTGATGACGTCAAGATGGTAGCGGGCGAAGTTCACGATCTCCCCGCCGATCTGGCTCGGGGGAAGCACCCAGTCCACGAGGCCGGTGCTGATCGCGCTGCGGGGCATCCCGTCGAACTTGGCGCTCTCGGGCTTCTGCACGATGGTGAGGCCGCCCCTGTCCTTGACCGTCCGGATGCCGCCGGTGCCGTCGGTTCCCGTGCCGGAGAGGACCACGGCCACCGCGCGCTCGCCGTACTCCTCGGCCAGCGAGTTGAAGAAGATGTCGATGGGGTGGTTGAGGACGGTGTGGTCGTAGTCCGAGAGGCGCAGGCGCCTGTCGCGGACCGTGAGGTTCTTCTTGGGCGGGATGAGGTAGACCGTGTTGGGCTCGATCTCGGTGTCCCGCTCCACCTGGAGGACCTTCATCTCGGTCTGCTTGCCGAGGATGTCCGCCATGAGGCTGCGATGGTCGGGAGAGAGGTGCTGGATCACCACGAAGCCGAGCCCGCTGTTGGAGGGAAGTGACTGGAACAGCTCCTGCAGCGCCTCGACGCCGCCCGCCGACGCTCCGATTCCGACCACAAACTGCGCAGTGCGCTCCGCGGTCCGCCGCGACTTGTCATGCGCCATGTGACGCGCTCCCTCCCTAACACGAACGCCGTCTTGAAAGGGGGCGAATGGCCCCCTTCATCACTATATCCGAACGCAGGACCGCAGGTCACCGGATGTGCAGCCCCGTCGGCGAAAAGAGCGCCGCGGCACGCCGGCACCGACGTACAATCGGTTCGCGACGCCCCCCGGCACGACCTTCCCAAGGCCGCTTCCGATATCATGGAGGGGACGGGGCCGCGTCCGGCAGAGCGGGGGTGAGCATGGGCGAGAAGATCCGCGACTACATTCAGAGCGAATGGGTGAGGCGCCGCGCGTACCTCACCTCGGCGCGCGACGAGATCCGACAGGAGAACCTCGACGTCGCCTGCAACGCCTGCCTTCTCACCGTCTTCATCCTCATAGGGTGCCTGCTCATCTCCCCCCTGCTCATACGGGGCTGGGCACCCTCGCCGCCGCACCTGCTGTTTGCTCCCGTAATGCTCGCCCTGCTCGTAGTGATACGCCTCTATCGGACGAAGTCGTCGACCCGCTCCCTCGCCACTTTTCTCTCCGTTCTCGTGGGGGCCACCATCATCTCCTTCGGCATCGCCATCGACACCATGACCAACCCGATGGCGCCGACGGTGTTCACGCCCCTCATGATCGTCGCGCTCTCCGCGCTCTTCATCATGCCCTCGATGCTCAACTGCGCGATCTCCGGAGCGCTCTCCATCGCGTACGCGGCGTGCGCCCTGGCATTCAAGGACCCCTATGTGGCGCAGTTCGACACCCTCTCCGCCATAGCGGCCCTCGTCTTCTCCGTCTGCGTGACCCACATCGTCATGCAGTACCGCCTCGTCCTGTTTGAGGCCAAGACGCACTTCCAGGAGCTGAGCATGCGCGACGACCTCTCGAAGGTCTTCAACAAGCGCGCCCTGCTCTCCCTCACGCGAGACTACTTCGAGAACGCGGAGGGGCACGCCCCCTGCACGCTCATCTTCATCGACATCGACGACCTCAAGTCCATCAACGACGTCCACGGTCACATGGTCGGAGACTCCGCGCTGCGCATCGTAAGCGAGATCCTCCGCTCGAACTTCCGCTCCACCGACATCGTCGGGCGCTTTGGCGGCGACGAGTTCATCGTGTTCATCCCCGGGCCCGTGAGCGAGGCGGCCCTCAAGAGCAAGATGGGGCGCATACAGGCCGAGCTGACCGCAAAGAGCCAGGAGAAGCTCGGCCTCTCCACGACCATCAGCGCAGGCGCGGTCATCACGCAACAGGGCCTCCCCGAGGTGACGGAGCTCATCAAGATGGCAGACGCGGCGCTGTACCAGTCAAAGCACGGCGGAAAGAACCGCATCACCATTCACCTGCTCGACTTTGAGGCAGCGTCGAAGTGAGCGGGGCCGAGAAGAACGCGACGACGCGGAGGCGATGAGGCATGTGCCCTCCCCCTGGCAACGACCTCGAGCGAATGCTCGGGCTCATCGACGAGTATGCGCCGCTGGCGGACGCCCCGGCCGGCCCGCAGACGATGCTCATCATCGACGACGACGTCATCAACCGGACCGTCCTCGCCGCCATCTTTTCCGAGCACTACCGCATCGAGGAGGCCGAGGACGGGGACGTGGGCCTCGACCTCATCCTCGCCGACCCCGCCCGCTACTGCTCCGTTCTTCTCGACTACCAGATGAGACGGATGAACGGGCTCGAGGTGCTGCGCCGGCTCGACGAGCGCGGCCTCATGCTGCGCATCCCCGTGTTCCTCATCAGTGCGGAGGCCGACGCGGAGGTCACGCGCGCCGCCTACGAGCTGGGCGTCATGGACGTCATAGAGAAGCCGGTGATACCCCACGTGGTCCAGCGGCGCGTGGGGTCCGTCGTCGAGCTCTTTGCGGCAAGGCGGCGCCTGAGCGGCGTGGTCGAGCGGCAGCAGGACGAGCTGCTGCGCCGCGCGGCACAGATCATCGAGCTCAACCAGGGCATGATCGAGGCCCTTGCGACGGCGATCGAGTTCAGGGACGGAGAGTCGGGCGGGCACGTGCGGCGCATCCACGACATCACGCGCATCATGCTCACGGAGACCTCGCTGGGAAGCGGCCTCTCCTCCAGCGACGTGGCGAGCATCGCGCTTGCCTCCATCATGCACGACGTCGGGAAGATCGCCATACCGGACGCGATCCTCGGAAAGCCGGGCAAGCTCACCTCGGACGAGTTCGAGGTCATGAAGACGCACACGATAGTCGGGGCGCAGATGCTCGAGGGCATTCCCCAGCTGCACCAGAGCGGGGCATACCCGTACGCCGTGGACATCGCCCGCCACCACCACGAGCGCTGGGACGGCCGCGGCTACCCCGACGGCCTCGGCGGCAGCGACCTGACCACCTGGTCCCAGGTGGTGGCCCTCGCGGACGTCTACGACGCCCTTCGCTCCAAGCGCGTGTACAAGGGCGCCTTCGGGCGCGAGAAGGCGGTCGGGATGATCTGCGGAGGGGAGTGCGGGACCTTCAATCCCCAACTCCTGACGGCGTTCCGTGAGGTCGAGCCTCTTATGAGCACGATGTATGAGACGAGAGAGGAGGGCTCCCGATGAGGCGCGAGGAGCTCGAGGCAGCAGGGGTGGACGTCGAGGACGGCCTCGGCCGCGTTCTTGGCAACGAGCAGCTCTACGAGCGGCTGCTCGGCATCTTTGCGCAGGACACGTCCTATGACGAGCTGGTTCGCGCGATGGAGCGGGGCGACGACGACGCGGCGCGCGCCGCCGCCCACACGCTCAAGGGAGCGGCGGCGAACCTCTCCATGAAGACGCTGGCCGAGCTGGCGATGGGCGTTCTCACGGCCCTGCGCGCAGGGGACCGCGCGGAGGCCGAGCGACTCATGCCCGCGCTCGCGGACGCCCGCGACGCCGTGCTGCGCGCGATTGGCTAGCGGCGCCAGGGCTACGCGTCGTAGCTGCCGCGATACTGAACCATCGTCACGTTGTCTACGCCCTCGATCTGGCTGATGACGTTCACGACGTTCATGTTGTCATCCTTCATGAGCACCTCGACGGTCAGCTCCGCGCGATTGTTGCGCACCACCTTGGAGCGCACCTTGGTCTGATAGCTCGCAAGCGCGCGGCGCACCTCCTCCTCGACGGGGAGATCGGCCGAGCACTCCAGCACGAGCATGTACGTCTCGCTGCCACCCCTCACATTTCGAAGGACGAAGAACACCACCGCGACAAACAGGAACGCAACGATGCCGATGTAGTAATAGGTCGCCCCCACCGCGATGCCCGTCGTGATGGCCCAAAACAAGAACATGAGGTCGAGGGGACTCTTCACCGCCGTACGGTAGCGCACGATGGAGAGGGCACCGACCATACCGAGCGAGAGCATGACGTTTGAGCTGATGGTCACGATGATCACGGACACCAGAACCGTCATGATCACAAGCGAGATGGCAAATGAGTGGTCGTACACCACTCCCATGAAGCATCGCCGATAGACGGCGTAGATGCACAGGCCCAGCAGAAGCGACACCGCCAGCACGGTAACCAGCTGCCAGGGATCGACGGTCTCGGGGAACATGTTCAAAAACGAGTTCTTGAACATGTCGGCAAATGTTGTCTGAGTCGGCTCGTCCATAGGGTATCGTCCCTTCCTTCTCTCGTCAGGCGCTCAGCCGGGGCATAACGCCGTTCAGTCGGTCAACGCACATGCAGAACTTGGAGGCAGAGGTCTGGGTCATGTTGCGTGTCGCGAAGATGCGCCGCACCCGTTCGGGCAGATAGCCGGTGAACTTTACCTCCATGATCAGCTGCCCCGGAGCAAGCACGGCCCTCGAGGGGGCCTTCACGTCGAAAAGTCCCTCGGATGGCGCCACGGCGCGCAGGTTCTTGTCGAAGGTGATGCGCACGGTGCCCGCATTCATCACGTAGGGCTCCCGCTCGTAGTCCACCACCGCAACGGGACGCAGCAGGCGCGTCTGCCAGTCGAGGTAGAACTCCCGCGCCATAGGCGAGTCCTTCCCCAGCAAAAAGCCGCACTCACCCGCGCGGATGCACTCGTACTCCTCGACGCTCAGGGACAGGGACTCCTTGGAGATGTAGGGCCCCTGCTTGTACTTGCACTCGAGGTTGATGCGGTCGCGCGCGCAGTCGTAGACGCGGATGCGGTACTTCTTGCGCGCATAGACGCCCGCCATCTTGTCCTCGTACGCGGTGCGGTACATGTCATCGAAGTACAGGCTGCGCAGCATGTACTCCCCATCGGGACCCACATGGCTGTCTCGTTCCATGAGCGCCGAGAGCGCAGAGCGAAGCGGGAGGTACTGCGCCTCGTGAATCAGGTACTTCTGCTCGTGACGATAGGTCTTCATGACGCCCCCGTCACAGCACGAAGCTGTAGACGCCGGGATAGAACTCCTCGCCCACCCCGACCTGGTTCATTGCCGGCACGGTCTGACCATCGGAGCGGGTGGCAACCACCCGCCAGTAGAACTCGCCGTCCCCTAGGGCCTCTCGGGGAACGCTCGCCTCGGTCGCCGACAGCCCCTGCTGGCTGAACAGCGGGTCACGCATGTCGGGGTAGCGACTCACGACGACGTCGTAGGTGAAGGAGCTGCCCTCGAAGTCATAGGCAGCGCCCCAGCTCAGGCGAACTTGGTCCTCATTAGGCTCTGCGTCATACAGCCAGAAGGGCATCGGGTCGTCCAGGCTGTCGACGAAGTTGGCGTAGTTCTCCTCCACCTCATCGCCCATGGTCGCGAGGATGCTCTCGACCTCCTCGCGAGTGTGCTGAAGGTTCAGGTAGTCGGGCATGGCGTAGAGGTAGGGCTCCACCGTCTCGTAGTAGTCGGCGAGCATCTCGTCCACGGTCTCCTTGTTCAGCCACTCGTGCATCTCCTCCACGGTGGCGGCGAGCTCCTCACGGCAGCGGTCGTTCTTCAGCACGCGCTGGTGAAGAACTATGCCCCAGTAATTTCCAATGCCCCATTCCCAGTCCGCGATCTTCTCGCCATCCTCCATCTGGTACTCGTTGCGCATCAGGCTCGTGTCGCCGTCCCAGGGAATGATGTACCACTTGCTGCCGTTAAGAGGACTGTACAGGTAATAGTTCTGCATGGTGGTGTCCCTGTTGCCCATCAGCAGGTTGAACGCGAGCCACTGGAAATAGTTGTCGCGGTCAAAGTAGGTGTCCAACACGTCGTTGATGTCGATGGTGACGTCATTGACCGCCTCGATCAGCTCCAGCAGGCGCGCGTTGTCCTCGCGCCCCCGACAGCTGATAACGGTGTCCATCGCAGCTTGGTCGAATCCCTCGTCATCGAAGTTCTTGATGAGGTCATTTGGCTCGAAGTTGAAGCTGATGACCTTGTAGAGATATCCCGCTCGATCAAGCCCGTGGTTGGCGAGGTACTTCTTGGTGGGCACCTCAATCTGGGTGAACAGGCCGTAGTCCTCGAACTCGGTGGCGCCGGAGGTCTCGTCCTTGATGAACACGCGGGCAAACTGGGTGCGCTCGCTCGGCACGTCGGAGAGATTCTTCGCCAGGTCGAAGTACAGCTTGTTCCTGACGCGCGTGGCATCGAAGATGTGCTTGTTCAAGGCTATGTTGCTCTGCCCCCGCCAGGTCCCCGCCTCGTCATTGAGGGAGAGCTTGTAGCTTTTCTGCGGCATCGTCGTGGACGAGTTGCCGCGTACGCGGATCGTCGCGTTGGACTCGGTCTCTCCGTAGCCCAGCATGCCCGGCTGCGGGCCCTCCTCGTTACCCACCTGGACCAGGGCGTCGGCGTACACGTCGTTGTCCACATGAGCGCTGTCCACAAAGCGAATAGCGCTGTTCACCTCGTTAAAGGTGTGGTTGGTGCCCCGCGCCTCGCTGCCGTAGCGCACCGTGACGTAGAAGCACACAATCGAGTCGGGATCGTCCTCGGCGTAGACGCTCTTGTCCTCGTTGAGACCGTCGTCTATGTCCCCGCCCTCGGCAACGTGGAAGCCGCCGGTCTCCTGCTCGTCGCCCCGCTCGTCATCGACGGCCTCGATGACCTGCTCGTCCCCCTCTGTCGGGGCGCTCGTGCGACGCAGGCTCGACGCGCCAAGGGCCAGACCCAGAAGCAGGAGGATTCCCGCCACGGCGGCCAGATACGCCGGCTTCAGCTCGAACCTTCTCACGACTTCCTCCCCTCCTGGCCCTCATTGTTCGCGCGCTCCTTTCGGCCACGCTCCTTCTCTCGGTACTGGTGCTTCAGGCTCACGCGACGCTCCTCCTCGTTCACCAGGTCTGCCAGGCGTTTGAAGACGCCCTCGGGTTCCTCGTAGAAGAGCGGCTGGCGACAGAAAACCTGATACTCCAGGCGCTCAATATAGCCGTGCAGATAGTAGAGACCCGCAATCGAGCACACGACGCCTGCGGCGAGGAAGCCGATGCCGTACCAGTCGATGCCAGCCAGCAGCATCAGGGCGGAGAACACGATGCTCAGTGCGACAAAGAGACCGCTGAAGATCAGCGCGCCCCTGCGGTCGTCGAAGTACAGCAACAAGATCACGATGCTCTTCACCAGCACGAAGAAGCAGTACCCCACGCACAGGTAGCGGAAGATCGAGAGCATCTCCAGGTCAAACGCCGTATTCTGCAGGAAGTTGCCCAGGAAGGTAATGCAGAGGAGCTCCACAAAGAACTGCAACTCGAACACATGGGCAAGCTCGCGGAACAGCGCACGGCCCAGGTTGCGGTTCTCCGTGCGGATGTCTTCCAAGGTCCCCCCGTACAAAATGGTGTCAAAGTACGTTCGATACGCCTTGTAGAAGTTGACCTCGAGCGACACCACGTTGATCACCAGATACGGAATGATGGTCAAACTGGCCCAGAAGCAGGCGACGTCATACTTCATGCAGTAGACCATGTTGTCGATGACGGTGGTGTGATACTCGCTGAACCAGTAGACGAAGTTGTGGCCAAACAGACCGAGCGCCGAGAAGAACCCCGTTGCGATCAGGCTCTTGTACTTGTCCAGGTACGGGAAGAGCACCACGAGGCTTAAGCGGCCCATGGGATAGAAGCTCACAAGCTCCTGCATATAGAGCAGCATCATCAGCAGGTAGCCGGCAGTACCCCCCAGAAAGGCCGCCGTCAGGGGCTCCACCCGCAAGAACATGAGCAGTGCGGCGCCGCCTACGGCAAGCAGAGCGGACGCCAAGAAGCCCGTCAGAACTTTGAGGTACTTCTTGATGGCGGAGAGATACGCCATCTGCACCCAGACGATGAGCATAGTCTCGAACTGCAGGAAGTTGAGCACCTTGTGCAGAAGCGGGATGTCAAGAAGCAGCAGATAAATGCCTGCGACCACGCCCCCGAGAAGCAGCAGGTAGGCAACGAGGCTAAAGAAGGACGGTAGAATCTGGTCCTTGTGGTCCTCGTATATGCAGTCCGATATGAAGCGGTCCGAGAACATGAGGAACGTGTTAGACAGGATGAGCGAGAAGATCATGATGTAGGTGATGCTGATCAGGTAGACCTCTTGGTCAGCATACCCCGTCCCCCACAGGCGCAGCAGCAGGCGCGTGGCGAACAGCATAACGATGCAGAGCACCATGGGACCCTCGGTGACCATCGCGGTGGTGGCATAGGCCCGAAGGGCATTCATGTATCCGCCGCGACGGCGGAAGAGCTTCTTGAGCTCGAAGCCTACGCCCGCCATGCGTCGCCCACCTCCTGATACAAGTCTTTGTAGGTGGCCAAGAAGTCGTCCTCGCGATAGAAGCGGCTCACCCGCTCGTGGCCGCTCTCGCCCATGCGGCTCAGCCCAGCGCGGTCCTCCGCCAGCTCGAGGATGGCGTCTGCCATGATGTCCGGGCTCATCACCGGCACCACGACGCCCGCTGCGCCCAGACCGTCGCCATTGCCCTCGAGAAGCTCGCGGCACGAGCCCACGTCCGTCGCCACCACGGGGCGACGGCTCGCCATGGCCTCGAGCACGGCGTAGGGCTGGCCCTCGCTGATGCTGCTCAGCAGCACCATGTCGAGCCTGCCGTACCACTCGGCAACGTCCACGCGACCCACGAACTCGACACCCTTCACGCCGAGGTTGTCGATGAGGTCAAGACACTCGTCGTAGTACTCGGGATTCTCGTCCGCGGGACCGATCATGTAGAGCGTGGCGTCTGAACGCCTGGCGCGCACCAGGGCAAAGGCATTGATCATGGTCTTGAGGTCTTTGATGGGGACCACCCGGATCACCGCCCCGAGCGTCAGGCCCTGCCGCTCGAGCGGCAGGGGGCCGATGCCCTCGAAGCGCTCGAGCTTGATGCCGTTGGGAATGACCCTGCAGCGCTCGGGGAGTGCCCCGTACTCGATCTGGAGGTCGCGCGCATGGTGGAAGAGAGAAGCTATGACGCCGGCATGGTCGTACGCCGCCGATGCCATGCCCAGGAAGAAGTCAATCCATGTGCGCTTGAAGTAGACGTCGACCCACTTGGCGCGCAGGATTTCCTCCTCGCGCTCGCGGCTGTAGATGCCGTGCTCGGTGATAACGAAGGGCTTGCCCGTCCGCCATTGGAAAAGGGCACCCAGCAGGCCGGCGTAGCCCGTAGAAACCGCGTGGAACACGTCCACATCCGGCACGGGGCAGCGAAGGATGTTGAGCACGGGGAGCAGCATGGAACGAACGGTCCAGAAGACGTTGTTGAAGGGGGTCATGCGAAACGTGTCCTCGCTCGCCGCCATCAGCACGTCCAGGAATGCGTCGCTGGCCAAGAACTCGTTGGCCTGATAGCTCCCAGCGCCGGAGAACATGGCGAAAAGCGTGTCCCAGTCGGGCTTGCTGGAGGTTATGAGGTCCAGCAGCGCCTTCCGCTCCTGGGGCTTGAGGTCATTGCGCCGCGGTCTTCTCACCTTCGTGTCCATGTACTGGTCGAGGAAGTTCTCCTCCACCCGCTCCACGTTCTCCGGCAGCTCGTACTTGAACTTCCCGCGGTCGGACTCGTTCGCGGCGATGGTGTAGATGACGAAGGTGTGCTCCGGCATACCCTGGATGAGCATCTGGACCCAGGAGGACACCCCTCCGGCCACATAGGGATAGCACCCCTCGGCTATAAGGCATATTCTCATGATCTCTCCTCCAGCGCGAAGGAGAACGTGGGCTCGAGGACCTCGACGAGGTACCAGTGCTCGCCGGCCACGTCGCTCACGGGCGTAACCATGCAACTGTCATTGTCCGCCCGGGCCACGCCGTCGGTGCGGAAGTAGCAGTACGCCTGGCCGGTGAAGCCGTTGCAACGGCCCTCGACGCGATCCTGCCCCACCTCGATCGCCACCTCGAGCTGCTCGGCGACACGCAGGGATTCCGCCGCCTCCATGGCGGTAGCAGATTTCAGGCTGGAGAGGCAGTCGTTGACGTACTGCAGGCGCGTGGTGTACTGACGGTAGAGCTCCTCCCACGAAAGCCCGCGGCCGCGTTCCTCGTCCAGAATGTCGTCGGGATGGATGAAGTGGCTGTAGACGCCGTAGAGGCCGCCCACGTTCAACGCAACGAAGCGGTCGTAGGGGTCGTCCAGCGTGCCCGAGGTGATGCGGGGAAACTCCACGATGCCGTCGGAAGCCACCTCGAAGTCCTGGACGTAGACGCTGCCCTCCTCGCCCTCGCCTGTATACACGCCGGAGATGACCTGAAGATCGGGCAGGGCTTCCTTCACGGCATCGCGGCCGTCGGCGTCAAGATAGTTCGAGGGTGGAACGTACGTGTAGAGCTTCACGCCCGGAAAGAGCTCGCTAGCGATGGAGCGCAGCTCGACCAAGCTCGCCGTCATGTCCTTCTCGCTTGCCCAGGAGTTGTAGCCCAGGTCGTCGGGCACCCCTCCCTCGAGGGCAAGGGACTGATGGTTGTACCCATGGGCCCCGATCTCGAAGTCGTTATCCAGGAGGCTGTTGCCAAAGTACTGCTCGACCGTGTCCTTCTGGTAGAGGAAGTCCTCCGGGTCCACCACGTCGTCGTACGTCGCTATGAACAGGCCCACGTAGCCGTAATCGTAGCTGCGCGCGGCGTTTTGCATGTCGGGCCACCAGATGTCTCGGAAGAACTCCTGCACTGTGCGGTTGTAGTTCTGCTCGATGACGTCGCTCTGGGTGTTGTACTGGGGCGAGGGGAAGTCGTCGATGAAGACGGTCTTGGTGTTGATGACCGGGTAGAGGTGCTCGCCCAGCAGCGCCGTCACACATCCCGCGGCAAAACCCGTCCAGCTGTCACCTGTAATGGCGGTCCCGTTGTACGAGAGAATGGCGCCCTCGCCGACCTCCTTGCGCCACACCAGGGGGGTCTCCCGCTCGCCCGCCAGGGCAGTCGCATAGACGTCGCAGCCGCTTTCCACCTGCAGGCTCAGGGCAACGTCGCCGAAGTCCTCCCCCTGGAAGACCTGGCTCGTGGCCCCGGGGGTCAGCTCGTCGGTGAAGCGGATTCCGTCGGTCTCGAGATAGTCCCCGTAATCCGTCACCCCCATGCGTCGGGAGAGCGTCTGGTACACCCCGCCCACCTCGTCGGGCATCATACCCAGCAGCAGGTGCCCGCCGCCGTCGACGTAGCGCAGCAGCCGCGCGCTGTCCCCGCCGATGAGGCCCTCCCAGTCCGAGAACGCGACCATCACGAGGTCGTAGTCCTGGTAACTCACTGTGTCCTTGCGGTCGGCCGGAAGGAAGAGCGCGTCGATGCGCAGCCAGCCGAAGACGCGCTCGAGATTGTCCTGGTACTTCACTGACTGCGCGTCCTCGGGGTCGCAGAGCACGAGAGCGGTCGTCTCGGCGTCCTCCATGTCGGCCTGGGACACGGTGTCCACGGGCTCGGTCCGGTCGAAGTCAAACTCCTGTCCGTTGCTGCGCACCAGCGCCCCGCTGTTCACGACGACGAGAAGCAGCGCCACGGCCAGGGCAGCGAAGATGTAGACGAAGAGCTTGCGATAGTATCCTCCCACGTGCTCTCACCTCCTCAAGAACCTGATGTAGCGCAGCGACTTGCTCGTGAGCACCACCGGCATGTCGCCCAGGCGGTCCAGAAGCGCATCGAGGCCCGGGCGGTCGTTTTGCTGGACGCACACGCGAATCGCATCCAGGACCGCGTCCTCGTCGTCCGGGTGGATCTCGAGATAACGACGCGCCACGGAGCGCGCGTGCTCGTCGGATCCCGTCTTGAGATCCGCGGCAATGCGGTGATGGAAATGGGACGCGGAGGGACGCCCCTCCTCGAGAAGTCGATTGGAGACCCCCCAGTAGCGTTCGACGTAGCGCGGGAGGCTATTCTCGTCTACCACGCCCTCCTTGATCACCTGGTACAGTTCTTGCTCAAGCGCGCCCAGGGCATCGAGGTCATCGGGGTCGTCCTCGAGCCGACGGCCGAGCTCCGCAAGACGTGCGTGGACCTGCTGCTGCAGGTCCATGATGACCACGCTTGCATAGTGCGACGTCTCCTGGTCGTCGTTTGCGAGAGCCTCGCGCAGAACGTCGACGTAATCCGCCGTGTCATTTTGGCGCAGCGTGTTCATGATCATGGCGCGCCGATCGTCGTAGTCGTTCAGCTCGAGGACGTCCACGGCAGGCGCAGCGTCAAGGATGCCCCTCTCGTCCACGGGCCGCAACAGCTGCAGGTCATCCGACAGCTCCCCCCTTCCCAGGAAGAGCTCGTCCATCTGTGCCCCTGCGTTCTTCTCGGCAAAAAAGTCGACCAGCTTGAGGGTGAGCACGCCCACCAGCGGAAGCATGAGACCGATGACCAGGCGGACCGCTGCCTCCTGAAGCCTTCCGAACGAGCCAAACCAGTCCCAGGCGTACACCAGGGAGAGCAGCACATGCAGAGCGAGAAGGACGATGACGACGACGTCCATGCGTCAGTCCTCCCACTCCACGACAAGACCGCCGGACTCGAGGCGCTCCTGGATCTGCTGGCGACGCGGCCCGTCGACGTAGAGAAAGACTGCGCGCACCTCGTCGTCGGCGCCAACGCCCATGAAGTCCGTCGCGCGAAGCAGCGGCTCAGCCTGCCGGTACAGGGCCCAAGAGGACTGCACGCGCTGCGCGCGCCTGACGCGAGCGACGCTGTAGGGGCAGCCGTAGGTCTCGTCGATCTTCTTGAGAGTCTCGAGCTCTCTCGAGAAGGCATCCGGACGATAGATCTGCGTGTGAGGAAGGAAGAACTGCTCCTGGTTCTCCTGGCGATGGGCGAACGCCCTCAGAAGGCTGTCCCGCACCATCTTCACCATGGTCTGGAATCTGTTCTCGAAGTCCTGCGTAAAGTGCTCCATGGGCATGCCGTAAACGGCGACGACCGCAAGGGGCTCTCCGTCCTGCATGATTGGCATGGCAATTGACGGGCTCCGTGCGTCAAGGGCGACGTTCACGAACACCCGGCCGTGCATAACTCTGCCGTAAAGCGCAGGTATTGACTGCAGGTCAAGACTGGGAGAAAGGGCGCCCGACCATGCGGCGGAGCACACCGCCAGACGCGCCCAGCGCCGACCCTCACCCGATAGCAGATAGATGGCGACGCCCTTGCTTTCCATCGCCTGCTCGATTGCGCTCACAGCGTGTGCGAGCAGCATGCGCGGATCGTCGGACTCGAGCTCGGAAGCAATGGAGTAGAACTGGTTGATGCTGTCTCGCGAGGTGACGATCTGCTTCTGCAGGCGGTTTTTGAGGGCGACGACCTCACGATAGAGATCCTTGAGCAGGTCGTAGCGCTGACCCTGCTCGGCGAACTCGCGGGAGAGGGTGTCATACTCATCGTTTTTCTTGTCGCTCCAGTAGCCCCCGAAGGCCCCCGCGACGCCGTACACGATAAAAGGAATCCATGTGCTCACGCTGTAGCCCAGGTACGAGACATCAATTCCCGAACGCAGCAATGAGACGGCGTAGCTCGCGCACGCCAGGACGGTCGCCAGAAGCCCTTGGCGCATGCCGAAGCAGATGGCGATGATAATCACGTACAGCAGTCGGACGTCAACGTAGCGCAGGTCGCTCCAGTCTTCTGCAAGCGCGGCAAATAGGCATGCGACGACAAACAGGATGAGGTTTTGAACGGTCTCCCAGACCAGGGGGTGGCCCTGGGCAAGCTGTCGCCAACGGGCACAGAGCGTGGGCTCTGACGACGGCGCCTCTTGCCTCAGATCCTTGCGAAGGTGCTCTTCGCCCTCCTCTGCAAACAGATGAAAGGGCATCCAGCCGCAGAGCAGGCGCACGGCCTCCGCACGACCCTCGTCGCACGCGTAGTCCAAAGTCCCGTAGCTCACATTCTCCGGAGCGCCCGCAGCGCGGGCGGCGGCGGCGCATAGTTCGCGAGCAGTCACTGAGGCGCCCGAGAGGACCGTGTGCACGCCGTCTGCCTCGAGGTTGTAGAGCCTCAGAAAGGCATCCGCCGCGTCAGAGGCACTCAGCAGATCCAGCCGGGAATCAGGCGCGAAGGGACAGCGGGCCTGGGCGCCTGCCGCCATCTCCGCCGCAAGTCTGCCGGCAAGATACGCCCGCGGACGACTTGCATCCTTGTCAAACAAGAGGCCCATACGCACAACGAGCAGGCTCACGTCATGCTGGCGGCAGAAGGCCTCCGCCAAGCGCTCGGCGGCGCGTAGCTCCTCGAGGCCCGCGTCCAGCGGTTCTTCCTCGGCAAGCATCTCGCTGGAGAGCAGGCATACCTTGCGCGTCCCCGTAGCAGCCGCCTCCTCGAGCACGGCGTCGAGCATCTCGAGCAGCGAGCCCCGCGAGGCGCCCCCAGAGGCGAGCTCGCGCCAGGGCGCCGTCAGAAGCACCGCGCAGTCCACCGCTCCGCCATCAAGAATCTGGCCGCAGGAGCCGCGGGATATCCTTTGCCTGAAGACGCGTCCGTGAATTTTCTCGCCCCACAGCTGGGCATCGGGGTCGTTGGTGAGCCACGCAATCTGGGCACCCTCGCGGTACATGCGGGAGGCGATGGCCCCACCCGCTATGTCATAGCCCCCGACAAACAGCAACCTCATGAAGTGACACCTGACAATGCACAGACGATGCGACAATATGCTCTCTATCCTGAGGAATTGTAGCATGGGGGGTCCCATATCCATCCACACAAACGCCTCTACCTGTGTTTTATCCACGCTGGTAACGGGCTGGTTTTTCACGCACATGACTACAGGAGGGGCCGCCTTGCGAGAGAGGGCGCTCAACCGCTCCCGCCCTTGTCCGCGATGAGCCCCTCCTTTGGACCACCTGCTATGTATACTTAGCATGGGCCATAGGGACCAAACCCCCTGCTTACATGCCGCGAGGCACCCGGCGGAAAGGGCTACGCCCCTAGGACGCCCGCTGCGGCCGGACGGCCAACGACGACGGGAGACGGACATGAACCTCGCGGATTTCCTGAACAGCATGATCGAGGCGCACGCCTCCGACGTCTTCATCGTGGCGGGCCTGCCGCTCACGTACCGCGTCGACGGCCACCTTGTGCGCTCCTCCGAGGACAGCCCGCTCTCCCCCGCGGACACCGAGGCCATGGTCTGGGCCTTCTATGAGGTGGCGGACAGGCAGTACGACCACTTCGCCGAGCAGGGCAACCACGACGAGGACTTCTCGTTCGCCCTGTTTGGCGTCGGGCGCTTCCGCGTGAACGTGTTCCACCAGCGCGGCAGCGTGGGCGCCGTGGTGCGCGTCATCCCGTTTGGCCTCCCCGACCCCGAGGAGTGCGGCATCCCCGAGGAGGTCCTGCAGCTCACGCGGTTCCAGAAGGGTCTCGTGCTGGTCACGGGATCGGCGGGCATGGGCAAGTCGACCACTCTGGCGTGCATGATCGACCGCCTGAACCACGAGCGCTCGGGTCACATCGTCACCATGGAGGACCCCATCGAGTACATCCACCGGCACGGCACCTGCATCGTGACGCAGCGCGAGATCCCCACCGACGTGGCGACGTTCTCCGAGGCCCTGCGCTCCGCCACGCGCGAGGCCGCCGACGTCATCCTGCTGGGCGAGATGCGCGACGCCGAGACCATCGCCACCGCCCTCACCGCCGCCGAGATGTCTCAGCTCATCTTCTCGACGCTGAACACCTCCACCGTCGAGAGCACCATCAATCGCATCGTCGACGCGTTCCCGCCGTCCCAGCAGCGCCGCATCCGCATGCAGCTCTCGCAGGTGCTGCAGGCCGTCGTGAGCCAGCAGCTCGTACCGACGGTTGACGGCGGCGTGGCGCCCGCCTTTGAGATCATGGTCGTCAACAACTCCATCAGAAACCTCATCCGCAAGGACAAGATGCGCCAGATCGACGAGGCCATCGAGGAGGGCAAGTCCGACATGCGGACGATGGACCAGAGCCTGTACGACCTCGTGCAGGCGGGACGCATCACGCCCGAGACGGCGCTTGCGCATGCCAGCCACCCCGGAGAGCTCGAGGAGCGCCTCTCCTAGCGCTTCGACAGCTCGCGCAAGACAAGAAAACGGGCCGTCGGGCTTTCTGCCCGACGGCCCGAATGATTCAAAAGGGGACTGCCCCCTTTTGAATTACTTGCGGTGGGTGCGGTAGTAGTTGATGAGGGCCCGCGTGGAGGCGTCCTGCTTGGCGAGGGCCTCGTCGTCGTGGAAGGCCGGGGTGATCTGCTTGGCGAGCTGCTTGCCCAGCTCGACGCCCCACTGGTCGTAGGAGTCCAGGCCCCAGACCGTGCCCTCGACGAAAGTGATGTGCTCATAGAGCGCGATGAGCTCGCCGAGCGCGTGCGGGGTGAGGTCGATGCCGAAGATCGACGTGGTGGGACGGTTGCCCTCGAAGACGCGGGCCGGGACCATCCACTCGGCCGTGCCCTCCGTGCGAACCTCGTCGGCCGTCTTGCCGAAGGCGAGGGCCTTGGTCTGGGCGAGGTAGTTGCCGAGGAAGAGCTCGTGGACGTCCTGGTCGCCGTCCTTCACGGGGTTGGGCGTGTTCACGAAGGCGATGAAGTCCGCGGGAATCATGCGGGTGCCCTGGTGAATGAGCTGGTAGAAGGCGTGCTGACCGTTGGTTCCCGGCTCGCCCCAGAAGATCTCGCCGGTGGCGGAGGTCACGGGGCTGCCGTCCCAGCGCACGCTCTTGCCGTTGGACTCCATCGTGAGCTGCTGGAGATAGGCGGCAAAGCGGTGCAGGTACTGGTTGTAGGGCAGGACGGCGTGGCTCTCGGCACCATAGAAGTTGACGTACCAGACGTTGAGCAGGCCCATGAGGGCGACGACGTTCTTCTCGAGCGGGGTCTCCTTGAAGTAGGTGTCGAGGTCGTGGAAGCCCTTGAGGAAGCACTCGAAGCGCTCGGGCCCGAGGGCGATGATCAGAGACAGGCCCACGGCGGAGTCGACGGAGTAGCGGCCGCCGACCCAGCTCCAGAAGCCGAAGGCGTTCTCGGGGTCGATACCAAAGTCGGCGACGAGCTCGAGGTTGGTGGACACGGCCACAAAGTGCTTGCGGATGGCCTCGGCATCCTTCTCGGCGGAGCCGTCGATGGCGCCCTGGGCCTTGAGGGTCGCCAGCAGCCAGGTCTTGGCCTCGCGCGCGTTGGTGAGGGTCTCGAGCGTGGTGAACGTCTTGGAGACCACGATCACGAGGGTGGTCTCGGGGTCGAGGCCCTTGACCTTCTCGGCCATGTCGTTGGGGTCGATGTTGGAGACGTAGCGGCAGTCGATGCCGGCGTCGGCCATGGGCTTGAGGGCCTCGTAGACCATGACGGGGCCGAGATCGGAGCCGCCGATGCCGATGCTCATGACGTGCTCGATCCTCTTGCCGGTGACGCCCTTCCACTCGCCGGAGCGGACGCGCTCGGCGAAGGCGTACATGCGGTCGAGAACCTCGCGCACGTCGGCGACGCAGTCCTGGTCGCCGTCGAAGACGGTGCCCTTCTCGGAGGCGGGGCGGCGCAGGGCGGTGTGCAGGACGGCGCGATCCTCGGTGGTGTTGATGTGCTCGCCGGCGTACATGGCGTCGCGGCGCGCCTCGAGGCCCACGGCGCGGGCGAGGTCGCACAGAAGCCCGATGGTCTTGTCGGTCACGAGGTTCTTGGAGAGGTCGAAGTGCAGGTCGTCCATGTCAAAGGACAGCTTGCCCACGCGCTCGGGGTCGGAGGCGAAGGCGTCCTTGAGGTGGAAGCCGCCTGCGACGAGCTCGTCGTGGTGCGCCTGGAGCGCGGCCCACTCGGGCGTGGCGGTGGCGTCGATGGGTGCCTTGATATCGGACATGGAAGCTCCTTCCCCGAACTGCAACAGATGGGTTTAGGATACCGCGCGGCGCGGACCCCGTCCGTCAGGGAACGGCAATCGTTTAGAACGGCTCACCCAGCGGCGGAATCCTCTTGAGGCGCGCCCACATGACCTGCTTCTCGTGGGGGTCGGCGAGGGCGGCGGCAAAGCCGCCGAGGTTGAGGACGCGCATGCCGAGCAGGTGGACGACGTTCCCGGGGACGAGCATCGCCTCCTCCAGGGACTCGAGCGAGGCAAGCTCGTCGGCATAGGCCTCGCGCAGAACGGCGGCGGCCGCCTCGTCGCAGCAGACCAGCGTCGCGGGGTCGAGCGCGCACACCGCCCCGCGCAGAAGACCCGCGTCCAGGACGGCGCCGTCGGCGTCAACGGTAAGCAGCCACTCCCAGTCCTCAGGTGGGTAGCCCAGGCGCTCGAGGGACGCCCTGAGCGCCGCGCCATCGGCGCCGGAGAAGGGGGGCTCGTCGTTCTTCTCGGCTTCCGAGAGCTCCCCCTTGACGAGAAGGACCGAGGAGAACGCGTTGCCGCCCATGCGGACGCCCCGCGCGACGAGCGCGTCGATCTCCGCCGCGGCCTTGTCGAGGTATGCGCGCCTGCGCGCGTCGCGCTCCGATGCCATGGGGCCTCCTTTGGTCGTCGCCACCGCTGCCATTGTCGCACAGCCTTGGAGCGCACCCGCACCCGCCCTCGATTAACGCGCACGGCATGACTTCCGCCAAGAAACCAACTGGGAATATAGATTGTGAAAACACGCTGTGTGCGTTATTCGGAACGAAGAGAAGAGCGGCCGGCGGAGCGAGAAGGGCGGCCGGCGGGACGTAACTGCTATTACATTTGTAACATTTGCTTCCCGGACGTTTGAGCCGGTGCAAAACGGGCATAAGTCCAATCAAGCAGAGATTACGACTACGGGAGGCTCCCATGGCCAAGGCAATCACCAGCTCCGACTTCGACGCCGTCGTCACCGGCTCCGACAAGCCCGTCCTCGTTGACTTCTGGGCGCCGTGGTGCGGCCCCTGCCGCGCCCTCGGCCCCGTCATCGACCAGATCTCCCAGGAGATGGCCGACCGCCTCGACGTCTACAAGTGCAACGTAGACGAGGAGGCCGACCTCGCCACGCAGTTCCGCATCGTCTCCATCCCCACGCTCATCCTCTTCAAGGGCGGCAAGCCCGTCCACACCATCGTCGGCAGCATGCCCAAGCCCGCGCTCGTGGCCGAGCTCGAGGCAAACCTCTAGCATGGCCGGCAGCAACGCCGATTCCGCCCAGGGCGCCCGGGGTCCTCTCCGCGGCGCCCTGTCGCTTGCACGCGACAACCTGCGCCTGCTCGTTCTGCTCGTCTGCACGATCGTGTTCCTCGCGCTGCTGGGAGAGGTGCTCGAGGGAGAGATCCTGCGGCTCGACACGCTGGCGTACCGCTTCTTCGTGGAGACCCTGCGGTCGGATGCCCTCACCCCCGTGGTCGAGGCGGTGACGTCGCTCGCCTCGGTGGTCGTGCTCGCCGTCCTGGCGGCCGTCATCGCGGCGCTGGCACCGGGCAAGGCGCCGGGATGGTGCGTGACCGTCAACCTCGTCTGCGTCGTGGCGCTCAATGCGGTGCTCAAGGCCATCGTGCAGCGTCCGCGCCCGGAGGGGTTCCGCCTGGTCGCGGAGAGCGGCTACAGCTTCCCCTCCGGCCATTCGATGGTGGCGATGGCCTTCTTCGGCCTGCTCATCTGGATGATATGGCGCTACCACAAGCGCGACGCCATGCGCGTCGTCTGGTGCGCCTTCTTTGCCCTCGTCATCGTTGCGGTGGGCCTGAGCCGCATCTATCTGGGCGTGCACTACGCCTCGGACGTTCTGGCGGGATTTTGCGTCTCGCTCGCCTGGCTGGCCTTCTACACCAAGGCCGTGGCGCCGCTGTTCGTGGCGGTCGACGCGCCGCGGAACGCGGGAGGGGGCGCCTAGCGGCGACGCGCGGGCCGCGGCCGCCCTACCCCAGCGTGATGATCTGAGCGTCGACGACCTTGCCCTCTTCGCAGATGATGCGGCCCATGGACGGGCGAGAGCGGCGCGGGTAGGTGGGGCTGCCGGGATTCATCACGAGGGTATGCGTCCACTCGTCGCGCTCCAGGACCGGCGTGTGGGTGTGACCGAAGATCGCGATGTCGCTCTTGAGCAGGTTCAGGCGCTTGCGGTAGTGCGTGACCTGCCACCTGAGGCCGCTCCCCACGAAGATCTTGCGGTCCTTGACCATGGGACCGTAGTCGTAGGACCAGTCGTTGTTGCCCAGGCACATCTGGACGCGCGCGATGTCGCTCAGGGTCCGGTAATCCGACGGCGAGCAGATGTCGCCCGCGTGCACGATGACATCCGCGCCCTGCAGCTGCTCGAGCAGCTCGGGCGAGAGGTAGCCGTGCGTATCGGAGATGATGTCGTACCTGGTCGCCACGAACGCCCCTAGAGGCCGAGCGCGCGCTTAAGCGCGACAACGCGACGGCGCGAGACGGAGATCTTCTTGCCCTCGATGCCGTTGATGCCGAGCTGCAGGATGCCCGAGGAAATGACCTCGACGTCCTCCACGTACTCGAGGTTCACGATGTAGCCTCGGTGCACGCGAAAGAAGCCGTGCGGGGCGAGCTTCTGCTCGAGCTTGGCGAGCGAGATCGTGGAGAGGAACCGGTCGTCGGCCGTGTAGATGCAGGAGTAGTCGTCCTTGGCCTCGATGTAGCGGATCTGGTCGATGGGCACGAGCACCTTGCGGCCGCTCTTGACCACCGGGATGCGCTCCACGGAGGAGTGGCTCTGGGGCTGAGGCTTGGAGCGGGCCTGGACCTTGTCGAGCGCCTGCGCGAGGCGCTCGGGGTCGACGGGCTTCATCAGGTAGTCGATGGCGTCGACCTCAAAGGCCTCGAGCGCGTACTCGCTGTAGGCCGTCACAAAGACGATGGCGGGCGGGTTCTTGAGGCGGTGGAGCGCCTCGGCGAGCTGCATGCCCGAGGTCTTGGGCATCTGAATGTCCAGGAACATGACGTCGGCCTTGGCCTCCATCAGCTTCTCGACCGCCTCACGAGCGCTCGACGCCTCCATGATGGCGTCGACCCGGCCCGTCTCCTCGAGCAGATACCTCAGCTCGGAGCGGGCAGGTGCCTCGTCGTCTACGATCATCGCGCGCATTGCTTCCCTTTCACGTTCGCGGCGGAACCGCCATCACACAGTCTATTCTTTTCCGCGCCGTCCCGCACGCGCGAGTCTTCTGCGCGCGCCAACGAGCCGCAGCGTCACGCACGTGCCCTCGTCGGGCTTGGAGACGATCTCGACGCCCGAGCCCACGCCGAAGAAGCGCTCGACGCGCTCCGCGACGTTGCGCAAGGCCATGCCGGTGCCGGCGTTCTTGTCGCCCGAGCGGCGCGGGCGGGCCTCGGTGGCGTCGGCGAGCAGCCGGTCGGCAGCCTCCTTGTCCATGCCCAGGCCATCGTCGGCAACGGCAATAAGGATATCATCCCCGTCGCTCGCGACCTGAACGTCTACGTGAAGCGGCCCCTCGTCACGCATGGCGTGGCGCACGGCGTTCTCGACGATCGGCTGGATGAGGAACGACGGCACGTCCAGCTCGCCGCAGCCCGGCTCGACGTGCTCGGTCTCGACGATGCGCTCCTCGCCGAAGCGCGCCTTCTCGATCTTGAGGTAGCGGCGCGTCTGCTCGAGCTCCTGAGAGAGCGGGATGAGGGTCTTCTCGGAGCTCTCGAGCGTGCGGCGATAGAAGGTGGAGAACTCGCGGAGCAGGTCGCGGGCCTTGGTGGGGTTGGTGCGCGTGAACGAGGCGATGGTGTTGAGCGTGTTGAAGAGGAAGTGCGGGTTGATCTGGGCCTGCAGCGCCTTGACCTCGGCGCGGGCGGTGAGCTCGGCCTGCTTGTCGAGCTCGTAGGAGGAGAGCTGAGTGGAGAGGAGCAGGCCCAGGCCCTCGGCGATGGCGAGCTGGGTCCGGTCGATGTCGAGGTCGCGGCGATAGTAGAACTTGATGGTCCCGACGGCGCGGTCCTGGACCATCAGGGGCACGATGATGCCGAAGGCATGCCCCTCCTGGCTGCTGCCCATGGAGAAGCCGCGCACGTCCTGGCTGTCCTCGTCCACCGAGACGAAGGTCTCCATGCGACCGCTCTCGAGCACCTCGAGCGTCGGGCGGGCGTTGTCCGTCCCCGCCACGAAAGGCGTCTTGATCGAGCCCTCATAGGCGAGCACCTTGGTGCGATCGGTGATGGCGATGCCATCAGCGCTCGTCTCGGGCAAAAGCAGCGCGCAGATCGCGCGGGCGTTCTCGACGGTGAGGCCCCCGCGCAGATGGCTCAGGGTGTTGGTCGCCACGCGCAGCGTGCGCTCGGTTGCCTCCGAGCGAGTGTCGGCCGGCGCCACGGAGAGGGCGCCGCCCAGGACGATGACCGCCGCAAGCCCGCAGCCCGCAATCATCGAGGCGACGAGCAGGCCGTCGCCGATGCTCCAGGTGAGAAGGACGGAGAGAAGGACCGCGCACGTGACGAGAAGAACCCCGATGACGCGGCGGGGAACGATGGGACGCTCTCTCATAGGTCACCGCCCGGCTGGTCCATGCGCAAGGCGCCCGTGTCCCCGGCGTCGAGCTCGTCAGACGTGGCATGTGCGGGCGCGAGCGGCCTCACCTCGCCGGTCTTCCTCAGCGCGCCCTGGAGGACGCGGTCTTCCCAGAGGGCGGAGACGATGGACGGCCAGACCATGGCAAATGACAGGTAGCGCGTGCTCGCCGACTGCGCGAAGCGGTCGGCGTCATAGCGGCCGCGGGTCAGGATTCTCAGGTAGGACGCCCTGTCGGGCCCGACGAGAAACCTCCTCAGCGCAGTCTGGAAAACGCGGCGGCGCACGTCGTGGGAGAGCCAGTTGCCCGGATAGGGCTTGAGCGACTCCGACGTGATGGTGCGCAGGTCACGACGCGCGTTAAGGGCGTCGAGCTTGCGGTACTCGTACAGCCAGCGATGGACGTCCTGCATGAAGATCGAGGGCGTGGGGGCCGTCTCCTCGGGCGGCTGAAGCCTCACGTACCACGCATTGTCAAACCAGACGTCCATGCCGAGGGCCCGGACGTTCAAGACGTAGTCGAGGTCCTCGCCGCGCGTAATGTAGGGGTCGAACGGGACGCGCGTCCACGCCTCGGCGTGCAGGGCGCAGCAGCCGCCGCACAGATGATTGGAGCGCGTGATGCGAGAGGCCGAGGTCTGGGCGCGCTCCATCACGCGGTTGAAGTCCGCCGCCTTTGACCAGTACTTCTCGCTCCACTCCTCGGAGGGCTCGGCATAGGGGCTGTCGAGGGCGTCCGTGAAGAAGCCGCTCTTGACGAGGATCTTCAGGTTCTGCCTCGTGAGCGAGCCCAGGCCGTAGACGGCGTTGATGAGGAAGTCCTCGTCGAGCACCACCTCGTCGTCGTCGAGAAAGACCACGACGTCGTGGCCAAAGACCGCGGCGACCGCAAGGCCCATGTTCTTGATGGCGCCGTAGCCCCTCAGCGACACCGTCTCTCCGGTGACATGGTGGGCCATCCTCCCCACCGCGCGCTCGATGTGCGCCGCCTCCTGGGCGCCGACGATGAGCGTGTCGAGCACGGGATGCGCCCGGCAGATGCTCTCGACGCGCGCGCGCGCGGACTGCTCGCACTCGGGCGGCGCCACCACGAGCACGATGACGCGAATCACGCCCCGCACCTGCTCCAGGGAGGAGAGGCAGCTCTCGAGCTCGGGGAGCGGCTTGTCGATGGGCGTCGTGTAGTCGTAGACGCCGCGCTCACCGAGGGCTCCGGGCTGATCGCCTTCCGCCCAGTAGGAGGGTATGACAATCGCGGGGCTCAACTAACCTCCCTAGTCTCTGCGCGCCGCATCGCCCAGCTCCCTGGGCAGCGACGTCCTTGCAAGGGAGCGCGCGAGCGGCAGGCCGAGGACGTACATGACGACTGCCTCGCCGATGCCGGTCGCAACGAGGCCGAACGCATACATGGCGGGATAGGCGCCGTCGATGGCGATGTTGGTGAACGGGATCGTGTAGTACCCGATGCCCTGGAGCATGAGCGGCAGGTACGCGGGGACGATCAGGGCGTTGGCGATCACGGGGCCGAGAAGCGCGAGCGCGGGACGGCGACGGTTTCGCCAGGTGAACCAGGCGCCGAGCGCCGTGGCGACCGTTCCGAAGACGACGTCGAGCATCCCGAGCATGCCCGTGCCCGACAGCACGATGTTGGCGACGTTGGCGATGGCGCACCCGAGCGCAAGCCCGGGGACGGCGTCCGCCGTGAAGAGGGCGAGGACGCACAGCGCCTCGGAGACCCTGAACTGAACGGGGCCCCAGGCAAGGCTGCCCAGGAAGAGCAGGGTCGCGAGCGTGAGCGCCGCATAGGCGGCGGCGATCATGCCGACGCGGACGGTCCTTCTCGCTCGCTCCTCGGCAGTGGTGGAAATGTCGTGCGTGACGGGCTGGCTCATGGCTTCTCTCTTTTCTCTCGGAGGGCTTTTCTGAGCGCCCGAGCCCGGGCGCGCCGCGCCCGCAGCCTGCGGGATCCCGGTGGAAAGCACTCCAAAAGAAGCATCCCCGCGAGCACGACAGGACTGATACTAGCAGAGTTGAGGCAGCCCCTCAGCCTTGGCCCTCGAGCACGGGCCGCATGCTAGTATTGCTGCGACAGAGTATGACGGGAGGAGCCCAGATGAATCCGCGCGTGAGAATCGCCTGTCTCGCGGCCGACGCCGCGCGCTGGGGAACGACCCAGCTCCTGCACCGGGGCGGCGGCAATGCGCCGGGCGCGGTGGCGCTGAGGCTCGATCCGGGCATCATAGGGTCGCTGGGCGACGCCCTCGAGCGCTCCGTCGTGGTCACGGGCACCAACGGCAAGACCACGACCACCGGCCTCGCCGCCGACGCCCTCGGCGCGCGGGGCGAGCGCGTCGTCTGCAACCGCGCCGGGAACAACATGGAGTCGGGCATCGCCGCGGCGCTCGTGGAGGCGCGGCGAGAGCGGCCGCGCGTGGGGTGCTTCGAGTGCGACGAGCTCTACACCGTGCGCGTTCTTCCCCGGCTGCGCCCGCGCGCGCTCGTCCTTCTCAACCTGTTCCGCGACCAGCTCGACCGCTACGGCGAGATCGACCACACGCAGGACGTGATCGCCGAGGCGCTTCGCCGCTCGCCCGAGACGGCGATCGCGTTCAACGCCGATGACCCGCTGTGCGCCGCCATCGCCTCGCGCGTGGATAACCCCGGCGTGCCGTTTGGCATCGACGAGCCCACCGACCTCGAGGCGGACCGCATCTCGGACAGCCGCTTCTGCGCCCAGTGCAACGCGCCGCTCGACTACGCGTACGTGCACTACGGCCAGCTCGGCAAGTACCGCTGCCCGAGCTGCGGCTGGGAGCGTCCCGAGCTGGCGTTTGCCGCGGTCAACGTGAGCCTCACCTGCGGCGGGTATGAGTTCGACGTGGAGGACCGCCGCGGCGAGAAGGTCGTTCGCCACCATGTGACCACGCGCTACAGCGGCCTTTACATGGTTTACAACGTGATGGCGGCCCTCGTGGCCTGCATCCTCGGCGGCGGCAGCGTCGAGCACTTCCAGGAGGTGCTCGACGCCTACGAGCCCGCCAGCGGGCGCGGCAAGACCTATGCGCTCGACGGCGGCTACGCGGTCGTGAGCAACCTCGCGAAGAACCCCACCGGCTTCAACCGCATGATCCAGCAGGTTCGCGCGGCGGACGGCCGCTACGTCGCGCTCTTCCTGAACGACAACGACGCCGACGGCCACGACGTCTCGTGGATCTGGGACATCGACCTCGAGCGCCTGCGCGACCTCTCCGACCTGCGCTGCGTCTGCGTGGGCGGCACGAGGCGCGAGGACATGGCCGTGCGCGTGAAGTATGCCGAGCTGGGCTGCCCGATCGAGCTCATCGAAGGCGTGGAGGACGCGCTGCGCTTCGTGGGCGCGGGCGAGAAGCTCCACGTGATCGCCAACTACACCGCCTTCCCGCCCGTGGTGGCGGAGCTCGAGCGGCTCGCCGGCTCGTGGGCGGCGCCTGTTTCTCAGGCGGCGACGTCAGTCTCGTGGGTCGAGCGCGCGGAGCCGGATGAGGTCGCGCTCGACCGGCCGCTGCGCATCGTGCACCTCTACCCGGACGCCCTCAACCTCTACGGCGACGGCGGCAACATCGCGTCGCTCTCCAAGCGCTGCGCCTGGCGTGGCATTCCCTGTCGCGTGGACCAGGTCCTCATGGGCCAGGAGCTCGATCTCTCGGACGCCGACATCGTGCTGCTGGGCGGAGGCGCCGACCGCGACCAGCTCGCCGTGTGCCACGAGCTCCAGGGCCAGCGCGAGAAGCTCGCGGCCTACGTCGCAGACGGCGGTGTCCTTCTCGCCATCTGCGGCGGCTATCAGCTGCTCGGCCACTACTACATGATGGGCGAGGAGCGCGTGGAGGGCCTGCACGTGCTCGACGTCGAGACGACGGCGGGGAGCACCCGCCTCATCGGCAACGTTGCCGTCGAGTCCGCGGTGTGCGGCCAGCCGATCGTGGGCTTTGAGAACCACGCCGGCAGGACGCTGCTGGGGGCGGGCGAGAAGCCCCTGGGGCGTGCGCTGGTGGGCGGCACCGGGAACAACGGAGAGGACGGCGGCGAGGGCGTTTTGCATGACGGCGTGGTGGGCACGTACCTTCACGGGCCGATCCTGCCCAAGAACCCCGGCGTCACCGACTGGCTGATCGGGCGCGCCCTGAGGCGGCGTGGGGTCGACCTCGAGCTCGCACCGCTCCCCGACGACCTCGAGCAGCTCGCTCACGACGTGGCCCTGAAGATCGCGACGCACCGATAGGCCGCGGGCGGACTTTCTTCTCGGCAGGGCAGGAGCGTTCCGCCCCATAACGCGCACAGATTGCTGTGCGCGTTATTTTTATCTGGGAATATAGATTTTCAAAACAGACCGTGCGCGTTATTCGAGCGCTCCTCACAAACTGGGGCCCGAGACACGAAACGGGCCCCCGGTCGAAACCGGGGGCCCGAAGGCTCACGCTATGAGCTCAGCGAGAAGGACTCGCGCCGGAGACTACGCCTCGGCGTAGAGGTCCTTGAGCTTGAGCAGGTGCGCGTAGCGAGCCATGGCGGCCTCCTCGTTCTGGGCGAAGAGCTCCTTGGCGCGCTCGGGGAAGGAGCGGGTGAGCGAGGTGTAGCGGGCCTCGTTCATGAGGAAGTCCTGGTACCCGCCAGCCGGCTCCTTGGAGTCGAGCGTGAACTTCTTGCCGGTCGGGGCGGCCGGGTTGAAGCGGAAGAGGTTCCAGTAACCGCACTCGACTGCCTTCTTCATCTCCATCTGGCAGTTCTGCATGCCGCCGCCCTTGATGGAGTGCATCTCGCACGGGCTGTAGCCGATGATCAGCGACGGGCCGTCGTAGTTCACGGCCTCGTGGATGGCCTTGAGCGTCTGGTTCATGTTGGCGCCCATGGCGACCTGCGCCACGTAGACGTAGCCGTAGGACATCGCGATCTCGGCGAGGCTCTTCTTCTTGGTCACCTTGCCGGAGGCGGCGAACTGGGCCACCTGGCCGATGTTGGAGGCCTTGGAGGCCTGGCCGCCGGTGTTGGAGTAGACCTCGGTGTCAAAGACGAAGACGTTCACGTTGTTGCCGGAGGCGAGGACGTGATCGAGGCCGCCGAAGCCGATGTCATAGGCCCAGCCGTCGCCGCCGAAGATCCAGAAGGCCTTCTTGGTGAGATAGGCCTTGTCGGCGAGAACGGCCTTGGCGGTCTCGCAGTCGCTCTTCTCGAGCTCGGCGACGTACGCGGCGGCAGCGGTCTTGCTGCCCTCGGTGTCCTTGCGGTTCTCGAGCCAGGTGGTCGCGGCCTCCTTCAGGGCGTCGGAAGCCTTGTCGCACTGGAGGATCTTCTCGGTCTCGGCGACGAGCTTCTCCTGGACGGCGTCGTAGCCAAGGGCGAGACCCAGGCCGTGCTCGGCGTTGTCCTCGAACAGGGAGTTGTTCCACGCCGGACCGTGACCGCACTCGTTGACCGTGAAGGGCGAGGTGGCAGCCGGGTTGCCCCAGATGGAGGAGCAGCCGGTGGCGTTGGAGATGAACATGCGGTCACCGCAGACCTGCGTGACGAGGCGCGCGTACGCGGTCTCGGCGCAGCCGGCGCAGGAGCCGGAGAACTCGAGGTAGGGCTTGGCGAACTGGCTGCCCTTGACGTTGGCGGCGACGAGCTCCTTCTTCTCGGAGACCTTGTTCACCGCGTAGTCCCACACCGGAGCCTGGTCGAGCTCGGACTCCTGCGGCACCATCGTGAGGGCGCCCTTCGGGCAGACCTTGACGCAGTTGGTGCAGCCCATGCAGTCGAGCGGGCTGACGGCCATGGTGAAGGTGAGGCCGGAGTTCTTGGGAACCATGACGTCGATGCGGCGCATCTCCTCGGGAGCGGCGGCCTGCTCGTCGGCGTTCATGACGATCGGGCGAATCGTGGCGTGCGGGCACACGAACGAGCACTGGTTGCACTGGATGCACTTGGACTCGTCCCAGTGCGGAACCATGACGGCGACGCCGCGCTTCTCGTACGCGGAGGCGCCGAGCTCCCACTGGCCGTCGGCGACGTCGACGAACTTGGAGACGGGCAGGGAGTCGCCGTCCATGCGGTTGATCGGCTCCATGAGCTCGCGGACCTGCTTGACGATGGCCTCGCGGCCCTCGAGGGTGAGCTCGACCTTCTCGTCGGTGGCGTCGGCCCAGTCGGCGGGCACCTCGAACTTGCGGTAGGCGGTGGCGCCGGCGTCGATGGCCTTCCAGTTGGCCTCGACGATGTTCTGGCCCTTCTTGGCGTAGGACTTCTCGGCGGCGTCCTTCATGTACTGAATGGCGTCGGCGGCGGGAAGGACCTGGGCCAGCGAGAAGAACGCGGACTGCAGCACCGTGTTGGTGCGCTTGCCCATGCCGACCTTCTCGGCGAGGTCGATGGCGTCGATCAGGTAGACGTTGATGTTGTTCTTGGCGATGTAGCGCTTGGCGTCAGCGGCGAGGTGGGAGGCGAACTCCTCGTCGGTCCACTGGCAGTTCACCAGGAACGTGCCGCCCGGCTTGACGTCGCGGACCATCGGGAAGCCCTTGACGATGTAGGACGGGTTGTGGCAGGCCACGAAGTTGGCCTTGTTGATGTAGTACGGCGAGCGGATCGGGGAGTCGCCGAAGCGCAGGTGCGAGATGGTGACGCCGCCGGTCTTCTTGGAGTCGTACTGGAAGTAGGCCTGGACGTACTTGTCGGTGTGGTCGCCGATGATCTTGATGGAGTTCTTGTTGGCGCCAACGGTGCCGTCGCCGCCGAGGCCCCAGAACTTGCACTCGATGGTGGAGGGGTCCGCCGTGTTGGGGGCGTCCGGGTCCATGGGCAGCGACAGGTTGGTGACGTCGTCCACGATGCCGATGGTGAACTCGCGGGCGGGGGCGTCCTTCTCGAGCTCCTTGTAGACGGCGAAGGCTGCCGCGGGCGGCTCGTCCTTGGAGCCGAGGCCGTAGCGGCCGCCGACGACGGTGATGCCATCCTTGCCGGTCTCGTAGAGAGCGGTGATGACGTCCTGGTAGAGGGGCTCGCCGATGGAGCCGGGCTCCTTGGTGCGGTCCAGGACGGCGATCTTCTTGACGGTCGCGGGCAGCGCGGCCACGAAGTCCTCGACGGACCACGGACGGTACAGGCGGACCTTCACGAGGCCGACCTTCTCGCCATGGGCGTTGAGGTAGTCGATGACCTCCTCGAGGGTGTCGCAGAAGGAGCCCATGCAGACGACCACGCGGTCGGCGTCATCGGCGCCGTAGTAGTCGAAGAGGTGATAGCTCGTGCCGAGCTTCTCGTTGATCTTGTCCATGTAGGACTGGACCACGGCGGGCAGCGCGTCGTAGGCCTTGTTGCAGGCCTCGCGGTGCTGGAAGAAGATGTCGCCGTTCTCGTGGGAGCCGCGCGCGTGCGGGTGCTCCGGGTTGAGGGCGTGGTCGCGGAACGCCTGGACGGCGTCCATGTCGAGCATGTCCTTGAGGTCGTCGAAGTCCCAGACCGCGACCTTCTGGATCTCGTGCGAGGTGCGGAAGCCGTCGAAGAAGTTCAGGAACGGCACCTTGCCCTCGATGGCCGCGAGGTGGGCCACCGGCGCGAGGTCCATGACCTCCTGGACGTTGCCCTCGGCGAGCATGGCGAAGCCGGTCTGGCGGCAGGCCATGACGTCGGAGTGATCGCCGAAGATGTTGAGGGCGTGGGAGGCCACGGTACGGGCGGACACGTGGAAGACGCCCGGCAGGCCCTCGCCGGCGATCTTGTACATGTTGGGGATCATGAGGAGCAGGCCCTGGGACGCCGTGTAGGTCGTCGTGAGGGCGCCGGCGCCGAGCGAGCCGTGGACGGTGCCCGCGGCGCCCGCCTCGGACTCCATCTCGACGACCTTGACCGGCGTGCCGAAGACGTTCTTCATGCCCTGGGCTGCCCACTGGTCGACGTGGTCGGCCATGGGGCTGGACGGGGTGATCGGGTAGATGCCCGCCACCTCGGTGAACGCATACGAGACGTACGATGCGGCCTCGTTGCCGTCCATGGACTTAAACTTACGCGCCATATCCTCTCCTTCGTCACGTGACGGATGGCGGGGGCGATGACCCCCAGCGTGCACTCACCCACAAGACGCATGACTGAGTCGGGCCATGGGCCCACGCATGCTCACAGTGTACCCCCATGCCCACGTTTCTGGCCTCGTCTCTCGGACCAATTTCGCCGAGCGTAGGCTTTTTTGGACGGAGTGCGCGCGCCTAACAAAGCGCTGATAAATCCCACCTCGCGACAGGAATTGCGGAGTCTCGTGCGCAACGTGGTAGAATCCTCGCCATCGATGTGTGAGAGAGGGGGCGATGGGCATGACGAGCAGGCTCCTGCCGCGGGCGTCGGCGATCGTCCTGACGGTCCTTCTTGCCGCGTGCCCCCTTTTGGGATGCGCGCCGAGCGAGGAGCCACAGGCAGAGGCAGAAGAGGTCGAGCCCGTCGAGATCGTCCGCTCAGATGAGGCAGAGATTGAGAGCACGCCGCGCGACCAGTGGCGCAAGGGCGTGATGCCCTACCTCTACCAGACCGACCCCGCCTGGGCGACGACCGAATATGCCGGGGGGACCTTCGACAAGACCGGCTGCGGGCCCACGGCGCTCTCGATGGTCTACATCTACCTCACGGGAAACACCGACCTCGACCCCCTTCAGATGGGGGAGTTCAGCACCGAGCGCGGCTACGCCACTGACGGGGAGGGGACCTCCTGGGTCCTCATGAGCGACGGCGCCGCTGAGCTCGGGCTCACCGGGACGATGGTCGGACTCACCCCTGACGCGCTGAAGGAGTCGCTCGGCGCGGGGCACCCGCTGGTCTGCGTCATGAACCCGGGAACCTTCACGGAGATCGGGCACTTCATCGTCATCGAGCGGCTGGGTGCCGAGGACAAGGCGGTCGTGCACGACCCCAACAGCGTGGGAAGGAGCATGCGCACCTGGGACCTCGAGCTCATCTGCTCCGAGGCGGCGGGCGCATGGGAGTTCTCCGTGACCGAGGAGGACTAGCGGCGCGGCCCGTGACGCTTGGCCCGCAGATCCGTCTGTTCTTCTCGCTGGAGTCTGTTCTTCTCGCTGGGCGGCGGCTTACTTAAGCGCCGAACGGCCGACGCGACGCCTTCTCGAGCAGCGTGGCGTAGCCTTGTGCGAGGCGACGCGCGAGCTCGTCGTCGCAGCCCGATGCGGGCACCACGCCGTGCTCGTCAGAGACGAGAAGGACCTGGGGCTCGCCCTCCCCCGTCGCGACGGTGCCCGCCAGACGCGGGTCGCGCGTCACCGGGACCCCCAACGTGCGCGCCAGGTCCAGGACAAGCGACGCGGCGCCCGAGGGGAGCTCGTCCTCCGAGGCACCCCATGCGAGCGCGCCCTCGCGCACCGCCCAGAGGGACTCCGGGGCAACGTCCGTGGTGACCGCCTCCCTAGCCGACGCGAGGGCGCGCGCCGCGAGGGCGGACGGCTCGGCCGCGGCAAGCGGCTCGTAGGGGCCAACGGTCATCGCGGCGCGACCCGCCTCGTCGACCACGACCATGAGGACGCCATCGGGATTGAGCGCCGCCCCGTCGGCAAGGGTCCACTCGATGTGCTGCTTGGCCCAGGCGACGAGCCCCGTCGTCACGGGCGCGCCGTTTACGCGGCGCTGGCTCAGCGCGCGCAGGTGACGGTTCTCAAGCGGCAGCGTGCGACCCGAAAGGCGCCAGCGACACACCAGTGCGGGCACGCCCAGCTCAAACTCGTCCATTGGCCCCCCTTTCGTCCCTCGTAGGGTAGCGCACCGCCGTCGGCAGGTCCACGTTTGGGCGAGAGGTTCTTCTCGGCCGGCCATTTCGGTTTCCCCGGAGTGCAAAACGCACATTCTAGTTGACGCTTACAGGAAATCGTGGTCTTATGCGGAAAGAGCAACTCAGAATGTGCGTTTGTCGGATCGGAGGGAGACGCATGCGCCTGACCATCAACCAAATGACGGCGCTGCGCGTGCTCCGGGGCCTGCGGTCCGGCGGAAAGCGCCTGCCGAGCGCGCGCACGGACCTCTCTGCACCTGACCCAAGCCCGCGCAGGCACTGGTCGACGAGCGCTCTCCCGGCGGAGCGACTGCTCCTGACCCAGCCGCCGGATTCCAAGCGCCCCGTCCACGTCGCCGTCCCCAACCAGCGCCTTCGCCCCCGGACCCCGTGCATCTCCGCAACGACCTACGGCACCGGTCTTCCCGACGGGTCGTTCGTCGACCTCGGCGACGGGCTGTCAATCCCGTGCCCCGAGCTGCTCTTCGTGGAGCTTGCCGCGCGCATGGTGCCGGCGGTCCACGCGCTTTTGGGCTACGAGCTCTGCGGGTCCTTCTCCCGCGACCCAAACGACCCGCGCACGGGGAGGGCGACGCTCGGCATCGCTCCCGTCACCTCGGTCGAGCGCATCGGGCGGTTCATCGACCGATGCAGCAACGTTCGCGGCACCGTAGCGGCGAGAAGGTCCCTTGAGTATGTCGCGGACAACGCCTGGTCCCCCGCCGAGACCGTCGTCGCCGCTCTCGTGGCGCTGCCCGTTCACGAGCTCGGATACGGCCTCGGAAAGGTCACGCTCAACGCCCGGCGAGCGGCCCCGCCTGAGCTCGTGAAGCTCGGGGCGGCAGCTTCACGCATCCCGGACATCGAGGTCGACGGCCTGCGCGTGGGCTTCAACTATGACGGGCATGATCACCTCGACCTCCCGTCGATCGCCCGCGCCGCCACCCAAGAGGAGAGCGACTCCGCCATAGACGCCGTGCGCGAGAAGTACGTCGACGACTTGCGGCGAAATCGAGAGCTGCTTGCCACAGGGCGCATCGTGCTCCCCGTCACGTCCGAGGACCTCTTCCGAAAAAACGGCCTCGACGCCGTCATGCTCGAGGCCGCACTTGCCGAGGAGAGCCTGTTTGGCGCCAAGTTGCCCGAGCTCCGCGGGACAATCGCGTCGTCCGCGCTCAGGCGCGCGCGACAGCGACTCATCTGGTCGCTGCTCCCTTGGGACGCATCGCTGCGCTACGGACACGAAATCGCCGAGCGGGAGCGCGCGACCGCAGAGTCGCTCAGCGTCGAGGATGCCTACGTCGAGTTCTAGCGCAGGCGGGAGGTTCTTCTCGGCCGCTCCACCCGACCGGCTCTGGGAAACGCACATTCTGTATGTGTGAGGGCATGTTTTCCAGGATTTTATATTTTTCCACGCGAGAATGTGCGTTTTTTCAACGATGGGGCCCTTGTCGGGCACAAGAGGCGCCCCGGCGGACCATGTCTGCCGGGGCGCACCGATGTTACGAAGGGACTGTCCCTTCGTAACCCCTAGTGGCGGAAGTGGCGGTTTCCGGTGAAGACCATCGCGATGCCGTGCTCGTTGCAGGCCTCGATGGACTCGCCGTCGCGCTTGGAGCCGCCGGGCTGGATGATGCAGGTCACGCCGTGCTCAGCGAGCACGTCGACGTTGTCGCGGAACGGGAAGAACGCGTCGGAGGCGCAGGCATAGCCGCCCTTCTCGACGCCCATGCGCTCGCAGGCCTCGTCGGCGCGCTGGCAGGCAAGCAGCGCGGAGTCAACGCGGTTGGGCTGACCAGGGCCCATGCCGATGCCGGCCTTGTCCTTGGAGACCAGAATCGCATTGGACTTCACGCCCTTGCAGACGCGCCACGCGAACATGAGCTCCTCCATCTCGGCGTCCGTGGGCTTGCGCTCCGTGGGGCAGGTGAAGGTCGCCGGGTCCTCGGAGACCGTGTCCACGTTCTGAACAAGCACGCCGCCGTCAACGGTGCGCAGCTCAAAGGCCGCGTGGCCCTCGGCGCCGCCCGTGGCGAGCACGCGCAGGTTGGGGCGCTTGGCCATGCGCTCGAGCGCCTCGGGCGTGTAGCTCGGGGCGATGATGACCTCAACGAACTGGCCGTTCTCGTCGAATGCGTGCTCCACGAGCTCGAGGGGCACCTCACGGTTGCAGGCGATGATGCCGCCGAAGGCGCTCTTGGGGTCGCACGCGAAAGCGCGGTCATAGGCGCAGGTGACGTCGTCGGCCACGGCGGAGCCGCAGGGGTTCTGGTGCTTCAGGATCACGCAGGCGGGGCCATCGAACTCGCGCACGAGGTTCCACGCGGCGTCGGCGTCGAGGTAGTTGTTGTAGGAGAGCGGCTTGCCCTGCACCTGCTCGGCGCCCACGAGGGGGTTGGCGGAGGAGAAGGCGCCCGCAGCCTCGTCGTCCGCAAAGCGGTAGACCGCGGCGGACTGCTGGGGGTTCTCGCCATAGCGCAGGTCGTCGACCTTCTCGAGGTAGAGGCCGAGCTCCTCGGGCAGGGCGGGCTCGTCCTCGCACTCCTCGTCGGCGAAGTCCTCGTCGTAGCGGTCGGCGAGCCACATCGCGATGGCGGCGTCATAGTTGGCAGTGGTCTCGTAGACCTTGAGCTGCAGGTAGCGGCGCAGCTCGAGCGAGGTGCAGCCGTCGTTGGCGCGCATCTCCTCGAGAATCTCGTCGTAGTCGGCCGGATCGGAGACCACGGTCACGGAGTCGGCGTTCTTGGCCGCGGAGCGCAGCATGGAGGGGCCGCCGATGTCGATGTGCTCGATGGCGTCGTCGAAGGTGACGTCGGGGTTGGCAACGGTCTTCTCGAACTCGTAGAGGTTCACGCAGACGAGGTCGATCATGCCGATGCCGTGCTCGGCCGCCTCGGCCATGTGGGCCTCGTTGTCGCGGCGGGCGAGCAGGCCGCCGTGCACCTTGGGGTGCAGGGTCTTCACTCGGCCGTCCATCATCTCGGGGAAGCCCGTGTACTGCTCGATGGGCACGACGTGCACGCCGGCCTCCTCGAGCACGCGCGCGGTGCCGCCCGTCGAGATGACCTCGACGCCGAACTCGTCCTCGAGCGCCTTGACGAAGTCGACCACGCCCGTCTTGTCCGTGACCGAGACGAGCGCCCGCCTGATGGGAGTGTCTGCCATATGCCCTCCTTGGGTTTGACGACGACATGTTGTACCGTCTCTCTTACGATACCGCAGCCGGAGGACAAGATGGCCCAAATAGATGCTGAGTTGACCTTTAGACCCTTTGACGAGAAGGACTTCGAGCCCCTGGCGGAGCTCGTGGGAAGGACGTGGCTCGCGGACTTCCCGACACGCGCCCAGGAGGCGGCGGGGCGGGTGGAGCTCGCCCACTATCTCGCCCAGGCCACGTGGTCGCTCGTGGCGGAGCGCGGGGGCCAGATCATGGGGGCAGTGCTGCTATCCGAGCGGGAGCGCGCGGCGATCGCCGGAGGCTGGGTCGCGCTCGAGGAGCGCCTCACCGAGGAGGCCGAGAAGGACCCCGGGCTCGCGGAGGCCATCCGCACGGAGATGAGCGGCGTCGAGGAGGAGGCCGCGCTCGAGGCCGACTACCTCGCCACGGGGGCGCCCGGCACCGCCGCCACCGTCAAGCTGCTCATCGTCTCCCCCGACGCCAAGGGGCTGGGCATCGGCGGCAGGCTCTTCTCGTCAGCGCTCGAGCACCTGCGCGAGACCGGTGCCGCCGGCTACCACCTGCTCACTGACGACGCCTGCGACGTGAGCTTCTACGAGCACAAGGGTCTCCGCCAGGCGCTGCGCCGCCGCTCGCAGGCCTTTTGGCCGGGCGCCGACCCCGCCACCGACGACTTCTTCGTCTACGTGTACGAGCAGGAGCTCTAGTGCGCGGACGGTTTGCGCCGACGCCGTCGGGCCGCATGCACCTGGGCAACGTCTTCGCGGCACTGATTGCCTGGCTCTCCGCCCGCGCGGAGGGCGGCTCGATCGTGCTGCGCATCGAGGACCTCGACCCGCGCGCCCAGCATCCCGGGGTCGCCGACGCGCTGATGCGCGATCTCGAGTGGCTGGGCATGACCTGGGACGAGGGGCCACACTGGCAAAGCGAGCGCGGCGACGTCTATGCCGAGGCTCTTGAGCGCCTCTTCGAGAAGGACCTACTCTACCCCTGCTTCTGCACTCGCGCGGACCTGCGCGCGGCATCCGCCCCGCACGCCTCGGACGGGGCGCTCGTGTACCCCGGGACCTGCCGGGGCCTCTCCGCGGAGGAGGTCGCGCGGCGCTCGGCCGTCCGGCCGCCCTCGCTGCGCCTGCGCGTGCCCGCCGAGGACGACCCCGCCGGGACGGTCGAGTTCTGCGACCTCGCCTACGGCCCGCGCCGCGAGGTCCTCGCGCGCGACTGCGGCGACTTTCTCGTGCGCCGCAGCGACGGCGTGGTTGCCTACCAGCTCGCCGTGGTGGTCGACGACGCCCTCATGGGCGTCACGCAGGTGGTGCGCGGCCATGACCTGCTGCCCTCCTGCGCGCGGCAGACCTATCTGGCGCGGCTCCTCGGCTGGAAGCCTCCCGAGTACGGGCACGTGCCGTTGCTCGTCGCCCCCGACGGGAGGCGCCTCGCCAAGCGCGACCGTGACCTCGACATCGGAGCGCTGCGCGAGCGCGGCGTTCCTGCCGAGAAGATTGTCGGGTCGCTCGCCTGCGCAGTCGGCCTCGCCGACCCCGGATGCGAGGCCCGCCCCGACGAGCTCGTGGGGGCATTTTCATGGGACAAGATCGCCGCGCACCGCGAGGACATCGTCGTGGACGAGGTTTTTCTCGCCCGCCTCGTGCGTTGAAGTTGTGAGTTGCGTCGTTGTGGGGTATTATTCTCTAGCACCGTTCACGGAGAGCTGACCGAGAGGCCGAAGGTGCTCGCCTGCTAAGCGAGTATAGGATGCAAATCCTATCTGGGGTTCGAATCCCCAGCTCTCCGCCAGACTGTTCAGGGCCCGTCCCGCCGCATGCGGGGCGGGCCCTTCTCGTTTGAGGACCTTCTCCCCACATCTCCAACATTTTTTCGATTCTCACTTGACGGGCACGGAGGCACGTGGCATTATTCTCAACTGCACGCGGCGTTACCTCAGCTGGATAGAGGACCTGACTACGAATCAGGGCGTCATAGGTTCGAATCCTATACGCCGCACCACGCAAACTAAGGGGCTCCTTCGGGAGCCCCTTTTGCGTTTGAGTTGCCCGCGCTCACGAGTGCGGGCAACAAGTGCGGGCGGCCTTGGACGGTGTGCTCATCAAGTGCGAGCCGCTTCTTGCGCAACGTCTTCAAGTGCGCCCATCGAGTGCGGGCCAGACCGCACTCGATGGGCGCGGGCTCAGGCGAGAAGAGCCTGCCGTCGCGACGCTATGCGAGACCAAAGTCGCGCAGGCACAGGTCCAGGTCCTCCTCAAAGGTGCCGAGCTCGATGCCCGCGGCCTGGATCTTGTCCGACGCCAGGCGGAAGTCGCGCGGGCGCTCGGCATAGGTCTTCTCGTCCGGCAGGATGAGACGGTCGACCTCGGCGGCGGGGCAGCCCAGACGCTCGGCGACCAGGCGCGCTGTCTCGTAGGTGGTGAGGCCGTTCTGGCTAGCGAAGTGGTATGCCCCGCTCGGCAGCGCGAGAATCTGCGGCAGCTGGCTGGCAAAACGCTGGGCGTAGGTCATGTTGCGGCGCTCGTGCACGCGGAAGGCGGCCGGCTCCCCCGAGCGCAGGACCGACAACACGTTGGTGAGGATGTTGGGCGAGGGCTTCACGCCCGGCAGGGCCAGGCCGAACATCCATGAGAAGCGCAGGATGAGGTAGTCGTCCACATGCTCGCGGATCCAGGCGTCAGCCTCCATCTTCTGCTGGCCGTAGCGCGTGGTCGACGCCTGCTCGTCGTCTTCCGCGAAGGGCGCCCCTCCGGGACTTGCGTTGAAGCACTGCTCGGTGGAGATGAAGACGACACGCCTGCCCCGCTCGTGGCACACGCGGGCGATGGCGATTGCCGACTCGGTGTTCACGCGATGCGTGCCCTCCGGATCCTGCTCGCAGTGGGCCGTCGTGGCGTCGGCCGCCATGTGCAGGCAGACATCGAAGTCCGCTGCGCGGAAGAACCTCTCGACGCCCTTGGGGTCGCAGAAGTCGACGTCTGTGTGCGAGACGCGCACGAACTCGTAGCGTCCCGCGTTATAGAGCTGCGCCAGGCTCGCCAGATAGCCGCGAGCACCCGTGATCAGGATTCGTTCCATCCTTTTTCCTCCTAAGAGACCTCGCCCGGGCACGTGGCGTAGCTGCGCAGCACTCGGCACGCCCCCTCGATGACATATGACCCCGCGCTTGCCGGCATGAGCAGAGAGCGTGTGTAGGGGAGCTCGGCCTCCCCCTCCGCGGTGCGCACGCACGCCGTGCCAGCGACGCAGGAGAGCACCTCGTAGCGACCGTCCATCTTCTGCTCCCACGACCCGCGCACGTCTACGACGTCCGAGACAAACAGTCGGTGCGTCACGCCGCGGCGCACGGCCGCCGGGCCTGACGGATCAAAGGGGCCGAGTCGGTTGGGCTCGGGCCGGCACTCCGTTCGCAGCACGTCAAAGCCCTGCCTTACGTGGAGCTCGCGCCCGCGGCCCCAGTCGCAGATACGGTAGGTCTTGAAGCCAGGGCTCCCCACCTCGAGCGCGAAGACGCCTGCCCCGAGGGCGTGCAGCGTTCCCGCCGGGATGAGGACGAAGTCACCCTCGCTCACCGGGACCTTGCGGCCATAGCGCTCGCCGATGGAGTCGTCCGCCGCCGCGGCGCGCAGGGCGTCCACGTCGTCGGTCGTTGTCCCGCAGTAGATGAACGCGCCCGGCTCGGCGGCGAGGATATACCACGACTCGGTCTTCTCGTGGTCGTGCTCGTGCTCGCGGGCATATGCCTCGTCCGGATGGACCTGCACGGACAGGTTCTCCGCAGCGTCCATCACCAACGTCTGGATGATGCCGTCTTCTCCCGCGAGGTCGCCCATGATCTCGCGCCCGAAGCCGCGCACGAGCTCGTCGAGCGGCGTGCCGTCATGCGGGCCGCCCTCCACGACGTTGACGAGCCCCTCGTGCACCGAGACGTCAAACGACTCACCGTAGGGCACGTCGCCGGAGATGCCGCGCGCCTCGTTTATGCGTGGCCCGGACCAGACAGGTGAGATGTAGTTGGGCCTGAGCAGCAGAGGTCCCATCTTCGCCCCCTTAAAGCTCGTAGTAGTCGACGCCCTCGGCCTCCATGCGAGACCCCAGCTCCTCCATGATGGGCACGCCCGCGCTGCAGCCGATGCGCTCGGCGCCGGCGGCCACCATCGCGAGGAAGTCGTCCGCCGTGCGGATGCCTCCGGCAGCCTTGACCTTTACGCGCGCGTCCACGTGCTCGCGCATGAGACGCACGTCCTCGACCGTGGCGCCGCCGGTCGAGAAGCCCGTGGAGGTCTTCACGAAGGTGGGGAGCACCTCGCTGGCAATTTCGCAGAGAGCGATCTTCTCGTCCTGCGTGAGCAGGCAGTTCTCAAAGATGACCTTGGAGGGCACCGCCGTCTCGTTGCAGACGGAGACGATGCCGTCCATCTCGTCTCGGATGTAGTCCCAGTTGCCGGCCTTGACCTCGGTGAGGTTGACGACGTAGTCAATCTCGTTGGCGCCGTTTGCAATCGCGTCGCGCGTCTCGAACACCTTGGTCGCAATCGAGGTCTGGCCGAGGGGGAATCCGATGGCGGCCCCAACGTGAACGTCCGTCCCGGCGAGCAGCTCGGAGCACAGCCTCGACTGAACGGAGTTGATGGCGACCATCCTAAAGTGATAGCGCTTGGCCTCGTCGCAGAGCTTCTCCATATCCGCTCGCGTGGCATCGGCGTGCAGGTTGGTGTGGTCAACGAGACGGGCGAGGTCATAGAGCGTGTAGCGCTTCATGAGTGCATCCTCCAACTTCCCATGGGATTAATATGTTGCTAACATACCAGTAAGCTATTCTAAATATGTCACATATATGTATGTTCATAGATTCTGCATGCGAGGCCCAGGCTATGACCCTCTACGAAAGCATCCGAGAAGACCTTCTCTCCAAGATCAAGGACGGCACCTATCCCGAGGGGCAGACCATACCCTCCGAGATCGAACTTGCCCAGATCTACGGAGTGAGCAGACCCACCGTGCGCCATGCGCTCAAGCTGCTCTCCGAGGCGGGATACCTCGAGAAGCGCCGCAGGCGTGGAACCATTGTGACGATGCCCAAGGTGGACCAGTCGTTCACGATGGCTATCAGCAGCTTCGAGGACGCGATGCGCCTCATCGGGCGCATGCCCAAGACCAACGTGCTCGTCTTCAGAAGCGAGGAGGCAAGCGAGGAGGTGGCCAACGCCCTCGCCCTAAAGAAGGGCGCCCAGGTATACCGCCTCGTTCGCCTGCGCTACGCCGACGACGTCCCCAACGTCTTTGTAGAGAGCTATATTCCCTGCGACCCCTATCCCGGTCTTTCTTCCTTTGACTTCAACACAACGAGTCTCTATGCGGCGATGGAGGAGTGTGGTGAACCCGTCGTGAGCGCTCGCAGGCGTCTCGAGGCAATCAAGGCCGACAGCGCGTCCGCCGCGCTCCTCGACGTCGAGCAGGGAGACCCCCTGCTGCTCTTTCACACGGTCGCACGGAACGCGGAAGGGGCGCCCGTCGAGTACTCGATAGCCACCTACCGCGGCGAGAGCAACTCTTTTGAATTTGACGTGAGGCGCGCCTAGCGCGCGGCAGCCGGTCTGAGCTGGCAGTCCCCGCTCGAGTCGATGGAGCTGAACTCGTAGGGTATCCGCCGCTGGTCGCAGAGGTCCATCAGGTCGACGATGTCATGGCGCTCGCTCGCGAGATAGTCCCACAGGGAGTCTCCCGACCCGAGAAAGCCGACAGTCGCTATCAGCGCCGAGACGGCATCCGCCTCCAGGCTCACGCAGAGCGTCTTTCGCTCCTTGCCGTACGCCACGAGCACCGACGGCCCGGAGAGCTCCTCCCGCACGACGAACTTCTCGCCCTCCGTGGCAACGAACATCCTCCGCTCGTCCCCAGCGCTCTCAAACTGCGCAACCAGCTGCCCCCGCATCCTTACCACTCCTCTCGAGACGTCCTCTGTCTCGAGTATATCAGAACACTTGTTCCTAGAACAAGTGTTCTTTGCTCTGCCGCAAAAAAGGCCGCCCGCCCCGCGAGCGACCTTCTAGGCGGTCTACGCCTCAGACTTGATGACCTCGACGCCGCCCATGTAGGGGCGCAGCGCCTCAGGCACCGTGATGGAGCCGTCGGCGTTCTGGTAGTTCTCCATGATGGCGGCCATGGTGCGGCCAACGGCGAGGCCAGAGCCGTTGAGCGTGTGCACATAGCGCGTGCCCTTGAACTCCGCCGGGTCCTTGTAGCGGATGTTGGCGCGACGCGCCTGGAAGTCCCAGCAGTTGGAGCAGGAGGAGATCTCCTTGTAGGCGTTGTAGCTGGGCAGCCACACCTCGAGGTCGTAGCACTTGGCAGCGGAGAAGCCGATGTCGCCGGTGCACAGCGTCACCACGTGATACGGCAGCTCAAGCGCCTGGAGAACGGCCTCGGCCTCGACGACCATGCTCTCAAGCTGGTTCATCGAATCCTCGGGCTTGGCGAACTTGACCATCTCGACCTTGTCGAACTGGTGCACGCGGATGATGCCGCGCGTATCGCGGCCGGCAGAGCCCGCCTCCTCGCGGAAGCACGGGGTGAACGCGGTGTACCACAGCGGCAGCTGGCTGGCCTCGAGCACCTCGCCGCGATGGAGGTTGGTGAGCATGACCTCCGCGGTGGGAATGAGGTAGAGGTCGGGGTTGACGTGGTAGAGGTCGTCCTCGAACTTGGGCAGCTGACCCGTGCCAAAGAGGGTCTCGCGGTTGGTGATGACGGGCATCCACCACTCCTTGAAGCCCGCCTTCACGTGCATGTCGACCATAAAGCTGATGAGGGCGCGCTCCATGCGGGCGCCCATGCCGCCGAGCACGTAGAAGCGCGCGCCGGCGACCTTGACGCCGCGGTCGAAGTCGATCATGCCGGTGGCGGGGCCCAGATCCCAGTGCGCCTTGGGCTCAAAGTCGAACTCGCGCGGGGTGCCCCAGCGGCGAACCTCGGGGTTGTCGGAGTCGTCCTTGCCGTAGGGCACGCTCTCGTGCGGGATGTTGGGGATGCGGGAGACCAGGTCGAAGAGGGCGTCCTCGACCTCGCCGCGACGGCCGTCGAGCTCGGCGATGCGGTCCTTGTTGGCCGCGACCTGCGCCTTGGCCGCCTCGGCCTCGTCCTTCTTGCCCTCGCGCATGAGCTGCCCGATCTGCTTGGAGACGGCGTTGCGCTCGGCCTGGAGCTTCTCGACCTCGGCGATGACGGAGCGGCGCTCCTCGTCGAGCTCGAAGAACCTCTCGCGGTCCCAGTGGGCGTTCTGGCGGGACTCGCACGACTTGTCGACGAGGTCGGGGTTCTCGCGGACGAACTTGATGTCGAGCATGCTGGCTCCTTGCTCTTGTCGCTTGCTGGTGCCGGCTCTTGCGCGCGGCCCTCCAAGTATATACTTGTGCGGGTAAAACGACGCGTTATTGGGAGGCTGCACATGCAGGCGATCGCTGACTTCTTCACGTGGCTGTTCAACGACCGGATGGGCGTCATCTGCCTGATTCTCGGCGGCATCGTCCTGTGCCTGATCATCTCCTTCCTCATGGAGCTCAAGACGAAGAAGCGCTACTTCAACCACGAGAAGGGCGAGGGCGACTGGGACCTCTTCGGGGACGACGAGTCGTAGCCCGCTCAGGTGCGGGCAGGCACCCGAGCGCAAACGCCGGGAGGCGGCACGCACTTCTCGCCCGCACTCACGAGTGCGGGGTGGCACGCACTTCTCGCCCGCACTCGAGGGAAAATGCCGGGACGGAGCCCGCACTCGATGCGATATTAGCGCTAGCATGCCCGCACTCGATAGCCCACAGCTTTGAGTGCGGGCCGCTTCTTTGCGGATGCCGAGAAGTGCGTGCCGGCCGAGAAGAGCGCAGTCGACAAGAACGCTTGACAGAAAAAGGCCCCGACCGAAGCCGGGGCCCTCTCATTCATGGTGCGGGCGAAAGGACTTGAACCTTCATGGAGTTGCCCCCATACGGACCTGAACCGTACGCGTCTGCCAATTCCGCCACGCCCGCGTGCATGGGCCATTCTAGCGCATGCCCGGCAGCCTGCCAAGAGGTTTTTCGGGGTAGAATGGCCCCACACGGCACATGCAGCTAAAACGAAGGAGGGGCCGTGATCGACACGCCAAGCGCCGGGGGCGCGGGCGCGGCACAGGGGCGCGTCGCGCCTCCCGAAGAGGTCCTTCTCGGGAGGTACAGGGTGCTCGCGCGGCGGGGGACCGGCGGCTTTGGCACGGTCTGCACCTGCTGGGACCAGCGGCTCCAGCGTCGCGTGGCCATCAAGCGCATGCCCCTGCTCGCCGAGACGGGCACCACCGCCGAGGAGGCCCTCGCCGAGGCGCGCACATCCTGCATGCTCAGTCACCCAAACATCGTCACCGTGCTCGACTTCGAGGCGGACGGGGCGTACGCGTATCTCGTCATGGAATACGTCGACGGCCTCAACCTCGGCGAGCTTCTTGCGCGCGTAGAGGGAGGGCGCCTCATGCCGGCGGAGTGCGCCCACGTCGTGAGGTCGGTCTCCCGCGCCCTCGCCTTCGCGCATGAGAACCGCGTGCTCCATCTTGACATCAAGCCCACCAACATCCTCATCGACCGCCAGGGCATCGTGAAGCTAGCGGACTTTGGCATGGCGACGCTCTCCTCCGCCGCGGGCTACGGAGACGCGCGAGGAGGAACCGTCGGCTACATGCCCCCCGAGCAGATCGAGGGGATGCTCGTCGACGAGCGGACCGACGTCTTCTCCCTCGCGGTCGTCGCCTGCCAGGCGCTCGTGGGCCAGAACCCCTTTGCCGCGCCGACCGCCGCCGGGTCGCTCGAGAAGATCAGGCGAGACGCCGCGCGCAGCGCGATCAGGTCGTGCCCGGACCTGGACGGAACAGCCGCGCTGACGCTGCTCGACGCGCTCTCCCCCGAGCCCTCCGCCCGGACGCCCGACGTGCTCGAGTTCGCCGACGACCTCACCGACTGCCTCGGCGACCCCCAGGAGGGCGCCTCCTCCCTGCGCGAGCTCGTCGAGCAGGCGGAGAGCGACGACGGCGAGGAGGCGCTGCCCGACCGCGCCGCGCGGGCCCTCTCGCACCCGTGGCTGCCCGCCGCCATCGTCAGAGCGGGGACCGCCCTGCTCGCGTTCGCGGTCCTCCGCCTCGTCCTGCCCTCCCTGCCCGGGGCGACCGACCAGCTCATAGCCGTCGCGTCGCTCGCCTGCGCGGGGGCGTCGGCGCTCTGGCCGCCGCTCGGCGCGGTCCTTGCGGGCGGCTCGCTCGTCGCGGCCCTCGCGATCGCAAGCCCGACGCCAGCGTCGTTCCCCCTCGCAGCCGCGCTCGGATGCGCCCTCGTGCTCTGGTGGGCGCTCGCCGGGCGCACCGACCACCTCGGCAGCGCGGCGCTGCTGCTGCCCTGCTGCCTGCCCTCCCCCTCCGCGGGCGCCGCCCTCGCCGGCTTTGCCCTCGACCCCCTCCCGGCCATGCTCACGGGCGTCGTCGGCCACCTCGTGGCGGGCGTATTCCAGGCCTCGGTGGCGACGGGCTTCCTGGCGACGGCCGTCGTCTCCCAGGTTGCCCAGACGTGGGCCGACCCCTCTTTCTGGGTGCTCGTCGCGGGCTCCGCCGCGTGCGCGCTCGTCTCGTCCGCCGTCGCCCTGCGAGGCTCGGTCGGGGCGGGAGTCGTGGGCCAGGCCCTTGGCCTCGGATGCCTCATCCTGTCGCAGGGCGTATCCGCAGGCATGGAGAATGGCGGTATATGGGCAGCCCCCCATTGGGAGTCGGTGGTAGTTGCGGTACTCTTATTTGTGCTTTTGTGCACAGCGACTGTCCTGAGAGGCCCGCTCTTCGAGGACCAGGAAGGCGATGAATAGACCTATGAGCTTCCTTAGCGATTTCGAGGGGCGAATCAGCTCCGTGTTCGGAGCAGCACCGCAGGGCTACACCGAGCCCTTCTCGTTCAAAAAGCTCGCGAAGCGCGCCGCGCGCGAGATGGAGAACGAGACGTATGAGATCGACGGCGTCGACACCGCGCCCGGCCTCTACACCGTGCTCGTCTCTGCGACGGACGACTCCCTGATGCGCCCGCTCTACGAGCAGATCACCTTCGAGACCGCCTCCTTCGTGACCGCCCAGGCGCAGAAGAAGGGCTACACCTTCGTGGGCAGCCCCCTCGTGCGCTTCATGGTCGACCCCTCCCTCAAGCCGGGCAAGTTCGCCGTCTTCGCCGAGAACGTCGACGCCGGCACCCTCAACCGGCTGCGCGAGGAGGAGCGCGCGTTCCTGGCGGGCAGCTCGAGCGCCGGCGGCGCGGCCGCACAGGTCAACCGCCGCAGCTCCGGGGCTCGGCCGGCGCCGCACCCTCGTGCCAAGGAGCAGGACGCCTTCGCCGCCCCCGCGCCGAGGCGCGCGCAGCCCAGCGTTCCGGAGGTGGACGCCGGCCTCGAGGTCATACCCCCCGAGTTCGACGTCCCCGAGCCGGCGCCGGTCGCGTCCGCGTCCGCATCCACCCCCATGCCCGTGCCGCTCGCCGACTCCGCGCTCGTCGCCCCCTCCATTCCCCAGACGCAGCGCAAGAGCGTGCCCCTGGTCGACATGAGGCGCATCATGAGCGAGGCCAGCCCGGCGGGCTCCCCGTCCGTCCCCTCGCCGACGCCCTCGTATGCCGCCGCCCAGGGCGTCGCAGACGCCTCCTGCCTGCTCATCGACAGGCAGACCGGCCGCACCTTCACAGCGGAGGCGCCCTCCGCGGTCATCGGTCGCGAGCGCTCCCTGTCCGCCATCGTCCTGCGCGACCCCAACGTCTCGCGCGCCCACGCCGAGCTCTCCTACGACGGCTCGGGCTGGCGCATCACCGACCTCAACTCCACCAACGGAACCCTCGTCAACGACGTCGACGTCACGTCCTGCCCGCTTCAGGACGGTGACCTCATCACCCTCGGCCTCGTGAATCTCGAGTTCAGGGAGATTCGCCGATGATCGACCTCGTCCTGTTTGCGGGCCGCATCCTCCTCGTGGTCGTCCTCTACGTCTTCCTGTTCGCGGTCATGCGGACGGGCGTGGGCCTCGTGCGCGGCCAGCGCCGCGACGCCGCCATCTGGGCGATTGACGTCGAGAAGGGCAAGAAGACGCTGCGCGGACTGCACGTCGACATCCTCGGCCCCGTCGTCGTGGGCCGCTCCCCGTCGTCCGACGTCGTGATCGACGAGCCCTACGTCTCCTCCACCCACGCCCGCTTCACCCTGCAGGGACCCGCGCTCGTGCTCGAGGACCTCGGCTCCACCAACGGAACCCTCGTCAACGGCCACGTCATCGACCAGCCCGTCACGCTGAGGGAGGATGACGAAGTCCAGGTGGGCGACACCATCATGCGGGTGACGCGCGGATGACGACGGAGGACCTTCAGACAGGTGCCCCGCTGGAGCCCACCAACGCGCCAGGCCGCGCCGAGATGCCCGTCGAGGGGCGTGCCGGCGCAGATGCCGTCTCCGGCGCCAACGAGTTCATCGCGTGGGGCGCGAGAAGCGACGTCGGCCTGGTGCGCGGGCACAACGAGGACTCGTTCCTCCTCCAGGCGCCGCTGTTCGTCGTCTCCGACGGCATGGGCGGCCACGCCGCCGGCGAGATCGCGAGCTCGATAACCGTCGAGACCATCGGCGAGCGTGCCCCGGCGACCGCGGACGACGTCCTTCTCGGGGCGGCGGTCGAGGCGGCCAACCTCGCCGTCATGCGCGGCGCCGAGGAGGGCATCGGAAAGCCCGGCATGGGCTGCACGGCGACTGCCGTCCTTATCGAGAAGAACAAGATGGCCGTCGCTCACGTCGGCGACTCGCGCGTCTACGTGCTGCGCCACGGAACCCTCGTGCGCGTCACGCACGACCACTCCTACGTCGAGGAGCTCGTCGACTCGGGACAGATCACCGCGGACGAGGCGCGCACGCACCCGTCGCGCTCCATCATCACGCGCGCGCTGGGCTCTGACGCGGACATGTACGCCGACCACTTCTCGCTCGAGGTCAACGACGGAGATCGCATCATCCTGTGCTCCGACGGCCTCTCGAGCATGATTTCTGACAGCGAGCTCGAGGCAGTCGCGGTCTCGAGCGCAACGCCGCAGCAGGCGGCAGACAACCTCGTCGCCGCCGCGCTCACCGCGGGGGGCTCCGACAACGTGACCGTAGCGGTCGTCGACGTGCTCAACGACGGCCTTGCGGACGCCGCGCGCCGACGCCTGCTCCACCGGGCCGCGGGCGTGTCGGGCGTCATCGCCGCGGTCCTCGCCGTCGTCCTCCTCATCAGCTTCGTCTTCATCCGCGGGGAGTGGTACCTCGGGGTCAACGATGGCACCGTGGCCATCTACCGCGGCATCCAGGGAGACTTCCTCGGCGTGCCGCTAAGCGAGCTCGTCGGGACGAGCGCCGTCGCCGTCACCGACCTCCCCGCCTCGGTCCAAGACCAGCTCGAGGCGGGCATCCGCGTGCAGAACGAGCAGGCCGCGCTCGACACCATCAACTCCTACCACGACCAGATCTACGAGGAGCAGGAGAAGGCGGCCCAGCTCGCGCAGGAGGTCAGCTCCGAGGAGGGCGGCCAGGACGCGTCCGCGCCGCAGGACTCTGACGACGGCCAGACGGGCGGGGGTGAGTGAGATGGCGCTGATGAGGAAGAACCGCTACGCCGGCGGCCAGAGCCGCGCCGAGGTCGGGGCCATCGCCTCGTCCGTCGCGGCGCCGCACGCCGACGGGCACGGGCTCTCGCGCAGGAACACCGAGCTCTTCCTGCTGCTGCTCGCCGCCGTCCCCGTCATCTTGCTCTACGCGATGTACGTGGTGACCTCCAACCAGCAGCTGGGCATCCAGACGCTCGGCGTGCCGCTCGGGCTCTTTGGCGCGTTCGCCGCCGCCCACGTGGCCATCCGCTTCCTGGCCCCCGGGGCCGACCCGGCGATACTGCCCATCGTCTTTGCGCTCTCGGGCGTCGGCATCACCTTCCTCACGCGGCTCGCCCCCGACGCGGCGGTGAGCCAGGTCGTGTGGCTCTACCTCTCAGTGGGCATGATGGTCGCGACCCTCGCCCTGGTCCGCAACCTCGACAGGCTCTCGGACTACAAGTACACGCTCGGGCTGGCCGGCGTGGTCCTTCTTATCCTGCCCATGCTCGTGGGCACGGAGCGCTACGGCTCCAAGCTCTGGATCTACATCGGCGACTTCGGCTTCCAGCCGGGCGAGTTCGCCAAGATCGCGCTTGTCCTGTTCCTGGCGTTCTACCTCGCCGCCAACCGCGAGGCGCTCTCCGTGTCGATGCGCGGAATCGGGCCGTTCAAGGTTCCTCAGCCCCGGATGCTGCTTCCCATCGTGGTCATGTGGGGCATCAGCCTGCTCGTGGTGGTCTTTGAGACCGACCTCGGCAGCGCCCTGCTCTTCTTCACCTTCTTCGTCATCATGCTCTACGTTGCCACGGGCCGCGTGAGCTACGTCGTGGTGAGCGTTGCCCTTCTCGCGGTGGCCGGCGTTGTCTGCTACCAGCTCTTCGGCCACGTCCAGACGCGCGTCAACATGTGGCTCGACCCGTGGTCCGACGCCTCCGGCGGCGGCTACCAGATCGTCCAGTCGCTCTACTCGCTCGCCGACGGCGGGCTCACGGGAACGGGCATCGGCAAGGGCATGGCGACGCTCATCCCCGTGGTCTCGAGCGACTTCATCTTCTCCGCCATCGCCGAGGAGATGGGTCTTCTCGGCGCCTCCGGCATCCTGATGCTCTACCTCCTGCTGGGCGTCCGCGGCTTTGCGACGGCCGCCCGCGCGAAGTCCGACACCTCGGCCTTTGCCGCAGTGGGCCTCACGAGCGCAGTGGTGTTCCAGGCCTTCCTCATCGTGGGCGGCGTCACCAAGCTCCTGCCGCTCACGGGCGTCACCCTGCCCTTCGTGAGCCAGGGCGGAACGTCCCTGCTGGCGTGCTTCATCATCGTCGGCCTGCTGCTGCGCGCCGGCGACGAGGGCACCGGACGCGAGTCCCAGATGGTGAGCGGCGTCACGGGCGAGAAGACCGGCGCGGACGCCATGCTCTCCCTCGAGCCGAGCAGCCCTGCCGCCGCGCAGGCGGAGGCCGCCGTCCACGGCGCCCACGCGCGCGCGAGCTTCAGCGCGCAGACCGCGGAGTCGGGCGTGCTCGGCCGCGTGGCGCTGGGGAAGCGCCTCACGAGCCTCATCACGGTCTTCTCGGTCCTGTTTGCGGTGCTCATCGCCAACCTCACCTACGTGCAGGAGATCGACGCAGAGCGCGTGCAGAACCTCCCCACCAACAACCACACGATCGCCAAGAGCGCTTACGTGCAGCGCGGCGCCATCATCACCTCCGACGGCCTGACGCTTGCCGAGAGCGTCCAGCAGGCCGACGGCAGCTACCTGCGCAACTACCCGCAGGGCTCACTCGCGCGGCACACCGTGGGCTACGTCTCCACCCAGTACGGCAGCTCCGGCATCGAGGCCACGATGAACGAGACGCTCACGGGCCACTCCGACTACTCCGACTGGAGGAGCGCCCTCTACGCGCTCGCGGGCGTGCAGCAGCCGGGCTCCACGGTCGCCCTGACCATCAACTCGCAGATCCAGCGCGCGGCCGAGGAGGCGCTTGCCGGCTACACCGGCGCGATCGTGGTCCTCGACCCCAAGACCGGCGCCGTCCTGGCCAAGGCCTCGAACCCCACCTACACCGTCGACGAGCTCGACGCCGTCATCGCCGAGGGAACGAGCGGCGAGCTGCTCGACCGCACGACGCAGGCGCTCTACTCGCCCGGCTCGTCCTTCAAGAGCGTCACGCTCTCCGCCGCCCTCGACTCGGGGACCGCAACGCTCGACGACGTCTACTACGCCGGCCCCTCGCTCGAGATCGGCGGGGGCGAGGTGACCAACTACGGCGGCAACGACTACGGCGAGCCCACCCTCAAGGAGGCGTTCGCCCTCTCGTCCAACACCGCCTTCGCCCAGCTTGGCGTCGAGGTTGGCTCTGACCTGCTCGTGAGCTACGCCAACGCCTTCGGCTTCGGGCGCAACCTCGGCCAGGACTTCACGACCCTCGCCTCGCTCATGCCCGCCCCCTCCGAGATGACGGAGTGGGAGACGGCCTGGGCCGCCTGCGGCCAGCCCGTGGGACAGCACGAGAGCCCGGCGGGGCCGCAGGTCAGCGTCATGCAGAACGCCGTCATCGCGCAGACCATCGCCAACGGCGGCGTCGCCATGGACCCCTACGTGGTCGACCACGTCCTCTCTCCCGAGGGCGTGGTGACCTCCACCACCTCCCCGCGCTCGCTGGGGCAGGCCATTTCCGCCCAGACCGCCGAGCAGGTCAAGGAGGCCATGCTCGGGGTCGTGGACCACGGCACCGGCGTCAATGCCCAGGTCGCGGGGGCCCAGGTGGCCGGCAAGACCGGCACCGCCCAGGTGGAGAACGGCAACATCAACTCGTTCTTTATCGGCTTTGCGCCGTACGACAACCCGACGCTGGTCATCTCGGT
>CALUNW010000009.1 GCA_944322145.1 uncultured Atopobiaceae bacterium | reverse complement strand
TTTATCCCATATCCGGTTTTCAAGGTTCCTATCAAAAGTCTCCGGAATTACCCTTGACTCCTAATAGCAGGTCTCTCTAGTTCATGTTGGATTTGACTTCAGCAACAACATCCTTGCAGGCACTGGCACCCGCAGCTAGGATTGCGTCAAAGTCGAGCTTGCCGTCGCCCTGCAGCTCGACGCATGCCTCAAGCAGCATGGGGGCATTGAGGCCGCAGAAGACCTTGATGCCCGTCTGGTTGCCGATCGCGGCCGCCACGTTGGAGGGCGTGCCGCCAAAGAGGTCGGTGAGGATGAGGGAGTCCGGAGAGATGGTCTCCACGTACTCGCGCACCATGCCCATGTACTCCGGAAGCGTGTGGGAGGGCTTGAGGGCGATCTCGTGGACGCAGTCGATGGCGCCGAGTATCATCTTGAGGCTCTCGGTGAGCGCCTCTCCCCAACCGCCGTGAGTCAGCAACAGGATTTTGGTGGGCTTGTCTTCCATGACGTGGAACCTCCTCCGATATGGATGTCCGCGCTTCTCGCAGACACACTGGCAAGTATCAGTAGCAGGCGTTTCCCGGTTGTTCTGGGATGAAATTTATGTGATGTGGTAACTCTTGTCAAATCATACCGGGTTAATTTTTTGAGTGGTACAAAACGCTTGCCAGGCATGCAGAAACGCTGGTAGAGAGGGGTGACGCGCGGCGGCGAACGGCTGGCGCGGCCTGGCCGGCGCGTCACGAGAGCGGGAGCGAGTACCGCGAGCGGATTGTTTTTGTCCGTGAGTGGTGCGTGTGGCTAACGGCGCGCGGCGGACGGGGCGCAGCGGACACAAATCCGGTTTTAGGCCCCCGCACGATGACGCCGGCGGGAGGGCGGGATATGCTGCCGTCACCAAAGGCTTAGAAGGGAGCCGCACATGACCAACAAGGAGATCGTCCTGGAGTTCTACGAGCGCGTGTTCAACGGGCACGACGCATCCGCCATCAGCGAGTACGTGCGCGAGGATTACATCCAGCACAACCCCACCGTCGAGGACGGGCGAGAGGGTTTTTCTCGCTTCATGGAGAAGTTCCTCTCCATGGACCCGCACGTTGAGATCGTGGGGTCGGCTGCCGAGAAGGACCTCGTGTTCATCTTCTTCAAGTGCACGATGGGCAACGGCATGGTCAACAAGGTCTGTGACATCTACCGCCTGGAGGACGGGATGCTCGCGGAGCACTGGGACGTCGTGGACCACAACGTGGGCGACATCGTGTCCGTGAACGGCCACGGGCTGTTCTAGGCGCGGCCGGGCCCGGCGCGCTGCGGGGTGGCCGGGCGGCGCGCTGCGGGGTGGCCGGGCCCGGCGCGCGGGAACGAGTAACGCGCACAGTTTGTTTTGATTTCATATATCCGCAGGAAATTATTACGCGCTTTGCAAACTGTGCGCGTTATTATGGGCGGCCCGCGTCGTGGCCGGGGCCCATGGCGGGTCCCCGGCCGGAATACGGGCTAGAGCATGGAGCCGAAGTCGCTCACGATGATCTGGCCGGTGATGGCACGAGACTCGTCGCTCGCGAGGAAGAGCACGATGTTGGCAACGTCCTCGGGCTGGCAGGGCTGGGTCTGCATGTTGGAGTGCATGGCCATGGCGCCGATCATATCCTGGTCGAGCGTCGCGGGGTCCATCCCGGCAGTCATGGGCGTGACGATGTTGCCGGGGCAGACGGCGTTGCAGCGGATGCCGGCGACCTGGAAGCGCAGCGCGGTGTGCTTGGTGACGCCGATGACGGCGGCCTTGGAGGAGACGTAGGCCGCGCCGCCGCAGCCACGCTCGCCGGCGATGGAGGCCACGTTGACGATGGAGGCGCCGCTGGTCATGCGCTTGGTCGCGGCGCGCATGCAGCGCATGGTGCCCTTCTGGTTGGTCTCGACGATGCGGTCGAGGTCCTCGTCGGTGTAGCGGTCGATGGGCTTGAGGCCGGCTTCGAGCACGCCCGCGTTGTTGACCAGGATGTCGATCTTGCCGTACTTCTCGACCGCGGCGGCCATCAGGTTCTCGGGGTCCTCGGGCTTGGAGATGTCCGTGGGGACGACGTAGGCCTCGCCGCCGGCCTCGGCAATCTGGGCGGCGACCTCCTCGAGCGCGGCTGCGCGGCGAGCGCTCATGACGACCTTGGCGCCCTCTGCGGCGAAGAGCTTGGCGATGGCGGCGCCGACGCCGGAGTTTGCGCCGGTAACGACGGCGACCTTGTCTGCGAGACGGTTCATGGGAATCCTTTCTCTGCTTGGCTGGCAGGTGCGTGCGTAGGGCAGCGTAGCGTGGCGCGCAAGGGACGCGCGCGGGCTTTCGGCGTGGGGCGAGGGCGTATTCGGGGTGCGGGAGGCGCAGGTCCGGACGTCGCCGGGAGCGGGAGGCGTCGGGCGCGGACGTGCGCGCTCCCCCGCGACGTGCACACCATTTTGGGGTGTGCACACTCCTCCGGGCTGTGCGCACTCTTCCGCAAGTCTCTGACCTGCGGTCTTTCTGAAGGTGGGTGTCGACGCGGTGTACACACCCCCGCGCTGTGTACACATCTCCGGAAAGCGCGCACCTCCGCTGCGACGAAAAAACGCCGAGTTGTGGAGAATCGTTCACAATCCAGATTCTTCTTGCCAATGGCCGATGGCGTCGATATAGTTATTTCTTGCACACACGAGGTGCACCCATTGCGGGGTGGAGCAGTCTGGTAGCTCGTCGGGCTCATAACCCGAAGGTCGTAGGTTCAAATCCTGCCCCCGCGACCATGACTTAGTCCCTGAGCTGGTAAAACGGCTCAGGGTTTTCTTTTGTTTCGGAAGACCGCCCTTCGAAATGGTCAGCAGGTGGTCAGAGCCGACAAACTGAAACACCTCTTCTCTTCCAACCGCCGGTCAACGCTGCAAAAGCACCCGTTACAAAACTCGCCCAGAACGCCCTTCATGGCGTCACAGCGACATCTGCGACACGTCTGCGACGCTACTGCGACACTAATGTTGTCGCAGTAGCGTCGCAGACAAAGACGGCGGTCATCCAACTTTTGACTTGATGTTTCTACGCTTTCCTGCCCGACGTCAGGGCATGCGAGAGAAGGTACTTCCTATCTCTGCTTGTTCGCGGCGCAGTCGCAACGACAAGGCCATCGTCGAGAAGCCCCTGGAGCGTCCTCTGCACGGTTCTTGGCGTCTTTCCGAGCGCCGCGGCAAGCTCTTGAACCCCCTTTGCATCGACCTCGTCAAGAAGTCCGCACAACGCGATTTGCGCCCTCGTGAGAGTGGGCGCGCCAGGAGAGATCTGACGGGGAGTCTTTACCAATCTGTATGTATCGTTCTCTTGCATCTCTAGTAGACCTAAAGAGCATAGGTTAACGAACATCGTTCGAACTTCATCTGAATCGATGCTTAGGCTTTCGTGAACGTCTTGAACGGTTATTTCCTCATTATCTCGTGCGAGCAATAGAAGTGCCTCTTCATCGCGCGAGAGGTTCTGGGATGTCCGCTCGGAAATCCAACGCCGGTTCTCGGCGATTTCGGTTCCAAATCTGCCGAGCACAATGGAGAAGCTGTCAAAGTCGATTATGAAAGTGGGCGGCCTCAGCGTATGCCGCTTCATCTCGTTATAGATATAGGGAATGCCCGAACCGTTCCCCTCCGCCAAGGGCGCAACGGCGGAAGAAGAGACCAGGTCTTTGATAATCGACATGAGCGCATCGTTACGACATTCGGAGACACCGTCAGCAATATTGTGCTTGGTCCGGGTTCCCCATAGGCCTCCGGGGCTTGTTATCTCCACTCTATTGGGGTAGACATTGACATCTACCGATCTCCCCAGAAACTTGCTGTCGTATTCTCGGTGAACCAGCGCATTTACTATTGCCTCTCGGAGTACCTCGCGAGGAATCTCGGGCTCCTCCTCTCTCCCGGTGCCGCGTATCACCGCTACGCGGCGAAGGTTGCGCATGACTGCCTCCACCGCTCCATTGGCCATTTCGACAAAGGTGCCGTCCGCAACGACGCGGTCGACAAATCGGGGCGCGCCGGGCTTCGACTTCTCGTTCTCTGGGAACACGGCGACATCTACGACAAGCTTTGAGAAGAACTCCTGCGGGTAAGAGCCCAGAGCAATGAGGCCGGCGAGAGTGACATTCCCCTCGCCGTCAACCACGGCAAGGCGCTTGAGCTTCTCGTCAATCGTCTTCGTCCCCTTGAGCGCCCTTGATTCACTCTTGCGCTCGAGGAGAGAAGCTACGAGGTCATCGTCCAAATCACCTTTCCCGGCGACGGGTGCCCTGTCCGCGTTGCTTCGGACCGAGATGTTTTGCAGCTCGAACAGCTCCGTAGCCGAGAGCAGGACGTCTTTGTTCCAAACACGCTTGTAGCTGCCGGTATTGAGCGAGCGGCCTGCAATATGGCACGGCTTTTGCGCGGGCAAGCTCTCCTCGATCTCTATTACGAGCAGCTGGCCGTCTTCGAACTCCATAATGGAGGGCCTGTATTGGGGAGGGTTCTCTACACGCACGCCGTCTTTCCCTCCGTCGCCCATTCCAGTGACGAACTGGTCAAGCGTTGTGTTTGGATTGAATCCGGGCGCAACGGTAAAGCCTGTCTCTTCATCAAGCCCGAGGAAGAGGATTCCACCCTCTGTATTGGCAAAAGCGCTCACGCTCTCCCAAACATCCTTGCTGAGCTTGGTTTGACACTTTTTCGCCTCGAACCGATCGGTTTCAGAGTTAAGCTGCCTCATTTTGAGAATGGCTGCGGACAACTCCTCAGGCGTCATATCAACCTCCATGAATCCCGGCGTAGAAGCAAGGATACCATCTGCGACACCTCTGCGACGTTACTGCGACAGTTTTTTGTCGCAGTAACGTCGCAGAGGTGTCGCAGATGTCCAGTGGACGGAAGCCGGACAAGATGGCCATGGAATCTACCTGGAGTTACAGAGCCCCCTTGATCAGCCCTTCTGCGACGTTCTCGTCCGTGCTGTTTTCAGCGACGCCCACGCAGTCCCTAATCTTCGCCGCCGTTCCACGACAGACAGCATCCCTAATCGATGCCCATCGGGTGGCGCCTCGTGAGGCTCCGATACTTCACGAAGAACGCCTCGAGCGCGTCAACCACCGCACGTCGCCTCTGTCCGTACGGGTTGCCCTACCTTCACGAAGCGGGAGGCTGATCTCATAATATTGGAGACCGCGACTTCGCCTACGCGGGGGACTACATCCGGGTCTCCATGTACGACGACAGGCTCGAGATCCTGAGCCCGGGCAGGCTCCCCAACACGGTCATGCTCGACAACATGCGCGAGACGCGCTACTCGAGGAACCCCAGGATCGCGCGCACCCTCGTGGAGTTCGGCTGGGTCCGGGAGCTCAACGAGGGTGTGAAGCGCATCTACACCGAGATGCAGAAGCTCCTGCTCAACGACCCGGTCTTCAGCGAGCCGGACGGGACGAAGGTCCAGCTCACGCTGGAGAACAACATCGTCGCGAGGAGCCTCAGGCAGCGGGACGCCCTCGAGGACAGGATCTCCCGGGAGGTCCTGGGCGGCCTCGGCGAGTACGAGATCGTCGCGGTCCAGGCAGCTTACGCGAGGGGCCGCGTGATGACGAGAGAACTCGCGGAGCTCATCGGGAGGAGCACCAAGTCCTCCTCGGCCATCCTGAGGGGCCTCGACGCCAAGGGCGTGCTCGCGTGGCACGGCACCTCAAGGACCGACCCCGCGCAGTACTACTCGCTCTCATAGGCCTTCGGAGCATTTCGGAGTAGCTTCGGGGCAGCTTCGAAGCGATCCCGGTCGGCAGCATGTGGCACGCCCTCATCGGTAAGCCCATCTACCTGCTGATTCTTTCTCGGATTCGGAGTAGATTCGGAGCATTTCGGAGTAGAGGGGCCGTCCCGCGGGAGGCCGGAGGGTTCGGAGTAGCTTCGGAGCATTTCGGAGCTCGCGAGGGGTCGGGCCTCGCCGCCCGTCAGCGCAGGCGAGCCGGGCCCCGCCCGAAACCGGGCCGAAAGGCCGCGAGCGGGCAGCTTAACGCCACGCCGGCCCTCTGCACCGCGGCAACGTCGCGACAGAGAAGCGACGCTGTCGCATTTGATCAAGCCGTCCATTTTGAGGCTGGCCGCCCGCCGACGCGGTCGGCAGGCGGCCAGGAGCGACGGCCGATGCAACCCGAGATGGCGACCCCGCCTACCGCTCTCCCCGCAAGATGCGCATCAGGCGCTGGAAGAGGCCCTCTCCCGCATCCGGGTCAAGCTCGTCGGTGCCGCTCTCAAACGGAAACGGGACGTCCTCCGAGCCGCTCTCGAGACGGGATACATATTCCCTCGCCAACTCGCCTCGCTCCGCAAGTGCCTTTCGCCCGTTGTGCGCTCCGGAGCGGCACGAGTCTGAGCAGTACTTGCGCATATTGCCGCGAGACTCGGTTCGGTTTAGCATCCTCCCGCACGCTTCGCACCTTCCGAGGGAGAAGGGGATCTCTCCGGCTTCGATCCTCCTGACGACCTCCCAAAGGGAACGCACGAGGTCGGAAGAGGTGTCATTGGCCACCACTGAAAGGCCGCTCTGAGTTGAGGGGGTCTCCAAGAGCCGGGGCTCGGCATGAAGATGCCTGTAGCTCCCTACGCCCAAGTCGACCAATCTGTGAAGGACGTCTCGAAGATGGCTCCTCACAAGGGTGTCGAAGTCCGTCCTGACTTCGGCAGGAGTGAGCGGAAAGAGCAAGTTCGTGCTCCCCATAAACGTCCTCTCCCCGTATCTTGGTTCGGGGAACACCAGGTCGACGTCCGCGCCCGCAATTCGGAAGCTGCAGGACCTTCCAAACGCAAGGCTCGGATTGAACGCGTCTCCTCCCTCCGTCTCAAACCAAAGGACGGGCCAAGTCTCCGGAACACCATCCGAAGCGCTGCCCCTTACTATAAAGTCGGCGACATGGAACTTGCGTCGAATGCGCGCATATGCGGCTTCGGGACTGTGCCCGCCCCCAAGGGCGGCAAGGAGCTCGAGGGCGTCGGAAAAGAGCACCGAAATGTAATAGACGGCGCTCGCGTCGACAACCAGGCACCCTCCGTCAACGATGCGCCTGTAGTCATCCCCGAGCAGGGACCTGGCGCTCAGCTTCGCTGCCTCGAGGTCGCCTGGGGAGAGGTAGTCGACGTATGAGGTGTTGCTCCTCGTGAGACGAAGGGCGTCGACCAGCCTCCGCTGGAAGTCGGGAGGATTGTTTTCGGATAGCTCCGCAATGTAATCGACCGTATCCTTTCCCAGCAGCTTGCGGAGGTCAGCCAAGATTGACCGGAGCTCATTCTTCGAGGAATCTTGCAGAGAGAGGCATCTCTTCTCAGCAAGCTCAAGGGACCTCCTCTTCGAATCGGCCTTCGCCTCCGCACGACGGACGGCTCCTTTGGAAACTCTTCTCAGATACAGCAAATCGCCAATATCCTGAGGCCGTTCGACCCTCATTCCAATCCTTCGAAATGGGTCGATCACTTCATATATCGAGAAGTCGAACGATGCCAAGTCCCTCGGCATGTGGGGGATGCCGACCTCGCGGAGCGCCCTGGAGGCTTGCAGGACGAGCTCTCTGTGCGCCCTGCCGCCCTCTGCGATCCTGCCGGAGTGGAGACTATCCGCCGGGAAGGGGTCGGCTAGCTTTGTCTCGTCGACGCTCCGCGCAATCACCATGCCTGACTCGTCCCTGATGGGCGTGTAGCAGGATGCGGCGTCAAAGGCCCTCCGCTCATCCCACATGATTGGCGCCACGGAGGCGGAGACGTTGGCCATCGCGAGGAGTGCATCCCTCGCGTCCAGCATGTGTGGCCCTTCTCCGGCACTCCCCGCGCGGAGACACACCCCTCCCTGTGAGAGTGCCGTTCGCCGCCACTGGAAAACCCTGAGGGACTCCTCCCCGCATGCTTTCTCAATGACCGATAGCCCCCTCGGGAAGTCAGTCGGAACGCTCTCAAGCTGCATAACCATCTCCTTTCCTTCAATCGATACGATTAATCTATCACAATTCCGTCTGATTGAGGTTTCTTATAGACGTATCGATGGAGAATTCAATCGTATCGACAGCTATTTCCAATCTATCTTGCCATTAGTCGTATCGATTTAGGCGATAGTTGAGATGCGCGCACGGAATCAATCGTCAGATGTTGGAAGGATGGTCAAATGGATTTGAACACTCAGAGCCCCTACATCAAAGAGCAGGACGTACGTAAGCTGTTTGGATGCGGACGAAGCAAGGCCTTGTTGATTATGCACGCGGTAGGTACCGTCAAAGTGGGTCGGACATCGTATGTCCGCGCCTCCGACCTCGACAGATACCTCTCGGAGCATGACGGACGGATCGCGCTTCAGTGGCCCAAGAGGCGGTAGCGATGGCCCGCTTCGATAACCTCGCCCGCGAACTCGAGGTTGACGCCTCGCACGGCGACCTTCTTCGCATGAGCCGTATCGAGCTTCGCTCTGAACGCGTCGCGCTGCTCCACACCCTAGGCACCGCCGACAGGCACGACCTCGACGCCCTCGTCCCCGTCATCACGGACCCCCTTCGCCCCGTGAGGCTCCGCGACTGGATCGAATGGCGCGTGCGCGTCATCGACCGGATACTCGACCGCCAGCCGGAACGCGAGGTCGCGACACCCGTCGTGATCGACCCGGAGGAGGACCTCTATGACCGCTAGGCCGCTCGAGATCGTGAGCGCCTCCGCCCTGATGACCGCGATGCTCGCGGAGCGGCCCTGGTACGTCGAGGGTCTGCTCACGTCGGGCGTCACGCTTCTCGTCGGCGACCCCAAGGTCGGCAAGTCGTGGCTCGTCCTCGACCTGCTGCGCTGCCTCTCGAGCGGCGAGGCCCTCTGGGGCTGCGCGACCAGGCGCGTCGACGTCCTGTACCTCGCGCTCGAGGACACGCTCCCGCGCCTCCAGCAGCGTCTCTGGCGCCTCGCGGACGAGGCCTCCGAGGGCTATCGCATCGCGCTGACCGCGGGGACCATCGACGATGGCCTCCTCGACCAGCTTGAGGGACACCTCGACGCATACCCCGCCACGAGGGTAATTGCCGTTGATACCCTGCGGCTCGTTCGTGGGTCGTCCGCGACGTCCTCGTCCGTCTACGCATCTGAGTACGCCGACGTCCACCGGCTCAAGGAGTTGGCAGACGCGCGCGAGATCGCCATCATCCTGGTCCACCACACGCGAAAAATGGGCGACGCGGATGTTTTCAAGCTGGTCTCCGGCTCCCAGGGCCTGATGGGCGCCGCGGACCAGACCATGGTCCTCCGCCGTGACGACCGTGCGGACGCCACTGCGACGCTCTCCGTGACGGGGCGCGATGTGGAGTACTGCGAGCTCGTGCTGCGCTTCGAAGACTGCCGCTGGGCCCTCGTCGAGCGCCTCGGCGAGCGGGAGATCGCCGAGAGGAAGGCCCCTCCGGAGATGTCGGAGATCATCGAGCTCGTCGAAGCCATCGGGTCCTGGCGGGGCACCGCCACTGAACTCGCAGAGCTGATCACCTGCGACGTCACGCCCCCCGCGCTTGCCAAGAGGCTCGCCGAGCACCGCCGCTACCTCGCGGAGCGCGGGGTGAGGGTCGACAGGACGAGGACCAGCTCGGCGCGCCTCATCCTCCTCCGGTGGGAGCCCCCCGCCGACGCATGACAGTAATGACGCCCGTGACGGCGCGGGCGGTACCGCCGCGGCGCCGTCACGGGCGGCACCACGCCAAGCATCCACCAAGTCCCTATGCAAGGAGTCCAAAATGAGCCACAACTATGACGCCATCATCCAGGCCCTTCGCGAGACCAACCCCGGCCTTCGCTTCCCTCACGCGGCCCTCGCCTTTCGAGAGGGCCATCGCTTCAGGCGCATCGATCGCAACGGCATCGTCTACTACTCGAAGAAGTCCTACCGCCTCCTCAACCCGAGCTCGTCCCCGCTGGGGTTCGGGATGCAGTTCGTCAAGGGCTGCAACCTCGACCCGACGGGGGTCTTCTTCACTGACGGAGCGATCGCCTCTCCCGAGGAGGGGCTCGAGGCGGTGATCGCCTACCTCTTTGCCTTCGGAAGACCCCTCTCGGACATTCTCGTGGTCCCGGCAACCTGCTGGCCTCGGTGCTACGAGAAAACGCCCGACAACATCGCCCGCCTGCGCCGCATCGGGGCCCCTCTCCCCCATGAGGGCTGCCCCGCCGGAGACGAGCGGCGCCGGCGGGCGGGAGGCAATACCGATGACGCCGGTCACATCCATCAGAAGTAGCCGAAACAGGCCCGAGCGGCACGCCGGACCACGGAGGTGGGGAATGGAAGGCAAGCAGCACGTGAAGTCGATCCGCTTCGACGACGAGACGTACCGTCGGGTCAGGGCCTACGCCGCCGGGCGCGGCCTCACCGACAGCGCGGCGATACGAGAGCTCGTGGTGAGGGGCCTCTCCGTCGACGGCCTCTCCCTCTACAGCACGGAGCTCGGGGAGTTCCTGCGGACGACCATGGGCGGGTGCCTGGAGCAGTTCGACCAGGCGCTCCGGCGCCGCAACGACGAGGCTGAGGACAGGCTGGCGCGCGTGACCAGCCGCTCGACCAAGGGCGCGCTGGTCGCCGCGCTCGTCTCGGTCGACCTGGCGAAGGGGCTCTTCGAGGGGCTGTCCGACGTCCCCGCCGAGGAGGTCTGGCGCGCCTACGCCCGGCAGGCGGGCGAGCTCCAGGCCGGCCGCAGCATCGAGGAGGTGAAGGCCGATGCCCGCGCGGGGAGGTAGCGCGCTCGTCGTCAACCACCGCGTGGCGCTCTCCGGGACCGGGGCGCGCTCCGCGGTCGCGAGCCACCGGGTCGGCTACATCGCCACGAGGCCGGGCTGCGACCGGGCGGCGACCGAGGCTGACCTCGCGCGTGCCCGCGAGCGCGAGGCGGTGGTCGGCTACGTCGGGTGCCGGCCCGGGTCGACGGCGCTCTTCGACGCGGACGGCGCGGTGTCGCTCGCCGAGGCGCGCAGGAGGCTCGCAGGCTGCGGCGGCGCGGTGGTCTGCTCGGTGATCGCCGTCCGCCGCGAGGACTGCGACCGGCTCGGGCTCGGCGACAAGGAGGGCTGGCAGGCCTTCGCCCGGGCCAACCTCACGAGGGAGTACGCCCGGATGATGGGCATCCCCGAGTCGAGGGTCGGGTGGGTCGCCAGCTTCCACCTGAACAGCGAGGCGAACAAGCACCTGCACGTTCTCGCCTACGACAGGGACGGCGGGTTCGACCGGCTCCTCGCGAGGGCGGACATGGAGCGAGCGCGGAGGGCCCTCACGGAGGCGGCGATCGCCCCCGAGCTCGAGCGCCTGGGCGTCGAGCGCGAGGCCGCGCGGGAGAGGGCCGTCGAGCTCGTCCGCTCGGCGGGAGCGGCCGCGCTCGGCGAGGGCGTGGCGCTCCCCGAGGGCGGCAGGATCTCCTACGGTCACCTCCGCCGGTACCACCCGGAGGCCGCGAGGCAGGTGGAGGGGGCGGTGGCCAGGGCGGCCGGGCACTCGCCCGAGCTGCGACGGGCGCTCGCGGACCACGAGAGGGCGTGCCGGGAGATCGCCGACCTCAGGGGCCTCGCGGGCGCGGAGCGCGAGGCCTACCTCGCACGCGAGGGGGCGGACCTCCGCTCCCGCGCGTGCAACGCGGCGCTGCGCGCCGTCGAGCCCGACCGCACCGCGCGACCCGCGCCGTGCGCGGCGCCGAGACAGGCGGCGTGCTGCGGCCCGGCGACCGGCAGGAGGCGGGCGAGGAGCGTGGAGCGCGAGCTGTCCGCGTGCACGACCGCGGGGCAGATGGCCTCCGTCTCGGCGGCCGTGCGGGACGGCCGCCCCATCCCGTCGCGCGCCGTCTCGGGCTGCCCGACGCTCGCCGCCGTCGGGAGGGGATCGTCCGAGCTGCTGGCCTCCCTGCTCGTCCAGGCGTCGGCGGAGGCGGCGGGAGGCGGCAGGGAGCTCAGCGACGAGGTCGGGCGGGCCGCGCTGCGAGCCCTGTCGCGGCTCGTCGCCTCGGCGCTCTCCCGCGCCCCCAGCGGCCTCGGCTCGGCCGCGAGGGTCGCCGCCGCCGTGGCGAGGCCCGTCGCGACAATCGCGGGAATCCCGACGTGAGGAGGCTGAGATGAGCAGGCAGAGGGAGAAGTCGTTCAACGAGCCGTTCGCGCCGCGGGCCCTGCGCGGGGGCGCCGTCGCGCTAGCGATGGCTCTCGCCGTGTGCGCCGCGCTGGCGTGCTGGTGGCCGACGCTGAGGGCGGGCGTCTGGGAGGCCGCCGAGCCGCTCTCGGGGAGCATCCCGGCGCTCGCGGCGCTGAGGCCGCCGAGAGCCCTGGCCGCCATGGCACCGGGCCCGGGGGCCGCGGCGACGGCAGCCTCGGCCGACGGGCCCGCCCTCGCCGCCGGCTGCCTCGCGGCGGCATCGGCGATAGCCGCCATGTGGACGCGCGCCACTTTCGCAGCCTGGCGCTCGCTCCACGACGGGACGTGGGTCGGCGGCGCGCGCTCGGGCGTGCGCACGCACGGGAACGCATGGCTCGAGAGCAGGCCGTCGGAGCTCCGGCGGCTCACCCATGGCTGGTCGGAGGGCAGGGCGCCCGAGGGCGGGAACCTCGCCGTCGGCGAGCTGGGCGGCTCGATCAGGCTCATAGACTCCGTGCACGCCGCCCTCTTGGCCGCCTCGGGCGGCGGCAAGAGCAGGAGGGTCATAGTCAAGACCCTCTGCGCCAACGTCGCCGCCGGCCGCTCCGTCATGGTCAACGACGTCAAGGGCGAGCTCAGGGCCTTCACCGAGGCGTGGGTGCGCGCGAGGGGCACCCACGACGTCGTGAGCGTGAGGTTCGACGCGCCGGGGATGTCGATGCGCTTCGACCCGCTCGCCCGGGCCAGGGACGCCCTCGCCTCCGGCGGCGCCGGCGCGGCCACGCGCGAGCTCCGCGAGCTGGCGAGGTGCGTGGTGCCGCAGGCCCTCTCCGGCCAGCCGTTCTTCTCGGACGGCGCGCGCAACGTCTTCGTCGGCCTGTGCCTCGTCGTGCTCTCGAGCCCCGAGGTCCCGGAGGAGTGCCGCAACCTGAGGAGCGTCCAGGCGCTGCTCGCGCCGGCGGACGGCTCCGCGCCCGTCGAGCGCGTCACCTCGCTCGCCGCGTCCCTCGCCCCGGGGGACCCGGCGCTGCCCTTCCTCGCCGGCGTCTCCGGGGACGGCGGGGGCGGCCAGGGCATCCTCTCCACCCTCCAGAACTACCTCGTGGAGTTCGCGGACGAGGACGTCTCGCCGATGCTCCACGACAACGAGGTCGACCTCGCCGCCGCCGGCAGGCGCCCCACGGTGTTCTACGTCAGCTCGAGCTCCGCCACCGGGGCGAGGGACAGGCTCGTGCAGGCCTTCTGGTCGCAGGCGCTCTCCGCCCTGCGCGTCGAGGCCGCCGCCCACGGGGACAGGCTTCCGGTCGAGACGCTGCTGCTCCTCGACGAGTTCGCCTCGCTCGGCAAGGTCGACCGGCTCCTGAGGGACCTCGGGGAGATCAGGAGCGCGGGGCTCCACGTCGTGGCCGCCTTCCAGAGCCTGAGCCAGCTGGAGAGCCGGGCCGGCTACACCAGGGCGGAGGCGGAGACGATGCTGGACCTGCTCGGCGACAAGGTCATCCTCTCGGTGGAGAACGTCGACACCGCCAGGAAGCTCTCGGACTCCATGGGCACCTACGGGGCGACGACGAGGAGCCGGAGCAGGAGCAGGGGCGCCAACACGTCCTCCTCGGGCTCCAGCGAGTCGGTCATGCGCCGCCCGCTCATCAGCCCCGACGAGCTGATGAGGTGGACCGCGGGCGGCACGGGCGTGCTCGTCATGCGCGGGGACCGCACGCTCGCGCTCCCGAGCCGCGACGTCACGGAGACCTTCCTGGGCCGGGAGCTCGGGATGACCTCGCCCGAGGCGGAGCGCGCCATGATGGAGGCGGCCCTCGTCGGCGGTGAGGCCCGCAACCCGGGGCCGCCGCCGGCCTGGGACGGACGCTCGGCCGCGGACGGCGCCCCCGCCGAGCGGGCGGGGGCGCCGTCCGCGGCCGAGCGGGCGGGGGCGCGGCTGAGCATCCCGAGCGCCCCCGAGGGGTTCTAGGGGCGCCGCTACGCGCGCGACCTGCGCGGGGGCGGCGGGCGTAGCGGGGCCCCACCCCCGCGACTACGCCCCGCCGCGCATGCGCGCGAGGCCCCCGACCTGCCCCTCCGAACCCGGCGAGCCGGGTTGCGCCGCACGTCCGTAGCGCACCCTTATCCTGCACCGCCTGTTCTCGGCGGAAACGAGGGGGTCTCTGAGTATCTCCCGTGGCGCGCGGGGCGTAGGGTCGCCGCGCGCCGAACGAAATGAGGGGTGCCGACCATGCGCCGGCACCCCGTCTCGTCACCTCCCCCCGGCCACGTGCACCGTCTCGCCGGTCTCGCAGTCCACGTCCTCGACGCCCCCGGAGCCCACGCGGACCGCGGCCCACTCGCAGCCTCCCGCGGCGAGCGCGTCGGCCTCGGCGGAGGCGGACGCCACGAGCGCGTCGAGCACCTCGCCCCTCGGGGCGCGGCCCCACTCCTCGGCGCCTCCGCCATCGCCGTCCTCCCACTCGAGGACGACCGTGAGCGGGGCGAGCTCGCGCACGGTCTCCTCGTAGCCACGGAGGCGCGCGAAGGCGCGCGGCGGGACCGTCGCGAGCGGGTAGGAGCAGAACCCGGAGCGCGCCGAGCGGCCCGACGGCTCCACGACGCCCGCGCGCTCGAGCGCGTCGACGAGCGCGCGGGGCACGTCGTTCGCGTCGAGGACGACGTGCCCGGCGTCCGCGCACCACGCGGAGGCGACGGGGTCGCCCGGGAGGTTGACGGTGAGCGAGCACCAGAGGTCGAGGTACTCCTCCTCGTCCCCCGGGTCGGTGGCGTCGAGGGCGAGCAGGGCGAGGGCCCCGCCCCCGGCGTAGCGGTCTGAGCAGATGGCGAGCCTCGCCCGCTCGCCCCAGCCGGTCTCGTAGTCGACGGTCAGCATGCCTACCTCCTCCCCTCGAGCGCGCTCGCGCGAGTCGGCTCGAAGTGCTCGTCACGCTCGACGGCGTTGAAGCCACGCGAGCAGTTCAACTGCTCCATCTCATGGATAGAAAAGTAGCCCCACTCGGTCTCGAAGCCGCGCACGAGCCCGAACGCCTCGCCGGTCTCGGGGTCGTACTCGGTGAGGTACCAGTCCCACCCGTTGAGGCACGAGAAGTAGTGGACGAGCGCCACGGGGTCGCCCTCCCCCTCGGTCGCGTACAGCGGCGGCAGGCCCTCGGCCAGCTCCTCGGTCATCAGCGCTTGCATGTCCGTCTCCCCTCCGGGCCCCGTCGGCCCCTAGAATCTCCGCCACGCGGGCAAAGCCTCGGCGCTGCCCTGCGGCGCCTTGGCTTTGCTCCCTGCAAAGCCGCGCCGGAGCGGAGCGGGGTCAAGGGATGTGCGCGGCAACCTCCACCAATCGCCGCGAGGCGGGGATTTGTGCGGGGTTCCGTGCGCGCCCTTGAGGCCGCGTAGCGGAGGCGCGACCTGAGACGAATGTCGATGCATCGAGCCCAAGAGCGAGCGCTGCGGCGGGGCGCCGCTCGCGCGGCCGATCTGCTCTGCACGTCTGCGCCCGATTCAAAAAGTTCGACGAACGTCGAATAGTACGACATCCGTCGAACAGTCGGGGGTATACTCCACCGCAAGAAGAGGCCCGCGGGCGAGGGGAGGCGAGATGGTCGGCGACGGGTTCAAGGCGCTCTCCGACCCCACGCGCCGCCGCATCCTCGAGCTCCTCGGCGAGCGGGACATGACGGCCGGCGAGATCGGCGAGCACTTCCCCCAGAACAAGGCGACGCTCTCGCACCACCTCGAGGTCCTGCGCGAGGCGGGCCTCGTGGAGGCGGAGCGCCGGGGCAGGAACGTCCTCTACCGCCTGGACACCACCGTCCTGCAGGGCCTCATCTCATGGTTCCTCGGGCTCACGGAAACGGAGGCAAAGGATGAAGGTTGAGCTTGGGCGCGGGGAGCGCGCCTTCTGGATAGTCCTCTTCGCGGCGGTGGTCGCCCACCTGCTGGCGTACGCGCTGCTGGCCTACCCCGCCATGCCCCAGACGGTGCCCACGCACTGGGGCGCCGACGGCGCGGTCGACGGCTGGGGCGACAAGGCGGGCACGCTCTTCATGGCGGCCATGCCGCTCGTCCTCGCGCTCGTCATGCTCGCCGTGCCGCGCCTCGACCCCAAGGGCCGCAACTTCGAGCGCTTCCGCGGCGTCTACCTGGGCATGAGCGCCGCGCTCACCCTGTTCATGGTCGCCGTCGCGTGGATGACGCCGCTCACCGCCTTCGGCCTCGTGCCCGAGGGCGGATCGTTCGTCTCCGCTGCCATACTCTTCGCGCTCGGCGCCTCTATGATCGCGCTCGGCAACTACTTGCCGCGAGTCAAGCCCAACTACACCTTCGGCATCCGCACGCCCTGGACGCTCGCGAGCGAGGACAACTGGCGCCGCACGCACCGCTTCGCCGGACCCGTCTTCATGGTCGCGGGCGCGGCGATGCTCGTCGCTGCCCTGCTCTCGGCCGTGGCGCCCGAGGCGTCGTTCTGGGTCGGCATGGCGGCGGTCCTGGTCGCGACCCTCGTCGTGGGCGCCTACAGCTTCCTCGTCTGGCGGCGCGAGGGCCGCTAGGGAGAACGTAAGGAGGGAGGCCGCGATGGGTGAGAAGAACGAGCGGCCGGAGCGGGTGCTCCCTGGCCGGAGCGACCCGTGGTTCATAGCGGTCATGGTGATTGTGGCGGGCGGTTTATCCGCGGCGTGTATCGCGTGCTTCGCGGGCGCGGGACCCTCGTCCCCGTGGGGCTGGCTCGCCCTCCTGCCCGTCCCTGCCTTTGTGGCCCTGGCCGCCCTGCCCGTCCGCAGCAACCGCGTCGAGCTCTACGAAGACCGCCTCGTTGTCGTGTACGCCGGGACGCGCTCGGCGATTCCCTACGCCCACGTGAGGGGCGTCCGGCGCACCGGGACGCTCCTGGCGGGCACGGCCAACTCGCTCGACCGCGTCTACATCGAGGCGCCCTGTGACGGCGACGCCATCGTCTCGGTGACCGACAACGACGCCCTCGTGGACGAGCTCGAGCGCAGGTGCGGCCTTGGGCCCGGCGCCTGACGCCCCGAAAGGAGGGGGAGGAGAGGATGGACGTCCCGCACTGGCCCTACTGGAGGAAGAACTCCCTCGGCGGCACGCAGGTCTGGTACGCGGACTGGGGCGACCGTCCCTTCGACGCGCCCGACATGGGCGAGAGGGACGAGGAGGCCGTGCGCGAGCTCAAGAGGCTGGCGGAGAGGTACGGCTCCGACAGGAAGGGCCCGGAGCGCGATTCGCGCGGCTAGGACGCGACCGACCCGTTGTAGCGCCTGATGGCGAGGAGGATGACCAGCGCCGGGAGCGCTATGCCCACGGCGCCGATTACCGCCTGGGCGCCGCTGGCCGCGTCGCCCGCGAAGGCGGCGAGGTAGGCCGAGGCCGCGAACGACGCGCCGACCACCAGGAGCGCCGGCCCGCACACGAGGGAGAGCCTCCTCTCACCCTCCGGCGTGAGGTTGCGCCGGTGGGCGGCCTTGAGCGGGGAGCAGGTCCTCCTCACGATCATCTTGACCCCCGCGAGGAGGGACATGACGCTCGCCAGCGCGAGCACGACGGCGGAGATCACCTCTGCGCACCCCTCTCGTCGCTCTCATCTGCCGCCCCGTGCGGCGCCTCGCCGGCGAGCCTCCTCAGGTCGGCCACGGCCCTGCCGACGTCCTCGGCGAGCGTGTCGAAGCCGCCCTCGCTCTCCGGGAAGTTCGTGAACCAAACCTCGGAGCCCCCGTACGAGTGCTCCCGCAGGCAGGGACGGTGCGGGTCGCTCCTGCTGTAGCCCATCTCTCCTCCGTATCGCCCGGCGCCAGCCGACCTAGCAGGACATCCTCAATCGACCCGATTATAGACGTCATCGCACGCGTCGCGACGCGCCAAGCAGTAGGGCGACGCCGCGAGGACCGTCTGATGGCGATGGTGAGAACGCCCCTAGCGGGCACGGCCAACTCGCTCGACCGTGTCTTCACCGAGACGCCCCAAGACGGCGACGCCATAGTCTCGGTGACGGGCAACGGCGCCCTCGTGGCAGAGCTCGAGCGCAGGTGCGGCCTGCATCCCGGCAGCGAACATGGCAACTAGGTTCGCAGCGGCCAAGCACGGACCCACCGCACGGCCCAGCCGCTCCCGGTCCTGCGGCAGGACACCCACGAGATGGTGGAAGTGCATGAGCCCCGTGCCCTCGCAGAGCGACACGATGAGTTACTGTATAGTCATGCCTATCGATGATTGCTGGGCTGCGCTGCCGTAGAATGGTGGTAAGAAGATGATACTCGCCCTGTATCTGGGGGCTGCTTCGGTCGCCCTCTCGTTAATCTCCGCCCTACTCAGGCCGTCTGATCGATCAATAGTGCTTGTTGCCCTGAGCTTCTTCTTCGCATCTCTATGCTTTCTTTTTATATTATGGTCGAACACTAGGGTCGATATAGAATCGATTCTTGACACGGTTAACGGATGGTATTTCGGAGGGGTTGTGTTGATGGTCACCTCAAGCTCCCTTTCGGCCATCGCGCTCATTCGGTATTTCAGGAGGCGTCGCGACAATCAGCCCAGCATGGGCCACCTGCAGATTTGCTCCCGATGTCAAGAGCATTGCCACGCCGCACGACGCCGGACCTCCGAAATAGATGCCCCTTCCTGCTGCGGGAGGGCGCGGGTCTCGGAGGGGCGGGACGGCACTTCTGCGTGTATACCATCTCGCACGAGAGAGGGGACGCCCGCTCTGTCGGATGGGTTGCAGGGCGGGGGCCTGCGAAGAGGGTGTTTGAGGAGGCTGGCCCAGCACATGCGGCAGCCGTGATACAGGGCGCTACTCACCTCCTGACTTTTGCAGCTTGAGCGCTAGTGCGACACAGATCGCCGCGGTGACGAGGAGCGTCCACGGGCTTCCCTCGATGCCCATGGCACCCGCCGATAGGGACGCGCCGTCCCCGACGGAAAGCGAGAGCGCGTGCGGGTAGTCGTCGGCGAGAGCCACGACGCCGAGCCCTATGCCACCTGCGGCGTTCCACGCGAAGTGGGCGGCTACGGAGACGGCGAGCCCGCCTGTGAGAAGCCGGAGCTCGGTGAGCAGCAGGCTCGCCGCGGCCATCTGGAGGACGGCGGCCGGGCCGTCTGCGAACGCCCCGGGATGGAATGCCACGAACAGCGCGGTCGTGACAAGCGTCGCAGGGACGACGCCGAGCGATTCGCGCAGGGAGTCGAAGGCAAAGCCGCGGACGAGCATCTCCTGGAAGGCGGCGTTGGCGAGACACGCCGCGGCCCAGATGGCGAGGTGGGCCGCCGGGTGTGCCGGGCCGACAGAGAGGTTGCCGGCAAGCCAGTTCGCCACGAGCGCGCCGCCGAGCCAAAAGAGGCCGAAGACCGCCCCGAGCCCGGAGGCCACGAGGGCACCCGTCCACGGTTCCGCCGGAGGCCGCAGACGGGCGAACAGCACCGTCGGCGCCGCAACCGACGCGAGAGAGAGGAGCTCGAGGGCGAGGCGCATCTGCGCCGGGTTGCCTGAGAGCGTCCCCGTGATCGCGGGGTGTAGAAGCGCGGTTAGGAGCGAGAGGGCGACGAGCCAGCAGGCGAGGAAGGCGACGGCGGCAGCCGTGCCCCGCAGCGCATGGGGTATGGAGCGCTTCTCGGTCATTCGCATCACTCCCTGTTGGGCATGCGTTGGGAAGCTCCCGCGAAGCGGGGGCGATTCTGTGTCGGTTCAAAGCCTCCGTGCCAGGCTCGTTCGCCGTCGGCTCATGAGGCGGAAAGCCTTGAGGACTACTGCGCGAAGGGGAACCTACTCCCCGGTGACCCCCACGCTGACGTCGCCGAGCCCGAAGACGCGGTCGAGGTTGTACATGCCGGTGGGGCCCTCCACCTCGACGCCGCCGAGCACTATCTCGCCGCTGCGCGAATCGAGCCGCGTCGAGAACACGGCCGGGTCGAAGCCGGAGGCGACAAACCCAATCCCCGCTATGACGACCCCCGCAGCCACGAGTCCGCCCGCAACGGCGAGGTAGATCTTCTTCGCGCTTGTCATGACGCCCGCGAGGTGCGCGGCCCCGGCCCCGCGCCCGGCGCCCCTCCCGCCGTCACGGGGCTTCCAGAAGGGGGAGACCGCCTTCCTCGCCCAGAGCACCGAGAGGCGCGCGATCTGCCTGGAGGCCGCCCACGCCCCCGCCCCCGCGAGGAGCGCCCCGCCGAGGAGGGCGACGCCGCAGCCCAGCATCGCGATCGCGTACGGGATGAGCCCGAGCTTGACGCCCACCGTCATGAAGGCGAGCGCGGCGACCCCCACCGCCCCGAGCGCGGGGACCAGCAGCCAGATGCAGAGCGCCAGCACCCAGATGCAGAAGTAGATCGAGACCGCGACCGCGGCGAAGGCGAGCAGCAGAGGGGCCCACACGGGCGAGCCCACGACGGCGAGGACCCACAGGAGCGCGGTGCTGCGCCGGCGCGTCCTCGCGATCGCGCGCGGCACGGCGGGCAGGTCGTCGAGCGTGGCCTCGGCCACCTCCCCGGGCGCGCCCATGGCGGCCACCGCCTCCTCCTCTGACATCCCGTCCTCCATGCGGTCGGCGATGGCCTCCGCGTAGAACGCCTTGGTCTCCTCCACCTGCTCGGCCGGCAGGCAGGCGAGCAGCTCGCCCAGCCGGCCCAGGAACTCATCGCGCGTCATGGTGCGCCTCCTCAACGTATGCGTAGATCTCCTGTACGGACGGCCACTCGGCCAGGAACTCCTCGACGCGCTCGCGGCCTGCGTCCGTGATGCGGTAGTAGCGCCGCAGCCGCCCGTTGTGCTCGGCGGAGCGCGCCGTGATGCACCCCGCCTTCTCGAGCCTCTTCAGGAGCGGGTAGAGCGTCGACTCCGTGAGCCCCATGCTGGCCGGCACGTCCTTCACGATCTGGTACCCGTAGGACTCCTCGCCCGAGACTGCCGCGAGCACGCAGGCCTCCAGGAAGCCGCGCTTCATCTGGGCCTCCATCCGCACACCTCCCCTCGTCGTATACTGTGCTACACACACTATATGACGCAAGGTATAAGACGTCAACTGTCATCGGGAAGATTCTTCGGCCGCCGGCGCAGGGGGGGGGCGCTCTCGCGGCTCCTTCGCCGGGGTCGCCCGCCGGAAGGCTGGCTCAGACCAGCTTCCCTCCGCTCATGCTGAGCGTGCGGTCGCACTTCGCCGCCATCGACATGTCGTGCGTCACGACCACGAGCGTCTTTCTCGCCTCCCGGGCGGCGGAGACGAGCGAGTCCATGACGGTCTCCGCCATGCGGGCGTCCAGGGAGCCCGTCGGCTCGTCGGCGAGGATGAGGCTGCCAGGCTTGAGCATGGCGCGGGCAATCGCGACGCGCTGCTTCTCGCCGCCCGAGAGCTCGTTCACGACGGAGTCGAGCTTGCCGGAGATCGAGAACCTCTCCAGCGCCCCCTCGATGGCGTCGCCCTTCTCCCTCTTGGACAGCCTCGAGTAGTGCAGGGCGAGCATGAGGTTGTCTCGCACCGTCCTCGAGTCGATGAGCGCAAAAGACTGGAAGAGGTAGTTAATCTCGTTGCGGCGCAGGAGCATCGCCTGCCTGGTCCCTATCCCCGGGTACTTCCTTCCGGATAGGCGGACGCTCCCCGAGTCGTACGTCTCGAGCAGCCCCAGGATGTTCAGCAGCGTCGTCTTGCCGCACCCCGACGGCCCCGTGATTGCGACGGACTCGCCCCTCCCGATGGAGAGGTCGAGGTCTGAGAGGACGCGATGCTTCCCGTAGGACTTCGAGAGGGACTCGATCTGAATGTACGACTGCATCGCTACTCCTTGGAGACGGTTTCCAGCACGACGGCCGCAGACCCCTTGCGCGATACGACCGCAATGACGAGGTTCGAAATGGCCAGCAGGGCAACGCCGACGAGCACGCCGGCGGAGCTTCCGAAGAGGGCGCTCACGCCAACGCCCAGCAGGGCGGTGACGGTCACGAACAGAACCTCCCGGCGGTACAGGTCCCACACCCCGAAGCCGAGGACGTACTTCACGGAGATCTCCCGGGCGCTCACCCGGTTGACCACGTTGACGAGGCATGCGACCATGACGGAGACGGTGACCACCAGGACCACCAGGACTACCGAGAAGAGCGCGAAGAGCTCCTCGAGGGTCTTCCGCAGGCCGTCGATGTAGTTCCCCACCGTGGCGAATCGGGCATCCACCGAGCCGCCAATCCCGACCATGCCGTCGGCGTCGAGCAGGCTCGATGCCGCGCGCTCGTCGAGCTTCACGTACGCGTTCTCCAGGCCGGAGGCGACGAGGCTCTCCGACTCGAAGGGCACCATGTTCTCGGCGGTCACAATCGCAATGACGAACCCGCTCGACGTGACCGGCTCTTCAGGGTCCGTGCTCCACGTGAAGAGCTCCGCATCGGCGTCATAGGGGATGAACTCGTACTCGGGATTCTCCATAAAGGGGGTGACGATGTTCGAGTCGGAGGGCCTCCGCGCGGCAACGAGGAAGTCCCTCACCTCGTTCGCCTCGCTCGCGCTGAGCGACTCGGGCAAGAGGTAGACGCGCATCCCCTGCTCGGCCTTCTCGATGACATCTGCCGACACGTCCACCCCGATCAGCTCGAGGTAGGAGGGGGACGCCGCGAGATACCGGAGCTGCTCGAGCGTCGTGTCGGAGCCGGCATATGCCCTGATGGTCGACTCCTTGTAGTTGACGGCGTTCGCAAGGTAGACGCCGTCGTCGTGCTCATGCTCGGCGTACCACGTGTACATGTCCCCCGAGAGCTCCATTGGGTTGCCGGTGAACCGGGCGCTCCCGATGCTGAAGTCCCTTACTACGTACCAGCCCTCGTACTCCTGCCATGCCGAGCGCGTCTGGGCAAGGTCCGCGTACATGGCGAGGGGCTGGTCTATGTAGAGGCAGCCGGCGAAGATGGCGACCAGGCACACCAGGTGGACGGCAACTGCCAGTCCGTAGAACCCCCTCCGCGAGTATCGCCCGTGGATGGCCTCGACCGGCCGCGCTGAGATGAGCGGAGCGACTGCAACCGCCGCGGAGATAAGTGCCACGACGACTGCGGGCAGCACGGAGGCGAGGGCGAGTCCCACGAAGGCGGCGTTGATCGCGAACCCGTCCAAGGTGGCAAACGCTCCAACCAATCCGATCGGAATGAGAGCGAGGATCTGGAGGGCTTGCGAGGAGAGCAGCCCGCTCGCGAAGTCGGCCTTGCTCCACCCGAGCAGCAGGTGCACTCCCAGCGTCTTTAGCTCAAGCAGCGAGTGCGTCACCATGAGCAGGCAGAGAATGAGCGAGAGGAGCGCAAACGCCCCCGCACAGAACAGGTAGATCAGGCCGAGCCCCGAGACCGAGCCCGACATCTCCGTGGTCAGGGTCTCGGGGGCTACCCCGATAGCGAGCGACAGCCTGTCTACCAGCGATTGAAAGTCGCCGCCCTCAAGGCTGAGGAGCGCGCAGGAGCTCCCCAGGTCGCTCCCGGCGTCCAGCCTGTCGACGCGGAGATACATGCCGGAGCGAATGCTGGGCAGGTCGGACACTCGCGAGAAGACGTCGTTCCCATAGCCGGCATAGCTGTCCGGGCTGCCGGAGGTCACCTCCCTGATAAGGGCGTCGTCTATCAGCGTCGTGCCGAGAATGACGAGGGGGTCGACGACGGCCCCTCCGTCGACCGACGCCGGTAAGATGCTGAACGTGTAGAGGGTTGCTCCGGACTGCAGGGACTCCTCGTCTACGCTTATCGCGGTAAACGCGCCTTCGCCCGCCAGGTTCCGAAGTTCGGCGACGAGGCCGTCCTTCTGCCCATCCGTTAGCTGCGAGGTGAAGATCGTTGGCTGATCCGAGAGCCATCCGTCGACCCGCCTGGAGGCGAGGCCTTCAAAGACTCCCTTGACGCAGATGACTGAGGTGACGCCCAGCAGGACTATTATCAGCAGACTGGCGATTGACCAAGCCTTCTTCATGTTGCACCACCATCGAGGTTCCGCTGCTTGTTCGGTCGAGGGGACGACGGGGGCGCAGTCCCCTGACGCCACCTAGGCGTACGTGCCCATGTTCGCGCGATAGCCCGCGACGCAGAGGGCGGCTACGGGCACGAGCGCACCGATGCCGCCCGCGAGGAAGAGCGTCGTTCTGTCCACCACGCCCCGGGCGTGCGCGTAGACGAGGAGCGCAACGGCAGCGGCGTAGATAGCGCATACGAGGGTCGCCCCTCCCATGGTTCGCGCGAGCTTCGGCGCGTTGACGTGGGCTCGCTCCGCTGCCGAAGCCGTGCTGTAGCCGGCGAGGAGGCCCGCGCCACGCCCGCTGAGCAGCACGGCGGAGACAATCGCGAGAACTCCGGCGATGACGCCCCACATCCAGACGTACTCCATGACGCGCCTCCTCATCCCGAGCCGGCCGAGCACGCCGCCCGACCTTTAGATGCATAGTACCCGAGCGGGGGGGCAGGCACCCCGGCCCGGCGGACGGTCTGCCCGGCCCCGCGAGGGGACGCCATGCCTGCCCGCCAATTACGACCCAGGTCCGACCTTCGAAATGACGGGCGTGCATAACTGATCTATTTGCAAATCGCGACCCAGCATGACGGGCCCGTCGTTGTGCCACCGCTCGACGAAGCGATGCTGCGGGGAGAGGGTGACTGCCTCCCTCAGGAGGTCGACAATGCGGGACTTGGCCTCGTCGGAGAAGCGCAGGGCATCCATAGAGCGAGTGTAGCCATCAAGTGGAGCAGCCATCGTAGTCTCCCTTCAGGTCGTCTCTGAGGCTTGCGCGGGTGCGGCTCAGGTGCTGGTGCGCGACCACGTTCGTGGAGCCGACGATCCGAGCGACCTCGCGCGTGGGGTGCCCTCGTAGTAGAGCAGGTAGATGCGACGTACGTATCGAGCGAGGTCGGCATAGTCGCGTACGAGCCGTTCGGGGTCGCGGTCGGGCGCGCTCTTCGAGCCCGTCATCGGCAGCCTCCTCTCGTGGATTGTCGGGTACCTTGGGGTCGCAGCTGCTTTCCCTCTCATCTATTACACACAGGAGAGGATGGAATGTGACAAGGCAATTGGAAAGAGAGGGGAGGTGCCGCCCATCCTCGGGAGACAACGCCGGGGGTTGTTGGCACCCAGCCCGAATTAGAGTAGGTAATAGCCCACACCCCACCACCACCCGCTCACCGTCGAGGGCAGACCGCAGCCCGTCCGCGGGATGAGAGTATCACCCGATTTCTATCCACCCGCAGTGGGGCAATGGCGTAGGGAGCAAGCCAGCGTTTGCTGGGAGGCGGGGCGCTCCGTCAGCCAACGTAGTACCCGGCCTGCGCGTCCCAGAGCCGCGCGTAGAGGCCGCCCGCGGCGAGCAGCTCCTCGTGCGAGCCCCGCTCCGCGACGCGCCCGCCGTCGAAGACGACGATGTCGTCGCAGAACCGGCAGCTGCTCATGCGGTGCGAGATGTAGACCGCCGTGCGGCCCTCGACAATCCGGTCGAAGCCCTCGTAGACCTCCGCCTCAGAGATGGGGTCGAGCGCCGCGGTGGGCTCGTCCAGAATCACCACCGACGCGTCCTTGTAGAGGGCGCGGGCCAGCGCGAGCTTCTGAGCCTGGCCGCCCGACGGCGTGACCCCCGGGCCCAGGCCCTGGTAGAGACGCGTCTCGAGCCCGTCCGGCCACGCACGCACAAAGTCCTCGGCATCCGCCTGGGCAAGCGCCCTCCAAAGCCTGCTGTCGTCACGCGGGTAGCCGGCGGCAAGATTCTCCGCCACCGGGAAGGCAAAGAGCCTGAAGTCCTGGAAGACCACCGCCATGAGGTCGCGGTACTCATCCTCGTCGTACTTCTCGATGTCGATGCCGTTGAGCGTGATGCGCCCCGCGGTGGGCCGATAGAGCCGGCAGAGCAGCTTGATGAAGGTGGACTTGCCCGCGCCGTTGGAGCCCACGAGGGCCGTCTTGCGCCGCGCGCCCAGCTCGAGCGTCACGTCGTGAAGGACCTCCTCGTCGCTGCCGGGGTAGCGGAAGCTCACGTGCTCGAAGGCGAGCAGGTACTCGCCGTCGTCGCGCTTCTCGGGCGAGACGGAGCCGCGCCCGGAGGCCTCCGGCAGGTCGAGAACGTCGAGGTACTCCGCGAGGTATGCGCAGTGCTCGCGCAGGTCGTTGTTGCGGCTCACGAGCTCCGACCAGGCGCCGCCGAGCTGCGCGAGCGCGCCCGCGTACTGCGCGAAGGCGCCCACGGAGATGGCCCCGGCGATCACCTTCACCGCCACGAGGAGGTACCCCGCCAGCACGAAGGCGCCGTTCACCGCGTTGGAGGCCATCGCCACGTGCCGGTTGCCCGCGCGCCAGCGGTCGTAGAAGCGCGTTGAGTCGGCGTTCACGGACCGGAAGGCGCCGAGCAGCATGTCGTGCATCCCAAAGACGCGCTCGACCTTGCCGTCGCCGTGGCAGATGGCGTCATAGAGGTAGACCATCCGCCGCTCCATAGCGCCGTCGCCCAGCGAGAAGCGCTCGGTGACGCGCGCGCTCGCCCGCGAGACCGCGCGCTGGCCCAGCACCAGCGCGCACACGGCGCAGGCGAGAAGGACCGCGGAGGCCACGGGACTTGCCGCGAGCGCAAGGGGCGCCTCCGGCGCGGGCATGGCGGCGACGAGCGCCGCCATGAGCGCCACGCACGTTGCGATGGAGAGCGCGCTCTCGAGAACGGCCCGATACGCCGCCGGAATCATCGAGAGCCCGCCCTTGATGCGCACCGTCTGGTCGAGCGTGGCGATGCGGCCCTGGAAGGCAGGGCTCGCCGCGGTCTCGTAGTCCAGGGCGAGCGCCTTCTTGCGGGTGAGCAGCTGGAAGGCCAGCCACGAGACCCAGGCGCCGTCCTGTCGGTGGTAGCCGCACACGCGTCCCACCACGCCTGCGAGCGCGTTCAGGGCAACGATGCCCGCGGCCGCGACCGCGCAGGCGCGCCACTCGAGCGCCATGAGGCCGTTCACGAGCAGCGCCGTGAGGGCGAGGCTCCCGTAGGCGGCGGCGACCCACACCACCGAGTCGATAACGAGCGCCGGCAGGAGCGCTCGGTCGAGCCCGTGCAGGAGCCACAGGACCCGAAGGCCCGTCCGGTGAAACGAGAGCGAGTCGCGCAGCCTACTCAGCATCGTCATCGCCTCCCATGACGAAAAGGGACAGTCCCTTTTCATCATCCTCGTAATAGCGGGCCTGGGTCTCGAACATGCGGGCGTAGCCGCCGCCCGCGGCGAGCAGCTCCTCGTGGGTCCCCTCCTCGGCGATTCGGCCGCCCTCGAGGTAGACCACGCGCTCGCAGAAGCGCGTGGACGCCAGGCGGTGCGAGATGAAGACGCTCGTCCTGCCGTGCGTGAGCTCGTCGTAGCGCTCGTACATCTGGCGCTCCGCGAGCGGGTCGAGCGCCGCGGTGGGCTCGTCCAGGATCACGACCGGCGCGCCCTTGTAGAGCGCGCGGGCGAGCATGAGCCGCTGGGTCTCGCCGCCGGAGAGCGTGACGCCGTCGTCGGCGAGGTCCTGCCCCAGGTAGGTGGCAAGGCCATGCGGCAGCGCGCGGGCGCGCCCGAGCAGGTCGGCCTGGTCGAGAGCGCGCACGAGCCGCGCGTCCTTCTCGCCCCCCGCGTCCCATGCGCAGGCCACGTTGTCGGCAAGAGGGATGGAGTAGACGCTCGGGTCCTGGAAGACCACGGAGAGCTCGCGGAAGAGCGCCGCACGGTCGATCCGGGCGACGTCTACCCCGTCCAGGGTCACACGGCCGGCCGTGGGCTCGATGAGGCCGCACGCGAGCTTCACGAGCGTGGTCTTGCCGGCGCCGTTGGGCCCCACGAGCGCGAGCCGCTCGCCGGCGCGGACGGTGAGGGTGAGGTCCGAGAGGGCGTCGGCCTTTCCGTCGTAGGAGAAGGACACGTGGTCGAAGGCGATCTCGTGCGGGCGCCCCGCCGTGGGGAGCACGCTCACGGGGCGCGGCGCCGGGCGGCATGCGGCCTCGAACGCGCGCCAGCCCGAGACGATCCGCCCCTTCTGGACCATGAGGAGAAGGCCGTCGAAGAAGCCACGCATCCAGGTGCCAAAGCCCGCGACCAGGCCCACGAGCAGCAGAAAGGTCGTGAGGTCGAGCGCACCCGAGAAGAGCTCCGCGACGAGCCACGCGTAGACGGCGGCGTCGCGCGCGAGCGAGCAGGCCACCTCCACGAGACCGGAGACCTCCTCGTCGCGCCACTGGTGCGCGAAGGCGGCGCGCACCGCGGCGGCGACCTCGTCGAGCTTGTCCGACATCAGGCCGCGCATCCGGTAGATCCGCACGTCCTTGGCCCCGTGCGGAGAGAGGGCCTCGGCGATGAGGTAGTCGTAGCGCTGGATGGCACGGTACTGCTCGTCGGAGCGCGCGGCCGCGCGGCGCTGGATGAGGACTGCCGCCGCCACGGCCGGCACGGAGACCGTCACCAGGAAGGCGAGCAGCGCCGGCCGGCCCCATCCGATCACGACCCCATAGACGAGCGCGCCGCCAAGGTTGATGATCATGTCGAGAAAGCCCCCGAGCATGGCCTCCGATCCGCTGTCGGGGCCGTTGAAGAAGGCTCCATCGGCGGCGCCCACGCCGGTCCTCCCCTCGTCCGAGCTCAGGTAGGCGTAGTCGGCGGAGAGCAGCGCGTCGGCCATCTCGTTCATCCCGGAGTCGCGGACGTTGGAGCAGGCCCCGCGCCGGCGGCTGCCCGCCCACGCCTCCGCGACGCGCGCCGCCTGGAGCGCCACCACATAGAGGGCGAGAAGCCCGAGCGTCTGCGCCGGCGGCATGCCGCCGACGAGCACCCCCACCACGAGGCTCGGCAGCGCAGCCCCCAGAAACGGAAGAGCCACGCCCAGCGCGACGTGGAGAGCGCAGAAGACAATCGCGCGGCTGCCCTGGTCGCGCCGCATGAGGCCAAAGAGGTACGCGAGGTTGCTCGCTGTGGAGTAGCGGCTGGCCTGGTCTTGCACGTCGTATCACATCCCTTCGGTTCCAATATGCGATGCGGCGGACGACGCGGAGGCTAGGCAACCATTGATCCCTCCCCGGGCGCGGTTGTAGGACATGGTTGCCTCGTCGGCCAGAAGGTCGCGCCTGAACCAGAGGTCGCGCACGGTGGGGCGATAGAGCTCGATGCTCATGACTGTGCCTCCTTCTGCGGCAGGTCGATCCGGGAGAACGCCAGGTTGATCGCGCCGAGGAGGGCAATCGACGTCGCGAGCAGCGCCACCATGGCGAGCCGCATGTCCAGAAGGCCCGAGAGCCAGCCGAAGAGCGGCTGAGAGACGGCGGAGAGCAGCGACACCGCGATCGAGGCGAACGAGAGCGAGGTCACGCGGTAGCGCGGGTCCAGCGCGACGTTAAGCACCTTGGTGCGGACCGGGTTCACAAGGCAGAACGCCGCGAGGCCGGCCATGTAGAGCGCCACGGCCGCCCGGGGCTCCGAGCAGAGCGAGAACGCGAGGAAGAGCGCGACCACGGCGAGAGGGCCGAGCCGCGCCACGCGCGCGTCCCCCAGGCGCCGCGCGAGCCGGGAGCTGCCCAGCCCCGCGAGGCTCGTGAGCGCGAACTGCGCCGCCACGACCGCGCCCACCGCCGGCAGCGGTACCCCGAAGTAGCCGTTGAGGTAGTTGTTGTAGAAGTCGTCCACGGGCACCATCGACCACGCGACCGCGCCCTCCACCAGCACGTAGTAGAGCACGGGGCGGCACCCCGCCACGTAGCGCGCGGCCTCGAGCGGCCGGACCGGGGCCGCGGGCGCGCCGCCCCTCTCGCCCGCCCGGTCGTCGCGCATGAGGAGCACGCAGGCGAGCGCGCCCGCGAGCGACGCGATCGAGAGCGCGAAGACGAGCCCGTAGCCCACGTCGGCGAGCAGGCCGGCCGCGAGCGCGGAGACCCCGTAGCAGCAGTAGAAGACGACGCGCGAGACGGCGCTAACGCGCGTGAGCTCCTCCTCGCGGCCGCGCGCGATGAGGTGGTCGGCCACGATGGCCGTCGCGCAGCCCGTGGTGAGCGTGTAGGCCGCCGCGAGGACGAGCATCACGCAGAGCATCGCCGGGAGCCCCCGCGCGACGAGCATGAGCGCGTAGCCCGCCATCTCGAGCGCCACGGCGGCGACGAGGCTCGCCCGGCTGCCGAAGCGGTCCGCGACGAAGCCCGTGGGCACCTCGAGCAGGGTCTTGCCCAGCTGCAGCGCGCCGAACAGCACGCCGACGCCCGCGAGCGAGAAGCCCACGTGCTCGAGGTAGAGGCCCATGACCGTGGAGACCATGGACAGGTTGGAGAACGCCACGTAGGCGTAGTAGAGCGGTATCAAGTTGGGATGCCTTTCACGAAGGGTCGACTGATGAAAAGGGACTGTCCCCTTTCATCACCTGCGGTCGGATCCCCCGGGGAGGCTTCGGCACGCCAAGGCCCGCCCGCCTGCGCGGGCGTCACCGGTCGCGCCTGGGAACGGGCCTCCCTAGCGGAGGGTCTCCTCGTTCGTCTGCCTCATCGCTGCCCCCTTCTGATCGACGGAAAGGCCACGGCTACGATAGCACATGCTCGTCAAAAGCGACGCTCAGACAAGCCTCATTCGTTCAAGCTGAGATAGCCAGTTCTTTCTGAGCTTTCGTCTGCTCTCGAAGAATATCTCCTCGGATCGAGAGAGCTCACCTGAATCCGCCTTTATCGCAGTGAGTTCAAGCGTGCAGATGAGGTCCGCTGAATAGATGCTGAGCTCTGACAGCTTGACCGCCATCCTCCGATATGAGAATGGCGGGGGACTTCCCCCGCCACTGGGTGGACCCGGGCCCTAAGGCCAGTCCAGCTCTTAGAATGTTACCACAGCTCATGGAACATGAGACTTCGATTATCGACACGGTTTCCGAGGAGGCACCATGACGAGGCGCGAGGCCCTCATCTCACTGATGTGCGCAATCTGCCTGGCCGTGCTTCCCGGCTGCTCGGACGGCGCGCACACGACCGGCGGAGAGAACGGCCCCGTCAGCCACAACGAGCGCGCGATCGTCCTCTCGGTGGACGAGGAGAGCCAGACCGCCGAGGTGCGCATCCTCGAGCGTCCGGACAAGGTCGTGCTCCCACAGAACAAAACGGACGCAGACGTGCAGGGCACGGCCAGCTTCTCCGAATGGGGCACCGACGCGCTGCCCCAAGCCGGTGACGACGTGATCCTCACCTGGATTGACGCCCCTTCCATGGAGCTCTCCTTCCCCGTCAAGGTCTACGACTGGGAGCCCACCGTGGACTTCTACAAGTCGCTCCACGACGCGCACGAGGTGCGGCTGCCCGCCTCAATGCTGAGGTTCTTCTCGCAGACCGCCGAGGAGCTCGCCGCGGACTTCCAGGAGACGCCCGAGCTCGCGCTCGAGGCGCGAGCGGACGGCGATGACCTCGTGCTCACGTTCACGGAACTCCAGCTCGCGGACTACCGCACGGACGTCGAGCAGAGCCTCGGTGACGCCCTGGCGTCGCTGCGAGACGCCGAGGACGTGAGCGCGGTGGAGGTCGCGGACGACCACGCATCCGTCAGCATAACCGCCTCGCCCGCGCTTCTCGACAAGCCGATGATCGTGGGCCAGGCGTTCATGACCGTCCCCGGGACGTGCGCAGCCCTTCAGGCGCTCGACGGGGCCACGGACTGGCGCGTCGAGGTCACCGTCATAGACGCCGAGAAGAACGTGGAGGTCGCGCGCGTCACGCTGCCCGACGAGTCCGTTACCATCACATCCGAGAGCTGGGCCGATGCGGTGGCGGGGGCGTAGAGGCGCTCGTCACCTCGCGACCGCGCAGAGCCCGGCGAAGTAGCCGCCCGCGGACGCGAGCTCGTCGTAGGTGCCCCGCTCGACCACGCGCCCCTCGCGCAGGACGAATATCTCGTCGTAGCGCGCGAGCAGCGCCGGCTCCAGCCGGTGAGTCACCACCAGGCGCGTGGGCCCCTCGAGGTCCAGGATCGCGCCCGCCACCTCGGCGGCCGTCCTCGCGTCCAGCGCCGACGTCGCCTCGTCGACGAGAAGGACCGAGGTCTTACGCAGGAGCGCACGCGCGATGGAGACGCGCTGCCGCTCGCCGCCCGAGAGGTTGGCGCCGCCCTCGCCGCATTCGTACCCCAGGCCCTTCTCGGCGACGAGCTCACCTAGGCCCGCGCGGCGGCACGCGTCCAGGACCTCGCCCTCCGGGAAGTCCCGGAACATCGTCACGTTATTGCCCAGCGTGTCGTCGAAGAGGAAGACCTGCTGGTCGATGAGGCCCATGAGGTCGCAGAGGCTCCCGGCGTCGACGTCGCGCAGCTCGTGGCCGCCCACGCGAACGCTGCCCGTATACCCGTCCTCCCCGCCCATGAGGAGGTTCAGCAGCGTGGACTTGCCGCTGCCGGAGGCGCCCACGAGAGCGTAGCGGCCTCCGGGGCGCAGCGCGAGGCTCACGTCGGAGAGCACGGGGTCCCCGCCGCCGTAGGCAAAGCCCACGTGGTCCAGCACGACGCCCGCGAGGCCGCGCCCGACCCTCTCGCCGCGGCGCGCCTCGTTCCTCTCGGCCGCCTCCGCGAGCTTCTCGATGAGGCCCGCGGCGGCCCGGCGGCTCGCGAGGAACTGCGGCAGCACGTTGATGGGCATGACGAGGTAGTTGCACAGGTTCACGAAGACGAGCACCGTGCCGGCCGTGACCTCGCCCGTCACGGCGAGCCACGCGCCCGCGAGGAAGACGCCGAACTGCAGGAGCGACCCGCAGAGGTTCTCGCTCACCGCGCCGATCAGGCACTCCCACCAGTAGCGTCGGCGCTTGAGGCCCTCGACCTCGGAATTGGCCGCGTCGAAGAGCCGGCGCGCCTCGGCCTCCGCGCGGAAGGCCTTGACCACGGAGAAGCCCGCGAGCAGGTCGCGCAGCCGGGAGACGAAGCGCTCGTTGCCGGCCGAGACCGCCCGCTCGCGCTCCCCCATCTCGCGCCCCATGGCCACGGACACCGCGAGCGGCGCCGCGCTGAGCGCCACGGCCGCCGCCGTGAGCGGCACCGAGAGCGCGAGCATCATCGCGAGCGACCCTGCGAGCAGCAGGGCGTGGTACACGATGAGGAAGCCGCGCTTGAGGTAGCCCTCCTCGATGGAGGCCACGTCGTTGGTGAGCAGCGAGAGGTAGCTGCCCGTGTTCTCGCGGGCGAAGGCGCGCACGCCCTTCTCGGAGAGGCGCTCGAACGCGAGCGACTTGTACTGGGCGAGCGCCCGGTAGACGAAGGCGCACTTGGCGCGGTACATCCCCAGGCTCACGGCGAGCGAGGCCGCGAGGAACGCGCCGCAGAGCGCGGCCAGGCGCGCGAGCGCGGAGGCGCCACCGGTGCCGATGACGTCGATGATGCGTCCGAGCAGCCACGACCCCACGAGCGCGGCGGGCACGTCGAGCACCGTGAGCGCGAGGGCGGCGGCAAGGTTGAGGCGGTTGTCGCGGTAGAACGCGCGGACGTAGTCGCGCGCGGCGGCAGACATGGTCGACTTCATGGTCTTCTCCCATCAGGTGTAACTGATATGTCGAGAAGGACCTAGAGCATGTCGACCTTTCGCCGGGTGCAGTACGAGCCCATGGTAGCAGACGAGTGACGAAGCAAACGCTTGGCAAATCATTCATCTCGCTCAAACGGACAGATTCCGAGGCTCGACGGCACAGAATTGGTCGTTCAGGCGCGATGAATGGCGTCCCGTGACCCGCATCGTCAAGTAGCGACCGACCCGTTGCAGCGCCAGCTAGCGAGGAGGATAGCAAGCGCCGGGAGCGCTGTGCCCACGGCACCGATGGCCGCCTGAGCACCGCCGGCCGCGTCGCCAGCGAAGGCAGCGAGGTAGGCCGAGGCGGCGAACGAGATGTCGGCGCGCCCGGTGGTCGGCGCCTCGCTCTCCGCTTTCGTAATCTACCCTAAACTAGACGACATGGCCTACGAATCGAGAGGACGTGCCGTGACACAGATACTCCCCCTCACACCTGAGGACATCCCGGAGAAGGCAGAGGTTCACGCTCGGACGTGGCAGGAGACCTATCGGGGGTTGCTGCCGGACGACCTCAACGACACAATCACGCCGCAGTTCGCCGAGGACGTCACGCGCCGACTCACCGACCTGCGCACGCTCGTGGCGAAGGTCGATGGAAGGGTCGTCGGCTATATCGCATGGTCGGATCGCTGCCGCTCGCACTTCAGCGTCGACGGTGCTGCCGAGGTCTGCAACCTTTACGTTCTCCAGGAGTTCCAAGGCAGAGGAATCGGCCGTGCCCTTCTTGAGGCGGCGCTCTCGCGAATCGGGGGGCACGACGTCGTGCTGAGCGCGTTCTCCTCGAACGAACCCGCGCTCGGCTTCTACGAGCACGTGGGGTTCGAGAGAACCGGAGCCACCTTCGACAAGGGGGCCATGGAGGAGACCGAGCTGGTCCTGCGAGCGAGTGGTGGCGCGTGACGAGGCGAAGGGCGACCGGTCGCGCCCCACGGCACCCCATCACCTAGTCCCCGAAAGACACGTCTATGTCTTAAGGCCGCAGCAACAGGGCAGAGGCGTGTACATGACGGCCGGGCGGGCCCCAAAGTCGCCGTCATTGCCGTCATGCCCGTCACCGCCGATCCGGACTCACTCTCCCTCGCCCATTATTCCGCCGATCAGGTCGGCGGCATCTCGGTCCTTCTGCTCGATGGCGTGCGCATAGAGGGAGAGGGTCAGCGAAGGGCTGCTGTGGCCCAGGCGCGTCTGGACCGTCTTGATGTCGGCGCCGCCGCCAATGAGAAGCGTCGCCTGAGTATGTCTGAGCTCATGGAGGTTGAATCCCTCGTAGCCACTTCGCTTGTAGCGCTTGATGCCGTTCTTGTCCCACGTCTCCTCGACGACCTTGAACCTGCCGAGCCCGTGGTCCGCGAAGAAGGCCCGCCTCCACCTGCCGAAGACGTTAGGGTCCATGAACTCGCCGAGCTCGTTGGTGCAGACGGGGGTTACGTCGGGAACGAGTGCCCCGCCGAAGAACCTCTCCGACTGCATCGCCTTCCACTCGCTCAGAAAAGCGACCGTGCCCCCGTCGATGGCAAGGTTTCTCCTGCTGGCCCTGCTCTTCGGGCTCCTTACGCGCTTCTTCTTGTCGAGCTGGTGCGTGATACTCAGCCTGCCGCTCTCCAGGTCCACATCAGCCCACGTGAGCCCCAGTATTTCGCCGCGCCTGCACCCCGTCGCGAGCGCGATCCACACCGCGACGATGCGCCCGTCCCTTGGGGCCTCCTTGAGGTCTCGAGCGAGCTGCAACGCCTGCTCGGCGGAGAGGCTCCTGCGCTCCCTCGCCTCCGGGCGCTTGACATCCTCAATCCTGTCGCACGGATTGCTCGGGATGACGTCCTCCCTGACCGCCCTCTTGAGGATCTGGCTCAGCTTCGCGTGAACCTTGAACACCGCGTTTGCCGAGACGCCCTCCCTGCGAAGCCTCGCGTACCCCGCGCTTATCGTTCTCGCGTCGACGTCCTCGATTGCCACGTCACCGAAGAGCCTCTCGATGCGACGCGTCTCGAGCTCGTCTCGGGCGAGCGTGTCGGGCGAGAGCGTGCCCATCTCGAGCCGCCGCTGCTGGAACTCTCGGGCGTACTCTCCGACAGTGAGGCCGCAGCGCTCATTGTTGAGCTCCTCCTCGAGCTCCGCACGGTACCTCTCTATCTCGACCCTCGCGTCGGCGATGTTGCCGATGACCGTCCTCTGCTTGGACCACTTGGGCTTCCCGCCGTTGAGCTCCGGGGGGATGCGCAGGCGAATTCGATACTTGTGTCCGCGCTCGATCGTTGTGATTGATCCCTCGCCTCTGATTCTTATTCGCTTGCCGCTCATTTCGTTCCGATCGCCCTGTACTGTCATGTGCCTTCTGGTGGTCAGGATACAACTAAAGTGGTCAAAAAGTGGTCAGCATTGCCAAACTAATTCGCATCGAAACAAGCAATACCAACTTGTTATCTGCAGTTTTATGAGATAGAATGCACAATAGCAGACAAGAGCAGTCGCTAGAAACACGTTCTCATAACCCGAAGGTCGTAGGTTCAAATCCTGCCCCCGCGACCATAAACTTGCAGCCCGGAGGTCATGCGGCCTTCGGGTTTTTTGTCTCTAGAGCAGCTTTGCGGGTGAATTGCAGGTGAAATCTCCCCTAGCCTGTCTCGAAGACCGGCAAATCGAGAACAACCGCGTGGCGAGCGGCTTAACCGGCAGACAGACAGTTCGACCGCAGGAGAAATGCCGGAGCTACTGTGGAAGTGTGGAAGCGGGTTTCCTAAGTAACTTCCTAAGTAGCTTCCACAGTAACTTCCCAAGTATCTCGAGTAGCTTCCACAGTATTCTACATCTTGAACAAGTTCAGGCGGACGAGGGGCAGAAGAGACCTAAAGCTTGCACCGTAGCGCGCAATAGGTCCACTATCCATTTTCCGAACCTTCGAACCCGACAATGTCGCGACAGAAAAACGACACTGTCGCATTGGGCTCATAGCCCGAAGGCCGTAGGTTCAAATCCTGCCCCCGCGACCGCCGGGCCATTCTGGCCCGGCGGACGGTTTTTGTCCGGTCGCTCGGCTATAGTTGCTCCAAGCAAGCCAAGCCGACGAGGGAGGTGGCGCCATGGACGAGAAGTACCTGATAGGGGCACTTCAGAACGAGGCTGCGCTCTCCTCGACGTACGGCCGCGGGCTCTCCCTCGCACGCGACGGCGCCGTGCGCGACCTTGACGTCACGGTCGGCGCGCTCGGCTCGACCGCCTCCCTGTCGGGCAAGGTCGTGGGCTCCCGGAGCAGCGTCTATCGCACACGCGTGCAGCTCAACCTCAACGAGGGCGATATCCTCGACTATGGTTGCACCTGCGCCGCGGCAGAGAACTACCCGGGCATGTGCAAGCACGAGATCGCCCTTGCGCTCGCCTACCTCGCCCGCCTCGGCGTCGGGCCCGCCGTCGCCCGGAAGGCCGCGCCGCCGAGACGCCCCGCGCCCGCTGCCCAGCGCGTCGCCCCCACCAGTGCCGCGATCCGCCAGCTGATGGACGAGCTCACCCTGCAGCGGCTCCGGAGCGCGGAGGAGGCACGTCTCGCCCATCAGCTGGAGGCCGAGAAGAACCTCGAGCCCGCAGAGCTCCTCCTCACCCTCATGCCCGCCCAGGACACCTACTACGCGCAGGACGCCTGGTGCGTCAAGCTGCGCATACGCCGGGGCGGCGCGTCCTACGTCGTCAAGAGCGTCTCGGCGCTCGTGGGCGCGTACCAGCGCGGGGACGTGGTGACCTACGGCAAGAGCCTCTCCTTCCCGCACGTCGCGAGCGCGTTCACGGAGCCCGCGCGGCAGATCCTCGAGATACTGTCCCGCGTGGTGGCGAGCCAGCAGGCCCTCTACGAGTCCCGCTGGAAGTACCAGGCCGCAGGCAGGGGCGCGGACACCAAGGAGCTCCCCGTGGCGGACGAGGACATCGTCGCGCTGCTCGACGCCCTCATGGGAGGAAGCATCGAGTTCCAGGAGAACGACGGCCCGTACGGCGCGCGCGGCGCAATCCGCACTCTTGCCGTGACGGAGGGGGATCCCGCCGTCCGCGCGCAGATCAGCCCCTCCTCGGAGGCCGGCTACAACCTGAGCATCTCCGGCGCCCGACGGTGCTTCTCCGCCGGCGGCTGTCTCTACGTGATCGACGACGCTCGCGCCCGCCGATGCTCGCCCGAGTTTGCCGCACGAGCCGGCGACCTTCTCGGCAAGCTCCTGCCCTGCCCGTCGAAGCTGCACGTGGCGCCCGCCGACCTGCCGACCTTCTGCCGCGACGTCCTCCCCGCCCTGCGCGCCGCAATCGAGCTGGACGCGCCCGCGGAGCTGGACGACCTGGTGCCGCCCAACGCAGCGTTCGCGTTCAGGATCGGCTGCGACGACGGCCTGGTCACCTGTGACGCCACGGTGGCCTACGGCACGTGGGAGCGCGGGCTCTACGGGCACGACCTCGTCGAGGCGCAGCGTGCCCGCTGGGTCCCGCGGCGCCCGGACGTGCCCGAGCCCGCGCGTGACCTGGTGGCGGAGTACCGCGTCATGGACACAGTGGAGGGGCTCTTCCCCTTTGGCGCCCTCGAGGCGGGCGACCTGCCCTGCTTTGACGAGGCTGACGACGAGCGCCTCTTCGACCTTCTCACCCGCGGTCTCGCGGAACTGGGCGAGCTGGGCGAGGTCCTTCTCTCTGAGCGACTGCGCTCGGTCCGCGTGCGCGAGAGCCCGCGGCTCTCCGTGCGTGCCACGGTGAGAAGCGGCCTGCTCGACGTGGCGCTGGATGCGAGCGGCCTCTCCGCGCAGGACCTTGAGGCATATCTCGGCGCCTACAAGCTGCGACAGCGCTTTGTCCGCCTCTCCGACGGCGACATCATGCGCCTGGGCGAGAACGCGGCCGCCGCGGAGGAGCTCGCCGAGGGTCTGGGCGTCACCACCGCCGAGCTCGCCGAGGGCGTGGGCGGCCTGCCCGCCAACCGCACGCTCTTCGTCGACGCGCTGGCAAAGCAGTCCGGCGGCCTCGGCCTCTCCAGAAACGACGAGTTCCGCGCCATCGTGCGCGACTTCGACACCTTCGCAGACTCTGACTACGAGGTTCCCGCCTCCCTGGCGGACGTGCTGCGCCCCTACCAGCGCGACGGCTTCCGCTGGCTGCAGACCCTCGAGCGCCTGGGCTTTGGCGGCATCCTGGCCGATGACATGGGCCTCGGCAAAACGCTCCAGATGATCGCGCACATTCTCGCCTGCCGCGAGTCCGCGGGCTCGGACGCACCGCCGCCCACCCTGGTGGTGTGCCCCGCATCGCTCGTCTACAACTGGATGTCCGAGCTCGCCCGCTTTGCGCCCGAGCTCAGGGCCGTCGCGGTGCTGGGCGCCAAGGCGGCGCGGCGGGGCATCATCGCGGACGCCCAGAAGCACGACGTGTTCGTAACCTCTTACGACCTCATGAAGCGCGACGTCGCGGACTACGAGGGCGCTCACTTTGCCCGGGTCGTCCTCGACGAGGCCCACTACATCAAGAACCCCCTCACCCAGGTGGCGCGCGCCGCCAAGCGCCTTCCCGCCGGCGTGCGGTTTGCCCTCACCGGCACCCCCATCGAGAACCGCACCGCAGAGCTCTGGAGCATCTTCGACTTTCTCATGCCGGGACTGCTGGGCACGCGCGACGCGTTCTCCAAGGCCTACGAGGGCCCCGTCGAGGCGGGCGACGAGCGCGCGACCGAGCGCCTGCGCCGCCTGGTCTCCCCCTTCGTCCTGCGGCGCCTCAAGGAGGACGTCCTGACGGACCTTCCCGAGAAGAACGAGAGCGTGGTCGTGGCGCGCATGGTCGGGGAGCAGGAGAAGCTCTACCGCGCCAGCCAGGACCGCCTGGCGCGCCAGATCGCCCGCGAGCTGCCTGACGAGTTCAAGCGCAAGAAGCTGCAGGTCCTGGTCGAACTCACGCGGCTGCGCCAGATCTGCTGCGACCCGTCACTCGCCTTCGAGGACTACGCGGGCGGCAGCGCCAAGCTCGAGACATGCCTGGAGCTCGTTGCGGGAGCGCTCGAGGGCGGGCACCGCATTCTGCTCTTCTCGCAGTTCACCACGATGCTGCAGATCGTCTCCAACCGACTCTCCGCGCAGGGGATCGCCCACTGCACTCTTACCGGCGCCACGAGCAAGGAGGAGCGCCGGCGCCTGGTCGAGCGCTTCCAGGCGGGCGAGGTGCCGGTGTTTCTCATCTCGCTGCGCGCCGGCGGCGTGGGCCTCAACCTCACCGCGGCCGACGTGGTGATCCACTACGACCCGTGGTGGAACCTCGCCGCGCAGAACCAGGCGACCGACCGCGCGCACCGCATCGGCCAGGAGCGCGCGGTCACGGTCTTCAAGCTCATCTGCGCGGACACGATCGAGGAGCGCATCATCGCGATGCAGGAGTCCAAGCGGGAGCTGGCGGAGAGCCTGCTCTCCGGCGAGGACGTGTCCCGCACGACCCTCACGCGCGAGGATCTTCTCGCCCTGCTGGAGGGCTGAGGGCGGCACGGCACCAACGCGGCACCGCAAGCTCCCCGCACATAAAAGGGGCGGCGCCCCTGCGCGCCGCCCCGACTGCTCTGTCCTTTGGATTCACATCCCGTCTGGAAACGCTCTCGAATGCCAGCAGGTGCGATGTATGTCCGGACCCTCGTGTCAGCTTCTGTCATCAACCCGAACCGATGAACGCATCGGAAGACGTCGGCGGCGAAGTCGCTCGCCCGAAGCTAGAGGGTCTCGGTCGCGTGGACGACGGGTCCGGACCCTGCGTTCTGATCGCTGTTCACTGGACTCGCCTCCTCTTACGGTCGCTTTGCGGGTAGCGACGGTTCTGCTCGACACTGTTGTTATTGCCGCTCCGTGCCGCGCGCATGCGCTCCTCCGGGGACGTCTCCGCGCACGGTGCGATATGTCCGGCGAGCGGCATCGACGCCGCAGCAGACCGGGCGTCGAGTCGTTTTTGGCGCCGAGTAAGAGTTATTTGCGAGAAGTACCCCGATTTCGAGGTGTTTCTCGCAAATTGCTCTTACTCGGCGTTTGGGAGCCGGTTGGGGGCTTGTTGGCGGACCGTGCAGGCGCCCGACGGAGCCGCGCCCGGACCTTAGTTGGACGTCGTGGGCAGGTAGGGGTGCATCGCCTGGGCGAGGTTGGCGAGGTTGCGGGTCTGGATGTACACGCGGCCGCTACCGGCGAACGTGTTGACCAGGCCCTCGCCGGTGGTGAAGCCGAACATGCCGCTCGCGACCTCGATGTGATACTCCAGGTCGGCGTCCCAGGCCACCACATGCTCGTTGTCCACGACCAGCGGCTCGCCGGGCGTCACGTCGAGCGCCAGGAGGTCACCGAAGGCGGAGACCAGAAGCGACCCCTCGCCGTGAACCTCCATCACGAACAGGCCGCCCGTGTTGCCGAAGAGCGCCTTGGTGATGCCCTGGTTCACCATCATGTAGTCGACGCCCTCGTCGCAGGCGAGAAAGGCGCCGGTGTTGAGGCGGTACTGGCGCGCGCCGTCGAGCTTGAGCTCCATGATCTTGCCGGGGATGGGCGGCGCGACCGCGATCTCGCCGTCCGCCGCGGTGCCGGTGGCCGTGGTGATGAACATGGACTCGCCGCTCGTGATGCTGCGCCCGATGGCGCTGAACACGCCACCGAGGCCCTTCTTCTTGGTGTTGAGCCCGCCGGTAATCTCGACCCCGCGCGAGTACACCATGCTGCCGCTCTCGGTCCTCACGGACTCGCCCTGCGCAAGCGCGATGCGGACGATTGGGCAGTCGGAGTCGCCAGTAAGCGCAAATCTCATGTTGGCTCCCTTCTCGAATTGGGCGGCACGTTCTTCTCGCCCACGCCTTTCGCCGAGTATACCGTGGGGCAGAACCCTCCGGGGCAGACCGCTAGATAACCGGGCCCAGGCAGTGGATGTCTATGGAGCTGGTGTAGCTGATGGCCTCGTTCTTGGTGAGCTCGCCGGAGAGCACGCGCAGGATGCGGTCGAAGGTCTCGTCCGCCACCTCGTCGATGGTGGCTGCGCCCTCAATGATGCGGCCGGCGTCCACGTCCATGTCGCCGCTCATGCGCCGGTAGGTGTGCGGGTTGCCGCAGATCTTGACCACCGGCATGCTCGGGAAGCCCTGCGGCGCGCCGCGGCCGGTCGAGAAGCACATGAGCTGTGCGCCCGTGGCCGCCATGCCCGTGAGGATCTCCGGCTCGCGCCCCGGCGTGTCCTTGATCCAGAGGCCCGTGCGACCGAAGGCGGTCTCGGGGTAGTCGAGCACGCCCTGGATGGGACGCGTCCCGCTCTTCACGATGGCGCCGAGGCTCTTCTCCTCGATGCTGGAGAGCCCGCCCGCGATGTTGCCGGGCGTGGGCTGACCGCGGCGCATGTCGCACCCCACGCTCTTGGCGCGCGTCTCCATGGCGTCCACGATCTCGTAGATGCGACGCGCGACCTCGGGCGTCGCGGCGCGGCGGGCGAGAAGATCCTCCCCTCCAATGAACTCCGTGGTCTCGCCAAAGACCACCGTGGCGCCCAGGTCCACCAGGCGGTCGGCGACGCGGCCGATCACGCAGTTGGACGCCATGCCGCTCGTGGTGTCGGACGCGCCGCACTTGATCGACATGATGAGGTTCTCGATGCCTGCCTCCACGCGCCGCTGCGCCGAGATGGCGATCACGAGCTCGCGCGCCTCCTCGATGCCGCGCGCGATGGCCGGCGCCGTGCCGCCGAGCTCCTGGATGCCGATGCGCCGCACCGGCTTGCCGGTCTGCGAGAGCTCCTCGTACATGCGCTCGTGGTCCGTGCCCTCGCAGCCCAGGCTCACGATGAGGACGGCGCCCACGTTGGGGCTTCTGCCCAGAGAGATGAGCGTGTCCGTCACGCGCTCGAGGTCGGGCGGCAGCTGGCAGCAGCCTTGGTGGTGCAGGTAGCACACGGTGCCGGCAACCTGGCGGCAGACGGCCTGGGCCACGTCCCCCGCGCAGGTCACGCTGGGGATCACGGCCACGTGGTTGCGCGCGCCGAACGTCCCATCCGGCCGCGGGTACCCATAGAAGGTCGGGGTAGCGCTTGCCATGGCCCTAGGCCTCCTTCCGCTCGAGGTCTCCCCTGCCGCGCATGCTGTCTAGGTTGTGCACGTGCACGTAGTCCCCGGCGGCAATCGCGCGCGACGCCACGCCGATGCTCTCGCCGTACTTCACGATCGTCTGGCCGGGCGCGATGTCCTCGAGCGCGATCTTGTGGCCGTAGGGGATGTCCCCGCGCGCCGCGAGCAGCGGGCCCGCGCCGCTGCGGTCGCGCACCTGCACGACCGTGCCGCGGGCGATGCCGTCCGCGAAGATGGTGGCCACGTTGTCGGCGTCGGCCACCTTGAGCGCGATGGGGCGGCCCGTGGTCCCTGCCCGGTCCTCTGAGCTCATGGTCTTCTCCTCCCTCACCCCGCGGGGACGACGTTGACGCCGTCCGGGATCACGATGACGCGCGCGTCCGGGCCCTTGAGCCGGCGCGCCAGCGCGAGCGCGTCGGCCAGCGTGGGCGCGGGCGTCATGTTGAGCCGGGCCACGAGGTCCGGGCCCAGCCCGTCGCTCACGAGGATGAGCCGGTGGCGCCGCAGGATGCGCGCGTAAATCTGGGCGCACCACTGCTCGGGGATGGTCTGGTCGGCGGGGATGGCCGCGAGCCGCTCGTCGATCTGTTCGGGCGTGCCGGACTGCATGAGCTCCTGGAAGTGCGTGCCGCCCACCCCATCCGAGCAGCTGCAGCACAGGATGATGACGCCGTCCTCCCCCGCAAAGGCCGCGGCGGTGGAGGCCGCCTTGGGGCTCTGGTAGAGGTTCTGGTCGAGCGGGTGGCCGCCGTTGCCGGTGATCACGATGTCGCCGGCCTCCACGGGGCGCTCGGTGAGGCGGCGGACAAAGGCCACGCCCTCCTCGTGCGCGCGCTCGACGTCGCCGGCCCACGCGCCGACGACCTGCTTGGCGCCGTTGAGGGCGACGTTGAGGATGAAGGCCACGCTCACGCGGCGCGCGGCCTCGACCATGTCCTCGTGGATGGGGTTGCCCGCGAGCACGGCGGTGCGGGCGCGCTCGCTCGCGATGGCGCGGTAGGAGTGGTTCTCCTTGACGGTGCGCTCCGAGCAGACGCCGGGCAGGATGCTCTTGCGCCCGCCCGAGAAGCCCGCGAAGAAGTGCGGCTCTATGAAGCCCTCGGCGACGAGCAGGTCGCAGGTGGTGACGAGGCGGTTCACCTGGAAGCACGCTCCGGAGGGCAGCGTCCCCAGGTCCACGCAGGCAGACGCGTCGAAGGCATCGTGCACGACGATGCGCTCGCGGTCCACCACGGCGTCGCCGAAGCGGTCGCGCAGCTCGTCGGGCGTGGTCGCGCGATGCAGGCCGGTCGCCACGAGAATCGTGACCTCGATGTCGGGATTTTCGCGCCGGAGCTCCTCCAGCAGCAGCGGCATGGTGAGGGAGCTCGGCATGGCGCGGGTGTGGTCGCTCGTGACGATGACCGCGCTGCGGGCGTCGCGCGCGAGCTCGGAGAGGCGCGGCGTGCCGGTGGGGCGCTCGAGGGCGCGGCGGACCAGCTCGTCGGCGGGCGCGGGCGGCTCCACGGAGGCGATGTCCCCCTCGATCACGCGGGCCGAGCCCTTCTCGCCCAGCGCGAGCTCAAGGTGGCCGTGACCGTACGGGATGCGAACGACGTCGCGCGCGTCGGCTGCCATGCTGACCTCCGTCCCGAGGGGTGTCTGAGATCGATTATAGGACAGGCGGGGCGGCAACCTCCGGGGCGGGGCGGGACAGCAACCTCAGGGCAGCTTCACGATCTTGGTGCCGTGGACCTCGTGGACGCCGAGGGCCTCCGCGACCGTCTCGGCGTTCTCGTACGTGATGCCGCCGCCCGGCAGGATGGTGATGCGACCGGCCGCGTGGTCGATCAGGCGGCGCAGGTGGTCGAGGTTGTCCGCGATGGGCGTGCCCGCGGGGCCACCGTGGGTGAGGATGCGCTCGACGCCCAGCCCGGCCAGGAAGTCGATGGCGGCGAGCTGGTTCTTCTCGGCCAGCTCGTCGAAGGCCATGTGGAAGGTCACCGCCACCGGCGCGATGGGCTCCCCGGCCTCGTCCGCGAGCGCGCCGTGAGCCGCGGTGACCAGGCGCTCCGTCATGGCACGGTCAATCGTGAGCTCGCCGGTGACGGGGTCGGCCGCCAGGCAGCCAAAGACCACGCCCGTCACGCCGAGGCTGCGCGCCATGGCCACGTCGTCGAGCATCATCTGCTCCTCGGAGGGCGTGTAGACGAAGTTGCCGCCGCGCGGGCGGGCCATCGCCATGACGTCCGTGCCCGTGGCCGCCGCGTTGGCGACGGCGGCGCGGATCACGCCGTAGCTGGGGCTCGTGCCGCCCACCGCCAGGTTGTCGCAGAGCTCGACCCGCCCCGCGCCCGCGGCGATGGCCGCCGGCACCCGCTCCATGTTCTCGGCGCAGAACTCCCTCAGCAGCGTCATGGTCTCCCCTCTCGACCGCGTCATGCCCTTGCATCATCATAGTGTCACCCCGCGCGCTCAGAGCACCACACCGTCGAAAGGACAATCGCAATGCACCGCCTGGGCATCTCTCTCTACCCCGAGCACTCCACCCCCGAGAAGGACCTCGCCTACATGCAGCTGGCCGCCAAGCACGGCTTCAGCCGCATCTTCACCTGTCTGCTCTCCGTGGAGAAGGACGCCGAGGAGACCGTCGCGGAGTTTGGCTCCTTCGTCTCACAGGCCCATGAACTGGGCTTTGTTGTGGCTGTAGACACCAACGAGAAGGTCTTCGAGCGCCTGGGCGCCACGCCGGGCAACCTCGCACCGTTTGCGGAGATGGGCGTGGACATCATCCGCCTGGACGGGCACTTCGGCGACATGGGCGACATCATGCTCACCCGCAACCGCGAGGGCATCCAGATCGAGTTCAACGGCAGCTGCCGCCTGCCGATCGACCTTCTCGCCGAGCGCGGGGCCGACCGCCGCAACATGGTGACGTGCTGCAACTTCTACCCGGAGCCCTGGACCGGCATGTCCGAGGAGCGCTTCGTCGAGCTCTCCCGCGCGTACAAGTCCGAGGGCTTCCAGACCGCGGCCTTTGTCTCGAGCCAGCAGCCCGAGACCTTTGGGCCGTGGCCGGTCTTCGCGGGCCTGCCCACCTGCGAGGACGACCGTCACCGCCCGATCGACCTGCAGGTGCGCCACCTGATCGGCACCGGGCTCATCGACGACGTGATCATCGGCAATGCGTACGCGAGCGAGGAGGAGCTCGCCGCGATGGCCGCCGTGGACACGTCCCGCGTAACCGTGCGCGTTGAGCTGGAGCCCGGCTCGACCGAGGCGGAGCGCGAGGTGCTCTGGGGCTTTGACCACACCGAGCGCCCGGACTCCTCGGCGTACCTGCTGCGCTCGAGCTGGCAGCGCATGAGCTTCCGCGACCGCCAGATCCCCGCGCGCGACGCCGGCTGCGACACGTTCCGTCGCGGCGACGTGCTCGTGGTCAACGACAACCTGACGCACTACCGCGGCGAGCTGCACGTGGCGCTGCGCGAGATGCCCAACGACGGCACGCGCAACCTCGTGGGCCGCATCCCGGCCGAGGAGCTCTTCCTGCTCGACTACATCAGGCCCGAGCACCCGTTTGGGTTCGTGAGGGAGTAGCCGGGACCGGGCACCAGTGGGCGGCGCGAGGGTATGTACACCCCGCTGTGAGGGTATGTGCACCCCTCAACCCACCCGTTCTTCTCGGCAGTGTCTTGACCTGCGGATTTGCAGCCCGCACTTGATGGCGGGGTGTACATACTCTCATAGCGGGGTGTACATACCCTCGCGCTGTTCGGCCTTCCGCCCGCCGACGAGGCTCCTTTCGGCCGCGCCCGGCGTGCTACGATGACGTGGTCAACTCGATCGAAGGGGGACTCATGACCAGGCTCGCCGTGTTCGACGTGGGCGGAACCGCCATCAAGTACTGCGCCATGGAGGGGACCGACATCCAGCTCCAGGGCGAGGTGCCCACGCCCGACCCGATGTCGCACGACCAGGAGCCCTTCCTCGCAGCGCTCGAGGACATCCTCGCGCAGCTGGGGCCCGTGGAGGGCATCGCGCTCTCCATGCCCGGCGTGATCGACGTGGACCGCAAGTACCTGCACACCGGCGGCGCGCTGCTCTACAACTTCAACGTCGACGTCACCGCCTGGGAGGAGCGCTTCAGCCTGCCCATCGAGGTCGAGAACGACGCGCGCTGCTCCACGATGGCCGAGCTCGCCGTCGGCAACCTCCAGGGCGTCCAAAACGGCGTGGTGCTCACCTTTGGCACGGGCATCGGCGGCGGCACGGTCGTGGACGGGCAGCTCTTCAAGGGCTCGCACCTCTACTCCGGCGAGGCGTCGATGATGTACTTCCGCTTCCCGCACAAGGCGAGCAAGCTGCGCGACGCGGGCTCGTGGTCTACCGACTGCTCCACGGTGGGCATGTGCCGGCGCCTGGCCGAGGCCAAGGGCATCGAGAAGTGCGACGGCCGGCAGCTCTTTGCGTGGCTCGAGGAGGGCGACGAGGTCACGACGCAGCTCTTCCGCGACGTGTGCGACGGAATCGCCATCCAGATTCACAACATCCAGTGCTGGATCGACCCCGAGCGCATCTGCCTGGGCGGCGGCATCAGCAGAAACCCGCTGTTCATCGAGGGCGTGCGCGACGCTCACCGGCGCTTCAACGCCGAGCTGCTCTGCGACTTCCCCGAGGTTGAGATCGTGACCTGCCGCTTCTTCAACGACGCCAACCTCATCGGCGCCTACCAGCACTTCCTGCACATGCGCGAGAAGCGCGGCGCGTAGCGACGGGGCGTACACCCGGGCCGGCGCGAATTGTTGCGACCGCGTAAACGTCACAGGTAGTGAGACTCGAAAAAATTTTTAGGTCTTCAAGATGAAGTTCTTCTCGTTAAACGCGTGGTACGTACCACTACCTGTGACGTTTGGCACCGAAGGAGTCGCGAACCCTCGACCGCTACCCCGCCGGCGCAGCGGCTACAGACTCTCGAGAATCTCGCGCATCGTGGCCTGGACGGCGTGCTCGGTGTTGCGCCCGATGACGCGCTGGCCGATCTGGCGCACGGCGTAGCGGGCGTTCTCCATCACGTAGGGATGACCCACGTAGCGCAGCATCGCGTAGTCGTTCATGGAGTCGCCAAAGGCCACGACCTCGCTGCGGTCGATGCCCCAGTAGCGCAGCACCTGCTCCAGGCCCGTCGCCTTGTTCACGTGACGCGGCACCACGTCGATCCAGCGCGAGCCGCTCGGCAGGAAGGTAAACCACTCGGAGAGCTCGCGCTCGAGGACGTAGGCCATGTCCATGAGCTGCTCGGGCAGCTCGCAGCAGACGGCCGCCTTGATGATGCTCACGTCCGGCGAGGGCGGGTCGTAGATGCGCTCGGCGTTGGGGAGGTCCTTGTCGAGCTCGCGCAGGTAGGAGCTCTGGTCGTTGAGCAGGTAGGTGTGCGTGGCGTCATAGAGCGCCAGGTGGATGCAGTCGAAGAGCTGGGTGGTCTCAAACAGGCGCATCACGGCGATGGTCGAGAAGACCTCGCGGTCGAGCAGGCGGCCGTCGGCGTAGACCTGCGTGCCGAGGGAGGCAACGTAGTCCATCTCGTCGGCGACCGGCGAGAAGAACCAGCGCAGCGTGTCGTAGCGGCGGCCGGAGCTTGCCACAAAGCGCACGCCCCTCTCGTGCAGGGCATGGATGAGCTCGAAGGTCTCCTCGGGGACCTTGGCGTCGCCGTCCAGCAGCGTGCCGTCCATGTCCGACGCGATGAGCTTGATCATGGGGGGCTCTCCTCTCATCTATTGCAGGAAGGCGGGCATCTCGCCGACGCGGGTGGCGCGGGCGATCTCGAGCAGCGCGTCGGCCACGCCCTCGTCGGTGACGGCGCCCACGCGATAGTTGGCGGTAGCCAGGACCTCGTCGGTGGCGTTGGCCACGGCCACGGAGTGGCGGACCTTGCGCAGGATCTCGAGGTCGTTCTCGGCATCGCCAAAGGCGACGACCTCGTCGGCCGTGATGCCCAGCGCGTCGAGAAGGACGTCGAGTCCCGCGGCCTTGGAGACGCCCTGCGGCATGATGTCGAACCAGCCCGAGATGGGCGACGCTATCCGCATGTCCGGCGCCGCCTCGGCCACGATCTGCCGGCAGCGCTCCATGTGCTCGGGGTCCTCCGGGCAGGCGATGGTCGCCGCGATGTAGTCCTCGTCAGGAATCTCGTCCACGGCGATGCCGGTGAAGCGCGTGCGGCGCGCGTAGTAGGCCAGCGCCTCGTCGGTGGTGCCCACGCCGTACGCGGGGTAGAGCAGGTTGGTCTGCTCGGGGTAGCACACGAGGAACATGCCCGGCTCGGGCCGCAGCGCGGCGTCGATGCGCTCGAGGGCGTCGCGCGGGATGAGCGTCATCTGGACGTAGGAGCCGTCCAGGCGGATGCGCTTGCCGTTGGAGAGGATGCCCGTCTGGAAGCAGGACTCGTCCATGTCGAAGAAGCGCAGCAGCTCGACGGTGTCGCGCCCGGTGGCGGGGCCAAAGCGCACGCCGGTCCCCATGAGCTCGTGGATGGCCGCGATCGTGCGCGGGCTCACGTGCTTCTCGCCCAGCGGGATGAGCGTGTTGTCCATGTCAGAGAGGACCAGCTTGATCACGAGATGATTCCCTTCTCCTCGCGCGGCAGCGCGTCAAAGCGGTCGATAGCCATGAGGATCTGCTCGATGTCCACCATGCCGGACAGGCGCCCCACGCGCCGGCCCCCCGCCCAGATGACGAGGTCGCGATAGCCCGAGCCCTTGCGCAGGCCCGTCCACTGCATCACGTCGATCCGGTCGTAGCGCACCGTGGCGTCGGGCCCCAGGAACGGGGTGATCATCAGGCGCTCGTCAAAGACCGAGACCTTGTAGCGGCGCAGGACCGCCCACATGACAAAGCACGTGACGATGAACGCGTCAAAGAAAGCGAACACGGGCAGCGCCTCGGGGAGGAACTCGAGCGCGGCGCAGAGCCAGCCCAGGACGAGGCCGAGCACGCTCATGAACGCCATCGCCAGGACCAGGCCGCGGGTAAACGGGACGGGCACGACGTAGGTGTCGTGATGCCTGTGATGGCGCTCGGAGATGCGTACGTTGCCCACGTGCTCAAAGAGCAGCGCAAAGATGGGCAGGACAACCTCGACGGAGGCGAGAAGGACCATCTCCACGGCGCCTACGCCTCTCCCCCGGACGGGGCGGCCGGCGCGGCGAACTTGGCCACGAGGCGCTCCAGCAGGTCGACCGTGAGCTCGAGGCTGCTCACCGGCACGAACTCGCGGACGGAGTGGGCGTTGTAGCCTCCCGTCGCGAGGTTGGGGCAGGGCAGCCCGCGGAAGGTGAGCTGGGCGCCGTCGGTGCCGCCGCGCGCCGGCACCGCCACGGGGTCGAGGCCGACCTCGCGGTTGGCCTCGAGGGCAAAGTCAATGAGCCGCTGGTCGGAGGGACCGAACTTCTCCGCCATGTTGCGATACTGCTCGCGGAAGCTCACCGTGACCGTACCCTCGCCGTAGCGGTCGTTGAGGAAGGCGGCGATCGCCCGGAAGGTATCCTTGCGGGCGTCAAAGCCGTCGGCGTCGAAGTCGCGCAGGATGTAGGAGAGCGTCACGTTGGAGGCGGTGCCCTCGATGTCGGTAGGGTGGAAGAAGCCCTCGCGGCCGGCGGTGTGCTCGGGGCGCTCCGCGGCGGGGACCATCTGCTGGAACTCGCCCGCCACGGTGATGGCGTTGACCATGACGTCCTTGGCGGCGCCGGGGTGCACCATCACGCCGCGCACGGCGACCGTGGCCTCGCAGGCCGAGAAGCACTCGTAGTTGAACTCGCCGAGCGCCTCGCCGTCCACGGTGTAGCCGCCGCAGGCGCCGAGCGACTCGACGTCGAGCAGGCTCGCGCCGTGGCCGATCTCCTCGTCCGGGACAAAGGCGGCGACGATGCGGGGGTGCGGCAGCGCGGGGTCGGCCGCCAGGCGGGCGAGAAGGGCCATGATCTCGGCGACGCCTGCCTTGTCGTCGGCGGAGAGCAGCGTGGTGCCGTCGGAGCAGACGATGTCCTGGCCGACGAACTGCGCAAGGTCGGGCACCTGCTCGGGCGTGGTCTGGACCGGCTCGCCGTCGACGACGCCCGAGACGAGCGGGCCGCCCTCGTAGCGCACCACGTGCGGGCGCACGCCGTGGGCCGGGGCGTCCGGCGAGGAGTCGATGTGGGCGCAGAGCACGAGCGCCGGAAGGTCCTCGGCGCCGGCCGAGGCGGGCAGGGTGCCCGTGACGTAGGCGTGCTCGTCGGCGGTGACGCCCGTGCAGCCGATGGCCTCGAGGTCGTCGGCGAGCACACGCGCCATGTCGTGCTGGCAGGGGGTGGACGGGGTCTGGTCGAGGTTGTCCGGGTTGGACGGCGAGTCGACCTGGACGTAGCGCAGGAACCGCTCGAGGACGTCGGACATGGGGTGCCTCCCGTGATCGTTGCGAAGTCGCGTTTTTCTCGCCTGATAGTCTAGCGCAGGGGCGGGTCGCGCGCGTCAGCGGAGCGTAACCTCGCGGGGCGGGGCCGGGCGTCCGCCGATTCCCCGGACGGGGCGCAAAACCTGAGCGCGGGCGGGCGTATAGTGTTCCCACATGCCCTCAAGCAGGAGGTGACACACGCCATGGCCGAGAAGGACGCGCGACAGAACCTCAAGCCGCACCGTCGGGGGACGCCGATCGAGCACGCGGCGGCAAGCCGGCCCGCTGCCCAACCCGCCCGCTCGACCCAGGCGCGGCCGCAGCTCTTCCCCGTCGTGATCGTGCTTGCCGTCCTCTTTGTGGTGGGGTGCGCGCTCGGCATCCGGGCGGCGCTGGCGCCGGCTCCCGAGACGCCCCCGGCCCCCGCGGGCCCGGCGCGAGTCAGCTTTGTGGCCGTGGGAGACAACCTCCCGGAGATAGAGATTGCCGCCTATGCGGACGCGCAGGCCGGCGAGGTTGGCGACGGGGACTATGACTACTCACCCATCTACGCGCCGATTCGCGACTACGTTCAGGCCGCCGACCTCGCCTACGTGAAGGAGGAGACGCACCTGGGCGGGGACGACATCGGCCCCAGGGGCTACCCCTCCTTCAACACCACCGACCAGATGGCGGACGCCCTCGTGGACGCGGGCTTTGACCTCGTGGGGTCGGCATCCAACCACGCCTACGACTGGGGCGCCTTCGGTGCCAACGACCACTCGCGCGAGGTGTGGAACGCCCAGCCCGTGGCCTTTGCCGGGACGGCGTCGAGCGCGGAGGAGGCCGAGAAGATCGCAACCGTCGAGCGCAACGGCATCACGTTTGCCCTGCTCGACTACACCTACGGCGTCAACGGCTACGACCAGGAGGACCTGCCCGACTACGCCGTCAGCTTCATGGACAAGGACCGCATCGAGGCCGACGTCAAGCGTGCCCAGGAGATGGCCGACGTGGTGCTCGTGGCCATGCACTGGGGCACCGAGAACCTCATGGAGGCCGACAAGACCCAGCGCGACTACGCGCAGTTCCTGACCGACCTGGGCGTGGACGTGGTGCTGGGGTCGCACCCGCACGTGATCGGCCCCATGACCTGGCTCACGGGCGAGGGCGGCAACCGGACGCTCGTTGCCTACTCGCTCGGCAACTTCACGAGCAACCACGAGTACACGCACATCTACAACGAGCTCGAGGGCATGCTGAGCTGCGACTTTGTGAAGGAGGACGGCGAGGTCCGCATCGAGAACGTGGTGTGGACGCCGCTCGTGATGCACACGGACGGCACGAGCTTCGCGGTCTACGCCCTCAAGGACTACACGCCCGAGCTCGCCGCGGCGCACACGACGCTGGCCGCCGAGAAGGACCCGATCGCGTGGCTGCGCCAGACCAGCAAGGACGTGGTGAACTCCCTCGGCGACGACTTCCCCATCGACGCGTGAGGACGCGCGAGGGCGCCCCTCCCCGCGCCCGGCGGCGGTTTCGCGTATGCTGGTCACAGGAAGGCGGCAGGAGGCGAGCATGAAGCGCAGCAACGGCAGGCAGGAGGCGATTCGCGGCATCGTCCGCGCGCAGTCCATCCGCACGCAGAACGAGCTCGTCGCCGCCCTCGGGGAGCAGGGCTTCAGCTGCACGCAGGCCACGGTCTCGCGCGACGTCTCGGAGATGCACCTCCGCAAGCTCGCGGGCGGGTTCTACGTCCTCGAGGAGGACCTCAACCTGCAGCTCGTGCTCTCGGAGTTTGTGGTGGAGACGAGAAGCGCCCCGGGACAGGCCCTCGTGGTGGTGCTCACCCAGCCCGAGACCGCCCAGAGCGTGGCGCGCGTCATCGACGAGGCCCGGCTCGACCACGTGCTCGGCACCGTCGCGGGCCACGACACGGTGTTCGTTGCCACCGACTCCCCCGCCGGCGCGGACGAGGTCAGAAACGCCATCTCCGCGCTCGCCACGAGCGGCTAGCGCGCCGCGGCCCTCAGCGCGCGGGCGCCATGGCCGAGAAGATCGGCGCCAGGTAGCGTCCCACGCCTGACTCGTCGCAGGAGGCGGTCACGTGGTCGGCGGCCGCGAGCGTGGCGGCGCAGGCGTTGGCCATCGCCACGCCGTCGCCGGCGGCCTCGAGCATCGTGCGGTCGTTGTCCCCGTCACCGAAGGCGATGCAGTCCGCGGGCGAGACGCCCAGGTAGTCGCAGAGCCAGCGCAGGCCCGCGCCCTTGTGGGCGGAACTGTCGGTGACCTCGATGTTGCACGGCAGCGACGAGGTGTGCCGCAGCGTGGGGACGTCGTCGATCAGCGCGCAGACCGCGTCGCGGTCCTCGGGGCGACGGTAGAAGACGTTCAGGCGGCACACGTTCCCGACGCGGGCGAGCTGGTCCTCGAAGCTCCCGTCGTAGACGGTGCGCACGCTGCGGACGAAGTCCTTGGTGGCGTCGCCGAGGTCGAGCCCGTCGATCAGCGAGAAGCGCTCGCGCTCGGTATAGACGGTGGAGTCCGCGAAGATGTCAAAGGTGATCGGGAGGTCGCGCACCCGGCGGTAGAGGTCGAGCACCAGGTCCTTCTCGATGCTGACCTCGCGCAGGGTGCGCCCGCCGGCGACCTCGGCCACGATGGCGCCGTTGGCGCAGACGGCATACCGCACGCACGGGTGCTCGAGGAGCTCCCGCGGCAGGCCGGCAACGTTGCGGCCGGTGCAGGGGACAAACCGGACCCCAAGGGCGGCCGCGGCGTCGAGCGCGGCGGCGTTCTCGGGCGTGACGGCCTTCGACGAGTCGAGGAAGGTGCCGTCCATGTCAACAAAGACGAGCTTGACCACAGGGTCCCCCTATCGGAGCGCGGCGCGTGCTACGAGAAGCGGACGCGGTCCGCGTACGTCACTCGGTTGGGCGGCTCCTTGCCGTCCTTGAAGGCGATGATGTTGTCCGCCACGACGTCGCCCATGCGCCGGTTTGCCTCGAGCGTCGCCGAGCCGATGTGCGGCGTCGTGAGGACGTTGGGCAGCTCGAAGAACTTGGGCAGCGTCGGCGGCTCGTGCTCGTACACGTCCACCGCGTAGCCGCCCAGGTGGCCCGTGGTCAGCGCGCGCTCGAGGGCGGACTCGCGCACGATGCCCGCGCGCGCCGTGTTGATGAGCAGCGCCCCCTCCTTCATGCGGCGGAACTCGCGCGCGCCGAGGAGGTTGCGCGTGGCGGAGGTCAGCGGGGCGTGGATGGTGACCACGTCCGACTTCTCGAGCAGCTCGTCGAGGCTCGTGTAGAGCAGCCCGTAGTGGGAGGCCTCGTCGCGGCGGACGATGTCGTAGCCGAGGATGTCCATCCCAAAGCCCATGGCGCGCGCGGCGACGGACATCCCGATCGCGCCCACGCCGATGATGCCGATGGTCTTGCCGTAGAGGCTCCGGCCGGGGATCTTGTTCCACACGCCGGACTTGAGCTGTGTGACGGTCTGCGTGATCATGCGCGCCAGGTCCAGGATGAGGGCGAAGGTGAGGTCCGCGGTCTCCTCCCGGTTTGCCCCGGGCGTGTTGGTGATCGTGATGCCGCGGCGCACGGCCTCGGCAAAGTCGATGCCGTCGAAGCCCGCGCCGTGGCGGGCGATGAGCTTGAGGTTGGGCAGCCGGTCGATGGTGGCGGCGTCCAGGTGGTCGTTGCCCAGGACGATGGCGTCGCAGTCGTGGGCGTAGTCGACGATCTCGTCGCCGGTGAGCGGGCGGCCGTACGGGTTGACGCGCACCGTGCACCCCGCGGCCTCGAGCCGCGCGAGCGCGCTGGTGTCGAAGATGCCAAACGTCGCAGCGCACGACGCAACCACGAACGTGTCCGCCACGTCGTGCCCCCTTCCAAAATGTGTAGTGACTGGAGGGTATTTTACCCCCCGGTCGCGGAACATTTCCCGCGGGCAGGCGTTTCGACGGGATGCACAGAGCCGGGCGACGCCATCTCCCAAGACGCCGCCCGGCCTGGGCAAGGGCCGGCTGTCCGGCCTACTCGATAACGGCGCCCGTCTTAGCGGAGCTGACCTGCTTGGCGTAGCGGGCCAGCAGGTGGCCGCCGTTCTCGTGGATGACGGGCTTCCAGCCCTGCTTGCGGCGAGCGAACTCCTCGTCGCTGACCTCGACCTCGATGAGGTTCTTGGTGAGGTCGATGTTGATCTTGTCGCCGTTCTCGACGAGCGCGATCGGCGCGCCGTCGAAGGCCTCGGGGCAGAGGTAGCCCACCGAGAGGCCGCCGGAGGCACCGGAGAAGCGCCCGTCGGTGATGACGGCGGAGTCGGGGATGCCCTTCATGATCTCCGTGACGCGGTGGAGCTCCTTCATGCCGGGGCCGCCCTTGGGGCCCTCGTAGCGGATGATGACGCCCGTGCCCGGCTTGATCGCGTGGGCGTTGTAGGCCTCGAAGGCCTCCTCCTCGGAGTTGAACACCATCGCGGTGCCGCTCCAGACGTGCTGGTCGGCGGGGACGGCGCTCGTCTTGACCAGGGCGCCCTCGGGCGCGAGGTTGCCGTAGAGCACCTGGATGCCGTTGGCGACGGAGGCGGGGTCGTCCTGGGTGCGGATGACCGACCGGTCGCAGCGCAGCACCGAGGTCTCGAGGTTCTCGGCGAGCGTCTTGCCCGTGACCGTCATGACCGACGTGTCGAGGTCGCCCGCGATGGTCTCGAGGACGGCGGGGATGCCGCCGGCCTTGTAGAGGTTCACGCAGGAGATGTCGCCGTTGGGCACGACGTTGCAGATGACGGGCGTCTTGGAGGTGATCTCCGCCACCTGGGTCCACGTGCACTCCAGGCCGAGCTCGGCGGCGAGGGCGGGCAGGTGGATGAGGGCGTTGAGCGAGCCGCCGATGGAGGCGAGCAGCTTGACGGTGTTGTCGATCGCCGCCTGCGTCATGATGTCGGACGGCTTGATGCCGCGACGGACGAGGTCGACGACGGCCGCGCCGGTCTGGCGAGCCGAGAAGCGCCGCTGGCTCGTGGACGACGGCCACAGCGCGCCGTTGGGCAGCATCATGCCGAGGCCCTCGGTCAGGCAACCCATGGTGTTGGCGGTGCCCAGGAAGGGGCAGACGCCGGGGCCGGTGTAGTAGCGCAGGGTGCCCTCGATGACGTCGCGCTCGGTGGCCTCGCCGGCCAGGAAGCGGGCGCGCAGGGCCTTGGACTCGGACGGCTTGATCTCGTCGTAGCACGGGCCGCAGGTCACGAGCGCCGAGGGCAGGTCGATGCGAGCCGCCGCCATGAGCATGGCGGGGATGATCTTGTCGCAGCTGCCGAGGTAGACGACGCCGTCGAAGCAGCCCTCGCCCACGATCATGGCCTCGCAGGAGTCGGCGATGATCTCGCGGTGGGGCAGGCAGTAGCGCATGCCCGCGTGGCCCTGGGCGATGCCGTCGCACATGCCGATCGTGTTGAACTCGATCGGCTCGCCGCCGGCCTCGAGGACGCCCTTCTTGACCTCCTCCGCCAGCTTCCTGAGCGGCTCGTGGCCCGGGCACACCTCGTTCCAGCTGTTCGCGATCGCGATGAGGGGCTTGTCGGGGTTCTCGAGCGAGTCCACGGCGACGCCGGCCGCGGCCAGGTGGGCCTTGGAGATGGCGCGCTGGAAGGGCTCGAGCTTGTCAATTGCACGTTCCATGGTTTCCCCCTATGGGTATGGGGTGGGCGCCGCCCCGTCGGCGGCACCCACCACCTCAGCTGAGATGGGCGACTACTCCATCTCCTCGTACTCGGCCGCGTAGGCCTCGATCTTCTCCATGCCGATCTTCTTCTCGACGAGGAACCAGACGGCGACGAAGACGACGATGGCAACCGGAACGAGGATGATCGCGTTCTCGGAGATGCAGGTCCAGAAGACGATGGCGGTCTGCGTGAGCGACGGGCCGGCCATGGACGCGATCTGGCCATCGAAGGACAGGCCGGTGGAGGTGGCCAGGTCCGTGAGGTACGGGGCGGCGAAGGTGCCGGCGTACAGGATGGCGGCCATCACCGGGATGGAGATGAGGATGGAGCGGAACACGTTGCCGCGGCAGAGCGCGACGACGAGGGCGACGCGGAACGTGACGACGGAGAGGTCGGCAAGCGGCATCATGCGGTTGCCCGGGAGGACGAAGGCCAGGAAGATCGTGACCGGGATCATGATGAGGGCCGTAGTGATGACCTCGGGGTTGCCCACGACGACCGCGGCGTCGAGGCCGATGGAGAGCGACTGGCCGCCGAAGTGCTTGGTCGTGAACTTCTGGGCGCCGTCGGAGATGGGCATGAGGCCCTCGACGAACATGGCGGTCATCTTGGGCATGAGGACCATGACGGCGGCGACGTTGACGCCCGTGAGGAAGATCTGGTCGATCGGCATCAGGGCCAGGGCGCCCATGGCGCAGCCCAGGATGAGGCCCAGCATCATCGGGTCGCCGAAGATGCCGAGGTACTTCTGGACGTTGCGGATGGAGATGTTGACCTTGTTGAGGCCGGGGATGCGGTCGATGACCCAGTTGAGCGGGGCAGCGACGATGATCGACGAGGTGTAGGAGATCGTCGGGAGCGTGACGTCGGGAATCCCGAAGAAGTGCTCGATCAGCGGCGAGGTCCAGTCGGCGAACTTGAGCGTCATGACGGCGGTGAAGGCCGTGGCGATGAGGGCCCAGACGATGTTGTTCGTCACAAAGAAGACGAGGATGCCGGCGATCATCATGTGGTGGTAGTTCCAGATGTCGACGTCCATGGTCTTGGTGAGCTTGAGGACGAGCATCAGGATGTTGATGCCCAGGATCTCAAAGACCAGGAAGGCCACGATGGGAGAGGCCCAGGTGACCGAGGAGATGGCGCCCCAGCCGACGTCGGTGACGTCGAGGTTGAGGCCAAAGTTGGCGACCATCGCGCTCGCGGCCGGGGAGACCGCGGACTTGAGCAGGTTCACGAGCAGGTTGATGCCCACGAAGCCGCAGGTGATGGTGATGCCGCTCTTGAACGCCTTGCCGATGTTCATGCGGAAGACGAGGCCGATGATCGTGATGATGATCGGCAGCATGACGTAGGCGCCTGCGTTGATGAGCGCCTGGAAGACAGTTCTGACTGTCTCAAGGAATGCGTCCATGCCTTTCCTTTCTCACATTGAGGACGATCGAGAAGAACGCGGGGCGACGGGACCCGCACGCCAGCGGACGTGTCCGCGGGGCGTCAGCTAGTCCTTGAGCGCCTCGACGATCTTGTCGAGCGTGGCCTGCTCGTTGATGCCGGTGAGCAGGGCGATGGCCATGATGATCGGGGTCTTGACGTCGGCGTCCTTGAACTTGCCGGAGGTGACCACGAGGTCGTAGTCGTTGGCCTTGTCGTGGAGCTCGAGCATCTTGCACTGGGTGACCTGGATCGCCACGCCGTGGTCGGCGCAGTAGTCCTTGATCTTGGCGGCGACGACGGTGGAGGTGGCGACGCCGTTTCCGCAGGCCACGAGAACACGCTTTGCCATTTTCGTTCCTTTCTCTCAAAGAGAGCCTTGAGCGCACCCCTGTGGCGCGCCTCTTACCTGATGGTGGGACGGGCCGCTAGACGAGCAGCGAGCCGGCGAGCGAGAAGACCTCGTCGGCGTCCTGTGCCGCGATGACCTTGCCGACGAGCTCCTGGTCCTGGACGAAGGCGATGACCTTCTGGAGCATCTCGAGGTGGGCGTGGGCCTCGGTGAGGGCCAGCATGCACACGACGGAGACCTTGCAGGTCTCATCGGGCTCGTCCATCTTGTGCCAGTCGACGGGGTTGGCCAGGACGCCCATGCACATGGCCGCCTTGTTGACGTTCACGACGTCGCAGTGCGGGATGGCGACGTTGAGGCCGCCCATGTCGAGCGCGGTCGGGAAGTTCGCCTCGCGGTCGACGATCGCCTGGGCGTAGGTGTCCTTCACGTAGCCCTGCTCCTCGAGGACGCCCGCCAGGCGGCGCTCCACGTCCTCGCAGCTGAGGCCCTCCTCGTCGATGCGGACGACGAGGGAGCTGTCAAAGCTCAGATCTGCCATGCTCTTCTCCTTCTCTGTTTTGGGGGCCGCGTGTGCGACCCGTTACCAGACGACGCTCTCCTCGAGCTTCTTGATCGACGCGGCGAGCTTGGGGGCGTCGCACGCCTCGATGTCGGCGGGATCGAAGATGCCGGAGCCGATGCCCGCGTAGGTGGCTCCCTTGTCGAAGTAGGACTGGACGTTCGCGACGTTCACGCCGCCGACGACCATGAGCGGCAGCTTGCCGAGCGGCGCCTGGACGGCCTTGAGGTAGTCCGGGCCGAGCTGGCCGGCCGGGAAGACCTTCACAATGTCGGCGCCCATGTCGATCATCTTCTGGATCTCGGTGGGGCTGAAGGCGGCGGGGACGGTGATGACGCCGGCCTCCTTGGCGAGGTCGAAGATCTCCTGGGTGAACATGATCGGCGAGAGCATGAACTCGGCCCCGGCGGCGATGGCCTGGCGAGCGAGCTCGGCGTTCTTCACCGTGCCGGCACCCACGTGGACCTCGGCGCCAAACTCCTTGCGCGCCGCCGCGATCGACTCCATCGCGTGCGGGGAGTTGCTGGCCACCTCGATGGAGTTGACCTTGGTGCCGACGAGCTGCTCCACGACGGTGAGGACCTGCTTGGTCTCATAGCCGCGGAGAATGACGGTCACCTTGGGAAGAACGAGCTCGCACATACCTGCCTCCTCTGTCCGATTCCGTTGGTGAGATTCTAGGTCTGCATATTCTGTTTTCAAAATTTGGCGTTACTTCACAATTTTTGCATATCGAGACCGTCAGAGGAATTCAGGTCGGCACGAAGGCAGCTCTTGATGAGACGGCCCGTTTATCTGTGGTTTTCGTAAATCGCCCATATTGAGCAGCATCTCATTACTCGATTTGTAATCCTGTGATAAGCTCAACCTGAAATGATGCGGCAGATTTGTTCCGAAGTAGCACTACTTAAGTCTCATTTATGTTTGCATATTCTTTTTCTTTTTATGAATATTATTTGAGTATCTGATTCTATTCTTCATCTTTTCTCCATACTTATGCGCAAGAATGTGCCCAACACAGGCCCCCTACGACAGGAGCTGGCATGGAGTTTGGGTCCACGGTCACCAAGCTGCGCGAGGGGCGCGGCTGGTCGCAGGCCAAGCTGGCGGAGAAGGCAGGCGTGAGCCAGGAGACCGTCGCCGCGTGGGAGAGCGGCCAGGAGTTCCCCGGTCAGGAGCAGCTGCTCTCGCTCGCCATGGCCCTCAAGGTCAAGATTCCGCGCCTCATCGAGAAGGACGAGGAGCTCATGGTCAAGGTCATCGAGGGGACCGAGACCTACGAGACGGCCGTCATGGGCGTCGTCTCCGTCGTGACCGCCGCCTGCGCCCTCGTCCTCATCGCCCTCTCCCACACCGACCCGGACGCGCTGCAGATCGCCATCCGCGTCACCGAGGCCGTCCTGATCGTGGGGCTGCTCGCCCTCGTCTGGCAGCGCCGCGGCCCGCGCGCGCAGCGCGCCAAGGCGTTCCGCGACGCGCTCGAGGCTGCCGACGGCTCCCAGACCGCCTTCGTCATCAAGCGCAAGGCCGGACGCAACACCGGCAACGTCATCATGCAGTTCGTGCTCGGCGCGATCATCGCCGTCACGCTCATCGTCCTCTTGGGCATCATGGTGCCCGAGTCGCGCCTGCCCTGGGTGATGCTCTAGAGGCCAGAGAGGCTCACCCTCGCAGCATCGGCTCCAGGTAGCGCGCCACGCCGGCCTCGCCGCACGGCGGGGCGACGTGGTCGGCGGCTGCCTTGACCTCGGGTGAAGCGTTGCCCATTGCCACGCCGTCACCCGCCGCCTCGATCATGGCGAGGTCGTTGCTTGAGTCGCCAATGGCCACCGCATCCGCGGGAGAGATGCCAAGGTGCCCGCAGAGCCAGGTCAGCGCCGTGCCCTTGGTGGCGCGGACGCTCGTGATCTCCACGTTCACCGGGATCGAGGAGGTGCGGCAGAGCTCCGGGCGCGCGTCGACGGCATCCCACACCGCCTGACGACCGGCATCGTCGACGTAGAGCACGTTGACGCGGTAGATGCGCGCGGACCGCTCGATGAGCTGGCCCGTAGTCCCCTCGAAGCGCGTGCGCTGTGAGATGACCATGGCGCGCGTGGCGTCGTCGAGCGCCGCCTCGTAGTAGAGGGGCCAGCGATCGGAGGAGGCGACGACGCCTTCGTCGGTGGTGAGGTCGAAGGTGATGCGCTGGTCACGCACGTCGTCATAGAGCGCGCGCACGATGTCCTTCTCGATGGGCTCGCGGTGGACGACCTCCCCCGAGCTCAGGTCAAAGACAAGCGCGCCGCCGCTGCAGACGGCGTAGCGCACGCACGGGTGCGAGATGAGCTGCTGCGGGAGCCCGCGCAGGCTCCTTCCCGTGCAGGGGACGAACTGGACGCCGCGCTCGTGGGCGACGTCGAGGATGCGCAGGTTGTCCGCTGGGATGGTCTTGTCCGGCGCGACGAACGTGTCGTCCATGTCCACAAAGACCAGCTTGACCATTGCGCTCCCTTCCCGACGTTCTACTCGCCATGATAGCGCGCCCCGGCGGGTCCCCGACGCAACGTCTTTGCCGAGCTGAACGCCGAGTAAGAGAAATCTGCCAAACCCGCCCTGAAAATGGCCCGGTTTTGGCAGATAACTCTTACTCGGCGTTCAACCCGGGCAACGAAGCTGGCCGGGTTCATTTGTAGGGTACTTTTTCAGAGCCTCGTCAAGTACGACCCACGGAGTAGCAATTGATTAACCTGCGCTTTCTCGCTTTTTCATTTGTAGGGTACTTGGGCTGGCGCCCAAAAAGTACCCTACAAATGAAATGCGCTTCGGAGGAGGGCGGATCGTCGCGCAACCGCCCTCCCCGCTTAGCTACTTGAGGCTGTTCAGCTTCGCGAGCTGCTCGTCGGAGAGGTGGATGGGGCCAAAGTCCTCGCCGCCGCGCGTGGGGTCGTCGGGATTCTCCAGCTTGAAGCCGTCGCGGTTGGTGCGGTAGTTCTCCTTTGCCACGGAGATCATGAGCTTGATGCGGTTGAGCTGGTTGACCTCGGAGGCGCCCGGGTCGTAGTCCACGGCAACGATGTTGCTCTCGGGGTGCATCTGGCGCAGGCGCTTGATCACGGACTTGCCGACCACGTGGTTGGGCAGGCACGCAAACGGCGAGCAGCAGACGATGTTGGGCGTGCCGGTCTCGATGAGGTCCACCATCTCGGCCGTGAGCAGCCAGCCCTCGCCCATCGTGTTGCACAGCGACAGCACCTGCTCGGCCTTGGCGGCCAGCTCGAAGATGTCGGGGTAGGTCTGGAAGCGCGTGGTCTTGGCGAGCATCTTGTTGATGGGCTCGCGGAAGCCCTCGATGAGCTTGATGCCGGCCATGTGCGTGAGGCGGCTCGTGGCCTTGGTGCCCAGCTCGGCGTTGGTGTTGATCGCGTTGGTCATGCCAAACAGGAAGAAGTCAACCAGACCGGGCACGTTGGCCTCGCAGCCCTCCTGCTCGATGACCTTGACCACCTGGTTGTTGGCCGTGGGGTGGAACTTGACGAGGATCTCGCCCACCACGCCCACGCGCGGCTTGGAGCGGTCGTTCTCCAGCGGCAGCGCCTCGAAGGCGTCGATGGTGCGCTGGCAGAGCTGGTAGAAGCGACCGCGCGACGCCGTGGAGGAGGCGATGAGGCCCTTGGCCTCGGCCATCATGCGGTCGTAGAGCGCGTCGGCGGCACCGGGCTCGGCCTCGTAGGGGCGGCAGCGGTAGAGCAGCTGCATGATGAGGTCGCCGTAGAGCAGGGCGTAGACCGCCTTGACCAGGATCTCGGGCTTGAAGATGGAGAAGCCCGGGTTCTTCTCGTCCAGGCCGGAGGCCGCGGTGAGCGAGATCACCGGGACCTCGGGGTGGCCGGAGTCCTTGAGGGCCTTGCGGATGAGCGCGATGTAGTTGGTGGCACGGCAGCCGCCGCCGGTCTGGGTGATGATGACGGCGGTGCGGGAGAGGTCGTACTCACCGGAGAGCACCGCCTCCATGATCTGGCCCGTGACCAGGATGGACGGGTAGCAGATGTCGTTGTTGACGTACTTGAGGCCGGCCTCCACGGCGCCCTGGTCCACGGACGGCAGCAGCACCACGTTGAAGCCCGCGCTCTTGAGAAGAACCTCGAGCAGGTCAAAGTGAATCGGCGCCATCTGCGGCACGAGGATGGTGTAGCCCGCCTTCTGCATGTCCTCGGTGTAGCGGACCTTCTCGAAGGCGGCGCTGGCGGCCTCGCGGTAGACGGGCACGCGGCCGGGCGCGGTGGCGCGGGCGCGCTCGAGCGAGCCGTCGGCGTTGCGGACGCTCACGGGCTCGACCTCGCGGATCTTGCCCTGGGACGCGGCGCGGCGCAGCTCCTCGCGCTGCTCCTTGAGCGCGGCCATGAGCGAGCGGATACGGATGCGCGCGGCACCGAGGTTGGACACCTGGTCGATCTTGAGGACGGTGTAGATCTTGCCGGAGGCCTCGAGGATCTCCTGGACCTGGTCGGTGGTCAGGGCGTCAAGGCCGCAGCCAAACGAGAAGAGCTGAATGAGATCGAGGTCGTTGCGGGAGACCACGAAGCGCGCCGCGCGGTACAGGCGGCTGTGGAACATCCACTGGTCGATGACGCGGATGGGACGCTCGGGCCTGACCTTGTGCGCCACGGAGTCCTCGGTGAGCACGGCAAAGCCGAACGAGTGCACGAGCTCCGGGATGGCGTGGTTGATCTCGGGGTCGTTGTGGTAGGGGCGGCCGGCGAGGACGATGCCGTGGGCGTCGTGCTCCTCGATCCAGCGCAGGGCCTCGTCGCCCGCGCGGTGCATGGCGTCCTTGAACGCGAGGTCGGCCTCCCAGGCGGCGTTGACGGCGGCGTCGATCTCGGTGCGGGTGATGTGCTCGCCGCGCACGCGGCCGCGGCCCTCGGCGGCGTCCTTCTCGCGCTGCTCGACCACGAGCTCGTAGAGGCGGCGCTTGAGCTCCCTCTTCTTGTCGTAGGGGATGAAGGGCGAGAGGAACTCGACCCTGGAGCCCTCGCCGAGCTCGTCGACGTTGAGGCCGAGCGCCTGCGGGTAGCTCATGACGATCGGGCAGTTGTAGTGGTTGGTCGCTCCCTCGTCCTCCTGGCGCTCCCAGCGGATGCAGGGCATCCAGATGAAGTCCGGGTCCTTTTCCAGCAGGTTCATGATGTGGCCGTGGGAGAGCTTGGCCGGGTAGCACACGCTCTCGGAGGGCATGGACTCGATGCCGGCGTCGTACGTCGCCGCGGAGGTCTGGTCGGACAGCATGACCGAGAAGCCCAGCTTGGTGAAGAACGCGTGCCAGAACGGGTAGTTCTCGTACATGTTGAGCGCGCGCGGGATGCCCACGGTGCCGCGGGGCGCCTCCTCCGGGGAGAGCACCGGACGGTCAAAGAGCAGCTTGTTCTTGAAGTCAAAGAGGTTGGGGGCGTCATTTTTCTTGGCGCGGCTGCCGCCGGCGCCCTTCTCGCAGCGGTTGCCCGTGATGAAGCGACGGCCGCCGCCAAAGTCGTTGATCGTGAGCAGGCAGTTGTTGGAGCAGCGCCCGCAGTGGACGTTGGTGTGCTTGACCTGGAGGTTGTCGATCTCCTCGCGGGAGAGCAGGCGGGAGGTCCCGGCCACGCCGGCGCGGTCGCGGGCGAGAAGGGCGGCGCCGTAGGCACCCATCGCGCCGGCGATGTCCGGGCGGATGACGTCGCGGCCGGTGAGCAGCTCGAAGGCGCGCAGGGTGGCGTCGGACATGAAGGTGCCGCCCTGGACGACGCAGTACTTGCCGATCTCGTCGAAGTCGCGCAGCTTGATGACCTTGAACAGGGCGTTCTTGATGACGGAGTAGGACAGGCCCGCCGCCACGTCGCCGATGGTCGCGCCCTCCTTCTGCGCCTGCTTGACGCGGGAGTTCATGAAGACGGTGCAGCGGCTGCCCAGGTCGACCGGGCTCTTGGCGCGCGTGGCCGCCTGCGCGAACTCCTGGACGGACATGTTCATGGACACCGCGAAGCTCTCGATGAAGCTGCCGCAGCCCGAGGAGCAGGCCTCGTTGAGCATGATGTGCTCGATGACACCGTCTCTGACCTGCAGGCACTTCATGTCCTGGCCGCCGATGTCGAGGATGAACTCGACGCCCGGGACAAAGGCCTTGGCGCCGCGCAGGTGCGCGACGGTCTCGATCTCGCCGGAGTCCGCGCGCAGGGCCTCGATGAGGATCTGCTCGCCGTAGCCGGTGGTGGTCACGTGGCCGATCGTGCAGCCGGCGGGCATCTTGTCGTAGATGTCGTCCATGATGGTGCGCGCGGTGCCGAGGACGTCGCCGTTGTTGTTGCCGTACCAGGTGTAGAGGAGCTCGCCGCCCTCGCCGACGACGGCCGCCTTCATCGTGGTGGAGCCGGCGTCGATGCCGATGAACACGCGACCCTGGTAGCTCGCGAAGTCGCCCTTGGGCACGACCTGCTTGTCGTGGCGCTCCTTGAACTCCTCGTAATCCGCCTCGGACTCAAAGAGCGGCTCGAGGCGCGCGACCTCGGAGCCCTGGACGTCCTTCAGGTTCTCCAGCAGCTGGATAACCTCGTCGAAGGTGACGTACTTCTCGGACTCGCCGGCAAGCGCCGCGCCCGTGGCCACAAAGAGGTGCGCGTTCTCGGGCACGATGATGTGCTCGTCGTCGAGGTTGAGCGTGAGGTAGAAGCGCTTGCGGAGCTCCGAGAGGTACTGGAGCGGGCCGCCGAGAAACGCGACGTGGCCGCGGATGGGATGGCCGCACGCCAGGCCCGAGACCGTCTGGTTGGCGACGGCCTGGAAGATGGAGGCCGCGATGTCGGCGGGCTTGGCGCCCTCGTTGAGCAGCGGCTGGACGTCGGACTTGGCGAAGACGCCGCAGCGGGAGGCGATGGGGTGGATCTGCGTTGCGCCCTTGGCGAGCTCGTTCAGGCCGGAGGCGTCGGTGTGCAGCAGGCTGGCCATCTGGTCGATGAAGGCGCCCGTGCCGCCGGCGCAGGTGCCGTTCATGCGCTGCTCGATGCCATTGTCGAAGTAGATGATCTTGGCGTCCTCGCCGCCCAGCTCGATGGCGCAGTCGGTCTGCGGGATGAGCGTCTCGACGGCGCGCTTGGAGGCGATGACCTCCTGGACAAACTCGAGGCCCAGCCAGTTGGCGAGCAGCATGCCGCCGGAGCCGGTGATCGAGACGCGCATGGGCGCCGTGCCGATCACCTTGCGCGCGCGGGCGAAGAGCTCCTTGGCCGTGGCGCGGATGTCGGTGTGGTGACGCTCGTAGTTGGCGTAGACGAGGTTGTCGGAGTCGTCGATGACGGCGAGCTTGACGGTGGTGGAGCCCACGTCGATGCCGAGGCGCAGGTGAGCGTGGGAGAAGTCCGCGGGGCGCGCCGGGGAGAGCTCGGCGCCGTCCTGCTTGAGCTCGAGCGGCTTGTGGGCGCGCGCGTTCTTCTCGGCCTGGATGGATGCGGCGGTCTTACTCATTGGTCCTCCTCGGAGCACAGCGCGGCAAACGCGAAGCTGGGTATGTCGAGTTCGATGGGGTCGTCGTAGAGGTCTCCTGGGCGCACGAACATGAGCGCGGTCATGAGGCGCGCCATCGTGGGAACGCTCTCGCGCATGCCGCCGTCGAGCCAGCGCAGGAGCACGCCGACCTCGGCCGAGATGGCAAACGCGAGGTAGTAGTCAAAGAGCGGGCCAAACGCGCGCAGGTCGAGCCCGTCAACCGCGCGCATGCCCACGACCTCGTGCACGAGGGCCTTGATGCGCTCGGCGAAGGCGGGGTCGCCGCCGTTGCCGAGCAGCGGGCGCAGGTAGTCGCCGCGCTCGCGGACGGCTCTGAGCAGGGCCTCCGCGCCGGGGGCGGGCTCGCCGTGGGCAAGGGCGGCGCGCAGGTCGTCGAGGTGGCAGGCGGCCAGGCGCGCGAGCGGGGCGCGAAACTCCGCGAGGGTCTCGCCCTCAATCTGGCGGACGAGGTCGGGGATGTCGCGGAAGTGCGAGTAGAAGGTCCGGCGCGTGACGCCGGCACGCTCGGTGACCGCGGTGACGGTCACGCGCGAGAGGTCCCCGGTCGCGGAGATCTCCTCGGCGAGGGCGCGACGCAGGGCGGCGCGGGTGCGCACGCTCCGGCGGTCGGTGCTGAGCACGCATTCCTGCATGTGGAGGGTGGTCCCTTCGACGTTTTTGCACAGCCTGCGTAGTATTGCACAACCTGTGCAGAAAGCTTGCGTCGCCGACCGAGGCACAACATCTCCACGGTGCGGGGCTTTGGGGTCGCGTTTCCGCAGGCGCCTGATTCCTGGCATATGCGTGTTTTGGTGCCAGAATCCGGCCATATGCGTGTCTCGGTGCCAGAATCCGGCCATATGCGTGTTGCTGACACGCATATGCCGGGAATCAGGCACCTGCGGAAACGCCGGAGCAGCGACGGACGGCGTCTCTGCCCTGGCCTGATTTTTCACATCGGACATCTTTCCCCGACGTCTACCTGCGATAATGGGACAAGCTCAACGAATGGTTGGAGGCTCCATGAGGCACGGGACGACGGTCTTGCAGGCGCTGGCGGGCGCGGCATGCGCGGTCCTTCTCGCCTCATGCGGCACGACGGAGCCCGTGGCCGGCGACGTCGCCGACGAGCCCGCCGCGCAGGTGGAGGTCAGCGACCGCGAGGCAGAGGACGATCCCACGGACGAGAAGAACATCGAGCTGGAGCCCGCCGCCGAGGAGGAGCCCGTCGAGGAGGCGGGCTTTGACGCGAGCGCCCCCGTGGCGGACGTGACCTCGGCCTACGGCATCGACGTCACCGCGCCCGAGGGGTTCCTGGACACGCCGGAGTACGCCGCGCTGGAGGACGAGATCGCCTCGCTCGCGGACTCCGGCCACAGCGTGAGCGTGCGCATGATCGACGTCGAGACCGGGCGCGGCGTCAGCTACAACGCGGACGTGGCGCGCTACCCGGCCAGCGCGATCAAGGCGGCGTACTGCGCGGCCATCTGCGAGACGTACGGGGGCTCGGCCGGCTGGTCGCAGACGATGGCCCAGTGCCTGATCAACTCGGCGAACGACGCGTACACCACGCTCATCCAGACCTTCGGGCTCTCGCTGCTCACCTCGTGGCTCTCCGCGAACGACGCGCCGGTGGCCGCGGCAGAGGCGCCCTCGCACTACTACCCGGACATCACGGCCGAGGAGCTCGCCAACGTGTGGCTTGAGATCTGGCGCTACGGCACCTCGGGCGAGGCGGGGGCGGACGAGCTCGCGAGCTACCTCTCGCAGACCGAGTACACCCCCATGGGCGCGCTGCTGCGCGACGAGTGCGAGGTCTGGGCAAAGCCGGGCTGGTATCCCGCGGACGAGAACGACCTCACCTCGACCAACGACGCGGGCGTGGTCTTCTCGGACGATGGGACGTACGTGCTCGTGGTGATGACCGACCTCTCCGCCGACCTCGACCGGCTCACGCCGCTCATCGACGCCCTCGACGCCGCGCACGACGTCATGTGCGGCGACTAACCCCGGGCGGGACAGAGCCCTCCGGGGCAACTGCCCACCTACGCGAGGCGCAGGACGCTCTGGCGCTCGACGAAGGTGGTCGAGAGGTGCACGACGCTCGTATAGTCGCGCGGCGAGCGCATGCGGTCCACGATGGTCTTCACCGCGAGCTCTCCCATCTCCCCGTTGGGGACGCGCATCGTCGTGAGCGGCGGGTTGGAGATGCTCGCGAAGGAGAGGTCGTCAAACCCCAGCATGGAGACGTCCTCGGGGATCTTGATGCCCCGCTCGGTCATTGCGCGCATGCAGCCGAAGGCCATGATGTCGTTCTCGGCGAAGAAGGCCGTGGGCAGCACCGGGTTGGTGGCAAGCCACGCGCTCATGGCCTCGTAGGCAGCATTGACCGTGGTGCCCACCTCCACGCGGAAGTCGGGGTTGACGGGGAGGTTGGCCTCGCGCATCGCCCGCCGGTAGCCGCGCTCGCGCAGCGGGAAGTTCTTGATGCGGTAGGAGCCCGCGATGTAGCCGATCTCTCGGTGGCCCATCTTGATGAGGTAGCTCACCGCGCGCAGGGCGGAGTTCTCGTTTGAGGTGACGATGCTCTCGAAGAAGAGGTGGTCGCTCCAGCCGTCGACCACGACGAAGGGCCCCTTGGCGTCGCGGAAAAGATTGTAGTCCTCCTCCGCCATCTCGGTGCCCAGCAGCACCACCGCGCTCGAGGCGTCGTTCACGATCTCGCGGGCCTCGCGCGCCGCCGTCTGACGGTCGGAGAGCTCCATGTTGGTGAAGATGATGCTCAGGTCGTGCTCGCGGGCCTCGCGCTCAACGCCCTTGATGACGCCCATATGGAAGGTGCCCTCGTCGAGGATCTCGCCGGTCTTGCGTGCCTGGACAAAGTTGACGTGCGTGATGTGGTTGGAGCGGTCGTAGCCGAGCTCGCGGGCGGCGCGAAAGATGGCCGCGGCGGTCTCTTTGTTCACCCCGCGCTTGCGGTTGAGCGCGTTGGAGACGGTGGCGGGCGAGAAGCCCGTCTTCCTACTGATCTCTCGAACCCCGACGTTTCTCATGCGACGCCTTGCCCTCCCGTGCCTCATCGTGTGAACACCATGATAAACACTGCCTAACAGTGTTTGCTACGCCATCTGGCCAGCGGCGCATTCCCCCCGGTTGGCGCCTTCGGCGTACACGACCGGGCCCGGCCGGTTCTTCTCGCCCAGCTACTTACAGAAGCTCGCGCGTACGCCGGCAGTTGGCGGCGATCTCCCGAACCAAGGGCGACCCGACCCTCTCTATCCCAGGCATCTCCCCCGCCGCGCCGACCACCCGCTCGGCAGCCTCTGGAACAAGCCTCGCCATGACCTCGAGGCGCTCGCACAGAAGATCTGCACCAAGCCCCAAATCCTCAAGATCGTTGGCCTCAATCATGCTCTCCACGTTTCTTGAGCCCACCATTCCAAACCGATTCTCCCCGCCTATCGAGAGCGCCGCTCGCAGAGGCTTTCTCTGCGTGGGCGCGAGGCTGCGATAGGGAGCTATCGATGCCACATCGTAGAGCGGGGCCAGTCGGACGTCGTCGCGCCCAACATGGAGCAGGGCGTGGTTCTTGGCATGTGCGTCGGTCGCCCCGATCAGGTAGTTGAAGAACAGATAGAGGATGAAGCGGTAGACGTTCTCGCGCGCGTTTCCCCCTGTCTCCTTGAGCAGAGAAATGATCCGTGGCGTGGATGGACCACCCTGGTCGGCATACTTGGCCTGGGGGGAAACGCTCATGGCCTGGCAGAGATCCTCCTGGTGCAGGCGATGTACGGGCCCGTCCGCGACGAACGCCCTGTCGTATCGAGTGACGACGATCGCTTCCTCGCGGCCAAAGGACCGATAGTCCACTTCCGCCGTTGGAAGGCCGATTTCATGGGCAATCTTCATCGAGAGGTATTCGACGAGCGCCTGAGAATCAAACCCCGTGACCCCCGGCTTTACGATATGCGTCGTCGCAGCAGCCCCCCGACACTCATACCAAGTTCCACCCTGGTAGCGCAGGGCGATCTTTGCCTGACACCCGCCGAGCGACCAGCGGCCCTCGGAGCGAGCGGCTCCCGTCCATGCGAAAGCCGCGTTCTCTCTCACCTCCGCAAGACGCCGCTCCACGTCCCCTTCCGAAAGTGTAACTAGGTCGGACGAGGAATCCTCGGCGGGAACGGGGTCAGATTTCTCGAGGATCTGTATGGCGCCCGGGCAATCTCGGCCCACTATGCGGAGCAATCGGAACGGGTTGTCCCCCGACACGCCAAACGGGGCACCTATCGCGAACCGCGTTTCAGAATCGTCGGGCAGCAGGCCCATCAAGTAAGGGCGAACGACGCGGTCGTCATAGCGGGCGAGGCCGACAGGCATGGAAAGGGACAGCGGGACGCCGTCGTAGCCCCGGTCATAGGCGAAGCTCAGAGCACCGTAGCGATTCTCCGTGAGCTCACCGCAATAGGTGCCGGAAACGTAGACAGCCAGCGAGGAGCCCTTCATCGCGCTCCCCCGTCATCGAGCTTCCAGATGTCCGCAAGATCGTCCCAGAGAGGGGCGGCCGGAGAACCGGCCCCGTTCGCGTCGTCACGTCGCCGCAGGGACTCCTGGCCATCAAGCTCCAGGGACATCGAGAGCCCGAGGGCGGCGAGCACCTTGAGGAACTTGCCCAGCCCGATGTTCTCGCTCTCCCCCGTCTCCAGCGCGTACAGCGTGCGCGCGCCGACGCCTGTCGCCCGGGCCAGCTGGTCGCGCGACATGCCCCGGTCCTCCCGCACCCTCCGCACGACGCTCCCCGCCATCTCCGGAGTCGATATCTTGTCCATGAAGCCCTCGCTTTCGCACAATAATGTCACTTGCAATATATTGCGTTACGCAACATATTGCAAGTGACAATCCTCCCGGTTGGCGACATTCGACGTACACGACCGGACCCGGCCGGTTCTTCTCGTCCAGCGACTTATGCCCCTCCCGGCTGGCGACCTTCGGCCCATACGACACGGGCCGCCCGCCCTTCTCGCCCAGCGACTTCTGCGCGCAGCGCAATGAGCTGGGGAGAAGGGCGGGCGGCCCCTCAGGTGCGTATGACGCGAGCGCTACTTACTCGTTGTCACCCGCGGTCATCTGCGTGGCGGAGATGTCCTCGCCCGCGTCGGAGGCGTCGCGCCACTTCCAGTCGGTGAAGGCCGGGTGGTCGTAGCCGTTGTCGACGGCGAACTGGAACGCGTCGACGCGGAAGTTCTCCCACTCGCCGATCTGCGCGGACCACTTGTCGGCGTCGATCATGCGCAGGGCGTCGGCGGCGAGGGCCCAGCGGTCCATGTCGTTCACGCGGACCATGTCGTACGGCGTGGTCGTGGAGCCCTGCTCCTGGTAGCCGTGGACGTTGAAGTTGTCGTGGTTCGGACGGTCCCAGATGAGGCGGCGGATCGTGCCGGGATAGGCGTGGAACGCAAAGAGGACGGGCTTGTCGGCCGTGAAGAGCTCGACGAACTTCTCGTCGGACATGGCCTTGTCGTTCTCGGAGACGTTCTGGATGCTGAGAAGGTCGAGCACGTTGACCAGGCGCACCTTGACGCCGAGCTTGTCGAGCAGGTCGAGCGCGGCCATGGCCTCGCCGGTGGGAACGTCGCCGCAGCAGGCGAGCACGACGTCGGGCTCCTCGCCCTCGGCGGTGTTGGACGCCCACTTCCACTCGGCGGCGCCGACCTCGAGCTCCTCGCGGGCCTCGTCGAGGGTCACCCACGTCGGCGCGGGCTGCTTGCCGGCGAAGATGGCGTTCACGCAGTTGGTGGACTTGTACGCGCGCTCGGCGACGGCCAGCAGCAGGTTGGCGTCGGCCGGGTAGTAGATGTTCACCACGTGATCGTTGTTGAAGTTCTTGTTGAGAAGAACGTCGACGAAGCCGGGGTCCTGGTGAGAGAAGCCGTTGTGGTCCTGGCGCCAGACGTGGCTGGAGAGCAGCATGTTGAGGCCGGAGATCGGGGCGCGCCAGTCGATGTGGCGGACGGTGGCCTCGAGCCACTTGCAGTGCTGGTTGACCATGGAGTCGACGATGTGCACGAACGACTCGTAGGAGCTCCAGAGGCCGTTGCGGCCGGTGAGGATGTAGCCCTCGAGCAGGCCCTCGCACTGGTGCTCGGAGAGCTGCTCGATGATGTTGCCCACGGGCGAGAGGTGCTCGTCGTTGGCGGGGTCGTCATAGGTGCCCTCGCCGAACCACTGCTTGTCGGTCACCTGGTAGGACGGCTGCAGGCGGTTGGACGCGGTCTCGTCCGGGCCAAAGATGCGGAAGGCGTCGCGGTTGTTGTTGATGAGCTCGGCGGTGTACTCGCCCAGGACGCGCGTGGCCTCGACGGCGCCGAAGCCGTGGCCCTTCTCGGCCACCGGCACCTCGTACTTGCGGGCGTCGGGCAGCGTGAGCTCGTTGCGGATCTTGCCGCCGTTGGCGTTGGGGTTGGCGCCGATGCGCAGCTCGCCGGTGGGCATCCAGTCGTTGACCTCGGGACGGATGGCGCCGTTCTCGTCGAAGAGCTCCTCGGGCCTGTAGGACTCCATCCAGCCCTTGAGGACCTGGAAGTGGGCCTCGGTGTCGCGCGCGGAGGCCAGCGGCACCTGGTGGGCGCGCCAGGAGCCCTCGGTCTTCTTGCCGTCGATCTCCTTGGGGCAGGTCCAGCCCTTGGGGGTGCGGAAGACGATCATCGGGTAGAACGGGCGGGAGGCCTCGCCGGCGGCGACGCGGGACTTGATGTCGCAGATCTCGTCGAAGACGGCCTCGAGCAGCGCCGCGAAGCGACGGTGGATCGAGGAGTGGTCCTCGTTGTCAAAGCCGGCGACGAAGTTGTACGGGTGGTAGCCCATGCCGCGGAAGAACTCGTCGCGCTCGGCGTCGGAGATGCGGGCCAGGATCGTGGGGTTGGCGATCTTGTAGCCGTTGAGGTGCAGGATCGGCAGGACGATGCCGTCGGTCAGCGGGTCCATGAACTTGTTGGTCTGCCAGGACGTGGCGAGCGGGCCGGTCTCGGCCTCGCCGTCGCCCACCACGGCCACCGCGAGCAGGCTCGGGTTGTCGAGGACGGCGCCGTAGGCGTGGGAGAGCGTGTAGCCGAGCTCGCCGCCCTCGTGGATGGAGCCGGGGGTCTCGGGCGCGTAGTGGCTGGGAATGCCGCCGGGGTAGGAGAACTGGCGGAAGAACTTCTGCAGGCCGGCCTCGTCGTCGGTGATGTCCGGGCGGACCTCACGGTAGGTGCCGTCGAGCAGGGACTGCGCGGTGCCGGCCGGGCCGCCGTGGCCGGGGCCCATCAGGAAGATGGCGTTCTGCTGGTGATCGGCGATGAGGCGGTTGATGTGGCCAAAGAGGAAGTTGATGCCCGGCGTGGTGCCCCAGTGGCCCACGAGACGGTGCTTGACGTCCTCGCGGCTGAAGCCCTCGCGCATGAGGGGGTTGGAGCGGAGGTAGATCTGGCCCACGGAGAGGTAGTTGGCGGCGCGCCAGTAGCGGTCGACGCCCTTGAGCTCCTCCTCGGAGACCGGCCCGTTGAGCTTCTTCCACGGGGTGCCGATGACGGGGTTAGCCATGCTGTTCCCTTTCTCCCTCGCGGGCCCTGCGCCCGCGATGTTTCCTAACGGTTTCAGTATATTTGGTAAAACGTTTTACTTCTCGGCATTTTTCAGTTTGTCCGAACGTTTACTAAATGCTTTCCGAGCGCTCGATCTTCTCGCCCCCCTATCGCGCGCACGCTGCTCTTGATGACCAGGCGCGGCATGAGGATGCGGTCCTCGGGCTCGCCCAGCTCGTCCTCCTCCACGCGCCTGAACATCACGTCGAGCGCCGCGGCGGCGAGCTCGTCGACGTTCTGCTCGATGGAGGTGAGCGCCGGCTCAAAGAGCACGTCTGCCGCGGAGTTGTCGTAGCTCACCACCGAGTAGTCGCGCGGGACGCGCAGCCCCCGCTCGTAGAGGCGCTTGAGCAGGCCCAGCGCGATGTTGTCGCTGCCCGCGAAGATCGCCGTGGCGTCGGTGCCGAGCAGGCGGGCGGCGACCTCGTAGGCCTCGGGGATGTAGTAGGCGCACGGGAAGACGAGCGCGGGGTCGGGCTCGATGCCACGCTCGCGCAGCGCCCGCTCGTAGCCCGCCAGACGCTCGCGACCGGTGTTGGAAGCCGTGTTGAGCAGGCAGGCGATGCGCCGATGGCCGGCGTCGAGCAGATAGCGGCACGCCAGGTACCCGCCGGCCTCGTTGTTGAACGCGACTTTGTCGCAGGCCAGGCCCGCGGGCAGGCGGTCCACCATCACGTACGGCATCGGCAGTCCGTCGAGGGCGGCGGGCAGGGCCGCGGCGCCCTCCTCGCCGTCAGCGTCGGTCGATGCCACGACGAAGATCCCGTCGACCCCGCGGTTGGCGAGCAGGCGCACGAGGGCCGCGTCGTTGTCCGCGGAGTCGTCCGAGTTGGTGATCAGCAGGACGTGGCCCCGCTCGCGGCATCCCAGCTCCAGACGGCGCGCAAGGGACGAGAAGAACCTGCTCTCGATGTTGGGCACCACCAGACCGATGGTCTGGGAGCGCCGGGTCACGAGGCTGCGGGCGATCTGGTTGGGGATGTAGCGCTTGCGGCGCGCGACCTCCTTGATGCGCCTGCGGCTCTCCTCGGAGATCTTGCAGGGGCGGTCGTTGAGGACGAGCGACACGGCCGTGGTGGAGAGCCCCACCTCGCGCGCGATGTCGCGAAGGGTCACCTTGGCAGCCATGCGCCCGTCCTCCTCTCTTGACCGTTGACCGCAGAGCGTTGCCCGCCGACGCCGCGCTAGTGCGCGCCGCCCTGGCCGTAGTAGGCGTTCGGGCCGTGCTTGCGCATGTAGTGCTTGTCCTGCAGGTACTGGGGAGCCGGCTCGACGCCGGGCAGGAGCGCCTCGGTGCGGGTGGCCATCTTGGCGACCTCCTCGAGCACCACGGCGTGGTAGACGGCCTGGGCGGCGTCCTTGCCCCAGGAGAAGGGGCCGTGGTTGCGCACCAGGACGGCGGGGACGGCCACGGGGTCGATGTTGCGCTCGGTGAAGCCCTCGTAGATCACCTTGCCGGTGTTGAGCTCGTAGGCCTCCTCGATCTCGGCCTCCGTGAGGCCGCGCATGCAGGGCACGGGGCCGTAGAAGTAGTCCGCGTGCGTGGTGCCGTAGGCGGGCACGTCGCGGCCGGCCTGCGCCCAGGAGACGGCCCAGGACGAGTGCGTGTGCACGACGCCGCCGATCTTGTCGCCCCACTTCTGGTAGAGGTAGGCGTGCGTGGCGGTGTCGGAGGACGGGTTGAGGTCGCCCTCGACGACCTTGCCGTCCAGGTCGCAGACGACCATGGACTCGGGCGTGAGCTCGTCGTAGTCCACGCCGGAGGGCTTGATCACGAAGAGGCCGCTCTCGCGGTCGAGCTCGGAGGCGTTGCCCCAGGTGAAGACAACCAGGCCGTGCTTGGGGAGGTCCATGTTGGCCTCGTAGACCTTCTCGCGCAGCTCCTTGAGCATCATGTGCTTCTCTCCTTTCCCGGAAGTGATTCAAATGGGGACAGACCCCTTTTGAATCATTTCAAAGAAAGTGATTCAAAAGGGGTCTGTCCCCATTTGAATCACTTCCCGTGCTGTTAGGCGAGGGCGGCCTCGGCGGCCTTCTCGGCTTCGTTGACCTTCTTGAACGTGGCGAGGAAGGCGCGGTAGCCCTCGACGTCGGCGGCGTCGGGCTCGAGCGTGGTGCCCTCCATGTCCGCGAAGACCTTGTTGTTGAGGTAGTCGGCCAGCGACTCGCCCTCGGCCTTGTGGATCATGTAGGACGCGGCGACGGCCTGGCCCCAGGCGCCGCCCTCGCCGGCGGTGGCCATGACGGTAACCGGGGCCTCGAGCGCCGCGGCGAGCAGGCTCTGGGCGACCTTGGGGGTCTTGAAGATGCCGCCGTGGCCGTAGAGCTTGTCGATCTTGACGTCCTCGGCGCGCAGGGCCTCGTTGCCGGCTGCAAGGGCGCCGAAGGCGGCCATGATGTTCATGCGCATGAAGTTGGCGATGGTGAAGTTGGCGTTCTGGCCGCGGACCACCATCGGGTAGCCGGTCTGGACGCCCATGACCGTCTCGCCCGAGATGAACGGGATGGAGACGAGCCCGCCCGCGTCCTTGTCGCCCGTGAGCGCGGCGTTGAAGAGCCTGGTGAAGACCTCGCCCTTGTCGAGCTTGGCGCCCATGAGGTCGGAGAAGTCGCAGAGCAGGTCGACCCAGTCGTTGATGTCGGAGGTGCAGTTGTTGCAGTGCACCATGGCCACGGGGTCGCCCACCGGGGTGGTCACGAGGTCGATCTCGGGCGCCGTGGCGTCCTTGAGCGCGTGCTCGAGCACGACCATCGAGAAGACCGAGGTGCCGGCGGAGACGTTGCCGGTGCGCGGCGCCACGGAGTTGGTGGCGATCATGCCGGTGCCGGCGTCGCCCTCGGGCGGGCAGACCGGGCAGCCGGGCTCGAGGTCACCGTCCTTATCGAGAAGCGCGGCGCCCTCGGGGGTGAGGTGGCCGGCGACGTCGCCCGCGACCAGGATCTTGGGCAGCAGGTCCTCGACCTTCCAGGCCACGCCCTTGGACGCGACGAGCTCGTCGAACTTGGCGAGCATGGCGGCGTCGTAGTTATGGGTGGTGGAGTCGATGGGGAACATGCCGGAGGCATCGCCGATCGAGAGGACCTTCTCGCCGGTGAGCGCCCAGTGCGCGTAGCCCGCGAGCGTGGTGAAGAAGTCGATCTGGGAGACGTGCTCCTCGCCGTCGAGAACGGCCTGGTAGATGTGGGAGACGCTCCAGCGCTCGGGCGTGTGGAAGGCGAAGAGCTCGGAGAGCTCGTGGGCCGCCTGCGTGGTGGTGGTGTTGCGCCAGGTGCGGAAGGGCACGAGCAGGTTGCCGGCGGCGTCGAAGGGCAGGTAGCCGTGCATCATCGCGGAGATGCCGAGCGCGCCAAGCTTCTTGAGGGTGACGCCGTACTTCTCGGCCACGTCGGTCTTCATGGACGCGTACGCGGCGGCGAGGCCCGCGAAGATCTCTTCCTTGCTGTAGGTCCAGTAGCCGTCGACCAGCGAGTTCTCCCAGTCGAAGGCGCCGATGGCGATGGGCTCGTTATCGGAGCTCACGAGAACCGCCTTGATGCGCGTGGAGCCGTACTCGATGCCCAGCGAGGTGGCGCCGGACTCGATCTGCTCGACGATCTGTTCTTTGGTGAGTGCCATGTCTTCTCCTTGTTGAGTGAAGCGGCCGCGCCCCCGGGCGAGGACGCGGCCGCCATGAGACAAAGGGACTGTCCCTTCGTATCCTTAGCGGTAGCAGACCTCGCCGAGCATGAGGTCGCGCTTGAAGCCACGGATGGTGGTGTCGGCGTCGATGACCACGGACTCGATGCCCATCGCGTCGGCCCAGTCGACCATCTGGTCGGCCGTGAGGTCGTAGGACATCGCGGTGTGGTGCGCGCCGCCCGCGTAGATCCAGGCCTCGGTGCCCACCTTGAGGTTGGGGCGCGGGGTCCAGAAGACGGTGCCGGTGGGCAGCATCGGCATGGGCTTCTCGACCTTCTTGCAGTCGACGTCCTGGATGATCAGGCGGAAGCGGTTGCCCAGGTCGACGAGGGAGGTGGCGATGGCCGGGCCGGTCTTGGCGGTGAAGATCAGGCGCGCGGGGTCCTCGCGGTCGCCCATGGAGAGCGGCGTGGCGCGGATGGCGATCTTGCCCTCGGCCACGGACGGGTCGACCTCGGCCATGTGGGACTCGAGGATGCCGTCCTTGCCCGGGACCAGGTTGTAGGTGTAGTCCTCCATGAGCGCGGAGCCCTTGGCGGACGGGTCGCCGGCGGTCATGACCTTCATGAGGCGCACCATCGCGGGCGTCTTCCAGTCGCCCTCGGGGCCAAAGCCGTAGCCCTTCTGCATGAGGCGCTGGATCGAGAGCGACGGCAGCTGCTTGAGGCCGCCGAGGTCGCCGAAGTGGTCGGAGAAGGCGTTGTAGTTGTGCTCCACGAGGAAGCGCTCGATGCCGATCTCCTGGGCGGCCTGGACCTCGACGTGGCGGCGGAACTCCTCCGGGTCGCGGCCGTCGAGCACGAGCTCATAGGTGTCGTAGTACTCGTCGGTGAGGGCCTTGACCTCGGCCTCGGTGACGCCGTCGACGTAGGGCACGAGCTCGTTGACGGGCCAGGCGTCCACGGTCCAGCCAAAGACCTGCTGGGCCTCGACCTTGTCGCCGTCGGTCACCGCGACGTTGCGCATGGTGTCCGCGAAGCGGCACACGCGGATGTTGCGGGACTCGTTGACGCCCACCGCCACGCGCTGCCAGGCACCGAGCTCGGCGAGGACCGACTCGTCCTTCCAGTAGCCGAAGATGACCTTGTGGTTCCAGCGCATGCGGGCGAAGATGTGCCCGAGCTCGCGCTCGCCATGGGCCGCCTGGTTCTCGTTCATGAAGTCCATGTCGATGGTGTCGTACGGAATCTCCTCGTTGTACTGCGTCGCGAACTGGCACAGCGGCTTGCGGAGGTCGCGCAGGCCGGCGATGTAGTTCTTGGACGGGGAGAAGGTGTGCGCCCAGGTGATGATGCCGGCGCACTCGGGATCCATGTTGGCCTCGTTGAACGTGGCCTGGATGACGTCGGCCGTGAGCAGGTTGGGCTTGAGCACGACCTCGAAGGGGACCTTGTCGGAGGCGTTGAGGGCGGCGACGACCTCGGCGGAGTGCTCGGCGACGTGCTTGAGCACCTCGTCGCCGTAGAGGTCCTGGGTGCAGGGGCAGAAATAGAAGCGGTACTTCTTGATCTCGAGCATGTGCGTTCCTTTCGGCACGACACGACAATGACGTCAGACTTGTTTGTCAACCCCCCCCTCTCCGCTCCGGGGCCCCGCCCCTCAAGCGAGAGGGGCGGGGCGGGAGGAAGGGAAGGAAGGACTCGTTCCCTCAGGGAAGGGACAGCGTCACTCCGTTTGCTTCTTGCGCGCGAGGACGATGCTCTGGATGACCAGGAACAGGCAGATCATCGCGGCGACGGTGATCTTGGCCCACCACGCGTCGGTGAAGCCGGCGGAGGAGACGATGTTCTGGATGGTGCCGAGGGACAGGACGCCGAAGAAGGTGCCGATGATGTTGCCCACGCCGCCGGAGAGCATCGTGCCGCCGATGATGGATGCCGCGATGGCGTTCATCTCCATGCCGTCGGCGTTGGTGACGGCGCCGGAGGCGGAGTGCATGATGTAGACGTAGCCGGCGATGCCCGCGAGCAGGCCGCTGATGAGGTGCGCGAGGAACAGCGAGCGCTTGGTGTTGATGCCGAGCATGAGGGCGCTCTGGCGGTTGCCGCCGAGGGCGTAGAAGCTGCGGCCGAGGCTCGTCCAGCGCAGCATCACGAAGGCCAGGACCACGAGGACGAGCGCCACGGCGACGCCGATCTCCATGTAGGCCGCGGTGAAGTTGCCGGAGTTGTTGACCGACCCGAGGAACGGAATCGTGATGCGGGTGTCCTTGAGGGCGAGGAACGCCTCGTTGGCAACGTTGAAGGGCTCAGCGTGGATGATCGTGGTCAGGCCGCGGGCGAAGAACATGCCCGCCAACGTGACGATGAACGGCTGAATCTCCAGGTACGCCACCAGGAAGCCCTGGACCACGCCGAAGGCCAGGCCGATGCCGAGCGCGATGGCGAGCGCCGTGACGGGACTTCCGCCCTGATAGTCGAGGTTGACCGCGCAGCACATGGTGACGAGGCCGACGACGCCGCCGACGGAGATGTCGATGCTGCCGCAGATCATGACGATCGAGAGGCCGATGGCCGTGATGATCAGGGACGCGTTGGTGTTGAGGATGTTGAAGAACGTCTGCCACCTCAAAAAGCCGCGGCCGAGGAACAGCATGGCCCCGATGTACATGACCGCGAAGACGACGATGGTGATGGTGAGCAGCAGGTTGGTGTCCGTGATGGCGCGCTTGCCGGCGCCCTCGGACCTCTTGAGCTTGAGGGTTGCCATCTTACTTCACCGCCTCCACTTCTGCCTGCTTGGGACTGCGGATCTTCTTCCAGATCGCGGAAAGCTTGGCGCGCACGATCGGGGCGCTCAGCACCACGAGGATGATGACGACGACGGCCTTGTACGCCGGAAGGGCGGCGGAGGCGACGTTGAACTTGTAGAGCGTGGTGGTGAGGAACTGGATGACATAGGCGCCGAGGATGGAGGAGCCCATGTTGAACTTGCCGCCGGAGAGCGCGTTGCCGCCGAGGGCAACGGCCAGGATGGCGTCCATCTCGATGTCGGCCGCGATCGTCTGGTAGTTGATGGTGGAGATGCGGCTGACCTTGATGAGGGCGGCCACGGCCACGCACACGCCCAGGATGACGAACGTGAGCCACTTGATGAACGTGGGGTTCAGGCCGTTCAGGCGCGCGGCCTTCTCGTTGATGCCCACGGACTGGACGTAGAGGCCCAGGCTCGTGAACTTGAGCACGAGGAAGATCACGATGAAGCACGCGATGGCGATGAACACGGGCGTGGGGATGGGCACGCCGGGGATGAACCCGCCGAAGATGCCGAAGCCGGAGTCGGTCGGGATGATCGGGAGCGCGTTGTTGTTGATCCACGCGGCGATGGAGCGGCCGGCGGTGTAGAGGATCAGCGTCGCGACCATCGGCTGCACCTTGAAGACGGCGACCATGACGCCGTTGAAGGCGCCGCACACCATGGCGATGACCACACCAAAGAGGAAGGCCACGATGATCGGGGCCGCCAGCGTGTCGGGGCGCATGTTGCCGCCGCAGAGCACGGCGAGCATGGCGGAGCCGGCGACGGCGATCGTGGCGCCGACGGAGATGTCCTGGCCGCCGGTGGCCGCCGTGACGAGCGTCATGCCGATCGCGAGAATCGCGAGCTCGGAGCCGTTGTTGAGGATGGAGATCAGCTGGCCGGCAAGAACCGAGTTGCCAGTGGAGTCCTGGTTGATCGTAATGGCGAAGAACGACGGATCAGCGATGAGGTTGAACACCACGAGCGCGAGAAGGGCAGCGAGCGGGATGATCATCTGGCTGTGAAGAAGGCGCTTCAGGATGTTGTCGTCCTTGGTCTTCTCGATCGTCACTTTGCCTCACCTCCTGCGATGGTGCTCATGATCTTGTTCTGGTTGAGGTCGGAGCCGGTGAGCTCGCCGACGACGTGGCGGTCGCGCATGACGACGAGCCTGGAGCAGGTGCGGATCATCTCGTCGAGCTCCGAGGAGATGAAGGTCACGCTCATGCCCTGGGACGCGAGCTGCAGCACGAGCTTCTGGATGTCGACCTTGGTGCCGATGTCGATGCCGCGCGTGGGCTCGTCGAGAATCAGGTAGTCCGGGTGGGTGAACAGCCACCGGGCCAGGATGACCTTCTGCTGGTTGCCGCCGGACAGCGACGCGATCGGCGTGTCGGCAGAGGCGGTCTTGATGTCGAGGAGCTTGATGTACTCGTCGGCGATCTTGTAGGTCTCGGCCTTGGAGAAGGGCTTGAGGAAGCCGCGGAGCACCTGGGCCGCGAGGATGATGTTCTCGCGGACGGAGAGCGACCCGATGATGCCGTCGCCCTTGCGGTCCTCGGGCAGGTAGGCGATGCCCTGCTTCATGGCGTCGAGCGGCTTGGAGATCTTGACGTCCTTGCCGGACTTCTTGACGGAGCCGCCGGTGACGTGGTCGGCGCCGAAGATGGCGCGCACGCACTCGGAGCGACCGGAGCCGAGAAGACCAGTGAAGCCCGTGACCTCGCCCTTCTTGATGTGGAAGTCGAAGGGGTAGACGGCGGCGTTGCTCTTGAGGCCGGTCGCCTCGTAGACCATCTGGTCGGCGTCGGCGCCGGCGTAGGTCTCGTAGTCGCCCTTGATGTCGGCCATGTCGTCCATCTGCTTGCCGAGCATGGCGGCGACGAGGTCGACGCGCGGCATCTTCTCGATCTCGTACTCGCCGACCAGCTGGCCGTCGCGCATGACGGTGATGCGGTCGCAGATCTCATAGACCTGGTCGAGGAAGTGCGTGACGAAGATGATGCCGACGCCGCGGTCCTTGAGCTGGCGCATCATGCCGAAGAGCTTCTCGACCTCGGACTCGTCGAGCGACGAAGTGGGCTCGTCGAGGATGAGGACCTTGCAGTCCATGTCGACGGCGCGCGCGATGGCGACCATCTGCTGCATGGCGATCGAGCAGCTGCCGAGCTGCTGCTTGGCGCTCACGGGGATGCCGAGGTTCTGCAGGATCTTGTCGGCGTCGGTGTACATCTGCTTCCAGTTGGCGACCTTGGAGTGGCCGCGGCCGATGTACATGTTCTCAGCGACGGTGAGGTTGGGGCAGAGCGTGATCTCCTGGTACACGGTGGCGATGCCCACGTCCTGCGCGTCCTGCGGGGACTTGATGGAGACCGCGCCGTCGTGGCCCTGGAGGTAGATGTCGCCGCCGTCCTTCTCGTAGACGCCGGTCAGGACCTTGATGAGCGTGGACTTGCCCGCGCCGTTCTCGCCCATGAGGGCGTGGACCTCGCCCGGGCGAAGCGTGAAGTCGACGTTCTGCAGGGCCTTCACGCCAGGGAAGTACTTGCAGATGCCCCTCATCTCAACGAGGTGGTTCTCTTTCACCGGTAGTTCACCTCCTTGTTCGAAAGAAGGGGCGCGGCGTCTGCGTAGTGCCAGTCGCGCCGCGCCCCTTCGTACAGTCAGTCAATCAAGACAGAGGATGCTGCGTCAGGGCAATTAGATGCCGTTCTCGTCGATGTACTCCTGCGTGATGGTCTCGCAGTCGGCGTAGCCCTCCTCCATGATGACCTTCTTCTCGGTGACCTCCTCGCCGGCCTCGAGCTTCTCGATGATCTCGAGGATGGTGGACGCCTGATAGGGGTTGCACTGGCCGTCGTAGTTCCAGTTGCCGGCCATGACCTCCTCGAGGGCCCAGGTGTTGTGGTCGAAGCCCATGATGATGACGTCGCCGTCCTTGCCGTGGGTGATGCCGGCGGCATCGAGGGCGGCCACGGCGCCACGGGCCATGTCGTCGTTCTCGGCGTAGATGACGTTGAACTCCTGGCCGGAGTCGATGACGGACTGGGTGATCTGCTGGGCGGTCTCGGCGTTCCAGTCAGCGGTCTGCTGGACGACGAGGTTCCAGTTGTCGTTGGCCTCGACGGCGGCGTTGAGAGCGCCGGTGCGGCCGACCTGGGCGGCGGAGCCCATGACGCCCTGGATGTGGATGATGTTGTAGCTCTCGAGGCCCTGGTCGGTCAGCCAGTCAACGGCGGTCTGGCCCTCGGCGTCCATGTCGGAGACGACGGCGGCCACGTAGAGGGACTCGTCAGCGTCGACGACGCGGTCGAACAGGATGGTCTGGGTGCCGGCGTCCTGGGCGTCCTTGAGCGGGGTGTCCCAGCCAGCGGTGTCGGCGGCGGAGACGAGCAGGTACTTGACGCCGTTCTGGATGAACTGCTGAGCGGAGGCGATCTGCTCCTCGTTCTTCATGCTGTAGGCGAACTCTGCGGCGAAGCCGTTCTCCTCAGTGAAGGTCTCCTTCATGTCCTTGTCGTTAGCGGTGCGGTAGCCGGACTCGTTGGGGTCGTTGTTGATGATGCCCACGGAGATGAGCTCGCCGCTGGCCTGCCCCTCGCCGCCCTCGTCGCCGCCGTCATCGGCAGCGGGCGTGGTGTTGTTGCAGCCAGCGAGCGCGAAGACGCCAGCAGTGCCACCCGCGACCTTGAGGAAGTTCCTTCTCGAAATGCTCATGTTCCCTTTCCCCTTCCTTGAACCTTACGTTCATTCCTGCCTTTCGGCAGCTCTACCAAACCACAAGTAAACAATCGTGGACTGTTTACTTAGAAGGCCTGCGCGGGAGACGCCATAAAGCGCAGGTAAGAGGATTTCTTTTGGCAGCTCAGCGCCACTTTGTGAGTTAATGAGCTGCTGACCTCTCCATTGCTCCGCTCAATCACGCATTCCCTAAGCATTTTTTACGCCTTGCTTACGCGAGGGCAAACCGTTCAACCCGCCGAGCGGCATGCTTTCGTCTGTAAACGTTATGTTTACATTGTGTTCACATGGATTTTGCTCGATTCTGGGACTTTTTGTTTAGATGTGTTTAGATGACGGTCGCATGGGCGCCGCATGCGCGAAATACGCCATTTACCTGGGGCTTCGTCGCTTATCGCCCGTCATTGAAAATGCTGCGAAATCCCGGACAAAGCGCGGATGTTAAGCGGCGGCGCCCTTCCAGCGCTCAGCGACCCCGGTTGGCGCGCCAGAGGCTCCAGAGCCCGCGCAGCGTGAGCGTCTCGTCCACGTGGGCCTCGTGGCGAAGCAGCGCGGCCATCGCAGCGGCTCCGTCGCCGGTGATGACGACGGGGGCGCTCTCCCCCAGCTCGCCCATCACGGCGTCGAGCAGGCCGTCGATGCGCGCGACCTCCCCGAGCACCACGCCGGACTGCATCGCCGCGCGCGTGTTGCGCCCGATCACTGAGGCCGGCGCGCGCAGCTCGATCATGGGCAGGCGCGCCGCCGCGGCAGCGAGCGAGCGTGCACCCAAGGCCACGCCCGGGGCGATGATGCCGCCGACGAAGGCCCCCTCGCTGTCAACGACCTCGAAGTTCGTGGTGGTCCCCAGGTCCACCACCACGACGGGCGCGCCGTAGTCCTCGCGTGCGGCGCGCACGTCAGCCACGCGGTCGGCGCCCACCTCGGAGGGGTCGTCGTAGCGCATCTTGAGGCCCGTCTTGAGGCCCGGGCCCACCACGAGCGGCCGGCACCCGCACGCGGTGGCCAGGGCGCGGCGCCAGACGTCGGTGAGCGTGGGGACCACGCAGGCGAGGATGGCCTCCTCCGGGAGCGACTCCCCCATCAGCGCCGCCGCCTGCGCGAGCTGCATGCGGGCCTCGTCGACGGTGAGGCGCTCGTGCGTGGTGAGCTCCCAGGTGCCGGCAAGCTCGCCGCGCGCAAAGAGCCCGAGGCGCGTGGTGGTGTTGCCCACGTCCACGGCCAGCAGGTTCTTCTCGGCCACGCTGTTCTCGTCACGCGCCATGCGTCCTCCAAAACGACCCCCGGCTCCGGAAAAGGGCTCGGGGAACGGGCATACTAGTGGTGACGGCAAGGCCCGCTTGGCCGGCCGGGTCGCGCCGGATATGAGTGGAGCGGGTCGCTAGTTCGCTAGGCTAGCGACCCGACTCATGTTCGTCGTTGGACCTGCTCGTCAACCGCCTTCGATTTTACTTCATGGGCCCGATGCCCCCGCTCCCCGCTTCTGCCATAATCAGACGGTCCCAGAAACCCGACTCCCCGCCAGGGGGAGCGGATATTCGAAGGAGTACATATGAGCACTGCCGGCTCGCGCGCCTCGTGGCGCGGGCAGCTGAGCCCCGTGGGCATTGCCATCGGGTGCCTTGGCTGCGTCATCATCACGGCCTCGTCGGTCTACACCGCCCTCAAGATGGGCGCGCTGCCGTGGCCGACCATCTTCACCTCCATCGTCGCGCTGTTTGCGCTGCGGGCCTTTGGGCATCGCAGCCTCAACGAGGCCAACGTCACGCAGATCGTGATGTCGGCCGGCTCCATGGTGGCCGGCGGCCTGGCCTTCACCATCCCCGGCATCTGGATGCTCGGCCTCGCCGACGAGGTCAGCTGGGTCGAGATGCTCGCCGTGGCCCTCTCCGGCACGCTGCTGGGCCTGGTGTGCACCGCCGCGATCCGCCGGCGCTTCGTGGACGAGTCCAACCTCGAGTACCCCATCGGCACCGCCGCTGCCGAGACCCTGATGGCAACGCAGACCGGCGGCGTCACGGGAAAGCGCCTCTTTGGCTCCATGGGCCTGGCGGGGCTGTGGTGCGTGGCGCGCGACGCGCTGGGCCTCATGCCCACGCTGCTGGCGCAGCTACCCATTCCCGGCGTGAGCTTTGGCATCTACAACTCCCCGCAGATGCTCTCCGTGGGTTTTCTCGTGGGCGGCTTTGCCGTGGCGTTCTGGTTCCTGGGAGCGCTCGTGGGCAACTTCGGCATCATCGTGGGCGGCCCCGCGGCGGGGCTCTGCGACGTGGCGACGGCGCAGGGCATCGTCTCCAGCTTAGGCATGGGCCTCATGATGGGCTCGGGCGCGGGCGTGGTGCTCAAGGACATCCTTCCGCATGCGGCAGGGCTGCTCCGCGGTCGCAGCACGTCTGCGGGCGAGAAGAACCCGCGCGGGCGACTCGACGCCGGCGTGCTGGGCCTGATGGTGGCCGCTGCCGCGCTGCTAGTGTGCATCGGTCTGGGCATGGGTCCGGTCGTCGCCGTGGTCGTGGTGCTTCTCGCCTTTGTGACCACGATCATGAGCGCGCAGTCCGTGGGCCAGACCGGCATCGACCCGATGGAGATCTTCGGCCTCATCGTGCTGCTTGCCGTGGCGGCGTTCTCCGATGCGAGCCAGGTGCAGCTCTTCTACGTGGCGGGCGTGGTGGCCGTGGCGTGCGGCCTCGCGGGCGACGTCATGAGCGACTTCAAGACCGGCGCGATCATCGGCACGAGCCCGCGCGCGATGTGGGTGGGCCAGGCCATCGGCGCGCTTCTCGGCACCGTGGTGGCCGTGGCCGTGCTGTGCACGCTGGTGGCAGCCTACGGAACCGGCGCGTTTGGCCCGGGGCAGATGTTTGTCTCCGCGCAGGCGAGCGTGGTGGCGACGATGGTCTCCGGCATCCCGAGCGTGCCGGGATTTGTGATCGGGCTTCTGGGCGGCATCGCTCTCTACTGGGCGGGGCTGCCGGCGATGATGTTTGGCCTGGGCGTCTACCTGCCGTTCTACATGTCCCTGACGGCGGCGCTCGGCGCGGGCGTCAAGTGGGCCTACGAGCGCGTCTGCGCGGCGCGCGGCGTCGAGGACTCCGAGGAGAAGGGCGTGGTCGTGGCGTCCGGCGTGCTCGGCGGCGAGTCGATCGTAGGCGTGGCGATAGCGCTCGCGAGCGTGGTGGGCGGCCTGGCAGGCTAGCGGCCGCCGCGACCGGGGCGGCGACCACAAGGGTTTGCGGCGGAGACCCCAGCCGGGACGGCGGCTCGAACCCAAGGCCGCCGCCCCGGCAACCCCCTCACCGCTTGTGCGCGAGCCGCAGGTAGCGCACAGCAAACTGCACGAAGATGTAGCAGTAGATTCCCAACATGACCAGAAACAGGGCGAGCAGGACCATGGAGTACGCAGAGGGCTCGCCGAGCGCCGGGACCACGTAGGGCACCACGAGCAGCAGCACGATCACGAGCGCCGGGACCATCCTGCCCACGAAGACCCTGCGCAGAAGCTCCAGGCGCGACTCGTCGTCGCAGAAGATCTCCTCGTCGTGCCCGTCCATCTCGGCGACCGGCTTGCGGAAGTAGCTGTAGCCCGCGTAGTCCTGGATGTACTCCCACCCGCAGTCCGTGAACATCCGGACGTACGCATCCTTCTCGGCGGCGCCCTCGGGGCCGTAGTCGAGCTGGTAGACCACATCCTCGGGCTCGCAGCGCACGAAGTGGTACAGGTTGTAGAAGCCCACGCGCTCGAGCCTCCAGCCCGCGCGGTGCATGCGCCTCAGGTACTCCTGCTCCTTGTCCCATGCGGCGATGGTGAAGAACTTGAGCTCGGTCTTCTTGTCCTTCATGATGCTCGCGCCTCCCTCATGGTCTGGTAGAGCCGCTCGATGCGACGCATCTCGAGGCCCAGCACCTCCCTGCCCAGATCGGTTATGACGTAGACCTTGCGCTTGTCCTGCTCGCGCACGAGCCTGATGAGACCGTCCCGCTCCATCTTCGAGAGGCTGCCGTAGAGCGTGCCGGGGCTTATGCGGATCTCGCCGCGCGTCAGGCTCTCCACCTGCTGGACGATGCCGTAGCCGTGCGCCTCGTGCTGCAGGCAGAGCAATATGTAGAAGCCCGTCTCGGTCATGGGGACGTAGACCTTGCGGATGTGGGCGTCCATGAGCTCCTCCTCTCGCTCGACCGTCGATATATCGTACTACGATGCATCGCAGCTCAAGTGTACAGCGTCACGAGGCGGAGAACGTAAGCGCAGCGTAAGCTCTGCGCAAAAGTGCCCCGTAACGCTGGGGCGCCCGTGTAAGGGCATCGTCAGTCCGGCACGCCGGCGACTTGCCGTATCATGGAGCGCGTCGGACGCTCTTGAGGAGGTGTCTCATGGACATCGTGTCCATCGTGCTTGGCGTCATCGCGCTCGCCACCGCCTTCACGCCGCTCATCTGGCTGCAGGTCGTGGGCGGCTTCGTGGGCATCGCGGGCATCGTGCTCGCGCGCAGGGCCAAGAGGGCAGACTACCGCAAGAGCCTCACCACCGCTATCGGCATGCTCTGCTCCATCACGGGAACGCTGCTGTGCTTCATTGCGCCCGCGCTCTCGCTCGCAAGCAACATAGCGCTGTTCTTCATGACTCGGTAGCGCCGAGGCCTGGCGGCTGCCTCAGGTGCGGTTGCCGGCTGAGGGTATGTACACCCACCTGTAAGGGTGTGTACACCGCCCCGAGCCGCCCGTTCTTCTCGCCAGCCGTTCTACCTGCGCGTTTGGTGCCCGCACAAAACCGGCGAGTGTACATACCCTCAGGGCGTGGTGTACATACCCTCACAGGCGACTGTACATACCCTCATAATTGACACAGCGTCACTAAAATGATACGGTAGGCGCGGCAAAAAGAGTGACGTTGCGTTACTAAAATGGAAGGAGCACCTCATGAGCGCACTCGTCGCGTACTTCTCCGCTACCGGCACCACGACCCGCGTGGCCAAGACCCTCGCCGAGGCCGCCGGCGCCGACCTCTTTGAGATCGTGCCGGAGCAGCCCTACTCCGCCGCCGACCTCGATTGGCACGACAAGAACAGCCGCAGCACGCACGAGATGAACGACGAAGCCTGCCGCCCCGCCGTCATGGGCCGCGTGGACAACATGGACGCCTACGGCACCGTCTTTGTGGGATTCCCCATCTGGTGGTACGTGGAGCCGCGCATCGTCGACACCTTCCTCGAGGCGTACGACCTCACCGGCAAGGTCATCGTTCCGTTTGCCACGAGCGGCAGCAGCGGCCTCGGCGAGGCGCCGCAGCGCATGGCGTCGCTCGCGCCGGGCGCCACGGTCCTCGAGGGGCGCCTGCTCAACGGCAACCCCAGCGCCAGCGAGCTGTGCGCCTGGACGGAGAGCCTCACGGTCTGTTAATTGGGGACTGTCCCCAATTAACAGACCTACCAGATGCCGAGGACGTGCTGCATGTCCAGGCTCACGCACGCGATGGCGACCCAGCAGCAGAGTCCCATGAGGATCGGCTTGCCGCCCGTACGCACAAGCTTGACGATGTTGGTGTTGAAGCCAATCGCCGCCATAGCCATGACGATGAAGAACTTGGAGAGCTCCTTGATGGGGGCGGTCACGACCGCGGGCAGCGCAAAGACCGTGGTCACCACGCTCGCCAGCACGAAGAAGACGATGAAGAACGGAAACGCGCGACGCAGGCTGAAGGTGCTCTTGGCCTCCCCGCCCGCGCGACGGGCCTGACGCACCTGCCAGAACGCGAGCGCCAGCGTGATGGGGATGATGGCAAGCGTGCGCGTGAGCTTTACGATGGTGGCGGAGTCGAGCGTGTTGGCGCCGGGGTGCATGCCGTCCCAGGCGGCGGCTGCGGCGGTGACGGAGGAGGTGTCGTTCACCGCGGTGCCCGCGAACAGGCCAAAGCCCTCGTTGGTGAGGCCAAGCATGCCGCCGAGCGTGGGAAACACGAGCGCGGCGATCACGTTGAAGAGGAAGATCACGCTGATGGCCTGGGCGATCTCCTCGTCGTCCGCCTCGATCACGGGCGCGGTGGCCGCGATGGCAGACCCGCCGCAGATCGACGACCCAACACCGATGAGCGTGGAGATCTTGCCCGGGATGTTGAGCGCGCGGCACAGCACAAAGGACACCACGAGCGACGTGGCGATGGTTGACACGATGATGGGCAGCGACGTCATGCCCACCTGCGCGATCTGCGACAGGTTGAGGCCAAAGCCCAGCAGGATGACGGCATACTGAAGAATCTTCTTGGACGTGAACTTGATGCCGGCAGCAAGCGGCTCGCCTTTCTCGGCAGGCACCAGCAGGGCGAGCACCATACCCAGCAGAATCGCGAAGACCGGCCCGCCCACGACCTCGAACTGCTTGCCCAGAAGCCATGCCGGCACAGCGATGACCAGCGCAAATAGCACGCCCCTCCACGTCTTTCCAAAGTCTTTGACGAGCTCCATGCGCAGACGTCCTCTCCTTGCGACCTTTACCAAAAAACAGGCTACATCCAGCGGTTATAATTAATTCCTGCCTATTGCTTATGTCTTCATAAGTATTTCTATATCGAGAAGGACGAGCATGCTGGACTATCGCACGCACACGTTTCTTGCCGTGGTCCGCGCCGGCAGCTTCACCCGCGCGGCAGAGGAGCTGCACGTCACCCAGCCCGCGGTGTCTCAGCACATCCGGCAGCTCGAGGCGCACTACGGCTGCACCCTCTTCTCCAAGACGGGCCGCGGCGTAAAGCCCACCCGCGCCGGCCAGCTGCTCTACCAGGCGCTCGACGCGGAGAGGAACGACGAGGACCGGCTGCGCGCCGAGATCGACGCGCTGCAGGGCGAGAAGGACGCGCGCCCGCCGTTGCGCCTTGGCTGCACGCGCACCATCGCGGACTACGTGGCGCCACGGCTGCTAGCACAGCACCTCGCACGGCACCCAAGCGAGCACGTCCTCATGCGCACGGGCAACACGGCCGAGCTGGTCGCGCTCATCGATACCGGCGAGATTGACTTCGCGCTGGTAGAGGGCTATTTTGATCGTGAGGCCTTCGAGAGCGCGCTCCTCTCGCGCGAGCCGTACCTGGCGGTCGCCGCACCCGGGGGGCGACCTGCGAGCATCACCGACCTTCTCGGCAACCGGCTCGTCCTTCGCGAGCCGGGCTCGGGCACGCGCGAGATTCTGGAGCGCCACCTCGCGGCGCGCGACCTTGCCGTCGACGACTTCGCCGGCGTAATCGAGCTCGCGAGCATCCCCACGATCAAGGCGTGCGTCGCCGCCGGCGCGGGCGTGAGCTTCATGTACCGCGTCGCGGCGGAGCCGGAGCTCGCAAGCGGCACGCTGGCGGACGCCACGCCGCCCGACTTTGCCATCGAGCACGACTTCAGCCTCATCTGGCAGCGCGGAAGTCGCTACGCCGATCGCTATCGCTCCCTCCTCCGCGAATGGATACCATGACAAAGAGGCCACCTATCTGTAAATTGGGGAGGGTCATGTCGCACAAGCTGGTCAAGATCGCGTCGTTAGTGCTGGGCAACCTGCTCGTGGCACTTGCCGTCACCTGCTTCATCGTCCCGCACGGCCTCGTGCTCGGCGGGTCGACCGGCATCGCTCTGATCGTCACGCACGTCGCACCGCTGCCGCTCTCACTGGTGGTGCTCGTCATCAACGCGGCTCTCTTCCTGCTGGGCGCCGCCTTCCTGGGGCGCTCGTTCGCGGCGTCGACGAGCTTCAGCACTATCGCCTACCCGCTCGCCATGTCCGTCCTCGAGACGCTGCCCCTCGACCACCTCACCAGCGAGCCGATGCTCGCCGCCGTCTGCGCGGGCGCGCTCATGGGCGCGGGCGCCGGGCTCATCCTGCGCGCCGGCGGATCGACGGGCGGCAGCGACGTGATCGCGCTTATCGCGCACAAGTACCTGCACGCCAACGTATCCGCGCTGCTCTGGGTGATCGACGGCTGCGTCATCGCCGGCCAGATCCCCTTCTCCAACTTCGAGCAGACGCTTCTGGGCGTCCTCTCGCTGACGCTGCTCACCATCGTGATGAACCGCGTCATGGTCATGGGCCGCTCGCAGGTTCAGCTGCTCATCTTCTCCTCCGAGCACGAGAAGATCCGCGAGAACATCCTGGGCGAGCAGGACGCGGGCGTCACCGTGATTCCCGTCGAGCAGGGCTACACGCGCCAGGAGGGCAGGGCGCTGCTCAGCGTGATCCCCCGCCGCAAGCTCTGGACGATCCGCGAGATGATAACCACCGTTGATCCCGCAGCATTCTGGGTAATCTCCGAGGTGAGCGAGATGCGCGAGCGCCAGCTCAGGCGCCGCGCGTAAGAGCTGCCGAGAAAAACGCCGGGACGGCCCGCCCCCTTCCGCGGCAAGCCGCCCGACGCCTGTCAAGACCCGTCTAGCGGCGACGTCCCCCAAAGAGGTTGCGCGTGATCTGGCGCGTGGCCTCGCGGCCGAAGGTGCCGAAGATCTGGCCGGCGATCTTGCCGATGCCCTTCATGAGCTGCTCCTGCTGCTTCTCAGCAGCTCGCTCGGCGCGCTCGGCCGCCTTCTCCGCCTCGCGCTCGGCCTTGGCGGCCTCCTTGGCGCGCAGCTTCTCGAGCTCGGCCTTCTCCTTCTCGAGCGCCGCGCGCTCCTCGGCGAGCTTCTCTGCCTCCGCGTCCTTCTCGGCCTCCTCGGAGAGCTGCTCGAAGGCACTCTCGCGGTCCACGGCCTCGCCGTACGTGGCCATGAGGTCCGCCTGGGCGTCCAGCGCGGCCTTGAGGTCGGACTCCGGCGCAGCCGCCGTGAGACACTGCGGGGGCAGGATCTTGGCCCGCTCGACCACCTCGGGCTGGCCGTCCTCGTTGAGGAAGCTCACCAGCGCCTCGCCGGTGCCCAGCTCCAGGATGACGTCCTCGCTCTTGAACGCGGGGTTCTCGCGGAACGACTCGGCGGCGGCGCGCACGGCCTTCTGCTCGGCCGGCGTGTAGGCGCGCAGGCCGTGCTGCACGCGGTTGGAGAGCTGCGCGAGCACCTCGTCGGGGATGTCGCTCGGGCTCTGCGTGATGAAGTAGACGCCCACGCCCTTGGAGCGGATGAGCTTCACGACCTGCACGATCTTGTCGAGCAGCTCGCCCGGCATGTCGTTGAAGAGCAGGTGCGCCTCGTCAAAGAAGAAGACGAACTTGGGCTTGTCCAGGTCGCCGGCCTCGGGCAGGGTGTCAAAGAGCTCGGAGAGCATCCAGAGCAGGAACATCGCGTAGATCTGCGGACTCTGGATGAGCTTGGCGGCGTTGAGGACGTTCACGTAGCCCTGGCCGTTGGGCGCGCACGCAAACCACTCGGAGAGGTCGAGCGCCGGCTCGCCAAAGAAGACGTCGCCGCCCTCGTCCTCGATCGAGATGAGCTTGCGCAGGATGGCGCCCACGGACTGGCTGGAGACCTTGCCGTAGGTTGTCTCGTACTCCTTGGCGTTCTCCGCCACGTAGTTGAGCATCGAGCGCAGATCCTTGAGGTCTATGAGCAGGAGGTTCTTGTCGTCCGCGATGCGGAAGACGATGTCGAGCACGCCCTCCTGGACCTCGGTGAGCTCGAGCAGGCGCGAGAGGAGCGAGGGCCCATGTCAGAGATCGTGATGCGCACGGGGATCCCCTGGCCGCCGAGCATGTCCCACAGGCGCACGGGGCAGCCCTCGTAGGTGAAGCCCTCGATGCCAAAGCACTTGATGCGCTCCTGCATGTCCTCGGAGTCCACGCCGGGGGAGCACATGCCGGTGATGTCGCCCTTCACGTCTGCCATGAAGACGGGGACGCCCGCCTTGGAGAAGCCCTCGGCCATGACCTTGAGCGTCACGGTCTTGCCCGTGCCGGACGCGCCGGCGATGAGGCCATGGCGGTTGGCCTGGTCGAGCAGCAGGCTGACGGGCTTGTTGTCGGGCTCTGCGCCCACGCCCATCCAGATGGCGTTGTCCTTGAGCATTGGTCCCCCTTGCGCGGCGTTGACAGGCGAATATCCGCAGCTAAGCATAGCAGCCGAGAAGAACGCGCGCCTTCAACGCCGGATTGACGTCGCCGCCAGGCGGCCGCGTGAGCGGTGGTTCTTCTCGGCCGTTTGCTCGGAGTCGACTGAGCGCGCGTCATATGAATCGTCCCGCCTACAAATGTAGACGGGACGATATTTTTCTAACTGATTGGTTTAATTTATTATTCCCACTCGATGGTGCCGACGGGCTTGGGGGTCAGATCGTAGGTCACGCGGCAGATGCCCGGCACCTCGGCGAGGATGCGGTCGACGATCTTCTTGAGCAGGGCCCAGTCGAGCTCGGGGACCGTGGCGGTCATCGCGTCGACGGTGTTGACGGCGCGGATGATGGCCGGCCAGTCGTAGGCGCGCTTGCCGTCGCGCACGCCGGTGGCGCGCATGTCGGGCACCACGACGAAGTACTGCCAGACCTTGCCGGCGAGGCCCGCCGCCGCGAACTCCTCGCGCAGGATGGCGTCGGCCTCGCGCAGCGCCTCCAGGCGGTCGCGGGTGATGGCGCCGAGGCAGCGCACGCCCAGACCGGGGCCGGGGAACGGCTGACGCTCGACCATGCCCTCGGGCAGACCGAGGGCGCGGCCCACGACGCGAACCTCGTCCTTGAAAAGCAGACGCACGGGCTCGACGAGCTCGAACTGCAGGTCGTCAGGCAGGCCGCCCACATTGTGGTGGGCCTTAACGCCGTCGGACTCGACGATGTCAGGGTAGATGGTGCCCTGCGCGAGGAAGTCGACGTCGTCGGCGACCTTGCGGGCCTCCTCCTCGAAGACGCGGATGAACTCGGCGCCGATGATCTTGCGCTTGCGCTCGGGCTCGGCGACGCCGGCCAGTAGGTCGAGGAAGCGGTCGGTGGCGTCCACGTAGACGAGGTTGGCGTCCATCTGGTTCTTGAAGACGTCGACGACCTGCTCGGACTCGCCCTTGCGCATGAGGCCGTGGTTGACGTGCACGCAGATGAGCTGCTTGCCGATGGCCTTGATCAGAAGGGCCGCGACCACGGAGGAGTCGACGCCGCCGGAGAGGGCGAGAAGCACCTTCTTGTCGCCGACCTGCGCGCGGACGGCCTCGACCTGCTCGTCGATGAAGGCCTGCGCCAGCTCGGGGGTGGTGATGCGCGCCATGTCGTCCGGGCGCTTGTTCGGAAGGTCCATGCGAGACTCCTTTGCTCAGGGGCTTCAGTGACCTGATTGTACTATTCGGGTGGCGGGACGATGACGTCGTAGCGCACGGCCTTGCCGGCGACCTGGTAGCTAGGCTTTGCGCCCGCGAGCAGCGGCCCCCTGGGCGGCCGCTTGATCACGACCTTGCGCGGATGGGCGGTGAGCGCGGCACCGAGCAGCTCCGCCTCGTTGTCGCACGGCCGCTCGAGATGGTGCAGGAGCTGGAACTTCTTCTTCACCGCCGCGCTCTTCGTGCGCTCGGGGAACATCGGGTCGAGAAACACCACATCGGGCGAGAAGCCCAGGTCGCGCAGGCCGGCAACGGAGTCGCCCTCGACGAGCGTCATGCGCGCCGCAACCGGCGCCAGTTCGGGATTGGCGGCGGCGCGCTCGAGCGCGTCTCGCAGCAGCGCCGCGATCACGGGGTCCTTCTCGAACATCGTGACCGTGAAGCCGGCAGCCGCCAGGAGCAGGGAGTCCTCCCCCAGCCCTGCCGTGGCGTCCACCGCCGTGGGCGCCTCGACGCCGCGCACGCGCGCCGCACGCACGAGCAGCTCGCGACCCAGACGGTCAGGCCGCAGCCGGGGCAGAAGGGCCGAGAAGTCCGCGCGGAGCACCATACCGCCACCCGCGAGCGCGAGGCCGTCCGCATCACGCCGCAGCTCGAGACCGGCGGCGAGAGTAGTTTCGGGGCTGGGCATTGGGGCTCCTCCAGATGCAAAATCGACCTTCAGTCCATATTCTCGCCCCACCGGATGCAAAATCAGGCTTCAGTCCATGAGTTTTTTTGCCAAACCCGGAAAGCTAGTCACCCCGCGTCAGAAAAACCCAGATAAGAATATAATTCCTTAAACTTGTTTCGAGGCGATCGTCAAGATCTTATGGACTGAAGCGAGATTTTGCATACGGCCTGCGCTAAATATGGACTGAAGCGCTATTTTGCACATCCCCGCCCTAGACGCCTCCACCTGATTTAGGATACGCACGGCGGTGGCGCGCGGCGAAAGGGGCAGACGTGGCTCAGGCGGCGGAATCAACAAGTAAGCCCAAGGTCCCCGTGAGGCTGGGCCTCACGGTCATCTGCGCGGGCGGGTTCATGGACGCGTACTCGTATCTGCTGCACGGCCACGTCTTCGCGACCGGCCAGACCGGCAACATCGTCCTTCTGTGCATGAACCTCGCCGAGGGCGCGTGGCTCGGCGTGGCGCACTACCTGGTCTCGATCTGCGCGTTCGTGCTGGGCATCATGCTCTCGCGCCACGTGCTCGTTCGGGTCCACGGGCGCGCGACCCACCGCATGCAGCGCTGGGTCGCGGTCTTCGAGGCGCTTGCGTTCGCGGTGATCGCGCTGCTGCCTACGTGGGCGCCCGACCTCCTCGTGAACAGCGCGATCTCGTTCTGCGCCGCCGTCTCCTATGAGAACTTCCGCCAGTTTGGCACCAAATCCGCCTACGCGAGCGTCTTCTGCACCGGAAACCTCCGCTCCTTCGGCGAGACGCTCTACGACGGGCTGTTCGGCGGCGACAAGCACGAGCTCCATCGATCCGCGCGTTACGCCGGGCTCGTGGCGTCGTTCTGCGTCGGCGCCGTGGTGTGCAAGTTCCTGATCGACCTCGTGGGTCAGCTCGCCTGCCTGGCGATCAGCGCCCTCTTCCTGCTGTCCCTGCGCTTCATCGCCGACCCCGAGGCGTAGCCCCTGCCCGTTGGGGACGTGTTATTTCGTGCAGACCGTTTGGGACAGGTTAAGTGAGCAAACCTCAAACCTGTCCCAAACGGTCTGCACGAAATAACACGTCCCCAACGGGCAGGGCGCCCGGCGGCTGCATGCCGGGCGCACCGTGCCCTCACGCCGCCGCGCGCTTGTCGAACGTCGTGATCATAGGGGTGGTGAGCAGGCCGAGAAGGACGATGACGCCGCCGACCGCATACGCGGTGCGCGTGGACTCGGAGCGCGCCCGCGCATCGATCTTCACGAGCTCCTGACGCTCGGCGTCCGTCATGGGGATGCTCTGGAGCTGCTTCTCGAACTCCTCGTTGCTGCCGAGGTTGACGCTCATGGTGGCGAGGTCTCCGCGAACCTGCGACGAGAGCGCCGTGTCCGCCGCGGCGCCGTCGCGCACCATGCTGGTGATGCCGAAGAGCAGCACCGCTCCCAGCAGCGCCACGCCCACGGCCTGGCCGACGTTGCGCATGGTGCTCTGGATGCCGCCGGACTGGGAGGCGTCGCGCTCGGGAAGCGCGGCCGCCACGACGTTGCTCGCGTGCGAGGCGACGGTGCCCGCGCCCACGCCGGCGAGGAAGGCCCCGAGGTAGACGAGCACGGCGCTGGCGCCGGACGACGTGACCGAGAGCGCCATCACGGTGAGCGCGATGGCCATGGCGACATACCCCGCCTGGATGACATGGCGCGGGTTGGCATGCGGCATCAGCTTGGGGATGCCCAGCGAGAGGGCAAAGGTGGGGATGCCCGTCACGATGGAGATCGTGCCCACGTCGATAGGTGACCAGCCGGCAACAAGCTGCAGGTAGGGGGCCATGAGAATGGACTGAGCGCCCATGAAGAAGAACATGAGGGCGTTAGCCGTGAGGCCGGCGAGCACCTGCGGGGTCCTGAGGAAGGAGCTGGGCAGCAGCGCGATGCCGTCGCGCTTCTCGACGTTCTTCTCGACCCGCACGAGCACCGCAAGGACCACGAGGCCCAGGGCCACGGAGGGCAGCGCCGGGGAGATGCCGAAGACGGTAAACGGGCAGCCCGCAAAGGGCTCGATGAGTCCCCAGCTGGAGATGCTCGAGAGGCCCACGAGCACGAGGAACAGGCCGACCGCGGCAAGGGCCACGCCCACCCCGTCGAACGGCAGCCTCTCGCCGGACCGCGCGACGTGCGGCAGGCGAAGCGAGAGCGCCCCCACCGCGACGAAGTACGCCGCGAGCAGCAGGAAGGTCGGGCGCATGCCGGCAGTCTCCATGACCACGCCGAGGATGAGCGGCAGCACGGCGGAGAGGCCCGAGGCGGCACCGATGCAGCCGAACGCCACCATGCGGTTGTGCCCGCGATACAGCAGCGGAATCAACCCCAGGATCGAGGGCACGAGCAGGCTCGCGCCCAGGCCCACGAGCACGCGACCGACCCAGATGAAGACGGCCATGTTGGGCGCAAAGGCGAGGACCACCTCGCCGAGCCCGCACACGAGCGCGCCGGTGCGGAAGGTCCGCACCCAGCCGAAGATGGTGCCGAGCAGACCGCCGGCGATCATGAAGGCGCCGCCCACGAGCGGGTAGATCATGTTGGCGAGCTGAATCTCCGACGTCGTGGCGCCGAGATCGGTGGTGAGCGCGGAGGCCGCGAGCGAGAGGGCGCCGTTGTCGCCCGTCGTCCCCATCTGCGCGAGGATCAAAATGACAATCGGCAGGACCAGGAAGCGCTCCTTTGCGGCAGACGCTCCCGCCGGCCCTGCGCTGACGGCAGGACTATGCATGTTGTTCTCCTTTTTGATGCATCTGTTATTTGGGGACTGTCCCCAAATAACAGACGGCGGCTAAGCGGCGGGCACGAAGACCGGCGCGGACCCGTTCATGTCGCACGAGGCGAGCGGGTAGGCGCGAATCTCCAGGTCGTCGTAGGCGGCATGGTAGTAGGTGAGGCTCGCGGCCGAGAAGCAGCTCGTGTAGAGCGTTCGCTCGAAGGAGCCGTCCGCCATCTGCGCGCATCCGTCGGGAACCGCCACGGAGCCCAGGGTGCGGAACAGGCGCGTCACGTTGGCGCGCTCGTCGTCCTGCGCGGGATAGTGCGTGTTCACGAAGGCCGCCTTCACGAAGCGAGAAGGACCGCTGTAGTCCCCGGGAATCCCGTGCATGCCCATGCCGGAACCAAAGGCCGCGAGCCTGGCGGCGCCCCATGCGGCGGGCTCGGGCTCGGCGTCGCTCAGCGTGAGGTAGTTGCGCAGGTTGGTGCGCTGCCAGCCGAAGTCGGGCTCGTTGGTGAGGACGTCGACGTCGTTCTCCCAGACGCGCAGGCCGCCCTCCAGGCATTCCACGACCACGCTGCCCGTAGCGTCGCCGATGATCCAGTGCAGATTGGCCACCGGCAGCTTCTCGTTCACCGGCTTGGCGACCACGTTGACGTGCCTGAGCGCCTCGCGGACCGCGGCGAGCGACGGGAAGTTCCGCGCGACCCAGAACGGGAACTCGTAGGCGGCCACGTTGATGGCCCCGTGCTCATGCCGAGTCGCATAGCGGGCGCTCTGCGGGAAGTTGAGGCCCGCGACCGCCAGGCCCTTCTCGTTGCCGCAGTCAAAGTAGAGCGGGACGCCGTCCACGACGATGCCCATGCCGATGACCGCGTATCCGCGCTCGAGGTCCCCCTCGCGCTCGAAGGCGGACGGGACGTGTGCGGCAGGCGGCGTCATCACCACGCGCTCGCCGTAGCCCTGGGTCCAGTCCAGGTTGCGGCCAAAGTACATGGCGCCGGAGGTGCTGGTAAAGCGGATGCCCGTGCACATGGGGCGACCCCTTCCCTGCCCGGCGACGGCTCCGCCGACCGGGCACGTTGGATGTAGATACTTCCCTCGTACCCGGTCCGAACAGCCAAAATCAGGTTAGCTATCTCTAATTTGCTTGGCTTTGTGCCCGCATCGCCCAGGGGCCTGAGGGTATGTACACCCACCCTTCAGGGTATGTACACTGCCCGGACCCGCACCGCTTACGTTTACGCAGGTACAGCGCTTGGCGAGAAGAACGGGCGGGTCGGAAGGTGCACATACCCTCACGGCGGGGCGTACATACCCTCAAGGGGAGCCCCTACTTGCCTTGGACCATGGTGAGCGAGATCTTGCCACGGTCGCGGTCCACGCGCTCGACCCAGACCTTCACGGTGTCCCCCACCGCCACGACGTCGCTCGGGTGCTTGACGAAGCGCCGGGCCATCTTGGAGATGTGCACGAGGCCGTCCTGGTGGACGCCCACGTCGACAAAGGCGCCGAAGTCCACCACGTTGCGAACGGTGCCCGTGAGCTCCATGCCGGGCTGGAGGTCGTCGATCGAGAGCGCCGCGCGGCTGAACACCGGCGCCGGCGCGTCGTCGCGCGGGTCGCGCCCGGGCTTCTCAAGCTCGGAGACGATGTCGACCAGCGTCATGACGCCGCAGCCGAGCTCGCCGGCGAGCAGGGCGACGTTGCCCAGGCGCTGCTTGATGTCGGGGATGCCTCCGCGCGCGAGGTCCTTCTCGGTCACGCCGGCGCGCTCGAGCAGAGCCTGCGCCACGGGATAGCTCTCCGGGTGCACCGCCGTGGCGTCGAGCGGGTTGGCGCCGCCGTTCACGCGCAGGAAGCCCGCCGCGTTCTGATAGGCCTTGGGGCCGAGCTTGGAGACCTTCTTGAGCTGGCGGCGATCGGTGAAGGGGCCGTTCTCCTCGCGGTAGGCCACGATGTTGCGCGCCACGGTGGGCGTGATGCCGGCGACGTAGCCGAGCAGGCTCGCGCTCGCGGTGTTGACGTCCACGCCCACGCGGTTGACGACGTCCTCCACCACGTTGCCCAGGGTGCGGGCGAGCTCCGCCTGGTCGAGGTCGTGCTGGTACTGGCCCACGCCGATGGACTGGGGCGGGATCTTCACGAGCTCGGCGAGCGGGTCCTGCAGGCGACGGCCCAGGCTCATGGCGCCGCGGGTGGTGACGTCGAGGTCGGGGTACTCCTGGCTCGCGAGCTCGCTTGCGGAGTAGACCGAGGCCCCCGCCTCGTTGACGATGGTGTAGCGCAGGTCGGGCGCTGACTCGGCGATGAACTCGGAAACCACTTCCTCGGTCTCGCGGCTCGCCGTGCCGTTGCCGATGACGATGGTGTTGATGTGATAGCGGCTCACGAGGCGCGCGAGCTCGCGCTTGGTGCCGGCCACGTCGCGGTGCGGCACCGTGGGGTAGACCACGCCGTGGTCGAGCAGGGTGCCGTACTCGTCCAGCACGGCCACCTTGCAGCCCGTGCGGAAGCCCGGGTCGAGCGCGATCACGCGCGCGCCGCGCACGGGACGGGCAGAGAGCAGGCTCTCGACGTTCTTGGCGAAGACGCCGATGGCGTCGGTCTGGGCGCGCGCCGTGAGCTTGGCGCGGACCTCGCGCTCGAGCGACGGGGCCATGAGGCGCTTGTAGCCGTCGGCGATGGCGGCGTCCAGGACCGGCGCGAAGACGCCGCTGCGGCGCGGCCAGCGGGCGGCCAGGCGCGCGACGGCCGCGGCGTCGTCCACGCGCACGCGCACGCGGAGCCTCTCCTCGCGCTCGCCGCGGTCGATGGCCAGCACGCGGTGGTTGGGGATCTTGCGCGCCGGCTCGGCGAAGTCGTAGTAGGGCTCGTAGGGGGTCTTCTCGCCCGCGTCAACGGCCTCGGACACGATGTCGGCCGTGGCCAGCGTGAAGTCGCGCAGGTCGGCCACGTTCTCCGCATCCTCGGCCACGACCTCCGCCACGATGTCGGCGGCGCCGGCGAGAGCCTTCTCCGGCGTGTCGAAGCCCGCCTCGGCGGCCTCCGGCGTCACGAAGCGCGCCGCCTCGTCGAGCGCCGAGCCCTTGGTCGAGACCTGCATGAAGATCATGTTGGCCAGCGGCTCGAGTCCCGCCTCGCGCGCCTTCTGCGCGCGGGTCATGCGCTTCTTGCGGTAGGGCTTGTAGAGGTCCTCCACGCGCTGGAGCTGCGTGGCGGAGCGGATCTGCTCCTCGAGCTCGGGCGTGAGCTTGCCCTGGGCCTCGATGAGCACGAGCACGTCGGCCTTGCGCTTCTCGAGGTTGCGCAGGTAGGCGAGGCGCTCGTCGAGGGTGCGCAGGGCGACGTCGTCCATGCCGCCCGTGGCCTCCTTGCGGTAGCGCGCGATGAAGGGAATGGTGTTGCCCTCGTCGATGAGCTGGACCGCGGCGGCGACGGCCTCCGGCTTGAGGCCGAGCTCCTCGGCGAGCGTGGCGATGATGTCCATGTGTCTGTGGCTCCAAACGATTGCGTGCAAGGTTCCCTAGCATACCCGATGTGGGGAGGGCCGCCGCGCACGCCTAGCCGTCGAGCTCGTCCATGGAGTACGTTGCATAACCCTCGTAGCGGTAGCTGGCATCGATACCCTTCATGAATACCTGGCGATCAGCAACAGCGTCTGTCAACGCCTCCTTGAGCAGCAGCTTAATTTCCCTATCTCGAACAGGGCTGCGCTCCATAGCAAGGAGATAGTTCTCCCCGTCTACCAGGCTCCAGTCGACAACGAGGCCGAGCTCCTTCTTGAGGATGCAGTCGAGCCAGATGCGGGCGCTTCGGCCGTTCCCCTCGCGGAAGGGATGGGCAACGTTCATCTCCACGTACTTCTCGACGATCTGGTCAAACGTGGACTGAGGCATCTTGTCGATAGCCCTGAGGGCCGAGGCCAGGTACATTACGGACGCGAATCTAAAGTTCCCCCTTGAGATATTCACCGTGCGAGGCGCGCCGGCAAACTCGTAGACGTCCTGGAACAGGTAGCCGTGAATCTTGGCGAGCCCGGCAAAGGTCCCGACCTCAAAGGTGCCGAGAAACCCGTGTCGTAGAGCTCGAGGGCACGGAGCTTGGTCAGGCGCTCCTCCTCGCGAGCAAGCTCGACGTCGCTTTTGATTCCAAGTTTGTTCTCAAGGGTCATCAGCACATCTCCAGGAGCGAGTGCAGGGCCTCCTCCATTGTATCGTCCAGAGGCGACTCACGCCGGACATAGGACGGGCGGGTTGTCGTCCTCGCGGGAGGACAACAACTGCCGGCAAAACGGTTCTTCTCGGCCGCGCTGGCACGTTCTTGTCCCCTGGGGAGGACAGAAACCGGCGGCAGCCTACGCCCGCCGCTCCCACGGCGTGATGACGACCTTGAGGCAGCCGTCCTCGCGCGCCTCGAACGCGCGGTAGGCGTCCAGGATGTCGTTCAGCGGGTAGCGCCGCGAGATGAGCAGGCCCGTGTCGAGCTTGCCGGCCGCGATGAGGCCCATCACCTCGCCGAGCCCGCATGCGTCCACCCCGCCGGTCTTGAACGTGAGGTTCTTGCCGTACATGCCGGGCAGTGGCAACACCTGATCGCGCTCGTACATGGCCGAGAGCACCACGACGGCGTTGGGCCGCGCGATACGCCAGGCCATCTCGAAGGTATCGTCGCCGCCCGCGGCCTCGATCACGGCGTCCGCGCCGCGGCCAGAGGTCGCCGCGCGCACGAGGGACTCCACGTCCTCGAGGTTCTTCTCGGCAGGGTTTATCACGACGTCCGCGAGGCCGTGCCCGGCCGCCCGCCGCAGGCGCGTCTCGTCAACATCCAGCGCGATGACCTGGCTCGGCCCCGCCAGCCGCGCGCACATCATGGTGGTGAGCCCCACCGGACCGGCGCCGATCACCGCAACGGTGGAGCCGGGCTCGATCTGCGCCAGACGCGCGCCCCACCAGCCCGTGGCCAGGATGTCGCCCAGAAAGAGCGCGTCCTCGTCGGACACGCCGTCCGGGATGCGCGTGAAGGCGTTGTCCGCAAAGGGCGCGCGCACGTACTCCGCCTGGCAGCCGTCGATGGTGCAGCCCAGCAGCCACCCGCCGTGCTCGCAGTTGTTGACCCAGCCGCGCCGGCAGAAGAAGCACTCGCCGCAGAAGGTCTCGCAGTTCACAGCCACGCGATCGCCGGGCGAGAAGGACCTCACGCCTGCGCCCGCCTCCTCGACCACACCCACGAACTCGTGGCCGAGCACCGTATCCGGCCGGGCGCGCGGCACGGCGCCGCGCATGATGTGCAGGTCGCTCGTGCAGATGGTCGAGCGCGTCACCCGAACGATGGCGTCCGTGGGCTCCAGCAGTCGCGGGCGCGGCCGGTCGAGAAGGGCGATGCCGCCGTGTCCGTCGTGAACGAGCGCCTTCATGGGGTCTCCCTGGGTCGTGATGTTGGCGGCATCGTAGCACGGGGCGGGCCGTGGCGCTTCACGTTGGTACCAGATTGCGCGACAGTGGGCGGCATTTCTCGGCCTCCGCCCTTGGCCCGGCATCATCGAAGGCGTAGCAGTCCCATGGCCCAAGCCCGACAGAAAGGACCGACCATGTCTGACGAGAAGATCCTGGACAACGAGCCCCTCGAGGAGATGGAGCTTTCCGACGACGAGCTGACCGAGGCGTCGGGCGGCGTCATGATCAAGCCCTCGCAGCGCTACCGCGCCACGTGCGGCGAATGCGGCTATGTTTGGTACCCGCTCATCGCCCTCGGGCAGTGCCCCGTCGTGGGCTGCCCAAAGTGCCGCAGCCGCAGGGTCGGCCTCTTCGCGATCTAAGAGCGCGCATCAATCTGCTCTAAGGCCGGCGGCGAGGCGGAGGGGTCAATCCTTCGCCTCGCCGCCTCATTTGTGCCGCCTGCTCCGGGCCCCTCGCCCCAAACTCACACGTGGTGTGAGTTTCTCCACTTCGAATCAGGCTGACCAGGCGTTTTCCCATTTTTCTCGCGAGAAGAACCACCACGTGTGGGGGTTGGGGAGACCATGGCATGGGAAAGGCGGGGTCGCATGCTGAAACGGCCCCGCCTTAGCGCAATCTAATTTTTAGCTTATTATATTATCTGTGTGATTAAATTTCTACTCCCACTCAGTAATTGTCGGCGCGGGTGAGAGGGCTGCTTCATCTTCTGCTTCGCCGTTTACCAACATACTTACCCTATTCCACATGCACTCAAGATGGATTCACGCGGTCACCGTCCCCATCACCCCTCCCTCCTTGCGAATCATGGCGCAGAAGCGCGCCCCCCCCCCCGATATTAGAATCCCTGTTCCCCGATGAGCCAACGGGCCAGATCGAGCACCCTGATGCCGTCAATCGTGTAGTCGTCGTGTCGTGTCCTCGCGATAAGAACCTTGGGGTAGGCATCGCGTATCGCACGCAGAGGAGCGAGCTCGCGCTCGAGCGTCTCGGGTGCGTCTACGTTATCGCTCACCTGAATGTAGACCTGCTCCGACCCCCGCTTGACGACGAAGTCGACCTCCTTCTGGTAGAGCTTTCCCACGTAGGTCTCGTATCCGCGGCGAATGAGCTCCAAGAACACCGAGTTCTCGTACATGCGGCCCCAATCCATGTTGCGCGTGCCGAGCACCGCGTAGCGCATACCCGTGTCGCACACGTAGCGCTTCGCCTGCGTACTCAGGTACCTCTTGCCCTTGATGTCGTAGCGCTTGGCCTCGTAGAAGACGAAGGCGTCCCTCAGGTGCGAGATGTAGCGCCCAACCGTGACGTGGTTGGTCGACACTTTGTTTGCATCGAGGGTGTTGGCGATGCTGTTCGGCGAGTTAAGGTTTCCGGTGTTGTCCATCATGTACTCGGCGAGCCGCTCGAGCACCAGCGTGTCGGGCAGACGGAACTTCTGTACGAGGTCTCGCGTAAGGATGGTCCTGTAGACGTCCCTGATGTAGCCGTACGACTCCGCCATGTCGCGGTACCCGTAGGACCCGGCGAGGCCGCCGCGCTCGATGTAGCGGTCCAGGTCGTCGTCGAGGGAATCCCGCTCGCCGAAGTATGCGCGGAACTCACCGAAACTGAACGGCAGAACATGAATCTCGCGGTGCCTGCCGGTGAAGAGCGTTGCGAGGTCGGAGCTCAGGAGGAACGCGTTCGAGCCGGTGAGGTAGATGTCCCACCCTCCCCGGGCATGAATGCTGTTGATCGCCCTCTCGAAGCCCTCGCACCGTTGCACCTCATCGATGAAGAGGCGGTTTCGCACACCATCCTTGTGGGATTTGGCAATCCTGTCGTGCAGAGCGTGATACTCGAGGAGCTCTTCGTTGTCGAGGTCGAGCAGGTCGATGTAGAGGTTGTTCGACGATGGGTCCCGCCTCGCGAGCTCGGCGGAGAACGCCTTCATGAGCTCGGACTTGCCCGAGCGGCGAACGCCGGTTATGACCTTGATGTCGCCTGTCCCCTCAACGGAGCGGAGGCGCTCCAGGTACGATTCGCGCTCGACCCAAGGCATACGAGCTCCAATCTCACCGGTTTCGAAACAACCATAATATTAAAGTTTCGAAACCGCTGACGCAACGTCTCGCGCGATAGAGGCGGTCGACGAGGAGGGCAACTAATTGCAGCACCTCATCTACCGCACAGTGCCGCAATTCATAGTGCGGGACTGCGGTGGTAACCCTTGCAGCGGTGATGACCTCCGGCATCGGAGCGGGGCCCATCGTCACGGCTCTCGTCGGGTCGAACTTCTCGGGATTGGACGGCGCCGCGCTGGCGAGCGCGTGCCTCGCATACTAGAGACGTCTATGCCGAAAGCAACATGGCAAGACCCATTATTTCCGCAGGTAGACCTGGCAATTGGCTTGCGAATACCACACGAAATCACAACAACGACATGAACGAAAAGACACGAGAAAAAAGAGGCTTCGTGAGTTCGTGTGGGTAGGGGTCACGCCGCCGCCCTGCCGGGTAGCGCGGGCCTGAGGTCCGAGCACCTGAGCATCACGAGCGCTATCAGGTTGTCGATGTTCCTGAACCCGTAGCCCTGCCTGACCGCCACCTTGATCTTGTTGTTCACCGCCTCGACGCGGGCGTTCGAGACCCCGAGCTCGATCGACCTCAGGACGCCCTCCCGCTTGCGCCTCACCTTCCTCGAGAGCTCCACGAACTGCGGGATCCTGCAGCGGCGCGCCCACGAGAGCCACCGGTCGAGCGAGGCGCGGGCGTCCGCCGGGTCGCCGCGGAAGACCGCCCTCAGCCCCTCCTTGAGCAGGTACCCGCGCCACAGCGCCGTCCCCGAGCGCCTGAGCGCCCCGAGCGCCTGTTGATGTGCAATAAGAAATGGTCCGAATGAGCACCGGTTTCTGAGCAACGCGTGCACCGAAAAATGAGCAGTTTGAGCATGAGGGCCGCGCCCCCTTGGACCAGGGGCGCGGCCCCCGCCGTACGGTTGTCCCGGGCGCGTGCTTTGGCGAGACCGCCCGGGAAGGATGGAGGAGATGACCGTGCCCCTGGATGTGAGAAATGATATACGCTCGATGGATGCGGAGGGGGTGCCGCGGGCCGAGATAGCCCGCAGGCTCCGGCTCAGCCGCAACACCGTCGCCAAGTACGCCGACATGGAGGACCTGTCGCCGGAGCCCCCCGCGCCCGCAGACAGGCCGCACCCGGCGATCGACCCGCACGCCGCCTGGATCGACGGGGTGCTCGAAGCCGACCTGGGCGCCCCGCGCAAGCAGCGCCACACCGCCAAGAGAATCTACGACCGGCTCGTCGAGGAGAGGCGCTACGAGGGCTCCTACTCCGCCGTGCAGCGCCACGTGCGCGAGTGGCGGCTCGCGCGGGCGGCGGGCGCGGGGGACGGCTACCTCGAGCTCGAGTGGGCGCCCGGCACCGCCCAGGCGGACTACGGCAACTTCGAGGCGGTGGTCTCCGGGGAGAGGCTGCGCCTGAAGCTCCTCGTCGTCTGCCTGCCCCACTCGAACGCGCGCTACGCCGTCGCCGGCATGTCCCAGCGCGCCGAGTGCATGTGCGCGGGGCTGGCTGGCGTCTTCGGGTGGATCGGGCGGGCGCCCCGCGAGCTCGTGCTCGACAACGCCACCGAGGCCGGGAGGCGCCTGCGCGGCGAGGTGACCGAATCCCACCTCTTCTCGCTGTTCCGCGCCCACTACCGAATGGGCAGCCGCTACTGCAACCCGTACTCGGGCAACGAGAAGGGGTCGGTGGAGAGCGCGGTCGGGTTCATCCGCCGCAACCTGCTCGTCCCCGTGCCCGCGGTCGGCTCGCTCGCCGAGCTGAACGACCTGCTCAGGGACGGGTGCGACCGCCTGAGCGCCGCCTCGCGGGCGCGGGACGGCCGCCCGACCCCGGAGGTGCTCGCCGAGGACCTGGCCGCCATGCTCGCGCTGCCGTCGTCGCCCTTCGACGCCGTGCGCTGGGCGAGGTGCCGCGCCGACAAGCGCGGCGTGGTGACCATCGACGGCCGGGGCTACCTCGCCGGTCCCGCCCGGCACTCCCGGGAGCTCCTCTGCGGCGTCCGGGCGGACACGGTGGAGATCCTGGCGGACCGCGGGCGGCGGGTCGCGGTGCTCGAGCGCGCGTTCGGCGACGGGCCCGTCGTGCGCAACCCGCTCTCCCTCGTGCCGGCGCTCGTGGCGCGGCCCCGCGCCTTCGGCGAGTCCGTGATCAGGCGCGACATGCCCGAGGCCCTCGTCCGGGCAATAGACTCCCTCGATGCGGCCGGCCGCCGCCGCGTGCTCAGGTCGATCGAGCGAGCGGCCGGCCCGTCCGGCTTCGACGCCGCCTGCTCCGCGGCGCAGATGGTGATCGAGGGCGGCCGGATCCCAGACGACGCGACCGTCGACGTGCTGGCCCGCAGGATGGCGGCCGGCGGCCCGGCCGCGGAGGGCGGCGCCGACCTGTCCGTGTACGACGGCTTCCTGAGAGGGGGCGAGGCCCATGCCTGCTAGCGGCGAGCTCGCGCGCAGGATCATGGAGGCGGGCAGGAGGTGCTCGCTCACGACCTCCGTGCTCGGCGAATGGGCGGCGGCGGGCAGTCCGAAGCAGGTCGAGTACCTCGCCTCGTACCTCGAGGCCGAGGCCGCCAGCCGCGACGCCTCGAAGCGCGCGTCGCTGCTTCGGCGCTGCGGCCTTCCGGCGCCGAAGACCTTCGACGGCTACGACTGGTCGGCGGTCTCGTGGCCCGAGGGCCTCGGGCGGGACGACCTGCTGTCGCTCGCGTTCCTCGAGCGCCGCGAGGACCTCGTGCTGATGGGCGACGTGGGCACGGGCAAGACGCACATGGCGAGCGCGCTGTGCCAGCTCGCGTGCGACAGGCGGCTCGAGGCGCGCTTCTTCACCGCCTCGTCGCTCGTGATGCGCCTGAGGCGCGCCCGCGAGGAGGGCAGGCTCGACCGCGAGATGTCGCAGGTCGCGCGGGCCCGCCCGCTCGTGATCGACGAGCTGGGGTTCCTGCCGCTCGACGCCGACGGCGCGCCTCGTGTTCCAGGTGTTCGCCGACGCCTACGAGAGGCAGAGCGTCGTCATCACGACCAACCTCGAGTTCTCCCGCTGGGGAGGGGTCTTCGGGGACGACCAGATGGCCGCCGCCGTCATCGACCGCGTCGTGCACCACGGCAGGCTCGTCCAGTTCCGCGGCGAGTCGTACCGCGTGAGGCACGCGCTCATGCAGGACGGGTAGGTGCTCAAAAACCACCGCTCAGGCCGCGAGCTCATACTGCTCAATTCCCGATGCACATTCGGGACTGCGGTGGGAATCCTGGACCAAAGCGGGACAGGAGGAGAACCGCATGTACAGCCAGGGGCAGAGGAAGCGCG
>CALUNW010000008.1 GCA_944322145.1 uncultured Atopobiaceae bacterium | reverse complement strand
ATCATGAGGACCGACATCAGCAGCGTCTGCTGGATGACGTTGGCGTCGGAGAGCGTGCGCGTGATCATCGAGCCCGTGCCGAAGGCGTTGAAGTCCGAGCCCGAGAACGCAAGCGACGCGTCATAGACGCGCATGCGCAGGTCGCGGCCCACCTTGGCGCACAGGCGCGAGGTCAGGAAGACCGTCGTCAGGTAGCCGCCCGAGCCCACGAGGGCGGCGATGAGCATGGCCACGCCGTGGCCCATGAGCGCGCTCATGTCGCGCGTGTCCACTGCCACGTTGACCATGGCGGAGAGCTGCGTGGGGATGTAGAGCATGCCGGTCATGTCGCAGATCGAGGCCAGCAGAATGGCCGCGAGCAGCCCCTTGTACGGGGCCATGAGGCTCACGAGCAGGCGCGCGGAGGTGCGCTTGCTGTAGTCGCGGGGCGCGTGGCTCTTCTCGCTCACCGTGTCTCCCTTCCCTTGTTGGCGCTGTCGTCAGGTTCCGGCGCCAGGCGCGCGAGCTCGCGGTCGATGGCGTCGGCGTAGGCGGCCGCGAGGCGCAGGAACTCCGCGCGCTCCTCGGGCGAGAGGCTCGCGAAGGCGCGGTCCTCGGCCTCGATGGCCGGGACGATGCGCTCCGCGCTGAAGGCGCGGCCCGCGTCCGTGAGGCTCACGAGCTTCTTGCGGCGGCTCCCCTCGACGAAGGAGAGCTCGGCCAGGCCGCGCGCCTCGAGCGCCTTGAGCGCCGAGTTCACGGTCTGGCGCGAGTACGAGAACTCCTCGGCGATGCTCGCCTGCGCGACGCTGCCGCCCGAGACCTCGAGCGCGTACAGGATCCAGTAGGCGGTCTCCGAGAGCCCGCACCCGCGCGCGAACTCGTAGTAGATCTTGTCGGTCTTCTGATAGAGGGCGTCGAGCTGCCGTGCACTCGCGACCTCGGGCTCGTTTGACATGAGCCTCCCCTCTCCTCGCTGGCGGCCAGCCATATTAGTCCGATTTCGGACAAACGTCAAGCGAGAAGAACGGGGCGCCGCATGACCGCGGCGCCCCGCGCCCGAAAGGATATGCAAGTGGGCCTATGCGCCGGCCTGGTTGGACATGAGGCCGGCGAGCATCGCGCGGGAGCACGTCGCCTGCGGGTCCAGGACGAGGGTGCCGCCCTTGTCGACGCCGTTGATCACGCCCTCGGCGACCGCCCAGGACAGGGCGTCGTACGCCCACGAGGAGACCTCGTCGGCGTCGGGGTAGGACGAGAGGTCGGCGCGCATCGACGGCTTGCCGGCGAGGTTGTAGAGGACGGCCGCCGCCTGCTCGCGCGTGAGGGCGTCGTTGGGCCCGAAGGACGAGCCGTCGCCGTAGCCGTTCATCACGCCGGTGCGCAGCGCCCACGCGACGCACTTGCTGTACCAGGCGCTGCGGTCGCAGTCGGCGGGCAGTATCGAGACGTCGGACCAGGGCTGGCCGGTGAGGTTGTAGAGGACGCCGGCGATCTGGGCGCGCGTGAGGGTATCCTCCGGCCCAAAGAGGCCGCTGTCGTAGCCGTTCATCGCGCCGTTCTCGACCGCCCAGTCGACGGCCAGGTGGTACCACTTGGCCTGGTCCACGTCGGGGAAGCGGTGGCTCGGGCAGAGCGCGCCGCCGTCGCAGACGAAGGTCGCCGAGACGCTGACGGCGCGGGCGGGCATCGTGAAGGTGTAGGTGGAGCCCTCGCGCACGGTGGTGACGCGCACCGCGGCGCCGGAGGAGTCGGTGACCGTCAGCACGTCGAGCTTCTTGCCCGCGCTGGGAGAGACCGTGATCGTCACGGTCTGCCCGGCCTCGACCGGCGATGCCGAGACGGAGACCGAGCCGCCCTCCGCGCCGCTCGCGGTGACGGCGTAGGTCATGCGCGCGTTGCCGAAGGCGTTGAGGTCGACGCGGCCCTCGATGCCGGCCACCTCCCCGGAGCTGGTGTACTGCCAGCCGCGGTAGTTGCCGCCGAAGTCGGTGAAGGTGAGCTGCGCGCCGTACTGCGCCGCCCAGCTGACGTTGTCGTGGATGTAGTCGGAGTTGAGCGGGCCGTAGAGGTAGCTCGTGTAGGAGTAGACGCCGGTCTCGTAGCCGGCCCCCTGGACCTCGGAGAGCCACGCGCGGACGATGGCGGTGTAGACGGCCGGGTCGGTGGGCGGCGTGTGGCCCGTCCACGACCACCGCTCGAGGTCATAGTAGACCGGCAGGCCGAGGTCGTCCGGGCTCACGCCGAGCTCGCGCATCCAGGCGACGACCTGCGCGCCCTCCCCGCGGGCGAAGGCCTCGTCGTAGGCGTAGGAGTAGATGTAGATGCCAAAGGGGATCCCGAGGCGCTTGCACTCGCTGATGTTGCGCGCGGCCTTGTAGTCCAGGCGGTCGGTGCCGAAGCCGATGCGAATGATCGCGCCCTTCACGCCGGCGGCCTTCACCGCGGCCCAGTCGATGTCGCCGTTCCACTCCGAGACGTCGATGACGCCCTCCGCCTGGCAGGCGAAGAGGGTGCCGTCCTTCATGTAGAACGCGGGGGTGCCGGCGTAGGTGCCCCAGTAGGCGCCGTACTCGTTGCCGCCGATGCGCTCGGCGAGCAGCTCGACGCCGCCCTCGGCGAGGGCGTCGCGGGCCTCGCCCACGCTCATCGGGACGAAGCGCTCGCCCCCGGTCGCCTCGAGCGGGTCGGGCGGGGCATCGGGCGTGCCGAGAAGGTCGGGGTCGTCCGTGGCGGCGCCGTCGGCGACGCTCACGACCTCGCCGGACGGGAGCTGGGCATACTCGGAGGAGATGAGCGTCGCGTCATCGGGGACCGATGCGTCGATCGCGAGGGGGAGCTGGTCGGCGGTGGCCGCCTGGGCCACGGCGGGCGCGGCGGCAAACGCGAGCGCGAGCGCGCACGCGCAGGCCAGCGTGGCGGGCGCGCGGCGCAGGCTCACCGGCAGGGATGAGACGAGCTGCATACAGGGTTCCAATCTCTCATGTGCACAGACTTGGCCATTTTACTTGAGCGGGCGAATGCGGGAGGGACCACATCACATCGCCACGTAGCTTGCGCGCGCCGCGAGCGCGAGATGCACGCGCCGCGCCGCGGTCAGCGAGCCTCGAGCCAGTGCTTCCTGCTCCAGAAGTTCCAGATGCCCACGACGAGGGTCGCCAGCACCTTGGTGAGCGTGACGGAGAGGGCGCCGTCGCCGAAAAACGTCGTTCCCGCCTCGATGAGCAGCGAGTTTATCACCAGGCCAACCGCCGAGAGCGCCACGAAGGCGGCAAGCTCGCGCCGACGCGAGAGGTCGTCGCGCCGCTCGAACACGTAGCGCATCGAGGCGAGGTAGTTGAACGCCAGCGAGACGAGGTAGGAGACCACCGACGCCGGCAGCGGGTCCCACCCCGCCACCTGCGAGAGCAGCATGAGGATGCCGTAGTCGACGACGGTCGCGAGCGCGCCGACGACGCCAAACTTGAGGAACTGCTCCGCAAGGTCCTTGAGGCCCATGGTGACTCCTTCGGGGCGGGCATGCCCCCTCGCCGCCAAACGACCCTAGTGTAGGGCATCCCGGCGCGACGCAAAAAGAGGGGCCCGCGCGATGCGAGCCCCTCCCAAGTCGCCTGAATCCGAAGACTAGAGCTTGCGGACGTTGGAGGCCTGGAGCTTGCCGTTCTGGCCGGTGGTGATGTCAAACTCGACAGCCTGGCCCTCGTCCAGAGTCTTGAAGCCGTCCATCTGAATCTCGGAGTAGTGAACGAACAGGTCGTCCCCATCCTCACGAGAGATGAAGCCGTAGCCCTTGTCCGGGTTGAACCACTTGACAGTACCCTGTGCCATGTCGTGCCTTTCTTTCTCTGCCCCACGGGGCAAAAGCTGCGCTCGCGCGCGATACCCGTGGCCGTTTGGCCACGGGGACTATCTTACCCCGAAATCCCACCGCCATACCCGACAAACCGTTCATCCGCCATTTGGCGCCGTGCGGGCGCCGGAAGGCGGCGCCGTGCCGGCTCAGCCGCGGAGCTTCTCCACGACGCGGTGCACGAGCGAGCGGACGCCCTTCTGCTGGAGGCGGTACTCCAGGGCGAGCGCGCGCCTGCCCCGAAGCGACATGTCCGTCCGGAAGCACGTCCGCAGCGCCATCGCGCGCGTGACGCGCGGCAGCGCCATGCCCGCGACGTCGGCCGCCGACCAGTACCGCGCGAGGATCTCCCGCAGGCCGTCCGCGACGGGTCGGTACGCGGCGTCGGGCAGCTTGATCGCGTCGTAGAGCGAGAAGTCCAGGGCAAACGCCACCAGGTCCTCCGCGTGCGCACGCAGAATCCCCATGCCGTCCCAGTCCGCGAGGATTCGGCGCACGATGACGTTGTGCTCGAGCATCTTGGCGCCGAAGTCGCCATCGAGCCGCGTCATGAGCGACCCCGCGCGGCCCACCTGGTACTCGTAGAGCTCGTCGGAGATGAGGGCGGTCCTGCGCGAGCGCGGGTACACCGCGAAGCAGAACACCTGGTCCTCGCCGAAGCGCACGGTCTCGTCGAAGGCGACGCCGCTCTTGCGCAGGAAGTCCCGCCGCAGGGCGAGCCGCCAGGCAAACGGGCGCGAGGCCTCCTTGAGCAGCAGGTCCATCGAGAAGCGCTCGTACACCGCGTCGCGCGGGTGCAGGCACTCGACGAGCCAGTCGGGACAGTCCCGCTCGCTCGGCCAGCAGCGCGCGCCAAAGACGAGCACGTCGGCGCCCGACTGGTCGAGCGCGGCGACGATCCGCCCGCAGGCCCCCGGCAGCAGCCGGTCGTCGGCGTCGAGGAAGCACACGTAGTCGCCGCGCGCGGCGCGGATGCCGGCGTTTCTCGCGGCGGAGAGGCCGTCGTTTTCCTGGTCGATCACGCGGACCCGCGGGTCGCGACCCTCCCAGGCCGCCAGCCGGGAGCGCGTGCCGTCGGTGGAGCCGTCGTTCACGCACACGACCTCGAAGTCGGCAAAGTCCTGCGCCTCGAGCGACTCCAGGCAGCGGTCGACCCACTCCTCCACGTTGTAGGCGGGGACGACCACCGTGAGGCGGGGCACCGCCGCAGCCGCCGGGCTCACAGCGCGCCTCCCCGCCAGTTGGTCCTTCTCGCCGAGCGGCCGAAGAGCCTGAACCACACGACGCGCGCCACGAGCGGAAGGCCCCCCAGGCGAAGGTAGCGCCTCAGCGCGGCCAGGGTCCCGGTGCCCGCCGCCGCCCCGCGCCCGGCGCAGAACGCCTCCGGGTCCGCCACGAGGGCGTCGAGCTCCGCGCGGGCCGTGGGCTCAAAGAGCGAGAGGTCGACGATGCCCTCCTCGAGCGCCGCCCGGAACTCGGCGGCGGCGCGCTCCGCGAAGGCGGGGCGCAGCTCAGGCGCCAGGCGGTCGTAGTTCCAGAGGTAGCTGTCGAGCTTCATGCGCTGCAGGATGCCGAGAAGCGCGCGCTCCCGCGAACCGCCCCGCGCGCGGACGAACCCCTCCATGGAGGCGTACTCGTCGCAGACGCAGAAGACCTTGCCCGGGCTCGCCACCGAGGAGGCCTCGTTGTCCTGGCGGTAGTTGAGCACGGGGTCCGCGAGAAACGCCACGCTCCGCGCGGACGCCCAGACCTTGAAGCTGAAGCCGGCGTCCTGGTAGGAGGCGCCCGGCGTCGGCAGGAAGCGGATGCCGTTCTCCTCCAGGAAGTCCCTTCGGTAGAGCGCCGACCAGATGGAGGGCTTGCGGAAGAAGACGGCGAGGTCGTCGAGGGGCGCCATCGTGCGGCCGGCCTCCCGCTCGTCCACGATGCGGAAGAGCTCGCGGCGCTCCTCGGGCGCGGACCAGTAGAGGTAGAAGTCCGCCTTGACCACGTCCGCGCCCGTGCGCCCCGCGGCGGCGTGGAGCGCCTCGAGCGCGCCCGGCTCGAAGAAGTCGTCGGACTCGAGGATGGCCACGTAGCGGCCGCGCGCGGCGGCGAGGCCGCGGTTCATGGAGTCGCCGTAGCCGGAGTTGGGCTTGTCGATGACGCGGAAGCGCGGGTCGGCGTCGCAGAAGCGTCGCACGATCGCGCGCGACCCGTCGGTGGAGCCGTCGTTGACGCAGATGGCCTCGAAGTCGCCGAAGGTCTGCCCGGAAAGCGACGAGAGGCACTGCTCGAGGTACTTCTCGACGTTGTATATGGGGACGAGGACCGAGACCTCGGGCGCCGCGGCGCGCGCATCTGATGGAGCCACTCTGCCTGCCCTCTCCTCATTTGGTTGGGTGCTGTGGAGGAATCCCGTGGGGCGGGAAATCACTGGTATAGTATACGCCGTAGTTCAGACGCAGCACATTTTGTAGCACTTGGAGGTCCCGTGAGCGATATGCAGCGCCCGCTCGTTTCCCTGTTGATGCCCATCTGCAACGTCGAGAAGTACCTCGAGCAGTGCCTCGCCTCCGCCTGCGCCCAGACCCTGCGCGACCTCGAGATCATCTGCATCAACGACGGCTCCACCGACGGCTCCCTCGCCATCATCCAGTCGTTCGCCGCGCGCGACGAGCGCATCCGGATCATCGACAAGCCCAACTCCGGCTACGGCGACTCCATGAACCGCGGCCTGGAGACCGCGCGCGGCCGCTACGTGGCCATCCTCGAGTCCGACGACTTCCTGGACCCCGAGGCGCTCGAGTACATGGTCGAGCGCTGCGAGCGCGAGAGGCTCGACCTCCTCAAGTGCAACTTCTACCTCTACTGGTCCAACCCCGGCGCCGAGCAGCTCAACCGCCACAACCTGTACTTCTCGGCCGTCTCCCCGGAGATGGAGCTCATGGGCGTCCACCGCGCCGTGGACGTGCCGGAGATCTTCTGGGCCAAGGCGTCCATCTGGTCGGTCATGTACCGCAGGGCGTTTCTCGAGGAGAACAACGTCCGCTTCCTGCCCACGCCGGGCGCGTCCTTCCAGGACACGAGCTTCAGCTTCAAGGCGTTCGCGTGCGCCGAGCGCGTGGCCTACTCCTGCCGCGCGTTCCTGCACTACCGCCAGGACAACGAGAAGTCCTCGGTCAACAACCCCGGCAAGGTCTTCTGCGTCTGCGACGAGCACGACGAGATCTCCCGCTTCCTGAACGAGGACCGCGCCGACCTCAAGCCCGAGCTCGACGCCATCCGCGCGAAGATGAAGTTCTACAACTACCGCTGGAACCTCTACCGCCTTGCCCCCGAGCTGCGCGGCGAGTTCCTCGAGCGGTTCAGCCGCGAGATGCGCGAGGAGGTCGAGGCGGGCAACGTCAGCGTGGTCGAGGGCGATGCCGCACGCTACGCCTTCAACCAGGGCGAGTTCGACGAGATCCACCTCATCGCGTACGACCCCGATTTCTACAGCGTGAAGTTTGCCTGCGAGAACACGAGCAAGCTCGGCACGATGATGCAGTACGCCAAGTCCGGCGGCCCCTCGTACGTGGCCCGCGTGATCAAGGACAAGGTGTCCGGCCGCTAGCCGCCGCGACGACAGAGCGAGGAGAATCCCATGCCGCGCGTATCCGTGGTCGTTCCCGTCTACAACGTGGAGACGTACCTTCCGCAGTGCATCGACTCCATCCGCGCGCAGACGCTCGCGGACATCGAGATCATCTGCGTCAACGACGGATCGACCGACCGCTCCGGCAAGATCCTCGACCTCTACGCCAGCCTCGACGAGCGCGTGGTCGTCATCTCCAAGGAGAACAACGGCGTCTCGAGCGCGCGCAACGACGGCATCGACCGCGCCCGCGGCGACATCATCTGCTTTGTGGACGCCGACGACGTCCTCATGCCCAAGGCGTGCGCGACGGTCGTGCGCGCCTTCGAGGAGCACGACGTCGACGTCGTCAAGTTCTCCGCCACGCCGTTTCCCGCCTGCTGCTCCAACCCCTGGATCGACAGCACGCTGACCCTGTCGGACAAGGTCTTCGAGGGCTATAGCGACCAGCTCGTCTTCGAGGAGCACAGCCGGCCCTTCCCGTGGAACGGAGCCTATCGCGCGGCGTTTCTCCGGGAGCACGGCATCCGCTTCCCCGAGGGCATCGCGCTTGGCGAGGACCAGGTCTTCTGCTTCGCCGCGCTCGCGCGGGCGCGCGGCGCCGCCCTCCTCTCCGACCGCCTCTACCGCTACCGGCTCTCCCGCACGGACTCCGCCATGGCCGCGGCCGCCCGCGACCTGGCGACGCGCGTCGAGAAGCACCTGACGGTCGTCGAGGCCATCCTCGACGACTGGGCGGCGGCGGGACGCATGCAGGGCGAGAGCGCCCGCCGCATGCTGACCTTTGTCATGGACTTCGTCATGCCCAACATCTGCGAGCTCGGCGACGACGGCGCCCGCGACCGCCTGCTGCGGCACCTCCAGCAGATCCTTGCCAGCCGCTGCTCGCGCGAGGACGTGAGCTCGTGGCTCGGCGGCGATCGCATCTGCGCCTGGGCGCTGCGCGTCTACGACTACTCCGGCGACACGACCGCGTTCGGCGGGCCCGCGATCTACGGCCTCGTCGGGGCGCTCTACGGGCGCCGGGCGGAGCTCGGTCGTCGGCGCGCCGACCTCTCCGAGCGCCTCTTCGGCCGGCTGCGCCGCTGGCGCCGGCGGCACTTCTCGCCCTCCGCAGACGAGCTCCTGGGCGCCCTCGACGCCCAGCGCAGCATGGTCGAGGAGAAGCAGCAGGTCGCTGCGTCGCTGGAGCTGCTGCAGCTCGAGCTGGCCAGCCGGGGAGACGGCAAGGCCTAGCGGCCGCCGGGGCTCTGTTGACAAAGCTCCTCAGAACGCTGAACGTATAGTTGAATGGCTCGTCCTCACCGAAACCTGGGAGCGCTCATGTTCCACCAGCGCCGCATCGTCATGTTGGCCAATCCCCGCATTGGCTACCTCTCCCCCTCCTGGAAGGTCAGGGAGGCGCTCGAAGCCGCCGGACATGCCGTGTTCTGGTTCACGCCGGACCGATGGCCCCAGCTCTTCTCGTCGGAGCTCGTCGACCCCTCCCCGCTTGCCGCCCTCTGCGGGCGCTGGAAGGCGGACGCCCTCGTCGCCGCCGACGGGATCGCGCTCGACGCCGCGCCCTGCCCGGCGGGCACGGCGTACGTGACGCTTGCGCAGACGGATGACGAGCTCGAGCGCTCCATGCGGAAGGGCTCGGGCACCCCGGAGAGGGCATGGCTTCTCCCCGGGGTCGACGCGTCCCGCCTCGAGGGCGAGAGGACCGTGGTCTCGCGGCTGGACGGGAGGATCGACGCCACGACCCGCGTGCCCGCGAACACCATCGCGTTTGGGCCGGGCATCGTGTGCGCCCAGGACGCGAACGAGGCGCGCGTCACGGCACTCCGCGGGCTCGAGGGCGCCGTGGGCGACGTGCCGATCAGGTGCCTCGGCGCGGGGTGGCCCGAGGAGTGGAGCTTCAACCGGACCACTTCCGACGCGCTCTACGCCTGCGCGGCCGGCGGTGCGCTGCTCGCCTTCCCTGATGACGGTGACGCGCGCGACGCGGCCGCAGGCGACTACTTTGCCCGCGCGTTCGAGCAGCTGAGCGGCTGCACGGTCATTCGAGCGGACGACTGCGCCGACCCCTCTGAGCTCGGCGGCCTCGTCGAGGGGGCTTTCCGCTCGCCTTCCGGGCCCGCCGTCAGGCCGCCCGCGGATGACCCCTTCGCCGCGTCCGTGCTCCGCGCCCTGGACGAGGCGTGCGAAGGGCGGGGCTCCGAGGGCACCTGCGGGTGCTCCGACCCCTGCAGGCTCGTCTCGCTCTTCGGCTATGTCGGGAAGGGCAACTTCGGCGACGAGTACCTCCTGTCGACCGTAGCCGAGCGCGTCGCCGCGCGCGTCGACGGCGCCGTGAGCGTTGCCGTGAGCGAGGACCCCTGGCACACGCTCGTGCATCACGGAATCTACGCCATCTCCTTGGGTGACAAGTCCGCCCTCGACGGGCTTCTCGCACGCTGCTCCGCTGCCCTGGCAATCGGCGGGCTGCTCTTTGACCAGGGCGTGCGCTGGACCATGGGCAAGGCGGAGCTGCTCTCCTCGGTCCTTCACTCGGACTTGCCCGGCATTGCCGCGTACGCGAGCCTTGCGAGCCTCAACCACGCGCCCGTCGTGTACTACGGCATCGGCGGAGGCCCGCTCGAGCTCGAGCACAGCAGGAGGCTGGTCGAGCTGATGGGGAATCTCGGCGGGACCTTCCTGTGCCGTGACGCCGAGACCGCTCGCCTGGTCCGCGCCGCGGGCGTCCCGTCGCGCCAGGTCCTCCAGCGTGCGGACGTCGCGCTCACGGGCGGCGCGCGTCCCTGCGACGACGTCGACGCGTGGCTGCGCGGGGAGGGCGTCGGCGACGCAGAGGAGTTCTTCGTGGTCTCCCTCAGGGACTACGAGGGGCTTCCGGGGGACTTTCCCTCAAGGGTCGCCCGCGCCTGCGACGGCGTCCTGGGCTCCCAGGACGGCATGCACGTCGTCTTCTGCCTCCTCGACGAGGACGACCGCGCCATCAGCGAGCGCGTGATCTCCGAGATGAGCCATGCGGCGCGCACCCACGTCTTCTCCTACGGAGAGCGCGTCGACGCGATGGTCGACCTGCTCGCCCGCGCCTGCGCCGGGCTCTCGATGCGCTACCACTGCTCACTTCTTCTCTTTAAGAGCGGCACGCCCTGCGTGGGCCTGGGGTACCTGCCCAAGGTGTGCTCCCTCTACGAGGAGGCCGGCATGGGCGCGTACCTGCTTCCGGTCGACGTCGGCGCAGAGGGGCTGGAGGGGACGCTCTCATCGCTCGTCGAGGGTCGCTCCGCGCTTCGCCCCGTCGTCGAACGCGGCGTGCAGAGCCTGATGGAGCTCGCGCAGGCCGAGGAGGATGACCTGATTGAGCTCGTCGCCTCCTCCGAGCCCGTCGCGCGGCGGCGTGCTGCCCACGAAGAGACCTACCTCTATGAGATGCCCTTCTCGGACCGCGAGCTGCGCGACGCCCGCGCTGAGTGTCGCGACGTGAAGGCATGGCTCAACAACATGGAGGGCTGGCTCGCAGACGCAAACGCACGGCTCGCCGATGCGCGCGACGAGCTCGATGCCGCCCGGGTCAGGGCCGGCGAGCTCGAGGAGGAGCTGGCTGAGGCCCGCCGGCGCGTCGTCGAGCTCGAGAGCTCGAACTCCTACAAGGTGGGCTCCCTGCTCATGAAGGTCCCGGGGAAGATCAAGCACGCGATCAAGCGCTGAGCGGCCGCCGGCGCGGCGCGACCCGGCGCGGCTATTCCGCGGGAGTCTCCGCCTCGTCCTCGACGGGCGTGTAGAACACGTCGAGCACGGTCTCGTAGACGCTCTGCTGGTCCAGGTGGTATTCCACGTACTGCTCGCCCTTCACGGGCTCGCCGCCCAGCGTCACGACGTCGAGCTGGCTCATGCCGTGGCTCAGCAGCACCGTGGCGAGGTAGCTGAACTCGTCGAGGCCCAGGTTGGTGGTGGAGTACTGCAGCGCGGTCTGGTAGAGGCCCACGAGCACGGTCGGGTTGCCCGCCGCGTTGGAGATGGCCTGCGAGAAGAACGCCTGCAGGTACTGGGACTGGCGCGCCTGGCGCTGCAGGGAGCTGTCAAGCTGAGACGTGTCGCGATACTGCACGTACTTCGTCGCGTTGGTCCCGTAGAGCGTCATCGTGGAGCCCTCGTAGATCCCCGTGTTGGGAATCGTGGCGAGCGGCGTGAGGGCGACCCCGCCCACCGCGTCGTTGATGGGCCCGACGCCCTCCATGTTGAGCGCGAGGTAGTAGTTCATGGGCATGTTGTAGAGCACGCGCGAGACGGCGCGCACCACGTTCTCCGCGCTCGACTCGTAGCCGTCGCCGTAGCTGAAGGCCAGCGCGATCTGCATCTTGTCCTGGCCGATGAACGCGTCGCCCACGTTCTCGTCAACGTCGACCATCGTGTCGCGCGGCACGCCGATGACGCGCATGAGGCCAGTGCTCGTGTCCAGCGCCACCACCATGATGGCGTCGGCCTGGCCGGCCTTGCCCGTCACGGAGACGTCCTGGCGGCGGTCGTAGCCCATGACGACGATGGAGACCACGTTCTCGTTGTAGCGGTAGGTCTTGCCCTGGTACTCGACCGTCAGGCCGTCGTCGACCGTCTCGGCCTCCTCGACGGTCTGGATGTCCTCGGGCTGGGACGCCTCGCGCATGGCGCGGGCGCCCTCCTCGATCATGCGGTTGATGGCAAACGCCGCGCCGCCCGCCAGCACTCCGATGACGAGAAGCACGATGAGCACCGTGCGCAGGCGCCTCATGGCACGCTGGCGCACGTGCCGGCGGTGGACCTCCTTGTTGTGGGCGTGGCTGTGCGGGCGCGGCAGCTCGTCGAGCTTGGGCCAGTCGCCCTCGGGGACGGGCTCCTCGGCGGCGTCATCGACGTCCGCGGAGTCGTCGTCCTTCTCGGCAGCGTCCTTCTCGGCGTCGCCCTGCGGCGTGGCGGGGGCCTTGAAGTGGCGGCCCGAGAAGCTCTCGAGGTCGAGCTCGCCGGAGTCGTCAGACCCCAGCCAGCCGTCGTCACCTGGTCTCTTGGTCACTAACGAGCACCCCCGTCACGATGTAGCGGCTTGCGCTGTTGCCCTCCACGCACGTGCTCAGCTGCACGATCTTGTCGTCTGCCGAGAGCGTGGCGCCCTCGCGGACGTTGACCTGCATCGAAGTGGGGCTGAGCACGGCCGCAAAGTAGTCCTGGCGCACCTGCGGGTCAGAGAAGTCAAAGCTGTTCATGATGTGGCGGCTGTCGTACTCGTACGCGGAGATGATGCGGTACGTGAGGATGTGCCCCGGCGTGTAGATGTACATCTCCTCGTGCGCGTCGAAGAAGTCCTTGTCCGTGAAGTTGCGCAGGTCGGAGAACATGGTCCCGTTGTCGGTGTGGTGGCCGTAGACGACGGTCACCGGGTCCGAGAAGTCCGTGGCGTTCATGCTCTGCGTGAAGACCGAGCCGTAGATGGTGTAGTTGCCGTCGAGGTCGTGATAGAGGTAGTAGTTGTCGTCCGTCGCGCTCTGGACGATGGGGTGGTTGACGCCCGTGTCCGGGATGGTCACCCAGGCGTAGATGTCCGGGTGCTCGGCCTTGAGGGACGGGAAGTCGATCGGGTTTGCCGGACGGGGGTCCTCCTCGGGGACCTCGGAGTTCTCGGCATCCGTGGGGTTCTCCGGAACGGGGGTCTGCTCCTCGATCTGCGCCTGGCGCTGGCCGGCGAGGTACTGGTTCACGAGGAAGGCGGTCCCGCACAGACCTATGGCGAGAAGGACCACGAGCGCCGCGACGAGCGGCTTCACCCCGCGACGGTTCCTGGCGGGGGCCTTGTCCGCGGGGGTCTTGGCCATATGAGCCTTGCCCTCGCTCCCCTGCCGCTTCTCTGTCTCTGCCATCTTGCCCTCTTCCCTCGCCCCGATAGGGGGCCTACTCCAGAAAAGGGGCCCGCGCGAGACGAGCCCCTTGATGGTGCGCTATGTTCCGCCCGCGGGCGGGTGCAGCCTCAGGCTACTCGTTGACCTTCTTGCGAAGGACGACGGAGACGCCACCAGCGGCCGCGAAGGCGGCAACGGTCATGCCGGCGACCGGGGCCAGGAAGGCGCCGGTGTAGGGGGAGGTGGCGGAGGTGTCGGTCGTGGTGCCGCCGGTGGTGCCGGTGGTGCCGCCGGTGGTGGTGCCACCCTGGTTGCCGGACGGGATGGTGGACTCGTCAACGACGATGGAGAAGACGGAGAGGCGGTCGACGGTGACGGTCACGGTGCCGTCGGCGGCAACCTTCGCGGGGATGGCCTCCTGGGAGCCGTCGCTGTGGACGACGTAGACGGTGGCCTGGGCGCCAGCGTACTGGGAGCCGACGCTGAAGGTCAGCGAGAGCTTGGAGAACTGGACGTCGCCCTCGGCGACGACCTCGAAGGTGGCCAGCGGGGTGACGCCGGCGGGGACGTTGGCGGCCGGGGTGGAGCCGGCGTTGACGTCAATGTAGCCGTTGCCGGAGGCGCTGGTCACGTCGCCGGAGACGGAGATGGAGACACCGGACTGGTCGGTGACGGTGGTGCCGCTCGGGCTGTTGAACTGAGCGGCCATGGCAACGCTCGGAAGCGCGAACATCATAGTCGCAGCGGCGAAGACGCCAACAATCTTCTTCATGCGATAGGTCCCTTCTCATCTGCTAGGGGGAGTCGCTATTGACCCCCTCCCCACTTTTAGAGAGCGTAGCAGCGTGACGGGGGGAGGTCAACAAATTGTTGGTAACAGGCGCGTTTCTTTACAGAATGGTCGGTCAAGCGGCGTTACTGATTAACAATTGTAGTCCTCACGTGCCGCGCCGATTGCCCGCGAGGCACACGCTCACGCAACGTGCGCAGGGCTGAAAGCGGCATGGCCCCGGCGCTCGCCGGCTCGGCGGATTGCTCCTCCGGACGGCTCACTCCCCCTCCTCGCGCAGCGCGGCGCGCAGGCGCGAGAGCGTCACGGGCGTCATGCCGAGGAACGACGCGATGTGACGCGCCGGCACGGCCTCCTCCATGCCCGGGTACTTCTCGAGGAACCAGAGGTAGCGCTCGCGCGCCGTGCACTGGCGCGAGATCCGCTCCACCTCCCAGTGCATCTCCCAGGCGTCCTGCAGTATTGATATATAGAGCTTGTTGAGCCCGAGGCTGGTCTTGAGCAGGGAGTCGATGCACGACATGTCGACGGCGAGCAGGACGGTGGTGCTGAGCGCCTGGACGCAGCTGGGGGACGGCGCGTCTAGCCGGGCGTAGGGCATCGCCACCATCCCGGGCGTCCCCAGGACGCAGTCGGTAACCTCCTTGCCGGACGCGTCGAGGAGGTAGCCCCGCACGACGCCGGACACGAGGATGAAGAGCTCGGGCGGGACCTCGCCCTCCGCGATGATGGTCTCGCCCTTCTCAAAGTGGCGGAGGCGCGAGGCGACGGCGAGAGCCTCGATCTCGTCCTCCGAGATCAGGTCGCCCCCGATGTGCCTAATCAGCGCCGCGAACTTCGTTTGATCGGAACCCATCTGCACCGCCCGTCGGTAATTTCCTTCACCCTCCCCATTTTGGGTGTTTGCCTTAAAGCGCGCATTATCAATTGAAAAGGTTGGAGGGTTTCAGGCCGCTTTTTTCAGACTTGCAACGTTTCCGGCGCGCCGGGGCCTCTGTCGCTGCAGGCCGACGCGACCCGAGACGCGCACGACCAAGCCGCCGCCCCTCGAATTCCAACCCACGTCGCCGAGTAAGAGAAGAGAGTCAAAGTCGAAGTTGGCATGATGCTCGAGGACGTTCTCAGGGCCAAGCCACTCCCTCAGGACCGCGGCGTTCTGCTCGATGATCGAGGTGTAGGGAACCGCATAGATGACCCTGCGCATCTGAGCTCCAGGGCGCGCAGCGTGGTTGAGGGCGAAGCGGGTGACCGCAAGCGTCTTTCCCCCTCCCGTGGGAACCGTCAGCGAGAAGACGCCTGCGGGCAGGGAGGACGCGTCGAGACATGCGTCGAGGACGGAGCAGCGGACCTCGTTGATTCCTTCGGAGGGAGGATAGAACCTCTCCAACCTTCTCTCGAAGCGGTCACGCAGGACCGGAAGGGAGTCCGACGCAGGCGTCTTGCGAGCCCTCCCCGTCATGAAGCGCTCTGTGCAGAGGTAGTCCGCATCGACCAGGCACGAGAAGAGCATGCGGGCGGCGAAGTAGCACGAGAAGACCTGCTCCTTCTCTCCCCATGCCTCCGGGAAGGTCGGGCTCACGTGCGGGACCTCCTCTGGAACGCTCAGCTCTGAGCGGTACGCCGAGTAGTCCTCCAGGCGCCCGGAGGCAGCTCGGTGCAGCCGGTCGCCCAGCGAGCCGCCCTCGTTGACGGCACCGCCGTCAGGAAGGCCTGCGTGATGGCCCGTGACGCAGTAGGCTCCCTCCCACGAGCCGCGAGAAGAGAGCTCCCATGCGCCGGCGGTGGAGTGGTCGACCTTGGGGCCATCCCTCAGGACTCGGTCCTGAAAGGCGTCGGAGTACTTGCCCAGGTCGTGCATGAGGCCGATGTCGGCGGCGAGCTCGGCCATCCCGAGCGGCTCGGCAAAGCGCGCGGCCATCTCGGAAACCTCACGAAGGTGGGCCTCGAGCGGCTCGAGCCTGCCGTCCTCCGCGGAGTGCGCCACATAGCTCGGAATGCCCTCTCTGGCGCCCACGTCATCCTCCTCGCTCGCCTCGCCGGCTCGCTCAATCATCCGAGCAAGTCCACCAACAGAAGCTCGTTTTCACGCCTGCGACATTTGGAGGCATACTCGCGAATCGCCCCCGCCAGCACGTCTCCGCTCGACCAACATTCCTTCAGGAGGGCTGCATCCCCATAATAGACAGGAGCGCCTCGCCAGCAGATTCTTCGGCATACTTCTTTGCCATATCTCTTATGCCACGCTTTCCGTCCAACCGCTTTTCAAAGAACGACCGCATGTCACCGAGACGTATGGGTTCTGAGCACCTCTCATCCACACCAACGCCGGCGCGCTTCCTTGCAAGCAGCCAAGGATCCTCGCGATGGGTCATCTCGGAAAGAACGGTCCCGCCGTATATCCCAAACGCATGCCACACGGCTTTGATCAGATCCTCCTCCTTTTCGTCAAAGCAGGAGCTGTCCTCGAGGCTGAGCCTCCCGTCCCCATACACTCCCGACACATTGTCGAGTTTAAAAATCTCCCACAGTCTTCTATAGACGGGTCCGGCCACCCATGCCTCGGGCTCAAGCTCGAAGAGCGGCTCATCAAGAACAACAAGACTGAACGCCTGCGCGTAATACGTTAGCTTCTCAATTTCCCTGGCGCCGATGTTTCCCCCAGAAAGGACGCAAAATTCGCTCGCGACTTCAAGCATCTTCTCAGTCTCAGGTTGATCTGACTCAATGACCGCCTTAACAGCCTTTTTACTGTTCTGATAAGCACGGTCAGAAATCAGACCCCTATTCTTCTCAAGAAGCTGCTCGTATTCAACCGGGTTATCGAACAGCCTCTGAATAATGTTCGAATAGCCGATCGAAGGAATGTGCCCCTCGATGTAGCGGGAATATGTGACCTCTCCCCACCCAAGAAGAAGCGACAGCGGCCGCTTTCCAATGTGATACTTCTTTGGCAGAGCCTTAATGATTGATAGCGGAACTATCCCATTATGAATTCGAAGGGCCTCGGCAAACGCCTGCGCGCCCTCCTCCTCATACGGCTCATAAGCAAGCTCGTCGCCGCAGTTGACGCAGTAGGCCGCACGAGCCTCATACTCAATGGGAACGCCGTCGTGGACGATTCTTTTTTTCTCGGTCCTCGTCTCAAACTCAACCATTCCATGGCAATTCGAGCAATACGCCCTAGCGCCCAGTTCCTCGCCCATAGTTACTCCTCTACCTATCAGTCTTTGAATGGTTTGCTAATGGGCCTCTCAAGCTCGTGGAACGATATGACGACGTCATCCTTGGTCCCTGGAGCTGGATAATTGTGCTTTATGTACATCCTCACCAGACGAGATGAGCCCATCTCCTCGCAGAGAGTCGCATCTAGGCAGAATACGTAGTACAAGGACCCGTCGCTACCCCGGAAAGCATGGCAGAAGTCTTCCGGCTCCACCTTAAGGAGAAGGTCCCTCTGATCGCTCTTTCTCCAAAGCCCAAAGGAGTAAAGGAACTCACGATTTTTCCTCCGCGAGCTATCCCCGTCTACCGAACCGCCAAGCTGGACGTGAAACTTGTTCTCAGTCAGGCACCGTCTGATGCAGCGCCACTGGTTCGCTACTTGATCATATGAAAGTTTCAGGCCGTCCGGCCTATCAACAAGATCATCTGGGCGCCATCCTTGTGTCAGCTCGTCACCTCCGCTGCCAAGAGGGTAAAGCAGCTCAGCCATTCTGCCTCCAATACGTGTCATTGATACGTATCGTAGAGATAACAGGGCAAAAGTCAAGCGGGGTCTTCAAGGCAATCAACGCCGCGCCTTTGTTTGTCGACGCCTCTCAGCCGATCCCGAGCCGCACACAAAACCCGTCCCAAAAGAAAGACGGAGGCGAAAGCCGCCCTCAAGCCGCCCGCAAGTGGTCGCCTTCCTCGAGGAGAGGGGTTTCTTCTTCAAGCTCTAGGCCTTCGCCAAGGACTTCGAGAAGTACGGGCGCAAGGCCGGGGGAACGGACGCCATGGCGAGAAGAACGCCAGCCCCGTGCCCGTCGTTACGCCCTCGGGGCCGGAATCACCGCTGAGGCCCGGCGCCCCCGTCCTTCACGTGCAGCCCAGCTGAAGCATCCGCCCCCCTACGGCGAGGGCCGCGCCCCGGGTCCGGGTCGCGGCCCTCGTGATCAAGCTGCTCATTTCCAGATGCACGTGCCGCTCAGAAGCCGGCGCTCATTCGGGCCAGTTCCTAGCGAACATCAACACCGCCGACTGCCAGCGACCGGACGCCCGCCGCCGAGTAAGAGAAATATGCGAGAAGAGCCCCGATTCAGGGGCCATTCCTACACATAACTCTTACTCGGCGGTGGGGACGACGAAGCAGGGCGGCAATGCGAGGCCGGGGCCCTACTTTACTTTTCGCGACGCTATCTATCAAACTGCCAGAACATGCCGGCGGGCTTCGCAAGAGGCCAAGCCGTCGCCCTACTCCAAAATCTCGCCAACGCACTCCAGAAAGCAGCGTATGTCCATGCTGTAGTTTGGATAGGCCTCAAGAAGGCTCTTGATCGAGACCGACCTCACAAGGAGAACGTCCTGCAAGGGGCCCTTCAGCCGCTCACGCTCAAAGTAAACGCGCTCAGCATCACTTGCAGACTCCTCGGGATACCCGTAAATGCGAGTGCATTGCAGGTCGTAATCGATCTCCAGCACAAAGTACGCCGCATACGAGAAGTCCTCATGAGAGAGGACGGTCACCGATCCAGAGCACGCCCGCAGCATCTCGACAATTGAGCACCTCTTTTCCAGCGCGCTCAGCTCATCTCTCATCGCAGCGGTCGAGGCAGGTATCCCCAAGGCGGGGACGGCGCCTTCCTTGATGGCAAAGAACGCGGAAACGAGCGAGAAGAACCGTCGCTCGTCAGGGCCTCCCCGACCAAACTTCATCCCGACGCCCGTGACAACATCATACGTCTCAAGCGCTGTTGACCAGGCATGCTGCAGGCGGGTACGAATCTGCGTCTCACAAAACAGCCCGGAAAAACCCGCGCGAGGGGCATCGTGCTTCGTGATGATGTGCAGGCTCCTATATCCATCGGACTTCGGGTGAGCAATGTAATCTTTGATTCCGTTGCGCTCCTTGACCGACGCCCTTTCAGCAACAGCCTCAGCAAAAGCACGAACCTCATCGAGCTTGGACAGAATCACCCGACAGCCCGCAATATCATTCATCTCGTTGAGCTTAATGCTAAGTCCCGGCCTCCTGAGCTTTCCTTCAATCGTATCGATTCTCTTCAATCGGCTCACGATAAGAGCCCCGTCGGAGAGACGATCGTTAAGATCGCACGCGACCTCCTCGAGCACGCTCTCCATCTCCGAGAGGACTTCCTTGTGCGCAGCGCGCCAGGCGTCAGCCACACCCTGGGCCCAGAGACGTTCGTCTTCAGCCGCGTTGGGGTTTGCAAGAACGCCCCCGGCGCGCTTCACCTGGCCCTTCGTGATTGTCATGGGAGTCGGATTTTATAGAAGAGCGGGTTTCTGCACTCGGAAGACGAGTAGAACGACCTAATCGCTTCATTTGTTATGACGGAGCTGCAGCGATCAGCGTCGCCGCAATCTCCCCTCGCCTCGGTCCACGGCGCTTCGTGATGGGTCAGCTCGCTGAGCTCGTTCCCGTCCAGATTCCCCAAAACGTTGAGGGTTCGTTCAACGATTCGCCGCGACCTCTCTCCGAGCCCGGCAGCTCCGACGTGGCTGGCAAACGCTCCCGGGCCCACAATGAACCTACCCCTGTGGGCAAAGTACAGGGGAGGACATACGGGGCCGTTGACCCACGCCTGGAAAGTCTCAGGAAAGAGGGGCTCGCCGTCGCTCACAAGGGAGAGAGCGTTGCTGTAGAACACGAGCTTCTGCAGCTTCATGGTCGAAAGATACCCTGAAATGTCGAGGACGTACTCCGCTACGTCAAATACGCTAGTCAAGCTCAGCCCCTCCCCCACGCATCGTCTTGCCTGTCAGAAAATGCTTATAGTCTACCCAACAACAAAAGCGTGTGGCTTGCAGACTTTGCATGCAATCAGAGAGCACCATCGAATTCCAGAGGCCTCATGCCATTACTCGCATTTACCCAGCCGACACAACCCATAGCGCGCCAACTTCCCCCTCCACGGCATCACTCGATGGACCCCCTGGGTCGTCCCGATAATCCAGCGGGCGGGACGCAGGAAGAAGGACGGCTTCATCGTCTGGACGCTCTTCAACGAGCTCGGGCACATCCTCAACGACGGGGACCGCTCGACAAGCGTCGAACCGGACGACCAAAAGTCCGACAAGCCCAGCGAGAAGGGCGCCGAAGAGTTCGCCCGGCGCGAGCTCTTCGGCTCCGAGGGGGCTCGGCAGCTTCCGCGGGCTAACTCGAAAGGCGGACATCGTCAGGGTCGCCAAGGCCGGCGGCGGGTGCCGTCGTCGCCGTGAACGAGATGCACGGGAGACGCACACTCGACTACGGATGGTGCAACGGCCTGCTGGTAGACGTCGAGATTCCGACGGCAGTGTAGGCAGAGCCCTGCCCATCGCGACACCGCCCTCCGAACTTCTGTACTTTGCCGTCGGAGCCAGCGGGGGAAGAAGATCCGTCGAGCTCCTGACCTGCGCGTATATGAAGCGAAACCAACAGCCTCGCTCGCAAAGTACAGAAGTTCGCCGGGCGCGTCCGGCAACGCCGCCCGCCGCCACGCCCCGTCTCGAATCTATGGAACCCTTCTGGACGGAAAGGCCATGCCTCCCTGGCGCTTTCCCCTCCCGCCCCAATCGGGTACACTTCAGCCATTGTAAAAAGCCCTCGGGCTTTTAGCGGCTGCGGGTACCCGTACCTTCAGCCGTATTTTTCTAACTTTTGGAGCCGATATGGGTGATCCCGGCACCGCGATAACGAGGGAACGACCGCTCATCCGGGCTGTTCTCCCTGTTCAGGGGGCACTACCGCCTCGAGTCGAGGCACTTCAGCCCCTATTCCGGCAACGAGAAAGGCTCGGTGGAGAACGCGGTCGGCTACCTGAGGCGCAACCTGTCCGTCCCCGTACCCAGCCAGGGTCGAGTCGCTCGCCGAGCTGAACGCCCTGCTCGCGGAGGGGTGCGCGCGCTTGAACGCCGCGGTGACGACGCGACAGCCGGGCGTCGGCGGAGACGCTGAGAGAGGACCTCGCCGAGATGCGTGCGCTGCCCGGCGCCGCGTTCGACGCGGTGCGGTGGGTGCTGGCCAGGGCGGACAAGCGCGGCTACGTCAAGGTCGACGGCCGCGAGTACGTCGCCGGACCGGCGAGGCACGGCAGGGGGCTGCTGGTCGGGATGCACCCGGACACGGTCGAGATCGTCGCCGACCGCGGCCGCAGGGTCGCCGTGCTCCCGAGGGCCTACGGCGGCGAGCCCGCCGTGCGCAACCCGCTGTCGCTCGTGCCGGCGATCGTTGCCAGGCCGCGCGCGTCTGCCAGCCCGGACGAGAAGTAGTCGACGGCGACCACATACTTAGAACGAGCAATGAAGCGCCGGCCGAACTCCCTGAAGCGTTCAACCGGAACGCCTCTCATGCGCAACCGCAGTTCGCGTTTTACTGCACGTGGCGAACACGATCCGCTCTTGCGAAGTGATTCAACCGAATACCCGAGACCAGCAAGAACCGACTGCAACGCATAATAAAGTAAGCAGCAAGGCACGTCCGTTCCGCGCAAGAAATACCAGCCCAGCCCTCAAAGCACCAGATACGAGCGTGGATGCGCAAAAAACGGTCACATAGTGATGCTGCCGAGACGGCATGCATCGACACCACCTCGGCAGCCTCAAACTACAGCCGAATCAAAGACAGTCCACTGGTGCCTTTCATCATTGCCTCTACGGCATCCTCGTCCTCGTCAGATGCCAGGGCAACCAGATTTCGAGTATTGTTCCCCACCGTGCGGACAATCGCCCAGGCGGGTGCAAAGCCCTCCATCTCGTTGTCCGGAACAGAGCCATGATCTGCATCAATATACTTCTCTAGCATTTCTTCTCCTTAATATGCGTCTGTTTGCCGGCACATCTACGTCAGTGCCGCTGGACGGAGCATCTTGCGCTCCGCCCAACGGCCTATAGAATTAAAGTCTGTCGGACAGGCCAAGCCTGCTCCGACCCGCCTCGTAGAGCCCCGTCTGCACACGGGGCTCTACCTCCTTTTGCGGAACCTGATCCTGCCAACGTAGCGAACCCTAGTCGGCAGCATTCGGAACCGTACGCGGATAGTCCTCATCGCTCATCACCTCCCCTCGCATCGTGAGGATTGTCCGGTCACTAGTGGCACCTGGCCTTGTGCCTGGCGAGCGTCTTGCCATCCTTCGACTTCTGCTTGCTCGATGTCGACGGCTTGGCGAGACGTCTTGCCGCGGCTCCTAGCCTGCCGCCCGAATGACGCGCCATACTAACCTCCTTCCTACAATCGAGGTCTGGCTTAAGGCGATAGTAGCACCTCTCGATTTAGAAATCCAGGACTCGAAAAGAATCCGTCCCATTTTGTCCAAACCTCAGGCTATACTGGAGAAGCGAAAGGAGAGGAGACAGCATGAAGCGCGCCGATATCGTCAGGCTTATTCGTGCCCATTGCGACCAGGACAACATAGAGTTCAACACCGTAGCCCATTACATTGCCCAAGAGTTCGAGAGCACGGGCGAGCATGAGCTCGCCTCCTACATTATGTCACTCATCTCACAGACAAGAACATTTGTTCCTCAGGACTTTGGCGAGACTCACGTCTACCTCCGTCCAGTAACAGTTGACAACGCCCCCCTGCCCCTCCCCGAGTGCATTGCCAGCGACCTCCGAGGAATCATCAACGCCGTCAGCAGAAACATGGGCGTCAACGCATTTCTATTTCAGGGCCCTCCAGGAACCGGAAAAACCGAATCGGCAAAACAGCTGGCAAGAATCCTTAGTCGCACCCTGTATACCGTCGACTTCAACACAGTAATCGACAGCCATCTCGGAGAAACCTCGAAGAACATCTCGTCTCTGTTCGAAGAGGTCAATCAGGCTGGCAAGAGTGCGGTGGTCCTTTTCGACGAGATTGACGCACTCGCCCTAGACCGCATCAACCAGAACGACGTTCGCGAGATGGGCCGCGCAACGTCTACGCTGCTCAGGGAGCTCGACAATCTCTCCGAAAGCGTTGTGCTCATAGCCACCACGAACCTCTACGACAAACTCGACCGAGCGCTTGTCCGACGCTTCGACACATCGGTTGACTTCAGCCGCTACACCCACGAGGACCTCGTGGATGTTGGCGTGTCCATCATGTCCCAGTACGCCTCCCAGCTTGACTTCATTCGTAGCGACCTAAAGTTCTTCAAGAAAATCCTCCACTGCTCCCCAAAGCTCCCCTACCCCGGTGAATTGTCAAACACCATCAGGAGCTGCGTGGCGTTCAGTGACCCCAACAACCCCTACGACTACCTGAGGCGCCTGTTCGAGGCGCTGTCGCCTTCGACAGACATGTCGGTCACGAGCCTATCCTCCCTCGGATTCACCGTGCGAGAGATTGAGGCGCTGACGGGCACGCCAAGGAGCACGGTCTCGCGCATGCTCAAGGAGGAGTAACGTGAACAACCTGCTAATGCTCCAGAAGGACTTCGAATCAAAGTCCGCAGCAGCCCCGACTCATCCAACCATTCCGGCGAAGGCAGAGGTGAGCGCAAGCGACATGCGAGGACTCGCACGCTCCCTTCGGAGCGCAATAGCCGCCTGGCCAAACGATGCCCCGCTGCAAAAGATGCTCATCAGCGTTGAGTACAGGAAGATCGCCGCCAAGAGCAATCGAATCAAGCGTATCTTCGCGGAGGGGACACAGGATCCCGAAGTGAGCATTCGTGGTGCACGCTACGACGGGCCCGAAGGTGGCAGGCATCACGTTATCACCCATTACGTAAGTCGAGATGTTGCCGAGGCCTCTGCCAAAGAATTGGAACTTGCAGCCAGCTTACTGGAAGAGCATTTCGAAGGACATATCGACAAGAAGAAGCTAGACAACCTCTGGGACAAGAGCGCAGGCAACACCAACGAATCTTGGAAGAAGCTCACGGGAGGCGCGCTTTCGCGGATTAACTTTGCCCGACTCATCCACGATGCCTGTCACGTTGCAGAGTTCGATGTCCCTCGCCCTCCAGCAAAAGAGGACGATGTCGTCCTGACGACACTCTACAGGACCGATGGAACGGCCTATGAGATGCTCCAGAGACTGGGCATCGACGTCTTGTTCCTAGACACGCTCGGGGACAGCGCCGTGCTCAAGCAGGCACAGTACCGCAAGCTTTACGAGGCCGCCCCTTACCTCATCTCCATGTCCACATCCGACATATCTCAGTTCGACGCAATCGACGTAATTGAACCCCCCGAGGCTACGGGCCCGCTTTCCATCGGAAGCCCCTCAACCGAGCCCACCATCGGGGTCATAGACACCCCCTTCGATACGGAGTACCCGCCATATTTCAGCGAATGGGTTGATGTTCACAACCAGTTGCCAGGAAGTGTTCCCCCAAGCAGCAAGGATTACGTCCATGGCACCTGTGTCACATCTCTCATCGTAAACGGCCACGTGATGAATCCTAGCCTCAATGACGGCTGCGGATACTTTAGAGTGAGACATTTCGGAATAGCTCCTGCAAGCGGGCTAAGCTCATTTGTAATCGCGCGTAAAATCAAAGACATCGTCGAAGACAACCCCGACATACACGTCTGGAATCTCTCCCTTGGATCTGACAAGGAGACGGAGCGCTTCTGTATCTCACCCGAGGCTGAGGTGCTCGACAAGTTGCAGAACACCAGAAACGTGCTATTCGTGGTTGCCGCAACGAACAATAGAACCGGCAGCGTCCATAGGATTGGAGCCCCCGCGGACTCAGTCAACTCCCTGGTCGTAAGCTCGGTCAGGTCAGACGGCACTCCGGCAAGCTATAGCCGCAGCGGTCCAGTCCTGGACTTCTATCGCAAGCCCGACGTTGCGTACTATGGGGGCGACGATGGTTGCAGGCTCTCCGCCTGCTGCGGCACCGGAGAGAGGCGATGCATGGGCACGTCATACGCAGCCCCTCTTATCGCGAGAAAGGCGGCATTTCTCATTGATGTGATGGGCATACCGCGGGATGTGGCAAAGGCCCTGCTTATCGACTCGGCATCTGGATGGAGAAACGACAGCCCCCATCCGATTACCGGGCATGGCATCGTCCCCGTCGACATTCACGACGTTCTGAAAACCCCAAACAATGAGATCAGGTTCTTCGTGACCGGCACGGCAAGCGCCTATGAGACATACAACTACGGAATCCCCGTCCCCGTAGCGGGCGACGCATTTCCCTACCTTGCACGCGTCGTCCTTTGCTACGCCCCAAAATGCGATAGGAACCAAGGGGTTGACTACACCTCAACGGAGCTTGACTTGCACTTCGGTCGAGTTCGGGCAGGGGGAATAGCCTCAATAAAACCAAACACCCAAGGCGAGAAGAACGACCGCACGACAGAGAAAGATGCGCGCGATTTCCTGGGCAAGTGGGACAACGTAAAGCGAATTTGCGATAAGATTCCAGCTCGCCCGCGTGCAAGAAAACTCTACGACGGACCGGCATGGGGCATCAAGATTCGCAAAACATCCCGGCTGAGCATGGGCGATCGGGCCGCCCAGCCTTTCGGCCTAGTGGCAACCCTCAAGGAGATAAACAATGTCAACCGTATTGACAGCTTCGTCCAGCACTGCCTTGCAGAAGGATGGATGGTACGTACGCTCGATGTAGATACGCAGATTCGAATTTACAACGCGGAGCAGGTTGAGATTGAGTTCGAATAACCGTCTCACCACACGAAGAGCGCCGGGACGACCGCTTTGGCCGTCCCGGCGCTCTCGGAATCAACCTGGCATCTGCTCCCACTACAATGCGACAGCTTTAGAACTGACCCTGGGTGAAGAGGCCGGGTCTGCCGCTCAAGACCTGCCCTCATAATCATGCTCTTTCGTTCATGGCGCCTTGAAAGAATAACGGTTGCCACGCTTACTCCGCCGCCGATGAGCGCACCCAATAGCAGCGAAAGAAAGTCGAGGGGGATGTTTGTGGCTGTGCCGCAATCCATTTCAGGCACATCCCCCCTCTGGGAAACTTGAGCGCTAATCTATCCCCATATTAACTGCATAGCGTACTTAGCAGAAGAAGGGGGTCTGACATCCACTTCTGAAAGCGCCCGGACTTTATTCGCGGCTTTCTTCCAAGGCACGCACCCGCTGGTCAAGTTTACTGAGATTCCAAAGATGCTTAGCGAGGGCGATAAAGGCTCCCAGGCCAACGAGGCCAATCACAAATTCAACGAAATCGGGAGTCTCCTCCGGAAGGAAATGATAGACAGCAAGTAATATACAGACTACCGCCAGTATCGAGGTCGGGGCGACGATTACCCAGAACGCACCCCTCAAAACACCTGACAGCCTGCGGAATACTATAGTCGTCGAATCATTTCTCTCTTCAAGAGATTTAATCTGAGAGAGCGCAGCTTCGAGTTTTTCGGAGAGGCGCTTTATCTCATCCTCCTGCTCGGAAACACGCACACTCAGCCCACTACAATCCTCGATTACCTCTTTCATCATGTGAGCAAGATCACCGTAGCCATTAGCTTTGGTCGAGCTGGATGATTGTCGCGCAAAAGATGAGGTCGACGCCGATGTGTCCATGCCATCTGGAATAACAGATGACGAGAGTATTTTGGCCGCGAAGGTCTGAACTAGCCTCTTTTCATCATTAGTCATACTGGGCGACCAATCGCTTCAGCCCTTCTTCCGAAAGGCGGAGCACTTCATCGATGTGGCATCTCTGAATCTTGGAAAGAGATTGGTCGGTATTGACATCAAGAGTCTCCATCACACCAAGCAGCTGAACGCCATCCTTGACAACTCCTGATGATCCGACGCTCCTAACACGGTTATACCGAATATCTTTCTTTATCGGCTCGTTCACCCTAAAGGACAGTTCATCGCAATCCTCATTCAAATCTAAAGAGAAGAACCTCTTGTTAATATATCCAATGGGATTCGAAGTCTCGTAGAACATTGACGCGGTTCGCCCAAATCTCGAAAGGTCGAGCCTCAATTCGCTAGTCACAATACGGTACAAGTCTTCGAAGTGACTTACGGTCTCATCCAGCGTGGACACCAATGAGGGGGAGCCGACATCGCAGAACAAATCGAGGCGATTCGATGCAACAGCAACCCTCACTCTTCCCGACGATGACTGTAAGCTACCAATGGGAACCTCGACAGGCACCCCTGAGGGAACAGGCAAAAGAGTCGCTTCCCCATCAAGAACATCCTTCATTTCATTACGTACAGCAATTACCGTATCCGTAGGACTGCTAAGAGTGCCCGCAAAGAAACAGGCATACTGGACGGTCATCAGAATCATTGATTATCACCTCGTTAATTTGTTATATATGCTCTTTAATTTATATTCAATCTGATTATCATAATCTAGGTTCCCCTGCTTTTCCGCAATCGGGGAGGCGGCGTTCTTTCTGGACGGATACCAGACAAGAAGAACGACTCTACCCCTCAACCATCACGCTCGAAATGCGTTCGTTAGCGATAATGTTGAAACGTGGATTGGGCGCCCGAGATATTGTCACGTTGACTACTTAGTCGTCGAGGAGCCCTGTGAAGTCAGCAACGATACGACCCAATACGCCTCCAGTCTCTCCAGAACAACTAGTCCCTCGTATACACCTTGCGCATACACCTTGCCCGCAACGTCCGTGAGCTCGTCGCTCAAGTGGTTGCCGACAATCCGGTCGCAGCACTCCCTGAACCCGCCAGGTCGTGGGTCACCTCGGAGCCAAAGAAGGTGGGGTCGTCGAGCGTCGGCTCGTCGATCACCACGAACACGCCCTTCGCCTTCACACGTTTCATGATGCTCTGGACCGATGACCCCCTGAAGTTGTCCGAGGCGCTCTTCATGGTGAGGCGGTAAACATCCCTACACCACGCCATCCCTCTAGCCAGCCAGCACATCCGCGATACGCTCGCTCGCATGACCATCGCCATAGGGATTCGACGCATGCGACATTGCCTCGTACTCTGCCTCATCGGAAAGCAGACGAGAAAACTCGCGATAAATCACTTCCTCGTCAGTGCCGACAAGTTTCAGCGTGCCGGCCGCCACACCTTCCGGTCGCTCTGTCGTGTCGCGCATGACGAGCACGGGCTTGCCCAGAGAGGGCGCCTCCTCCTGAATGCCCCCGGAATCGGTGAGGATAAGATAAGAACGCGCCATGAAGTTGTGGAAGTCGAGCACCTCGAGCGGGTCAATGATGTGAAGCCTGTCGAAGCCATCGAGCTCCTCGTGCGCCGCCTTGCGAACCACCGGATTCATGTGGATGGGGTAGATCGCCTTCGTGTCAGGATGCTCCTCCATAACACGGCGAATCGCGCGGAACATGTGGTGCATGGGCTCGCCGAGGTTCTCTCGGCGGTGTGCCGTGATAAGAATAAGTCGCGAACCATTCGCCCAGTCGAGCTCCGGGTGGTGATAGTCTTCCTCGACAGTCGTCTTCAGAGCATCGATGCCCGTATTGCCCGTCACAAAAATTCGCGAAGCGTCCTTTCCCTCGGAGAGCAAGTTCTGCTTGGAGGCGTCCGTGGGAGCAAAATACCAGCGTGAAATGACATCCACTGCCTGGCGATTGAACTCCTCCGGCCAAGGGGAGTAAAGATTGTTGGTACGCAAACCCGCCTCAACATGGCCAACGGGTATTTGCAAGTAAAAAGCGGCCAACGCGGCCGCAAATGAAGTTGTCGTATCTCCGTGAACCAGCACCAGGTCCGCTTCCTCATATTCAAAAACCTTCTTAATCTTAAGGAGCACGTCACTCGTTACGTCGAAGAGCGTCTGCCCGGGCTTCATGATCGCAAGGTCATGATTCGGCTTAACGTTGAACACGCGAAGCACCTGATCGAGCATTTCGCGGTGCTGACCGGTAACACATACCACTGTGTCAAATTGCTCCGGTCGAGACTTAAGCTCGTTCACGAGCGGGCACATTTTGATTGCCTCCGGGCGCGTGCCGAAGACGAGAAGGACCTTAATCTTTCCCATACGAATCTCCCATCACTTTTCAAGGTACAATTTTCAGGTAGAACGTTTACTGTCAATCTTTCCATGTTTTACGGCTAACAAACTAGCCGCTTCAACACCCAATCGCTTTGTCTAGATAAGACTTCGCACAGAGTTGCTAATTGAGCTGGGCCCGCTTCCCGACGTACTCAGCTACCTTTGAGGTAAAGCTGCGAACACTCGATAGATTCAATAAATAAAATATCGTTACTGCAACTACCACCAATGCGGGGCTGGAAAAGACATAGGCCGCTATCACGAAGGAAAGCGCAAGCACAACCTCGCTTACAAGGATCCTAGATGATCCCACGGCAATATAGCGGCCGAGATAAGCCTCGGCAAATAAACTTCTTGCAATGATTGCGGCTACCATAGTGACTGCAGTCAAGGTGATGCTCGACGTAAGGGAAGCGACTATAACCATTAAAACAACTGCGCCTGCAAGCGATGCAACGTTTACCCACATAAGCGCATTTTCCCTGCGCATAGACTTCAAATAGGTGTTCACCAAAAGCTGCATCTTGCAATCGAAAAATACAACCGGCAGCATAATAGCTAAATATCGCAAGCTGTCAGCATATTGAGGTAGCCACCACTCGAGTATGACACAGCCGGGAAAGTACAGCAGATATATCAAAGGAAGAACCGTAACGAGAGAGTTACGCAATAACAGGTATGTTCTGCCTTGAGACTCGCTTCCCATTCTTCGAATAACAGGAAAAATAACCATTGAAACTTGAGCCATGAACGCCAAAAGGAAATTTACAAGAGACACTGAAAACGAGAACAAGCCAAAGGCTTCAATGCCCCAGTTATAATCAACAAGCATTCTGCAAGAGCCAACAACGAGCGTGCCCGCATAATAAGCAAGCGTCACCTTCAATCCTGCAAGACAATCATCCCTGCAATCGCGAAGCGCATTTTTCAGCGATCCCATTTCGCAACCAAAAACTTCGCGAAAATGAAGGTAACAAAAAGACGTAGATAGCAACTGACATATTAGATAGCCGAATGCGTAAAGCAGAAAACTATCCGGATGCATAACAGTCAGGATGACGAGCAATAGAGCCCAAATTCCACCGGAAATCATACTCGCTTGAGAATAAATCCTGGGCAGATTAGCCGCTCGCAATACATAGAAAAGAAAGGCAGCTGGATTTACGATCAGACCGTCGGCAATAACTAATACTAAGACTGCGGTCCGCATTGTAAGACCGGAAAAAATGGTGACGACCAGACCAGACCCCAGAAGCGCAACAACCTGAAACGTCGCAACTACAGTAAACTGAGCTTTGATTCTCGGCCATTCAATTCGATCGACGGCAATACCACCCAATCTAAGAAAAATGCCATCATGTGCGCCAAGCAAAAGAAGGCCGACATATCCAACATAAAGGGAGAAGAGCTGCCAATAGGCATAATCTTCAACTCCAAGCGCTTTCGGAACCACTACCGACATCATAACGCTTGAAAGAAGCGAGACTCCTTGGGCCGCAATCGCTTGAGAAATGTTGTCGCCCAATCCACCTCTCTCTTTTAAGGTGAAACGCGACATAATATCTCTTTCTCTCTTTCGACGCTCCCCCGTCCAATGACCTCAAGAACTACATCTGAACTCGAAATTGCCAAGACAAGAATAAACGTACTGCTCAGCGTATTTTCAAATATTGAAGTAACGAGGAACGCACTCAACAGCCCGACGTACAGCATTCCAGCATATCCGCCAACCAAGTCTGCTTTTTTACATGCTGAACAATACGAGAGAAAATGACAGGATAGCCCAACCAGTCCGCCTTGAAATGCAATTTGTAGCCACAGATTGTGCGCACTGCTGAAATTTGTTTGGCTATAGAACTGGATAAGATCTGAAGCAACGAACTGCTGATAGCCATAACCAAACAATGGTGATTGCGCAATGGAGTTAATTACGGAATCCCATATGTAAGTACGTCCTGTAAAGGTAGCGCCACTTGAATACATTAAATCCTTCCCGAGAAAAGTGGCGATGGCTTCATAGGGCAAGGAATCAAAAACCCTAAGGAATACTATGGTGAGAGTAAGGGTTAATATAATTACGTTTACTTTTCGGGTAGTTAATATTCCCTGTAACAATTTTTTGCCAGCAAATAATATGATAACGACTTCAATGACATAGGCAACGAGCGAGGTCGCACTCGAGAGCTGGATGATAAGGATTGTAGAGGCCAATACGGAAACGAGAGAGAGCGCTCCAAGCTTAGTCATCCTCATATAATCGAAGGCACAGGATGCAAACACCAGAATAAAGCACCAGCGGCTTTGTAAGCTGCCATTTTCCAGAATCCATCTAGCGGATCCATCATAGGTATAAATTCCGCTCGGAATAATAGCCCGCAAAACGAGCTCTGCAACAACAAGGAAAAGCACGATGCCGACAAGAGCTACCAGAAACGGCGCAACTTCATCCTTATTAAGCGTTGTCACAATCAACGCCGAACTTAACAGCATTGCTGAATTAATCGTTGCGTCATACGTGCTGCCATGATGGAACAGTGTTGAGGTAAAGAATACGAGTAGCATCGCAACAATACCTGAAACAAAAAGATCAATTCTTCCGTTTCTTACAACAAACCTTATTACAATGGCGACACAAGAAACGAGTAGCCATATTGAAAACATCGTCTTCAAGGGCGCCAGAGATGACCAGTCATTGATTATTGTTGGACGAAAAAACGGCATGATGAAAAAAACCATCGCGGCAATGGTTTTCCAACCAAGACTAATTTGCCCAGACGTTCTAATCAAGCTCATTCCCTTCGTTTATTATCTTACGCAGCAGCGGAACAAGCTGTTTAACATAGTATACACGTGAGTAATACGTCTCAAAAACATGACGGTATTCAGCGAGAACGTCTTTCCAGTTAATATCATTTTCACAGTATCTTACTATTGAATCAACATCTAGGCTCTCGCCAACAGGTACTGCAAAGCGAAGATCGCGAGCTAGGTCCGAAAAACTTCTAAGACAGCTGCTGAAAATTGGAATAACTCCTGAAGCCATATAAGAAGATATTTTAGTAGGAGTTGCTACGCGGTTAACAATATTATCCTCTCGAATTACGAAACCATAGGACACATCCGCAAGCTCCTCTGCCACCTTTTCAGGCGGAACGCATCCAATTTCATAATGCCTTACACCCTTTTTCTCTAGGAGCTTACGAGCCTCATCTTGATTAAAAGTCAGAACTTTAAATCGAGCACAACCCAAACGAGATTCAATTGCCTTATAAAGATCTACCGTCTCATCAAAGCACTGCCAAGCAGCTAACGAGCCAACATATGCAAATGTTGGTGAATCATATTTTGCCTCAGTGTGAAATGCCTCTGAATCGAGCATGGTGTTAAAGCAAGGCATTATGAAACAGCGGTCATCAAAATTTATTTTATATTTTTTCTCATAATACCGACGCATCTCATCGGAAACAAAAAGGCAAAGCGCCGCTCTATTGAGAGCATATCTCTCGATAAGAGAAAGCGCTACCATTCTGATTCTGCTCCTATTTCTAAGGTAGCTTTCCTCTGGAACAACCCCCTGGCTCCACAAAATAATATTTTTAGCGCCCCACAGATAAAGCTTGCAAGCTTCCAAGGCACTTGGTGCTAGAAACCAGTCGCTGCTCGCCGCATTTTTATTGACACAATTCCTTGCCTCATGAGGAGCGACGTCTTTCGTTTTGTATCCAGCCTCTTCTAAGGCATATGCTACAGTTTCAATGTAATAATCTGTTACCTCAGAATTTGCTGATCGCAAAATCCAAATCAAACTATCCCTCCAAGATTATCCGTGCTTTCCTTCAACTGCCTTAAAGCTTGAAAGCGTTTTCGGCATCGTCTAAAACAATGTGAAAACGCATCAAAGTCAATCGCCAAACAGCTCCGCCCATCTTTCAATTTGTGCACAGACAACCATGGCAATCGCGATTTTAGACTACTCCAAGATATCGACCGTAAAATGAAATCAGACGTCCGATTACCCAATAGGTCAGAAAACCAAGCTCAAGATTCGGTTAATCAACCAACTCTTTGTAAGAACAGTCCATAGCGCGCAACAGCTCCCCAGTGTATGCGTCTAGAAAATACCTCTCTGCCGATTTATATGCGCCTTCAGCTAGTGCAAGAAGCTTAGATCTGTCAGAATCTAAATCTCTAACGTAGTTAATAAACCCATTAATATCATTGCGGTCAACAACAAGACCTTCCTTCGTATTAACAACAACCTCAGCATTGAAGTTGTTGTTAAATACTATCGTCGGGACACCAGCAATCTTCGATTCTACGAGCACGCCCGGCACACCCTCATGCTTCCACAACGATGGAAACAGCAGTAAATCATACGATGAAATTAGCTCATAAACATCTTCATATGAAGCTTTATAAACGCCTCTATAATTACAATTTGACAGCACTTCTATATTGGAAAGAAATTTAGTTTTATATTCATTGTCACAGAACTCTCCCCAAAAATCCAAATCGAGACTTGGGAGCTCCTCTGCAACAGATATTGCGATATCCGAGCCCTTTTCAGGACATATGATGGAATAATAAAGACATTTTAACCGTCCATCAACACGACTGGGTTTTTTTCTAGTCTTCGGCCTCACTCTGCAGTTAGGGAACACTGATATGTTTTTCAAACCTTCGGAAGATAAGCTTCGAGCCATCTCCTCTGCTTCAACAAACACCTTGGAGAATTTGCTTAGGTCATTAATAAAGCGTGGTCGTAAATGAGCATAGTCATGCAATGAACCACCCATGGCAACCACAATCGCTTTGCGAGAGCCCCTATTTCCAACGGCCGCATATATCCGAGACAGAAGTTGAAGATTTGAATTGCTGCCTACACCAATGACAAGAGAGGAACCCCCGACTGCCACCGCTATAATCTGCGCAATTTTACCTAATAAACTATTTGAATAAAATACTCTCTCAACCTGAACTTGCTTAGATAGAAATGCGAATAGCATTTCGTTTTTCCTAGTAACCCCGCCGTAGGGTGGAGGAAAACTACCAACATAGAGGAACTTCACTGTGCACCCGCTTAATAAGTTAAGGTATTACCAGAGTCTGAATGATCTTGTTCTTTTATTTCGGAAACTACATAACGGAGCTTTCCTCTAGAAGTACGCGGAATATGACCAACACGGGTGAAATCAACTGGCAACATTCCGCGAGTTCTTTCTTTAAATTTCTGTCTTGCCTGGTCGACATCCTGTTGATAATGCTCGTTGATTGGAACGAAGCTGATGGTTACTGAGTAATCAGCTCTTTGAACGATCTGCGCCTCTTTTATTGAAGAGGACTCTGTAAAAAGAGCAGATAGAGCGCCAACAGTTCCACCATCTGGAAGACGAATGAGCTCGGCATTTCTCCCGTCGATATAATCAACTTGACGCCACCCATTCAGTTTATCCTCGGAGAGGATACAGATATCGCCCGTGTCATACCTTAATAAGGGGAATGCAAAGTTGCTCAAATTCGACCCAACAATCCTCCAGCCCGCTTCTGATTTAACAAACTCCACGAGAGAGTAGTCCTCGTCAACTAGCAGCTTGTGCTCGCGATTCTCGCTTATACACGCTGTCGCTTCAGTTAAAGAATAAAGCGAATATGGTTCGACTCCAAAAGCCTTCTTTATTAGCTCCCTTTGATGATCATATAAGTTCTCACCGCTAGTAGTAATCCACTTAATTGGATTCTTAAACTCAATGCCATTTTCCAAAATGAATGTAGCGAATGGAACGATACAGGATGGGTATCCATGGATCCATTGCAGTCGAGCCCTATCAAACTCCTTTGCATACGCATGGTAATTCATCTCATTTGCATGAAATGCTGAAAACTTTATCTGTCTTAGAGGGGGGCAATTCCTCCAAAATGGTGGAACGCTCTGTGTTGAAGGCACGATTGTCCGACTGCCAAAGTCGGCACATAAAGTACCCTTCTCTATTCCCAATCGACTCCAAAATCTCCAAAAAACTGCCCATAGTTCTCTAACATTTTCGACAGACTGATTGAAAATTAAGCTAGACCCTGTTGAGCCACTTGTATGCTCGATAATGTACGGTTTTAAGGACTGAATGTTATCCGGCTGAAAGCTCGAAAGATTTGCTTTGACTACATCTTTTGTTAAAACGGGAAGAGATGCAATGTCTCTTTCATCTTTTATTGCGTACGCATCAATTCCGCATTCATCGAAAAGCTTTTTATAAAATGGCACATGTTCGTAACAGAAAGATGCCATTACTCGGAGCTTAGCATTCCGTATCGATGCAATCTCATCTCCCGATAACTTAGATTGCGCTCTATACTCAGCGTATTTATTCTCGAAAGAGCCCCCGTAACGAAGCCTGGCGAGCCTACTCCCCTCATAAGCGCATGCAATATTCTGCGCAAATATTGGCAGCTTGTTATAAACTGACATTGCATCCATGACGTACCTTCACCCCTATAGCATGAATTTCCAGCTAGAGTTTGTATATCCTCTCGCCTAAACCCATTACATTACGTGGATCCATAAGAATCCTTCCGCCGAACAGCTCGGGTTTCCCCTTAACTTCAGAATGCCCCACCATAACGATTACCATTTCGATTCCCTCGAGAAACTCCTCCATCGAGTGAACTTGGTTCGGCACAACGTCAGTATCGATCCATGGATCGTAAACCTTCATTGCAGAATCGCTTAGATGTTCGGCCTGCGCTTCCAAGAGTTGAAGAGTTGGGCTTTCGCGAATATCATCAACGTCCTCCTTGTACGTCAACCCATAAATTCCGACCTTCGCCGGGTCGGTAATACCAGACTCTTTCATGACTTCATAGCAGCGATACAACACGTATTCAGGCATGGAATAATTGGTCTGAAGAGCAAGCCGGATAAAGTTCGCCGTCTCGGGATAATCGCCCACCAAGAACCAAGGGTCGACGGGGATGCAGTGCCCTCCAACACCAGGTCCAGGTTGCAAGATGTTCACACGCGGGTGCTTATTCGCAATACGAATGACCTCGTATATATCCATACCGCCGATCCGACAAACTTTTGCAAGCTCATTAGCGAAAGCGATATTCACAGCACGGAATGTGTTCTCTACGACCTTGGTCATCTCAGCCGTACGAATATCTGTAACCGAAATCTCGCCCTCGCAGAAGCTTGCATAAAGCGAAGCAACGCGATTTCCAACTTCGGCATCATCAGCACCGATGGTACGGTTGTTATGCACAAGCTCGTAAACCATATTGCCAGGAATTATGCGCTCGGGAGCATGAACGAGTGCGACGTCCTGACGTCCCACCTCTTCAAGCAAAGGCCTCACAAAGCGATCGGTCGTATTTGGAGAAATCGTCGATTCGATGACAAGCGTCGCGCCCTGAGGAGCAACATCGAGCACCGTCTTGCAGGCTGCAACCACATAGGAGGGATTAATTTTCTTATCCAGTTTGTCATACGGCGTGGGCACGCTCACGATGTACGTATCACAGGATTGATACTCAGTGGTGAAGGTAATGCCGGCGTTTAACGCAGTGGAAAACAGCTCGTCAAGCCCATCCTCCTTAAACGTTGTCTTTCCTGCATTGAGAGTTGCTACCAGCTTTTCATCATAATCTGTACCAACAACTTCAACACCGTGAGACGCCATCATAAGAGCGGTGGGAAGCCCTATATAGCCAAGACCAATTACGTTAACCATAAAATCAATCTCCTAAAACTCAATTGAATAATTGACATTTTTTCCGTCAAAAGGATGCATGACGATGACAGAACAATCCGTTAGAACCCCAAAAAGTGGCGAGGTGTGTGCAGACAGCAGCTCAGCTCGGCAAGACTCCAATTCGACAACGAGATGTGCCTTCGTGCTGGAAAGGCCGATACGCTCACCTAACATCTCGGCACTGATTCCCGAAGTGAAGTGAAGATAAGAAGAGAATGATCGACCTTCCTCACTGACTAACGAGTCTGCAATCTCTAGTTTTCCTTTTAGCAAAGCGACCAATCGATGCAAGCACGTTCCGCTAGACAGCGTCATTTCGAAAAGCAGACGTTTGTCGGATAGCTCTATAACTCGCACATCCCGATAGCTCTTCCCTACTCTATGCTCTCCCCAGCACTCCATCTGCTCCTCACCGTCAACCATCACAGTGTTATGTGCGGCAGTAGAGCGGAAGTATGGACGCAGCTCACTTTGGTAGGCATACGTTCCCGAGTTGACAATCACTGGCCTGCCCTTATAAGACAACTCAAAGGAAAGGCAGTCGCAGTGTGCGTGACCGAGCATATAGCTTGGACCAGGCTCGCCAGCATCAAACATCACGGCAATATCACCGTTGTACAGCTTGTAATAACCTGCGTCAGGAAACGCTGTCAAGGAGTCGTCTGCATCAAGACCAAGAACACGCTTGCAAGCGAAAACAAGCTGATTGCAATCTTTTGCCACGCCATCAGCCGCATCATTAAAGAAGGGTGTCTTGCCCATGCCCTTTTCCAAAGATACCATAGCGTTCAACATGGCCTGAGCCTTCGGAATAAAGGCCTTTGGCAACGGACAGTCAGCTTGATTTGCCGCAAGCCAAACGCGTAGCATGCCCTCAAGCACTAGCTTGTGATACATAAGACTACGTTCAAAATGCACGCCATCGGAAAGAATTTGCTCGTTAAGCTGCCCCTCGAAGTCGCGCAAAACGCGACCGTAAACATCTCGCTCTCCAAATGCCACTGAGCAAATCAATAGCGTTTTGAGGTTCTCCCAATAGTGATTAGCACGGAGATGCTTTTCCTGGTTGATGAGGAGGTGCAGATACTGAAGATACATGCTCTTCGTAACGGCATTCGTAAAGGCAGAATCCCCTGCGAGCACATCGCCAAATAGGTCGAGGGCTATCATCCAATTAATAATCCTCAGCGATATAGTATACGGATGCCAAGCATCGCCCTCCGCATAAGGACATGCATCTATCCAAGAAATAATGAGCCGCTTGAAGCAGGCTATGTACTTCTCATCGCCTGTATTCTTCCAAGCTGCAGCAAGCGCAATACCGTATTCAAAATAATGAAGATTAAAGTTCCAAAGATGAGATGCCTCGGTAACGTTCCAAGCATTGAAATCGACGTGATGGCGTTCATTGATGAGTAGGAACTCATCTTGCAGCAGCGCGCTTACGTCAAAGCGAGATGTATAACTTTCCGCTAGGTCAAGCTCTGGAATGCAGAGATGGACCGGGCACAGGCTGTGGGATTCATCTTGCGCTGAAATCGCCACTCTCCTTTGAGGACACAGGCGCGCAAGGATCATACCCGGACGCATTCTACGAATGGTGTTGACATAAAGCATCACCTTAGTGCTCATCACTGAGCACCCAGCCTTGAAACAGCTTGAACAAAATCCTGCGCAAATCGCTGTCGCGAATGATTGGCCAAGACCCAGTGAGAGGCATTCTGTCGCTCCTCGTTTGTGTAACCCTGCGACAGAATTTCATCAAAGCATTTTAGGAGGCCCTCTGCATCCTCTGGAGCGGCGTGCATACCCAAGCCAGATTCATCCAACAATGTTGCCGAATCGCCAACTGCGGCAAGTAAAACTGGACAGCCGCAGGCCAGGGATTCATATAGCTTCGTGGGAATGCTGTCTTTGAGCTGAGAGCTCACAAGCGGGATGTACGAGAGCGTTGCATGTGTTAAGACTGAACGAACCTCTTGTGCGCCAACACTTCCGCAGAATCGCACATTAGTTAGCCCTTCTTCTTTAGCCCTCGTCTCGAGCTTCTTTCTATCGGCACCATCGCCAAACAACAAGAAGTTCACTTGCGGTCGCTTTTTCGCAATATCCAGCAATGTGCCCAAGCCTTGAGCAAGACCGATGTTGCCGACGTAAACACACGTCTGAGTACCTGCACCAATTCCGTAGCGCATTGCCGCATCCAAACTTGGATTACCACTCATAAAGGTTTCATCTATACCGTTTGGCACAAGCAATACTTCACCTGAAGGCACCCTATTACGCAGCTTGTCAACCTTTCCCGGCGACACGGAAACTACTAGGCTTGCACTCTTGAAACCTTTCTTTGCAATATGTGAGAAAAAGAGACCATACGGGCTGTGAGGTGAGAACGAGCGCATCTCATATGCCACATCTGGCCAAATATCTCGCACGTCAAGAACGAGTTTTGCGCGCTTCTCCCGTGCAATTTTCATTGCCGAAGTTGTAAGAAGCAGCGGAGGCGTTGTGCAAACAACTACGTCAAAGTCCCCCATCGATCGTGATGCTTCGACAGACGCCTTCTGACCTCCAAAGTTATTCTTCAGACGGTTTATCAAGGTCTTTTCTGTAAGGGGGAAGGTTTCAAAAAAGGTCACGTATTTCGGAGCGACATAGTCGTCAGTAGCATTCAAGAGGCTATCGCTTGAAGCGAGAACTTGAACGTCATGCCCGGCGGTGCGAAGCGCGTCAACCAGCACAACACAACGATTGGCGCACGCTGACCTTGCGGGGCGAAAGCTATCTGTGAGGTAGAGAATCCTCACCGTGCACCCTCCCCGCTGATCATCGTGCGGATGGTTCGCCAGATAATGCCGAGGTCGAGCTTGATGCAGCGACTCTCGATGTAGGCAATATCGATGCGGGCTTTCTCCTTGGGAAGAAGGTCGTAGCCGCCCTCCACCTGCGCGAGGCCGGTGATGCCGGGCTTTACCATCACGCGCTGCTCCCAGCCGTCAATGCGCTGGCAGAACACCTCATGGAACGCGGGGCGCTCCGGACGCGGGCCGATGAGGGACATGTCGCCCCTGACGACGTTCCAGAACTGGGGAATCTCGTCGAGCGCTTCGGGCTCGGAAGGTGTTACAGAGGCTGCAGTACAGCGCATGCCCACAAGACACCCTCTCCGAGAAGACGTAAGAGGACACGAACGACCCAGGGAGCCCTGATTGAGGCGCCTCGGCGCGCCTCGGAAGGGCGCGAGCGAAATGAGGCGCTTCCCAGCAGCACGCACCCGAGAGAGGTTCACGCAGCATCCTCAGCCACGTCCCCTGCCCCATCCCATGCCGCGCGCCACGAAAGCAATTCGAAAGAGACTCCAGTCCGCCCTCCCGCCTTAACCCCTCTCGGAAATGTTTGGAAAACCTCGAATCTGTTGCGTTTTCCCGACCCCTTGTGCGTGGGGAAACGCCAAGCAAAGGAGCAGCCATGTTGGACCCAAGAAGCAGCCGCGCGGCAATAAACATAAGAATCGACAACGGGATAAAGGAGCGCGCAGTGAAGGTCCTCGCCGCAAACGGGATGACGATGTCCGGTGCCGTCACAGCCATGGCGAGGGTCGGGATTGACGAGATGAGACTCCCCTTCGAGATAACCCGCGAGCCCGACGTCGCCGGATGCGGGATGTCGGACGAGGAGGCCCATGACCTAGGGATCGCGAAGGACGGGACCGACGGGCGCAACGAAGTGCCCGACCGGGCGATGATCCGGATGAGCCCCGAGGAGAAACGGGACATGCGCAGGTGGTGCAAGGCCATGGCGATCACCCCGAACGCCGTGGCCCTCGCCTACATGGCCCAGATCGCCTTCGAGCTGCGCGAGCCGGTCGGGTTCTGAGGTGGTGCAAATGAGAGACTCGGCCTTTGACTTCACCATCGACAAAGGCGTGCGGGAGAGGGCGAACGCGATTCTTGCGGCGAAAGGGATGACCATGTCCGGCGCCCTGAAGTCAATGATGAGGATCGGCATGAGGGAGGGCCGCCTCCCCTTCGGCATCTCGCGGGAACCCTCCCTGGCGGGCGTCGGGATGGGCGAGGCCTCCGCACGCAGGCTCGGCATCCAGAAGGACGGGACCGACGGAAGCACCGGCATCACTTGTGGCATGACGCTGCAGGTAACGCCCGAGGAGAAGAGACAGATCAAGAAGTGGTGCGGATCGCTCTGCATCTCGCCCCACGCCCTAGTGCGCGCCTACACCGCCCAGATTTCCTACGAGATGCGCATACCCCTGAACAGCTGAGAACAAAAGCACCTAGAAACAAGGAAGAGGGACAAGGGATGGCGAAGCAGACAACCGTCACCGTGACAACGGACAAGAGGGCAAAGGAGATAGCTACGAAGGTCTGGAGCGCGTACGGACTAACCATCAAGGGGGCAGTCGAGGGGATGTTCCAGGCGTCGATAGCAAGACGCGGCCTCTCGTTCGTCCCCAGCCGCGCAAAGGAGCTCAGAGCACAAGGGCTCACCGCCGCACAGGCTGAGGCGCTCGGAATCGACGCGTCCGCCCCGCACAGAAGCGGCGAGAAGATCGAATGGGGCGTGCGTGTCGACTCAAACTTCAAAACCAAAATCGACGCGCTGTGCGACGAGCTCGCGCTCAAGCCGACCCTCATCATCGCCGCATTCGTCGACCAGACGGCATGGGAGCTGAAGCCCCCGTCAATTAAAGACTTGGCAATCGAGAAAGGACCGCGGGCATGAGGCAAAACGAGATGGACAGGGTAACGACCACCATCGACCAGGACGTCAAGGTAGGAGAACTGACTGAACGTCGACGCGGACGACGCGATTCGGGACCGTCTTTTCGCCTGCGAAGAGAAGACGAGCTGACCGCCTTCCGCGTGGAGCGGCGCTCGATGAGACCGACGAGAGAAGAAACAAGCGTCTCAATGCTTACAGATACTTATGGAAAAGGTAGCTATTTACTACCTTTTATGGTTAAATCCGTAAGTATGAAGTTCACGGAGTACATAGGGAGCCACCACGCGTTCACCACCGAGGCCCTGCTCGCGGCGGCGGACTCGCGCGGCGCGGCCAAGCAGCAGCTCAAGGAGGCGGTCGCCTCCGGGTCGGTCGAGCGCGTCCGCAGGGGCCTCTACGTCTCCAACGGCGGCAGGTTCGAGGGCGCCGGCGTCGACCCCTACGAGGTCGTCGCCGCGCTCGACCCCGACGCCGTCCTCTCCTACCACAGCGCGCTCGAGGCGCACGGGATCGCCCACAACATCGGCTTCGAGTGCCGGTTCCGCACGACGGCGGCACGGTCGCCGTTCTCGTTCCGAGACGTGCGCTACGTCCCCCATCCGCAGGCGGATGGCATCCCGGCCCAGAGGGTGCACGGGAGGGCCTTCGGCTCCGTCCTCGTCACAACGAGGGAGCAGACGCTCTTCGACTGCCTGAAGCACCCCGAGTGGGCGGGTGGCTTGGAGGAGGCCGTGCGCTCGCTCTCCGCGATGCCCTACCTCGACGCCGAGCGGGTAGCCTCGCTCGCGATCACCGACAGCGCGTCCATGGCGGCGCGCGTCGGATGGCTGCTGGAGGCAAAGAGAGAGGCGTGGCGCGTCCCGGCAGAGGCGATCGACCGCCTGCGCCGGGCGTGCGCCGGAACGGTCTCAAAGCTCGACAAGAGGGCCGCCGCGACCAGGGGGTGGTCGGGCGCGTGGAACATGAGGCTTCCGGAGACGGAAGAGGAGGTCGCGTCATGGGCGCGGTGAGCATGGAGGGCTTCGCCCCGAGGACGGTCGACAAGGTCGAGCGCCTGCTGGACCTGATGGAGGAGATGGGGCGCCACCCCGACCTCGCGGGGAGGCTCGCGATGCACGGCGGGACGGCGATAAACCTGTTCATGCTCGACGTGCCGAGGCTGTCGGTCGACATCGACGTCTCCTACGTCGGCGCGGTCAGCCGGGATGAGATGCTGGCCGAGCGGCCGCGCATCGAGCGGGGCATAGAGGAGGTGGCGCGCTACCTCGGCTACGACGTGCCGCCCACGCGATCCGAGCACGCGGGCAGGACGTTCATGCTGCGCTACCGCGGGGACTGGGGCCCCGACCACGTGAAGGTCGACTGCGTGTTCCTCAACCGCTCCCCGCTCGTCCCGCCCGCCGCGAGGCCCTGCGCCGTCAGGCCGAACGCGCGGGTCGTCACCTTCTGCGACGCGGAGCTCGCTGGGGGCAAGGTCAAGGCCCTGTTCGACCGGGTGAAGGTGCGCGACCTCTACGACGTCTGCAACCTCGAGCGCGTCCTCGCCGGCGCCGACGAGGAGAGAGAGCTCCTCGCGCACCGGGCGATGCTCTACTACGCCTCACTCTCGGCGAGGTTCCCCCAGCCCCTCGCCGGGCGGACCGAGCGCTTCGCCGACAGGGAGGCGGAGCTCGAGAGCCAGCTCCTCCCCATGCTGAGGGAAAAGGACGAGCGCCCCACGCTCGGCGGGCTCATGGCGACTGCAGAGAGGTTTATCGAAACACGGGTCCTGCCGCGGACCGACGACGAGCGCGAGTACCTCGACCTCTTCGCCGCGGGCGAGTACCGGCCCGCGCTGATTTTCCCCGACGAGAGGATGGCGGCGGCAGCGGAGATGAGCCCGGCGGCGCTCTGGAAGCTGCAGAACCTGAGGAAGATGGGGGCGTAGCGCCGAAGTCCCCGATTCCCCGAACGGAGTCGAAACGGCTCCTGCCACGGCGGCCCCATAGGTGAGGCCGTCACTGAAGCGGCCACAATCCGGCGGCTGAGCCGCCACGTCAGAGGAGGTCACGATGCCAGAGCCAGAGAGAGACGAGTACGGCCGCGTCTGCACGAGCGACGCGGGGATCATCCCCGAGGAGGACCGCATCGAGGAGCGCGACGACGAGGACGACGCGGACGGCAAATAGCCGCGTCAAGACAACCCGTGACGGGAGAGGGCGGCTTCGGCCGCCCTCTCCCTTTCTGTGCAGGAAAGAAGCGCCGCGCGGAAGCCGCAGGATCGAAAACGAGCTCACAGCCGCGACCCCGGAACCGAGAGCGTCGATCTTGGAAGGGCCCGCGGCATGGCGAAGAGAAACGAGAACTCCGCACAGAAGAGGAGCGAGGAGCTCCAGCAGACGATGGAGCGGCTGGAGGAGGGCGTGAGGGACGTCTTCACGTCGGGGAGGTACGCCGAGTACCTGTCCGTCATGTCCCGGTTCCACGACTACAGCCTCAACAACTGCCTGCTCATAGCCATGCAGAGGCCCGACGCGACGCTCGTCGCCGGGTACCGCGCGTGGCAGGACAAGTTCGACAGGCAAGTGCGCAAGGGCGAGCACGGGATCAGGATCCTCTGCCCCATCGTGGTGAGGGCCAGGCCCTCCGAGGACGTCCCCGGGGAGGACGCCGAGCCGGGCGACGAGCCGGTCCCCGTGAGGAGGATAGCCGGCTTCCGCATGGCGACGGTCTTCGACGTGAGCCAGACCGAGGGCAAGGACCTCCCCACCCTGAGCGTCGACGAGCTGAAGGGCGACGTGGAGGGGTTCGAGGCCGTCATGGACGCCATCGGGAAGGCGAGCAGGTACCCCATCGTCTACGAGGACATCGATGGCGGCGCGAAGGGGTACTTCTCGCGCGCCGAGCCGAAGCGCATCGCCATACAGCAGGGCATGTCGCAGGCCCAGACGCTCAAGACGGCCGTCCACGAGCTCGCCCACAGCGTCATGCACGACGCCGAGCCGGGCGAGAAGGGCCCGTCCCTCCCCGACCGCGGGACTCGGGAGGTTCAGGCGGAGAGCGTCGCCTACGTCGTCTCCAGCTGGCTGGGGCTCGACACGAGCGACTACAGCTTCGGCTACGTCGCCTCGTGGAGCAGCGGGAGGGACGTCTCGGAGCTCAGGGCGTCGCTCGACGAGATACGCTCCGCCTCGCACGGCATCATCGACGTCATCGAGAGGGAGACGTCGAAGCTGCGCGAGCCCGAGGAACGAAGCAGGAACAAGGAGCTCGAGCGGACGCCGGAGCGCAGCTCCAGGGGCCTGGCGGAGCGCGCCATGGTCGCGCGGGCAGCATCCGCCAAGAGCCGCGCACCCGAGCGGAGCATCGAGATGAGCCGCTGACGAGCCATCTCTTACTGCTATACCTGACACAGCTAGGACCTGGCAATGAGCAGACCCCTCGAGAATCAACCTCACTCCTTTACAATCATGCTGTTTATGGTATGTTGGTAACTGTATTTGTTACCAACGGAGGTCATATGGCGAGGACGATACCAAGAGGGCTCTCGAGCGTCCTCGAGGAGCTCGAGCTCGAGAGGCCGCAGATAGTGACCACCTCTCAGCTCGCGGAGCTGTGCAAGAGGGAGGGCGTGAAGACGCCCGCCAAGGTCGTCGCGGCCCGCCTGCGCGAGAGGGGCTGGCTGCTGGCGACCCCGCAGCGCGGCGCGTGGGAGTTCGCGCCCGCGGAGCTCGCGGGCGCCTACACGAGCGCGGACCCCCTGCTCCCCCTCAAGGCGCACGCCGCCGCCCACCCGAAAGAGAGGTTCGCGCTCGCCGCGCAGACGGCCGCCTGGGCCCTCGGGCTCGCCGACAGGGTGCCCGCGGTCCTCGACGCCGCGTTCGAGCGCATGCCGGCGTCCGTCCCCGACGGGGTGCGCGCCACCACGTACCGCCCGAACGTCCCGACCAGGGCGGCGAAGGGGGTCCCCGCGCTCGCGCCCGAGAGCATCGTCGTCCACATGGCCCAGCGCCCGAGCGCCGTGAGGTCGTGGGCGGGGGCCGCGGAGTGGCTTCCCGACGTCGCGTACGAGCTGAACCCAGGATCGGTGCTCGAGGAGCTCGCCGGCAGGCCCCGGTCGGTCGCCGTCCGGACCGGCTACCTCCTCCAGGGCATGCGGCCGGACGTCGCCGCCGTTGTCATGGGGGCGTGGCCGCCGCGCTCGAGGGTGCGCTTCGGCACCGGACCGGCCGTGAGGAACGACGAGAGGTGGCAGGTCTCCGACGCGACCCTGCCCTTCGACCCCCGAGAGATGGAGAGGGTGCTATGACCAGGGAGTACGAGATAAACATACAGCCCGGCCACGTCGCGCGCCACACCCCCAGGAACGCCGGCGCCCAGGGGCGCGAGGCGGCGGTCGTCGACATCGCTCAGGACCTGCTGCTGCGGCGTCTCCACGACGAGGGGCTGCTGGACGGCGTCGCCATCAAGGGCGGCACCGCCATCCGCAAGCTCTACGCCGGCAACGAGGGCCGCTTCTCGCTGGACCTCGACTTCGCGGTGGCGGAGGTCGGCCAGGATCGCGACGAGGCGGCGCTCTCCTTCGCGGCGGCGGTCGACGGCCTGAGGGTCGGCCCGTTCGAGTACGGCGTGAGGGAGCGCAGGGGCAAGTGGTCGGTGACATTCTCCAGCAGGTTCGTTGCCGAGCCGACGCTGGCGACGAAGCTCGACTTCTCCCCCGCCCCGTGGCTCGAGCCCGTGAGGCGCGGCTGGGTCCACATGCCCGTGCACGACCGCTACGGCGGTCCGCTGCCCGAGATCAAGACCGTGCGGCTCGAGGAGAACGTCTCCGAGAAGGTCGCCCGGCTCAACCGCACGACCACCGCCCGCGACATGTACGACCTCGCGTGGATAAGCTCCCAGGGCGAGCTCTGGGGCGGGCTGGACAAGGCCCTCATCAGGCGCCTGGCCGTGCTCAAGGTCTGGACGGACTCGAACGGCATGCACGCCGGCGGCACGGCCTGGGGCCCGGCGCACGCGAAGTCCCTCTTCGACCCGGAGAGGTGGCTGCGCCCGCGCGGTGCCAACGAGTTCGACATGGAGGACATCGGCGCGCTCGCCGTCCCGACCCCCAGGCCCGAGGACCTCTCCGAGCGCGTGCGCGCGGGGTTTGCGTTCCTCGCCGAGCTCGACGAGCAGGAGGAGCGGCTCGCCCGCTCGGACCCCCGCGACCGCGCCCTCGCGATCAAGCTCCTTGAGAGTCTCCCTGGAGGGAGGCTCGACGGGGGGATCTTGTACTGACAGCTCGCAAGGCGATACCGGTCGAAACGCGATCTCCAGCATCGCAAGAGACTGGGCCGCCAAGAGAACGGATAGGGTTATGGCGAATAATTCGACACCGACACTCTTCAGCGTCTACTACATGAACCATCAGAAGGTGTTCGAGACGAGAATGCTCCTAGACAACAGTATCAGGACCAGCGGATCAGAGGAAAAACAGACCGGGTCCAACATAGAAGCATCGCTGAGCGCCGAAACGGAGTTCAATCCGCCCCTTTTGGCCAGACTCAGAGCAAGGCTGGAAGGCGATGTTAAGCACGAACGGCAGGAGAAGGTCGTCGACACCCTTGAGTACGTCAACACGAACAGCCGGATGCTCTCCGACATAATGAGCCACTGCAAGGTGCCTGAAAACGGAACGAATCTCGCCGAAGGGGACCTCGTATACATCGGCGGCGTCTCATTGGAGCTCATCAACGAAGAGGAGATCCGAGGCATCATGGCGATCACAAGCGGAACCTTCAACGGCATAACCTTGCCCGACGCCGGCAACCTTGACATCGGCCGCATGATGCAGTCTTTCGTGAAAAACGGCGCCGCCTTCAAGCTCAAGGGGTCGTCGGGAAGCGCCAAGGACCTATTTGCAAAGATCCCCCTCGATGGGGAGGAGCTGTTCGAGAGCAAATACACAATCGATGACCTGCTCATCGGGAAAGTCGGCATAGTCGGGATATGCAAGGGGGAGATTCTCCCGGAGCAGATGAAAAGCCCACTCGATTATTTTCAACAGCCAAGAACCTCGGCATCCGAACTGCAAGACGACATAATAGAGTGCGGGGAGGGGTCCGAACCTCCCACAGATAAAGAGGACGATGGTCCAGCGAAAAGTGGTTACTACGTCGACATCCTTGCCATCATCCAAGCGGTGGCATTCGAAACCGGGCGGGCATAGCCATGCGCAAGCTCGTTACGTACAAAAGACCCCAATATGCGGCCCTGGTCAATAGACTCAAGGAGGACGGCTTCGAGCTAACGTCCCTCCTCGAGTTCGGCGGAAGCGACCAGATAGCAAGACTGTCACCCGAGGGGAAGCTTGCCGTGGACGTCTCTTCGTTCATAGGCCTGCTTACTGGCGAGCCATTGCTGGCAGCGAAGTTCGAGCTGCTGCTCAATCAGTTGCCCCATACTACGGTCTTCATCGGTGACGAGGACGCTGCAGCCAAGGAGGCGTATCCGCTGAGAACCATGTTCGACGATATGAGCAATTGCGGAATCGAAATGGCAGAGAGCCAGCAGGAGACCAAGGGGTCAAAGAGGACGCTTGCGATGCTTGACGATTGCGAGTTCGAGGGAGTCCTCGCCAAATTGGAGCATGACCTCATCGGGCAGGCCGAGTTCAAACAGGCATTCGGGTCCCAAGCGCGCGCCTTTAGATTATTCAACGCGCTCGACGAACAACCGGTGCTGTCGCTGCTGCTCCTTGGTCCATCGGGCGTGGGTAAGACCGAAGCTGCGAAAATTCTCTGCGAAGCGATCGCGCCGGGTCAGTCGCTTCCCAAGGTCAACCTCGGGAACTACAGCAGCAAGGACTCGCTCAACTCCCTTATAGGCAGCCCCAGAGGCTATATGGGAAGCGAGGAGGGGGAGCTGAGCAGGAAGATAGACTCCTCGGATGCCGGCGTGCTCCTGGTAGACGAGTTCGAGAAGGCTGAGCCTGCCGTCTGGAACTTCTTCCTAGACCTCCTTGAGACGGGAACATTCACCGACTCGCAAGCTGTAGAGCACAATCTCCGAGGCTTCACCATCGTGTTCACATCAAACTGCCCCCGCGCGAAGCTGGGCAGCACCTTTCCCGCAGAACTCTTATCCCGCTTCAGCCTTAAGGCCCGTTTTTCAAAACTGAACGCCGCCGACAAGACACTCTTCGTCAAAAGATACGTCTCCGGGATTTACGAGAAGTACCAGAGCCTGTCGGCAGGACATGCGCCAGAACTGCCGAAAAACATCGTTGAAAGGGCTCTGGTGGAAATCGATATCAGCTCGATCGACAACATCCGAATTCTAAAGAATGTCACGAGATCCTGGATTGGCAGCCTTGTGGAAAATCGCAGGAGCGTCAAGTAGCGGGATAGGCGCGCCTTACGGGTTTTGCGGGTCACATGAACCACCTGAACACGGCCCTGAAGAGCCAACGGAAGAACCTGAGCACTAATCTCACCCTCTACACCTCCTCGTCGTCGGGCTGGGCTGCCTCCGCTCGGCGCGCCTCCACGAGCGCCTCCACCGGGTAGCCGAAGAGCGAGCAGATCGCCGCCGGGTCGCCCCGCAGGTCCGGGCGGGACGCCTCCAGGTAGTCGTATATCCTGCAGGCCCTGTAGTTCTCGCACGCGTTGGGCGACTCCGAGTACCAGAGGCGCTGAGCCCGCTCGAACCTCGCCCCGTCCACGAGCCCGCCAGCGCGCCTCCACGCCACGGCCCTGCCGTCCACGGAGACGCCCTCGATGCCGTCGAGCTCGTCGGCATCCGCGAGGCACACCCTGTAGCCCCTGCATCGGTCGGCGAACGGGGCGTCACTACCGTCGTCCCCGTCGGGGATGTCGTGGTGGTGGATGTCGAGGCAGATCCCCTCGCCCTCCCGCGCGTCGAGCCTCAGCACGAGCTCCGCTGCGACGCACGACCCTCCGAAGGGCTGCCCGGCGACCAGGTTCGCGGTGTCGAACACGCCGAGCCTCCCGTCCGCGTAGTCGATCTCCACCCTCATCGCTGGCTCTCCCTTCCATCCCTCGCCCTGCCCTCTCCGCCTCCGCGCCACCGGGACTCGGAGGCGGGGCGCCGGCGCCCTCCTTGCCGCGGGCTCCCGTCGTCCGGCGCGATCCTCCTGCGCCTCGCCGGGGCGCGCTCGGGTAGGAGGCCCTTCTCCGCGGCGTAGTCGCGGTGGCCCGCGAGCCGCTCCATCGCCTCGAAGTCGCCGACGGCCTCGAGCGCTGAGATGCGGGCCTCGCAGTCCGCGAGGCTCCTGACCCCCTCGCGCGAGAACGCGTCGAGGGCGTCGGCGAGCCGCCTCAGGTCGTCCAGGTCGTCCACCTCCACGGCCCCGCGGGCGATCTCCCGTATGGCCTCCGCCCTGCTCGGCGCGGAGCGGAGCGCGAGCTCCTGGAGCACGGACTCCCGGCCGAACGACGTGCCCAGGTTCCCGCCTCTGATCCGCCGCGCCCCCTCGCCCGCGAGCGCGTAGACCCAGTCCGCCTCGCCGCCCCTGGGGGCGGCGTCCGAGACCTCGACGCCGAGCTCGGAGAGGACCTGGATGAAGTCCGCCTCGTCGCGCGCGGCACGCCTGGCGACGGTCACGCGGCACCTGATGTCGGCCACCCAGGAGTAGCCGCCCTTCTCGAGAAGCTCCCTCTCCGCCCTGCGGAAGTGGACGCCCTCCCTGCGGGCGCCCTCCCTGGCCGCGAGCAGCGGCGCGGCCCCCGGGGCGGGCGCGTCGGGGAAGAAGCTCAGCCCCCGCTCCTCGGCGAGCCTCTGGGCGGAGCGCATGAGCTCCCTCGGCGCGGGGTCCTGCAGGCGCGCCCCCGTCTCGAGGTTCGTGTTGTTCACGACCACGTGGGCGTGCATGACCCTGCCCTCGTTGTCGTCGTGGTAGACGATCGCGGCCTGGAAGCCCTCGAAGTTCTCGGTGACCCACGCCCGCGCGAGGTCCCGCAGCGCCTCGAGGGATATGCCGTCCCTCGGGTCGGGGCTCAGGACGTAGTGCTTGTAGGTCCGGGCGGGCCTCCCCCTCCAGGGGGTGTGGTTGCCGTAGGCGACGCGCGTGAAGTCCATCTCCTCGGCCCAGTCCCTGAACCCGCAGTGGTGCTCCGGCGTCCAGGAGAGGTTCGAGAGGTCCACGGCGAGGGCGCGCCCGCCCTTGGTTAGGTAGCGCATGATGCCGCCGCACCCCGTGTGCCCGCTGATCGGCTTGACGACGGGCACGGCTACCCCCTCCTCACGGAGACGGAGTCCGCGACCTCGCACAGGGCGCGCTCGAGCACCGCCCTGCCGGCCTCGACCTCCTCGAGGGTCGAGCGGGCCCTCCCCAGCATCGCCTCGAGCTCGGGCGCCTTGGGCGGGCTCCCCCTGCGGATGAAGAGCGCGATCGTGTTGAGCGCTCGGACCGCCTGGTTGTAGTGGCGGCCCCACCTGACGAGCTCGGTCGCGAGCCTGCCGAGCGTCCTGCCGTCGACGGCGTAGACGGTCCTCTGGCGGTCCGCGCCCGGCGGGACGCGCAGGAGCGACCGGAGGAGTTCGGAGCGCGAGAGCCCCGACCTCTCGCACGCGTCCTCGAGGGCGTCCAGGTCGCGATCATCCAGCCTCAGGCTGACCATGTTCCGGTAGGGCATGGGCTGCCTCCCTTCCTGGGGCGCGGGGCCACCCCCGCATCGGCACCTCCGGCGGCCGGCGCTCGCGCGGCTGGCGGGTGGCGCCCCTCCCGCGCGCCCCGTCGGGCGGGAGGGGCCTATTGCGGCCTGAGCGGCGCCCGGGAGGGCACCGTGATACGCAATAGGCAGCTTGCTAAGACCGGCGCGGGCGCATGGTTACGCGCCCGCGCCGGGTGGCCGCTACGACGCGGCGCGCGTCGCGGCCACCTCCCTTTCGAGCTCGTCGAGCGCTGCGGGATCGATCTCCGCCCCCCGCGCCATCGCCGAGCGGGCCTCGCGCACGAGGCCGGCGGCCCTGGAGACGAGCTCCGTGGGGTCGGTGCGCAAGCTTTGCGCAGTGGGTGCCGCCTTGCGCCCCCGGCCGCCCTTCGGCTGGCCGCCGTGCATCCTCGCCGCCTCCTTGATGGCCGCCGCCACAGGCTTCCCGACCGCCGCCGCGGCCGCCGCCTCGGCCTGGGCGGGCCGGCCCATCTTCGCGAGCCTCTGGATGTCGGCGTCGCTCAGCTCGCCCCTCTCGGCCCGCTCGCGCCACTCCGGCTCCAGGCTCCCTTCGACGACCCGGGCGATGCGCTCGTGGTGCTCGATCGTCCTCGGGGCGACGTCGCGGCCCGTCTGCGCCTTGATGATCGCGGCCTTGAGGCTGGAGCTGCGCACGCCCCTGAGTGAGGGGTCCGCCTCGCGCATCCGCCTCACCTCGATGCCGAGCGCCTGGGTAGCCCGGGCGCGCTCGATGACGGTGAGCTCGCGCGTGAAGTAGTTCGCGGTGTGCAGCAGCGTGAGGGCCTCCTCGTCGCCGATGCCCTCGATGACGCGGCACGGCATCCTCGAGAAGGACGGGTCCTCCCGCGCGAGCAGCTCGTAGGCCGCCTTGCGCCGGTGCCCGCTTATCATCTGGAACGACCCGTCGTCGAGCCTGCGGACGAGGGGGATGTCGGTGAGCCCGTCCCTCCGTATGGACTCGGCGAGGGAGCGTATGGCCCCCTCGTCCATGCTGTAGGCCGCGTTCCCCGGGTGGTCGGCGATGTCTGCGACCTCGATCTCGCTGATGGGGTACCTCTCGCGCGCCCGGGCGTCGTCGTCCAGCACGCCCGCCAGGCTGAAGCGGCGCGCGATCTCCTCTACTCCCGCCACAGCCCCATCTCCCTCCCGAGCTCCTCGTAGTCGAGCGCCGCGCGGTTGCCGGGCATGAACGAGACGATGGGCCTCCACTCCCAGCTCCCCTCCATCACCTTCGCCGAGTGGTGGATCACGGTCGCGTACTGGCGGTCGGGGAAGAAGCGGTCGAGCACCGCGGCGCCCGTCGCCTCCGCCCTCGTCATCCGCCCCGGCACGCACGTGCGCAGGATTCTCCAGTCGGGCAGGGGCATCCGCAGCTTCGTCGCCACGCCGCGGACCGCCGCCACCGCCGAGGCAGTCCCCCTCATGACCGTCGAGTCGAGCTTGACCGGGATGACGACCGTGCCGCGCCCGCTCGTCGCAACGTAGGCGCACATGGCGAGCTGCTTTGCGCTCGGCGCGCAGTCGAGGATGGCGACGTCGTAGGCCCCCTCCGCGTCGTCGAGGGCGAACCTGAGCCGCGGCTCGCGCAGCATGAGCTCGTTCTGGTCGATGAGGTCGAGCGTCGTCGGGACGCAGCTCAGGCGCTCGACGCCCGTCTGGTGCGCCGCCTCCTGCGCGGGCATGTCGCCGTAGAGCAGGGAGACCGCGTTGCGCCCGGATTCCCCCGCCGCGTCGTAGAGGCCGAAGTAGTCAGTCGCCGACGCCTGCGGGTCCAGGTCGACCAGCAGCGTCCTGAGCCCGCGCGAGGCGCAGAGCACCGCCAGGTTCACCGCCGTGGTGGTCTTGCCCACCCCTCCCTTGAAGTTGCTTGCCGTTATGACCCTCATTCCTTCCGTCCTTTCCCTCGGGGGCGCGCCACGGTTCCGTGGTCGCGGCGCGCCCCGCGTTTCGACCGCTACGCCGCGCCGGGCTCGGCCCTCCGCGCCGGCCCCGCGGCCCCCGTTTCCATGGGTGCCCCGCCGATGCCGAGCAGCCGTGCGACCGCCTCCTCGACGGGCACCTGCCCCGCGAAGCTCAGCCTCACCTCCACCTCGTGCGCCGTGAAATGGTACGGGTCGCCGATCTGCTCCGCGAACGAGCGGACGCGCTCGTCCACCGGCAGGCTCGCGTCAACCGCGACGTCCGCCAGGTCCCTGACAGCTTCCATATGGCCCTCCTCGCGTCTCATCGGGACCGCCGGATGCAGGCCCCGCCTGCATCCGTTGATTGCCTCCGGGCGCGCGGGCCCGGAGGCGGAGGGCTCCTGCACGAAGCCGTCGGCGCCATCCGCATCCAACGCGCGAGGCGCGTTTGTGGGGATGTCGTGCGGGAGGGCGGAGCCGAGGGGCCCGCGCGCCACAGCCCAGGCGGCGCCTGAGCCGGGAAGTGCGGCCCGACCGGCGCGGAGGTCGGCCGGGGATCCCCAAGGGCTCGCCCTTGGGCGCCCGCGCGGGGGGCGCCCCCCGCCTAGGGGCGTCGGCGCAGCCGCTCGAACAGGTCGGCGTACCTGAGCGTGATGCGCACATCGTCGTCGCCCATGAGCTCGATGCGCTCCACGAGCGCCACGAGCGCCTCGCGCGTGACCCCGCGCCTCCCGAGGCGCCGTACTATCTCGAGCGCCCGGGCCGCCTCCGCGAGGTCCGGCGCCCGGCGCTCCGCCTCGGCCTCGACGAGCTCGAGCGCGCGGCGCGCGGAGGCCTCCTTGCGGCGGATCGCCTCGAGCGCCGCGGAGAGCGCGTCCGGCCCCGTCCCGCCCGCGCGGTACGCCTCGTAGGCCCGGAGCTTCCGCGCGGAGAGGCTCGCGAGCTCGGCCCTCAGCCTCTCGGCCCTCTCTGGCGCCGCCTCGGCGGCGGCGATCGCGTCCGACAGTCCGAGCACTAGGTCGGCGTGCGTGCGGAGCACGCACCCGACGGCGTCGGAAAGGTCCGCGAGCGAGATGGAGGGCGGCTCCGGGAAGCACCCGCAGTAGGCCGTGTAGCGCTCGACGGGAGCCTGCCTCTCGCTCCTGAAGGACACCGTCGCCCCGCAGTGGGGGCAGAAGACGAGCCCTGAGAACAGGTGGCCGAGAGGCTCCCTCCTCCCGCCGCGGCGCGTGTCGCGCATGGACGCCTGTGCGCGCTCCCACGTGCCGGCGTCCACGACCGCCTCGTGGGCGCCCTCGAAGACCCGGCGCTCCGACGGGTCCGTCGGGCGGGACGCCCCGAGGCCCATCTCGACCCTCTTGCTCTTGCCGAGGACGAGGGTCCCCTTGTAGTGGGGGTTGCGCACCACGGTCTTCACCATCGTGCCCGTCCATCGCTGGTTCGGCTTGGGCGCGAGCTTGCCTCCCGGGTTCCTGAGGGCCCTGAGGTTGTGCGGGGTGACGGCGCCCTCCTCGTTGAGCGCGGCGGCGATCGCCCCCTGGTCGAGCCCCTCGCACGCGAGCCCGAAGATCCTCCGGACCACCGCCGCGCCCTCCTCGTCGACCTCGCAGGCCCGCTCGCCCCTCCCCTTGCGGTAGCCGAACGGGACCGTGTTGAGGTTCGCCCCTCCCGCGCGCTCGCTCTCTATGGACTGGGTCACCTTGCGCGAGAGGTCCCTGGAGTACCACGAGTTCATGATCGCCCGGAAGCCGAGCTCGGTGCTGGCGGCGGGGCTCTTGCCGTCGCGCTTGGAGTCGTAGTTGTCCGTGACCGCGATGACGCGGACCCCGAGCGACGGCAGCTCGTCCTCGACGAGGCCCACGCAGTAGAGCCCGTCGCGGCTGAGCCTCGAGAGGTCCTTGACCACGACCGTGCTGATCCGCCCCTCCCGGCACATGGCCAGCATCCTCTGGAGGGCGGGGCGGTTCTCGGCGTGGGTGCCGCTGATGCCGTCGTCCACGAAGAACAGGTGGCCCTCGCCCGCGAGGTCGTCGCGCGAGGCGATGAAGTCCGCGAGGAGCAGCCGCTGGTTCGCTATGGAGTCGGACTCGCCCTCGGTCCCGTCGGCGACCGAGAGCCTGCAGTAGAGCGCGATCATGACAGGGCTTCCCGTATCGTCTCGGCCTTTCGGTAGGCGTCGGTGAACCGCAGGCGCACCGAGAGGGAGCCGTCGCCCTCGAGCGTGACCGACTCGATGGCGGCGTCTGCGAGCTCCTTGCTGAAGCTGCCGAGGAGGCGCCCCGCCTCGCCGAGGACGGCCCCGGCCCCTCCCTCGGAGAGGGACGCGAGCAGTCCGCGGCGCGCCTCCGCCTCTGACCGCCGAGACCTCGCGGCCTCGAGCCTCGACCAGAGGAGGCGCTCGATGCGCCGGTAGTCGGCCGAGGAGACCTCGCCGCGCGAGTGCTCGGCCTTGAGCTGGACGGCCTTCTCCTCGATCTCGCCGATCTCGGCTTCCGCCTCCGCCAGGGACGCGGCCGCCTCGGCGAGCCGCCGCGCGAGCGTGCCGTCGGCGGCCCTCGAGGCGACGAGCTCGTCCAGCGCGACGCGCTGCTCGACCTGGCTGCGGATGACGTCCATGCACACGGTCTCCACCAGCGGCACGGCGACGCGGTGCCTGCCGCCGCCCTCGCCGGCGTCGTTCCTGCCGCACATGTACTCGGCGCCCCAGAACACGCCGTCCTCGACCCAGCGGCAGATGTGCATGGCGGACCCGCAGACGCCGCAGCGCACCTTCCCGGCGAGCCGGTCGGGGTGCAGCTCCCTGATCCTTTCTGTGGCGGCGAGGGCATCCCTGCGCCTCGCGACCCTCTCCTCGTGCTCGCGCTGCAGCCTGTCGAAGTCGCCGGGGTCGACCAGGGGCTCGTGCGCCCCCTCCACGACGAGCCACTCCTCGGGGGAGTTCCTCTCGTGCGGTATGCCGAGGTAGAGCTTCTGGGTCCACTTGCCCATGGCCACCCGCCCCGCGTAGACGGGGTTGGCGAGCATCCGGTTGACGTTGCGGGCGTGCCAGCGCCTGGAGTCCTTGCTCGTCGCCTGCTTGCCCGCGCGGTCGTACTTCGCCCTCCCCGCGGTCGGCGCGCCAGCCTCCTCGAGTCGCCGCGCGATCTCGGCGTTGGGCGCGCCGGCGAGCTTCATGCGGAACATCTCGCGCACGTGGGGCGCGGTCTCGGGGTCGGGGACCAGGTGGTGCGCGTCGGCGGGGTCGCGCAGGTACCCGTACGGGACGTTCCCGAGGACGATGGGGCCCCTCCGGCGCGCCGCCTCGAAGGTGGCGTGGATCTTCCTGCTGAGGTCGCGGCTGTACAGGGAGTTCAGGAGGCTCTTTACGTCCATCCCGAACCCGTCGGGGGACGCGCCGTCCTTGCTGTCCACCCCGTCCGCCACGAGGATGAGCCGGGCGCCGAGCGCGGGCAGGGTCTCCCTGATGAAGGTCTGGCACTCGACGTAGTCGCGCCCGAGGCGGCTGGCGTCCTTGGCCGCCACGCCGTCGATCCTGCCGGCCCGGAGGTCGCCGACCATGCGCTGAAATGCCTCCCGGTCCTGGTTGGTGCCCGTCGCCCCGTCGTCGACGTAGTACCCGGCCACCACGGCGTCCGGCAGCCTCCCGATGTGGTCGGCGACGATGCGCTTCTGGTTCCCGATGCTGCTTCCGTCGTCGCCGTAGCTCTTGCTGGTGCGTGCGTAGACGCCCATCCGGCACACCTTCGCCCTCGCCGCGGGCGCGGTCGCCGGGGCGTCAGTCCTCCTGCTCTTGCGCGCCATCCTCGGACCTCCTCTCCGCCCGTCTCTCGGCCCTCGACATCCCGCGCAGGTGGAACGCGTACGCCCTCCCGCCCGAGGCCTCCGTGTCCCAGCCCTCCGCCACGTCGACGACGCGGAAGCCCGCCGGCGCGAGGAAGCGCCCGACCAGGAAGAAGGCGGCCCGCTCCGAGGGGCCAAGCCGGTTGCCCCCGCACACGACGAGGCAGTCGAACCTCCGGTTGACGGCGTCCTCGACGAGGCGCCGGTAGTCGCCCGCCTCGCCGTTCGCGTAGCGGTTGCGGTAGGTCGCTGCGCGCCTGAGCGTCGGGTCGGCATCTATCGCCTCCCGGCACCTCCTGGACTGCTCCGCGAGCGGGACGTCGGGGCGCGTCAGCGGCGCCCAGTTCGACGCGCTCGCGTAGATGGCCGCCCTGAGCGCCCTGCCCTCCGCCCTCATCGGGATCCCCCTTCCGCGAACGCGACGCCCGCGCGCTCCATCACGTCCTGGACGCGGAAGCGGACCTCGACCGACTTGTCCTCGTGGATGTCGACGCGCTCGACGAGCTCGACGACCTTGCGCCTGGTGAGCTCGCCGATGCTCCCGCTCGCCGCGAACCGCTCCAGGGCTGCCTCGGCCTCCGTCACGAGGTCCGCGACCCGCTCCCGCTCCGCCTCGAGCTCGAGCACCGCGGAGCGCTCCTCCTCGATCCTCGAGGCGTAGGCGGAGGCGAACAGGCCGTACTCCTCCTTGGTGATGACCCCGGCCTCGAGGTCGTCGACGAGGCCGTGGCGGAAGTGGAGCGCCCGCTCCTGCCTCTTTCGCGCGTCGTCTATGCGGCGGTCGACGTCGGCGGTGCGCTCGCGCACGAGCTCGTCCCTGTGGGACGCCACGAAGCGGGAGGTGTCGACGCTCACGTCGACCAGTGCCTGGGCGGACTCCGCGACGATCGCGCGGAGGCGCGCCTCGTTGAACAGGTGAGAGCTGCAGCGGCGCGCGTCGCGCTTGTTGGTCGAGCAGGTGAGGTAGCGGTTGCCGTTGCGGCCCGTCCGGATGAGCATCTGCTGCCCGCAGTCGGCGCAGTACGCGATGCCGCTGAACAGGGCGACGACCCGCGACCCGGGGGCGGTCCGGGTGTCCCTCGCCATGAGGTCCTGGACCAGCTCGAACTCGTGGCGGCTCACGATCGCCTCGTGCGCCCCCTCCTTGCGGAACCACTCCTCGGGGGCGCGCGGGAGCGTCTTCCTGCTGCGGAAGCTGGGGGTGTAGGTCCTCCCCTGGACCATCGTTCCGGCGTACACCTCGTTGGAGAGTATCCGCGCCACGGTGACCGGGCGCCACCGCGGGCCGTCGGCGCCGGCGAAGGGCATCGCGAGGCGCACCCCGCGCTCCCGCTTGTACGCGCCCGGGCACGGCTCGCCCAGGCGGTTGAGCTCGTCGGCGATCGCCTGGGGCGACATCCCGTCGAGCTTCATGGCGAATATCCTCCTGACGTTGGAGGCCGCCGGCCCGTCTATGACCAGGCGCCCGCGCCTCTCGGGGTCGTCGGCGTAGCCGTAGGGCGCGAAGGCGCACGCCCTCTCGCCGCGCTGCATCTTCGCGTGGAGGCCCGCGCGGGTCTTGACGGAGGTGTCGCGGCTGACGTTCTCGTTGAGCATTCCGCGGAAGGCGAGCATGATGCTAGAGGTGTAGGGGTCGCTCGAGGCGGAGTCGTAGCCCTCCGAGATCATGATGACGCGCACGCCCCTGCCGCCGTTCATCCTCGGGAACTCCTTCTCCAGGAGCAGCCCGCTCTCGATGGAGTTGCGCCCGAACCGGCTCGAGTCCTTGACGACGAAGCCCTCGATGACGCCGGACTCGAGGTCCGACATGAGCGCCCTCCACCCCTCGCGGTCGTAGGTGGTGCCCGAGACCCCGTCGTCGGCGTACTCGCGGACTATCCTCAGGTCCTCGGGGCTCCTCTCGCAGTACTGCCGGATTATCTGCTGCTGGTTGACGATGCTCCCGGACACGCCGTCCGAGTCGTCACCGCGCGACAGGCGCGCGTAGCTGCCCAGGCGGACAGCCCTTCCCTTGGTTCTTGGCATGAAAAAATCGGCCCTCCTCTGACGGCGCGCGACCAGGCGCGCCCGGAGAGCCGACCAAAACCGTCGTCCAGTTTTTCCTCGACGAGATTCTAGCACAGCCCGGGCGCGCGGCGGCCCGGCGCCTCACTCGGTCCCCAGTCCCAGGACTCGGGCGACCGCGTCCTCTATGGGGATCTGCCCCGCGAAGCTGATGCGGACCCTCACGCCGTGGCTCTCGAACTCGTAGGGGCTCCCCACCTGCTCGACGAAGCTGGCGGCGCGCTCCTCCGCGGACAGGCCGGCGGGGATGACGACGTCCGCCAGGTCCCTCGTCCCGCTCGTCTCGCCCATGCCCACGCACCTCCTCTCCCGTTCCGGGGCCCTCCTCGGCCCCGGCCCTCGCCCCGGGGGTCGCGGCGGCGGCCGCGTTTTCGAAAGCTGCGGGCGCTCGCCACCCGGCGGCGGCCTCGAAAAGGGGCGGCGCGCAACGACCCCTGGGATGCGCGGGAGCGCGACGGAACGGGAGAAGGAGGCCCCATGCCAGAGAAGGAGAGCGGGGCGGCGCCGAGGGTGCCGCCCGAGAGCTTCTACTGCATCTTCGAGTTCATGAGCAGCCGGGACGGCCTCGCCCTGAAGGGGGTCGAGCTGGCGGTCTACGCGCTCGTGTACTCCTACAGCCAGGGGAAGGGCGGCTGCTACTACGGCAGCAACGCGATGACGGCCCACCGCGCCGGCTGCTCGGAGCGGCACGCGATCGACGTCGTGCACGCGCTCGAGAGGAGGGGCCTCATCGACTGCGTCGGCGAGCACAGGTGGCGCGGGAGGACGACGAACATGTACGTCGCCGTGCCGGGCCCGGTCGCGGAGGCGATAGCCCGCTGCGGGGGCGCGGCGACCCCTGAAGCCGCCTCACCCCGCGCAGGAGTCTCCCCTGAAGCCGCCTCACCCCCACCCCTGAAGAGATCTCAGGGGTGCCCTGAGCGCGCCTCACCCAATAGAACAGGGTTAGACACGCATACCAAAGGCGGGGGCACACCGGCAGCGCGCGGCGAGGGGATCGAGGGGGCCTTCCACGAGGTCCTCCGCTGCTACCCGTACACGCGCGACCGCGCCGAGGCGCTCGCCCTCTACAGGCCCCTCTACGAGGAGGGCGTGAGGGCCCCGGACATCGCGCGGTCGCTCAGGGACTGGGAGGGCCTGCACCCCGCCAGGGCGGGGAAGGTGCGCTTCTACCCCGAGCTCGCGAGCTTCCTCGACCCGAACAACCCGGAGGGCTACCGGGCCCTCGCCGCCAGGGCGAGGGCCGCCGCGGCGCGGGAGCGCGCAAAGCGGGTGAAGGAGCTCACGCGCGACGCCCGCCCCGAGGACGTGTACGCCCGATACGCGCTCGACGGGCTCGACGCGAGGGCGTCCGAGCTCTACCAGGACCACCTCCGCTCGGAGGACCGACGGGGCGAGCTATGGGACCGCTGGTTCGCGTACATGTTCCTCAAGCGGGACGTCGACGCCCGGGAGCACTGGCTCGAGGTCCGGGGCGCCGGCGAAAGGTAGCCCCCACGGGGACGGCCGACAGGAGACGGAAGGGAGAGACCGGGAATGGCCGACGACTTCGGCGACGACGCTGGCGACAAGCTGCTGGAATGGAGCATACGTATCATGATCGAGCGGGGGCGCCTGCACGCTCGGGAGAGCTCGGCGGGGCTCGCCCGCGCGCTGCGCGACGCCCAGGAGAGGGTCGCGCCGGGCGGCGGCGCCCCGCAGGGCGAGGAGCGGAACGGGTGGGCGAAGCTCGACGTCCGCGACCTCGCGAGCGTCGAGGGGTGGGATGACGTGCGCAGCGCCATCGACGCCGAGCTCGACGCGCGCGGCATCGCGCACGAGTGGTTCGAGGACGGGCGCGCCGGGGAGCGGCGCCTTCTGTTCCGCACGGGCGACGCGAGGGGGCTCGCGGACTCCCTCGGCAGCCTCGCCGAGAAGGTGGAGGCGGCCCATGAGCAGGCGGTCAGGGCTGTCGGGCGCGCCCGCGAGGCGGAGGAGGCGGAGAGGAGCGGAGGCGACCCCCGGACGGACCGGAGCCTGCGGGACCGCGTGCGGACGGTCAGGCGCTACGCCGAGGCCCCCGAGAGGGCGGGCCGCGCCGGGCGGGAGCCGGAGCGCGCCGAGAGCCTCGAGAGGGGGCGGTCGTGATGAGGGCCACCTCACCGGCGGCGCTCGCCGCGGTGGCCGCCGCCTCCGCCCTCGCCTTCGCGGCGGGCGACTCCTACGCCGCCTGCCTCGCCTCGCTCGGGGGCGCCTGGGCGGGAAACCTCGCCCCCGCCCTCGCGGCGCTGCCCGCCTACGTCGCCGCGCACGGCCCCGTCACGCCGGGCCGGGGGCCCCTTCTCGCCGGGGCGGTGTGCGCGGTCGCCGTGTGGCTCGCCTGGAGCCGGGCGGCGCTCTCCGCCGGCAACTTCCGCCAGGGCGAGGAGCACGGCAGCGCCCGGTGGCTCCCGCCGGCCGAGGCGGCGAGGAGGTTCTCGGACACGAGGGACCCGGACAACAACATCATCCTCACGCGCCGCGTCGGGCTCGCCGTCGACCAGTCGCGCCTCAAGAGGGAGTGGAGGCGCGCCAAGAACGTCCTCGTCATAGGGGGCACCGGCAGCGGCAAGACGTTCTCGTACGTGATGCCCAACGCGCTGCAGGCAAACCAGGACTTCCTCATCACCGACACCAAGGGGACGCTCTCCAGGGACCTCGGGGGCATGTTCGCCGCCCACGGCTACGAGGTCGTGGTGTTCTCGACCAAGGACCCATCGCGGTCCGCCCGCTACAACACGCTCGCCTACCTCAGGACCCCCGTGGACGTCATCGAGTGGGTGCAGGCGTTCATCTCCGTGACCAACGGCGAGGACGCGAAGGCGGAGGAGGCGTTCTGGACCAACACGACGGTGCTCCTGCTCCTCTCGCAGGTGAGCTACCTCGTGTTCCACTGCCCCGAGGAGGACCGCAACCTCAACGGGCTCGTCACGCTGCTCAGCCTCGCGCAGGCGAGCGAGGAGGACGAGTCGTTCGCGAGCCCCTACGAGCTGCTCATGCGCGAGGTCGCCGACGGGACCATGCTCGTTGAGAGGGAGGCCCCCGCCGCACCCGCACGCAGGGGGCGCCGCGACTTCAAGGGGCGGGCGGCGCGCTCGTTCGAGTGGGTGAGCGTGGCCGAGCCCAAGGCGCCCGAGGACGACATCGCTCTACTCAGCTGGACCCTCCTCAAGGCCGCAGCCGGCAAGACCCTGAAGTCGGTCATCATCTCCGCGAACTCCCGTCTCCAGTCGATGATGGTCCCCGAGATGCGCGAGCTCACCATGCGCGACGAGGTCGGCCTCGACCGCTTCGGGGAGGCCGGGCGCAAGCGCGTCCTGTTCGCCGAGACCGACGACACGACCGACGCGTTCAGCTTCCTCATGTCGATGATGGTCTGGCAGACGATCCACGTCTGCACGGCTAAGGCGGACCGCGAGCACGGCGGCGAGCTCCCCCGCCCGCTGCACCTGATGTGCGACGAGTTCTACAACCTGGGGCGCCTCAGCCAGATGGACCACGTCATCACCACCGTCCGCTCGCGCAACATCTCGATGTCAATCATGCTCCAGTCCGTCGCCCAGCTCGAGGCGCGCTACGGGGAGCAGGAGGCGCAGATCATCGTCGACAACTGCGACGTCGTCCTCTACCTCGGCGGCAAGTCGACCCAGACCAACAGGATGGTGAGCGAGATGGTCGGCAAGGAGACCGTCGACTCTGAGACCTGGAACGTCACGAGGGGCGCATCGGGCTCGACCACGAGGAACCGCGGGAGGCTGGAGCGCGACCTCATCCAGGCGAGCGAGGCGGGGCGGCTGCCCCGCGGGAAGGCCATCGTCCTGTTCAGCGGGTCCGACCCCGTCATAGACGACAAGTACGCGGCCGACAGGCACCCGCGCTGGGGCGAGGTCGCGCACGGCGGCGGCTCGAAATGACCGCGCGCCGGCGACCCCTTGTCAGGAGGGGACCCGCCGCCACCGGGGCGGCGGGCCCCGCGAAGGGCAAGGGGGTAAGCCAATGCTCGCAAACATCATCAGCCTCGTCAGCGGCTGCGTGACCTTCCTCGGCGGCTTCGTCGTCGTGTGGGGCGCGGTAAGCCTCGGCATCGCCATCCGCTCGGAGACCGGCGGCGGGGGCGCGCAGCTGGCGAGCGCCATCGCGACCATCGCCGGCGGCGCGATCATCATCGCCGCCGCGGTCTACTTCGGCCAGCTCGACACGAGCTGGATGCCGAGCTGAGGGGGCCGGCATGCAGCACACCTACGTCCACAAGGACATCGGGGAGTACGAGGAGAAGGTCGTCGGGAAGCTCTCGGCGCGCATGGTCGCCTGCATCGCCGCGGGCGTCGCCGCGTCCCTCGCCTCGGCGGCGGCCTGCCATCTCTGCCTGGGGATCCCCGTGGCGGACGCGAGCCTGCCCGTCATGGCCTCGTCGATGCCGTTCTGGCTGCTCGGGTTCTGGAGGCCCAGGGGGATGCGCCTCGAGCGCTTTGTCCCGCTCGCGCTCCGGCATCTGACCGCGGACGGGACCCTCGTCTACCGGTCCCCCTCGCAGGAGGCCCCCGGCCCTGCCGCCGCGGCCGCGAGGCCGTCGGTGACCCGGAGGAAGTTCAGGAAGCTCATGAGAAAGGTCGGTGAGGACTATGCGCCCACCCTTCAGGCGGGAGAAGCCCAAGCACTACAGGCCCGCTGAGGAGAAGAAGCGGGAGCGGAGGAGGGCGCCGAAGAGGGGGAGGCGCAGGGCGAGGACCGCGGACGCCGTGTCCTACCTCGCGCTCTTCCGCGACGGAGTCGCGATGAACGACCTCGGCAGGTACAGCAGGACCTACCGCTTCGGCGACATCAGCTACCAGTCGGCGAGCGACGAGGCCCAGGCGGCGGTGTGCAAGCGCATGCGCATGCTCTACAACGGCCTCACGCCCGAGGTCTCCATGCAGACGACCCTCGTCACGCGCCCCATCCACGAGTCCGAGATCGGCAACCGCACCTTCTTCGAGGTCCGCGACGACCCGACCGGGCCACTGGCCGAGGAGTACAACGACGTCCTCAACGCGAAGATGCGCGAGGGCGTCTCCAACCTCGTGCGCGAGCGCTACATAACCTTCGCCGTGGACGCCCCGGACGCGGAGCACGCCGTCCCCGCGCTCGCCCGGATGCGCTCGATGGCCTCCGGCGTGCTCACGGGGATCAGGAGCGACCTCTCCCCGCTCGACGGCGCCGAGCGTGCGGGGCTCCTGCGCTCGATGCTCAGGCCCGCCGAGCCCCCGCTCCCCGTCGACTGGTCGGAGGTCGCGACGCACCGGGGCACCACGACGAAGGACCTCGTGGCCCCGAACCTCATCGACTTCAAGCCGCAGGGCTCCGCCTCGGCCTTCACCATGGACGGCACGTGGTTCCAGGTGCTCGCGTTCCGCCGGTTCGAGAGCAACCTGTCGGACCGTTGCCTCGCCGACATGGTCGACCTTCCGATCCCCCTCGTCATCTCGGCCCACGTGCGCGCGCTCGAGCAGAACAAGGCCATCGGCTTCGTCAAGCAGCGCCTCAACTGGATCGACAAGGAGGTCGTGGAGGACCAGATGAGCGCCGTCAAGAGGGGCTACGACTACACCCTGCTCCCCGCCGAGCTGCGCTACACGCGCGACGAGGCGCAGGACATGTTCGAGCGCCTCAAGGACGACAGCCAGCGCCTGTTCCGCTACTGCGGCGTGGCGATGACCTACGCGCCGTCCCGCGAGGAGCTCGAGGACCGGGTCGGGCGCCTCGTCTCGACCGCCCAGGCCAACGGGATCGAGCTCGCGCCGCTGCACTACCGGCAGCGCGAGGGCCTGAACTCCGCCCTGCCGCTGGGAACGAGTGAGGTCGACGTGGAGCGCTACATGCTCACCGACGAGATAGCCATCCAGAGCCCGTTCGCCACCCTCGAGCTCAACGAGGAGGGCGGCGGCTACTACGGCCAGAACCGCCACTCGCTCAACCTCGTCATCGCCAACCGCAAGAGGCTCGCGAGCCCCATGGGGTTCGTCGGCGGCAAGCCCGGAAGCGGCAAGAGCTTCCAGACCAAGCGCGAGATCACGAACACCAGGCTCGCGTACCCGGAAGACGAGATCATCATCCTCGACCCCGCCCAGGAGTTCGGCCCCATCACCGAGGCCTGCGGCGGACGGCACGTCCGCCTCTCCCCCGACTCGGGCAACCACCTCAACCCCATGGGGATGGCGGACGTCTCCCACCAGGCGGAGCAGCTCCAGGCGGCGTCGAAGGCCGAGGCGCTCATCGCGCTGTGCGGCGCCTCCATGGCCGACGGCGACGAGCGCCAGACGGACGCCGAGCGCTCCATCGTGAGCCGCTGCTTCGGCGCCGCCCTCGCCCGCGCCCGCGCGGAGGGGCGCGAGCTGCTCATCGGCGACGTCCACGACGAGCTCGTGCGCCAGCCGGAGCCCGAGGCCCGCTTCGTGGCGCTGCGGCTGGAGCGCTACGTCGAGGGCGCCCTCTCGATCTTCAACCACCCCAGCAACGTCGAGTTCGACGCCCCCATGACGTGCTTCAGCTTCCGCGACCTGCCCGACAGCATGCTCGCGTTCGCCATGGTCGCCGCCCTCGAGTTCATCCGCAACCGCATGTACCGCAACTTCGAGCGTGGCGTGACGACCTGGCTCTACGTGGACGAGGTCCAGGGCCTCTTCGGCCACCCCGCCACCATCGGGTACCTCTCGCGGCTGTGGGCGGAGGGGCGCAAGTTCGGGCTCATCGCGACGGGGATCACGCAGAACGCCACCTACCTGCTCGACAACCCGCAGGGGCGCACCCTGATCCTCAACAGCGACTTCCTCATGCTGTTCAAGCAGTCGCTCACCGACGGGGAGAAGTGGCGGGAGCTGCTCAACCTGTCCGAGCAGGAGCTCGGCTACATCGACGACAGCGTCAAGCCGGGCGAGGGGCTGCTCATCGCAGGCGCCGCGCGGGTGCCCATCGTCGACGACTGGCCGCACGGCAGGCTCTACGACCTCTGGAACACGAAGGCGGACGAGATCGCCGCCATCAAGCGCGCGGGTGCCGAAGATGGACGGCCGTAGCGCGGGGCGCCGCAAGGCGGGCTTCAGCTCCACCGAGGAGTTCGACGCCGGGCGGGACACGTTCGAGACCGCAGGGGGCGGGACGTTCGGCATGAGGCGGGGCGCGAGGGCGGCGGCCTCCCCCCAGCCGCGCCGCGCCCTCCCGCGCCTCGCGGGGCCGGCCGCGGACGCCGCCGTGGAGGAGCTGGACGACTCGGACGAGCTCGAGGGCGTCTCCGGGCCCTACCGCGCCGCCCGCGCGGCGGCGGGCGCCCGCTCGCGCCGGGCGACCCCGAGGAAGGGGGACGCGAGCCGCCCGGAGCGCGAGGGCGCGCCGCGGGAGCCCGGACAACGGTCGGCGGCGACGCCCGGGGCGCGGAGGAGCAGTCCAGCGCGCGCCCGGGATGCCCCCGGAGCCCCCGCCCATACGCCTGGGGAGGGCCCGGCGGGGACGGCGCCCACCCGACGCCGCTCGGGGAGCCGGGGCGCGGCCGCCCCGCACCCGCGCGCGACCGCCCGGGGACGGGGGAAGAAGGCCGGCAGCCCGGCGCGAAGGGGGCGCGGGAAGGGAGGCCGGCCGGTCATGCGCTCGGCCCAGCGGCGCCGCAACTGGGCGGCGTCACGGTCCGCCGCCACCCGGCTCGGGAGGTCGGCGGCATCCTCGGCGGCGAGGGGGAAGGCGGCCGGCGCCGTGGCGGCGGCCCTCTCCTCCATCGCCGCGCCCCTCGCGGGCGTGCTCGCCGGAGCCCTCGCCGCGGTGCTCGCCGTGGTCATGCTCTCGAGCCTCGTCGGGGCGCTCTTCGGCTTCTGGACGAACGAGGCCTCCAAGGCCTCCCTCGAGGGCCTGCCGCCCTACGTCACCTACGAGATGGTGGAGGCCGCCCTCGAGTGCCAGGAGGAGTACGGGCACCCGGCAGGGTGCACCATCGCCCAGATCATCTGCGAGTCAGGCGTCGGGGACCACCTCTCAGGGCTCGCCGAGCGGGACAACAACCTGTTCGGCATCAAGTGGTCGCCGAGCTTCGCGGGGTGCCCCGAGGTGACGGGGAAGTCGAGCTGGCAGACCGGCGAGGAGTACGGCGGGCAGCACGTGACCGTGACCGCCGACTTCACGAGCTTCGCGTCGCCGCGCGACTGCGTCGTCTTCCGCAGCAGGGTCCTGCTCCAGAGCCCGCGCTACCGGGACAACGCGCTCATCAGGGAGGCGATCGAGGAGAAGGACTCGGACCTCATGGCCGAGGGCCTCAAGGACGCCGGGTACGCCACCAGCTCCGACTACGTCGAAACGCTCAAGGACATCATGGCGACCTACGGCCTCTACCGCTTCGACGGCATGAGCCTCGAGGACTGGGAGAGCGGCGGCGGGGCGGGCGACGCGATCGTGCAGGCGGCGTACAGCCAGCTCGGCGTCCCCTACGTGTGGGGAGGCTCGACCCCCGGGGTCGGGCTCGACTGCAGCGGCCTCACGCAGTACTGCTACCGCCAGGCGGGCATCCAGATCAGCCACTACACCGAGGACCAGCGAAGGGAGCTCACCGCCTTCCCCCTCTCGCAGGCGCGCCCCGGGGACATCCTCTACCGCCCCGGGCACGTCGCCATCTACATAGGCGGCGACCGCTACATCCACGAGCCCAAGCCGGGGGACGTCTGCAAGATGTCGACCGGGATCAGCTCGTTCACCTGCGCGCTCAGGCACACCGGATAGAAGGGAGACAAAAGATGAGGAAGAACGGCAAGAGGAGCAAGGTCATCGCCGTCGCCGCGGCAGGGGCGCTCGTCGTCCTGCTCGCCTCGACCATCGCGCGCTGCGCCGCGGCGGGCCCCGCGGGAGCGGGCCAGGGCGCGGGAGGGTCGGCGCCCGAGCAGGCGCAGCAGCAGGCGGGCCCCGCCGAAGCCGCGGCGTCGACGCTCGAGGCGGCGGCGGGCACGTCGTGGGTCGCGGAGGACGGCAGCGGCGCCACCCTCCAGGTCACCGACCGATCGCTGGTCGAGAGCACGGGGGACGGTACGGTAAGCGCGCTCGCCTACTCCGCGGCCGATGAGGCCGAGGCCGACGGGCAGGCGATCGTCACGCTGACCCTCGAGGACGGCTCGGTGGCGACCCTCATCGTGACGCTCGAGGACGGGGAGCCCGCGGCCGTGGCGTCCGACGCCTTCTCGGCCGCGCCGAGCTACGTGGCGAGCGAGGGCGGGGGCGGCCCCTTCGAGGTCACCGGGCTCGACGAGCGCTACCTCGAGCTCGTGGGCGGCGACGAGGGCGCGCTCAGGGCCGCGATCGGGGCCTACGCCGCCCGGCGCAGCCCGCAGGCGTCCAGCGCCTCCTTCGACGGCGAGGTCTTCCTCGACCTCGCGAGCGGCATGGTCTCGGCGACCTTCCACCTCGACGACAACGCCTCGACGATCGTCACCGTCCAGTGGGCCGACGGCGCGTTCACGGTTCTCTAGGAGGCCCGCCATGACGAAACGGAACCCGGCGCCGGGGACGGCGCCCGCACGCCGGCGCACGGCCAGGCTCCCCCTCGCGGCGGCAGCGGCCTCGTTCGCGGTGGTCCTCGCGGCGCTGCTCTTCCCGCGGCCCGCCTACGCCGGCATCGCCGAGGACATCAACGCCTGGCTCTGCGAGCAGCTCCGCGGCATCTGCAACTGGATCTTCTCGGGGCAGGTGCAGGTGCTCGCCTCCATCGGCTACGACGGCATCCTCTCCGAGGGGTTCGACCAGATGCTGGGGAACGCCGGTGGGATCAGCATGTACGACATCGCCTACGGCGCGTGGGAGAACGCCATCCTGCCCATAGGCTGCGGGATCCTGTCGTTCGTGTTCACCGCGCAGCTCATAAAGATCAGCCAGCGCATGGAGGGCAGCCAGTCCATGCCGGCGGTCAGGGAGGTCGTTTTCCTGCTGGTGTTCTTCGCGGTGTTCCTGTTCCTCATACAGCACAGCTTCGAGCTCTGCCAGGTGGTGTACGAGGTGACGCGACTTGCCATAGAGCGGATCATCGCCCTTTTCGGCGCGGGGTCCCAGCTCGACCTGAGCGAGGTGAGCCTCGTCACCCAGGAGGACGACGTGCCCTCGCTGGTCGCGATGATGCTCGTCGCCGTGGTGAGCTGGCTCGTGGTGATCGTCGCCTACGTGGTCGCCCTGGTCGTCAGCTGGGCGCGCTGCGTGCAGATCTACGTCTACGCCTGCTTCGCCCCCATACCCCTGAGCCTGCTCGCGCTCGACGAGACGAGGCAGCTCGGGATCGGGTTCCTCAGGAACTTCGCCGGGGTCTGCATCGCGGGCGTCGTGATCCTCGTCGTGCTGGTGAGCTTCCCCATCGTCCTGTCGGGCCTCAACGCGGTGTCCGCCGGCACCGGCACGCCCGTCGACTCGGTGGTGGGCGGGCTCTCCTACGCGCTGCAGTACCTCGCGATGTGCGTCCTGCTCATCCTGAGCCTCGTCAAGAGCGGCGCCTGGGCGCGCGACGTCATGGGCGGCTGAGCGGACCGCCCGGACCGACGCATCGAAACCGGAGGGCCCGTCCCCACCTCACAGGTGGAGGCGGGCCCTCCCCATATGGGCGCGGCGCGGGAAGGGGGCGAGGGCGGCGTCGCGGAGCGCGGCCCGCAAAACAGAGAGAAGAGAGGAGAAGCAGATGGGATCAGAAGGAGGAGGGAAGGTCTACCTGTCCTTCCACAAGAGCTTCGTGAGGGAGGGCGTCCCCTACGTCGACCGGACGACCGGCGAGGAGAGGACGCTCAACTCCGTGACCCTGCCGTCGGACACGGTGATCGACGGCAGGCCCGTCGGGGGCTTCAGGTTCAGCCCCCTGTTCGTCGACCGGAGCAGGTTCGACGAGGACCAGCGCGTCGTGCCGCTGCTCGCCGACCGCGAGGTCAGGCTCACCCGCGTCGCCCGCGACGCCGAGGGCAACGTGGTGCTCGGGGACGACGGGGAGCCGGTGCGCGAGGAGCTCCGCGTAAGGCCGCAGCAGATAAAGGACGCCCTGACGGAGGCCCGGCGCGCGTGGGCGCAGCAGCACGCCCGGGGGCGCAGCCTCAGGGAGCGCGCGGGCGCCGCGCGCGACGGGGCCGACTCGCTCGGGCGCGGGGGCGCGCGGCAGGCCTCGCGCGACGTGCCCAACTAGATCGGAGGGAAGCATGAACGACAAGACACGGGCGCACGCGCCCGAGAAGATCCTGCGGTGCGCGCTCGCGCTCCTGCTGGCGGCGGCCACGCTGCTCGCCGGGGCGGCCCCCGCACTCGCGCAGGCCGGGGAGCCGGCGTACGAGTCCGGCAGGGGCGTCACATTCGCCGAGAGGCTCGGGTTCGACCCCGAGGCCTTCGTCGCCAACCTCGAGGCGCACAAGGACAGGTACCTGGGGACGCCCTACACCATGGACGACCGCGAGGCCGGACCCGGCGCCGGCATGGACTGCTCGACGTTCGTGAGCTACGCGCTCATCAACGAGGCCGGCGTCGCCGACTCGACGCTGCGCCACGACATGCAGCCGCGCCACGCCGACGAAAACTGCCTGCCCAACACCGAGACCCTCTACACCTGGGCGTTCGCGAACTGCGACGTCCGGGTGTTCAGCAGCAAGGAGGACCTGCTCGCGAGCAGGCCCGCCAAGGGCGACATCCTGTTCGTGTGGGAGAAGTCCTCCGGCGACGTCCCCCTCGGCGGCGCGGCAAGCCACGTGGGCATCTACTGGGGCGAGGGCAACGGCGAGGACCTGATGTTCCACGCCACCCCGCCCGCCTGCACGATCGGCCCCATCAAGGGCAAGGTCGTCGGCGACCTCTACTACGCATCGGTCACCGTGTCCCACGGCTTCGACCTGACGGTGGACAAGAGCGCCGGCGACGCCATAGCGCTGGACACCGAGGGCAACGGCGCCTACGCCGCGAGCCTCGAGGGCGCCCGGTACGGCGTGTACGCCAACGAGGCCTGCACCGAGGAGGTGGCGGCCATCACCGTGGCCGCGAGCGGCTCGGGCTTCACCGGCACGGCCGAGGGGCTCGACCCCGGCACCTACTGGGTGAAGGAGACGAGGGCGCCCGAGGGCTACGCGCTCGACCCGACCGTCCAGCGCGTCGAGCTCGACGGCGACAAGTCCGTCTCGTCCGCCGAGGACAAGCAGTACTTCCCCATCGGCGTCTCCGTCGTCAAGCTCGCCCGCGACGGCCAGGCCGCCCCCGAGGGCGACGCCTCCTTCGAGGGGGCCAAGTTCCGCATCGACTACCCCAACGGCAAGTCCGGCGTCTACCGCACGGGCCCCGACGGCAGGGTTTCGATGAGGGTCGATGACGGCTGCTTCGTGGAGGGCGACCCGCTGGACGTCGTTGACGGCTCGTACGTGCTGCAGCTCGGCACGTACTCCATCACGGAGGTCGAGGCCCCGCAGGGCTGCGTAATCCCCGAGGACGCCACGCAGACCATCGAGGTGACGGCGACCGACCAGCTCTCCCCCACTAGCACGCAGGCGACGTTCTCCAACGCGTTCGAGGGCTCCCTGGGCTACGTCCAGACCCCGGCGCTCGGCGGCGTCGCGGTCGCCAAGGGCGACGCGCTGCTCTTCGACGAGGACGGCACCGGCGGCGACGGCTCCTACCACAACTACGCGCAGGGCGACGCCTCCCTCGCGGGCGCCGAGTTCACCGTCTACAACGCGAGCGCCGGGCGCGTCTGCGTCGACCTGGACGCCGACGGGACCATCGGGGACGGCGAGTCGATCGCCCCCGGGGACCCCGTCGTCACCATCGCCACCGAGTACGACGCGGACCTCGACGCCTACGTGGCGAGGACGGCCGACAGGCTGCTCCCGTACGGCACCTACCTCGTGCGCGAGACCAAGGCGCCCGAGGGCTACACCCCGGAGGGCGCGGTCGAGAGGGAGTTCCAGGTGCGCGGGGACGGCGAGGTGAGCGAGTTCTTCCTCGAGGAGGGCGAGCTCAACGAGGTGGCCGCGGGCGGCGTCCGGGTCGTCAAGTCCGACGCCGAGCTCGGCGCGTCCGAGGCGATCGGCGGAAACGGCCACACCACCGACGGGGCGGGCACCACGCTCGCCGGCATCGAGATCACCATCACAAACGCCAGCGAGCACGGCGTCATGGTGGGTGGCGAGTGGTTCCACCCCGGCGACGAGGTCATGACCATCGAGACCGCCTGGAACGAGGAGGCGGGCGCCTACACCGCGCAGACCGCCCCCGACGCGCTGCCGTACGGCACCTACACCATCCAGGAGACCGCGACCAACGATTCCTACCTGCTCACCGACGGCGAGCCCAGGACCTTCGAGGTCCGCGAGGACGGCGCCGTCGTCACGGCGGACGCCGAGGGCGGCGCCCTCGAGTTCCGCGACCAGGTCGTGCGCAACGACCTCAAGCTCTCCAAGAAGGCCGACGACACCAACGAGAGCCTGCAGGTGCCCTTCGCCATCACCAACGCGGCGACCGGCGAGACCCACGTGCTCGTGACCGACCGCAACGGCCAGGCGTCGACCGAGGCGAGTTGGAACAAGCACACCGAGAACACCAACGGCAACGACCGCCTGCTCGAAGCCGAGACGATCACCTCCGACATGATGGACCCCGAGGCGGGGATCTGGTTCGGGCTCGGCGAGGACGGATCGGCCGCCCCCGCCAACGACGAGCTCGGCGCCCTGCCCTTCGGCGAGTACACCTTGGAGGAGCTCCCCTGCGAGGCGAACGAGGGATACGAGCTCGTCGCCAAGACCTTCTGGGTGGAGCGCGACTCAGGTGCCGCCGAGGCGGTCTGGATGGCTCTCGACGACCAGGAGGGCCCGAAGATCGGCACCACGGCCACCGACGCCTCCGACGGCGACCAGGTCGCCCAGGCAGCCGAGAAGGCCACGGTCGTCGACACCGTCCACTACGAGAACCTCGAGTTCGGCGGCACCTATACCCTCACGGGCACCCTCATGGTGAAGTCCACCGGCGAGCCGCTGCTCGACGCCGAGGGCAGCCCCGTGACCGTCACCAAGGAGTTCACGGCCGAGAACACCAACGGCTCGGTTGACGTCGAGTTCACCTTCGACGCGAGCCTGCTCGCGGGCGAGGACGTCGTGGCGTTCGAGAGCCTTTCCAAGGACGGCGTCGAGGTGGCAGTCCACGCAGACATCGAGGACTCCGGCCAGACCGTGCGCTTCGTCGACATCGCCACCGCCGCGAGCGACGCGGCCGACGGCGACAAGCTCGTGACGGGCCCCGAGGTCGTCATCGCCGACAAGGTCTCCTTCGAGGGCCTGACGCTCGGCGAGGGCTACGCGCTCGAGGCGACCCTCATGGACGCAGAGACCGGCGAGCCCGTCAAGGGCGCCGACGGCAACCCCGTGACCGCGACGGCCGAGTTCACGCCCAATACGACCGAGGGCACCCAGACGGTCGAGCTCTCCCTCGACTCCGCCGGCCTCGGCGGACACCGCCTCGTCGTGTTCGAGAGGCTGCTCGACGCGCAAGGCGCCCTCCTCGCCGCGCACGAGAACATCGACGACGAGGGCCAGTCCGTCACGGCCGTCGAGATCGGGACCACGCTCGTCGATTCCGCCGACGGCGACCACACGGTCGAGAACGGGACGGCGAGGCTCGCCGACACGGTCGAGTACAAGGGACTCGTCGCGGGCGAGACCTACACCGCGCACGGAACGATCATGGACAAGGCGACCGGCATGCCGCTCGAGGACGCGGAGGGCAACCCCGTGACCGCGACGGCGGAGTTCACGCCCGAGGCGTCGGACGGCACCGTCGAGGTGGCCTTCGAGTTCGACGCCTCCAAGGTCGAGGAGGGCGCCGCGCTCGTAGCCTTCGAGGAGGTGCTCGACGCGAGCGGCAACGTGGTAGCCGTTCACCAGGACATCGACGACGAGGGCCAGACGGTCGTCGTGGACAACCCGGAGACCCCCGAGGTGCCCGAGTCGCCCTATGCGAAGACAGGGGCAAATGCGCCCAGCGGGGTCGACCCGCTCGCCGCGGGCGCCGTCGCCCTGGCGGCGGTCGCGTCCGTAGGCGGCGCAACCCTCGCGATCCGCTCCCGCGCGAGGGCGCGCCGCGGAAGGAACGGGGACGCCGAGTAGCGCCCATGCCGCAAGTCCGCGCCCCTTCCGACCGACGGCCGGGAGGGGCCCTCGCCAAGGGAGGAGAGATGAGAAGGATGCCCGTGGTGGCAGTTGGCTGCCTCGCGGCGGCGGCGGCAATCCTAGCGTTCCTCGTCGCATCGTACACGAGGGAGACCATCCCCTACGAGGTCGCCGAGGTGCCCCTCGTGGAGGAGGCGGGCGCGCCCGCGCCCGAGGAGGAGCCCGCTCCCGTCGACTGGGACGCGCTGCCGGGCTCCGTCGTCGCGTGGGTGCGCGTCCCGGGGACCACCGTCGACTACCCGATCGTCCAGGGCGACGAGGCCGACCCCGACTACTACCTGACCCATGACATATACGGCGACACCTCCGTGTGGGGCGCGCCCTACGTCGACGCGGGATGCCGCGACGGCACGAGGAGCCCGTTCGTCATCGTGTACGCCCACCACATGAGCGACGGCACGATGTTCGGGCCCCTGGAGCAGTACGCCGACGAGGCGTTCGCCGCGGCCCACCGCACGATCCTCGTCTACACGCGCGAGGGGGCCGTCGAGCTCGAGGTCTTCGCCGCCGACGTCCTGGACGCCAACCGCGAGGGAGTCCGCACCGACTTCGCGGACGCAGCGGAGCTCCAGGGCTACGTCGACGAGAGGCTCGAGAGGTGCGAGGTCGTGCTCGACCACCCCGAGGACGTCGGGCGGGTGTGGGCCTTCGCCACGTGCAGCTACCAGACCGCGAACTCGCGGACGGTCGTGCTCGCAAGGGAGGTGGGGTAGATGGCCAGCGTCGCGCTGTTCGTCGTCGGCATGCTCATGGGCGCCTGCACCGTCACGGCGTACGCCTGCTGCCGGGTCGCCTCCATGAGCGAGGACCGCTAGCCGAGAGAAAAGCAAGGATCGAAGCGAACGGGCGGGGCCGTGCACGCGAAGGCACGGCCCCGCCCGTCGCCTGGAGCCGCCTAGTACCCGAGCTCCCTGAGACACTTCCTCACGAGGGGGAGCAGCTTCTTCATGGCGTAGGTCGCGGTCGAGTTGGCGCAGCCGAGGTCCTCGGCTATGTCCTTGTACTCGCGGTCCTCGAAGAAGTGCTGGCGGAAGATGTAGGCGTCCCGCTCGCTCGCGCCCGCGAGCACGCTCTCGATGGCGTCCACCAGCTCGAAGTATGAGTACCCGTCCTCCGCCTCGCCCGCGGCGGACGCGCCCCCGCCCGGTGCGGCAAGGCGCCCGCCCGCGGGACCGCCGGCCTCGTCCACGATGGACTCGAGGTCGGTGACGCCGCCGCGGTCGGCGCGGCGCGACCCCTCGCGCCTGGCGTCTATGCGGTCGCGGAGGTAACCCGCCCACCACTCCAGGCGGAAGCGGAACGACCCCTCTCCGAGCTCGTCGGGGTACAGGACGAGCTTGCGCACCACCCCGTCCGCGTCCCGGACCGTGCCCGACGCGGCGCGCCGTAGCACCTCGTGCTTGACGTCCTTCAGATCCCCTTTTACCTCGATGGCCGGACGCCCCGTCCCGCGATCGGTAGAGCCGCGGGCCGGCGTGCGGTCGCCGTTGGAGAACTCCATGACGATGGGGTACTCCTCGACGAGGTCCAGCGGTATCAGCGTGCGGCGGACGCCCTCGAGCCGGACGGCGTGGGTCTCGTACACGACGGTCACTCCCCCGTCCCCGTGCTCGTAGACCTCGCGAACCTCCTCCCTGGCGCGCTCCGCCCTCCTCCTCACGGAGTTGCGAGCGCCCTCGATCGACTTCTCGTGCGGGTAGCGGCCGTCCTTGCCTTGTTTCATCTTTGCACCTGAGCTTTCTCCAGCCCAGGCGGGACGGCCCCTTTTCACGAGAAGGCAGGTGCGCGCAGCACGAATCCTCGGGCCCAGCCTGGCGATCGGTGGGCGCAACGGCCGAAGGACGGCCGACGGGGCCTCCCTGCTGGAGGCTGCGCGCACCTGCCTGGCTAGAGCTCGAGCTCTCGAGCGCTTAAGCACTAGCTCCTGTTCAATGTTCTAAGGACCCATGACGACCTCCGTCTCGTAGGCTTCCGGCGCCTTGCCTCGGCGCTGGAGGAACCGAGCGCCACGACCCGCGCGCGCTGCTAGAATCGATACAACGGGCAGACAAAAACCTTTAAGAGCAGATGAGTTCGCCGCCAGGGCACCCGACGGGTGCTCTGACCTCCCCGTCCCCAAAGGATGAGAAAATCGTAGTTGCGGCAGCTCATCAGCGCAGTTCAGCGGCGGTATCAAAGAAGGGCGAGGCTCGGTTTCAAATCGGTTCGCAAGCGGAAGGTGGCCGTGAGATGGACAAGGAATCAGAGGGGACATGCGACACGGCTCGACTTCTCGAGGAAATCCTCAGGGCGTGCTTCGGAACCATCATGATCGAGCCCGAGAAATGGCGCATAGTGAGCGCTGCCACGCCCTACCGCAGCATGCTGCGCAACGCCATCAAGTCCAGGAAAGCCGCCTTCAACGAGAGAACCGTCGAGGCGCTCTGCGCACTGGTCAATGCTGGCCTGCGGATCGGGGAGGACTCATCAGAATACGACCCCGCTCTCGTGGCGAAGGGCATCACGGAGTTTTTGAAGGAACGGGGATGGGGCGACTTCGGAGGGCTCGCCCAGCAGTCAGGCGACGCCCGGCTGACGCAGGAGAGGAGGAAGGCGCTCGCCGCGATGGCCAAAGAGGTCGCCATCCAGCTCTACGGCAAAACGAGCATCAGCGAGGGCGACGAGGCGAGGATCAAGGAAGCGCTTCGAATGATCGCCCTGGCGACGCCGCAGAGGATGAGGGAGGAGGAGGCTGCCGAGATCAACCTGCTCGCCACCGAGGCACTCCCCGCCTCCATGGACCTCCTCATGAGGCAGATACACCTCCCCGACGGCGACGAGTTCCTGAGCGCAGCCAACGAGCAGGGCTCATGGATAGCCCTCAGCGAGATCTACTGCAGCGGGGTGAAGGTTGACTCGATCATACGGGCTGCCCTCGACCGAGGGGTAGCCTCGCGCTACGGGGCGCAGTCGGAGGCCGCCCTGACCTACTACATGGCGAAGTTCGACCTGAAGCGCGGTAACGTCAAGCAGAGCGACAAGGACCTCTGGCAACTGCAACGGACCCTCGAAGGAAACAGCTCCAAGATAGACGGCGCCTGCGCCGACCGGATGTCCGCTCTGGCGAGCATCCGCCAGCTCACCAACAACGCCGAACCCTCAGCGGACCACGCGGCGAAGTTCGAGTCCGCCGTGGGCGCGCTGCAGGACCTCAACTACGCGGGAGACGACTACAAGGCCTACGAGACCGCGTCTGCGATAGGCGCCGAGGTGACGAACGCCCTGGCGAAGGGCTCGGTCGGGGACGGACGCGCCGTCGCCAGCTTCAATAGGCTCGTCAAGCAGCACGAGACGATCGTCAGGAAACATCCTGTGCAACTAGGAAACCAGGCCGTCGTCGCCGTATCGCTCAGGTGGTTCATGGAGCTCTCGCGCCTGGAGAGGGAGCCGATGGAAAGCCGAAGTCCGCTGGCGCTGCTCAAGATCGCCTTCGACGGGCTCTTGGAGGCCAGAAGGAGGAAGAACTCGCTCTTCCACGTCCAATGCGTCGCGGTGATTGCCATCTGCGCCATGTGCGGGAGAAACGAGGAACTGTTCCGTGCCCTGTGCTACATCTTCGCGAAGCTGAAGAGGGCCTTTGAGATCAAGGCATCGCAGGAGGGAATCAGGCAGCTGATCTCCATCATGAACAAGATGGCGCCGGGATCATCGGGGGAGCTGCTTGCCGACCCCGATGCACAGATGGAGCTCATGCAGAGCAACGGATCATCAATCATCAACTGGATCATGCATCTTGACGGGATGTACCGGCTCCAGATGATTCCGAACAAGAAGGCTTATAAAGTCATGCTAGAGAGTGAGATAATTAAACTCGAGGCGTTTAAGAGCTGAAGCCCATCGCCATGCCGCTGAGCCGTAACGCGCCATCCAAAAGTCTCAAATGCAGAAAGGGCCGAGCACCATAATGATGCTCGGCCCTTTCTGCTGACTGACCAACGGCCGATCGACCCATTTCCTACCAACCTGTAGAGATAATCTTGTCTGTCATGAATGCTCGTTGTTAAGTTACCTAAGGAAAGCCTTAAGTTTTGCACTTAGCAAGGCTGGGTTACGAAGAGATTTGCTAAGCCAGAGGATAATGCGCACGACTGGAAAAGAGGGCGCAGCGCAAGGTGGTCGCAGAAGACGCTAAACTCCGGAAGGCCTCGCACCGAATCAAACGAGAAGAATCTGCTGAGCTCGGCGAGGCGCGGACCGCAACCCTCTAAGGCGTAACGACGCATCCTGATGCGATACGCCTCGGCGTCGTTGCCGTAGGTGCCGCTGAGCATCATGTGCATGACGGCGTCGAGCTGGTCGCCGGTCAGGGGCGCGCCATCGCGGACGGCAACGGCGAGGCCACGCAGGCGCGCAGCGAAGCCGGAGATGTCGAGCTCTTCAAGCTGCGCATCAACGTAGCTCCAGTCGGCGCCGTCCCCCAGCACACCCAGCATCACGACGACGTCCGCGAGCGTGCGCAGGCCGAAGCCCCGATAAACCGAGTGCCTGTACGCATGGGCCATGAGGTACACGTACTCGTCCTCGGGCGGGAGCCCCAGCTCGAAGCCTGCCGGGTGGTCGGGCGCAGGCGTAACGCCCAGGGCACCCCGACGCACGCGTGCAAACCGCCACGGGTCATCGTAGCGCACCCGGAAGGGCACGAGGTCGTCGAACAGCGCGTGGTGCAGCTCGAAGCAGAGACCGGGGTCCTTACAGAACTCCATGTGGACGCGGTCGGGGCCCGCGACGAGCTCGTATTCCAGCCCCTCCATGACGCGGCGGGCGACGCCCTGGGCACGGGCGAGGAGCGACCCGTCGGGGTCGGGGCGCCCATGCAGGGAACCGTCCGCGTCAGCGTCGACGAAGCCGTAGAGCAGATCGTTGTCCCCCACCTCACGCATGGAGTAGTCGGGGTAGCGGGAGACGAGACCCGCGCCCTTGAGCGGCAGCACGCTCAGGCCCTCAGCCCGCAACGCAGCGCAAATTGCCTCGCGCTCCGCCTCGTAGCGGACGTTGTGCAGCGCGACCACGTCCGAGAAGCGCTGGCAGGACTCGCGCACATCATCTGGAATACCGTCGAGGACGCGTGCCGCGTGCCATACGAGGCCCAATATGCTGTTTTCCCGGGCGTTGGAAGTCACATCTGCCCACGAGCAGCCTGCGGGCAGCCCGTCGGGAACGCGCTCCGACAGGACGCACCCCATCAGATGTGCGAGGTAGCCCGCGGCGACCGCCTTGCCACCACGATCACTTGCCACGGCATGCCACCCTTCCAGTTCGATCAGCCTACATAATCGGAATCACCGTGACGGAGGCGGGCTACTCGAACCCGATCCATCCGAGAACCCTCCTGGGGAGGATGCGTCGGAGCGCGGAAACCACCGCCACGGACGCCGCAAGGACCAAGAGCCACTGGACGAGAGCCACCCCAATCCCGCCGAGCCCCAGGGCGGAAAACACCTTCGAGAAGACCATGACAGCCGCGATGTGGCAGAGGTAGACCCCGAACGAATGGTCACCCAGGGCGACGAGCGGCGCGCACGAGGCGACGCGCCCCCTGACGGCCCGCGGGGCATACATGGCAATGAGGGCAAACGCGCAGGACGCAGCCATCGCAGAGAGCTTCAGCTGGGTGGTCGCGAGGTCGTAGTCCCCGAAAGCCAGCCAACTAAAGCCCTCCGCCTCCTGCGCCAGAAGGCAGACGAGAAGGGCAATGACGAGCGCACCCATGCGGACGGCCCTCGCCCTGAGCCACGGCTCGATGCAATCTCGCCACTCGAGCCCAAGCAGGTAGTAGACGAGCCACGTACCGCAGAAGACGCCGAGATGCATCTGGCCCAGCCCCAGCAACCCGAGGGCGTAGCGGAGGACGAGCAGGGCGGGCGTCACGGCGTAGAGCAGGAGGCGCGCCACCTTTCCCCCATCCAGGATCCGGTACAGTAGCGGCGTTACGAGCACCAGCTGCATGTAGACCAGGAGGTAGTACATCTGAGCCGACCCCCCCCGACCAGAATCGCCTCGCCGATCGCCACAGGATCGGTCACTCGCCGCGCAAGCAAGTAGAACAGGGACCAGACCAGATAGGGAGCCAGCACCTTCCCGATGCGCCGTCGGTAGAAGCCCAAAACATCGCCGCACCTCTCAGGCGTCGTGAGGTAGCCGGACAGGAAGATGAACAGGGCGACCGCGAAGTTGAGGAGCGGCCTGACGGCGACCGTGATCGTCGATTGCGGCAGGCAGTGGATGAGGACTACAGCCGAGATCGCCACGCCCCTCAATGCCTGAATATATAAGTCCCTTGCCATAAGCAGATATTCCCCGCGCGTCAGCTCAGAAAATCACTTTGTAAAGACATATCGCCTCGCGAGGTACTTTGCCGCACCCCTTATGCCGACGGCCCTCGCGACTGGCCGGAGCGAGGGCGAGCCGCCGGTCAGCCGGTCAAGCCTCGCCTGCAGACCCGGGCCCGACATCGCCGGGGTCCTGCCCGAGGCAAGGAACGACGACAGCTCGCGCGCGAGTCCCTCCTTCATCCCCGTGAGGTCGGATTGCCTCAGCCCTGTCACAGCAAGGACCTTGGAGTTGTCGACCACGCGGTCGTACATGCGGTCGTAGCGAACCTGCCAGGGGTTGCCCCAGGCATGCTCGAACCCCCCGAGGTCGCACGGCACGACCTCGAGCGAGGAGAGCACAGAGCGGTAGGCCCCGGCCACCTCGCCCCACGTCATGTGGTCGGAGCCCGACACGGTGAGCGCCTCACCGAGCGCATCGGGGTTGCCCACGAGGCGCGCAATCATCTCCGCCACGTCGCCGCCCCAGCTCATCGTCGCCTGCCTCCGGAGCATCTCGGAGGGTAGGGGCACGGGTATGCCTTTCAGCGCGCGCCAGAGCCAGTCACCCGACTCGAGGACGCCGAGCTGCAGCCTGCCGACGGCGCCATCGTAGGTGACGGCAGGCCGCACGACGGTCCAGTTGCCCCGGCCGCTTTCAAACAGCAGGTCCTCGCACCGCGCCTTGGCGAGCGCATACTCGTCTGTGGTAAGGTATGCAGGGTCGTCGGTCACGTCCAGCAGCCTGGGAGAGTCCTCCCTGATCACCGGCGAGTCGGCGTACACGCGGTACGAGGACGTGTAGATGTACTGGTCCGTCGCCGAGAGGAGCCCGCGATACCTCTCGCGGAACTCCCCGGTCGACCAGACCATGAAGTCCACGATCGCGTCCCAGCGTTCAGCGAGGAGCTTGTCGAGGAACGCCGGGTCGTGCGCGTCCCCCCTCGCGTAGCTGACGTTGGGTTCGCGGGAGGCGCGGTTGCGGCGCGTCGTGGAGACGACCTCGCAGCCGCGCTCAGCAAGACGGGAGCACACGCGGGCCCCGATGGCGCCCGTGCCGCCGAGGACAAGGATTCGCACGGCTACCTCCCCAGGACCCTCTTGACGGCGGCGACGCCCCGGTCGCCGAGCACGCCCCTGATCGCGGCCTTGACGGCATGGCGGCCGTCGACGTTGAGCTGAGACATAGCTTTCAGCGCATCGCTCTCGTCCTCGCTGTCGGTGAAGACCTCGAGCAGCAGCGGCCTGTCGTGCGGCTCCGGATCGACGAGGCGGTCGAGCGCCGCGAGGAACTCGTCCTTGCCCGACGCCGAGAGATACTCGAACCCGAGGTCCTGCGCATAGTGCCGCATAAGGTCGTGGGAACGGTTGCCGAAGTGCCCGCGCGCCGCCATGAAGGCGTCAGCGTCGTCGCCGAACTGCGCGGCGCGGTGGCTGTAGTTCTTGAACTCGGTGCCGACCCCGTTGTTCACGAGCATGAGCCGGACGTTGGGCCCGACGTGGCGGTTGCCGAGAGAGTTGAGGTCATAGAAGCACGCGAGGTCGCCGACCACGCCGACGTGAATCCTGTCGGGTGACGCCAAAGAGGATCCGATGAGCGCGGAGACGCAGCCGTCGATGCCGAAGCCGCCGGTGTTGCAGAAGCAGTCGACCGAGGCGGGCGTCTCGAAGAAGTTCCAGGACCTCAGCGTGTTGAGGATGCCCAGGTGCAGCGCTGAGCCCTCAGGCAACCTCGAGGCTGTCTGCTTTGCGCACCAGATGTTGGAGAAGGGCAGCTCGGGGACCTTGGCGCGAAGCTCGGCGTCAGCATCGTGCCACTCCGCAGCGACATCACAAGGAGGCACGCCCGCATCAGCCCCAGCGTAGGCCCCGAAGAACTCCCGCTCCCCCATCTCGAACACGTAGCGGAGGTTGCCGAACGGGTCCCTGAGCTCGCCGTCGGGGTTCACCCTCCAGCTCTCAACCCCGGGCAGCTCATAATACGCACCGGAAATATCCCCGATGTAAATTATGACTTCGGCATGGTTGCACGCCATTCTGCCCAGCTCCTGCTTCGCGACGAGCCCGCCAAGCACACGATGAGCACCACGGAAGTTGCTCGTCTGGTCGCAGACGACGGCGGCCCCGTAGGCGTCGCAGAACGCCTCGAGAGCGTCGGCATCCTCGCTCTTCCAGGGGCGGTGCGCCCCGACGAACACCTCGACGCGCTTCTCCGCGAGGGGCGGCAAAGAATCGCCTAGCGTCACACGGTCGATCCTGCGGGCGCGGGGCAGCTCCGCCACCGTGCCGTTGCTGTACGTGGTGACCATGTCGATGTGTACCGGGCCGCCCCCGCGCCGCGTGAGGGCGAGGAGCGCCTCGTTGGTGCGCGTCTCGCACTCGAGGCGGTCGTCCGCCGAGGCGACACTCCGGGACTGGTAGCTGCAGACGCACACGTCGACGAGTGGGTTGGAGCGGTCCATCACCTGCGGCACGTTGCGACCGACCCTCCCCAGGTGCTGGGTCGCGGTGATTGCGAGCACAGGGAGCTTGCGATAGTACGCCTCCGTGAGTCCGGGGAGGTAGTTCCTAGAGGCCGTGGCCCCGGTGCAGGTAAGGGCGACCGGCTCGCCGGTCTCCGCAGCCATGCCGCAGGCCATGTAAGCGGCAGACCTCTCGTCCACGGACGACCACACCTCGAAGAACGGGTCGCCCTGGACGCACTCGATGAGGGAGATGTTGGTCGTCCCCGGGCTCGCGATGACACGGCGCACCCCGTGCTGCCTCATGAGGGAGACGAGTATCTGGACGTTGATCTCGTCGGTGTATCTGTTTTGCATCGTATAAATCCTTTCAGGTGTTCGATCAGCGGCCCAAGGCGCGGAGCACCCTGCCGCCGATGGACTCGCGCTCCCCGCCATCGAGGACGACGAACCACGTCAACAGGGCGAAGAGGGCCGAGTAGGCGGCGCCCCACGCGAGGAACGGGAGCCAGCCGGAGACCGGCAGGACGACAGTACCTAGGAGGCAAACAGCCGTGGCGAGGGCGCAGACCCCGAGCACGGGAACCACCCTCCCCCAGAACCGGGCCATGTCGAGCCCGATACGCCTCTGGTAGTACCAGTTCATGAAGAGGCCGCAGCCGAGGACGATGTAGACGACGTAGCCGAAGACAGGTGCCCAGTATCCGACCGAGGGAGCGAGGAGGGCGGTGACCGCCAGGTTGACCGCGGCCATGCAGAGGTACGCGACGCTCCTGGCACGGTGTCTGTTCTTCGCCCTCTGGATCTCTATGCCGGTGTTCTGCGTGAGGGGGATGACGAGCGGGATGACCATGGCCAAGATGAGCCAGTAGGCGTCCGAGAACTCCTCTCCCGCCCAGGCGGAGACGAAGAACCGGCCCAGCAGTGCGAAGCCCCCGAGCACCCAGCAGAAGAGCATCGCCTGGTAGCGGCCGACGCGTGCCATAAGGTCAGTAAGCACGCCGTTGTCGTCGGACTCCGCGACGATGCGGTTGATGAGCGGGGTGAAGACGCTGGACATGGTGGTCGAGAGCGAGTAGAAGACACTCCTGATCTGGACGGAGATGGCGAAGACCGCGACGGCCGCGGCTCCGGAGAGGGCACCCAGCATCACGTTCGGGACGTTCTGATTCACGAGCTCGCAGACCTGGTTCGCGAAGATCCACGCGCTGAACGCCGCGACAGCACGGAAGAGCGCCCCGTCCGGGTGCCGGACGTCGAAGCGCATGCCCAGCGCCCCGACGGCGTAGCGTGCGTTGAGCAGCAGGAGGACCACGTTGACCGAGAGTTGGGCGAAGGCAACACCCACTGCCCCGAGCCCCAGGTTGAGGAGAGCGAACGCGAGGAAGGGCGTGGCGAGCGTCGTGAACATCTGGCGCGTCTGCTGGAAGCGGAACTGCTCGTGGGCCAGGATGTAGGCGTCGAAGACCGTCGAGAAGAGCGTCGTCGCGACGTTCACGGTCATTATGGACATGAGGGTCCGGGCGAGCGACACCTGCTGCTCGGTGAACCCGTTCGAAAACACCGCCCCTGCGTTCGCCGCGAAGGCGAGGCCGAGGACCAGCGCCACCGCGCAGATGAGGACGTAGAGCAGGAGGTACATCCCGTTGAGCCTGCGCACGTCCTCCTCGGTACCGTTGACCCTCCTCTGGGTGTAGAACCTGACGTACGCCTCCGAGAAGCCGAAGGTGAGCAGCGACAGCGAGAACACGAACGAGTTCGACGTCTGGTACACGCCGTAGTCTGCCTGCCCCACGAAGGAGAGCAGCATCGGCGTGTAGACGAGGTTGACTAGATTCTTGACGACGATGTTGGCGTAGCCAAGGATAGCACCGACTTTTCGCTGGCTAGGCATCGCGACCCCCGACCTCCTCGAGGGCGCGGCTGAGCCACCCGAGCGACCGCTCACGCTCGGCAGCGAGCCTCCGCTCGAACGCGCCCCAGTCCTCGTCCAGGCAACGCTCGTAGTCGAACTCTGGCGAGCAGAAGCGGTGGTGCCCCATGTCGAAGACGCGGCAGAGCGTGTCGAAGCGCGACGACATATCGGCATTCGCGCTCTGGCGCTCGAAGATGACGAAAGGCCGATGGAAGAGAAGTGAAAACACGCTTCCATGGAAGCTATCGATACAGACGACTTTCGCGTGCTCGATAAGCCAGAGAAACTCCGACGGACCCACCGGAAGGTCGTTGCCGCCAAGGTCAATAACTTGCAAACCCTGATTTTGAGCGATACTTTCTATTTCCATTTTGTGGACATCGTTGCCCAAGACATATTTTAGGAGGTAAGGAGTATCAACACCGGTAACGTCAGGTTTTGTTGACAGTCGACTCCACTCATCAACCGAAACAAGCATAGTGGGATCGAGCACAACCGCTATCCGTTGCCCTGTAAGTTTATAGACGATTTCCGCCCCAGCATCTTCTCTGACCGAAATGGACTTGAACCCCCTTAGTAATTGAGCCGTTTTCTCACGATCCTCACAGATATCCGATACGCCGAAGCTGGCCGCATAGGCAACTTTGCGGCCGCGATCGATAAATGGTAGATAATCCAGTTCACTGTTCATATCAAAGTCTGGATTCCAAACCTGATCAGAGCCGACAATGAAGGCATCATATCGAGTGGTCAAATCGGCAGAAACAAACTCTTTTGAAACAATTGCTTTTGAAAATGAAATCATTCGGTCAAACTTATGAAAAGATCCAATCCAATCATGCAGATGCTTTATATGCCCAACCGCTCTCTTCATTGTCTTCAGCTTTGTAATTAGCGACCCGTGCATTCCGGCATCTCGACGAATGGTTTCAACGTTATGACCTAAAGCAATAAGGGTGTTTTGGAGCGCCCAATTCTGCAACCGATTCCCGTAATTCATACTTTGAATTGTAAGAATTGCTAATTTCATAAATATATGTTCTCCATTACTTATTTCACGTGCTATTCAAAGATGAACAAAGTGCTATTTATCTCAGCGCTTGTAGAATGAGTCCGGTCAACAGCGCTTCCTGTAAAGCCTTGTCAACTTAGCGACGATTTTCCCCACAACCCTGAGTAAGCACGGGGGGGCATCATGCCTCAACAGCCAACCGTACACCAGCCCTCCTACAGCAGGGGCAAAGAGCGCTTGCAGGCTCTTCGCATGTTCCATAACCTCGCTTGCCTCGCCCTTAGGCAGCTCAAGCGCACTCATCGTGAGGTCGATAAGGTCCCCGGCAAGAAAAGGCTGGGCACAAGAGAGGAGGTCGTTATCTCTTGAAGTCTTGAGCCATTTTTCATCGCAATCCATGGCACGGAGAATCTTGTCTGCGCTCGCCACGCTCGTAACTGAGCCCTTTACCTCAACCCGATGGCGATAGCCCGGAACAGCGACGCATCGCCAACTAGGGGCAGCCCGCAATACGCGCAGGATAAAGTCCCTGTCCTCGGACCATATAAGCCCCTCGTCAAAGCGCAGGCCTTCCCGTTCAAGGAAACGTCTCGAGTAGACATTGTGCCAAGCGGCGAAGGGGGCATCATCGGCCGAGGTAAAGAAATACCTCACGAGTCCCTTCAAGTCTTTCGTGTTGGCATAATCGGCGTCGAATAGCTTGACGTCCCGCTCGTCTACCCCTTCCCCAAAGTCCGTACGAACAGAGCCGAGCAAAACATCGAAACAGGTTGCCTCAAGTTGCCGGGAGAGCCCCTCCAGATAGCCATCCGCGAACTCGTCGTCTGAATCGAGGAAGACTATGTATTCACCTGAAGCTGCAACCATGCCGGTGTTGCGGGCATGGGAGGCGCCACTGTTCGTCTCGTGGATGACCTTTACCCTGCCGTATTCGACAAGCTCGTCGCACAGCCCAGCGGTTCCGTCGTTCGACCCGTCATCCACGAGAATTATCTCGTAATCGACAAACCCCTGGGAAAGGACGCTGCTGACACAGCCACCCAGGTAAGTGGAGCAGTTGTATGCGGGAATCACAATAGAGAACAACATGGCAGCTACCTCTTACCGTGGCTGCCAACACTTGGTCGAGCAACTATAGTCCCGGCGGAGTGTTTTACGCGAGTGAAGCCTTCTTGACTTCGACGTGACTGCAACGATACGTCGATGCAAGGCTCCAGTTGTGGTTTATTCCGAGGTGGATCTCGTCTTTTCGCGCTCCGAGGACGTTCCCGCGAAGACTTTTCCTCACGGAAGCCTCCGAGCATTGAAACTACGATGGCGTAGAGCGAGCAGAGGAGATACGAGTCGGGAATACCGTAAAATGCGTTGAATGTAGAAAAATAGAACACTAGAAGAACACCCATGAAGGCGAGCGACCATTTACCAGAGCAGCATGCCGCCATGACGGGTGCTCGCAGCATGAGCACAACCATAAGGACAACGAAGACAACTCCGAATTTGAATGCCAGGGAAAGAAGCGAGTATTCCGAGAAAATCTCTACTGTGAAGGCTGACACCTTCGCCGCCATATAGGAGGAAAACCCCTCGCCATAGCCCCAGAACAGCTGCGGCAGCTCGACAGAGAACACCGCGTCGACGGCATCGTTTCTACCGCTTGAAAGGTCTGTGGCGCCAAACCTCTCAAGAACAATATCGAATAAACCCATCCAATAAAGCAGTAGCAGAAACGTAGTCAAGGCAATTGCATTACGAACCCCGTGTCGACCGGTAAGGTTGAGCCAAATTAGCGATACAAGATATATCACGAACACCGTTTTACCACCGGTACTGATGATTCCAACCGTCGCCACAACGTAGATTAGGCGCTGATCAAGAAGCCATGAATTCGTTACCCTCGCATACGCGACGTTCAAATAGAAAAACGCCAGATAGTATCCAGCAGTCATAAGGTAATGGCCCCAAATAGAAGGATGCCGCTGAAAGACGCTGCTGGGCACCCAAGGAGCCAGCTCATTGAATAGTCGTGTTGTCAGAAAACGCATAACGGCCGAACCGGTTAACATGTCCATTAAGAGGATAAAAAAGACAAGAAGCGTAAAAACATTGACGGCTTTCACGATGGTGCCCGCAAAGGCCCTCCCCTCATCCGTGTTGAAGCCGAAAACGACTTGGCACACGAGAACCGGGGCGCAGTACAGAAAGAAGAACTTAACGGTAGCGGCGAAGCCCGTTCCAGATGAAAGCTCTATGATTAAGAAAAGAGCCGCGAGAACCGTCCACAACAGAGTTCCCGCAAGGTTCAGTTTCCCGTGATACTTCGCCATGAGCAGCATGATGGCGAGATAGAACGGCAAATCGATGTACGCAAGCTGAGAGCTGACCGCCTGACGCACGTAAAACGCCGTAAGAAACACGGAAGCCACCAGCAAAAACAGCAAAAAGTTCCGAACGGTGAGCACAGGGGCATTAAGGATGTCGCGTTTGAAGGCCCCCGTCACTGCAACCCACTCCTTTTGATAGGAGTCAGCAGCGCCAAGGGAAGCCCTAAAACAAATAGAGGCATGCTATTAACCTCTCGCGCAAGCTCCGCAATGCCTTTGCCGCCCAGACGACCGTAGCGCGTGTAGTTCACGGCCGAGCGGAGTTTCTCGCTCAACGGCGCTCCAGACGAGAGCGTGAAATTGTCCACATATGATTTGCCCAGAGGACTCGAGCGTGTCACTTCTCGCATGTTCCTCGTGAGCCCATCAGTCAAATAGTCGGCGATGTACGTTGGCCCATTGAACCAGCGCACCTTAAGACCTAAATCAGAGATTGACTGCCATAAGTAATATTCGGAGACGAATCTTTCCCCTTGAAAGCTCGGAAAGGGGAAACGGCGAACGAGATCGGTGCGCACAACCTCCGCGCGATCTCCTGGCATAGAATACTTAATCCTGAAGTCCTGTGGAGTCGCATCGATGTACTCAAGAGAGAACCTCACTTGGATCTTTCTCGGCAGGTCGTCCATGGTTTCCCCATGTGTGCCGACCAGAAAAGATCCGTCCTCGCGCATGCGAACACCTGAGACTCCGGCGAACGCTGAATCCTCCTCGATCTGAGTGAGATAGCGGGCGTTTACCTCAAGCGAGGTATCTGTAAGATAGTCGTCTGAGTCCACGATGAAGAACCATTCGCCGCGTGCTTCTTGAGCGGCGACGTTTATCGCCACATGTTTGCCGGAGTTCTCCTGTTCGAGATAACGAAAGGGGAAAGAAGCCTTTTCGGCAAACGAGTCGCAGAGCTCTTTCGTCCCGTCAGTAGACCCGTCATCAACGACTATCCACTCGAAATCGCGAAAGGCCTGTCGCTCGAGCGACTCAAAAAGTCTGGGTAAAGTGTGAGCACGATTATACGCGGGCGTTGCGATGCTGATCATCGCCACCTCCTATATCTTATGGCCATGAGCAGCCGTGCGGTCTTTCTGGCTGCGAAGTCGCCGACTACGGGGGCCCACTTTTTTATGAAAGCGACTCGGAATCGCTCGTAATCTGGAACCCATGAAGCGGAGCTGTGGTGAATCGAGAACGTGTTCTCAGTGAGAACATAGCCGCCTCTGTCAAGCTTGGGATCAAAGCACTCGCTCGGTAGAAGAGTCCATCCACTGACGCTCTGCAGACGGTCCTCGCGTACATAGCCGTAACGCTCGAACACCGTGGTGAGCATGGCGTTAACGGTGTGTTCTAACAAGAAGGACGGATCAGCGCTGAACGTCAGCCGTCCATAATCGTCAAGCACCTCTCCGACTATTGGGTTTCCCTGCTCACAGGCGGCAACCAGCCCCGTGCTGACCGTTCTCGTCTCGGCCTCGATGGCGGAAAACGGGACGCGATCGACCAGAGGTGATATATCCCTCACGAGCTCAGAGCCAACGTCCATATAGATGCCGCCATGATCAAAGAGTACCTTGAAGCGGACATAGTCCGACACGAAAGCCCACTTCCCGGCATCGTACGCACCGCGAGTCCAGGCGCAGGGGGACACATCGAAGTTCGATTCGTCCCACCTCTGCACTGAAAAGCCGGGGGCGTATTTCTCCCATGTGGCCAGGGAGCGTGTTGCCTGCTCGGTCAGTGGCCCATGGCCAAACCAGCAATAGTGGAGGACCTTAGGTATCTCTACAGGAGCGCAGTTGTTTTGAATCTTCATTCTCAACTGTCACGCCGCGAGCCGATAGCTCGGGCAGCCACCCCCCCCAGCACGGAATACGCCGGGAACGACTTCGTGACGACCGCCCCAGCGCCGACAATTGAGTGGGAACCGAGCGAGACTCCGGGCAGTATGATCGCGCCATCCCCGATCCAGCAGTCGTCCCCAATGGTGACTGGCCGCGGATCCTCGTTGCCCTGCATGTCCATTGGGACGTCGAGCGAGTCGGTTCTGTGGTTTACCGTATAGATCCTCACGCGCGGGGCCATCATGACGTGGCTCCCTATGGTGACGCGGCCGTACACCTCGCACATGTAGCCTATGTCCGAATGGTCGCCCAGCGCCACTTCGGAGCTAAACGTGGCGCCCCGCTCTATGTTTACGTCCCTGCCGCAAGAGACAAGAATCCGCTTGGCGAAGAAGGCCCTGAGCCTCTTCGACACGTTGCTGTAGCAGCTGCGCGGCAGCCATTTGACGGTCGCAGCGTAGATCACGCGCCATATGTTCCTAGCGTTCACTTCTTCGACCTCCAGAAAGCGCGTACTTCCGGTATATGCGAAGCAGCTCCCTCAGATGCGCCTCCATGCCAAAGCGGCTCTCGACGGTGCGGCGTGCCGCACGGCCGATTCTGATGCGCAGGTCCTTGTCCGACAGGACGCCATCGAGCGCCCCGGCGAGAGACGCGTCATCGCCGGCCGGTACGAGCAGGCCATTCTCGCCATCAGCCACAACCTGTGGAATCCCCCCGACCGGAGTCGACACGACTGCCATGGAGTGGGCCATGGCCTCGAGGAGCGCCATGGGCATGCCCTCTGCCTTGGACGGCAGGCAGAACGTGGAGCAGGAGGACAGCAGGGACTCTCTCTCATCGGAGACCCAGCCCAGGAACTCGCACCTTCCATCGATGCCGAGCTGGCGGGCTAGGTCCTCGTAGCGTCCGACATCGCCGTCGCCGGCAAAGACCAAGCGCAGGTCCGGATGACGCTCCGCAAGCGCCGCACCGGCGCGGATGAGCACGTCGGGGCTCTTCCTACTGCCCAACCGCCCCAAAAAGAGCACCGTTGAATTGACCGGGCACGAAGTCGAGGCGGGAACGGCGACTGCGTTGTGCAGCACCTTGATTATGCCGGGGGCGCAGACGTTCGCCGCCAGATAGTCGCGCCACTCCTCGGACAGGGCGATGACCGCCGCAGCGGCCCCGAAAAATTCACGAACCTCCGCTTTCTTCTTCTCGCTCGCCGAGTCGAAAAGCTGGTCGAACTCTCCGGTATGTAGGTGGAGAACGTAGGGTACACCCGCCCTTCTAGCGAGCCACGCAAGAAGACGCTTCCGCACATAGCTCGCGCCTTTCGAAAGGTGCAGGTGCACTATGTCCGCATACCCCAACCCTCTCGAGAACTCGATGAGGGCGCGGGCCGCGACCAGAAGCTTCCTGGCCTTGGAGCCCTCCGTCATCGTGGTGACGTAGCGAAGTTCACAAAGGGAGGCGAGGTCTCCCTCTACGTAATTTCTGGCAACGGTGGCGACGCCACCGTTCGCCCCCGGGTCAGGCCCTGCCATGAGGACGCGGATCTTCCCCGTCATCCGCACACCAGACCTCTCGACAGTACGTCGGCGATCCGCCCGCTGGCATGACCGTCGCCGTAGGGGTTGCTCGCACGGGACATGGCCCTGTACGCCTCCTGGTCGTCCAGCAGGCGCGAGAACTCCCAGTAGATGGTCCCCTCCTCGGTCCCCACGAGACGCAGCGTCCCAGACTCGACGCCCTCGGGGCGCTCGGTGGTGTCGCGCATGACGAGCACCGGTTTGCCGAGGGAGGGCGCCTCCTCTTGGATGCCGCCCGAGTCCGTGAGGATAAGGTAGGAGCGCGCCATGAAGTTGTGGAAGTCTACGACCTCGAGCGGGTCGATGATGCGCAGCCGGTCGAAGCCGTCGAGCTCCTCGTGGGCGGCCCTCCTCACCTGGGGGTTCATGTGGATCGGGTAGATGGCCCTGGTGTCCGGGTGCTCCTCCATCACGCGGCGTATGGCGCGGAACATGCGGTGCATGGGCTCGCCCAGGTTCTCCCGGCGGTGGGCGGTGATGAGAATAAGACGAGAGCCCTCCGCCCATTCGAGATCCGGATGCCAGTACCCGTCTTGAACGGTCGTACGCAGAGCATCGATACCGGTGTTGCCGGTGACGAAGATGCGGTCTGCGGGCTTGGCCTCGTCGAGCAGGTTTCGTTTGCTGGTCTCGGTGGGCGCGAAGTACCACCGCGAGACCACGTCCACCGCCTGACGGTTGAACTCCTCCGGCCACGGGCTGTAGAGGTTCCTGGTCCTGAGCCCCGCCTCCACGTGCCCCACGGGAATCTGGAGGTAGAACGCCGCCAGCGCCGCGGCGAAGGAGGTGGTAGTGTCGCCGTGGACGAGGACGGCGTCTGGCCGCTCCTCCTCCATGACCGGCTTGAGCCCCCGCAGCACGTCGCAGGTGATGTCAAACAGCGTCTGGCCCGGCCTCATCACGTGCAGGTCGTAATCAGGCTCGACGCCGAAGACCCTCAGCACCTGGTCGAGCATCTCGCGGTGCTGCCCCGAGGTGACGACCAGCGCGTCGAACTCGTCCGGACGACCCTTGAGCTCGTTGACGAGCGGGCACATCTTTATCGCCTCCGGGCGCGTGCCGAAGACGAGCATCACCTTCCTCATCGGGAGGCCTCCTTCAAGCGCTTTTTCTCTCTGCGCAGCAGCGCCATGAAGCGGGCGTTGCCGACGATGTATCTCTTTGCGAGCCTTCCTGGCTCCTGCATCATGCGGAAGAGCCATTCGAGGTGGGCCCGCTGCATCCACAGCGGGGCACGCGGAATGGCGCCGGAGATGACGTCGAAGCTGCCGCCGACGCCGACGTAGGCTCCGGTGAGTCCGAGCTCCCGGAACCGCTCGATGAGGCGCTCCTTCTTTGGCGAGGTGATGCCTACGAAGGTGATCTGGGTCCCGCTCGAGCGGACCTCCTCAGCAATCGCGTCGTATTCGTCCTCACCGAAATATCCATTGCGGACGCCGCACACGGCGAGACGTGGGTACTTCTCTTGGAGGGCGTCTCGTGTGCGCTCAACAATCTCCTGCTTCGCCCCGAGGAGGAATACCTTGTAGCCCTCGCGCTCGGCGAGGGAACAAAGCTCCCCCATGAGGTCGACGCCGGCAACGCGCTCGGGAACAGGTGTCCCTAGCTCCCTCGCGGCGAGGACCATCGAGGCCCCGTCGGCGTTGACGACCTCGCAGCGCCTCACGCACGCGTCCATCCAAGGGTCGTCGAGCATCTGGAGGAGCTTGTCGGCGTTGACGCCGATGAGGTGGCCGAACGAGCCGGAGTCGACGATCTCCCTGGCTCTCTCGACCGTCTGCTCCATCGTCCAGGGGTCAACCTGAACCCCCATGATGGCCACTCGCTGAGGCAGGTTTTGATTTGATTGCATTTTTTACTCCCCCTGGAAGGTGAGCACGCAGCCTACGGTCTGAATAATTAGCTTGATATCGGTCCAGAGACTGCACTTCTTGATGTAGAGAAGGTCCAGATCGACCCACTCGTCGAAGGTGATGGAGTCGCGGTTCCTGCGCGTCTGCCAATAGCAGGTGATGCCCTGTTTCACGAGGAGGCGCTGGCGCTGGTAGGGTGTGTACTCCGCGACCTCGGTGGGCAGTGCAGGCCTCGGTCCTACGACCGAGATGTCACCTTTCAGAACATTGACGAATTGGGGCATTTCGTCGAGCGAGACGCGCCGCAGCAGGCGTCCCACGCGCGTGACGCGCGGATCGTCACGCATCTTAAAGACGGGTCCGGTCTTCTCGTTGAGGGCCTTCAGCTCGGCGAGACGCTCCTCGGCGTCTGCGAACATGCTCCGGAATTTGTAAATATTGAACTCACGCCCGTCCTTGGTGACCCTCTTCTGCCTGAAGAAGACCGGGCCCTTCGGGTCGTCGAGCTTGACGGCGATCGCGATGATGGCGAAGAGCCAGCAGAAGCAAATCAGAACTATCAGGCTGAAAACGATGTCGAAGGCGCGCTTGACGAAGCGGTAGACATAACGCCTCGATAGCCTCTCGGCGGCAGCCACGACCTCGGGGTCGTATCCCTCAGCGTCAGTTGCATGGGCCCTCATGGTGTCATGGCAGCAAAATGCTTCACCCTTGTCACCGGTGAGATCGCCGAGCTCGATCGAGGCGTTATCGTCCCGGGCCGCGACAGCCGCGGTCCTCCTCATGACATTGTCTGCCATCTACGCCACCGCCCTGAAGTCTTTGAAAGGAGCCGCGCCGCAGGCGCAGAGAGGCCGTCCCGAGACGGCGTTAAAGCCCCCGAAAACGGCAAAAGACAAGAATTGGAAGCTGGTATAATGGGTTTGCGCAACTAGGAAAGGTTCCGGGCGACGCTCGCATTTATGCAGGTCAAGTGAGGAATTTACTGGATGCGATAAGGATTTGGTCGGCTCCCCGTCGCCCGGTGTCCCTATTATTACCGGAGCCAGGCGCTTGTTGCGAAGGAAGCGGCCGAACGGCGTGACACGCGGGTCCTCGTCCTTTGCCCACTGGGCACCGCGCACCTCCGCGTCCTGGTACATGGAGCGGAACTTGTAGAGGTTGAACACCCTGCCGTTCAGGCCCACGCGACGCTGAGCGTAGATGACGGGACCAGGGGACTCGCTCCGTACCTTTGCGGCAATGATCAGCATAGGGATGGCAAACACGACGAGGGCGACGCTGCAGGAGCAGACGTCAAAGGCTCGCTTCACGAAGCGATAGCCCAGGCTGCCAGAAATCCGCCTGACACGGGGAAGCTCGACTACATCCTCATCAGGCAGCAGGCTGGCCAGGACGTCAGGCGCGATGCCACTCTCCGTGAGACCGGGGGTGTGGCTCACTGCCGCGTATATCCTACTTGCTTCGCGAGTGTTCTCAACCTTTGTGGAGGCCTCCGCGAGGTCCTTCAGGACGTCGTCGTGAGCTGCTGCGACGTCGTTCTTCTCGCTAGCTGTTGGAGTCGCTGTCAGCTGTGACATTCTTTCTGACAATTTCGAGTCCTACTTTTATGGTCTTGGTTCTGCCGAACATGCGCATGTCGAGGTAGGCCAGCCGCTTGTGGCGATCGATCTTGCTGATGAGGGCCTCGCGGCCCACGAGGGGGCCGTCGGTCACGATGACGCGGTCGCCTTCGATCACGCCCGTGCTCATCTCGACCACCTTGTCGAGGGGCTGCATGAGCGCGGTGAGCCAGGCGACCTCGTCTTGGCTCAGGGGGATGACCCTCTCGTCGCTCTTTCCCAGCAGGCGCGTGAACGCCGGCACCCGTGCCAGGCGCTCCATGACTTTGCTGACGTCGTCGGTCTCCACGAAGAGATATCCGGGAAACAGCGTCTCCCGGACGGTGGTCCACTCCCCCGCCTCGCGCCGGAAGATCTCGCGGCGCGGGACGAAGCACTCCTTGATGCGGTCTCCCAGCAGCTTGTTGACGAGGCCGCAGACGTGGGTCTCCCTCCCGCCTTCGACCTGTATGACGTACATGGCCATGCGCGCTCCTTTCCGGGGCGCCGGGCACCTTTGGCCGCGCGGCATGGCTTCGCCTAAGCCTCGTTACGCAAGGCTTCGCCATAGGCCGCCGCACGACCGAAAAAGCGACGATATTCATCCCCCGCAAGCCCTCAGCAACGCGCCCTCGGCGACGATTGCCGGCCTTCCGGATATGCGCTGGCCCGCCTTGCGACGAGCCGGGAAGCAGGAGCTTCCTTCGCCGGGCTCACGCTGATGAGCGCGGCGGAGGGGGTTCCCACGAAGCTACCAGCCGGTGCCTCCCTCCCAGTCGTAGTCGCGCAGGGCGCGGGCGAGGTAGCCGTAGTGGCTGGGGCGGTGCGCGTCGCTCGCCACGTAGCTGTAGAGGCCGCGCTGGAGGAGCCTCTTGGCGGGGCGCTTCTCGCGCCCGAGGCGGCCGCCGGCGACGAAGTCCGCCGATGCCTGCAGCTCGCAGCCCAGATCCACCAGGCGCTCTGCCAGGCTGGGGTCCTTCTGGACGGCGCGGTAGCGCTCCGGGTGAGCGATGATCACGCGGTAGCCGAGGCCCTGGAGCTGATAGATGGTGCGCTCGTAGTGGCCGAAGGCGTCCGGCGGGCAGCTGGGGTTGAGCTCCAGGAGAAACTCGTCGGAGTCCGTGAAGGCCAGGCGGGGCGCCCACTCGCGCACGCCGAGCTCCTGGAGCTTCTGGTGCGCGACCTCGAAGCCCATGGAGAGCGGCATGTCCGTGTGGCTGCGGAGCAGCTCGAAGGCGGACCACATGGCGTCGTAGTCGAAGTAGGGGTCGCGTGCGTGGGGGGTGCATACGATGCTCGTGACGCCGGCCTCGCGGGCGGCGTCGATCATCTCCAGGCTCATGGAGAGGTCTAGAGCTCCGTCGTCGACTCCGGGAAGGATGTGGCAGTGCATGTCCCTCATGTGGTCACCCCCCTTCTGAGCTCGACCTCTTGCTCCTGTGATCTCCTAGTCGTCCGTGTACTCGCGCGGCGTGTAGCCGGCGATGAGCTGCGCCGTGGAGTCCGGCGGGATGTGGCCGCGCTCGCGCGTGGGCACGGGGCGGATGCCGGGGACGGAGACCTCCTGGTCAGAGGCCTGGACCTGGGTGCGGGCCTGGACCTGGACCTGGGAACGGGCCGGCATCTGGACCGGGGACGGGACCTGGGAGACCGGGCGCTGGACGGCGGGGGCCGCCTGAACGACGGGCATGTCCTTCTCGGCCTTGGCGGGGCGGGCGGCGCCGCCCTTTGCGGGCTCCTCGCCGTAGTTGCCGTAGTAGCCGTAGTGGCCCACGCCGTCGTCCTCGCAGTAGTTGAGGACGGTGCCGATGATGTTGGCGTCCGCCTGCTTGAGCTGCGTGAAGGACGCGACCATGTCGTCGCGGCGGACGTAGTTCTGGCGCACCACGAGCACCGTGGCGTCGGCGACCGAGCCCAGCACGGCGGCGTCGACGAAGGCGCCGAGCGGCGGGGTGTCCATGACAACGTAGCCAAACTCGCGGCGCAAGCCCTGGAGCAGGCCACGGAAGCGCTTGGACGACACGATGTCGGTGGGGTTGGGGATGTTGGGCTCGGCGTCCAGGAACCAGAGGTTCTCCGTGCCCGTGGGGGTCACGGCCTCGGTGATGTCGGCCTCGCCGGAGAGCACGTCGTAGATGCCGTGGAGGCCGTGCCTGCCCAGGCGCGCCGCGAGGGAGCGTTTGCGCATGTCGCACTCCATGATCAGGACGCGCTTGCCGCTGGCGGCGAGGGCCTTGGCGAGCTCGATGGAGACGAAGGACTTGCCCTCCCCCGGGATGGAGGAGGTCACCACGATGCTGGAGACCGGGTTGTCCACGGACGCGAAGCGGATGTTGGCCGCGAGCGTCTTGGCGGCATTCTGTACGGCGACGCTGTCGACGCCCTTCTTCTTGCCGGGCATGCCTTATCGCCCTCCCCTCATGGCGGGAATGCGGCCGATGACGGGGATGCCGAGGAGCTCCTCGACCTCCTCCTGGCCGCGGACCTTGGTGTTGAGCATGTCCTCGACCACGACGATGGCCACGGCGAGGAAGAGGCCGGCCATCAGGGCGACGGCCACGTAGAGCGGGCGGTTGGGGCCGCTGGGGGCCTCGGGCGCGGTGGCCTGGTCGATGGGGTTGACCGACTCGATGCTCATGACCTCCTGGGCGATGCCGGAGACGTTGGCGACGAGGCGGTTGGCCACGTCGGCGGCGGTCTGGGGGTCGGGGCCGGTAACCGTGAGGCCGATGACGCGCGAGGTGGTCTCGCTCGTGACGGAGACGTCGTAGTCATCGAGGTCCTCGAGGGCGAGGTCCTCCGCGGTCTCCGCGAGGGCGCGGTCGCTCGTGAGCAGCGTCGAGACGTCGTTGGAGATCATCTGCGACGCGGAGAGGTCGGTGGAGAGGCTGGTGCTGGCGGTGGTGTCCTGGTTGAGCGCGAGCACGTACATGCTCGTGGACGCCGTGTAGGTGTTGCGCATGAAGAGGTAGCTGTAGACCCCCATCACCAGCGCGCACGCCACGGGAAGGAGGACCACCAGCCGAAGGTGCTTCCTCAGCAGATGGAGAAGCTCGAGCAGGGTCATATGTTCTCGTTCCTCCGCATCAGACCGCATGGGAACGAACGCCCCACACTCAAGAGTCCCTTTTGATACGTGCTAGTTATACACTATTCAGCTGTTTGGGGGGGTATGTTTTTCGTAAAGAGCGAAAACGCACAGGTCCTGCTTGGTGGAGCTGTGCAGGTGAGGCTGTGCAGCTGATTATCATTTGATATAGCTTGGGTTTTCAGGTTGCGCGGGCGTGCGTGCGGCTGGGATGCGGGGGGACCCGTGTGCGCCTGGGTATCAAGATAACGCGCCCGTCCGGAAAGGTCGTCCTTCTCGGAAACCGATCTTTTGGGACGGGCGCGATTTGTCAGGCGTCGAATGTTCTTCTCGCCGGGCGGGACGAGAAACCTAAGCGCCGAGCTCCTCCACGGCGGCGCGGAGATCGTCGACGCGGTCGGTGCGCTCCCAGGTGAACTCGGGCAGCTCGCGGCCGAAGTGGCCGTAGGCCGCGGTCTTCTCGTAGATGGGGCGGCGCAGGTCGAGGTCGCGGATGATTGCCCCCGGGCGCAGGTCGAAGACCTTCTCCACCGCCCCCTCGATCACGCCGTCCGCCACGGCGCCCGTGCCGAAGGTGTCCACCATGACGGAGAGCGGGTGGGAGACGCCGATGGCGTAGGCCAGCTGGACCTCGCAGCGGTGCGCGAGGCCAGCCGCGACGACGTTCTTGGCGACCCAGCGCGCGGCGTAGGCGGCGGAGCGGTCGACCTTGGTGCAGTCCTTGCCGGAGAAGCAGCCGCCGCCGTGGCGACCCATGCCGCCGTACGTGTCCACGATGATCTTGCGGCCGGTGAGGCCGGTGTCGCCCATGGGGCCGCCCACCACGAAGCGCCCGGTGGGGTTGACGTAGACGTCGGCGCCGTGCCACTCGATGCCCACGGCGTCCATCACGGGGGCGATCACGTAGTCGACCATGTCCGCCTTGATGACGTTCATGTCCTCGATCGCGGCGTCGTGCTGGGTGGAGACCACGATGGCCGTGACCTCGACGGGGCGGTCGTCCTCGTAGCGGACGGTGACCTGGGTCTTGCCGTCCGGGCGCAGGTAGGGCACCTGGCCGTTCTTGCGAACCTCGGTGAGGCGCTCGGCCATGCGGGAGGCCAGGTAGTGCGGCATGGGCATGTAGACGGAGGTCTCGTCGGTGGCGTAGCCGAACATCATGCCCTGGTCGCCGGCGCCCACGAGGTCGAGGGGGTCGGTCGTGCGGCCGGCCTGGGCGTCGAAGGACTCGTCGACGCCGGCGGCGATGTCGGGGCTCTGCTCGTGGATGAGGTTGAGCACGCCGCAGGTGTCGGCGTCGAAGCCGAACTTGGCGCGCGTGTAGCCGATGCGGCGGATGACGTCGCGGGCGATGGTCTGGACGTCGAGGTAGGCCTCGGTGCGGATCTCGCCGGCGATGATGACGGTGCCGGTGGTCACGAAGGTCTCGCAGGCGCAGCGGACGTTGTCGACGTTGGCGGGCACGCCGGAGGGCGAGACGTAGCCGGCGGCCTGGAGCTCGGCCTCCTTGGCGAGAAGGGCGTCGAGGATGGCGTCGGAGACCTGGTCGCAGATCTTGTCGGGGTGGCCCTCGGTCACGCTCTCGGAGGTGAAGAGGTAGCTGCGCGGGGCGGTGGTGGTGCTAGTGGAACGATCGAGCTGGGACATGGCGCTTCCTTTCGTTGGCTGTGGCGGGCGGCCGTTACCATTCCGCCCGTCGCCGTTTCAAATGCCTAGTGATGATACCCCGCGGGTGCGACGGGAATACGTGCGCGGGGGCGAAGGCGCGGGAAGCACATGTTCTTCTCGGCTGGGTGGGGCGCGCGGCGCGTGGCGGGGCAGGGTGCGGGGCGCGCGGCGGGGTGCGTCGCGTCGAGTAAGAGTAATTTGCGAGATTGGGGCCGATTTGGGGGTTCTTCTCGCAAATAACTCTTACTCGGCGGTTTTGTGGGCCGCGGCTGTGCGAAGGCGGCGGTGCCGGGGCTTTCCAACAGCGCGCCGCGCCGCGGGCTGTGGGCGGGGCCCACGCCGCGTCGCGCCGTTGAAAAGCCGTGCGGGGGCTCTTCTCGCCGTTCTTGAGAGTCATCGGTCAAGGAAGCTGCTCGCTGCCTCGGGCATGCCCTCTACGCAGTGGTACTGGCGATAATAAGACCGTAAAGGAGCCATTTTTGGAGAATATCAGGCGATAAGTTATGCCCGTTCAAGAATACCGATGGGCGGGAGCTAGCGAAAACTAGCAGGCAGGCGGCTTACTGTTTTCGTCGTCTCAGGCTTCCGTGGGCACTCGGCACAAATCGAGCCTGGCTCGCGCCGGAAGGCTAGATTCGCTTCGCGCGGACCTCCTTCAGCACGCCCTTCTTGAACTGGGACCAGCTGCCGAAGAACTTCTCGTCGGTGGCGGTGGACGCCTTTCCCTCATACTTGAGTGCAGTGAGCTCGGCAGTGCAGATGTAGTCTGCCGCCTGCGAGAGTCGATAGTCGGCCGCCGAAGCGGGACGGTACGTCAGGGAGCCCCTTATCGCGCAGTGCGAGCTCGTAGCGGACGATGTTGTCCGCAAGCGCGTCCGCCTGGTCGTGCACCACGAGGGCAAGGATATATGTAGTAGGTGTCGCGGAGGTTGTCGCTCCCCGACTCGTCGAGGGACAGGCTCAGATCGCTCATAGCATGCCCTTAAATGACGAATGCCGGGGAAAACGTCCCCGGCACTTGGAAACCCTCCCCATAGGGGAAAGCCGATTCATTTTACCACATAACCGGGTGTTGTAACGCGGCGCATGCCGGCCGCCATGACCTAGTCCCATTCCTCGATGCGGGTGAGGTACGGGTCGGCCCCGTAGCGGCCGGAGAGGTACTGCCTGTCGAACGCCGCGTTCTTGCTGACGAGGTTGCCGTTGGGCTCGTGCAGGTCGGAGAGCGACCAGAGCTGGCTCGCCTCGGTCTCGTCGCGCGCGGCGAACCAGATCTCGTCGCGGCGGAACACGTCGTTTCTCATGGTGGACACGTCCTGGCTGGTGAAGATCAGCTGGGCGCCGCCCCTGTTCATCTCGGGGTCCTTGAACAGGAGGATCACGTAGCGGAGAAGCTTGGGGTGAAACTTCGCGTCGAGCTCGTCCACGAGGACGGTGCCCCCCTCCTCCAGTGCGCTCAGGAGGAAGCGGGCGAGCCCCATCAGCTTCTGCGTTCCCGCAGACTCCTCGGAGAGGCGCAGCTCGTAATCGGAGCCCCCGACCGAGTGCCGGACGTACACGCGCTGGCGCTCACCGTCCTCGTCGCGCTCGACGCGGAACCCGTCGACGTGCACGTCGACCGCCTTGAGAAAGCGGGTTGTCTCCGGCGAGTCCTTCTCATCGAGCGTATCCTCGAGGATGTGCTCGAGGTAGCGGCTGTTGTAGTTGAGGTAGATGCAGTCGAGGAACCAGCTCGCTGCCTGGTGCACCGACTCCAGATCGCTGTTCATGTACAGGTACGAGAGGAACGGTATCGCAGGGTTGAAGTTCACGGATACCCCCGCGCGACGCAGGGACGGCCCGAGCTCGACCTTATCCCCTTCCCTCTCATACAGCGTCGCCGCGCGAGAGGCCCCTACCTTACGACGGGAGAGGCCCTCGCTGACGATCTCGGAGACGCCGACCGTAAGGCTGTAGCGATACTCGTAGCCGCCAACGCGATAGTAGACCTCGAACTCGGAGGGCAGACGAGAGTGCATCGCGTCAAACGCGAAGGGCGAGCAGCGAGAGAGTCGAGGCGCGGAGCCCTCGGGCGCACCCTTGCCCCGCATCAAAGAGACGATTGGCCGCGCAACGGCGCTTTGGACGTATCCGAGCGCCTCGAGCAGGTTGGATTTGCCACCCGCATTGGGCCCGTAGACCGCAGCCACCGGCAGAAAGCTCTGGCTGTCGCCTCCCGGTATGAGGGACCGCGAGAACTCCTTCATCGAAGACGCCTGCATCGTAAGCGTCGTCTCGTCACGGTAGGACCGATAGTTGCTGAACGTGAACTGGCAGAGCATTAGTACTCCGCTCTCTCGTGTCTTTTAGTGTTTGTTTCCATGCGTTATTTATGATTATTGACTTTATGTAGCCTCTGTCAAGCGCTTGCACATTCTGAGAAGCGGAAATCATTGTGTTGTGACAGGGGTGAAGACTACTGGATATGCGGGCTTATGAATTGTCTGAAAGACCATCGGCAGCTGTTTTGGCACTCGAGAAGTCGGTACCGTGAGAGACACGCAGTCTATTCCGGACACTATTCCGGACACATCGTCAGTATTGTCCGGATTGTGTCCACGTGGACAGGCGCCCCAGAGGCTCTTGTCCCACCTGCACGGCTTTTCAACGGCGCGCCGCGCCGCGAGCCCCGCCCAAAGCCCGCGGAGCGGCGCGCTGTTGGAAAGCCCCGGCACCGTCCGGGATAGATTCCCAGAGTTATCTGCCTCGCTTTGACGAGAATGCCATATGGGACGGAATCGGCGCCCAACCGGGGCGAAAGTGTCCTATATGGCATGCTCGAGGGATGGGGAGGCGGTTCGGGGCGCAGCAACGGGGTTCTTCTCGGCGTTCTTGCTGAGCATGCCATATGGGACAGTTTTGCCGCTCGACCGGAGAGAAAGTGTCCGATATGGCATTCTCGAGGCTGCTGCTCGGCGGCGGCCGCGCAAACGCCCTCCCTCGCGGGAGGGTGCGAGGGAGGGCGCCGGGGAAAGGATGGGCAAAGACGCGTCAGCGCTTGCGGCGGGAGGCGAAGAACTCCTTGAGCTGGGGGCCGGCCACCTGGATCATGATCACCACGATGAGGATGACGCCCTTGATGGTGTCCTGGATGAGGGAGTCCATCTTGAGGGCGATGATGATCTTGTCGATGACGTCGTAGGACAGGGCGCCGAAGAGCACGCCCACCATGCGGCCGCGGCCGCCGCTCATGGAGATGCCGCCGAGCACGACCGACGCGATGGCGTACATCTCGTAGCTGTTGCCGGTGGTGGCGGGGTCGGCCGAGGCGTTCATCGCGACCCAGAGGAACGCCGCCAGGCCCGTGAGCGCGCCGGCGATGGTAAAGACCAGGGTCTTCATGAGAGGCACGGAGATGCCGGCGAGGTGCGCCGCCTTGGCGTTGGAGCCCACGGCGTAGATCTTCTTGCCGAACTTGGTCGAGGTGCAGACGAAGACGAAGGCCACCACCATGAGCACCATGACGATGCCGACGATGGGCACGCCCGCCACGCGCGCGTTGCCGAAGGTGTAGAGCGCGTCGTAGGAGCCGAGCTCGTTGGACATGCGGTACACGGAGCTGCCGTTGCCGATGAGCTCACCGGGGAGGTGCTGGCAGGCGTACTGGGCCACGGAGCGGTAGATGAGCATCGTCGCGAGGGTCACGATGAACGCGGGCATCTGCACCACGCCCACCAAAACGCCGTTGAGCAGGCCGCACGCCGCACCGAAGAGCAGCGCGAAGAGCAGCGTGAGCGGTATCGAGTCGGTCATGTTGAACACCACGACCGAGAAGCCCGCCACCAGGGCGAGCATCGAGCCCACGGAGAGGTCGATCTCGCCGGTGAGGCAGACGATGCCCATGCCGATGGCGATGGTGCCGATGACCGCGCTGTGGCGCAGGACGTTCATGCCGGCGTTGAGCGTGAGGCCGCCGTTGGCGACGGCGTACACGATGAGGATGGCGAGAAACACCAGCACGAAGCTGTACTTCTTCACGAGGCCGAGCGCGCCGGCGAGGCCCGTCGTACTTGTCGCCTTCTTGTCGTTCACTGTTGATGCACCTCACTCATGGGTCTGGGCCGGGGTCTGGGCCGCACGGTCGTCGGCTACGGAATTGGTCGAGTAGAGCATGACGGTCTGCTCGTCTATCTCGTCGTGCTCCAGGCGCTTGACGATGCGGCCCTCGTAGAGGACGTAGCAGACGTCGGCCACCTCGCGCAGCTCCGGGATCTCGAGCGTGTTGATGATCACGGTCTTGCCCTGGCGCGCGAGGTCGAGGATCAGGTGGTAGATCTCGGCCTTGGCGCCGACGTCGATGCCCTGCGTGGGGTTGTCGAAGAGCAGCAGCTCCGCCTCGGTGGCGAGCCAGCGCGCCATGAAGACCTTCTGCTGGTTGCCGCCGGAGAGCGACAGCACGGAGTCGCCGCTGGAGTTGGCCTTGATGCTGAGGAGCTTGCGGTAGCGCTCGAAGCGCTCCTGCTCGGCGCCCCTGTTGATGACGAAGCGGCGCGCCGAGAGCACGTGCTCGGAGAGGTACATGTTCTCCAGCAGCGACATGTCCGGCACGACGGAGTTCTCCTTGCGGTCCGAGGGCAGCATCGCGATGCCGGCCTTCATGGCCTCGTGGATCGAGCCGCCGGCGAGCCTCCTGCCAAAGGCCGTCGCCGTGCCGCCCGTGGGGTGCGCAAGGCCGAAGAGGCACTGCATGAGCTCCGTGGTGCCGCAGCCCATGAGTCCCGTGAGGCCGATCACCTGGCCGCGGCTGACCTCCATCGAGATGTCGGAGAAGCCCGGGCCGGAGAGATGGTCGAGCGTGAGCACGCACTCCCCCGTCTCGCGAGGCTCCCAGGCGCCGCGCTCGGAGATGGCGGCGCCCACCATCATGCCCGTGACCTCGCGGGGCGTGGTGTCGGCGATGCGCCCCTCGGCCACAAACGTGCCGTTGCGGAGCACCGTGTAGGTGTCGCAGAGCTCGAAGACCTCGGGCATCTTGTGGGAGATGAAGATGAACGAGGTGCCCTGGTCGCGCAGGGACCGCACGATCTGGAAGAGGTGCTCGACCTCGGCGGTGTTGAGCGCCGTGGTGGGCTCGTCCAGGATGAGCAGCTTCGCGTCGAAGAAGAGCGCGCGGCTGATCTCCAGCAGCTGCTTCTGGCTCTGCTTGAGGTCGGCGACGAGCGCGGTGGGGTCGATGTCCACGCCCAGGCGCTCGAAGAGGTCGCGCGCCTTGGCGATCATGGACCGCTTGTTGAGCGAGAAGAGCGGGCCGGTCTCCTCCTGGCCGAGGAAGATGTTCTCGTAGGCGAGAAGGTCGTTGAAGAGGTTGAGCTCCTGGTGGACGAAGGCGATGCCCGCCTTCTCGACCGCCTTGATCGAGGCGCCGGTGAGGTCGGCGCCGTCGAAGGCGACGGTGCCGGCGTCGGCCGTGTACGAGCCGGTCAGGATGTTCATGAGGGTGGACTTGCCCGCGCCGTTCTCGCCGAGAAGGGCGTGGACCTCCCCGCGCGCGACGTGGAGGTCCACTCCCCGCAGGACGGGGACGCCGCTGAACGCCTTGTGGATGCCGCTCATGGTGAGAAGGTCCATAGCGCTCCTTCCGTGCCGATGGTCATGCTCCCGCGCGGCTCGGGCGGAACCCGGGGCCGCGGGACGTATGCGCCTGCCAGACGCAGCACGGGTCTGGCAGACGCATAGCGGGGCGCCCGCCCGCGTGCTGCTGCGGGCGGGCGCAGGAAGAGCCGCTAGCAGATCACTCGAAGCCGACGTAGTCGTCGACGTTCTCGGACGTGACGTTCTCACACGCGATGACGTGATCCTGCGGGACGTCCTTGCCGTCGAGGTGGTCGACCATGTCCTGGATGGCGGTCTGGATCATGGACGGCGAGTAGGTGGTGGACATGACGCCGCCGAGCTGGGTGGCGATGTCCTCGTAGCTGTTGCCGCGCAGGACCTCGTAGTACTCGTTCAGGCCGCCGCAGCCGGTGATGAAGGGCTTGGTGGCGTAGAAGGCCTCCTTGGCGGAGTCGGAGATGCCGCCGCCGTTGAGGGCCTCGAGGATACCCATGGCGAGCTCGTCGTCCTCGGCGTACCACCACTTGATCTGCGCGTTGGCCTCGTCGCCCAGGAGCGCCTCGAAGGCGGCCTTGGTGTCGGAGCGGCTCCAGTTCATGGCGCCGGACTTGGTGATGGCGGAGTCGATCTGGTCCTGGGTCCACTTGGACTCCTCCGGGACCTTCTCGCCATCGAACTCGAGGTTGCCGAGCAGGTACTCGGTGAAGCCGTTGTCGCGCAGGGTGGTCACGGACGAGGTGTCGCCCTGGTAGATGTAGACCTGGTCGCCCGGCTTCATGCCGTTGGCCACGAAGTAGGCGGCGGAGCCGGCGCCGATGCCCTCGTTGTCGCCCTTGACGTTGGCGACGGCGGAGTCCTGGACGGCCTCGATGATGCGGTCGAACGCGACGTAGGGCACGCCGGCGTCGACGATCTGCTGGATGGCGGACTGGACGGTGTCGTCCAGCGGCTGGATGACGATGCCCGCGACGTCGTCGAGGTTGCCGGCGAGGATGTCCTCGACCTGGGCGATCTGGTCGGAGGCGGCGCCGGCGGTCTGGAGCTCGGCGGTGTAGGTGCCGGACTCGTTGACCTCGTCGACCTTCTCCTGGGCGAAGACGCCGACCTGGCCGGTCCAGCCGTGGTCGGGCGAGGCGGTCAGCACGTAGATGTGCTTGCCGCCGGCCTGGGTGGCGTCGTCCCCGCCCTCGGCCGCGGGCTCCTGGGAGCCGTTGTCGCAGCCGGCGAGAAGGACGCTGAGCAGCGTGGCGCTCGACGCGGCCATGAAGGAGCGACGTGAGATGTTGGACATGGTTTTCCTTCCTTCCGTTTCCGATAGGGCTCTATCGGGCCCGTCCGCCCTCCTGCGGGCAGGGCCCTGCCCCCGCGCCGCAGGGGTTGGCGCGGGGGTCAGGCTGCTAGATGACGAACTGCTCCAGGTAGCGCTTGGAGAGCTCGATGCTCTTGACGAGGCGCTCGCGGCTGCCCTCGAAGGAGGCGTCCTCGACCTCGATGCAGGCGTCGCCCTCGTAGCCGACCATCGTGAGCTGGGAGACGAAGTCCGCCCAGTCGACGTCGCCCAGGCCAGGGATCTTGGGCTCCATGATGTCGAGCGGGTAGGCCATGGTGCCGCGGCGGGCGAGCTCCTCGGGCTTGAGCTTGATGTCCTTGAAGTGGACGTGGAAGATCTTGTCGGAAAAGTCGCGGATTGCGGCGGCGCAGTCGATCATCTGCCACACGAAGTGGCTCGGGTCGAGCGCAAGGCCCAGGTTCTTGCTCGGCAGGACGTCGAAGACGCGCTCCCAGTTGGCGGGCGAGGTCATGATGTTCTGGCCGCCGGGCCAGTTGGTGGCGTCGAAGTACATCGGGCAGTTCTCGATGCACACGAGCACGTTCTTCTCCTCCGCTCGCTCGAGGATGGGGTCCCATACCGCCGGCAGCAGCTCGAGGTTCTCCTCGAGGCTCTTGTCGGTGACGCGGCCGATGAAGGTGGTCACCTTGGGCACGCCGAGCTTGGACGCTGCGTCGATGCAGGCGAGCAGGTGGTCGTTGAAGGTGCGGCGGCGCTCGGGGTCGGGGTCGAGGTTGTTGGGGTAGTACGCGAGCGCGCAGATGCGCACGCTCTTCTCGGCCGCATAATCGAGGATGTGAGAGGCGTAGGCGTCATCGGCGAGCACGCGCTCGACGTCGATGTGGGTCACGCCCCCGTACTTGCGCTCCGCCTTGCCCTGGGGCCAGCACGCCACCTCGACGCACTCGATGCCCAGGCGGGAGACCTCGTCGATCATCTCCTCGTAGGTCCAGCCGTCGAGAAGCGAGGTGATGAATCCCATCTTCATGTCGTGAGCTCCTTTCCGAGAGGGCCGCGGGGCTAGCCCTGCGCCACTTCGATCGTCTTGCCCGTCTCGCTCGACTCCACGCACGCGAAGACCGCGCGCATGGCGGCGAGCACGCTCTCCCCGGAGACCGGGGGCTCGGCGCTGCGCTCGATGCAGTCCACGAAGGCGTCGATCACGCCGGATGCCGTCTGGTTGTCGTTGGTCTGGATGGCCTCGACGTCGTAGTACTCGGTCTCGCCGCCGCGCAGGTCGAGCTCGATGGAGTGGGCGGGGTCGTCGTAGATGCGCATGACGCCCTCGGTGCCGTAGATGACGGTGGAGTTGTCCTCGGGGCCGTAGTAGGTCCAGCTGGCCGTCATGGTGCCCAGGGCGCCGCCGTCCATCTGGTAGATGGCGAGGGCGTTGTCGTCCACGCCCACGAGGTTGCCGGCCGCGTCGCGCTTGTCGAGCGTGGCGACCTTGGCCGTGGCGGCGACCACGCGCTGGCCGATGAGCCACTGGACGAGGTCGGTCTTGTGCACGCCGAGGTCGGCCATCGCGCCCATGGCGGCGCGCTTGGGGTCGAAGAACCAGCTGGCGGTGCCGGGGTCGATGCTCCAGGTCTCGGGGCCGCCGTGGCCGAAGGTGGTGCGGAAGGTGAGGACGCGGCCGATCCTGCCGGCGTCGATCAGCTCCTTGGCGCGCACGTGGGCGCGGGCGAAGCGCTGGTTCTGGTCGATCATGAGGGCGCGGACGGCCTCGCGCGCGGCCGCGACCATGGCCTCGCAGTCCTCGATGGTCGTGGCCATGGGCTTCTCGCACAGCACGTGCTTGCCGGCGCGCAGGGCGGCAATCGTCGCCTCGGCGTGCGTGGCGTTGGAGGTGCACACGCTCACGGCGTCGATCTTGGGGTCGGCGAGAAGATCCTCGAGGGTGTCGTAGGCACGGCAGCCGTGCTCGGCCGCAAGGACGCGGGCGCGCTCGACGTTCACGTCAAAGAGGCCGACGAGCTGGGCGTTGGGGTTTGCCTCGTACTCGGGGATGTGGCGGACCTGAGAGATCTTTCCGCAGCCGATGACGCCGATCCTGACCATTGCGACCTCCTCGTCTGGGGCGCCGGGCGCCCCGTCCCACTGGCTGAAACGAGTTTTCATTCGTAATGCCGCATATCTTTCAGCACCGATGCTATGAGGTTTTCATTCTTCGCGTCGCGGATATTCCCTGAACGTTAGGTTTTTACCGGTGAAATTGCATTTGCTACCGCTTGCCGACGTATTCTCGCGCTCACCCGCTGTTATGAAAGATTCTTTCATTGAGGCTGTTTTAGGAACGCTTCGGCACGGCCCGTTCATAATATACTGATGAGAAGGACCGGCGGGAGCGCCCGCGAGCACGTGGAAGGGGCCCCATGGCCGTCAACAGAAGGGTCACCATCGCGCAGATCGCCGAGAGCGCCGGGGTCTCCCCCGCCACGGTGTCGCGCGCGCTCAACCATCCCGAGCTCGTCAACGACCGCACGCTCGGACGCATCAACTCAAGCATCCGCAACCTTGGCTACGGCGGCCCGGTCGATCAGTATCGCGAGGGGTCCCCGGACTGCCGCGGGCTCGTGGTGGTCAACCTCCCCTGGCTCGACAACCCCTTCTACAGCGAGATCGTCCACGGCGTGCGCGTGGCCGCGAACAACGCCGGCTACGACACGCTCATCTCCTGGGACAACATCACCAACGAGACCGCCCGCTCGTTTTGCTCGATGCTGCGCCGCTGCGGCGCGAGCGGCGTCATCACCACCTCTCCCCTCTCGGCGAGGGCCATCCAGGCAGTCGAGGCCGTGGTGCCGCTCGTGCAGTGCGCGGAGAGCCGCCCGGACGTTGACGCGCCCTACGTCACCATCGACGACCACCTGGCGGCGAGCAGGGCGACGGAGCACCTCATCTCCTGCGGGTGCAAGCGGCTCGCCATCGTGGCGGGCTCCAACGAGTTCAAGTTCTCGCGCGAGCGCCTCGAGGGGTTTCTCGACACCACGGCAAGAAGCGACGTGCGCGTGCTTCCCGGTTGGATCCTGCAGATCCCGGACAACAGCTACGCGCTCGCCTACTCCGCGCTCACGCACCTCTTTGACTCCGGCGAGGTCCCCGACGGCATCTTTGCCGTCTCGGACACCTTTGGCGCGGCGGTTGTTCGCGCGGCCCACACCACCGGCATAGAGATCCCGCGCGACCTCAAGGTCGTGGGCTTTGACAACGCCGAGCTCTCCACGATGCTCACGCCCACGCTCACCACGGTCAACCAGCCGCGCTACCGCATGGGCTACTCCGCCTGCAGGATTCTCATCGACCTTCTCGCCGGATACGAGCTGGGGTCGCGCTCGATGGTCCTCGAGACGGAGCTTATCGTTCGCGAGTCCACCGCGGGCGAGGCGGTCGCCTAGGCGTCAGAGCCTGCCGCCGCGGTCGAGCCCGCGCCCGCAAACCTCTCCCGCCCTGCATTGGTCCCGATCCCGCAGAGCGCGAGGCCCAGGACGTCCTCGGCGGTTGCCCGCACGTCCACCCGCTCAAAGACCAGGAAGGCACCCGCGACCGCCGCCGCGGCGAGGCGCGCGTTGACCTCGGGGCGCACGAGCCCCTCCGCCTTTGCGCGCTCGATCTGGGCCTCCAGCACGCCCACTATGCGCGCGAGGCGCGGCCCCTCGACCGGAGCGGAGCCCGCACCCGCCCCGGCAACGGCCAGCATGAGCGGGCCTCCCGGGCGGGTGGCCTCGGCGAGGGCGTCGAGCAGGCCGGCGATGGAGTCCGCTGCTGAGGGCGCCGTGGAGACGATCCTCTCGACGCTTGCCACCAGGTCGTCCACCGCGCGGTCGAGCACCGCGCGAACGAGCTCAGCGCGGTCGGAGAAGTAGTAGTAGAGCGAGCCCTTGGACATGCCGCAGCGGGCGGAGACCTCCGCCATCTGAAAGTCCGCCGAGCCGCGCTCCGCCATGAGGGAGGTCGCGGCCGCCATGATCTTCTCGCGCGTGGCCGCGCTCTTGGGCGTTGCCGTGCCGGGCCTTGCCGCCATGTCCTTCTCCGTTCCCTCGTGCCGCGCCGCCAGGCGCCGTCGTGCCAACGCGTCAATCTTAGCATCTGTTCAGTTGTTTTGAACTTGGCTCAAAATTATTGGACTCCTGAATAAAACTCGCCCCGCGGGGTACCTCTTGAGCCATTGAACGCGTAACACGTCTCGCTCAAGGGAGCCTCTCATGGGAACCATCGCGCGCATCCTCGGCCGCGACCTCAAGCGCCTGGCGGCAAGCCCCGTCGCCCTGGTGGTGGCGGTTGGGGTCTGCCTCGTCCCCGCGCTCTACGCGTGGGTGAACATCCTTGCCAACTGGGACCCGTACCAGAGCACCTCCACCGTGCCCGTGGCCGTGGTCGTGGAGGACAAAGGCGCCGAGGTCCCCGGCATGGGAGAGGTCAACGCCGGCGACATGGTAAGGGAGAGGCTCGAGGAGAACCACCAGCTCGGCTGGACCTTCGTGGACCAGGACGAGGCGCTCGAAGGCGTCCGCGCCGGCCGCTACTACGCCGCCTTTGTCATACCGCCCGACTTCACCTCGACCCTCGCGGGCGTGCTGGACGGCCACCCCACGCAGGCCCGCATTGGCTACTACGTCAACGAGAAGGCCAACGCGGTGGCGCCCAAGGTGACGGACACGGGGGCGACCACGCTCGAGGACCAGATCGCCGGGCAGTTTGTGTCGCTCGCCGGGGAGACCGTCACGCAGAGGCTCCAGGGCGCGGTGGGGTCCGCCGCGGGGGACGTCGACGGGGCGAGGTCGTCCGCGCTGAGGAGCCTCCGCGCCACGCAGGGGCGCCTCGACGACCTGGCGGACTCCCTCGAGGGCGCGGACGGGACCGTGGGTGCGGCCCGCGAGGCCGTGGGCCGCGCGCGAAAGACGCTCTCCGCCACGGCGGACGCGGCGGGAGGGCTCGCCTCGTCGATGGACTCCGCGCTCGGGTCTCTTGCCGACGCGCGCGAGGGGCTGCGCTCCTTTGCCCGCGGCCTTGACGAGAGGCTGGGCGAGGGCGCCTCCGCGATCTCCGGGCTGTCCTCGACGGCGAGCCAGGACATCGGCCGCATCGCCGGGGACGTGGGCTGGGCGCAGGGGCGCCTCGACGCGGCGCTCTCGCGCCTGCGGGTGGCAAATGGCGACGTAGCGGGCATGGCGGAGTCGCTCGGGGCGGCGCGCGACAAGGTCGCCTCCCTCGAGCCCGCCGACGACGCGCAGCGCGCCCTCCAGCAGCAGGTGGTCTCCGCGCTCGACGAACAGGTGGCGCTTCTCGAGGGGCTTGCCAGCGGGCAGGCCTCCGCCCTCGACGAGCTCCAGGGGATAAGCAACGAGGTGAGCGACGGGGCCAAGAGCGTGGACGGGCTCGCCACCTCGGTAAACGACGCCGTCCAGGCGGGCACGGGCTCGCTCGACGCCCTGCGGACGGACCTCGCCACGGGCGCGGCACCCGAGCTCTCCTCCGCGCTCGACGCCCTCGCGGACGCGGGCGGTCGCCTTGCCGGCGGAACCGGCTCGCTCGTGCCGATGATCGAGCAGGCGGACGCCGGGCTGGCCCAGCTCGACGCGCTTCTCGCCCAGAGCCAGTCCACCCTGGCGGAAACCGCCGACTCCTTGAGGGGCTCCGCCGATCGCATGGGCGCGCTGGCAGACGACCTCGCCGCCGTGCAGAGCGCACGGGCCCTGCCCGCCGTGGGCGACGTCCTCTCCCTCGACCCCGCCTCCACGGGCGCGGCGCTGGGCTCGCCGGTCCAGATGGTCGACGAGCCGGTGTTCCCCGTTGCCAACTACGGCTCCGGGGTGGCGCCGTTCTACACCAACCTCGCGCTGTGGGTGGGCGGCTTCGTGCTCGTGGCCATCTACAAGCTAGAGGTGGACCGCGAGGGGCTGGGCGACGTCGAGGTCACGCCCACGCAGGCGTTCTTTGGGCGCTGGCTCCTGCTCGCCCTCCTCGGCCAGGTGCAGGCCCTGACGTGCTGCGTGGGCGACCTGGCGCTTGGCGTCCAGTGCGTCTCCCCCGTTGCGTTTGTGCTCGCGGGCATGGAGGCGTCGCTGGTCTACGTGCTCGTGGTCTACTCGCTCGCCGTGGCGCTCAAGCACGTTGGCAAGGCGCTCGCGGTGCTGCTGGTGGTGCTGCAGATCCCCGGGGCATCCGGCCTCTACCCCATCCAGATGCAGCCCGCCTTCTTCCGAGCGCTGGGGCCGTGGCTCCCCTTCACCTACGGGATCGGCGCCATGCGCGAGGCGGTGGCGGGCTTCTATGGCACAAACTACGCGCGCGACCTCGCCGTCCTTGCGCTCTTTGCCGTTCCCGCGCTGCTTCTGGGCGTGGTTGCCAGAAGGAGGCTCCTCGGGGCAAACGCGCTCTTTGACCGCAAGATGGCCCAGACGGACCTCCTTGTGACCGAGCGTGACGGCGAGAAGGACGCCGGGCGCCTGGCGCTCCTGGTGGACGCGCTCGCCTCCTCCCCCGCCCACCGCGAGGCGTTCCTGGCACGGGCCGCGCGCTTTGAGCTGGCGTACCCGCGCCGCGTGCGGCGCGGCGTCGTGGCGCTGCTGGCCGTGCCGCTGGCCCTTCTCGCCCTGCTCTTTGCCCATCCGGCAAAGCTGTTGCTGCTGAGCCTGTGGGTGGTCTCCCTGGTTGCCGCGAGCGCGTACCTCATCTGGCTGGAGTACGTGCACGAGCGGCTGGCGGAGCGCGCCGGGCTGGCACGGATGGACAGAGACGAGCTGGTCGCGCTGGCCGAGGACGCCGCGCGGGCCGAGAAGGGAGGCGAGGCGCGATGAGAGGGGTCTGGGAGCTTGTGCGCCGCGACGCGCGTCACGTGCGGGCCAACGCCATCGCACTAGTGGTCTTTGTGGGAATCGTCGCCGTGCCGTCCTTCTACGCGTGGTTCAACATCGCGGGCAGCTGGGACCCGTACGGCAACACGGGCAACATCCGCGTGGCCGTTGCCAACGAGGACGAGGGCTACTCCGGGGAGCTGGTGCCCCTGACCGTCAACATGGGCGAGCGCGTGGTGGCCGAGCTGCAGGGTTCCGACTCCATTGGGTACGTGGTCACCTCGGAGGCCGACGCCGTCGAGGGCGTGCGCTCGGGCGAGTACTACGCGGCCGTGGTGATTCCGCCGGACTTCTCGCGCGACATGATGACCACCTTCTCCGCCGATCCCGTCCGTGCCGAGGTGCGCTTCTACCAGAACGAGAAGGCAAACGCCATCGCCACCATAGTCACCGACAAGGCGTCCTCGGCCGTGATGGCGCAGATCGACTCCGGATTTGCCGAGGCGGTGAGCGCCGTTGGCGCGGGCGCCCTCAAGGAGCTGGGCTCCGCGCTCGACGACGACGCGGTGACGGGCCTCGCGGCGCGCCTCGACGCCGCGGTGACGGACTCCGCCGACGCGCTCTCCGGAACGGCGGGCTCCGTGAGGGACTTCGCGGACCTGCTCGAGTCGACGCGCGGGCTTCTGGGCAGCGGCGCGGGGGTGGCCGACGCGGCGCTCTCCCCCACGGCGGACGCCGGCGAGGTGCTCGGCGAGACGGCGTCGGGCCTTGCGGGGGCCGGGTCGGCGATAGACGACGCAGAGACGTCCGTGGCCGGCGCGCTCGAGTCCGCGGGCGCGGGGCTCGACGGAGTGGACGCAGCGATAGACGATGCACTCGACGTCGCGGGCGCGCAGGAGGCAAGGATCCAGAAGGGCCTCTCCGCCGCGCGGGACGCCGTAGGCGAGCAGATCGATGCGCTCGAGCGGCTGGACGGCGCGCTTGGGGAGCAGCTCGACCTCATGCGCGAGCTCGAGGGGACGCTTCCCGAGGGCAGCCCCGTGCGCGAGGGGCTCGGCAGCGCGATTGCGGGCGTGGGCGGTCTGCGCGACCGCGTTGACCGGGCGCTCGTTGAGCTGCGCGACCTCTCTGACGGGCTGGGCCAGACGATGGGCGACCTCGACGCCGGGGCAGCGGACGCCGAGGAGGCGCGCGAGCGGCTTAAGGGCCTCGTGGACGAGGCGCGCACGGCGGTGGGCGGCGCGGGGCAGCTCTACGACGACGAGGTGCGCGGCAGCCTCGGGAACCTTGCTGGGCAGGTGGCCGAGGCCGCCGAGCAGGCGGACGCGATCGAGGGAAACCTCGCCGGGACCCTTGCGGCCGTGGGCTCCGCGGCAAAGGACGCGAGCGACGGGCTCGCCGGGGCGCGCGACGACCTCGACGAGACCGCGGACAGCCTGGACGCGGCGGCCGAGAAGCTCGATGGCCTGCACGAGCGGCTGCGCTCCGCGCTTGACTCGGGCGACGCGCGGCAAGTGAGGGAGGTTCTGGCGTCTGGCCCGGAGGGGCTCGCCGAGTTTGTGGCGGCGCCGGTCTCGGTCGAGCGCACGGCGGTGTTTCCCGTTGAGAACAACGGCTCGGCCATGGCGCCCTTCTACACGACGCTTGCCATCTGGATCGGCGGGGTGGTGCTCGCGGCGCTGGTGCGCGCGAAGCCCTCCGAGGCCGCGCTCGAGGAGACGGGCTGCTCGCACGCGCAGGCCTACGTGGGACGCCTTGCGCTCTTTGTTGTCGTGGGGCTGGCCCAGGCGGCGCTCATCTGCGGCGGAGACCTCTTCTACCTGGGAGTTCAGTGCGAGCACCCGTGGCTCATGCTGCTTGCGTGCCTGGCGTCGTCGCTCGTCTACGTCAACTTGATCTTCTCGCTCACGGCGTCCTTTGGCGACGTGGGCAAGGCCGTTGCCGTGGTGCTCATGGTGGTCCAGGTGGCCGGCTCGGGCGGCACGTTCCCGCCCGAGATGCTGCCCGCTCCGTTCCAGGCGGTCTACTCGTGGCTGCCGTTTGTGCACAGCGAGGCGGCGCTGCGGGCGGCGATGTTTGGGGTCTGGGACGGAGACTTCTGGCGCGAGCTGGGCGTTCTTCTCGCCTACCTGGTGCCGGCGCTGCTCCTGGGCCTGGTGCTGCGCCGTCCCGTGATCCGCCTGAACGAGTGGTTTGAGCACCGCCTGGAGCGCACGCGCCTCATGTGAGGCCGCGCGGGCGACGCGCGGTGCCGGTGGAGCCGAGAAACCCGCTCGGTTGCGACGGACTCGCCGGACGCGAGCCCAAAATCGGCCGCGGTTGCGACGGACTCGCCGGGCGCGAGCCCAAAATCGGCCATGGTTGCGACGAAATCAGGGCGATCGCGTCGCAGCCACGGCGGATTCCAGGCTCATCACGGGCCACGACTGGGCATCACCGTCGCAGTCGCCGCCGATTCTGGGCTCGACGCCGGAGCACGCGTCGCCGCGCGTCGCAGTCGCCGGCAATTCCGGGCTCGCGGTTGCCGTGCGGACATCGTCGGGACGTCGCCGTCCTTCTCGCCGGCGCTGTATACTAGGTGCGTATGTGACGATAAGAACCACGGAGAGGAACCCCATGTCCGACACCCCCGTGCGCGTGCGCTTTGCGCCCTCCCCCACCGGCAAGCTCCACGTGGGCGGCGCGCGCACCGCGATCTACAACTGGGCCTTCGCCCGCGCCAACCACGGCACCTTCATCCTGCGCATCGACGACACCGACCCCGAGCGCTCCACCGAGGAGAACACCCAGATCATCCTGCGCGCCATGCGCTGGCTGGGCCTGGACTGGGACGAGGGCCCGGAGGTGGGCGGCGACTTTGGCCCCTACAAGCAGACCGAGCGCGCCCAGATGTACCGCGACGCCGCCCAGCGCCTCTGGGACGAGGGCAAGGCGTACCCGTGCTTCTGCACGCCGGAGCAGCTGGCCGCCGACCGCGAGGCCGCGCAGGCGCGCAAGGACCCCTTCCAGGGCTACCAGCGCCGCTGCCGCGACCTCGACCCCGCCGAGGCGCAGCGCCGGATCGCCGCCGGCGAGCCGTACGTCCTGCGCATCAAGGTGCCCGAGGACCGCGGCGACGTCATCGTGCGCGACGCCGTCCACGGCGACGTGACCTTTGCCGCCCGCGAGCTCGACGACTTCGTCATCCAGCGCACCGACGGCACGCCCACCTACAACTTCGCCACCGTGGTGGACGACGCGATGATGGGCATCACGCACGTCATCCGCGGCGACGACCACCTCTCCAACACCCCGCGCCAGGTCATCGTCTACGAGGCCCTCGGTGCGCCGGTGCCCACCTTCGCGCACATCTCAATGATCTTGGGCGCGGACGGCAAGAAGCTCTCCAAGCGCCACGGCGCCACCAACGTGGAGGAGTACCGCGACGCGGGCTATCTCTCCGATGCATTTGTCAACTACCTGGCGCTTCTCGGCTGGTCGCTCGACGGCGAGACCACGATCATCCCGCGCGACGTGCTGGCCCGCGAGTTCTCGCTCGACCACGTGTCCAAGAACCCGGCCACCTTCGACCCCAAGAAGCTCGACTGGATCCAGGCCGAGTACATCCGCTCCATGAGCGACGCCGACTTCGCCGACCAGGTCATGCTGCCAGAGCTCCACGAGGCGGGCCTGGTGTGCGACGGCTTCGAGGCAGACGAGGCGTGGGTCGACGCGCTGGCCGCCATCGTGAAGCCGCGCACCAAGTTCCCGGCCGACGTGGTCACCGTTGCGGCGCCGGTCTTCGCCACCGCCGAGACCCTGGCGTATGACGAGAAGAGCGTGGAGAAGGGCCTCGCCAAGGAGGGCATGGGCGCGGTGCTGGATGCGGCGCGCGCGGCTTTGACTGGGGTCGACGAGTGGGCGCCGGCCGCGATCGACGCGGCGCTGGAGACGCTGCCCGAGGCGCTCGACATGAAGAAGCGCCTGGTATTCCAGGCCGTGCGCGTGGCCGTGTGCGGCAACATGGTGTCGCCGCCGCTCGGCGAGACGATGGCGCTCGTGGGCCGCGAGGACTGCCTGGCCCGCATCGACCGCGCTCGGGGCATGGCGCTGTAGTCCTTCTCGCTTCCGCTTGCGAATTACGGGCTGGTTCCGGTCGTTTTCCCCTGGTGAAACCGACCGGAACCAGCCCGTTTTCTTGTGGTCGAGATAACGGGCCGGCTGCGGACGTTTTGGGGGGCCAAAGTGACCGGAACCAGCCCGTTATACAGAACCGAGAAGGACCCGCCTACTGCTCCGTGCCCTCGCCGGCGGCCACGGCGTCGTCGGAGCCCGCGACCGCGGCCCCGATCATGGCGGTGAGCCCGGCGACCATCATGTCCACGCTCATGGACGCGGTGCCCTCGCCCATCCCCACGACCTGCTCGGCCGCGTAGGGCACGTGCACGAAGCCGCCGCGCACGCCGGGGTGACGCGTCGCGAGGCAGTGCAGCAGCTCGTAGAGGACCTCGTTGCAGCAGAACGTGCCCGCCGTGTAGGAGACGGCCGCCGGAACGCCCGCGGCGCGCGCGGCGTCGGCCATGGCGAAGACCGGCACCGTGGCGAAGTAGGCGTCGGGGCCGTCCGCCTCGAGGCGGCCGACGGGCTGGTTGCCCTCGTTGTCGGGGATGCGCGCATTGGCGTAGTTGATGCCCACGAACTCGGGCGTGATGTGGCTGCGGCCGCCCGCCTGGCCGATGCACAGGACCACGTCGGGGTGCTCGGCGTCGATCGCGGCCTCCACCGCGGCCGGGCCCTTGCCAAAGACCACGGGGATCTGCGCGGTGACGACCTCGGCGCCCGCGACCTCGCGCGGCAGGCGCTGCACGGCCTCGAGCGCGGGGTTGATGGTCGCGCCGCCGAAGGGCTCGAACCCGGTGACAAGTACCTTCATGAGAATCCTCCCTTTCCCGGGGGCCGGGCACCGCTTGAGGGTATGTACACCGCCGCTTGAGGGTATGTACACCGCCCCGGATGGGTCCGGCCAAAGACGTGCAGGTCAGAGGGCTGCCGAGAAGAACGTTCTTCTCGGCACGTGTACATACCCTCAAGGGGCGGTGTACATACCCTCACGAGGCGCCCCGCGGGGCGCCGCCGGCTACAGGCCGAAGACGATCATGTAGACGATCTGCGCCGCGAGCATGAAGAGCGCGATCGGCACCTGCTTCTTGATGACGCCGTAGGAGTCCTTCATCTCCAGGATCGCCACCGGCACGATGTTGAAGTTCGCGGCCATCGGCGTCATGAGCGTGCCGCAGAAGCCGCAGGTCAGCGCCACCGAGCCGATGAGCGCGGGGTCGGCGCCGAGCGACAGCACGAACGGCGCGCCGATGCCCACCGTCATCACGGTGATGGCGCCGTAGGCGTTGCCCATGACCATCGTGAAGACCGCCATGCCGATGGCGTAGACGATAACGCCCACGACGGCGTTGCCCTGCGGGATCACGCCCGAGACCAGGCCGGAGATCACGTCGCCCACGCCCGCGGCCGTGAAGATCGCGCCCAGCGCGGCGAGAAGGACCGGCAGCATGGAGAGCGGGCCCACGGTGTCGAGCATGCGGCGGGTGTCGTCGAGGAAGACGCGCGGGGTGTTCTTGCGCGAGAAGGCCATGAGCAGCACGCCGCCCACGACCACGCCGAAGGTGAGGCCCACGAGCGAGCTGATGTTGGTGAACAGGGCGAAGACCAGCGCCATCACGCCCAGGGACAGGGCCGGCACGAAGAGCTTCATGCCGATCTTCTCGTAGTTGCCCTGCATCTCCTCGGCCGTGGGCTCGCCGCCCACGCCGCGGCCGACCTGCTTCAAGATCGGCGGGATGACCATCAGCACCACGAGCACGCCCGCCACGGTGGACGGGACCCAGCGGCCCACGATGAACAGGACGCCCAGCACGCACCAGAAGAAGGCGGTGCCCAGGCGCTTCTCGTTGGTCTGGTCGAGGGCGTTGCGCACGCCGGCGTAGAACGCGATGAGGCCGATGAGGATGTAGACGACCTCGAGGAGCTTGTCGGAGAGCGTCACGTCGGCGCTCTGGAAGAACTGGAGGAACTCCGTCATCGGGCGTCACCGCCCTTCTCGGCCTGCGCGTCCTTCTCGGCGACAGCAGCGTCGTCGGAGGCGCCGGCGCGCCCGCGGCGCTTCATGAGGCGGCGGTCGATGAGGTTGTAGTAGACGATCGCGGCGAGCATGGCGAGCACGGCCACCGGGACCTGCACCGCGGCGAGGTCGGCCAGGCTCACGTCGTAGCCCAGGCCCGCGAGCGTGCCCTGAACGAGCAGGCCGCCCGAGCCGCCGATGAACAGCACCTGGCCGAAGAACCACGCCACGTTGTCGATGCCGGCGGAGACGCCCTTGAGCTCCTCGAGGTGCTTCTCGTCGATCTTGTTGCCGTCGCGCTCGACCGCGGCCTGCTCCATGGGCATGACGACCGGGCGGATGAAGCCCGCGACGCCGCCGAAGTTGACGTTGAACGCGGCAAAGAGCACGCGCACGACGCCGTAGGCCGAGACGATCATGCCAGCGGATGCGTTCTTGAGCTTGCGGATGAGCGCCGCGGCGGCCTGGCGCAGGCCGCTGCGCTCGAGGGTGCCCGTGATCACGAACGTCATGATGAAGATGCACATGCTTCGGTTGGAGACGAAGCTCTCGCCGAGGGTGTCCAGGAACGCCACCGGGTCCATGCCGCCCACCACGGCGGTCGCGACGGCGGCCACCATGATGATGAGGATGGAGTCGAGCTTGAGCGCAAAGCCCGCCACGACGATGACGATTCCCAGGAGCTTGATCAGCTCTGCGGGGTCCATCGGTCCTCCTTGTGGATTGGTTGATACGACGTGGGTATCGTATCCAAGCGCAGGCGGCGCGGGCCGGGGCGCCCCCAATTGGTAACAGTGTCGCAAGGAGGTCCCCGGCGGGGCGCCGCCCTGCTAAGCTAGCTGTCGAGAAGAACGAGCCGTCGCGTCCGTCACGGGAGGAGACGCACATGGCAGCACAGCCCCAGACCCTCGCCACCACCTCGGCCTTCGAGGTCCTGGGCCCCGTCATGGTGGGCCCGTCGTCGTCGCACACCGCGGGCGCGCTGCGCTGCGCTCGCGTGGCGGCCTCGCTTCTGGGCGGGCGCATCGTGCGGGCGCGCTTCACGCTGTGGAACTCCTTCGCGCGCACCTACCACGGGCACGGGACCGACCGGGCCCTCGTGGCGGGCATCCTGGGGCTGGACACCGACGACGAGCGCATCCGCGACGCCTTCGACCTCGCGCGCGAGGCGGGGCTGGCCTTTGAGTTCGTCGAGGCGCCCGACGACACCTCCGTCCACCCCAACACCGTGGACATCGACATGGAGGACGAGGGCGGCGCGCGCTGCCAGGTGCGCGGCGAGAGCCTCGGCGGCGGCAAGATGCGCATCAGCCGCGTCGACGGCGTGGGCGTGGACATCTCCGGCGCCTACGCGACGCTGTTCGTGGCGCACCGCGACGCCCCGGGCATCCTGGCCTCCCTCACGCACCTGCTGGCCATGGCCGAGGTCAACATCGCCTTCTGCCGCACGTACCGCACCGAGCTCGGCGGGCGCGCCTACTCCGTCTTTGAGACCGACGGGGCGCCCGACGCCTCGGTGCTGCCGATGATCCGCCGCATCCGCGACGTCAGCTTCGCGACCTTCATCTCCGTGCCGGGATCGGCCGTGGCGCCCGGCGTCACCGCCGCCGAGCTCTTCGACGACGGCGCCCAGCTGCTCGACGCCTGCGCCGAGCGCGGGCTCTCCATCGGCGGCGTCATGCGCCTGCGCGAGCTGGGGCTCACCGGCGAGGAGCGCGCCGAGGCGTCCATGCGCCGCGTCATCGAGGTCATGCGCGAGGAGACGAGCGCGCCCATCTCGACGCCCGCCCGCTCGCTCGGCGGCTTCATCGGCGGCGAGGCCCGCCTGGTGAGCGAGGGTTCTGGGCGCTGGGCCGCCCCGCTCATGGGCGCCGCGCAGACCGACGCCGTCGCGCGCGCGATGGCCGTGCTCGAGCGCTCCGCCGCGATGGGCGTGATCGTTGCGGCGCCGACGGCGGGCTCGGCCGGCGTGGTGCCGGGCTGCGTGCTGGCGGCAGCCGACGCCGTGGGCGCGGACGACGACGCGGTGGCCTCGGCGCTGTGGTGTGCGGCGGCCGTGGGCCTCAACATCCAGACGCACGCCTGCGTGGCCGGAGCCGAGGGCGGCTGCCAGGCCGAGGTGGGCTCCGCTGCGGCGATGGCGGCCGCGGCGCTCGTCGAGCTGCTCGGCGGCACGCCCGAGCAGGCGCTCTGCGCGGCGTCGATCGCGATCTCCAACCTGCTGGGGCTGGTGTGCGACCCGGTGGGCGGCCTCGTCGAGGTCCCCTGCCAGGCGAGAAACGCCATCGGCGTTGCGGCGGCCTTCTCGTCGGCGCAGCTCGCGCTCTCCGGCGTGGAGTGGCTCGTTCCCTTCGACCAGGTGGTGGCAGCGATGTCCGAGGTGGGCCACGCGCTGCCCTCCCGCCTGCGCGAGACCGCGCGCGGGGGCCTGGCCGCGACGCCGGCGGCCCGGGCGGCCTGCGCGGGGTGCGCCGGCTGCGCGTAGGGCGCAGCACGGGCGTTCTTCTCGACCCGCCCGCACTTCTCGCCAAGCGCCGAGTGCCCGCCCACACTTCTCGGCCCTCCGCATCGAGTGCGGGCAGCAACGCACTGGATGCGCGCACTCAAGAAGAACCGCCGGGAGCAAGCCCGCACTCGATGCCCGAAGCCCCCGATTTCGCCCGCACTTCTCGCCCGCACTCATGAGTGCGGGCACCGACCCCGGGGAGGCAGCCATGTTCGAGCTGATCCAGGTCACCGACCGGGCCTACTACATCGAGAGCCCCGCCAAGATCGGCCTGGTTCAGCTGGGCGAGAAGGACGTCTGCCTCATCGACAGCGGCAACGACAAGGACGCGGGGCGGCGTATCCGCAAGCTGCTGGACGAGCGCGGCTGGCGCCTGACGGCGATCTACAACACGCACTCCAACGCGGACCACATCGGCGGCAACCGCTACCTGCAGGGCCAGACGGGCTGCCGCGTCTTTGCGCCGGGCGCCGAGTGCGCGTTCACGCGGCGCCCGGAGCTGGAGCCGGCGTTTCTCTACGGCGGCTACCCGTGCCGCGACCTCAGGCACAAGTTCCTCATGGCGCAGGAGAGCGACGCCGAGTCCCTGACGGCGGACGCGCTCCCGGAGGGCCTCGAGGCCCTCGAGCTGCCGGGCCACTTCTTTGACATGGTGGGGTATCGCACCGCCGACGACGTGGTGTTTCTCGCCGACTGCCTGTCGAGCCGGGAGACGCTGGAGAAGTACCAGGTCAGCTTCATCTACGACGTTGCGGCCTACCTCAGGACGCTCGAGATGGTGAAGGGCCTCTCCGCCCGGATGTTCGTGCCCGCCCACGCGCCGGCCGCGGAGGACGTCTCCGAGCTGGCCCAGCTCAACATCGACAAGGTGCACGAGATCGCCGAGAAGATCGTGGGGCTGTGCGCCGAGCCGCGCCCCTTCGAGGGCGTGCTCCAGCGGGTCTTTGCCGACTACGGCCTGCGGATGACCTTCGAGCAGCATGTGCTCGTGGGCAGCACCGTGCGCTCGTACCTCTCGTGGCTGCGCGACGCGGGTCGGCTGGAGGTCGAGTTCGAGGACAACGTGCTGCTCTGGCGGCAGGCGTAGGCGGCGCGGCGCGGTCGCGCGCGGGCGGGCACGGCGCATCGAGAACAGAAAGCGGGCCGGAGCTTGTGCCCCGGCCCGCGTTGCGTTTGGTAGCCCGTACCAGATTCGAACTGGTGATCTCCGCCTTGAGAGGGCGGCGTCCTGAACCGCTAGACGAACGGGCCGTTTGGTAGCCCGTACCAGATTCGAACTGGTGATCTCCGCCTTGAGAGGGCGGCGTCCTGAACCGCTAGACGAACG
>CALUNW010000007.1 GCA_944322145.1 uncultured Atopobiaceae bacterium | reverse complement strand
TCGTGCCCGGGACGGCCGAGAAGGGCGTCGCGCACCCAGCCGCCGACGACCCACGCCTCGTGGCCCGCCGCCTCGAGAGCGCCGACCACCTGCAGCGCGTATGCGGGCAGCTCGCGCGCGAGGCGCGCCTCGATGTCGCAGCTCATGCGCGCCCCCCTTAGCGTCAGGTCCTTCTCGCCAGATTCTAGCATGGGCCGGGCGCGGGACGCCTGGCCGGGCGCCTCGGTAGGAGCCGTCTGGCTCGCGCCGATGCAGAATCTGCCTTCAGTCCATAATTTGGCTCCCCGAAATGCAAAAACGGCCTTCAGTCCATAGAAAAATGGGGCTTCTGAGCAAAGTCTTGGGAAAACCAACCGAGGTCGTCGCAGCTCAACTGGGAAAACGCGGCGGCGTTTTCAAGACGTCCCGAATAATCTATGGACTGAAGCGCGTTTTTGCAGGACCGAGGGTCAAAAAATGGACTGAAGGTCGATTCTGCACGTGCCCGCGCGGCCCGGCGAGCCGCACCGCCCCGACAGCGCGAGTGCTATCCTCGTGCGTGGTCAAATCATCCAACAAACAGGAGGTAAGACTATGGACGAGATGACTTCCATCACCGCCGACGACCTCGCCGCGGCGCGCGAGGAGTTCCGCTCCGAGCGCGTCAACGTCGTCGCCAAGAACGCCGTGAGCTCGTGCGGCATCACCGCCGCCGCGCGCGTGCCCGAGGGCGTGGCCGCCAACCCGCTGACCTTTGACGTCGAGGTGAGGCAGGGCGACCGCTGCGACCAGCAGCGCTCCGGCCGCTGCTGGATGTTCGCGAGCCTCAACACCATGCGCTACCGCGTCATCCACCGCTACGACCTCAAGACCTTCGAGCTCAGCCAGACCTATCCCCTGTTCTGGGACAAGCTCGAGAAGAGCAACTGGTTCTTCGAGAACATCCTCGACACCCTGGACGAGCCGCTCGACGGCCGCCTCGTGTCCTACCTGCTCATGGCGCCCGTCGGCGACGGCGGCCAGTGGGACATGTTCCGCAGCCTCGTCAAGAAGTACGGCGTGGTGCCCAAGGAGGCCATGCCCGAGACCGCCTGCTCGCGCAACACGCGCGAGATGGACTCCTGCCTCACGCGCTACCTGCGCGGCGCCGCCAAGCGCCTGCGCCAGAGCCACGAGGCCGGCGTCGGCTCCGAGGACCTCGCCGAGATGAAGAAGGAGATGATGGGCGACGTCTACCACCTCCTCGTGACCTGCCTCGGCGAGCCGCCCGCGACCTTCGAGGTCCGTCTGCGAGACAAGAACGACAAGCTCGCGCTCTCCGGCACCTACACGCCGCAGGAGTTCTTCGACACCGTCGTGGACATGGACGTCGACTCCTACGTGAGCCTCATCTCCGCCCCCACCGCCGACAAGCCCTTCGGCCACACCTACACCGTGAGCCGCCTCGGCAACGTGGTGGAGGACGGCGGCGTGCGCTACCTCAACCTCCCGATCGAGCGCCTCAAGGAGTGCGCGATCGCACAGCTGCGCGACGACCTCCCCGTGTGGTTCGGCTGCGACGTGGGACAGAGCTACCTGCGCGAGGAGGGAATCATGGACACCGCCGCGCTGGACGTCGACGCGCTCTTCGGCTTTGAGGTCGAGGGCTGCATGGACCGCGCGGAGCGCCTGGACTACGGCGAGTCGCTCATGACCCACGCCATGGTCCTCGAGGGCGTGAACCTGGACGCGGACGGCCGTCCCACGCTCTGGAAGGTCGAGAACAGCTGGGGCAAGGACCACGGTCGCGACGGCTTCGACACCCTCTCCGACCCCTGGTTCGACGAGTACGTCTACCAGGTCGTCGTTGACAAGAAGTACCTGACCGACGAGGAGCGCGCCACCTACGAGGGCGAGGAGCCGACCGTGCTCGCGCCGTGGGACCCCATGGGCTCGCTCGCCTGCGCGCGCTAGGGGGCGGACATGACCGACTACACCCCCGGCGCGATAGCGCCCGAGCGCGCCGACGAGCTGACCGCGTCCTTCTCGGCCGACCGCGCCAACCGCGTGGCGAGAAACGCCGTCACCTCGATGAACGTCCACGCCGCCGCGCGCGACGTCACGACCATGCGCACCTACCACGACACCTTCGCCGTGAGCCGCGCGCGCACGGGCAAGGTCACCAACCAGCGCCACTCCGGCCGCTGCTGGATGTTCGCCGCCTTCAACGTGGCCCGCGCCGCCACGATGGACCTGCTCGACGTCGACGACTTCGAGTTCTCCCAGGCCTTTGGCTTCTTCTACGACAAGCTCGAGAAGTTCAACGTGGGCCTTGAGTACGTCATCGAGACCGCCGCGCTGCCGCTCGACTCCCGCGAGGTCTCGGGGCTTCTGAGCCACTGCATGGGCGACGGCAACTACTACCCCGCCGCGATGAACATCATCCGCAAGTGGGGCCTCGTGCCCAAGGACGTCATGCCCGAGAGCGCGTGCACCAAGGACGCGGATCAGATGAACGCCCAGCTCGAGCGCCTCTTCCGCAAGAGCGCGATGGAGCTGCGCCGCCTCGCCGCCGAGGGCGCCGACGTCGCCGACCTGCGCGAGGCCAAGGAGGGCATGGTCGCCGACTGTCACCGCGTCCTCTCCGTGTGCCTCGGCGAGCCGCCGCTGACCTTCGACCTGGAGGTCCCCGTGGGCAAGAACTGCCGCATCAAGGCGTCCCGGCTCGTGGAGCAGTCCGGCGACGACCGCCCGGCGTGCGAGAAGGACGCGCCGCGGCGGCTCCTCGTGGACCGCGGCATCACGCCGCGCGAGTTCGCCGAGCGCTACGTGCCCTTTGACCCGAGCGACTACGTGCAGCTCGTCAGCATGCCCGGCGAGACCCGCCCGTTCGGCCACGTCTTCCACCGCCGCTTCTCCGACACCATGGCCGGCGGCACGCGCCTCAAGATGCTCAACGTGCCGGTCGAGGCGCTCGAGGACGCCGCCGTGGCGTCGCTGCGCGCCGGCGTGCCCTGCGAGATGGCGTGCGACGTGGGCCAGCAGTTCCCGCGCAAGATCGAGGACTTCCCCGGCGTGCTCGCGTGCGACACGATGGACTACGAGGGCCTCTTCGGCGTGGACCTCTCCATGGACCGCGCCGAGATGATCGACGCGCACGAGACGCGCAACACCCACGCTATGACCTTCCAGGGCGTCGAGCTGGGCGACGACGGGCGTCCCGTGGCCTGGCGCATCGAGAACAGCTGGGGCGAGGACGCCTGCAAGGGCGGCTACCTCGTGGCGAGCGCGGAGTGGTTCCGCACCTACGGCGGCGAGGTCGTCGTGCGCCGCGAGTTCGTGCCCGCGGACCTGCTCGACCTCTGGGACAACGCCCCCGTCGAGGAGGTCGACCCCTGGACCACCGTCGGCCTCGCGCTGGCGCCGCGGGCGTAGACCTGCCGGCAGCCCCGGCGGCCTCGTAGCCGAGCATGCCATATGGGACACTTTTGCCCTTCTCGGCAGTAGAAACTGTCCTATTTGGCATGCTCGGTGGCGGGCCACATGGAACTCGCTCCGAGAATGCCATATGAGACAGTTTCCGCGCGGTCGGGCCCGGATTCTGTCCCATATGGCATTCTCGAGAGGCGGCGTCGGTCGAGAAGGACACGGTGCCGAGAAGATCAAGCGGCCACCTGCCGGTAGTGGATGCGCCAGCCCTCCTCCGTCACGATCACGCCCTCGCCCAGGCCGGGACGCCATCCCTCGATGACTGCCGGCGGCACGGGGACGCCGTGCTTCCGAGCGGGCGCCGGGCCGTAGGGGATCTCGTAGAGCTTCACCCATGCCCAGAAGGTTGCCTCGTTTCTGACCTCGTCAAGCGAGAAGCGAACGACGCGGGCATCGTAAGCCGTGATCCTCGCCTCGCGCCGGCGCTCCCCTTTCAGAACCTCCTCGAGGCTCTTCTCGCCCATGCACTCGTCCTCGGTGTATTTGATGATGCCGTCGAGCTCCCCGACCGTCGGCCTCCCGTCGCGACCAAGCCACGAGAAGTCAACGCGGAAGCTGCGGGCGGGGTCGAGCGGGTCTCGAAGCTCAACCTGCAGCGCCGGCAGGCGGACGCCGCGCTCGATCATGATCGCGCGGGCGACGGACTCCCCGCCGTTCTCAGCACGCGCGTCCGCCCACTCGCAGGTGGCGAGCGCATGCGCGATGCCGCGACTCCCCGAGAACTCGCTGCTCAGGAGCCGCTTGAGCGTCTCTCGCCTCATGCCTTGCGTGCGCAGCACCGAATCGGCGACGGCGAGGGCGTCGGGAAACCCCATCGACGCCATGCAGTCGTAGGCAGTGCGGGCGAGCGAGGTCACGCGCAGGCCGCCAACGAGCTCGGGCTCCCCAACCTCGATCTGGTGACGCACGATGCGTCCCGAGAGGCGCCTCCCGTCGCGCGAGCTGCAGATGACGTGAATCCTTCTCAGCTCGGACCACGAGACGGCGAGCCCGCGCACGAGCGCCGCCGATGGACCGCAGAAGACCCAGTCGGGATGGAGGGCGGCGAGCCCGCGCATGAGATGGAGGCATCGCGCCGGAGGCTTGAGGCCGCGCCAGTGCGCCCAGCGCACGTACAGGCCGGGGACCGGCGAGATGATGCGCACGTCAGCCGGGTCGCGGATGCGCCTCTTCCGCCGCTCCAGGGCACGCCTATCGGCAGGGGTTGCCGGGCACAGGCACGAACCCGACGTCTCGGCGCGATCGAGCTCGCGCGCTAGCCTCTCGTCAACAGAGCCGCTCATTGCCACTCCTCCCGCATCGAGTTGAAAATGGCCGCATTCTCGCATGAAGGGAGGGCTGTGGGGCCAAGAACTCGGCCAGCGGCGGGGCGGCGGGGCGGCGGGGCGGCCTCGTAGCCGAGCATGCCATATGGGACACTTTCGTCCTTCTCGGCGGTAGAAACTGTCTTATATGGCATGCTCGAGCAGAAGTCTCAAAGGAGCCAATCGGCGAGCGGCCTCTGCCGAGAAGAACGTCCGGCCCAGACCACTCTTGGGCCGAGAATGCCATATGGGACAGTTTTGCCCTTCTCGGCGGCGGAAACTGTCCTATTTGGCATGCTCGGGCGGCAGGCCATCCAATGCTCGTGCCGAGAATGCCATATGGGACAGTTTCCGCGCGGTCGGGCCCGGATTCTGTCCCATATGGCATTCTCGAGAGGCGGCGCGGGCGAGAAGGACGCTCCCTCGTGAACGATGCTAGAACTCGGCGAAGCGGGACTGGCCGGGGCGGGCGATGTCGTCGCCGTTTGCGAGCTCGCGGGCGGCCGCGACGAAGGGGGCCTCGGCACCGGCACGAAAGACCAGGGAGAGCTGCACGTCCTCGGCGAAGAGCGAGTCCGCCACCTTGCCGCCGGCGTCGGCGACGAGGCGGGTCACGCGATCGTAGAGGGCATAGGGCAGCTGGACGGTGACCGGCGTCACCAGCGTCATCTCGACGACCGCGCCGTCGTTCTCGGCCGCCGCGACGGCCTCCTGGGTGGCGGCGGTGTAGGCGCGCACGAGGCCGCCGGGGCCCAGCAGCGTGCCGCCGAAGTAGCGCGTGACGACGCAGCACACGTTGGCCAGACCCGCGCCGCGCAGCACCTCCAGCGTGGGCATGCCGGAGGTCCGGCTGGGCTCCCCGTCGTCGGAGCAGCGCTCGCGACCGTCCGCGAGGATCCAGGCGGGCACGTTGTGGCGGGCGTCGTGGTGGCGCGCGCGGACCTCCGCGATGAAGGCGTCCGCGTCCTTCTCGCCCTCCACGTGGACGAGCTGCGCGATGAAGCGGCTGCGACGGTCCTCGAACTCGCCGACGGCCTCGGCCGCTGCGCGCAGCGTGCGGTAGGACTCCCCCGTCACCGCTCGCACCTGAGCAGTTCCGCGCCGGCGCTGACCTCGACGTCGGACGCGCAGACGGGCGTCACGGCGGAGAAGGCGTCGGCGTTGGTGACGGTCACGAGCACCGTGTCGTCGAGCCCGCGCTCGGCCATGAGGGCGCGGTCGAAGCTCATCACGGGCTCGCCGGCGCTCACGCGGTCGCCCTTGCGCACGAAGGTGCTGAAGCCCGCTCCGCGCAGGCGCACGGAGTCGAGCCCCACGTGGAGCAGGACCTCCGCGCCGTTCTCTGCCTTGATGAGCAGGGCGTGCTTGGTCTTGACGTCGGCGACGACCGTCCCCGTGACGGGCGCGAAGGCGACGTCGCCCTCCGCCCGGATGCCCAGGCCGCACCCCAGCATCCCCTGCGAGAAGGCCGGGTCGGAGACCGCCTCGAGCGCGACGACGTGACCCGCGACGGGGGCGAGGATGGCCTCGGGGTCCTGGGGCGCCGGGACCGCCTCGGGCGCCTTCTTGCGCGCGCCGACGAGCGACCGGCTCAGCTTGTCGAACAGACCCACGTGCGTAACCTTTCCTGCTGCATGCCGTCGGGGGCGGCGATGTGTGCGATTCGCAGGTTGTATTGTAGTCCAACCGCCGCAGGGTGGCACCGGATCGTTTCATGGTAGAATCCTTGGCGCGAGGTGGGCCAGGCGACCGCGGGACGCGCAAGCGTCATGAGGAAAGTCCGGGCTCCACAGGGCAGGATGCCGGCTAACGGCCGGGCGGGGTAACCCGACGGAAAGCGCCGCAGAAAAGAAGACTCCCGCTGGCGGGCCTGGCCCGTTGAGGGAAAAGCTGAAACGGTGGTGTAAGAGACCACCAGCGTCGTGGCAACACGGCGGCTTGGCAAGCCCCATCCGGAGCAAACGCAAATAGGAGCGCCATGGTGTGGCCCGCACTGCGCTCGGGTTGCGCGCTAGAGGCGGCTGGTGACAGCCGCAGTAGATAAATGGCCGCCCACGACAGAACCCGGCTTATAGGCCCACCTCGCACCTTTTCTCGCCCTTCTCGGGCCCCGTTGCCACAATCTGGCCGAGCATGCCGCTGAGGACACTCTCGTCCTTCTCGGCGGGGCGCTCCGTCCCATGCAGCACGGCACGGCACGGCGGCCAGAGCTGAGCCCCGCATGAATACGGCCCCGCGCCGTGGGGGGGCGCGGGGCCGTGAGAAGGGCGTGCGGTGCTCGCGGGGACGCGGCTAGTCGAGGTCGCCGAAGTCGCCGACGTTGACGGCCGGGGTGGCGGGCGGCGTCACGGGCGCGGGAGCGGAGACCGGGGCGTCGACGTGCTTGGTGCCGGCGGAGCCGTTGGGGGCGTTGGTGAAGGCGACCTGCGCCGGAAACATGGCCTCGGCATCGTCCATGAAGTGCTGGAGGAGCTTCTTGTACTCGGCGCGGAAGTCCTCGCGGGAGGTCTTGAGGCGGTCAATCTCGTCGAGCTCGTTCTGCTTCTCGGCGAGCGCCTGGCGGATGACCTCGCGGGCCTTGGCGTCGGCGTCGGTGCGGATGCGCTCGGCGGCGTCGCGGGCGTCGTTCAAGATCTTGTCGGCAGACTGCTGCGCGACGATGAGGACCTGGGAGATCTGGCGCTCGGAGGCGGTGATGGCGTCGGTCTGGACGGGAGCCGGGGCGATGGGCGCCGGCACGGTGGCGGCGCTGTTCTCCTCGAGGCTCGCGATCTGCGCCTGGGCGGCGGAGAGCTGCTGCTCGGTGGAGGTCAGGCGCCCCTTGAGGTCCGCGATCTTCTGGAGCATCGCGTCGACCTCGGCAGAGAGCTGCTCCAGGAAGGCGTCGACCTCCTCGGTGTCATAGCCGTGCTTGGAGGGAGAGAAGGTCTGCTGCTCGATGTCTGCTGGTGTGATTGCCATTCTTGTTCCCTTTCGCTTCACGGACGCGGTCGCGCCCGCCTAACCATACCACTACAGTCTACAGAATGATGTAATAGAGCAACCGCTCGATGAGGCTCAGCGCCAATATCGCCACAACCGGCGAGAAGTCCACGCCCATGACGGGAGGGATGAACCGGCGGAAGAGCCCGATGAAGGGCTCGACGAGCGTCGCGATGGCGGCGCGCAGGTCCTCGAAGAAGCCCGAGCCCATGCGCGGCACCCACGACAGGATGCACCAGATGACGATGAGCCAGCCGTAGATGTCAAAGAGCCGCTGGACGATGGAGATGATGGTGTAGAGGGTCATGCCCCGCCTTTCCGTGGGTAGAGATCAGACGCTGTCCTCATGGTACCCACGATCAGCCCTCGGCAAGCTCGCGCGTCCGCGCCAGGGCGGCGTCGACGGCCTCCTCGGAGCCCGCGGCCATGAGCGGCTCGAGCTCGCGCAGGGCGGCGGCGGTCGTGCCGCCCGGGGAGGTCACGCGCTCCATGTAGGCGCGCGGGTGGACCCCCTCGGCCAGGAGCTGCTCGGCGCAGCCACGCATCGTCGTCTCGAGGAGCTCGCGGCACGCCTGGGCGGGAAGGCCCGCGCGCACGCCGGCGCGCGTGAGCGTGTCCACGAACAGCGAGAAGAACGCGGGCGCCGTGCCCACCACGGCGCCGGAGACGTCGAGCTGGTCCTCGCGCATCACGAATGCGGCGCCGAGGGCGGCGAAGGCCGTGCGGGCGAGCTCGAGGTCGTCGGAGGTGGCCAGCGACCCCGCAGCGAGCGCCGTGGCGCCGGAGCGCACCTGCACGGGCAGGTTGGGCATGGCGCGGACCACGCGCGCGCCCGGCAGCGCCGCCTCGATCGTGGAGATCGGCACGCCGGCGGCGATGGAGATGACGAGGCGCCCGGCGAGCCCGGGGGCGCACGCCCGCATGACGTCGCCGAGGACCTGAGGCTTCACGGCGAGGACCACGGCGTCGGGCCGCTCGTCGACGAGCGCGCGGCCGTCCGCGAAGACGCGGGCGCCGAGCGCGGCGAACGGGGCGAGCTTCTCGGCCTCATGGTCCGCCACGAGCAGGCGCCCGGGCGCGACGACGCCGGCGTCCACCAGGCCGCGGGCGATAGAGCCGCCCATCGACCCCGCGCCGACGATGCCGATGGTGACGGAGAGCGCGCCGTCCATCCCTGCCCCCTAGCGGACGAGGTCGCCGTCGGCGACGAGCTTGTCGATGTCGGCGCGCGAGAGCTCGATGCCGGCGGGCAGGACGGCGAAGACGCGGTCGCCGAGCTCGGTGACCTCGCCGCCGATGCCGAAGGACAGGCCGAAGGAGAAGTCGAGGATGCGCTTGGCGGTCTCGATGTTGGTGTTGCGGAACACCAGCACGACCGGCTGGCCGGTGCGCACGCGGCGCACGACCGTCTGGACATCGTCGTAGGAGACGGGCTTGAGCACGTAGGGCGGCAGCTGGCCGGAGTTGTTCACGCGCGGGATCGTGCGCGGGCCGATGTCGCCGGGGGTGGCCACGGGGCGCATGACGTTGGTCGTGTCATGGCCCGACGCGTGGGAGTCGGAGGGCGCGTAGGACGCGGACGGGACGGACGGCGAGGGCCTCGTGCTCACCGGGCGGCCGGAGCGGGTGAAGACGGACACGCTCTCCGCCTCGGGGCGCGGGGTGTTGCCGAGCAGGCGCGGGCTGGAGCCCGGGTCGCGACGGCGGCTCTCGGGGGCGTAGCCGGCCTGCTCGTCCTCGTAGCCCTCCTCGTCGTAGTACTCGTCGTCATAGTACTCGTCGCCCGCGCCGCTGCGCAGGCGGTCCTTGATCGTGTCGAGAAAGCCCATGTTCTTCTCCTTCTGCCGTCGCGCCCGCGGACGCGAACCCTAGCCTCTTTCCGCGCGCCCGCCCAGGGCAAAGCCCCGGTCGAACACGCACCGTCCCAGCCGAACGAGGGTGGACCCCTCCTCGACCGCGATCTCAAAGTCGTCGCTCATGCCGCACGAGAGCGTCTCGAGGGGAAGGCCCGTCCGCCCCCTCAGCTCGCAGGCGAGCTCGCGCAGCCCCGAGAAGGTCCTCCGGGCCGCGTCCGGGTCGCCGGCGGGAGCCATCGTCATGAGGCCGCGCACGTCGATGCCGGGCAGCGCCACGAGCGCCTCGGCCGTCGCGCGGACCTCGTCCGGGGAGAACCCGGACTTGGACGCCTCGCCCGAGACGTTGACCTCGAGCAGCACGTCGGCCACGATGCCGCGCGCCTCGCAGCGCGTGGAGACCGCCTCGGCGAGGTGCGCCGAGCTGATCGAGTGGATGAGCGCCACGCGCCCTATGACCTGGTTGATCTTGTTCTTCTGCAGATTGCCGATCATGTCAAAGCGCACGCCGGCCATCTCGGGGAGGCCCCCGAGCGCCTCGAGCTTGCGCCCGAGCTCCTGCGGGCGGTTCTCGCCGAAGCGGCCCCACCCGGCGCGCCGGGCGAGAAGGACCTCGTCGGGCCCCACGGTCTTGGAGACCGCGATCGCCTCGACCTCCCCCTCGTCGCGGCCCGACCTGCGCGCCGCCGCGTCGATCCTCTCGCAGATCTCGGCGCGGCGCGTCGCCAGGAAGCTCGCGTACTCCCGCTGCTCGCTCATCGAGCGCTCGCCTCCCGTCCCGTGTCCTGCGACCCCTCCGCCCGGAGGGGCTCCCATGCGACTCCCTCGCCGCCCATGACGGCAAGGGCGCCATGACGGCCGCACGTGCCGCCCTCGGCGCGATACGAGAAGAACCGCGCCGTGGAGGACGCGGTCGAGTCCTCGCACCACGCCACCGAGCCCGCGGGGACGCCGGCGTCGGCGAGGGTGACCGCGAGGGCGGCGGAGAGGTCGAGGTTGCGCTCCCCCCTCACGACGCCCGGGCCGAACTCCTCGGCGAAGCGCGCGGCGAGCTCGGCGGAGACCTCGTAGTCCTGCGCGAGGATGTGCGGCCCCACGTACGCGCGGAGGGCATCGGGCGTCGCCTGCGCCTGCTCGCAGAGGGCCCGCGCGGCCTTGGCGACGATGCGCGACATCGTGCCGCGCCACCCCGAGTGGACCACGGCGAACCCGGCCTCGCACGTGAGCACCACGGGCACGCAGTCCGCGAAGCAGAGCAGGACCGGGACGCCCGGGGCCGTGCACACGACGGCGTCCGCGCCGGCGCGCGCCTCCTCGCAGGCCGCGCGCACCGCGGCGTCGTCGCCCGACGCCACGCGCACGACCGCGTCGCCGTGCACCTGCCGGGGGTTCACGAGCCGCCCCGCGAGGCGCTCGGCGCCCAGCGCGGCGAGGGCGCGGCGGCGGTTCTCGGCGACGGCGCACGCGTCGTCCCCGCAGGCGTCGCCGAGGTTGAGCGAGGCGTACGGGGCCGCGGAGACCCCGCCCGCACGCTCGGTGAAGGCGAAGGAGACCCCGCCCGCGACGCGTGCGTCGGAGAGCAGGGTCACCTCGCCGGCCTGGTATCTCTCCAGAGCGGGCATCGCTAGATGCGGCTGCGCTTCAGGAACTCGGGGATGTCGAACTCCTTGTCGTTGGACGACCCGGAGCGGCCCTGGGACGAGGCGGGAGCGCTCGTCGCGCGCGGGGCGCTCGTCTGGCGGGACGGGGCCGCGGCGCGGGGGCTCGCCATGGTCATCGTCGGAATCGTCTGCTGCACGTTGTTGTCATCGAAGCCCGTGGCGATGACGGTCACGCGGACCTGGTCGCCGAGGGACTCGTCCACGACGGTGCCGAAGATGATCGTGGCCTCGGGGTCGACGTTCTTGGCGACGAGGTCGGCGGCGTCGTTGATCTCCTGGATGCCGAGGTCCTTGTTGCCGGCGATGGAGAGCAGGACGCGCGTGGCGCCGTCGATGGAGCCCTCGAGCAGGCGGCTGGAGATGGCCTCCTCGGCCGCGTCGGTGGCGCGGTTGTCGCCGGAGGCGGTGCCGATGCCCATCATGGCGGTGCCGGAGTTCTTCATGATGGTGCAGACGTCGGCGAAGTCGAGGTTGATCAGGCCGGGGACCGTGATGAGGTCGGTGATGCCCTGGGTGCCCTGGCACAGCACGTCGTCGGCCATGCGGAAGGCCTCGAGCATGGTGGTCTTCTTCTCGGAGAGGTCGAGCAGGCGGTCGTTGGGGATCACGATGAGGGTGTCGACGTTCTCGGAGAGATTCTTGATGCCCTCCATGGCGGAGGAGAAGCGCTTGCGGCCCTCGAAGGTGAAGGGCTTGGTCACGACGCCCACGGTGAGGGCGCCCACGTCGTTCTTGGCGATGTCGGCGACGACGGGGGCAGCGCCGGTGCCGGTGCCGCCGCCCTCGCCCGCGGTGATGAAGACCATGTCGGCGCCCGCGAGCGCGGCCTTGATCTCGTCGCGGGTGTCCTCGGCGGCCTCCTTGCCGACCTCGGGGTTGGCGCCCGCGCCGAGGCCCTTGGTGATGTCGGTGCCGATGTGGACCTTGATGTCGGCGTCGGAGATGGCGAGGGCCTGGGCGTCGGTGTTGACGGCCACGAACTCGACGCCGCGGATCCCCTCCTCGATCATGCGGTTCACGGCGTTGGTGCCGCCTCCGCCCACGCCCACGACCTTGATGACGGCGAGGTAGTTGTTGAGGGTGTCGGTGTCCTTGATCATCGTGTCCTCCTCGAAAGGGCCTTGACTAGCTTCAGGGTTGCTTGCGTGCCGCCTCACCGCCACGCCGGCAAAACCCTCAAGCTCAGGTTCACGTCAACGCTTTGGATAAAGCGACGTATATTGGCACACTTGAGGGTCTCGCGTCAAACGATTTGGCGAAATCGTGGAGTTCCAAGCTCAGAGGCCATGCCGTTCACGAGAAGACCCTCAGGTGACCGGTGGGTCTCACTCCTGCGGGGCCTCCTCGGAGCCCTCGTCGGAGCCCTCCTGACCCTCGGCCTGGTCGAGGGTTTCATCCTGGTCGAGGGTCTCGCCCTGGCCGTCGCCCTGCCCGTCTTCCGCGCCCTGGTCGGCCTGCTCGCCCTCCTGCCCCTCGGCGGTCGAGGGGTCGTCGCCCGCCCACCCGTCGGGCGAGACCACGCCGGTGCCGCCCTGGACGTTGTCGGATTGGACGGCGCGGAACGAGACGCCCTTCTCGGTGGGGACGCGGACGTTGATGAACAGCAGCGATCCCGGGCTCTGCTCGACGATCTTCTCGATGAATCCCTGCTTGGTGGCGATGTCGGTGGGCGAGCCGAGAAGGACCTCGACCCCGCTCGCGAGCGTGCAGGAGATGCTGTCCTCCGCCGGCGCGGAGTAGCTCACGACCTGGCTCGCGAAGTCCTCGGAGAACCCCTCGCGGTACTTCTGGACGGCGAGGATCGAGGCGTCGGTCACGGCCGAGCCCGCCTCCGGCGCCACCGTGGCGGGGACGTCGGTGATCAGCAGGCACCCCTCCGCCATCGCGCGCTCGAGGGCGGCGTCGTTGACCGACTGGTCCTCCGCGGCGGTCACGCTCGTGGGCTGGACCCACCTCCCGTCGCCGCCGAGGTACCAGGCTATCGAGCCCGAGCTCATGACCACGAGCGCGTCGACCCGCTGCTCGTGAACCGTGATCTTGAGGGTATGGGGAAACGCGCGCTCGAACTCGACCGACGCGATCCACGGGTCCTTCTTGAGGGCCGCCTCGATGGAGGCGGTGTCGACGTTGAGCAGCGTGGAGCCGGCGGGCACCTTGACGAGGTTCTGGAGGTCCTCCTGGGTGACGTGCCCGGTGGGCTGGACCTCGACGGAGTCGATGGAGAAGACCGACGAGTCGCGCAGGGAGAAGAGCACGACCACGGCGACGAGGGCGAGCGCGGCGAGGCTCGCGACGACGATGCCGACGACGCGCAGCGTCTGCCGGAGCTGGTAGCGCTCGCGGCGCTCGCGCGGGGTCGCGGGCGCCGCGGCCTTCCCGACCAGCCCGCGCGCGGCCTGCACGACGCCGGCGCGCTGGGAGGGCGCCTTCTGCGGCCGCAGCGACGGCTTTGCCGCCTTGGCCTTGACGGGCCTGGCCTGCGTCGAGACGCGAGGCTTTGCGGAGGCTGCCGCCACTTTGAGCTTGGGCTTCTTGGCGCCCGCACCCCTGAGGCCCCCCGCGGGAGGGGTCGCGGCCGAGCCGCCCTGAAGGGGCGTCTTCTGGCGCTTGGTCGGACGCATGCTGCCCTTGGACATCGCGCCCCCTACGCCCCGAAGCCGAGCAGCTTGACCTCGCACGCGAGGTCGATGCCGTAGCGCTCCAGGACGGCGTCGTGGGCGCGCGCGATGAGCGTGATGACGTCGGTCGCCGTGGCGCCGCCGCGGTTGACGATGAAGTTGGCGTGCTCCGGCGAGATCTGGGCGCCGCCGCAGCTGACGCCCTTGAGCCCGCAGGACTCGATCAGCGCGCCGACGGAGTGGTCGGGCGGGTTCCTGAAGACCGACCCGCAGCTCGGGACGCCCAGGGGCTGGCGCTCCCTGCGCAGCGCGAGGCGCGACTCCATGTTCTCGGCGATCGCCTGCGACGTGGAGGGCTCGAGCGAGAGGGTCGCCTCGAGGATGATCTCCGAGGTGGGCAGCGACGTCGAGCGGTAGCCCCACTCGATCTCGCCGCCGCCGTAGCGGTGCATCCCCTCGCCCGGGCGCAGCACGACGACGTCGCGCACGCGCTCGCCGATCCACTCGCGCCGGGTGCCGGCGTTCATGGAGACCGCGCCGCCGAGGGTGCCCGGGATGCCCACGCAGGGCTCGAGCCCCGAGAGTCCGGCCTTGAGCGCGACGTTGACGAGCTGCGCGAGGCTCGCGCCGGCGCCGGCGGTCATCGTGGCGTCATCGGAGATGGTGTGGCGTGCGAACTGCCCGTCGAGCAGGATGACGCAGCCGTCGTAGCCGTCGTCCGCCACCAGGAGGTTGGAGCCCTTCCCCAGGATGACCCACTCGACGCCCTCGGCCTCGAGCACGGCGAGCGTGCGCGAGAGGGCGGCGTAGCTGTGGGCGGCGACGAACAGCGCCGCCGGGCCGCCGATGCGGTAGGTGGTGTGGCGCGAGAGGCGCTCGTCGCGGCGGACGTCGGCGTCGACGGCGCCCGACAGGGTCATGAAGGCGTTGTCCACGCTCAAGGCGCTACCGTCCCTCGCGCTCGCGCATGGCGGCGATGAAGGCGGGGCCCATCGTCGTGACGTCGCCCGCGCCCTGCGTGATGAGCAGGTCGCCGGGGCGGACGATGTTGCAGAGGTCCTCGATGAGCTTCTTGCGGTTGGGCACGTAGGCCACGTCGAGGACGTTGCCCAGATGGCGCACCGCCTCGACGACGGTCTTGCCGGAGACGCCCGGAACGGGCAGCTCGCCCGCGGGGAAGACGTCCATGACGCGCAGGACGTCCGCGCTGTCGAAGGCGCGCCCGAACTCGCTCGCGAGCGCCTGGGTGCGGCTGTAGCGATGCGGCTGGAAGACGCAGATGATGCGCTTGAAGTCGAGGGCGGCCGCGGCGCCGAGCGTCACGGCGACCTCGGTCGGGTGGTGGCCGTAGTCGTCGACGACGGTCACGCCCGCGACGTCGCCCACGTGCGTGAAGCGGCGGCGAGCGCCCTTGAACTCGCTGAGCGCGGCCGCGGCGGCCGCCGGGTCGAGGCCCAGGACGTCCGCCACGGCGATGGCGGCGGTGGCGTTGGCCATGTTGTGGCGGCCGGGGTTGGAGCTGATGGTCACGCGGACCGGCTCGCGGCCGCCGGGGAGGCGCACGCTGAAGTGACTGGCCAGCGCATGGCCGCCCTCCTCCGGCACGCAGACGTAGTCGCACGAGGGGTCAAAGCCGTAGGTGACGACGCGGCGCCCCGTCGAGCGGGCGAGCTCGACGTAGCGGGCCTCGTCGCCGTTCACGACGACGGTGCCCTCCTCGCCGACCAGGCCCATGAAGGTGCAGAAGGTCCTCTCGATGTTCTCGAGGGTGCCGTAGTGGTCGAGGTGGTCGGCCTCGATGTTGGTCACCACCACGACGCTGGGGTTGAGGTAGAGGAAGGAGCCGTCGGACTCGTCCGCCTCGCAGACGAAGTGCTCGCCGGAGCCGTTGCGGCCGTTGGTGCCGTAGCCCTCGACGACGCCGCCGATGAGGAAGGACGGGTCGAGGCCCATCTTGTCGAGCATCGTGGCGACCATCGAGGACGTGGTGGTCTTGCCGTGCGTGCCGGCGACGGCGACGGTGCGCTGCGTGCCCGAGAGCCACGAGAGCATCTTGGCGCGAGGCCAGATGGGGATGCCCAGCTCGCGGGCGCGCACGACCTCGGGGTTGGTCTCGGGGATGGCGGTGGAGGTGACCACGACCTGCGGCTCGACGGCGTCGATCGTGGCGGCGTCATGGCCGACGTGAACCTCGATGCCCGCGGCCTCGAGCTCGCGGACGTAGTGAGAGCTCTTGAGGTCCGAACCGGTGACGCGGCAGCCGCGCTCGTGCAGGACGAGGGCGATGCCGCTCATGCCCGCGCCACCGATTCCGATGAAGTGCGCGCTGGTGACGTTTTGGATCTCGTCGTTCTTCTCGACCATGAGTCCGCTTTCGACGTGGCGTATCGTGCGCTCTCTAATGTATCTCAAATCGCGCGCCGCCACGGCACCTTCGCACAAATCCCGCGAGACCGGGCAGGGCTCAACCGTCGCTTGCCGCCGGCAGCGGCGCCGGGGCGAGAAGGGCCCGCCCCTCAGTGGCGCGCGGCGGCCTCCACCTGGTCCGCAAGGGCGGCCGCGGCGCTCGTCTGGTCGAGGCCCCGAGCCGCGGCGCGCATGGCGTCGCGGCGCGCGGCGTCGTCGATGAGGCCGAGCAGCTCGTCGGCAAAGACCGGCTCGTCGATCTGGTCGTCGGGCACGAGGACCGCCGCGCCCGCGTCGGTGAGGTAGCGCGCGTTGGTGGTCTGGTGGTCGGCGGTGGCGTGCGGGTAGGGCACGAGCAGGCTCGGGACCGCGAGCGCCGCGACCTCGGCGATCGAGGAGGCGCCGGCGCGGGAGAGCACGAGGTCGGCGGCCGCGAGGGCCTGGCCCATGTTGGAGATGTAGGGCATGACGCGCCAGCGCAGCTGCTCATCGGGCGTGAGGGCGAGCGCCGAGATCGTCTCGTCGAAGCCGTCCGCCCCCGTGGAGTGCACCACGACGAGGCCCTCGCGGGAGAGCAGCTCGTGCTTGAGGCGGCAGACGCCCTCGTTCACGTGCGCCGCGCCAAGCGAGCCGCCGAAGACGAGCAGCATCGTCTCGCCCGGCTCCACGCCGAAGGCGGCCCTTCCCTCCGCGCGGCTCGCGGAGCGGACGCTGCGGCGCACGGGGTTGCCGGTGAGCACCACGGACGCGTCGGGGCGCTCCTTGCGCTCGAAGACCTCGCGCGCGGCCGGCACGGAGATGCACACCGCCGCCGCGTGGGGCGCGAGGGCCTTGTTGGCGAGTCCCGGCACCGAGTTCTGCTCGTGGAGCACGTACGGGACGCCGAGTCGGTGGCAGCAGTTGAGCAGCGCCATCTCGACGTAGGCGCCAAAGCCCACGGCAACGTCGGGCGCGCCCTTCTCCTTGAAGCGCGCCGCGATCTGGGACTGGGCGCGGCGCATGCGCGCGAGCGAGCTCACGAGCGTCCAGGGACGCGCGCGGTCGAAGCCGCTCACGACCACCGGCACCAGCTCGAAGCCGGCCTCGGGGACGAGGCGCCCCTCGAGCTTGGCCGTCTGGCCGTAGAACGTGACGTGGTGGCCGCGGTCGCGCAGCTCCTCGGCGAGCGCCAGCGCCGGGTTGATGTGACCCGCCGTCCCGCCCGCTGCGATCGCGACCTCAAGGTGCCTCTTATCCATGGGATCCCCCCGTCATCGTGTCCGTGGCCCGCGGTCCCTGCCGCGCAGGCGATCGCCCGCGCTGGGCCCGAGGTCTATTCTGCCGCGTCCGCCGCGCCCCGTCGAGCCGACCCCCGACGACCTGCGGCCCCCGGAGCCGCGGCCGCGCGAGGGGGCGCCCCCCTGGACCAAGGTGAAGCCGGACGAGCCGCGCTCGGGCGCCCCGCGCCCCTCCCCGCGGGACCCGCGCGCCCCGCCCACCAGCGAGAGCCCTCCCCCGCCGCGCTCGCCCTCGAGCTGCCACGAGCGGCGCAGGCCGTCGTGGGCGGTCTCGGGGAGGCTCGAGTGCAGGGAGACCGAGGCGATCATGCCCACGATCATCATGCTCGCGATGATCGACGAGCCGCCGTAGGACAGAAACGGGATCGGCTTGCCGGAGAGCGGGAAGAGGCCGAGCACGCCGCAGACGTTGAGCAGCAGCTGGACGATCACGAGCGAGGTGCACCCCGCCGCGACGAGGCGGCCCGAGAGGTCGGGCGCGTAGCGGGCGATCTGGAACCCCGCCCACATGAAGACCGCGAAGCCCGCGAGCACGCCGAGCGTGCCCAGAAGGCCGCACTCCTCGCCGATGACGGCGAAGATGAAGTCGTTGTGCGCCATGGGCAGGTAGGAGTACTTCTGGCGGGAGAACCCGATGCCCACGCCGAGCAGGCCTCCCGAGCCGAACGCGTAGAAGCCCTGGATGAGCTGGTAGCCGGTGTCAAACGGGTCGCTCCAGGGGTCGAGCATGGTCAGCAGGCGCTGGCGCGAGTAGTCGTCTCTCAGCGAGATGGCGAGAAACCCGACGAGGCCCGCGACGAGAAGGGCGACGAGGTAGCGCTTCGGGACGCCCGCGAGGTAGCCCATCACCACGATCGTGAGGCCCAGCACCATCGTGGTGCCCTTGTCGGGCTGCACGACGATGAGCACGAGCGGCACGCCGACGCCCACGACCATGAGCTTGAGAAACCCGCTCCAGTCGAGCGAGCCCTCCTCGAAGTAGCGCTCCGCGACGTTCGCGGCGGTGAAGACGATGGTGATCTTGGCGAACTCCGAGGGCTGGAGGTCGAAGAAGCCGAGGTTGATCCAGCGCGTGGCCCCCATGTCGTTGTCGGTGCCCGCGACGATGACGAGGGCGAGCAGCGCCGCCGTCAGCACCCAGATGGGGACGAGGAGCCGCCGCACCCAGACGTGGTAGTCGACGACGGCGAGCACGATGGCGATGACGATGCCCACCACGCCGAACAGCAGCTGGCGCTTGAGGTAGTACGCCGCGTCGCCGGTCGACTCGAGCGCCGTGACGGAGGAGGCGGAATAGACCATGAGCAGGCCAAAGCCCACGAGGATGCCCACGCAGGCAGCGAGGACCAGCCGCGGGCGCATGAAGCGCTCGGGCACGCCGAGGATCGTGGCCTCCCTCGCCTCCCGGGCGTCGGCGCGCGTCGCCCGACGGCCCGCCACCCGACTCACTCCTCCCCCGTCGCGAGGGCGCGCACGAGGTCCTTGAAGAGCCTGCCGCGCTCTGCCATGTTGGAGAACTCGTCGAACGACGAGCACGCCGGGGAGAGCAGGACCGTCTCGCCCGGGCGCGCCGCCCGGACGGCGGCGTCGAAGGCCTCGCGCAGGTGCGGGGCGCGCAGAACCTCGAGCGGAGCGCCGGAGGCCGCGCGCGCCCGCTCGAGGGCGGCCGCGATGCGCTCGCCGGCGTCGCCGAAGCACACCGCGGCGCGGCAGCGCGCGCACACCGCGTCGGCGAGCGAGGCGAGGTCGGTCATCTTGTCGTGGCCGCCGAGCAGCACGACGACGCTGCCCGCCTCGAAGGCAGTGAGCGCCTTCTCCACGGAGTCGGTGTTGGTGGCCTTGGAGTCGTTGACGTAGCGCACGCCCGCGACCTCGCCGGCGGGCTCGATGCGATGCTCGATGGGCTGGAAGGAGACGAGGCCGGAGCGCACGTCCTTCTCGCCCGCCCCCAGCTCGAGCGCGACCGCGGCCGCCGCCAGCGCGTTCTCGGCGTTGTGCAGGCCGAAGATCTTGAGGTCGGAGGCCGCCACGAGCGCATGCTCGGTGCCGTCGAGGCGCACGACGAGCGCGCCCTCGCGCAGAAACGCCGCGCAGGGGCCGTCCGGCTCGCCGGCCACGGAGAGGCGGCAGACGCGCAGGCCGCGGCCCTCGCAGCGGTCGGCGACGGCGCGGCACCACTCGTCGTCGACGGAGACGACGGCGAGGTCGCCCGCGCCGAGGTTGGCGAAGGCGCGCTCCTTGGCCTCGGCGTAGGCCTCCATCGTGTGGTGCCACTCGAGGTGGTCGGGCGTGACGTTGAGAAGGACCGCGACGCGGGGGCGGAACAGGCGCGTGGTGGCGAGCTGGAAGCTCGAGAGCTCGGCCACGAACCAGGAGCCCTCGGCGCGGGAGGCCAGCGCCTCCACGGGCGGGGTGCCGATGTTGCCGACGGGCTGGGCCGCGAGGCCGGCCGCGCGCAGCAGGTGCGCGGCAAGCGACGTCGTGGTGGTCTTGCCGTTGGTGCCCGTGATGGCGACCCAGCGCTCGGGGCTCTCGCGGAAGGCGAGCTCGGGCTCGCCCACGACCTCGCGGGAGCGCGCGGCGGCGGAGCGGAAGAAGGGGGCGTCGACGGGGATGCCCGGGGAGGCCACGGCGAGGTCGTAGTCCCCCTCCACCTCCTCGGTCCCGCAGACGACCCTCACGCCCAGCTCCTCCAGCGCGCGCGTGCGCTCGCCCTCCTGGGAGCTCGCGCCGCCGTAGAGCGTGACGGAGTCGACGCGCGAGCCGAGAAGCGACGCGAGGTAGCGGGCCGTCGCCTCGCCCGTGCGGCCGAGGCCGAGGACGAGCGTGGCGCCGAGGTGTTCCTGAGAGGCCATGTCCTTCTCCCTCCCCTAGCCGAGCTGGAAGTAGAGCGCGAAGCCCAGGGCCGCGAAGGCAGCGGATACGATCCAGAAGCGCACGACGACCTTAGTCTCCGACCAGCCCTTCTTCTCGAAGTGGTGGTGGATCGGCGCCATGAGGAAGACGCGCTTGCCGGTGGCCTTGAAGCTCAGGACCTGGATCATGACCGAGAGGGCCTCGGCGATGAACAGGCCGCCCATGATCAGCGAGGTCACCTCGGTCTTGGTGAGGACGGCGAGCGACGCGAAGGCGGCGCCCAGGGCGAGCGACCCCGTGTCGCCCATGAAGATCGTGGCGGGGTAGCAGTTGTGCCAGAGAAAGCCGACGCAGGCGCCGGCGATCGAGGCGGCGAAGATGGCGAGGTTGACCTCCTCGTAGTTGAAGGCGACCATCGCCATCACGAGCATGACCACCATCGAGCAGCCGCCGGCGAGGCCGTCGAGGCCGTCGGTGAGGTTCACGGCGTTGGAGAGGCCCGCCATGAGCAGGAACACGAAGACCAGGTAGAGCCAGGGGATGGCGACCACGGTGCCGCCCAGGTCGAGGGTCGTCGTGAGCACGCCGAGGTCGACGGAAAGGCCGCCCGGGAAGCGGACGGCGGCGGGGACGCCGCAGACGTTGACCGCCACGAGGCAGAAGGTCACGGAGATCAGGATGAGGCCGGCCATCTTCTGGGACGGCGTGAGGCCGAGCGAGCGGCCGTGTGCCACGGACTCGATGTCGTCGAGCAGGCCGAGCGAGCCGGTCACGAGCGTGGCGGCGACGGCCAGGATGAGCCCGGGCGTCCACTCGGCGAGCAGCGCCGTGGCCACGACGACGCCCACCAGGATGATGATGCCGCCCATGGTGGGGGTGCCCTGCTTCACGAGGTGGCGCTGGGGGCCGTCGGCGCGGATCTGCTGGCCCACGCCCTCGTGGCGCATGAGCTTGATGAACAGCGGCATCAGCAGGCCCGTCACCGCAGCGGCGAGGCCCACGGCGAGAAAGACCTGGTAGGTGGGATATTCGGGATTTCCGATCATCGGTCGAGCACTCCCCTCACGAAGTTGTCCAGCCCCGCGGCGCGCGAGGCCTTGACGAGCACGAGGTCGCCCTCGGCGAGCACGGGCCCGATGACGCGCACGGCGTCCTCGACCGTCCCGAAGCGCTCGATGGCGTCCTCGGAGAGGCCCATCGTGCGGGCGGCCTCCGCCATCTCGTCGGCAAGCGCGTCACCGACGAGAACGAGCAGGTCGACCCCCTTGGCCGCGGCGTAGGCGCCGACGTAGCCGTGCAGGCGCGGCGCCTCGTCGCCGAGCTCGCCCATCTCGCCGAGGACGGCCACGCGCCGCCCGGCGCACGCCATGGAGGCCAGCACGTCGAGCGAGGAGGCCATCGAGGCGGGGGCGGCGTTGTAGGAGTCGTCGATCACGCGGGCGCCGGAGGGCGCCTCGCGGACGTCGAGGCGCATGCTCGTGGCGGGCATGGCCTCGATGGCGTCGACGGCGAGGTCGCGGTCGAGGCCGGCGCGCCAGATGAGCGCGACGGCGAGCAGCAGGTCGTCGGCGGCGGCGCGGCCGGGGACCGTGAGGCGCGCGGAGCGGCGCCAGCCGTCGGCGCAGGCGATGTCGACCGTGGCGCGCCCCTCGTCGTCGAGGGTCACGCCGAGCGCGCGGACGTCGTCTCCCGCGCCGGAGCCCACGCGCATGACGTCGACGCCCGCGGGGCGCGCGAAGCCCTCCTCGATGAAGGGCGTGAAGTCGCCGGAGCTCGTGAGCGCGAGGGTGCGCGGGAGCCCGCCGTGGTCGCGCATGCCGGAGACGATCTCCGCCTTGGCGCGCGCGATGTTCTCGCGGCTGCCGAGAAGCCCGATGTGGCTCGTGCCCACGTTGGTGATCGCGGCGAGCGCCGGCTGGCACGCCGCCGCGAGGCGGTCGATCTCGTGGGGGTGGTTCATGCCGAGCTCGCAGACGACGACCTCGGCGTCCTCGGGCGTCGAGAGCACGGTGAGGGGCCCGCCGATCAGGTTGTTGAGGTTGCCGCGGGTGGCATGGCAGCGGCGCTGCGAGCCAAAGCCGGCGGCGAGCATCTCCTTGGTCGTGGTCTTGCCCACCGACCCGGTGACGGCCGCGACGAGCCAGTCGGGGTGCATCTCGCGCCAGGAGCGGGCGAGGCGCAGCAGGAACTCCTCGCAGTCGTCCGCCTCGGCGCGCAGGACCGCGCAGCCGGCCGCGCGGGCGGCCTCGAGGTCCTTCTCGGCAGGCTCGGCGGAGGCGACCACGGCGGCAGCGCCCGCGGACGCGGCGGAGGCGAGGTAGGCGTTCCCGTCCACGCGCTCGCCCGCAAAGGCGACGAACATCCCGCCGGGGGCGACGGCGCGCGAGTCGATGACGACCTCGCCGGCGACGTCGGCGGCGCCCTCGCAGAGGACCTGCGCGCCCGTCGCACTCGCGACCTGTTGGATGGAGAGTCTGATCATCGGTAACCCTTTCTTGCTCAGGACGAGGTGGCCACGCCCAGGATGGAGACGGCCTGGGACATGACGTCGTGGAAGACGTTGGCGGCGGACTGGGACGCCAGGTGCGGGAGGTGGTTGAGGCCCACGTAGGCGAGGACCTCCGGGTCGCTCGCGTTGGCGACGCCGCAGAACGACGCGACGAACGAGCCGGCGATGTAGCCGCCCTCGCCCGCCTGCTCGCCCGTGCCGGTCTTGCCGGCGATGTCGTAGCCCTCGATCCGGGCGTTCTTGCCCGTGCCCTCGGCGACGACGGTGCGCATGATGTCGATCTCCTCGGCGCAGGCCTCGGCGGAGATGGCCTGGTCCCCGGTCGGCCAGTCGACGTCCTCCTCCCCCTTGGTCACGAGGAAGTGCGGCGTCGTCAGGACGCCCTCGTTGGCGACGGCCCCGTAGGCGCGCACGATCTGGACCATGGGGATGGCGAGGGCCTGGCCGAAGGCCATCGAGCCGGCGGTGGCGCCGTCGTACTCGGCGAGCGACCGGACGATGCCCTGGGTCTCGCCGGGGAAGTCGATGCCCGTGAGATGTCCGATCCCGTAGCGGTCGATGCCCTCCGCGAAGCGCTCCGCGCCGATGACCTCGGTCACGAGCATTGACATGGCCGCGTTGGACGAGCGGCGCATCATCTCGCGCACCGTCATGTCCATGGTGTAGTCGCGGTTGTCGTCGTCGCTGACGTAGTCGTCGCCGACCTTGTAGAAGGCGGGGACGGAGTAGACCGTCTCGGGGTCGTAGAGGTCGTTGTCGAGGCCGATCGAGGTGGTGAGGACCTTGAAGACCGAGCCCGGCTCGAAGGAGCTCGAGACGAGCTTGAGGGTGAGGGCCGCGGAGTCGCTGAGGTCGGCGTAGTCCGCCAGCGGCGTCGAGCACGCGGCGAGGATCTCGCCGGTTCGGGGGTCGGTCACCATGACCGAGCCCGAGTCCGCGGAGTAGGTCTCCACGGCCTGCTTGATGATCTGCTCGCAGGCCTGCTGGAGGTCGATGTCTATGGAGATGACGATGTCGGTGCCGTTCTTGGCCTCGGTGATCTTGGAGGCGCCGCCCGCGATGGGGGTGCCCGTGAGGCCCGTCTCGACGAGCATCTCGCCGTCGGTGCCGGTGAGCAGGTCGTTGTACTGGAGCTCGAGGCCGGTGGTGCCCTGGCCGTCCACGTTGACCACGCCGAGCACCTGCGCCGCGGCGTTTCCGTAGGGATAGACGCGCTTGGTGTCGGCGAGGAAGTAGACGCCCCTGAGCTCGCGCTCGGCGAGAAGGTCCTGGAGCTCGTCGGCGAGGTCCTGGTCGACCTGGCGCTGGATGTAGACGAAGGTGGTGTCCATCACGAGCAGGTCCATGTAGTCCTGCTTCTCGCCGCCGAGGACCTTGACCAGCGCGGACGCCACGCCCGACGGGTCGTTGACCTCCTTGGGGTTGGCGTAGACGGTCTCGCAGTCCTCGCTCAGGGCGAGCACGTTGCCGTTGCGGTCGAAGATGGTCCCGCGCTTGGCGTGGAGCACGATCTTGTTGGTGCGCTGGCTCTCGGCGCGGGAGGCGAGGTTTCCGCCGTCGATGATCTGCAGGAAGCCCAGACGCGCGGCGACCACGCCGAAGAGGGCGAGAAAGACCTTGCGCGTGACGGAGAGGCCATGGTCGGCGCCGCCGCTGCCCGAGCCGCCGGGCCGCGAGGCACGGACTCGGTAGCGCGCACGAGAGGCCTCGTCGTACGAGGCCTCTGGATAGTTCCTCCGCCCGGGGCGGGTATGTCTTCTGCCGCTTCTCACGCTAGCAAGTCTAGCCGACGTTAGCCTGCTCGCCCGTCTGCTGGCCGGACTGCGCAGCATCACCATGAGCGTCGGCGGCGGGGGCCTCCTCGGCCGCGGGGTCGTCGAAGACGACGCTCACGCGCTCGGAGGGGAGCACCATGCCGTAGTTCTGGGTCGCGATGCGGCTGATGCGGGCGTTGCTCGAGAGCACGGAGCGCTCGATGCGCAGGTTGGAGCTCAGGGTCTCGGCCTCGCTGATCTGCGTGGTGAGGTCGGCGTTGGCCTGCAGCACCGAGACGGTGGCGGCGGAGATCGCCACGCGAACGATGTTGAGGGCCAGGAAGAACGCCGCGACGAGAAGCACGGCGCGGAAGCGGGCCAGGAACTCGTGCGAGACGCCCTGGCGGACGCGCGCGTCGAGGCCGCCGCCCGAGACGACCTCAAAAGAGGAGCGGGACTGCTGGGAGGTGCGCTCCCATGCCCGCTCCGCGGCCCTCACCGAATATGCCTCTGACCCCTGATACCTCATGCGTCTTCCTCAATGCTGATGGCCTTGCGGCCTCGTTGTCTGGTTCGTGGCAGGTAGCTGGGAGCTTGAGGGTAGCCTGAGGCTTTTCCTCGGCGCTCCCGTGCGACCTTAAAGTGGTGCCTAAGAGTTGGTCTACCGTTCGTTTAGTGTGCGGCGGTGGTGTGTTTGGGCTGCGTGCTGGTGCGTTGGTGCCTCGTTTGCTGCTAGGTAGACGGCCCGAGGGCCGGCTACGACGTTCATGCCTTCACGCTCAGGCGTCGAGCTTGACCGCCACGCGCATGAGGGCGCTCCGCGACCTCGGGTTGGTCGCGACCTCCTCGTCAGACGCGACGAGGGGCTTGCGGGTCTTGACCCTGAGAGCCGGCACGTGACCGCACACGCACACCGGAAGGTCCGGCGGGCAGGTGCACCCCTGGGAGAGCTCCGTGAAGACATGCTTCACGATGCGGTCCTCAAGCGAGTGGTAGGAGATGACGCAGATCCTGCCACCCGGGTTGGCCCACCTCGCCGCCGCTCGCAGGCCGCGGTCGAGGACGTCGAGCTCGTGGTTGACCTCGATGCGCAGCGCCTGGAAGGTGCGGCGCGCCGGGTGCCCGCCGGTCCTTCTCGCCGCCGCGGGAATCGCGGCCTTGATGACCTCGACGAGCTCGAGCGTCGTCTCGATGGGGGCCTTGCCTCGGGTCTCCACGACCTTACGGGCGATGCGGCTCGCAAAACGCTCGTCTCCGTAAACGCGAAGGATTCGGGCGAGGTCTGCTTCGTTGTAGGTGTTCACGACCTCGGCTGCGGTTAGGGTGTGGTTGCCCGAACTCATTCGCATGTCCAGGGGCGCGTCCTCGTGGTACGAGAAGCCGCGCTCCGGGATGTCAAGTTGCGGGGAGGAGACGCCGAGGTCGAAGAGAAAGCAGTCGACCCCGGGAACCTCCGCCTCGACGAGAAGCTCGTCGAGGTCCCCGAAGTTGCCCTTGAGGGTGCGGACGCTCGCCTCGGGCACCTCGCGGGCGAGGCGCTCCGTCGCGGCTGCGAGGGCCATGTCGTCCTGGTCGATCCCAAGCGACAGGCCGTCCGGGGCCACGCGGCGCGCGAGCTCTACGGTGTGCCCCGCACCACCGAGGGTGCAGTCGCAGGTCACCTCCCCCGGCCGGGGGTCGAGCTCGGCGAGGACCTCGGCGAGCATCACGGGTACGTGCCGGTATTCAGCTGTCAAGTCCCTCACCCCCTCTCGTCGCTAGTCGTGGAAGAGAAGCGCGTCGAGGTCGTCCTCGAAGCTCTCCTGCGCCTCGTTCCACTTCTTGGTATCCCAGACCTCGAAGTGGTCGCCTGCGCCCACGACCGTGACGTCAGCGGTGAGGCCGAGCTTCTCGCGCGAGCCGGGCTTGGCCGCGTCGAGCTTGCCGAGGGCCACGCGACCGGCGGAGTCGATGTCGACCTCCACGGCGCTTGCCCAGAGCCCCGTCCTCAGCTGGACGTCCTTGCGGCTGCGGGGGTCGTAGTGGTGGTCGCCGTACTCGAAGAGGCCGTCGACGAACCGCTCGAACCCCTCAGGGGTGAAGCCGTTCACGCAGCCGTTCATGGGAACGAGGTAGATCGTCTTGCGGTCGCCGTCGATCAGCTGCTTGCGGAAGACGGCCGGCAGGGTGACGCGCGCCTTGGCATCCACGGACATCGGATACGAGCCGGCGAGCATTTGCACCCTCCCTTCGAAAGACGAGACCACACCCCCTCGAACGGAGCGTGCGATAACTATACGTCATTCGCGACACTTTGCGACACAGAAAAACACTTGGCCACACCCTACGGTTGAAATCTGGTTTTGGGCGGCATACGGCAGCACACGACCCCCTAGATGTAGCGTCGTTCAGACGCCTGAGCCACAAGAGGGGCGCAGGTGTTCGACGTTCTCTCAAACGATTTGTGACGCTGCCGTGAAAGAAGGCGCGATCGAGGGTGGGGCGCCGTCCCAACCTACTCCCGGGCGCGGGGGTGCGCCGCGAGGTACACGCGCCTGATGTGCGTGCGGTCCACGTGGGTGTAGAGCTGGGTCGTGGCAACGTTGGAGTGCCCCAGCAGCTCCTGCACCACGCGCAGGTCCGCGCCACCCTCGAGCAGGTGCGTCGCGAAGCTGTGGCGCAGCGTGTGCGGGTGCAGGCCCCTGAGGCCCGCGACCCGCCCGTACTTCTCGACGATCGCGTGAACGGACTGGCGCGAGATGCGGTCGCCGCGGACGTTGAGGAAGACCGCCTGGGTGGGGCGCCGTCCCACGAGCGCGCCGCGCCCGCGGTCGAGGTAGGCCGCGAGCGCCTCGGCAGCCGTGCCCAGGACCGGGACCACGCGCTCCTTCTCGCCCTTGCCAAAGACGCGCAGCAGCCCCTCGTCGAGCAGCGTCGTGCGCAGGTCGAGGCCGGTGAGCTCGCTCACGCGCAGGCCGCAGCCGTAGAGGACCTCGAGGATCGCTCGGTCGCGAAGGCCGGCGGGCGTCTGCGGGAACGGCTGGTCGAGCAGGCGCGCGGCGTCGTCGACAGAGATGACGTCCGGCAGGCGCGCGGGCTTGGCCGGCAGCGGCAGGTCCGAGGTGGGAAAAGCCTCGCAGATGCCGTCGGCCACCATGAAGCGGTGGAAGCCCTTGACGGCGGAGACCGCGCGCTCCACGGAGGCCGGCGCCAGGCCCACCTCCACGAGCGCGGCGACGTGCTCCTCCACGAGCTCGCGCGTGACGGCCTCGGGGTCGCTCACGCCGCGGTCGGCGAGCCACCCCACGTAGCGCGCGAGGTCGCGCCCGTAGGCCTCGACGGTGTTGCCCGAGCTCCCCCGCTCCACGGAGAGATATCCCAGGTACTCCTTGCGCGCGCGCTCGAGCTCCATCGACTCTCCCCTAGCCCAGCGGCCTCACGTCGTGCCTGCCCACGCCCTCGTGATGGGCGATCGCGGCGCGCACGAACTCGCGGAAGAGCGGCGCCGGGCGGTCCGGGCGGCTCTTGAACTCGGGGTGCGCCTGGCTCGCGACGAACCAGGGGTGCACGCTCTCGGGCAGCTCGACCATCTCGACGAGCCTCCCGTCCGGGGAGAGGCCCGAGAGCACCAGGCCCGCCGCCTCGAGGCGGTCGCGATAGGCGTTGCTGACCTCGAAGCGGTGACGGTGGCGCTCGTTGACGAGGCCCTCGCCGTAGGCCTCCTCGGCCAGGGTTCCGGGCCTGACCGCGCACGGGTAGGCGCCCAGGCGCATGGTCGCGCCCTTCTCGGTGACGCCCTCCTGGTCGGGCATGAGGTCGATCACGGGATGGGGCGTCTCGGGGTCGAACTCCTTGGAGCTCGCGCCCGCAAGGCCGCAGACGTCGCGCGCGAACTCGCAGACGGCCACCTGCAGGCCCAGGCAGACGCCGAGGTACGGCACGCCCGTCGTGCGCGCGCGGCGCACGGCGCAGATCTTGCCCTCGATGCCGCGCAGGCCAAAGCCCCCGGGCACGAGGATGCCGTCGGCGTCGCCGAGCTCTGCCTCGACGTTCTTCTCGTCGAGCGCCTCGCCGTCAACCAGGCGGATGTCCACGTGCCGGCCGAAGAGCACGCCCGAGTGGTGCAGCGCCTCGATGACGGAGAGGTAGGCGTCCGGCAGCTGGGTGTACTTGCCCACCACGCGGATGCGGGTGACGTCGGCGCGCTCGTTGGCGGCGTGCATGGCGCTCGTGAAGCGGTACCAGCCCTCCATGCGGCTCTCGCGCGGCTCCAGGCCCAGCCGCTCGCAGACCTTGACGTCAAAGCCCTGCTCGGCGAGGTGCGCCGGCACGTCGTAGATCGAGGGGAGGTCGGCGTTCTCGAAGACGTGGTCGGCCGGCACGTCGCAGAAGCTCGCGATCTTGGCGCGCAGGCCGGCGCCCACCTCGCGGTCCGAGCGGCAGACGATGAAGTCAGGCTGCAGGCCGAGCGAGCGCATCTCGCGCACGGAGTGCTGCGTGGGCTTGGACTTGAGCTCGTGGGCGGCGGCGATGTAGGGCACCAGGCTCACGTGGATGAGGCAGCAGTCCGCCGCGCCCTTGTCGTTTCTGAACTGGCGGATGGCCTCCACGAAGGCCTGGCCCTCGATGTCGCCGATGGTGCCGCCGAGCTCGGTGATCACCACGTCGGCGCCCGTCTGCTCCTCGATGCGCCAGAAGCGCTCCTTGATGGCGTCGGTCACGTGCGGGACGACCTGCACGGTGCCTCCGAGGAAGTCACCGGCGCGCTCGCGGGAGATGAGGTCCTGGTAGATGGCGCCGGTGGTGAAGTTGGAGTTGCGCGTGAGGTTCTCGTCGATGAAGCGCTCGTAGTGGCCGAGGTCGAGGTCGGACTCGTAGCCGTCCTCGGTCACGAAGACCTCGCCGTGCTGGAACGGGCTCATCGTGCCCGGGTCCACGTTGAGGTAGGGGTCCGCCTTCTGCATCATGACGCTGTAGCCCCGGGACTTGAGCAGGCGGCCCAGAGATGCCGCGGTGATGCCCTTGCCCAGGGACGAGACGACGCCGCCGGTTACGAAGATGTGCTTTGCCATGTGCTGTGACCCTCCCGTAGTCGCGCTGTTCGCTTTCCACGGGTCTCCATAGTAGCGCGGGCGGCCGTGTGCCCCGGGCGCGCCCGCCCAATCCGACGCGGACGCGAAACAGTTTGCCACATCGCTGAAACGAAGCTGAACGCGGGGGCCGGGGGCCGGGGCCGGGGCAGGGGCAGGGGCAGGGGCAGGGGCAGGGGGCCGAGAATGCCATATGGGACAGTTTGAGCCGTCGGGCGGGGCGATTCTGTCCCAAATGGCATTCTCGATGAGGACCTGGGGCGCCGCGGCGCCGAGAATGCCACCGGGGACAGTTTGGACCGTCGGCAGGGGCAAAACTGTCCCATATGGCATGCTCGCGCAAGCGGGCGGGGTCGGCGAGCCGGCGGGCCGGCAAGGCTCGTCACACCCCCGTCCCCAGCAGGGCGAGAAACTCGCGGGGGTCGAAGACCGGGACGCACGACCCGCGAAAGGCGGAGGCGTCGCGCGTGACGATGGCGACGAGCCCCTCCCTCTCCGCGAGCCTGCGGACGAGCGCGTCCTCGAAGTCGGGCTCGTCGCTCACGATGCTGGGGGCAAGGTCGGAGCCCCACAGGTCAACGGGCGTGATGGGCACGCACTCGATGAGGCCGCGCAAGAGCTCGCGCGCATCGGGCTCGCTGCCGAGCGATCGCCTGAGGATGTAATAGACGTCCTTGTACGAGGACGCGGGCGCCACGAGAGCAGCAGCGCCGGAGATCAGGGCGTGCACGAGGCGCCGGGCGGTGTCGTGCTCGGCGCGGCGGGCGTCAAGATAGTCGAGAAGGACGTTGGTGTCGAGAAGGACGCGCCGGGGCTCGACGAGCTCGTCGAGAGCCTCTTTGTGGTCGAGTGTGGGGCGCACGATCACGTTCTTCTCGCCCTTAGCCATAGCGCTCCTCCAGCGCAGCGGAGAGCAGCTCCTCGGCAGGCGCGGCCGCATACGCCGGGTCTGACCGCGCGCCAAGGGTGAGCTCGTCCGCACGCCGCTCAAACGCGAGCATGCGCTCGTCCGGAGCCTGAGCGCCCTCCCCCTCGAGCCGCGGCATCTTCCCCGTGCGGGCAACATAGTCCACGACGTCGCGGACAAGCCCGGAGAAGGTGGCGCCGCTGCGCGCGAGCGTGCGCTCGGCGAGCCTGAGCGCCCCGGCGTCAACGCGCACGCTCCTCGTCTGCATGGCTGACATGGCATATCCTTCCGACAAGAAGAGTATAACACGCGTGTTACGCTCATCGGGGCTCAGGGCAGGACGCCGAGAAGGACGTGCGCTAGAGATACCTCCGCCAGTCGTCCTCGTCTTCCTCGGGCTCGGCGGGCGCTGCTGCCGCCGCGCGGGCGGCGAGCTCGGCGCGGCTCACGTACGGCGCGGGGTTGGGCTCGGGGAAGGTGGCCAGCGCATGCTCGAAGACCTCGAGGTTCTCGTCCGCGCGGCCGCGCGGGACCGCGAAGGTCACCTCCCGCGCCGCATGCGTTCCGCGCGCGAGCTCCGCGCGGAAGGCCTCGGCTACCACGGCCGCGTCCCACCCGAAGACGCCGCAGCCGAAGGCTCCCAGGACGAGCTTGTCGTGGCCCAGGTCATCGGCGATGGCCATCACCAGGCGCACGCGGTCGCGCAGGGCGGCGAGAAGGGCATCGTCGGAGACGCGGTACTCCTCGCGGGCGCGGCGGGCGTTGGGGGCGGCGGCAACGATGACGTCCGCATAGGAGTGGTAACCGTCGCGCTCAAAGCGCACACGCGGCACCACGAGCGCACGGTTGCGGTAAAGCTCGCAGTTGATGTTGCGGCGGCGGTTCTCGGCGTACCAGCCGCCCTTCTCGGAAAGCACGTTGAAGAGGAAGCTCGACGCGCAGAGCGCCTGCTCCTGGCCCCAGGTTCCGCGGTCGTAGCCGCCGCCGGGCCGGGTGAACGAGGCAAAGTCCAGGATTGCGAGGTCGCAGGCTGAGGCAAGGCCGCGCCCGCGGGCGAGCACGGCCGAGACGCCGTCCTCGCTGACGACGGAGACCTCGGGCACTACGCCCTCGACGGCCGGTGCGGGCGCGCCGTCGTAGGCGCGGGCGTCCGCCACGGCGCGGGCGATCTCCGCCGAGAAGCGGCGCTCCATGTCCTCGATGTGACGACGCGCCTGCTCGACGCGGCTGTCTCGTCGCGCGTTCTTCTCGGCCATGTGAGCTCCTCTCGCCGCGTGATACCGACATTCTGGCACAACGGCGAGAAGAACGGGCCGGCTGCGGACGTTTTCGGGGGGAGAAACCGACCGGAACTGGCCCGTTATCGAGCACGCGCCGAGAGCATCTCGCGCGCGAGGTCGCGGCTCGCCGCGCCGGTGTCGCCGGAGAGCATGCGCGCGACCTCCGCGACGCGGTCCTCTCCGGAGATCTGCGTGAGGGTGGTCTCGGGCAGCTCGCCGCCGCTCTTGCGCACGAGGTAGTGTCGCTCGGCCGCCACTGCCACCTGGGCGAGGTGGGTGACCACGATGACCTGGTGCGTGGCCGCCAGGCGCGCCAGCACGCTCGCGAGCGCGACGGCGGTGGCGCCGCCCACGCCGGCGTCGACCTCGTCAAAGACGAGCGTCTCGCAGTCGTCGGCCTCGCCGAGGACCACCTTCACGGCGAGCATCACGCGGCTGACCTCGCCGCCGGAGGCGATCTTGCGCAGCGGGCGCGCGGTGAGCCCCGCCGCGGGACGGTAGAGGAACTCCACGCGCGAGGGGCCGGAGCGCGTCCACTCCGCGCGCGGCAGGCGCTCGCAGGAGACCTCGAGCCCCGCCGTCCCCATCTCGAGGAAGGCCATCTGCTCGGTGACCGCCGCCGCGAGGCGCGGGGCCGCCGCGGCGCGCACGGCGTCGAGGGCGTCCGCGGCGCGGGCGAGCTCGGCCTCGCGTCGCTCGACCTCCTCCGCGGCGAGGCGCTCGAGCTCGCCGCCGTCGCTCGCGGCGGCGACGACCTCGCGGGCCGCGTCGCGGCGCGCGAGCACGTCGACCATGCGCGGGCCGTAGGTGCGCATGAGACCCTCGAGCGCGGCGAGACGGGTCTGCACGCGCTCGAGCTCCTCGGGGTCAAAGTCCACCTCGTCGGCGTAGTCGCGCAGCTCGGCAGCCACGTCCTCGACCTCGATCAGCGAGCTCTCGAGCGTCTGCGCCCACTGCTCGAGCGCGCCGTCGTAGCGCGCGGCGTCGCGCAGGGCGCGCGCGGCGGCGCCGAGGGCGTCGCAGGCACCGTCGTCGCCGGAGAGCAGCTCGCGCGCGCCGGAGGCCGCCTCCATGAGGGCCTCGCCGTGCTCCACGCGCGGCAGCTGCGCCTCGAGCTCCTCCAGCTCGCCCTCGCGCGGGTCGACCTCGTCGATGCGACGCAGCACGAAGGCCGCCTCCTCGAGACGGTCGCCCGTCGCGCGGCCCATCTCGCGCACGCGCTCCAGCTCGGCGGCGGCCGCGGACGCAGCGGAAAGCGCGTCGCGATACGCCTCCAGCGCCTCCGCCGCGGGCGCGCCCGCCCAGGAGTCGAGCACCTCCACGTGCGTCTGCGGGGACAGCAGCCGCTGGTGCTCGTGCTGACCGCAGAGGTCGACCGTGGAGCCCACGCGCTCCGCCAGCTCGCGGACGCTCGCCATGTGGCCGTCCAGCTCCACGCGGCCGCGGCCGTCGGCGCTCACGCGGCGGCGCACGACGGTGCCGTCCTCGTCGTCGCCGCGCAGGAAGAGGCGACCCTCGACCTCGAGCGACGGGGAGCCCTCGCGAACCATGCCCGCGTCGGCGCGCTCCCCCACCAGCAGCTTGATGGAGGAGAGCAGCGCGGTCTTGCCGGCGCCCGTCTCGCCCGTGAGCACGGTGAGGCCCGGCGCGGGCTCGATGGCGGCGTCCCTGATCAGCGCGACGTCGCGGACGTGGAGCTCGTCGATCATCTACTTTCCCACCTGCCCGTAGAAGACGCGCGACACCGAGTCGTAGAAGCTCTGCGTGCTGCGGTCGAGAAGGACGATGTCGCCCGGGCCCCGTCGCACGCAGGCGCGCACGCCGCGCGAGCCCTTCTCGCGCGGGACGGGCTGGCCGTCGGCGAAGAAGTGGCGCATCACGGGGCGCTCGGGGCTCATCTCGATCTCCACGACGTCCGCGGGCGAGGTGAGGAAGGCGCGCGCCATGATGGTGTGCGGGGCGATGGGGACGCACACCATGCCCGTGAACTCGGGCGTCACTATGGGGCCGCCGGCGGCGAGGGCGTAGCCGGTGGAGCCTGTCGCCGTGGAGACTACGAAGCCGTCGCCCCGCAGGCGGTCGATGTGCTTGCCGGAGACGGAGACGTCGAACTCCACCATGTTGCCGGCGCCCCCGCGCGAGACGGCGAAGTCGTTGAGGGCGAAGCAGTGGCGCGTGCAGGTGCTGCCGTCCTTGGCCTCGAACGCGCACTCGATGTCGAGCGTGGCACGGCGCGACACGTGGAGCTCGCCCGCGAGCGCGTCGCCGACGGTCACGATGAGGTCCTCGGGACCGGCCGCGGTGAGGAACCCGAGGTGGCCGTAGGAGATGCCCACGATGGGGACGCCCGCGTAGCCCACGATGCGCGCGGCCCGCAGCAGCGTGCCGTCGCCTCCGAGCGAGACCACGAGCTCGCAGCCCTCCGCCGAGTCCTCGGCGTCGGGGAAGAGCTTCTTGTCGCGTGCCCACACGACGTCGATGCCCTGGTCGCCGAGCCAGTCCTCGAGATGGCGCGCGCCCTCGAGGGCGTCGGCGCGGGAGTAGTTGGGAACGATGAGAACCTTCACGGTCAGCCTTTCGATCACCTGCACATGGCTTAGATTCTATCCCGTTGGCGGCCGGGCATGTGACAATTGGGACGGGTTGGATTGTCACATGCCCGGCCGCAGAGGAGGTACTCGACGTTGCCCTTGTGGCCGGTGATGGGGCTCTCGCAGGTGCCCAGGACGGAGAGGCCCGCCTCCTCGAAGGCGGCGCTCACGCGCTCCAGCGCGGCGGCGCGCACGGAGGCGTCGCGCACGACGCCTCCCTCGCCCACGTCCTCGCGCGCGGCCTCAAACTGAGGCTTCACGAGCGTGAGGAAGGTCCCGCCGGGACGCAGCATCCGCAGGACCGCGGGCAGCACGATGATGACGGAGGTGAAGGAGACGTCGCAGACCGCGAGGTCGACCGCGCCCTCCCCCACGGTCTCCGGGACGTCGACTATGTTGGTGCGCTCGAGCAGGCGCACGCGCGCGTCCCCCCGCAGCTCCCACGAGAACTGGGCGTAGCCCACGTCGACGGCGATGACCGACGCGGCGCCGCGCTTGAGCAGGCAGTCGGTGAAGCCGCCGGTAGAGCATCCCACGTCAAGGCAGGCAAGGCCGGACGGGTCGATGCCAAAGTGATCGAGGCCGCGCTCGAGCTTGAGGCCGCCGCGGCTCACGTAGCGGGAGCGGCCGCGCACGTGCAGCGCAATGCCAGGGCGCACCTGCTCGCCGGGGGCGGTCAGACGGCGGTCGGTCGTGGAGACGTCGCCGGCCATCACGGCGCGCATCGCCTCGTCGACGGTCGAGAAGAACCCCTGCTCGACGAGCTCCGCGTCGAGACGGCGGCGGGGCACGCCTACTCCCCGGACGGCTCGGCGGGGGCGGCGCACGTATCGGCAGCGCCCTTATCGGCCTTCGCGGCGTCGCCCTCGGGCGCCGGCTCGTCGGCGAGGCGCGCCTCCTCCTCGGGCGAGAAGTCCGTGGCGTCCACGAGGCTCACGGCCTTGGACCCGAGGGCGATGGCCTCGTCGAAGAGGTCGAGCGAGCGCTCGAGCGAGACGTCCTTGTCGCGCACCTGGGCGACGATGTCATCGAGGCGCTCGGTGATGTCGCCGAAGGTCTGGTAGGCGGAGACGTCGACGCGACGGGCCATTACTCCGCGTCCTCCCCGTCGGACGGGGCGGCGACGTCGGAGGCGTCCGCCTGGGGCTCCGCGTCCTTCTCGGCCTCGGCGTCCTTCTGTGCCTGGGCCGCCGCGCGCTCGCGGGCGGCCTCGCGGGCCTTGGTGACGACGTCCACGCCGGCGTCGAGGTCGTCCGCCACGCGCCCGAGCAGGCCGTTGACGAAGCGCGAGGACTCGTCGGTGCCATAGGCCTTGGCCAGCTCGACGCACTCGTCGATGGTCACGGCGACGTCGACCTCGTCGACGCAGAGCATCTCGTAGAGGGCGAGGCGCAGCAGGTTGCGGTCGACGGCGTTGAGGCGCGCGAGCGACCAGCCGGTCGAGCGCATCGCGATGACGGCGTCCAGGTCCGGGCGCATCTCGTCGGCGCCGAGCGCGAGACGACGGGCGTAGTCGTCGAGCGGGCCCTGCGAGAGGGCGTACTCGCCGTCGAGGACCGAAAGAACGGCACGGGAGTTGGCCTCCGCCTGGAAGAGCAGCTGGAGGGCCTGGCTGCGGGCGAGGGTGCGTCCGCCGAAGTGAGTGCTCAAGTTACTCCTTGGGGAAGACGAGGCTGTCGATGCACACGTCGACGGCGGCGACGCCGACGCCCACCTGCTCGGTGATGGCGGCGGCCACCTCGTCGCGCACGTCGGCGGCGAGCTTGGTGAAGGGATAGCCGTAGAAGACGGCCAGGTGGACGGTCACGTGCAGGCGGTCGTCCTCGACGAAGGACTCGACGGCGTTCTCGGGGGCAACGGACCTGCTGGTGAAGACGGAGATGAGGTTCGAGGTGATGTCGTTGCCGCCCACGGAGGCGACGCCCTCGACGCGGCGGGCAGCGATGGAGACGATGGTGGAGACGACACCCTTGGAGATGCCGATGCCAGAGACGTGGAGCTCGCTTTCGGCCATGTTGGACCCCCTTGTCGAATCCGGGCCGGGCGGCCCGCTGCGTGCAGTGTTCCAAACAGTATACCCGTTGCCGCGCCGCCTGCGCCGCCGACAAAAAAGCCCGCGGGGGTCACCCGCGGGCGGCGTCGCAATCTCGCGCGAGGCCTAGACGCGGCTCACGAACTTGCCGGTGCGGGTGTCGACCTTGATGCGCTCGCCCTGGTTGAGGTACATCGGGACCTGGATGACGGCGCCGGTCTCGATGGTGGCGGGCTTGGAGCCGCCCTGGACGGTGTCGCCCTTGAAGCCGGGGTCGGTCTCGGTGATCTCGGCCTCGATGAACATCGGGGGCTCGACGCCCAGCAGCTCGGTGTCGGCGTAGAGCAACTGCGCGTTGTCGTTCTCCTTGAACCACTTGGCGTTGTCGCCGATGAAGTCCGCGGGGAGCTCGACCTGCTCGTAGGTCTCGTTGTCCATGAAGTAGTAGGTGCCGCCGTCGTTGTAGAGGTACTGCATCTCCTTGGTGATGAGCTGCACGTTCTCGAACTTGGTGCCGGCGTTGCAGGTCTGGTCGATCACGCGACCGGTCTTGAGGTCGCGGATCTTGTAGCGGACGAAGGCGCCGCCCTTGCCGGGCTTGACGTGCTGGAACTCGACGATCGTGTAGTACTTCTCGTTGATCTTGAGGCCCATGCCGTTCTTGAAGTCTGCGGTGCTGATGGTTGCCACGTGTGCTCTTTTCCCTCAATGCCCCGGCTGGGGCGCGTACATACGACCCTGTATTCTAGCACGGGCGCGCGGCGGCCCATGAAAACGCCTAAATTGCCGAGAAGGACGGTCCGCCGGGGCGGGCCGGCCCTACCCGCGCCGCGTGATGCGGTGCCAGAGGACCGCCACGCCGGCGCGCAGCACGCCGAAGAAGGTCTCCGAGCGCACGATCTTCTCGCCCCCGATGTAGGCGCGGATGGCGCGCAGGGTGGCATGGTTGTTGCGCGTGGAGAACGCGAAGTGGCCGTTCTCCGTGGTGAAGACCGCGAAGCGCGGGATGATGCGGCCGCCGAAGAGCACCGACGCCGCGATGTGGTCGATCTGGTCCCAGGGGATCTGGATGTAGTCCTCGACGTTGCGCTCGTTGTAGTACTCGAGGGCCTTGTCCCCCACCATCATGTTGCCGGTGGTGGTGAGGCCCACGAACATCGTGGCGGGGATGGTGAGGTCGACCTTGGTGTTCTGAGACTGGGCCATGACCGTGCCCACTCCTTTCCGAGACAAGCGCGGGGCCGCGCCCCGCATGAAATGCCATTGTGACACTTCCTGCGAGCGCGCGGCCCCGAGAGGTCGGGCTGGCCGATGCCTTAGAGGATGCCGGCGAGGTGGCCGAGGATGCCCACCGCGAACATGCCGATGATGATGGCGATCGGGGAGACCTTCTTCTTGAGCAGCCAGCAGCACAGCAGCGTGACGGCCACGGCGGCGAGGCCGGGGATCAGCTGGTCGAGGTTGGCCTGGAGCGTGGTGACCTTGTCGACGGAAAGGCCGGTGGCGCCGAGCGAGCTGTAGGAAGACAGCGCGCTCTTGATGGCCTCTGCGACGCCCTGGGCGCCGCTGCCGGCGGTCTCGGCGATGGCGTCCCAGTCGATGTAGGCGCCATCAGACTGCGTGACCGTGGAGACGATCGGGGTGAACTTGATGGACACCCAGCGCTCCACCAGGCCGCCGATGACGAACATGCCGAGGATCGAGGCGCCCTCGGTGATCTTGCCCATCAGGCCGCCGGAGAGGTCCTTGGTGATGGAGGTGCCGAGCTGGTAGCCAAACTCCTGCGTGTACCACTCGAACGCGAGGCGGATGACGTTCCACAGCACGAAGAACAGGATCGGGCCCATGATGGAGCCGCCCATGGCGAGCGACGCGCCGAGGGCGCCGAGCAGCGGGCGAAGGGTGAACCAGAAGACGGGGTCGCCGACGCCGGCGAGCGGGCCCATCATGCCGACCTTGACGCCCTGGATGGCCGCGTCCTCAACGGGGGCGCCGTTGGCACGGTCCTCCTCGAGGGCGAGCGTGACGCCGATGACCGGGGACGACACGTACGGGTGCGTGTTGTAGAACTCCATGTGGCGCTTGAGGGCCGCGATCTGGTCCTCCTTGTTGGGGTAGAGCTTCTTGATCGCGGGGATCATCGAGAAGCACCAGCCGCCGTTCTGCATGCGCTCGTAGTTCCAGGAGCCCTGGAGGTACTGGTGACGGAACCAAACCGCAAGACGGTCGCTCTTGGAAAGCGTGATCTTGTCTGCCATGTATGCCTCTCCTCCCTTCCTACTCGTAGTCGTCCAGGATGTCGCCGAGCGGGTCGCCCGAGCCGGCAGCGCCGGCACCGGACTTGGCGACCTCCTTCAGGCCCAGGTAGATGAGGGCCAGGGAGATGCCGATGACGCCGAGGGCGATGAGGGTGAGCTGAGAGATGGCGGCGAGGCAGAAGCCCAGCGCGAAGAACGGCCAGACCTCCTTGGTCGCCATCATGTTGATGACCATGGCGTAGCCGACGGCCGCGACCATGCCGCCGCCGATCGTCATGCCTTCGTTCAGCCACGCGGGCATCATGTTGAGGGCGCCCATGACGGCGTCAGACGGGATGAAGCACAGGGCCGCGGCCGGGATGGCGATGCGGATGCCCTGCAGGCAGATGGCGATGATCGACCAGACGTCGAGGGCGGTGTAGTCCGCGCGCGCCGCCGCGCCGTCCATGATGTGGACGATGGGGATGGCGATCGTACGGACGATCATGGTCAGGAACAGGCCGGCCACGGACAGCGGGACGGCGACGGCGATGGCCGTGGAGATGGCCTGGCCCTGATCGGCGTTGGAGTTGAGGGCGAGGACCATCAGGATCGCGGACGCGACCGAGGCGAGGGCGGCGTCAGGGGCGACGGCGGCGCCGACGTTGGCCCAGCCGAGGGCCATCATCTGCAGGGTGCCGCCGAGGATGATGCCAGCCTCGAGGTGACCGCTCACCAGACCGATGAGCGTGCAGGCGACGAGCGGCTGGTGGAACTGCCACTGGTCGAGAACGCCTTCCATGCCGGCAAGGAAGGCAACGAAGACAATCAGGATGATTGTGAATACCGACATGCTTCCCTCCTTCTTATGCCTGTGCAGCGAGCTCGGACTTGGCCTTGCTCATCATGCTCTCGAAGTTCTCGGGCGAGTCCGCCGGGACCTTGCGGACGTCGAACTTGACGCCCAGCGAGGAGAGCTTCTCGATCGTGTCGTAGTCGTCCTGGTCCATGGCGATGGCCTGGGTCACGACGACCTTGCCCACGGAGTGGGCCATAGAGCCGAGGTTGACGTTCTTGATGTCGACGCCGCCCTCGACGGCTTTGAGGACGTCCTGCGGGGTCTCGAAGAGCAGGAACGCCTTGGTGGCGCCGAAGCGCGGGTCCTTGGCGACCTCGATCATCTTGGAGATCGGGATGACGTGGGCCTTGACTCCCGGAGGCGCGGCCTGGGTGATCATCGTCTTGCGCAGCTCGTCGTGAGCGACGCCGTCGGAGACGACGATGATGCGGTCCGGGTTGATCTGCTTGGTCCACGCCGTGGCGACCTGGCCGTGGAGCAGGCGGGTGTCGACGCGGCAGTGGGCGATCTTGATGTGGCCGTCGCCGAGCACGGTGCCGGGCGGGATCGCGCCGGCGGGCGCGGCGGCCGGGGCGGCTGCGGGCGCGGCGGCCTCGGCGGGGGCGAGCTCCTCGGGCTTGATGCAGACGCCGGCCTTGGCCTCGGGATAGATGGCCTTGGCGACCTCGGCGGCGGAATCGCTGCCCATGCGCTCGCCATAGGCGGAGATGAGCATCGGGAGGTTCATGCCGCCGACGGCGACCCAGTTCTCGTGCCCCTCCTCCCCAAGCAGCAGCGACACCTGGTTCCAGGGCGTGCCGCCCTGGAGGTCGACCAGGAACAGCACCTGATCCTGGTCGTCGAAGCCGGAGACAGCTTCGAGGATCTTCGCCCTGAGGTCATCTGGCCCCATGTCGGGCGTGAGCGTCACGGCGGCGACGTTCTCCTGAGGGCCAAAGATCATCTGGCCGGACATCTTGATGCCCTCGGCGAACGAGCCGTGACTGGCTAGAACAATGCTAACCACCGCATACCTCCTTCTTCTTTTCGCGGACTCCAACCTACAGACCGTGCGCGGAGCGATAGGTTCCCCCTGCACACACTTTCTCCCCCATTGCTCCACGTACCGTTCACATTCTACCAAGTTGTGGTCACCTGGTGAAGATGTTTCGGGCCGATTTCCCAAATGGCGTGCCGGCCGAACCGCTGAGCCCAACCCGCCCCGACGAGTTTCCTCACGCCAGCCGAGAAGAACATGCGAGCCAGAAAAGCCGTCGGGCAGGGCCTCCGGCATACCTCCGTGCTCAAACAGTCCTCTTCGCACGGAGGCGACATTAAGTCGCCTCCGGCTCATGCGGAACTGCGCGCGGAGGTGTGCCGGAGGCCCCCTGAACGGATTATCTCGGACGCTGCGAAGACATCGCAGAGGCCCGCCCGGCGTGTTCCCGCGCGCAGTTCTGCAGCCGCGCGCTCTTGGCGCGGCGAAGCTGTCTGAGCACGGGGACACGCCGGGCGGGCCCGAGTGGAGGTTCTTCTCGCCTACTTGCCGACGATCACGAGGTCGTGCGTGGAGGCGGTGAAGGGCTCGTAGCCGTCCTCGGTCACCACGCCGAAGTCCTCGAGGCGGATGCCGAACTTGCCCGGCAGGTAGATGCCCGGCTCGATGGTCACGACGGCGCCCGCCGGAACCGGGCGGTCCCAGGCGCGGTTGAAGTTGGGGCGCTCGTGGATCTCAAGGCCCACGCCGTGGCCGAGGCCGTGGCCGAAGTACTCGCCGTAGCCCGCCTCGGAGATGACGTCGACCGCCACCTGGTGGATGTCGCGGCCGATCACGCCCGCGTGGACGGCGGCAGCGCAGGCCTCGTGGGCGCGGCGGACGACGTCGTAGACGGCGCGCTGCTCGGCGGACGGCTCGCCCACGCAGACGGTGCGCGTCATGTCGGCGTGGTAGTCGTGATACCCGGCGCCGTAGTCCATGACGATGAGGTCGCCCTCCTGGACCACGTAGGGGCCCGGCTGGGCGTGCGGGTTGGCGCCGTTGGAGCCGGCGGCGATGATCGTACCGAAGGAGAGCTCGTCGGCGCCGTGGGAGAGCATGTAGTTCTCCAGCTCCACGCGGATCTCCTGCTCGGTGAGGCCGGCGCGGATGAAGCCGCAGATGTGGTCGAAGGCCTCGTCGGTGACCTCCTGGGCGCGGCGCATGAGCTCGATCTCCTCGGCATCCTTGACGCTGCGCAGATCGCAGATGTCGCCGTGGAGGCGCGGGGTCAGGCAGGCGATGCCGACGGCAGAGCAGGCGGCGTTGAAGGCGTCGAAGAACGAGAGGGTGCAGGTGTCCTCGACGGCCACGGTGCGCGCGCGGGCCTCGAGGGCGCGCTCGGCGGCCCAGCGGGCGGGGTCGATGACGTCCATATCGATCTTCCAGGGGCAGTCGGCGCCCAGGCGCTCGCGGAAGGTGTTGTAGTAGCGCGAGTCCGTGTGGAGCCAGAGGCCGGTCGCGGTCACCACGGCGGTGTGGGCGACCTCGAAGTCGAAGGTGCGCTCGGCGCCGGTGAGCCAGCGCAGGTCGGGGTTGTTGCGCAGGATGACGGCGTCGTAGCCGCGCTCCGCCATGAGCTCGCGCAGACGCTCGACGCGTCCCGCGCACGCAGTGTTGTCTGCCATGTGTCTTCCTTTCGTCTTGGGTGGGTCGGGGCGTGACAATTCAACCCGCCCTGATTGTCACGCCCCAAACGCTAGCGTGATGCGCACCAGGCGGTGACGTGCTCCTCGAGCAGCTCGTCGGGGACGGCGGTGAGCCGCACGCGGCCGAGGGCGCGCGGGGTCGCCACCATGAAGCGGCTCGTGCGCCTGAAGCGCTCCTCCCGCATCGCCGCCACGAGCGCCTGCGGGTCCACGGCCGCCTCGGTGGTGCCCAGGCCAAGACGCTCAAGAAGCTCGTCCTGGGTGAACATGTCGTCGACGGAGAGCTGATCGAGGGCCACGGCGAGGCGCGCCGAGAAGCGCAGGCCGTCCGCGACCAGGGAGGACGCGGGGACGGTGTTTCCGAGGACGCTGCGCAGGGCGCCGGCGAGCTCCTCGCCATAGGCGATGGACTGGCGCGTCGCGGCGGACGTCGACGCCACCACGCGGCCGCGGCTCTTCACCGCATCCAGGAGCTGGCGCAGGATGACCTGCTCGTCGCCCGCGACGAGGTCGTCGGCGGAGTCCCAGAGGCGCTCGAAGGCCTTGTTGCTGTCGCACGCGGCGGTGGCCGCCATGTTCGCGAAGGCGTGGAGCAGCTCCTCGTGCGTGGGGTCGAGGTCAAAGAGGCGCACGTCGACGACGGAGAAGCGCGGGGCGCCGTCGTGCCGCAGCATGCCCGGACCACCCGGGATGTCGAGCGGGCGCGGGGTCACCGCGGCGGTGACCGCCACGGGCGCGCTGGTCGGCACCTCGACGAGCGAGACGCCGCCGCACCACAGCGAGCAGGCGAGCGCCGCGCACGAGAGCGTCTCCTCGCCTCCGATGACCACGACGAGGTCGTCGGCAGTGATGCGCGCCTCGAGCAGGAGTCCCGCGAGGGCCTGGGCCCGCACGAGGTCGCAGCCGCCCCCGGGCATCTCGAGCGGGCGCACCTCGAAGCCGGCGGCGGAGAGGTCGCGGTGATAGGCGTCGACGAGCTCCGCCGAGAGGCCCGCCTCCCCCACGAGCGCGCAGGCGTGCGGCCTGCCGATCGCGGTGCGCAGGTCCTTGGCGACGTGCCCGCTGATCCCGATGCCGCCGCGCACGTCCATGGAGGTGTTGCGCAGCGCCACCCACTGCCTCATGCGGTGCAGCTCGCCGGCCGCAGGCTCAGGGTTCTTCTCGCCCGGCGCGATCTGGTCGGCGGAAGCGGTCTGGTCGACGTCGCTCATAGCAGGCCCCTTTCCCAGAGCAGCTGGCCGGCCTCGTGCGCCACCTGCTCGAACGTCTTGTTCCGGATGTCGATCGTGAGGTCGGCGGTCGCCTCGTAGAGCGGGCGCCGATGCCGGTAGACCTTCGCCGCGTGCTCGGCCGTCCCCAGGTCGGGCCGGCGCTCGGGGCAGCGGATCTGGCGCAGAGAGTCGGCGAGGTCGCCGTCGAGAAACAGGACCTTGCCCATCTCGTGCATGAGCGCGCAGTTCTCCGGGCGCTCGACGATGCCGCCGCCGCAGCTCACCAGCAGAGACTTGCGACCGGCGAGCCGCGCCAGCTCGCGCGTCTCCGCGTCGCGGAAGGCATCCTCACCGTCCTCCGCGAAGATCTGCGCGACGGTCTTGCCGAGCGCGCGCTCGACGAGCCGGTCGGTGTCCACGTGGGGACGGTGGAAGAGCGAGCCGAGGTTGCGGGCGAGCGTCGACTTCCCCGCGCCGAGAAAGCCCACGAAGAAGATGTGGTCGCACCCCTCGTGAACGACGTATCCCCCGGTCCTGTCCTGCACGCAACCTCCTCTGAATCTACCGCAACCGATTCTAGCAGGGAGCGCGCGGGCGCGCAGGGACCGTCCTTCTCGCGGCTCTCGGGCTGAGCAGCGCCGGCCCCGCCCTACTCGCCCTCGAAGGACACGCCGCGCAGGGCGAGCCGCTCGAAGACGCGGAAGACGTGCGTGTACCAGAGGTCGGTGCGCGACTGCGGGCGCACGAGCACCGTGCGGACGCCGGCGAGGTTGCCGGCGGCGACGTCGGTGAACACCTGGTCCCCGATCATCACCGTCTCCTCGGGCCGCGCCCCCGCCCGCCGCATGGCGCGGCGCAGCGCGAGCGGCAGCGGCTTCATCGCGTGGTCCACGAAGTCAACGCCGAGCTCGCGCGCCGTGCGGCTCACGTGGCTCGTGTGGAAGTTGTTGGACACCAGGCACAGCTCGAGCCCCGCCTCGCGCGCGCGGTCGAGCCAGGCCGTCACCGCGTCCGGGGCGACGCGGGCGTCGCGCGGGACGCAGGTGTTGTCACGGTCGAGCAGCACCAGGCGCACGCCGTCGCGCACGAGCCCCTCGACGCTCACGAGCGGGAGCGACGCCACGTAGCGCGTGGCACGAAACAGTCCCATGCCGCTCCCCCGCTACCAGGACTGCATGTGCTCGTCGTAGGTCTCGGAGAACTGAGCCGTGTCGGGCGTGATGTAGAAGTACAGGTAGTTGGTGTCCGAGGGGTTGGCCGCCGCCTGGATGGAGGGCAGGCCCGGCGAGCAGATCGGCGTGGGCGTGAGACCCTCGCGCGTGTAGGTGTTGTAGGGGTCGTCGACCTTGAGGTCGTCCGCCGTGACGTCGCGGCCCAGCGAGTAGACGAGCGTCGCGTCGCTCTGGAGCATCATGCCCTGCTCGAGGCGGTTGTAGAAGACGGACGCGATGTCGGCGCGCTGCTCGTCGGTCGCGGCCTCGCCCTCGATGATCGACGCCATCGTGATGATGTCATCCTCGTTGACGGTGACGCCGTAGCGCTCCTGGATGGCGGCGATGGCCGCGTCGAAGTCGATGCCGGCGACCTCGACCTCAAACTGGTCGAGCATCACGCGGATGATGTCGTCGGCCGTCACGTCGGTCGTGGAGAAGCCGTAGGTCTTGGGGAAGAGGTAGCCCTCGAGGGAGTCGTTGCTCACGTCGGAGAGGAACGAGTACTCGGCCACGTAGTTGGAGGCCTTGGCCTGCGCGACGAAGTCGGCGGCCGGGATGCCCGTCTCCTGCTCGACCAGGGCGGCGATCTCGGCGATCGTGTAGCCCTCCGGGACGGTGATGGTCACCGCCATGACGGGGCCGGTGGTGAGCTGGTTGATGATGTCGGTCTGGTCCGTGCCCGTGACGAACTCGTAGGTGCCGCTCTTGAGGCTGGACTCCGCGTTGGTGCGGCGCACCTCGTTGAGGAACTCGCTCTTGTTGGCGATGAGGCCGTTCTCAAAGAGGGCGTCCGCGACGACGGAGGCGCCCGCGCCCTCGGGGACGGTGACGCTCACCGTGGTGCCCGGCGTGATGGTCTGGGTCTCGCCCTCCCCCTGACCCGCGGTGAGCGCGGGAACGAGAACGAGGACCACGCCCAGCACGACCGCGATCGCGACGAAGGCGAGCGCGAAGTACGGCGCCCTGCTGCCGCGGCCGCCGCTCGTGTCGCGCTGGACGCTGTGGCTTCTCGCACGGCGGGTCGCCGCGGCGGTGCGGCTGGAGAGATGGCTTCCGGCGAGCGCGCTGCGCGGGGCGCTCACGTTGCCGGTGTGGGCCGGGGAGGCGGCGTTGCCGGCGGCAGGCGCGGCCTGGCGCGTGTCGGGGTTGGCGCTTCCGGCGTTTCCAAAGTGCGACCCGCGGGGGGTCCTTCCGTCAGTAGTGCCCATCGTGCCCTTTCAGCTCTGCCTGGCGTCGAGCCAGGACTGCAGGAACAGGGACGCGGCAACCATGTCGACCTTGCCGCGCATAGAGCGCTCGGAGAGGCCCTGTTCTTTAAGGATACGCTTAGCTTCTGCCGATGAGAGCCGCTCGTCGGCAAATTCCAAGGGAAGTCCGCAGGTCTTAGCTATGGTTTGAGCCTGATTCTTGATGCGCTCGGCCTGAGGTCCCTCCTCCCCCGCCATCGTGAGGGGTCGCCCACAGAGAAGAACGTCGGGCTCCCAGTCCTCCAGGACGCGCCGGAAGCTGCGCGCATGCGCGAGCACCTCGGCCGCCGGAAGCACGCAGACGGGAGACGCGACGCGCCCGTCGGGGTCGCTCACGGCGACCCCGACGCGCACCTCGCCGATGTCGAGCGCGAGGACCCGCACTAGATGCCGAGCGCCGAGCGGGCGGCGTCGAGGGCGGCGTCGATGCCGGAGGCGTCGGAGCCGCCGGCCTGCGCCATGGCGGGCTTGCCGCCGCCGCGGCCGCCCACGAGGCCCGCGATGTCCTTGATGATGGCGCCCGCGGAGAAGCCGTGCTCCACGGCGCCGTCCGTGCCGCCGGCGAGCAGGGCGACCTTTCCGTCGGGGGTGGCGGAGGCAATCACGCACGCGACGGGCTCCCCGCCCGCGGCGTCGCGGATGCCGTCCCAGGCGGAGCGCATCTCCTTGCCGGAGAGGCCGTCGAGGCGTGCGACGACGACCTTGTAGCCGTCCATCTGCACGGCGCCCTTGTAGGCGTCGGCGACCTTGCCGGCGCCGGCGCCGGTCGTGGCGGCCTCGAGGGCCTTGCGCGTCTCGCGGAGCTCGGACTGCAGCGCGGCGACGCGCTCGGCGACGTCATCGGGGCGGCACTTGAGCTCGCGCGCGACGTCGTCGAGGGCGAGCAGGCGCTCGTCCACGTACTCGATGGCGCCCATCGAGGTCACGGCCTCGATGCGGCGGGCGTTGGAGCCCACCGAGCCCTCGGAGACGATCTTGAACAGGCCGAGGTCGGCGGTGTTGCGGGCGTGGGTGCCGCCGCAGAGCTCGCGCGAGAAGGGCGCGTCGCCCTCGCCGGTGGAGACCACGCGCACGACGTCGCCGTACTTCTCGCCAAACAGGGCGACGGCGCCGGAGGCCTTGGCCTCCTCGATGCCCATGACGCGGGTGACGATGGGCTCGCCAGCGAAGATCTCGGCGTTGACCATGCCCTCGATGCGGGCGAGCTCCTCGGCCGTCACGGCCTCGAAGTGGGTGAAGTCAAAGCGCAGGCGGTCGGGGGCAACGAGCGAGCCGGCCTGGGAGACGTGCTCGCCCAGGACCTTCTTGAGCGCGGCGTCGAGCAGGTGGGTGGCGGTGTGGTTGCGGCGGATGAGCTCGCGGCGGCCGGCGTCGATCGCGGCGCTCACCGCGGCGCCCGCGGAAAGCTCGCCCTCCTCGACGGTGGCCACGTGGACGTAGAGGCTGCCCTTGACCCTGGTGTCGGTCACGCGCAGGCGCGCGCCGTCGCAGGAGATGGTGCCCGTGTCGCCGACCTGGCCGCCCATCTCGGCGTAGAACGGGGTGCGGTCGAGGACGACCTCGACCTCGGTGCCGGCCGCGGCGCGCTCGACCTCGGCGCCGTCCGCGACGAGGGCGAGCACGGTCGCGGAGGCCTCGTCCTGCTCGTAGCCCACGAACTCCGTGGCGGCCAGGCGATCGCCCAGCGCGGTCCAGACGTCGTTGAAGGTGCCCCAGGCGTCGCGGTTGGCGGAGGCGCGGGCGCGCTCGCGCTGCTCGGTCATGCAGGCGTCGAAGGCGTCCATGTCCACGGCCACGCCGCGGGCCTCGCAGATCTCGCGCGTGAGGTCGATCGGGAAGCCGTAGGTGTCGTGAAGCTTGAAGGCGACCTCGCCGGGCAGCTGCGCGCCCGCCTCGAGGCGGCCGAGCTCCGCGTCGAGGCTCTGCTCGCCGGCGTCGAGCGTGGCGCCGAAGCGCTCCTCCTCGGCGCGGACGATGCCGTCGATCAGAGCGTGGCTCTCCACGATGGCGGGGTAGTTCTCGCCCATGAGCTCGCAGATCTTGTCGACGTAGGCGGAGAGGAACTCGCCCTCGATGCCCATGAGGCGGCCGTGGTAGACCGCGCGGCGCAGCAGGCGGCGCAGAACGTAGCCGCGGCCCTCGTTGCCGGGCAGGATTCCGTCGCCGATCATGAACGTGACGGCGCGGGCGTGGTCGGCCACGATGCGCAGGGAGCGGTCGCGGGCGGGGTCGGTGCCGTAGGCGTGTCCGCTGAGCCCCTCGCCCACGCCGATGAGGCCCTGCAGGAGGTCGCCGTCATAGTTGGTGGACTTGTGCTGCATGATGGCCGCGATGCGCTCGAGGCCCATGCCGGTGTCGATGTTGCGGTGCGGCAGCTCGGGGAGCGACCCGTCCTCCTGGCGGTCGTACTGCGTGAAGACGAGGTTCCAGAACTCGAGGAAGCGGTCGCAGTCGTCGCAGCCGGGGCCGCAGTGCTCGCCGCCGCAGCCGAACTCCTCGCCCTGGTCGAAGTAGATCTCCGAGCACGGACCGCAGGGGCCGGTGGGGCCGGCGGCCCAGAAGTTGTCCTTCTCGCCGAGGCGGGAGATGTGGTCGTAGGGCACGCCCTGCTTGTGCCAGAGTTCGATGGCCTCGTCATCGTCCTCGAAGACGGTCATGTAGAGGCGCTCTGCTGGAAGGCCCAGGTGCTCGGGGCTGGTGATGAAGTCGTAGGCCCACTCGATGGCGTTCTCCTTGGTGTAGCCGCCAAAGGAGAAGTTGCCGAGCATCTCGAAGAAGCTGAGGTGCGTGGCGTCACCGATGTTGTCGATGTCGTTGGTGCGCAGGCACTTCTGGCAGGAGCACGCGCCAATCTCGGGCATGGTCTTCTTGCCCTGGTAGTACTCCTTGAACTGGTTCATGCCCGCGTTGGTGAGCAGCAGCGACGGGTCGTCCGGGACGAGCGAGGACGAGGGATAGAGCTTGCAGCCCTTCTCCTCGAAGAAGCGCAGGAAGTCCTCGCGGATCTCCGCGGTGGTCATGGTCTTGTAGTCGACGGTGCTCATATGTCTCCCCTACGGTCGGGCCTTGTGCGCATACAACCTTGTGATTCTAGCACGTGAGGACCGGTCGTGGGGCCTGGGCCGGCCCGCCCGCGCTTCTCGGCGTCGCCCGGGAGCCCGCCCGCACTTCTTGGTAGCGCGCATCCAGTGCGGGCAGGCGCGCACTGGATGCGCGCACTCGACGGCATCTGTCGAGAAGGACCGCGCACTTGAGCCTGCTCTACGCAAGAATCGCCCGCACTCGATGCCCACACTCACGAGTGCGGGCTCTCGGGGCACGACGCCCGGCGCCGAGTGCCCGCCCAGACGGGGCAATGCCCGCATCGGAACCCTGCGGTCGCAGGCAAGATGCAAAAACGGCCTTCAGTCCATATCTCGCGTCGGCCGAATGCAAAATCGGCCTTCAGTCCATAGAAAAACCGGCCTCCGAGCGGGACCGTGCCTCATAGGATAAAGCGGCACGTCTATTTCTATATCCATCGGTACCATGCCCGGGAGAGCGTAGCCGAATTCCCATGGAATGAAGGGCGATTTTGCATGTGGCGCGCGGGAAATATGGACTGAAGGCCGATTTTGCACAGGACAGGGCGACCTCCCAATGGAGCGGTCGCCGGCAGGGACGGCGTGGCGACCGGGAGCCGGGAAGGGCGGCCCCGGACCTCGCCCACGACCATGCCATATGGGACGGAATCCGCGCCGCGCAGGGCGGAAAGTGTCCCATGTGGCATTGTCAATGGAGGGCCGGGCGGCCGAGAGCCCACACTCACGAGTGTAAGCAAGAAGTGCTGGCGGATTCGGCAGATAAGAACGTCGAGTGCAGGCGGGCACCCGGCGGATGCCGAGAAGTGCACCACAGGAGTGCGGGCCGGAGCGCACTCGATGCCCGCACTCACGAGTGCGGGCGGCCACCCGGCGGATGACGAGAAGTGCGGGCGGGCAGCAAAGCGCGCCGCCGAGCGACCCGGGGCTACGCGTCCTTCTCGCCCGCGGGCGGGGTGGCCGGGGCCGCCCCCTTCTGCTCGTGCAGGCGGGTTAGCCCGTCGAGCAGGCGGGAGCGCGCGATGAAGGTGTCGTCGTCGAGCGCGTCGAAGGTGGGCTGGGGACGGCCGTCGGCGTAGTTGAACGGCGTGGAGCCGAAGATGGCGCCCTCCTTGGAGACCAGCTGGCGACCGGTGTGGGACTCGAAGTAGTAGACGAAGAAGCCCTTGATTGCGGCCGTGAGCGGCACCGCGAGCAGCATGCCCACCGCGCCGCCCAGCGCGCCGCCGATGATGATGCCCAGCAGCGAGAGCGCGGGGTGGATCTTGATGGAGGACTGCATAACGAGCGGCGAGAGCACGTTGTCTGTGACGTTTTGCGCCACCACGGTGATGACGAGGGTCCAGAAGGCGCACAGCGGGCTCACGAACAGGCCCAGGAGGACCGCGGAGATCGAGGACAGGAACGGGCCGATCACGGGCACGAAGTGCAGGACGAACGTGGCGATGCCGAGCAGGCCCGCGTAGGGGTGGCCGAGAAGGGCGAGGCCGGCGGCGACCATGAGGCCGTTGGCGAGCGACGTGATCAGCGTCCCGCGCATGTAGCCGCCCATGGAGCGCGAGAGGACGGCGAAGGTGAGCACCATCTCCTCGTCGTACTCCGGGCCGGCGATGGTGGCGAGCTCGCGCATGATCTTGGGGTAGTCGAGCGCGAACCAGTACGCGAGGATGAGGCCGAGGAAGAAGGTCACGAAGTGGCCGGCGAGGTCGGTGAGGTTGGCGACGAGGCCGGTGGAGAGGTTGCGCGCGAGGTCGGAGGCGATGCCGGAGCCCGCCTCGGTGAGGACCTGGACGAGAGCGTTGACCGTGCTCTGGACGTTTGTGCTGCTATTGGAGCCAAAGGTGTCCCAGAACGTGCCGAGGGCATCTTCCACCTGGGAGAAGTAGGAGGGGACGCTCCTGAGCAGCGCCATGAGCTCGCGGGCGAACGGGCCCACGAAGAGCGCAACCAGGGCAACAATGCACGACACCACGATGAGCAGGGCGAGAAGGGCGGCGATGCCGCGCGGGACGTGCCGGTCCTCGAGCCAGTTGGTGATGGGGCTGCAGATGAAGCCCGTGATGATGCCGATGAGCAGCAGCTCGACCGCCTGCCCCACGACGGCGAGGCCGCGCACGGCGAGCAGGAACAGAGCGATGGCGCCCACGATCGCCCAGACGACGGTCGCGCGCAGGCGCCACTTCTCGTAACGGTTCATGGTCCTCCTTCGCGAGGGACGGCTGGGCAGTGACAATTAGGACAGGTTGAATTGTCACAGCCGTCAGCCTGTCATGCGCGCATGAGCCCCTCGGGGTCGATCTTGTCCTGAAGGCGCCTGAGGGCGCGGCGCAGCAGGCGCGAGACCTGAACCTGCGAGATGCCCTCTCGCTCGGCGATCTCCACCTGCGTGAGCCCCTGCTCGAAGCGCATCTTGATGATCTCCTGCTCGCGCGGGGAGAAGTCGGCGATGGCCTGCTCGAGCACGATGCGGTCGTCGGAGGCCGCGAGGTCGGGGTCCTCCGTGGCGTAGTGGTCGATGACCGACGGGCTCTCGTCGTCCTCGCCGGACCCGCCGCCCTCGAGCGGCACCGAGCTGTAGGCGCTCGAGGACTCCATAGCCTCGAGGACCTCGTCGACGCTCGAGCCCAGGTAGTCCGCGATCTCGGCCACCGAGGGGCTCCGCTGCAGCTGGTTGGTGAGCTCGTCGGTCGCCTGGTTGACCTTGGCGGAGAGCTCCTGCAGGCGCCGGGGCACCCGCACGGACCAGCCCTTGTCGCGGAAGTGCCGCTTGATCTCGCCCATGATCGTGGGCGTGGCGTAGGTGGTGAACTCGAGGCCGCGCTCGGGGTCAAAGCGGTCGATGGCCTTGATCAGGCCGATCGTGCCCACCTGGATGAGGTCCTCGAGGGACTCCCCGCGGTTCTTGAACTTGGACGCGAGGAAGCGCACGAGGTTGATGTGGTTGACGATCAGCTGGTCGCGCGCCTCGGCGTCGCCCTCCTCCTTGAAGCGGCGGAAGAGCTCCCGCGTGCGGTCCTTGTCCCACGCGGCCTTGCCGCCGGAGGCCCGGCGAAGCGCTCGCGCTGCGGCCCGCTCGGCGGAACCGTTAGTCGACATGGGCGTCCCCCGCCCGCTTGACGAGATGCAGCACGCGCCCGTCCTCGGAGACGGAGAAGACGTCGCACACGGCGGAGAGCAGGACCTCGACGAGCTCGATCGACTCGTCGGCGGGCTCGGAGTCGCCCAGGGTGAAGTCCATCGCCATCGCGTCGCCGGTGAGCGAGAAGGACACGCCCACGCGCTCCGGCGCCGTGGCGCAGGAGTAGACGAAGCCCTCCTCCGCGATCATGCGGACGTCCTCGACGTCCTCGACGCTCATGTCGCAGCAGACTGCCAGCGTGGAGGCCGTCATGCGCACCGACCGCGCGAAGTCGGCCTCCGCGGGGACGGAAAGCGTCACGTTCTTCTCGTCCATCACTTCTCCTCCGCTTCGGCATCCGTGGGCTCGCCCGCCTGCGCGCCGACGCTGACGTACTCGACGTAGCGCTGCGGTGCCGGCTCGTCGGCCGGCTCGTCGTGAGCGGGCTCGGCAGCATCGGCGCCCTCGAGGCGCGCGACGCGCTCGCCGGAGACGCCTCCCTTGAGGCGCGAGACCACGCTCGCCACGCCGGAGACGGCGGTCTCGGCGGCGCGGTTGACGGCGCCGGTGACGGTCGAGGCGGTGCCGGAGACCGAGGAGACGTCCTCGAGGATGCCGTTGACGCGCTCGAGCGAGACATTGGCGGAGTCCAGGGAGACCTCGGCCTTCTTGAGCAGGGGCACGGCCTCCTTGGCGGCGGGCTCGAGCTCGTCGACCACGCCGTCGAGCTTGGCCACGATCGGCTGCGCCTGCTCGATCACCTCGCTGGCGGAGGTTGTGATCTTGTCGATGCTCTTCCTCGCCGAGCGCATCGTGAGGGCGACCTCCACGACGGCCCAGACGCCGAAGAGGACGAGCACGATCAAGGCGATGTTCAGGTAGTCCATTGCGCCCTCCTTACGAGCGTCAGATCAGGGGCGGGCACCCCGAACTCTCATTCTACCCAACTGTGCCGGCATCGTTTCCGCTCGCCTGCGCGTCCGCGATGTCGCGGCCGATGGCCTCCTGGCGCCACGCCTCCCAGCCGCGCGGGCTCGCCTGGTAGAAGCAGCCGCGCTCGAGCCCCTCGGGCAGGTAGCGCTGCGGCACCCAGCCGCCGGGGTAGTTGTGCGGGTAGAGGTAGGCTCCGTACTCGTCCGAGCCGGGACGGTGGCGGTCGCGCAGGTGGCTGGGCACCTCGCGGCGCGGGCCGGAGCGCACCTCGGCGAGCGCGGCGTCGATGCCGGCCTCCGCGGCGTTGGACTTGGGCGCCAGGGCCACGTAGGTGGCGGCCTGGGCCAGGTTGATGCGGCACTCCGGCATGCCGATGACCTCCGTCGCCCGGAAGGCCGCGTGGGCGACGAGCAGCGCCTGCGGGTCGGCGTTGCCCACGTCCTCCGAGGCGCAGATCATGATGCGGCGCGCGATGAACTTGGGGTCCTCCCCCGCGTCGAGCATGCGGGCGAGCCAGTAGAGCACGGCGTCGGGGTCCGATCCGCGCATCGACTTGATGAACGCGGAGATGACGTCGTAGTGCATGTCGCCGGCCTTGTCGTAGGGAAGGCCGCGGCGCGGGTTGGCCTCGCGGACGTGCTCGCGGGTGATCGTGGCGGGCGCGCCGTCCAACTCGTCCGCCGGGCGGTCCACCATCTGGGAGGCGAGCTCGAGCGAGGTGAGCGCGGCGCGCCCGTCGCCGCCCGCAAGCGTCACGATCTCGTCGGCCGCCTCGGGCGCGAGCTCGAAGGCGCCGGCGAGGCCCTCCGGGTCTGCGAGCGCGCGACGGACGAGCTCGCGGACCGAGTCGTCGTCGAGGGCGGTGAGCTCAACGACGCGGCTGCGGCTGATCAGGGCGGAGTTGACCTCGAAGTAGGGGTTTTCCGTCGTGGCGCCGATAAGGACCACGATCCGGTCCTCCACCGCGTGCAGCAGCGCGTCCTGCTGGCTGCGGTTGAAGCGGTGAATCTCGTCCACGAAGAGGATCGTGCGGCGGCCGGCGGTGAGCAGGCGGCTCTCGGCTGCCTCGATCTCGCGCCGGAGGTCCTTCACCGTGCCGGTGATGGCGCTGACCTCGACGAACTCGGCGTGCGTGGTGTTGGCGATGATGCGTGCGAGCGTGGTCTTGCCCGTGCCGGCCGGCCCGTAGAGGATGACCGACGACAGGGTGTCATGCTCGATGGCGCGCCGCAGCCAGCTGCCGGGCCCGACGGCCTTCTCCTGGCCGACGTAGCCGTCGAGCGTGGTGGGCCGCATGCGGGCCGCAAGCGGCGCGTTCTCGGTTTTGCGCGCGGTCTCGACGCGCGTGAACAAGGTATCCATGGGAACGATTGTACGCCATCGCGCGGGATGCCGCCGGCCGCGCGCCTCTGTCGGCACTCGCGGCCGTTTGGGGAGGTGAGAAATGTACGACCTTCGGGGTTCTTATCGGTGGCGAGAAGAACTAGGCACCTTTTCTACCTGCGAAAACGCAAATGTGACTGGTACGCGCTTTAGCGTGGTTCGTACATTTCTCGCGCGGGGGACGAGAGCAGCGGGGGCGGCAGCGGGGCCTAGAGGTGCTTCTCGACGAAGGCGTCGACGGTCCCCCAGTAGAGGTCGGGGTCGGTGCTCGCGGAGAGGCCGTGGCCGGCGCCGCTCACCACGAGCTTCTCCTTCTGCTCGCTCGCGCAGGAATCGTAGCACTCGTCGAGCATCGAGAAGGGCACGAAGGCGTCCTCGTCGCCGTGGATGAAGAGCATCGGCACGCTCGCCGAGCGCAGGCTCTCCACCGACGAGGCACCCTCGAAGGTGTAGCCGGCGCGCAGCAGGCACGCCGCGTCGGCGACGTTCAGGATCGGGAAGCTCGGCAGGCCGAAGACGTTGTCCAGCTGCAGGACGAACTCGTCCCAGACGCTGGTGTAGCCGCAGTCCTCCACGATCAGGCTGACGTTGTCGGAGAGGCCGTCCAGGCCGGAGGCCATCATGACCTCGGCTCCGCCCATGGAGACGCCAAACAGGATGACGCGCGCCTCGGGGTCGCGCGCCACGATGTCGTCGATCCAGCCCAGAAGGTCGTGCGCGTCGCCCCAGCCCATCTGGATGAGGCCCGTGTCGACGTTGCGCTCGTGGCCGCGCGCGGCGGGCATGAGCACGCTCATGCCGAGCTGGCTGAAGTGATAGGCGTACTTGGCCATGGAGGCCGGGTCGCCGATGTAGCCGTGGCAGACCACCGCCCAGGTGTGGCCGTCGGAGTAGGCCGCGCCGTCCGCGCCGTCGAGCTCCCAGCCCAGAAGAACCGTGCCGTCGGACGCCTGGTGGGAGACGCTGCGCCTCTCGGCCTCGAACCAGGAGGCCGCTTCCTCGGCATACGCCTCGTCGAGCTTGGGGGCCTCGGCGTAGTCGATGCCGTCGACCTCTCCCCCATGGATCGCGTTGGACATGGAGACGCTGGCGTGCGGGTTGAGCGCAAAGTCCACGAGGAAGTTGCCGGCGAGGCCAAGCCCCACGGCCGCCAGCACGACGATCGCCGCCACGACGGCAACGACCCGCTTTGCCCTTCTCGTCAGTGCCATACCTCCCCTTTCGCGTCTCGGGGCATTGTACACGTGTGAGCTGCGGCGTCAATGCGGGGTTGAGACGCGTGGGCGCGGGGAGCGTCAGCAGATGCCGAGGAGGGCGCACACCAGCGGAATCGAGGCGACGGACCCCACCACGCTGAGAAACGTCACGCGCGTCATGGGAACGATGCCCTGGCCGCTGCGCATGCTGTAGAGCACGCCATTGGTAGCGACCGGCATGGCGCACACGAGCGCAATGACCGCGACGACCTTGCTCGGGACGGCGGGGCCGAGCGCGCGGAGCACCGTCGCGCAGGCGAGCGGCACCGCAACCAGCCTGCACGCCGCAGTGACGTACGAGCGCGCGCCACGGAGCATCTCAGCGAGGTCATAGCGCGCGATCGAGGAGCCCGTGACGAGAAGGGCGCAGGGCGTCGACGCCTGGCCGATCACATGCGCAGCGTCGCCGACCACGCCGAACGAACGGAAGCCCGCGAGCGCGCACGCCAGCGTCAGCACGCTCGCGATCATCGTCGGGGTAAGCAGGCTGCGCGCCAGCCCCTCGCGCTTGCCCTCCCCTCCCGAGGAGGCCCGCGCGAACATCGCCGCCCCGACCGTGAACATGACGACGTTGCCGGGGATGCTCGCGATCACCGCGTCGAGCATCGCCTCCTCCCCCAGGATCGACGAGACCACGGGGAACCCGATGAAGCCCACGTTGCCGAACATCATCGCGAAACGGTACGCCCCGCCCTCCTCCGCCGGGACGCGCAGCAGGCGCGCGGCGAGCGCCGACACCGCCCAGGAGACGGCCATCGCGACGAGCATGAGGACCATCACCTCGACCAGCTCCCCCCTGCTCGGGAGCGTGTCGACGGAGAGCAGCGACGAGAGGACCGCACAGGGGAGCAGCATGTCGAGGATAAGGGCGACCAGGCGCTCGTCGAGGAGCTCGTCCATGACGGAGAGGCGCCTCAGCGCGTAGCCCACAGCAACCGGGATCGCCACAACAGCCATCTGATATGCGACGCCGAGAAATCCCATCTAGCGCCCCCAGACCTCCGGGGCAAAGCGCATCGCGGCGAACAGGGCAAACGCCGCTGCGACGGCAACCTGGAGATAGGCGGTCGTCGCATCGCCCGCGGCCGCCGTGCCGGCGAGGTGGCGCACGGAGTTGACGATGGCGAGCGGGGCGGCGCCCCCGAACCACAGGGCCGCTCCCAAGATGAACTTGTCGGACCCAGACGGCTCCTCCTCGCACGCGCCGACCGTCGCTCGCCACGCACGCACCTCACACACGATAAGGACCGCGAGAAGAACGACGGTCGCCACAAGGGAAATCACCCCGAGCGTCTGGGAGTCGAAGGTCGCGAGCGACCCGACGACGTACTCGAGGCCCAGCTCGATCGCGGCATACCCGACGGCCGCCAGGCCGAGCAGGCCGAGCGCCCTTCGCGCCTCGTGGCGCGCGACGTCCCGGGCGACCTCCGCCCTTCTCGCCAGTCGCTCGCTCTTCTTCATCGTAATCAACTCCCGTCATATGAGGGGCGCCCCCGCGGGGAGGGCGGGGGCGCCGGGACTATCCGGCGGTGTGCGCGCCGGCAGAAGGAGGTGCTACTCCTCGACGATGTTGTCGGTCGAGAGGTCTGCGCCGTTGGAGGCGATGAGCTTCTTGTAGTAGTAGAAGCTCTTCTTCTTGCCGCGCTTGCCGGTGCCGTCGCCGTGGTCGTCCTGGTCGACGGAGATCTGGCCATAGCGCTTGGTCATCTCGGAGGTGCCGGAGCTGATGAGGTCGATCGGGCCCCACCACGCGTAGCCAAAGACGTCGACGCCGTCGAGAAGGGCCTGGTGCATCTGCTCCACGTGGGCCTTCATGTACTCGATGTGCGCGTCATCGGCGCAGTAGCCGTTCTCGTCGCGCTCCTCGGTGATGCCGTTGCCGTTCTCGGAGATGAAGATCGGCAGGTGGTAGCGGTCGTAGATGTGGTTGAGCGTGATGCGGAAGCCCACGGGGTCGATCGGCCAGCCCCACTCGGTCTGCTCGAGGTACTGGTTCTTGATCTCGGTGAGCAGCTTGCCGGAGGGCTCCGGGGAGATCTTGCCCTTGTAGCGCATGATGTAGGTCATGTAGTAGCTGATGGAGATGTAGTCGATGGTGCCCTTCTTGAGGATCTCCTCGTCGCCCGGCTCCATCTTGAGGTCCACGCCGTAGTCGCGGAAGAAGCGCTTGATGTAGTACGGGTACTCGCCCTTGGCCTGGATGTCGGTGAAGAACCAGTTGAAGTGGTCCTCGAAGAGCACCTGGAGCTGGTCCTCGGGCTCAGAGGTCTCGGCGTAGTTCTCGAGGCGGCAGAGCATGTTTCCGATATAGGCGTCCGGGTCGATCTCATGGAGCTTGATGCACGCCTTGGCGGAGGCCACGAGCTGGTTGTGGGCGACCTGGAACTTCTCGGGCCAGCGGCCGGCGTAGGGGTTGCCGCCGTCCTCGGGCTGGTCCCAGATCACGCCGCAGCAGGTGCAGGGGTTGGCGTAGACGTGGTTGATCTCGTTGAAGGTCATCCAGTACTTGACCTTGCCCTTGTAGCGACGGAAGACCGTCTCGGCGTAGCGCTCGAAGGCGTCGACCACGTGACGGCTGGCGAAGCCGTTGTACTCCTCGGCCAGGTGCAGCGGCATGTCAAAGTGGTTGAGGGTCACCATGGGCTCGATGCCGTTCTTGTGGCACTCGTCGAAGACAGCGTCGTAGAAGGCCAGGCCCTCCTCGTTGGGCTGCTCGTCGTCGCCGTTGGGGAAGATGCGGCTCCAGGAGATGGACATGCGGAAGACGCCGAACCCCATCTCGCCCAGAAGCGCGATGTCCTCCTTGTAGGTGTGGTAGAAGTCGATGCCGCGGCGCTTGGGGAAGTCATAGGCGTCCTCGTGGGCCTTGCGCTCGGCGAGCGACTGGCGGGTCACGGAGTTGAGCGGGCCGCCCTCGACGATGCCCTCGCGGGCGCAGGTCTCGCGGTCGAGCAGGATGACGTAGTCGGAGACCGCGGGGCCGCGGCCGCCCTCGTTCCAGCCGCCCTCGATCTGGTTGGCAGCCGTCGCGCCGCCCCAGAGGAAGCCCTCGGGGAAGGCGTCGCCAAAGTCATAGCTCTTGAGGTCGATCATGATGATTCCTCTCTCGTAAGTGTTTCGGTGGATTACGGTCCGATGCGTCGGGCCTACTTCGCGCGCTCGGCGAGGGTGCGAACGACGGGGAGCATCTTCTTCGCCATGTGGAGCTCGGCGGCGATGGTCATGAGCGTGTCCTGCGCATGGACGAAGAGAATCGAGAACTCGACCTTCTCGCCCGCGGCCTCACGCTGGATCATCTCGGTCTGGGCGCGGTGGGCGGCAAGGATCTTCTCGTCCGCCTGACGGAGGTACTTCTCCGCGGCGTCCAGGTCGAGCTCCGCCAGGCTGTCCATGGCCTTGTCGATGCAGACGCGCCCGTCACCCGCGTTGATGATGACCCCCATCGCGACGGTCGGGATGTCAATCGTCTCTTCAGCCATTTTGGGTACTCCCTCTTCCGTGCGCCCCGGCCGGCCGGGCCGGGGCGCGATACCTCAGACGTTGCGTAACTTACTCGGCGAGCGCGGCGGCCTTGGCAGCCTCGCGGGCGGCCTTCTTGGCGGCCTTCTTCGCGGCCTTCTCGGCGGCCTGCTCGTCCTCGACCTTGGCCTGGTAGTTGTCCGCCGCCTTGAAGAACGGGAACCAGAGGATGGCGGCAATCAGCAGGTTGACGCAGACCAGCGCGACGTTGCCCCAGTTGCCGCCCGACATGAAGAACGCGGAGATGGCGTTGGGCAGGAAGTTCATATCGAAGTTCTCCACGTGCAGGCCGGCCCAGCCCATGCTCATCCAGAGGTAGGCGTTGGCGGGCAGGATGATGGCCTGGAGCACCATCGGAATGAACAGGAACGGGTTGGCGACGACGGTCGAGAAGATCAGCGGCTCGTTGATGTTGAAGATCGAGGGGACGATCGTGGCGCGGCCGAGCGTGCGGTTCTTCTTGGACTTGGCGAAGAGCATGTAGAAGGCCAAGGGAAGCGTGGCGCCCTCGCCGCCAATCATGATGTAGCGGGTGATGCCGTAGGCGTTGATGTTCACCGGGGCAAGACCGGCAGCGGCGAGCTCCATGTTCTCGGCGAGCGCGGACTTCTGGATGGACTGCTGCACGGGCGAGAAGACCCAGCCGGAGATGCCGAAGAAGTAGAACGTGTCCATGACGAGCGGGATGGCGATCGTGCCGGGAAGCGTCTGGGCGAAGCTCGTGACCGGCGAGAGGATGATGCCGACCATGGTGAAGACGTCGATCTGGCCGATGTAGGTCACGAGCCAGCCGATGAACAGGGACAGCAGCACGGAGATGATGTTGTCGAACCAGTTCTTGACGAAGTCCGGGATGAGCGAGTCCTCACCGAAGAAGCTCATGCGGGCCATGCGCTTGTAGATGAAGCCCACGACAAAGCCCAGGACCATGGCGGTAAACATGCCGCCTGCGCCGAACATGGACATCTGGAAGGCGTAGGAGCCGTCCTCGAGGACCGTGGGGTTCATGCAGAGCATGTAGGTGCCGATGCCCGTGAAGCCCGCGATCATGGCGCGGTCCTTGCGGTTCTCCTTCACCGCAACGTTGTACGGGATGATGAAGGCCATGAACATGCCCACGAGGCCGAAGGAGTAGGTCGTGATGGGCGAGATGTCGGGGAGGAACGTCCAGAACCTGCGGGCGATGTTCCACAGGCTCGGGATGGCGCTCACCATCGAGAACGGGACGATGTAGAGGACCGCGTCGGAGATGACGCCAAACCAGTAAGTCGCCGTCAGCTTGTTCATGACGGGGACGATGTGCTCGGTGATCCAGTTCTGGACCGAGGTCATGATTTTCTGAAGCATGCTTGCCCCCTACTCTTCGAGCAGGTCGTAGGCATCCTCGAGGATGCCCTCGCCGTCGAGGGCGGCGTAGTAGTCGGGGTCGATCGCCATGACCTTGACGCCGTACGGGGCGACCTGCGCCTGGATCTCGGGCACCTCGCTCGCGAAGTGCGGGCCAAGGAGCAGCACGTCGATCTTGTCGGCGTAGTCCATGATCTCGGACTTGCTCACGGCCTTGATCGTGCAGTCGAGCCCCTTCTCCTTGGCGACCTTGCGCATGCCGGCAGCCATGAAGCCCGTCGAGGCGCCGATGCCGCACGCGAGCAGGATGCGCGTGGTTCCGTTCTGGTCGGCCATTTCTGGCTCCTTTCCTGAGGGTGTGCTTCTGCGTGGTGCGCGTGCCGGCTCGTGCACCGTAAAGCCTGACTGCACTATACGAAGATACTCGCACACATCTCCAACACACTTTTTTCCGCACCCCGGAAAGGCCTCCGTTTTTCCGGGCGCACGGAAAAGGCGTTGTTTTTCCCGGCGCCTGCTTGTTGGGTAGAATCGGGCGGAAGCGTTCGAATCAGACCAATGAAGGGCGGGTCATGGCAAGCAAGAAGTCCGACAGGATCGATCGGCTGGTCTACGTCCTGGAGCACGCAAACTCCTGGGTGAGCGCCGCCATGCTTGCCAAGATGCTCGACACCAGCGAGCGCACGATCAGAAACTACGTCGCCGAGATCAACCGTCAGGGCGTTCAGCGCATCGAGTCCTCCAACGACGGGTATCGCCTCGCGTCCGACCGCGCCCATGCCTTGGAGGGCCGCGGACGCCAGGATTCCGAGCAGTCCGGGGTCGTGCGGCGCAACTATGTCCTCTCGCGGCTGGTCAACGCGCGTGAGGGCGTCTCGGTCTTCGACCTCGCCGACGACCTGCACATTTCCGAGAGCACCCTCTCGAGCGGCGTCCTGCCCGGCGTGAGGAAGCTCGTCGGGCAGTTTGGCCTCGCCATTGACACGCACAGCTTCACGATGCGCCTCATCGGCAACGAGCAGGACAAGCGGCGGCTGCTCGGGTTTCTCGCCACGCATGACGCGGGCGGGTACTTCTCGTCCGCAGAGACGCTCGAGGGGCTCTTCCCCGACTTCGACGTCCACGAGATCGCCTCAAGCCTGGTTGAAATCTGCCAACGCTCTGACCTGCTCATCAACGACTTCTCGCTCAACAACCTGTTGATGCACGTCCTCGTGATCGTCATCCGCCTGCAGTCGGACCACCGCCTCGCCGAGCGCGACGACCTCATCGACGTCGACCGAATGCTCGAGGAGTTCAGCCAGAGAAACGAGATCATCCGCTGCGCCGACCGCTTCGCGCGTTACGTTGAGGAGCGCTTCGGCTGCAAGATTCCCGAGACGGATTACCGGCAGATCGTCCTTCTCATCGCCCTTTCCGTGGAGCGCTACGACTACGGCGACCTGAGCCTCGAGTCCCTTGCGCGCCTCATCGACCAAGAGTTTCTCGACCTCGTCAAGCAGATCGCCGACGAGACCGCCGCGCGCTACGGCATCCCCGCCTTTGACGAGGCGCTGCTTTTGCAGCTCACGCTCCACATGTACAACGCCTACCAGCGCGCCGCGTACCACGTGAGCTACCCCAACCCGCTGGCCGCCCAGATCAAGCGCGACTACGCGCCCGTCTACGACATGGCGGTCCACTTTGCGCACCGCTTCTCCCGGGCGCTCGGCTGCGAGATGGACGAGAACGAGATCGCGTTCATCGCGTTCCACATCGGCGCCTACCTTGAGCGCTGCTCCGAGACGAGCAACGTCGCGACCTGCGTCATCGTGGTGGGCCAGTACCACGACTTCGCCAACCAGCTCGTCGCCGACATCAAGCGCGTGCTCGACGGCGACGCCACGGTGGTGGGCATCATGAACGAGCGCGAGTACCTCGGCCGTCGTCCCGAGTGCGACCTCGTCATCGCCATGCACAACGTCGTGCCCGCTTCGGGCGAGCGCGTCTGCGTGGGGCCCATCCTTACCAAGCGTGGGGAGCGCGCCATCCGCGAGCGCCTCGACGCGGTGATTGACAGCAAGCAGACGAGCCACGCGCGCCAGTTCCTGCGCGGCATGCTTGCGCCCGAGCTGTTCCGACGCAATCTGCGCCTGGAGGGCGGGCGCGACGCCTATATCGACTATCTGGGTGGCCTTGCCATGCAGCTCGGATACGCCGACGCCGAGTTCGTCCAGGACGTGCACCTGAGGGAGAACGCCTCGTCCACCGCCTTTGTCGACGAGCTCGCACTCCCCCACTCCCTGGGCGTCTATGCCCGACGCTCCTTCATCGCCGTACTCCACAACGATGCCCCGCTCGACTGGGGCGGGCGCGACGTGCACTTCGTGATGATGATCGGCATCGCCAAGGAGGACATGACGTATTTCCGCGACGCGTTCGACCTGATCGTGGAGTTCTTCTCGTCCGTGGACAAGACCGTGGCCCTCATGAAGACCGACTCCTTCGAGGAGTTCGTCGAGGCCTTCGCGGGCGAGGCGGAGTAGGGAACGCCGCGCTACGCGCGGACGCCGGCCGAGAAGTACCCGCGGCTCGGGAAGAGCCCGGCAGCGTCGGGGAACAGCGCCTCGCAGGTGGCCATGAAGTAGTCGTCGGTCATCGAGGAGATGAAGTCCACCACGGTCTGGTCCGGGTCGCGCTCCCAGTCGTAGCTGCGCCCGTAGAACGCGAGGCGCCGCTCGCAGGGCAGCACGTGGTGCGCGAAGATCGCCGCGGACTCGTCGCCGGCGGAAAGCGCGGCAAGCTCGTGCTCGTAGAGCCGCCCGAAGAGCTCGGCCACCTCGTGGGAGAAGTCGCCGTTGACCTCGCCGGCGCCGTAGATCTTCTCGTAGTTCTCGCGCTTGGCGCGACGCATCTCGGCAAAGCCCTCGGCGCTCATCTCGATGCGGTCGCGACCCACGCTGTGCTCGACGACGTCGGCCACGAAGGCAGAGAGCGCCCAGGCGTTGTAGGCGCCGCCCAGGCCGTCGTCGAAGGTGTCCTCGGCGCAGAGGCCGGCGCGGATGGCGTCCTGGCGGTCCTTGCCCACGTAGGCGATGATGTCGGAGACGCGCACCACGCAGCCCTCGAGCGTCATGGGCCGCAGGTGGGCGATGGTCTCGTCGCCGTGCTCCCAGCACGCCTCGACCACGCGGTCGAAGGTGTCGAACTCCGCAAGGCCGCTCGTCTCGAAGCTCTGCTGCTCGAACTCGCCGTTGTGGCAGAGCGCGCCGTCGAGGGTCTGCAGGCTCACGTTGCGCCCCGCGAGCGCGTCGACCACGCGCACGCTCTGCACGTTGTGATAGAACCAGCGCCCGGTGCGGGCGTGGTAGACATCGTTCAGGAAGCGCTCGCCGGCGTGGCCGAAGGGCGTGTGGCCCAGGTCGTGCGCCAGCGCGATGGCCTCGATGAGGTCGAGGTTGAGCCCCAGCGCGCGGCCGATGTCGCGGGCGACGCGCGCCACGAGCTGCACGTGCAGGCCGCGGCGGCAGATGTCGTCGTTGGCGCGGAACGAGAAGACCTGCGTCTTGCCCGCCAGGCGATTGTAGGCCGGCAGGTGCATGAGCTTCTCGGCATCGCGCACGAAGGCGGGGCGCATCGCCGTGTCGCGGTCGCGGTCGCAGGGGTCGCGGCGGATGGCGGAGGCGTCGCGGCAGGCAAACGGCGAGAGCGCCCCCGAGGCCAGGCGCTCTGCCACGGCCTCGGAGGCCTCCTGGGAGAGGCACCCGGTGAGCCCGGACGCCAGCTTGTTCGTCGCCGCCGGCATCGGGGCGCTACTCGTTCACGACAAGGCAGCCCAGGTCGAGGTGCTGGCCCCAGGTACCCATGACGGACTTGCGCCCGCAGCGTGCGTAGACGCCGCTGAAGGCGCCGCGGCACAGGAACAGGCCGAGCATGTTGCCGACCTCGACGGGCTCGGAGCCGCCCTCGCCGCCCACGACGACCTCGGAGCGGTAGGCGGGGTCGTAGCGCTCGATCACGGCGCCCTCCTCGCAGCCGGCGAGCAGGACGCGCCACCACTCGTCGCGGTCCATGCGGTCGATGCCCGCCACGGCCTCGGAGACGCGGTAGCCGCCGGCGGGGCGGACGATCCAGCCGTCCGGGTCGGCGAGGTAGGGCGTGAGGTCGCAGCCGCGCTCGAGGAAGTGGGCCTCGGGGACGTGGGCGCGCACGAAGGCGAGCTCGTCGGAGGTGAGGACGGACTCGGTCTCGGGCGCGTGGAGCACGGCGAAGATGGCGTTGGTGGCCACCGGGGCGGCGCAGAAGCCGCCGATCAGGCAGGCCAGGCCGCGACGGGCGGCCTCGACGAGCGCCTCGGCGCCCGCGCAGGGCTTCTCGAGCATCTCGCCCATGGGGGCGCGGCGGTAGACGCAGACGACGGGTCCCTCGGAGTCCACGAGGCGCCGCTGACCGCCGGCCTCCTCGATGCGCAGGTCGCGGATGTCGACGAAGCGCGCGAAGACCCCCTCGTCGGCGAGACGCTCGATGAGGTCGGCAAACTCCACCGCAGAGGCGCTCTCCGGGTAGTCCACGATGCCCACGACGGGACGGTCGGGGTGGTGGGTGCCGGCGTCGGCGTTGGCCCAGGAGGTATAGGTCTCGCGCAGGGCCTCGATCACGCCGCCCACCGGGTCGAGGGCGTGGATGTCCTCGTGGCGCTCGGAGAAGCGGCGGAAGGCCTCGGTGAGGCACACGGCGCGCGTGACGTCGATGGCCGAGGTCATGCCCGCGCTCGTGGTCGCCACGCCGCAGAAGCGGAAGGCGCCCGTCTCCTGGTCAAAGAGGGTGTCGAGGCGCATGAAGGGAAGCAGCTGGTCGTAGCCGGTGGGAATGAGGCTCTGCTGCTCGAACTCCTCCGGAAGGCGGAAGAGCGCGCGGTAGTCGGCGTCGTCGAGGTAGTGGGCCGTGACCTTCTCGAGGATGCGGCCGAAGGTCTCCGCGCCCTCGCGCAGGATGCCCAGCTCGGCGGGACCCAGGATCTTGGGCGTGACGGCCCAGTCGGGCACGCCGCGGCCGCCCCTCACGGGGTGGGACGCGGCGAGGAAGGCGTCGCCGGCGGCCTTGCCCTCGGCGTCACCCCCCAGCTCGTTCACGATGGCGCAGAACTCAGACTCGAGAGCGCGGCTCTGAAGATTGCTCATGGATGACTCCCTTGGGGTCAGCTTTGGCGTGTCTGCGCTGGGGTTTTACCCTTGCGCGGCGTGCATTTTAGGTGTTGGCGCGCGGGCGCGCGAAAAGCCGACAAAATATATAGATATGTGGACGCTTGGTGAAGATGCGCTGCTCAGAGCCTACGAGACGTACCAGAGCCCGTCGGCTGGCGCCACCTCGAAGCCCATCGAGCGCTCGAGCGCGAGCGAGGCCTCGTTGTCGGGCCACACGGCCGCCCAGGGCACGTTGCCGGCCTCGAGCGTGCGCGCGACCTGCGCCGCGGCGAGCTCCGTGCCCCAGCCGCGCCGGCGCGACCCCTCGAAGACCTCGAGCATGCCCATCGAGCCGTCCGCGTGCTCGCCGACAAAGCCCACGATGCGCCCGTCCTCGAAGCCGCCGAGAAACGCGCCGGCGTCGAGGAGCTCCTCGAGCTCGCCGGGAGCGAGGTACTCGGGATGGGAGTAGTGCTCGCGGATCACCCCGGCGTAGGCGGAGGTGAGCACGCGCACGTCTCGGGCGGCGTCGCGCTCGGGGGCGTCGCCGCGCCAGGTCACGAGGTGGCAGGCGTGTGCCGTGCCGCCCACGGCGCGCACGACCTCGCGGGCCGCGCGGCGGTCGCCGCAGACGCAGGCCACGCCGCGCGAGCCGATGCACGTCAGGGCGCGGCGCAGGGCAGCCGGCGCGCTCGCCCACATGAGGGTCTCCCCTCCCGGGAAGCCCACCACGACCGCGCCCTTGTCGGCGAGAAGAACCTCGCCGAGGCCGCGGCGCAGGGCCTCGGTGACGGGCAGGGCCACGTCGCCGGCGCGCCGAGCTATCGCGAGCGCGATCGTGCGGCGCTGCTCCGGGGCCACGGCGGTGGCGTCGATGACGAACGAGAGGCGCTCTGCGAGCATCCGCTGCCCCTCCCGGCCGGGATGGTCGGAGCCGTCGGCGAGCAGCTCGGGCAGGCGCTCGGCGTCGAGCAGGGCCGCGCCGTCGACGAGGCGCATCTGCGGGTGGCGGCGCACCGCCGCGGCGATGAGGCCCTCGACCTCGCCGGCACAGCTGCGCGGGTTGGTGGGGTAGACGTCCTCGGAATGCGGCAGCGGCGTGAGCACCCACGTGGGTACGTCGGGCCAGGCCTCGGAGACCTCGTAGAGGTAGGCCAAGATCTCGCGCCCCACGCGCGACGCCTGGCACACCTCGTAGCGGTAGTTCTCGCCAAACTCGACGACGATGGCCTCGGGGCGCGCGGCCGCCGCGAGCCCGGAGAGCGAGCCGGGCTGGAAGACCTGGCCGCCCACCCCCTGGTTCAGGAGGTCGAGGCCCAGGTGGTCGGCGAGGCGCGCGGTCCACGAGCGGCCGGGGTCCCCGGCGACAAACCCCTGCGCGATGGAGTCGCCGAGCACGAGCAGCTGCCCGCGGGCGGGGACGGGCTCGAGGTAGGTGCCATCCGCGCGCACCTCGCGGACCGCGCACGAGGAGAGGCACGGAAGCCACACGCGCACGCGATGCGGCTCGCCCAGCCCCGGGAGGGGCAGGCGCACGAGGCCCGGCTCGGGGGCCGCCGCGGGGTCGTCGAGGGCAAACGTCACGAGGTCGTTCTCGTCCGGGAGCATGAGCGGCAGGTGGCGTCCGTCCACGTCGACGGAGACGCCGTCGAGCGGCTCGTCGGACGCGCCCGCGTGGCGGCGGACGTCGTCGAGCACGGCCTGGGCGCCCTTGGAGGGCGCATCCACGCGCAGCTCAACGGAGACGAAGCTGGCGTCGGTGGCAAACTCGAGGGTCACGCCCGACGTGCAGGCGGACATGCTGCGAAAGAGGCCGGGGTGCCACGCGCGGACGCTCCCGAGGGCCCTGAGCTGGTCGGGGGTGAAGCGCTGCGGGCGAACCCACCCGTTCTTCTCGGCAGTGGCATCGATGGCGCCGCGCAGCAGGTCCGCCGCACGCGCGCTGATGGAGAGGTTCATAGGGTACCTAGTCGTTTGTGGTGCGTTTCTGGCCAGACCATTGTACACATGCGCTGCGGGGACGGGCAGGACGGGAGAATAACGGGCTGGCTGCGGACGTTTTAGAGACCCCAAACCGACCGAAACCGGCCCGATATCCAAAGCCGGGGACAGCGCTCGGGCGAGAAGGACGTGCGCCCGCTACTCCCCCTCGCGGACGGGCTCGTAGAACTCCTCGCCGTCGTCCAGGCGCAGGATGAGCACCTGGCCCACGCCCGCCCCGCCGGCCGCGCAGCAGTCGATGTCCCAGCGGTCCGCGCCCACGCGCACCATGCGCGCGAGGCCGTCGCCGCCCAGCGGGGCGCGGTCCAGGTCGCGGGCCATCCGCTCGAGATAGGGCGTCGGCGTGTGGCCGGCCACGACCACGGGCCCGGAGCCGTCCGCGCCGGAGAGCCCGCGCTCCGCGCCCCAGAACTCCTCGCGTATCCACGAGAGCTCCTCGGGGTCCTGCGCGCGCAGGTAGGCGGCCGCGGAGTCGTCGTCCCAGACGTCCGGCGCGGGCGCGGAGAGGTTCACGCCAGCGTGGACGAGCAGGTAGCGCCTGCCGCCGACCACCGCCTGGTCCCAGCGGGGCAGGTCGCGCACCCAGTCCACGAGGTCGTTCGCCTCGTCGTCGGAGAGCTCGGCGAGGCCCGTCGAGGTCTTGGCTCCGCCGTTGATGCCCCAGTTGAGGCTTGCGAGCGGGTCGGCGGGGTCGTTGAGGCACGACATCATGAGGTCCTCGTGGTTGCCCATGAGCGCGCTCACGTTGGGCAGCGCGCGGCAGACCCGCAGCACGCCCACCGGGTCGGGGCCGCGGTCGATCATGTCGCCCAGGCAGAAGAAGCGGTCGTCCGCCGCGGGCGACACGCGCTCGAGGACGCGCTCGAGGGTCGCTCGGTGGCCGTGCACGTCCGAGAAGACATATGTGGACATGTCGCGGACCTCCCCTGACTCGTCGCCGCGCCTCATGTTGCAGGTAACAGCCTAGCACCTCGGCCGGCCGCGCGCCTCGCCGGCACGGGCGAGCGGTCACCCCGGACGTCGCGGGAGGCCTAGCCGCGCCGGACGCGACGCCGCGCGCGCATCCTGCGCAGCCGCCAGGCGCCCTGCGACCCGATCTCCACCACGTGCCCGGGCATCCGCTCCTCCCCCGCCCTGCGCACCACGGAGACGACCTCGTCCATGGTCTGGTCGAAGCGCGCCTTCCTGAGGCGGCACTCCCATACCACCACGACCGTCCAGCCGCCGTCGACGAGCTCGGAGCGCACGCGGGCGTCCCGCGCCCGGTTGCGGGCGAACTTGGCCTCCCAGAACTCCGGGTGGGTCTTGGGGCGCGACGGCCCGCAGAACGGGCAGCGATGCCAGAAGCACCCGTTTATGAGGATGGCCACGCGCCTGCCGGGAAAGCACACGTCCGGGTGCCCCGGCGCCTTCTTCCAGTGGAGCCGGTACCCGGTAAGGCCCGCCGCGCGCAGGGCGGCGCGGACCCTGAGCTCCGGGGTCGTGTTCTTGCTTCGGTTGGCCTGCATGACGTGGCGCGTCGCCTCGGAGGACGCCGGCGGCGTGTCCGGGCGTCGGGAGGCTACCACGCCGGGGCCGTGCCGGGCTCGGTGGGCGCGCCCTCGAAGTTGAGGTCGTGCGTGAGCTCGCGCGCCGCCGCAAGGCAAAAGTCGTCCGAGAAGAGCTCGTCGATGGTCGGCAGCACGCGGGCGCGGGCGGCGTCGAAGAGGTCCCAGAAGCCCGTCGTGGCGACCTCGTGCGTGAAGGGGTTCTCCCACGGGCGGTGCTCGCGGTTGTCAAAGTCCGAGGTGTCCTCGGGGCGCGCGCGGTGCGACATGGACCTGACGAGCGAGAAGGACCCTCTCGTCGCCACGCGCTCGATCGCCGCCAGAGCCGCGCGCTTGCGGCCCGTGGGCGAGTCGAAGGCGCGCTGCACCAGGCGGAACTCGACGACCGCCGTGGAGAAGGTCCTGGGGTCGATGGCGCGCCCGAAGATCCAGAGCGCCACGTAGAAGTAGACCTTGTCGACGGCGGCGAGCACGTCGCGGGAGGCCTGGAGCACGCGCTCGTGCGGGCGCCACCGCTCCACGGTCTTGCCTGTGAGCGCGTAGAGCGCCATCTCGTCGAAGTCGCGCTCGATCTCCGCGTGGACGCGCGAGCCGGCGCTCTCGTCGAGCCCGGGGACGCCGGCGGAGGTGATGCCGTTCTGCCACCAGTAGACGAAGGGGTGCATCGTGGAGTCGAGCAGCCAGTGGCAGGCGAAGCCGGCCACGTAGGCGCGCGCGAGCTGGCGCTCGTGGCCCTCGAGGCGCAGGGCTGCCTCGCGCATGGCAACGAGCAGGGCGGCGGGGTCGCAGCCGTGCAGCGCGTTGCCCAGCGGCGACCACTTGTGCATCAGCGGGTCGACGACGAGGTAGAACAGCGGGTCGGGGCCCTGGTTGCCCAGCAGGAACGCGTCGCGCTCGCCCACGGAGCGCAGGCCCAGAAGATCGGTGACGTCCTCGAGGACGCCCCTCCCGAACAGGTCGTGCGTGAGAATCGCCGGCATGATGGCCCTTTCGTCGTGGTTCTTCTCGATTATGCCACGCCCGGCCGCCCCGCGTTCTTCTCGTCCGCTTTTACCCAGTTCTTACCGCCGCTCGGGCCTGCGCTCGCCTACCATAGATATGTTGTGGCACCCGCCGGAAGGAACCCCTATGGCACATCAGAAGATGACAAAGGCCGAGAAGAGCTGGATCGTCTACGACGTGGGCAACTCCGCGCTCGTGCTCCTGGCCACGAGCGTCATTCCCATCTACTTCTCGTCGCTTGCGCCCGAGGGCGGCGTCGTCGTTGCCTGGAGCTACGCCGAGACCGTGGCCTCGCTGATCATCGCGCTGCTCATGCCCGTCCTGGGCTCGATCGCCGACATGCAGGGCATGAAGAAGAAGTTCATCGTGGGCTGCGTTGGCACGGGCGTCGTGGCCACCATCGCGATGGGCTTCGTGACGGCGGCGCTGGCGTTTCTGGTGGTGTACGTGATCTCGTCGGTGGCGCTCAACTCCTCGATGGTCTTCTACGACGCGCTGCTCGTGGACACCACCACCGACGAGCGCATGGACGAGATCTCGTCGGCGGGCTACGCCTGGGGCTACATCGGCAGCTGCGTGCCGTTCATCGCGTGCCTGGGCGTGGTGCTGGGCTACGAGACCCTGGGCATCACGCTGCAGACCGCCATGCAGATCGCGTTCTGCATCACCGCGGCGTGGTGGGCCGTCTTCACCGTGCCGCTGCTCAAGAACGTGCAGCAGCTCCACTTCAAGCCGCGCGCGCCGCACGCCGTGAGCCGCGCGGTCCGCGGACTCACCGGGACCCTGCGCGAGATCTGGGCCAACCACGCCATCCGCTACTACATGATCGCGTACTTCTTCTACATCGACGGCGTGCACACGATCATCAAGCTGTCAACCAGCTACGGCACCGACCTCGGCATCGACTCCACGCAGCTCGTGCTGGCGCTTCTGGTGACGCAGTTCGTGGCCTTCCCGTCCGCGATCATCTACGGGCGCCTCTCGTCCAAGTACGGCACGCGCCGCATGCTGCTGATTGCCATCGCAGCGTACTTTGGCATCACCCTGTTCGCGGCGTTCTTCCTGCGCTCGGCCGTGGAGTTCTGGTTCCTGGCCATCCTCGTGGGCATGTTCCAGGGCGGCATCCAGGCGCTCTCGCGCAGCGAGTTTGGCAAGCTCTGCCCTAAGGAGCGCGCCAACGAGTACTTCGGCTTCTTCGACATCTTCGGCAAGTACGCCGCGATCCTGGGAACCTTCCTCGTGGGCACGTTCACGGCGCTCACCGGCAACTCCAGCATCGGCGTGCTCTCCATCGCGGTGCTGTTCGTCGTGGGCTTCTTCGTGATGCTGCGCGTCCCGGAGCGCACGGCGTAAGTTCTGCCGGGAATAACGGGCTTGTTGTGGTCAGCTCTCCTCGTCAAAGTGACCACAACTGGCCCGATATCTTGTACCGAGAATAACGGGCCGGCTGTGGTCGTTTCCACGGTGGGAAAGTGACCACAGCCGGCCCGTAATCACTGCCGAGAAGAACGGGGACCAGCGCCTACGCCAGGCGGTCGAGAATCTTCTCGAGGCGGTCGCAGGCCTCGTCGACCTCGTCGCGGGTGATCACCAGCGGCGGCAGGAAGCGCAGGATGGAGCTGCCGATACGGTTCATGACCAGGCCCTCGGCCAGGCCCTCCTCGACGACCTCGGCAGCCACCGGCGCGGCGAGCTGGGCACCGCGCATGAGGCCATGTCCGCGCACCTCGACGACGTGCTCCATCGCGGTGAGACGGTGGCGCAGGTGGCGCCCGACGGAGAGCACGTGCTCGCCGATCTCGCGGTCGACGAGCTCCTCCACCGTGGCCAGGCCCGCGGCGCAGGCGAGGTTGTTGCCGCCGAACGTGGAGCCGTGGTCACCGGGGCCCATGAGGTTGGCCACGCGGGCGCGCGCGGCGACGGCGCCCATGGGGAACCCGTCGGCGATGCCCTTGGCCATGGTCACGATGTCGGGCTCGACCTCGCAGCGCTGGTAGCTGAAGGGAGAGCCGCAGCGATAGAAGCCGGTCTGCACCTCGTCGATGATCAGCAGGACGTTGTTCTCGTTGCAGAGCTCGCGGACGTCGCGCACGTAGTCGTAGTTGGCGTTCCAGACGCCGCCCTCGCCCTGCACGCACTCGAGCATGACGGCGCACGGAGCGCCCTTGCCCGAGCGGCACACGGCCTCGCGCAGCGCGTAGATGTCGTTCAGGGGCACCGACACGAAGCCGGCGGGCATGGGCCGGAAGCTCTCGTGGAACTTGTCCTGGCCGGTGGCGGCCAGGGTCGCGAGCGTGCGGCCGTGGAAGCTCTGGCGCGCGGTCACGATGGTGTATGCCCCGCCCAGCTCGCGCTCGCCCCAGCGGCGGGCGATCTTGATGGCGCCCTCGTTGGCCTCGGCGCCGGAGTTGGCGAAGAAGGTCTTCCAGCGGGTGCCCGTGGAGCCCACGACGTGGCCGCCCTCGTCGGTGGTGGTGGAGAGCATGGTGGAGATGGCCGCGGCCAGGCGCACGCGGTTCTCATCGTAGAAGTAGTTGCTCGTCTGCCAGACGCGGTCGAGCTGCTTGACGATCGCCTGCTTCACGGCAGGGTTGGCGTGGCCCAGGCTCGCGCAGCCGATGCCGCCGAGCAGGTCGATGTACTCCTTGCCCGTGGAGTCCACGAGCGTGGCATCGTGCCCGGAGACGAACTCCACGGGATAGCGGGAGTACGTGGGCATGACGTAGGCGGCATCCGCCTTGGCGACCCTGTCCTCGACGGTGGAAAAGGCGGACGTGCTGTCGTTCTTCTCGTCAGTCATGAGGCTTCCTCTCCTAGGACTCGTCCTGTGTGAACATGGTACCGCAGCCGGCGTCGGTGAAGATCTCAAGAAGCAGGGAGTGCGGGAAGGTTCCGTTGAGAATGACCACCTCGGAGACGCCGGCGTCGAGCGCCTCGGAGATGGAGCGGATCTTGGGCAGCATGCCGCCGTCGAGCCGCCCAGAGGCGAGAAGCTCGTGGGTCTCGGAGCGCGAGAGGCTCTGGATGAGGGAGTCCTCGTCCTCGACGTCGGCGAGCAGGCCGTCGACGTCGGTCAGGTAGATGAGCTTGTCCGCGCCCATGGCCTCGGCGATCTTGCCTGCGGCGACGTCCGCGTTAATGTTGTAGAAGCCGTCCGGCGCGCAGCCCACGGTGGCCACCACGGGGATGTATCCGTCCTCGAGGATGGTCTCGATGAGGCTCGGGTCCACCTCGCGGATGCGGCCCACGCGGCCGAGCGCGGGGTCGACCTGCTCGGTCTTGAGCGTCTTGCCGTCCGCGCCCGAGATGCCCACGGCGTTGTGGCCGTACTCGTTGAGGGCCCAGACCAGGTCCTGGTTGACCTTGCCCACGAGCACCTCGCGCACGGCCTCCATCGTGGCGTCATCGGTCACGCGCAGGCCGTCCTTGAACTGAACGGGCAAGCCGAGCGCCTTGACGTGCGCGCTGATGGCCTTGCCCCCACCGTGCACGAGCACGATGCGGATGCCCAGGAGCTTGAGCATCTCGATGTCGGCAACCACCTGGCGGCAGAGCTCGGGGTTCTCCATGGCAGATCCGCCGTACTTGATGACGAAGGTCTTGCCTGCCATGCGGTGGATCCACGGCAGGGCCTCGTTCAGGACGTCGACCTTCGAGGCGGCGAGCTCCCTCTCCTGCCTGTCGCGCTGTTTCATGTCTGCTCCAATCTGGCGAGAAGAACACGTACCTGTCCGGGTCGGGATGGGGAGGCCCCAGCGCTCAGACAGCTTGCCGAGAAGGGCGCTCGGCAAGAACTCGCGGCGGGACCTCCCCATCCCGCCCCTACGTCATCGTCTCGGGCAGGGGCGGGCGAGAAGGTCCGCCGCGAGTTCCGCAGGCGCGCTCTGTGCGCCGAGGACTGTTTGAGCGCCGGATCTTCTCACCCGCCCCGGGCAGGTTAGTCTACGTGCGGTAGTCGCCGTTGATCGTGACGTAGTCGTGGGTGAGGTCGCAGGTCCAGACGCGCGTCGCTGCCTCCCCCATGCCCAGGTTGACAGTGATGGCGATCTCGGGCGCCTCAAAGCGCCGCAGCATGTCGTCCTCGTCCATCGGGACGGTGAGGCCGGCGCGGCACACGGGGACGCCCATGAAGTCGATGTCGACGCGCGCCTGGTCGAAGGGCACGCCGCACTTGCCCGCGGCGGCGGCCACGCGGCCCCAGTTGGCGTCGTGGCCGAAGATGGCGGTCTTGACCAGCGGCGAGTTGGCGATCGAGCGAGCCACGGCGTCGGCATCGGCGTCGCTGGCGGCGCCCGTCACGTTGACGGTCACGAGCTTGCTGGCGCCCTCGCCGTCTGCGGCGATCTTGCGGGCCAGGTCCACGGCGGCAACGCGGATCGCCGCCGCAACGGCGGGGTATGCCGGGTGCGAGCAGTCGATCTTCTCGCCTCCCGCGGCGCCGGTGGCGAGCAGGAAGGCCGAGTCGTTGGTGGAGGTGTCCGAGTCCACGGTCACCTTGTTGAACGAGGCGCGCACGGCGGCGAGAAGCGCCTCGTGCGCGGCCTCGGGCGTGAGCGGGGCGTCGGTCGCGAGCACGGCGAGCATCGTGGCCATGTTGGGCTGGATCATGCCCGAGCCCTTGACGAAGCCGCCCACGTGGAAGGCGCGCGCGGCGCCCTCGCGCTGGGGCAGCTCGCCCGCCACCGAGACCTCCTTGGGCACGGTGTCGGTGGTCATGACCGCGCAGGCGGCGTCGTGCGCTGCGGCAGGGGTTGCGGCGAGCGAGGCCACGGCCGCCGGGACGCCCGCCTCGTAGGGGGCAAACGGCAGCTGGACGCCGATCACGCCCGTCGAGGCCACGAGCACGTCCTCCGCCGCGCAGCCGAGCTCGGCTGCCACGTGGGCGCAGGCCCACTCGGCGCAGGCGAGCCCCGGCTCGCCCGTCGCGGCGTTGGCGTTGCCGGAGTTGAGCACGATCGCCCGGGCGCGGCCGTCGGCGACGTGGGCGCGGCTCACCGTGACCGGCGCGGCGCAGAAGCGGTTGGTGGTGAAGGTCGCGGCGGCCACGCAGGGCTCGTCCGCAACGACGAGGGCGAGGTCAAGCCGGGCGGGGTTGCGGCGGAATCCCGCCGAGACGCCCGCCGCGCGAATGCCGGCAGCGGCGCAGACGCCGCCGTCGCAGGAAGTGAGCCCGCAGGCCTCGGGCGTGTCGGGCACGACCGGGACCGCGAGCGGCGCAAAGTCAGACATGGGGTTCTTCTCCGTTTCAGGCCCGCCGGCGGGCGGGCGCCGAGGCTAGACGAGGGGCGCCGGGGCGAGGAGCCCGGCTGTCTCGGGAAGGCCCAGCACCACGTTTGCACACTGGACGGCCTGGGCGGCCGCGCCCTTCCCGAGGTTGTCGATCGCGCAGGACGCGACGATCGTGCGTCGTCGGCGCGCGTCGAGCGCCACGCCCACCTGGGCGCGCGCGGTCCCGAAGACCGACGACGTAGCCGGCATGGTCCCGGCGGGCAGCGTCGTGACCAGCGGCTCGTTTGCATAGGCGCGCTCATAGGCGGCCTGGACGTCCTCGGCCGTCACGCCGGGCGCGGCCTCGAGGTAGACGGTGGAGAGCAGGCCGCGCGTGAGCGGCGCGAGGTGCGGCGTGAAGACGACGGACATCTCGCGGCCCGCCACGTCGGTGAGGGTCTGCTCGATCTCGGGCGTGTGGCGGTGCTTGGCCACGCCGTATGCCTCGACGGACTCGTTGGCGTGGCAGTAGTGCGTGCGCGCGGTGCAGCCGCGCCCGGCGCCGGAGACGCCGGATATGGCGTCGGCAATCACGAGGTCGCCGGTCGCGAGGCCCGCGGAGAGGGCGGGCGCTGCGGCGAGGGCCGTGGCCGTGGGATAGCAGCCCGGCACGGCCACGAGCACGGCCTGGCCCGCGGCGCGGCGGGCGGCGAGCTCGGCTAGCCCGGAGCGGAAGAGCTCCGGAAGGCCGTAGACCGTGCGCCCGAGCAGCTCGGGACTCGTGTGCGGGGTGGCGTACCAGTCCTCGTAGACGGCGGCGTCGCGCAGGCGGTAGTCGGCGGAGAGGTCGAGCACGGTCACGCCGCGCTCGAGCAGCGCCGGCGTGAGCGCGAGGCTCGCGGTGTGCGGGACGGCGAGGAAGGCGACGTCCGCCGCCGCGGCGATGGCGTCCGGCTCGGGCAGCGACAGCGCGAGGTCGCAGGCGCCCGCGAAGGCCGGGTAGACCGCGTCGAGGCGCGTGCCGGCCTCCTTGCGGTCCGTGGCCATGGTCAGCTCGAGGTCGGGATGACCCAGGATGAGGCGGCAGGCCTCGATGCCCGCATAGCCCGTCGCCCCCACCACGCACGCCCTGATGCTTCCCATGCTCCCACGTCCCTCTCGTCCGCCCGCTTTTTCTCGCACTCTACGGAGCGCCGCGACGACTGTCAACGAGGTGACATGTGCCGGACACACTTGGCGGGGGCGCTGCGAGAGCCCCCGGGAGGGTATGTACACTGCGCATACCGGGTATGTACACCGTCCGAGTTTGGACTGATCATGTTTTAGCAGGTCAGAGGCTTGACGAGAAGAACGTGAAGGCCCGGGAAGTGTACATACCCTCCGGGGTGGGTGTACACACCCTTCGCAAGACGCGGGCGAGAAGAACGTTCTTCTCGCCCGCGCCGCTCGCTACCTCTCTTCGTAGAGCTCTATGATCGCGTCGTCCTTGACCACAAAGGCCAGGCGCACGCCCTCCCCCAGAGACTCAGGACCGAAGATCACGCGGTCTGCGTCGGCGGCGTAGGCGTCGAGGTCGTCCACGCGGTAGGCAACGTGCGGCTGCTTGGAGAGGATCTCCGGGAAGCGCGTCCCCTCCTCGAACTTGAGGTACTCGATCTTGTAGTCGTACTCGTCGACGGACTCGTTGACCCAGAAGCCGCCCCACTCGTTGTAGACCATGTTGGGCTTCTTGTTGAGGACGGGAATCCCGACGTGCATGTACTCGGCGGACATCGCGTGGCCTCCTTACTCGCGGAAGAAGACGGGCGTGTGAGCGGGGGTGTTCCAGAGTCGGACGAACTCGTCGTCCCACTTGGCGATGTTCATCTGGAAGCCGCCGGACTCCTGCACCGTGAGGATCTCCCCCACCATGCTGGCCACGACCTCCACGCCGCGCCCGCGCAGGTAGGCGACCGTGTCCTTGAAGAGGATGAGCTGCTCCATCAGGGTGGTGGCGCCACAGCCGTTGATCATCACGAAGGCCTTGTCGCCCTCCGCCAGACCCACGTGGTCGGCGAGCTTGGGCGCGATGAGGGCCACGGTCTCGGCGGAGGAGGCCATCGGCACGCGAACGCCGCCGCCCTCGCCGTGCTGGCCGGCGCCGATCTCCATCTGGTCGGTCTCGCCGAGGTCGCCGAAGGACATGCCGTTCTGCGGGTGGGTGGCGTCGGTGCTCTTGACGGTGATCGAGGCCATGGAGTCAGCGTAGCGATGGGCGATGTCGGCCACTTCGTCGAGCGTCTTGCCCTCAGCGGCGGCCGCGGCGGCGATGTGGTAGAGCGGCACGCATCCGGCAAGGCCGCGGCGGTTGTCCTCGCCGGCCGGGTCGTAGCGAATCTCCTCGCCGGTCACGACCTGGTGCACGTTCATGCCCGCCTTCTTGGCGAGCTTCATGGCCTGCTTGCCGGCGAGCTGGTCGCCCGCGTAGTTGAGCGTGAGGAGAAGGACGCCGTGGCCCTTGTCGGCGAGCTTCATCGCCTCGAACACGGCCATGCCGTTGGGCGCGGCGAAGATGTCGCCGTCCACCTGGATGTCGAGCATGCCGGCGCCCACGAAGCCCTTCTGGGCGGGCTCGTGGCCGGAGCCGCCGTAGGTGACCACGGTCACGCGGTCGGCGCCCTCGAGCGCACGGCTCACGACGGTGTGGCCGTCCACGGTGAGGATGTCGCCGTATGCGAGGGCAAAGCCCTCGAGCTCCTCGTCGGTGATGGTCTCGGGCGCGTTAATGAACTTCTTCATCATGTCCGTACCTCCAGCCTTTCTCATGCCAACGTCCACATGTCACTACCAGCTCGAGCGGGGTCGCCCGCGACGCCGGATGCAGCCCGCGACGCCGGGCACGGCCCCGCGCACCGTGCCTAGGGTCGCGCCAGCCCCCGGAAGAAGCACGCCGCCGACACCGCGCCGGCATCCGGGGTCCCGAGGGTCTTCTCGCCATAGCTCTTGGCGCGCCCGAACTTGGAGACAAAGCCCTTGGTGGCCTCGGCACCCGCCTCCGCCGCGTCCGCGGCCTCGTCAAAGAGGTCGAGCTCGTCGCCCGTGCATGCCGCGACGGCCTCGCTCGCCGGAATGAAGGCGTCCATCATCGTCTTGTCGCCCACCTGGGCGCCGCTCATGTCCGCGAGCTCGGAGATGGCGTTGGAAAACATCGCCTTGAGGTCCTCGACCGTGGCCTCGTTGCCCTCCGGAGCCGCGTCCTGCAGGCCGTCGAGCCAGGTGTTCCACAGCGGCACCGCGCTGCCCCCGTTCAGCGTCATCACCGCCATCGCGGCGTCGTCGAGCATCTCCTTGATGCCGCCCTCAGAGGCAACGACCGCCTGGCTGATGGCCGAGACGATCTTGACCATCGTGAGGCCGTGGTCCGCGTCGCCGAACTCCGCGTCGATGCGGGTCAGCTCGTCCTCCGAGGCGATCACGTCCGTGCAGGCATGGATCAGCCGCTGCGCAAGCTCGTCTTTCCTCATGGTCTCCCCCTATCCCGCGCACCGGAGCACGCGGTAGTAATGACGCAGGACGTCTCTCATGGCGGCGTCGCCGGTGTTGAGCAGCTCGACCCAGTTGCCGGGGCGCTCGCCGTAGACGCGCTCGAGCGCGGCGACGATGAAGTCGGTGTAGAGGTTCACCTTGGCGACGCCGCACTGGGCGCAGCGCGTGAGGTTGTCGTCGCCGGAGCCGGAGCCGCCGTGCAGCACGAGCGGAACGGCGAGGGCGTCGCGCAGCTCGCCGAGGCGCTCGAAGTTGATGTGAGGGGTGCCCTTGTAGGCGCCGTGGGCGGTGCCCACGGAGACGGCGAGCGAGTCCACGCCCGTCGCGGCCACGAGCTCGACGGCGGAGTCCACCTCGGTGTAGACGCTCTCGGAGACGGCGTGCGGGTTGCCCTCGGTCTCCGTCCCCACGTGGCCGATCTCGGCCTCGACGGTCACGCCACGGGCATGCGCGAGCTCGCACACCTCGCGCGTGCGGCGGATGTTCTCGGCAAGGTCGGCGCTCGAGGCGTCGATCATCACCGCGGTGAATCCGCGCGCGATGGCCTCCTCGATGACGTCCATGCGCGTGCCGTGGTCGAGGTGAAGCGCCACCGGCGCGTCGGCGCGCTCGGCATAGAAGCGGCCGAGAAGGGCGGCCTCCTCGACGCTCATCTGCTCGAGGTGCACCTCGGCGAAGCTCAGGATGAGCGGCGCATGCAGCTCGTCGGCCACCTGCGCGAAGGCTCGGACGGAGTTGGAGTCGACGAAGTCCGGCGACGGGATGGCATACCCCTCCGCCCGGGCCTTGTCCAGCAGTTCCTTCGAGGCAACGAGCATGGCAGCTCCCTCCCGGCCGCGAGCGGCGCAAAGAGACGTGTGGTCACCTCGATTGTAGGGAGCGCCAGAGCGGGAGCGCGGCAGCGGCGCGGCGGAGTCGGAGAGCAGCATGGGCCGCTCGGCCAGCGGAGGCGCCTTGCCCGCAGGCGGCGGTTCGACAAAGGCGCCGCGTCCTTCTCGCCCCTAGAAGAGGATCTTCATCTTGGCCAGCGCGCGGCTGAGCTCGAGATAGCTCACGTCCGCGCCGGAGAGCGACGAGAGGCAGATGGGGACGGGCATGCGATCCTTGGCGGCGATGGGCCTCATCACGCAGCCGTCGTAGGCGCTCAGGAACTCCCCGCCCACGGCCAGGGAGAGGCCCTGCTTGCCGTGGATGAACTCGGCAAAGCCCTCGGGGCTCGTGACCTCGACCAGCTCGGAGGTCATCCCCCGGGAGGCATAGGCGCGGCACACCGAGTCGTTGAAGTGCTCGTAGCCGGGATAGAGGAGCACGGGGCGCGTGCTGATGTCCTCGATGGTGAGCTCGGCCTTCTCGGCGAGGGGGTTATCCGCGGCCATGATGACCATAGGCATCATGGTCCCCAGCCTGCCGCAGACGATGCCCTCGCCCTTGACGGGGCCAAGCGTGATGAGGGCGCGGAAGCGGCCGGCCTTGAGCTCGTCGACGCAGGTCTTGGCGTCGGTGAGAAGGACGTCTGTCTCGCAGCCCAGGGCGCGGGCGGTCACGGTCTTGATGAGCGCGCAGAAGCGCTGGACGCCCGGGAACTCCGGCGCGCAGAAGCCCACGACGAAGCGGCCCGTCGCGCCAGCCGATCGAGGGCGGGTGTGGACGAAGCGCTCGAGCGCATCGAACTCCGTAAGGACCTTGTCCGCGCGGGCGCCGAAGGCCTCGCCGAGCGGCGTGGGCGTCACGCCCGAGCTCGTGCGGATGAACAGTGCGTCGCCGACCTCTCCCTCGAGCTCGGACATGGCCTTGGAGACCGCCTGGACGGAGACTCCCTCGCATGCCGCCGCGGAGGAGAAGCTACCAGTAGAGAGAATCGCCGTGACATACCTGAGCTGCTTTATGTTCACGGACAAATCCCCCCTATAGGTAATACGCATCTGCGCGTCGAATTATCACATATGAAAAGATTGGTAACGCCTTGATTACCCCACTCTCAAGGGTCGGTTTAGGATGCCCGTCACCGCTTCGCGGCGCCCCCTCCTTCCGCGCCATGTCAGCGCGGGCGTGCGCTACACTCTCATTGTTTGAAGGGAGCTCGCCCGCATGGATATCAACCAGATCGCACAGATGGCTGGGGTCTCGCGCGCCACGGTTTCGCGCTACCTCAACGACGGCTACGTCTCTCAGGAGAAGCGCGCCGCCATCAAGCGCGTCATCGAGAAGACCGGCTATGTCCCCTCGAGCCAGGCCAAGGCCCTGCGCACCGGCAAGACCAACGTCGTGGGCGTCATCATCCCCAAGATCAACTCCGCCTCCGTGAGCCGCATGGTCGCGGGCATCACGCTCGTCCTCAACGATGCGGGGTACCGCGTGCTTCTCGCCAACACGGACAACGACGCGTCGCGCGAGGTCGAGTTCCTCCGTCTCTTTTCCGAGAAGAACCAGGTGGACGGCGTCATCCTCATCGCCACCGTCATCACGCCCGAGCACCGCGAGGCCATCTCTGCCCTGCCCGTCCCGGTGGTGGTGCTCGGCCAGAACGTCGACCTCTGCTCCTGCGTCTACCAGGACGACTACGAGGCCATGCGCGGCGTCGCCGCGATCGCGCTGCGTGGTGCCGCCCATCCCGCCTACATCGGCGTCTTCGAGGAGGACGTCGCCGTGGGCCACATGCGCCGGCGCGGCTTTATCGACTCGTGTGCCGAGGCCGGGATCGAGGTGCCCGAGCGCGCGATGCGCATCGCCGAGTTCACCGTGGACTCCGGCTACGAGCAGGCCGAGGCGCTGCTCGAGACCTACCCCGAGCTCGACGTCATCGTGTGCGCCACCGACGCGATCGCCTACGGCGCGCTCACCTGCCTGCGCGAGTACGGCCGCTCCGTCCCGGGCGACGTGGCGGTCACGGGCATGGACGACTCCGAGATCTCCCAGATCGTCACGCCCACGCTGACCACGGTCCACCTCCACTACAAGACCTCCGGCGCCGAGACCGCCCGCATGCTCGTGGGCATCATGACCGGCGACGACTCCATCCCCCGCGAGCTCAAGATGGGCTACGAGGTCGTGACGAGAAACTCCACGCGCTAGGTGCGCGCCGCGGCGACGTCGTCCTTCTCGGCCCCGCGTTCTTCTCGCTGACGCCCCTCCCGGCCCCCTTAGTACGCACAGTTCGATTAACTTTCATATATCCGCAGGTCGGTTTTTCGGGTTTCTAGAACTGTGCGTACTAGCGACCCGCCGCGAGCCGTCGTTCTTCTCGCTTGCCGTCGCCGACGTTTTCCTGCCGTTCACCGCCACGGCACACCCCTCCCCGCGCGCCGTCGTAACGTGAAATCGTTCTCATGTGGGAACGGTTTCCTACGGTATAATCGACGTGGAGACAACAGGAGAGTGGAGCCGATGGCACTCGATTACAGACAGGCCGCCCGCTCCCGATAACGGGCTGGATTCGGTCGGTTCTTCTCGATAAAGTGACCAGATCCAGCCCGTTATCGATGCACCTGAAATAACGGGCTGGATTCGGACACTTTCGAACCCAAAACCGTCCGAATCCAGCCCGATACCGCCCCGCCCTCGAAGCCGCCCCCCACCTGCAAAGGAGCACCATGCCACACGGAACCTGGCGCAACGGCTTTCACCTCATCCCCCCCACGGGCTGGCTCAACGACCCCAACGGCCTCTGCCAGCTCGGCGGGACCTACCACGTGTTCCACCAGTACAGCCCCGACTGGCCCGCCCCGAGCGCGCCGCGGGGCTGGGGCCACTTCGCGAGCGACGACCTCGTTCACTGGCGCGCGGTCGGCGACGGGTTTGCCATCGCGCCGGACACCCCGGACGAGGCCTCGGGCGCCTACTCGGGCTGCGCCGTTCCCGTCGAGGGCGGCGTGCGCCTCTACTACACCGGCAACGTCGAGGAGGCCGGCGACTTCGACTACGTGCGCGACGGGCGGCGCTCCGTGCAGATTCTCATCGAGAGCCCGGACGGCTATCAGATGGGCGAGAAGAACGTGCTGCTGAGAAACGCCGACTATCCGGCGTTTTGCACCCGTCACGTGCGCGACCCCAAGGTCTGGCGCGGGAACGGCGCGTGGTGGATGATCCTCGGCGCGCGCGACCTCGACGACCGCGGCCTCGTGCTCAAGCTGCGCTCCGACGACGGGGTGGCCTGGGAGAACGCCGGGGCCGCGCGCACGGCGGAGCCCTTCGGCTTCATGTGGGAGTGCCCGGACCGCGTGGCCCTTGGCGGAAGCGAGTGGCTCTCCATCTGCCCGCAGGGCATGCAGGACCGCGCGTGGGCGAACGGCATCCGCGACCAGGCGGGCTACCTGCCGCTGCCCGCGGGCGAGACGCTCGGGCGGGCGGGCGACCTCACGCTGGACGCCTCCGCCTTCCGTCTCTGGGACCGGGGCTTTGACTTCTACGCGCCGCAGACCTTCGTGGACGAGTCCGGCCGAACGCTGCTGGTGGGCTGGATGGGCATGCCGGAGGCGCCATGGGAGAGCGCGCCGGACCGCATGACATGGTGCCACTGCCTCACGGTGCCGCGCGAGGTCACTGCCGGCGCGGGCGGCGCGCTGCTCCAGCGGCCTGCGCGCGAGCTCGAGGCGCTGCGCGGCACGCGGCACGAGCTTGCGGCGGACGGGTCGCTCGAGCTGGGCGAGCACCGGGCGGACGTTCTTCTCGACAGCGTAGAGGGACCGATCGAGCTCTCTCTCGACGGCGCGCTCAGCATCTGCTGGGACGGGGCCGAGCTTGCGCTGCGCTTTGTCGACGACGCCGTCGGCTGCGGGCGCACCGCGCGGACCGCGCCGTGCTCCGGCCTGCGCGACCTGCGCGTCCTCGTGGACAGCTCGGCCGTGGAGGTCTTTGCCAACGACGGCGAGCTCGCCTTTGCCACTCGCTGGTTCCCCCGCTCCCCCTCCCTCACGATTGATGAAAAGGGACAGTCCCTTTTCATCACCTGGGAGATGGGCGACGGCATGGCGGGCACGTACTAGGCCAGCGAGGCGAGAAGGACCGCGCGCCAGCGCTCCGTGAGGCGCTCGAGCGACCACGCCGCGTTGGCCGGGCTCGTCGAGGGCAACACCTCGGCCTGCATGCCCGTGACCGGCTCGAGCCAGCGGCAATAGAGCCTGCCCGCCGTGGAGCCGTTGCAGAGGACGGCCTCGATCGGCGCCACGCGCGTAATCCGCGCGACGTCGGCGGGCACCACGTTGCGGATGGAGGCGTCGCTCGAGCCGCGCACGTCGCAGCTCTCGATCACATCCCACAGGGCGATGCGATGGCGTAGCAGCAGCGCGCGCTTGGCGTCGATGTCGCCGAGCGCGGGCGCAGACTCCCCCAACACCGCCGCCATGACACGCCAGAAGCGGTTGCGCGGGTTTCCGTAGTAGAAGCTGTTCTCGCGCGAGAGCGCCGAGGGAAACGAGCCCAGCACGAGCACGCGGCTGCGCTCGTCGAAGACCGGGGAGAACCCATGGGATATGCGCTGGTAGTCTGCCATGGGACAATCGTAGCGCGCCGGCGGCCGGTTTGCTACCGCCCGCCGAGACGCCCGCACGCGCTCGGCGAGTTTCCGCTGCCGCCGATCCGCCCGCGCGCCTAAGGTGGAACGTGCCGGGAAACCGCCTCGCCCCCGAGAGGAACCCCATGCTCGAGCTACCCTGTGACATCACCGACCCGCTGGGGCTGCACGTCCAGCTCGCCGTCCTTCTCGCCAGCGAGGCGGGGCGATGGCGCAGCCGCGTGACCCTCGAGCACGCGGGCCGCACCGTGGACGCCAAGCAGGTGCTCGAGCTCATGATGCTCGGCGTGCGCCCGGGCGAGCGCGTCGTCGTGCGCATCGACGGCGCCGACGAGTCCACCGCCGCGCGTGCGATCGGCGACATCCTCAAGACGTTCTAGCATCGGCCGCCGAAGGGCCGCGCCCTATCCCCTGACCTGCGCCTCGAAGCGCTTGTAGAGCGCCCCGCCCGCCGCGGCGAGGGCCACCGCCACGACGACCGACGCCACTGCCACGCCGTAGTCGCCGCTGCCGAATGCGGACGCCGCGACCGTCGAGGTCACGATCGAGGGGATGCGCCCGAGCGTGGTGATGGCGAGCACGGCCGAGAAGCGCATGCTCGTGAGGCCGGCAAAGTAGGTGAGGAAGTCCTTGGGGGTGCCGGGGATGAGAAACACGACGAGCATCACGAGCTCGAGCCGGCGCGTGTTGTGCAGCCAGGAGAAGCGGTCCAGGTGGCTGCGGTCGAAGAACAGCCCCACGAGCGACCAGCCCCAGCGGCGCACCGCCCAGTAGATGGCGCTCGAGGCGACGGCGCTCGCCGCCATGCACACGAGCGTGCCCTCGACAAAGCCGAAGGCGTATCCCGCGGCGAGCTCCACGGGCTCCCCCGGGAGAAACGCGAGGGCGATCTGCAGGGCGTTGACGCCCCCTACCGCAAGACGTGACAGCAGGGCGTGGTCCGCCACGAAGGCGCGCACGGCGGCCGGGTCGGACGCCCAGGCATAGACCTCCGGCATCCACCGCGCGCAGCACAGGGCGAGCACCGCGGCCACCGCCACGAGCGCCGCGACCACGCGGGCGCGGCGGCGCGCGAGGCTTGTCTCGCTGTGGTTCTTCTCGCCCATGCGCCTCCCTTCGTCACAGCCATTGTGCCATGGCCCCCGGACAAAAACCCACGCGGCCGCGCGCGCTTGCCGGATGCTTACATCCTGGCGACGTGCGCCAGCAGCGCCAGCTCGAGGCCGCCCAGCACAAGCGAGAACACAAGGCAGCACAGAAGGATTGTCCGCTCGGAGATCGTCTTTGACATGTCCGCCCTCCCGTCGCCTCGTCCGCCCGGTGGCGCCGCGCTGCCGAGTCATGAGCGCGGCCGCCCCGGGATGGTGACATTGTCCCAGGGGCGGCCGGGCGGGGCCATCGATTGCGCTTACTGCCAGGTGACGGTTTGGTAAGGTGGCCGGCTGCGGCGGGGCGGTGTGCACAACGCCCCAGGCGCGCGGGGCTAGCCGCGGATGACGGAGAGCGCGGCGCGGACGGCCTCGTCCTCGTCGTCGGTGACCATAACGAGGTCGGGGTCGAGCGGCGAGATGTTGCCCGCCGCCGTCACGGTGCCCTCGAGCCACTCCATGAGGCCGTTCCAGTACTCGGAGCCGAAGAGCACCACGGGCACGCGCGTGACCTTGTGGGTCTGCACGAGCGTCAGCAGCTCGAAGGCCTCGTCAAGAGTGCCGAAGCCGCCCGGGAAGATGATGGCGCCGCTCGAGTACTTGACGAACATCGTCTTGCGCACGAAGAAGTATCGGAACGTGATGCCCAGGTTGACCCACTTGTTGATGCCCTGCTCGTGCGGAAGCTCGATGCCCAGGCCCACGGACTTGCCGCCCGCCTTGGCAGCGCCGCTGTTAGCCGCCTCCATGATGCCGGGGCCGCCGCCGGTGATCACGGCGACGCCCGCCTCGGCGAGCTTGCGGCCCACGTGGCGCGCGGCGCGATACATCGGGTCGGTGCGCGGCGTGCGGGCGGAGCCGAAGACGGTCACGGCCGGACCCAGCTCAGCGAGAGCGCCGAAGCCATCGACGAACTCGGCCTGGATGCGCAGGACGCGCCACGGGTCCATGTGCAGCCAGTCGGTGGAGCCCTCCGGGGCGAGCAGGTTGCCGGTGGTGGTGTTGCTCGGGATCATCGGCCCGCGCAGGATGACGGGGCCGCGGTGGTAGGTCGTCCCCAGGGGCTCGTCGTGCGGGGCCGCGGGGTCAAAGCCCTTGCCGGGGTTCTTCTCATCTGCCATGGTGCCTCCTTATGCTCGGGCGCACTACGTTACACGCCCGGCGTCAGCTGCGGGTAAGCTGCGACATAGCCTTTGTGTACCCATCTGCGCGACAAAGCGACGCCGGACGGGCGGTCAGCGCCCCTCCCAGTCGTCCGGATACCACCACGTGCGCGAGCCGTCCGCGGCGGGAGGCTCGTCGCTCTGCTCGCGGGCGCGTTCGACGAGGTCGTCGAGCAGGCCCTGGAGGGCCCCTTGGTCGTCGGCAACGTAGATGCAGCCATTGCGCCGCAGGTAGATGCCCTGGTCCGAGTCGTAGCTCACCGTTGCGAGCGGCTCATCCGAGCCGTCCAGGAAGACGAGGGACGAGAAGTACCCGCCCGTCATCGCCGGCGGCGGGAAGAGGCCCTCAAGCAGGAGCCGCGCCGCCTCGCCGTCCCAGCGCGAGAAGGACGCGGAGCCAAAGGTCCCGAGCGCCTCGGAAACGATGGCGGGGTCCTCGGTGACGCGCGAGCCCTCCGCCCCGAGCATGGGATAGTTGCTCACCTCGACGGCGCTCACCTGGTCCTCGGCGACGCCCTCGAGCGGGGTGACACGCGCGGGCGCGGTGGCTTGGCGCGCGAGCTGGGCGCAGCAGGAGCCGACCGCGGGAAGGCACCATGCGGCAAGCGCGAGCACGGCCACCGCAGCCGCGACGGTCAGGGCGATCCTGGTTCTTCTCGGCATCGTCATGGCACTCCCCTTTCCGCCTGCCCTTAAGCATAGGGGGCAGTGGCGCCAGTCGCAGCCCGGAGCCTACCCCAGGCCGAGCGCCATCCCGACGAGGCGCACGACAAGCGCGACGATCCACGCCACGCCGCACTGCATTGCGACCACGGCCCACATCATGCGCGTCCCCAGCTCGGCCTTCACCGCGGAGACCGCGGCCACGCACGGCGTGTACAGCAGCGTGAACGTCAGGAACGCGAAGGCCGTGAGCGGCGAGAAGAGCGTCGCCAGCCCCGCCGTGGACCCGCCCATGAGAACCGTGAGCGTGGCCACGACGTTCTCCTTGGCGCCGAAGCCCGCCGCGAGCGCCGCGGCGGCCTCCCACGACCCAAAGCCCAGCGGCGCGAAGAGCGGCGCCAGCAGCGCGCCGAGGGCGGCGAGCATGCTCTGGGACTGGTCGGCGACGACGTTCAGCCGCACGTCGAAGGTCTGCAGGAACCAGATCACCACGCTCGCCACGAAGATGATCGTGAACGCCTTGGTGGCAAAGCCCTTGGCCTTGTCCCAGGCCAGGCGCGCCACGGTGCGCGGCGCGGGCATGCGGTAGTTGGGGAGCTCCATCACAAACGGGACCGGGTCGCCCTTGAAGGCCGTGCCCTTGAGCACAAGCGCAACGAGGATGCCCACCACAATGCCCATGAGGTAGAGCCCGATCATCACGAGCGGCGCGACCTCCGGGAAGAACGCCGCCGAGAAGAGCGCGTAGACCGGTACCTTGGCCGAGCAGCTCATGAACGGCGTGAGCATGACCGTCATCTTGCGGTCGTGCTCGGAGGGCAGGGTGCGCGTGGCCATGATGGCGGGCACCGAGCAGCCGAAGCCGATGAGCATGGGCACGAAGCTGCGCCCGGAGAGGCCGAGGCGCCTCAGCAGCTTGTCCATAACAAACGCCACGCGCGCCATGTAGCCGGAGTCCTCGAGGATCGAGAGCAGGATGAAGAGCACCACGATGATCGGCAGGAACGAGAGCACGCTTCCCACGCCCGCGAAGACGCCGTCGATCACGAGGCTGTGCACAACGGGGTTGAGCCCAAAGGACGCGAGCGCGGCGTCGACCTGCGCCGTCACCCATTGGATGCCCAGCTCCAGAAGGTCGGAGAGTCGCTGGCCTATGACGTCGAAGGTGAGCCAGAAGACGAGCACCATGATGCCTATGAACACGGGGATGGCGGTGTACTTGCCCGTGAGGATGCGGTCGGCAGCCACCGAGCGCGCGTGCTCGCGGCTCTCGTGCGGCTTGACCACGCACTCGGCGCAGACGCCCTCGATGAACGAGAAGCGCATGTCGGCGAGGGCGGCCATGCGGTCGCGGCCGCTCTCCCCCTCCATCTGGCAGATGATGTGCTCCACGGCGTCGAGCTCGTTCTGGTCGAGCCCGAGGGCGTCCATGACGAGCCGGTCGCCCTCGATGAGCTTGGTCGCGGCAAAGCGCACCGGGAGGCCGGCAGCCGCGGCATGGTCCTCGATGATGTGGCAGATGCCGTGGATGCAGCGGTGCAGGGCGCCGTGGTCAGGTCCGTCCGCCGCGCAGAAGTCGACGCGCCCAGGGTGCTCGCGGAAGCGCGCGACGTGCAGCACGTGCTCTACGAGCTCGGAGATGCCCTCCTCGCGCGCGGCCGAGATGGGCACCACCGGGATGCCGAGCGCCGCCTCGAGGCGGTTCACGCTCACCGTTCCGCCGTTGGCGGTGAGCTCGTCCATCATGTTGAGCGCGAGCACCATCGGGCGGTCGAGCTCCATGAGCTGCAGCGTCAGGTAGAGGTTGCGCTCGATGTTGGTGGCGTCCACGATGTCGATGATCGCGTCCGGGCTGTCCTCGAGGATGAAGCGGCGGCTCACCACCTCCTCGCTCGTGTACGGGGAGAGCGAGTAGATGCCCGGGAGGTCGGTGACCGTGGCCTCGGGATGGCCCTTGATCTGGCCGTCCTTGCGGTCAACGGTGACGCCCGGGAAGTTGCCCACGTGCTGGTTGGAGCCCGTGAGCGCGTTGAAGAGCGTGGTCTTGCCGCAGTTCTGGTTGCCGGCGAGGGCAAGGCTCAGCGGACGTCCCTCGGGGATGGCCTTGCCGGCCGCGCGCGGCACGTACTTCTCGCCGATGGCGGGGTGCGGGGAGGCCTCCAGGCGCTCGCGGGTGCGCGGGGCGTCGTGCATGTCGTGCACCTGGGTGAGCGCGATGTGGGCGGCGTCGTCGCGGCGCAGGGTGAGCTCGTAGCCGCGCAGGCGGATCTCGAGCGGGTCGCCCATCGGGGCGCGCTTCATCAGCGTGACCTCGACGCCGGGCGTGAGGCCCATGTCGAGGATGTGCTGGCGCAGCGAGGGCTCGTCGCAGTCGACCGACGCGACTACCGCGTCCTTGCCAATCTCGAGCTCGTCAAGGTTCATGCAGGTGGCCCCTCCCAATCGTTCGTCCGGACGTCATTGTACCCGTGCGGACGAGGCACGCGCGTCGTCAGCAACGGCGCCGAGTAAGAGAAATGTGCAAGAACGGGCCCCAAATCCGCGTACTTCTCGCATATTTCTCTTACTCGGCGACGAAGGGTCAGACCGCGCAGGCGAGAAGGACGCGCCTACTTGACCGCAAAGGCCACGCCGAGGGCGCCCGGGCCGCAGTGCGAGGTGATGACGTCGCCGGTGTCGTACCACTCGACCTCGCGGAAGCCAAGCTCGCGGGCGTGGTCGGTCGCCACGCGCTGGACCTGCTCGGGCAGGCCCGGGCTCTTCACGAACACGACGCGCGCCGGGTCGAACTCCTCGCGCAGGACGAGGTAGTCGATCAGCGCGACCGCAGCGGACGTCATGGAGCCGCGCAGCTTCTTGGTGGCGACGAGCTTGCCGTCGAGAAGCTCGACGACGGGCTTGATCTTGAGCAGCGTGGCGCCGAGGAACGCCACGTTGGAGAGGCGGCCTCCTGCGCGCAGGTAGCCGAGGTCGCCGGGGAGAAACGCCATCCGCACGCGCGACGCGAAGTCCTCGGCGAAGGCGCGCGCATCGTCGACGGAGGCCTCCGGGTGCTCCTCGACCCAGCGGCGCGTCTCGCGCACCACGAGGCCCTGGCCGATGGTCACGTGGCGGGTGTCGATGGCGGTCACGTAGTCGCGCCCCTCGGCCGCCGCGACGGCGGACTCGAGCGAGCAGGTGGTGGCGGCGGAGTAGGCCAGGTGCAGGATCTGCGCCGCGGGGTCCGCGGCATGGATGCGGTCGAAGGCAAGCTGGAAGTCATGCGGGGTGCAGCCGCTGGTCTTGGGCAGCACGCCGAGCTGACGGCACTGCTCGAGCATCTCGGCGGGCGAGATGGCGCCATCGTCGATGGTCTTGTCGCCCAAGGAGACGTGCATGGGCACGAGCTCGATTCCCCGTTCGTCGGCCTCGGCGGCGGGGATGTCGCAGCCGGTCTCGGCGGTGATGACGATCTTTGCCATGGTTTCCCCCAGACGACAGAGAGACATATGTATGCATAGTTTATCAGGTCCGCACCAGAGGAACGATTCGTATCATTCGTTCCCTTTTCGCAGACGCGACACAACTCCACGAGGCAAATGTGAGAAGCTATATCGTTGCAGTCAATGTCGGGTTTAGAAGAGGAGGGCACATGTATCTCGAGCACATCAGCTCGCCCGAAGACGTCCGCGCTCTCCCCTCCTCCGCCCTGCCGGCGCTCTGCGAGGAGATTCGCTGCGCCATCATCGAGAGCTCCGCGGCCGTCGGCGGTCACATGGGCTCCAACCTCGCCGTCGTCGAGCTCGCCGTCGCGCTGCACCGCGTCTTTACGACGCCGCGCGACAAGATCGTCTTCGACGTCTCGCACCAGACCTACGCGCACAAGATGCTCACCGGGCGCGCGCAGGCGTTTCTCGACCCCGCGCGCTACGAGGACGTCTCCGGCTTTGCAAACCCCGCGGAGTCCGAGCACGACCTGTTCGCGATGGGCCACACCTCCACCTCGGTGAGCCTGGCCTGCGGCCTCGTCACCGCGCGCGACCTCGCGGGCGAGAGCCACGACGTGGTCGCGGTCATCGGCGACGGCTCGCTCTCCGGCGGGCTGGCCTTCGAGGGGCTCGACAACGCCGCGGCGCTCGGCAGCGGGATCATCATCGTGGTCAACGACAACGAGTGGTCCATCGCCCCCAACCACGGCGGCATCTATCGCAACCTCGCCGAGCTGCGCGAGACGGGCGGGCGCGCCGAGCGCAACGTCTTCCGCGCGCTCGGCTTCGACTACCGCTACCTCGAGCGCGGCCACGACGTCGCCGCGCTCGAAACGGCCCTCGCCGAGCTGCGCGGGTGCGACCACCCCGTGGTCCTGCACGTTCACACGCAGAAGGGGCGCGGCTATGCCCCCGCCCTCGCGGACCCGGAGTCCTGGCACCACGCAACGCCCTTCGACGTGGCGAGCGGGCTTCCCGCCGTGCCCGGAGCGAGCGTCGACTACGCGCGCATCACCGGCGAGTTCCTCCTGGGGCGCATGGCCGACGACCCGCGCCTGGTCGCCGTGAGCGCGGCGACGCCCTACATCATGGGCTTCACCCCCGAGATGCGCGAGCGCGCCGGCAGCCACTTCGTCGACGTGGGCATCGCCGAGGAGCACGCCGTCACCTACGTGACGGGCCTCGCGCGCGCCGGTGCCCATCCCGTGCTCGGCGTCTACGCCACCTTCCTGCAGCGGGCCTACGACGAGCTCTGGCACGACCTGTGCCTCAACGCCGACGTCGCCCCCGCGACCATCCTGGTCTTCGGCGCGTCAGCCTATGGCACGACCGACGCCACGCACCTCGGCTTCTTCGACATCCCCATGCTCGGCGCCATGCCGGGCCTGACCTACCTCGCCCCCACCTGCCGCGAGGAGTACCTCGACATGCTCTCCTGGGCGCTTGACTACGAGGACGGGCCCGTCGCCATCCGCGTGCCGGTTGCGGACGTGGTGTCTCGCCCCGACTTCGAGCGTCCAGAGAGCGGCTACGCGCGCGGCTGGGAGGTCGTGCGACAGGGCCGCGACGTGGCGCTTCTCGCCCTGGGCGACCTCCTTCCGCTGGGCGAGAAGATCGCGGACGCCCTGGCCGAGCACGGGGTGCGCGCGACCCTCGTGAACCCGCGTCTGGCCACGACCGCCGACGAGAGCCTGCTCGACAGGCTGTCCGCGGGTCATCGCGTGCTGGTCACGCTCGAGGACGGCATCCTCGAGGGCGGCTTCGGCGAGCGCGTGGCCCGGACCCTCGCCTGTGACGACGTGCGCGTGCGCTGCTACGGCCTGCCGCGCGCCTTCGTGGACCGCTACCAACCCGACGACCTGCTCGCGAGCTGCGGCATGACCGTGGGGGGCGTCACCTCCGACGTGCTGGCCCTGCTCGGCGCGTAGGAGACCGCCCCTACTCCACCGCGTCGGGTTCGACGCCCTCGTCCTTCTCGCCTGCCGCCTGGGCCTCCTCCGCAGCCGCGCGCGCCTCCGCGAACTTCTCGCGCATGGTGGGGTTCTTCCACGTGAGCTTGCGGATGGTGAGCTCGTCGGCCTTCTTGTTGGCCAGGCGCAGCTGGTTTTCCGACGAGGTGAGGTTGTCCTTGACCTTCTGGAGGTGCTGGATGGTCCGGTCGATCTCGTCGATGGCGGCCTGGAACTTGCGGCGCGCCGTCTCGTAGTTCTTCCCGAACTTGTCCTTGAAGTCCTCGAGCGCGTTCTCGAAGTTGGTGACGTCGATGTTCTGCTGCCGGATGTCCGCGAGCTCGCGCCGGTAGCTGTGGGCGTTCTCGGCGGCGTTGCGCAGCAGCGTGATCATGGGAATGAAGAACTGCGGGCGAATGACGTACATCTTCTCGTACTCGTAGGAGACGTCGACGATGCCGGCGTTGTAGAGCTCGCTCTCGGGCTCGAGCAGCGAGACGAGCACCGCGTACTCGCAGCCCTTGTTGCGCCGGTCCTGGTCCAGCTTCTTGAAGAAGTCGGCGTTTCTGTGGCGGCTGCGCGCTGCCGATCCGTCCTCCTCGCTCTTCATCTCGAACATGATCGAAACCACCTCGACGCCTCCGGCGTCCGTCTCGCGAAAGATGTAGTCGCCCTTGGAGCCGTCCACGACCTCGTTGTCCTTGTGAAACTCCGCGTTGCGGAAGCCCGTGGCGCGCCAGCGGTTGAACTCCATCTCGCAGTGCTGCTCGAGCGTCTCGCCGATGAGCTTGGTCGTGAGGCGCGAGCGCTGGTTGCGCAGGCGCTCGATCTCGTCCTCGCGGTCGCGGATGGTCTGGTCCTTGTGCGCGGCCTGCTCGGTGAGCTGCTGGCGCAGCGACGCCTCGACCTGCTCGCGCTCCAGGCGGGCGGCGTTCACCTGGCCCTCGAGCTCGGCGATCTTGCGGCCCTGCTCGCCGGTGGCCTCGGCGACGGCGAGCGACTTCTCCGCGGCAAACGCCGACTCACGCGCCTCGAGCTGCGCCTCGAGCGCGGAGATGCGCTGCCGGGAGTCGGCGAGCCGCTCCGCGAGGTCCTTCTCGGCAGAGGCCCGGGCGAGCTTGAGGGCGTCTTGGCCGCGCTCGAGCTCTGCGTGCAGGCGTGCGAGCTCGCCGTCCTTCTGCGCCATTCGACGCTCGGCGTCCTGGCGCTCGCGCGCCACCGCGGCGTCCACGGCGCTCGAGCGCTCGCGCTCGGCCAGCTGCTCGCGGGCGGAGAGCTCCCTCTGGAACTCCGCGTCGCGCACCTGGCGCACGATCTGCGCGTACTCCGTCTCGTCGACCTGGAAGACCTCGCCGCAGTGCGGGCACCTGATCTCTGCCATGACTCCCCCGTTCTTCTCGTCCTCACTAGGGTACCCGTCCGACCGGACAGAAACTGCCGAGAAGTTCGCTGCCTCGCCTCCCGGCGATCCTGCCCCGCGTCGAGTAAGAGTTTCTTGCCGTATTGCAGCCGTTTTGGAGGTCAAAACGGCAAGAAACTCTTACTCGGCGAAGAAGGGACGCAGGGGCCCCTCACGAGAAGGGCCCCGCGACGCCGTCCGAGACGTCGCGGGGCCCGAGTCGCCGTTCTTCCTATCCTAAGCTAGCGGCCGCCGAAGGGGTTCATCTGCTGGTACTGCTCGTAGAGGTCGATGAGGTCCTCGAGCGAGACGTCCTGGCCGTTGACGTTGACGGTCTGGTTCTGCTGCTCCTGCTGCTCCTGGAGCGCCTCGTCGGAGCCCAGCGTCACGTCGAAGGTCATCTCCTCGCTGCCGCGCATGACGGTCACCGGCACGGTCTCGCCCTCGCTGTGGGAGCGCACCGCCAGGATCGCGGTGTCCGCGGAGGTGACGTCGGTGTCGCCGATCTTGGTGATGACGTCGCCCACCTGGATGCCCGCCGCGGCCGCCGGGCCGCCCTCGGCGACCTCGACGACATAGGCGCCCTGGTCGACGGAGAGGTTGTTGCGGAAGGAGTTCTGGGCGTTCACGGTCTGCATCGTGAGGCCGATGTAGGCGTGGGTGACGTCCTCGCCCGCGATGATCTTGTCGGCGATCTCGGTGGCGTAGTCGCTCGGGATGGCGTAGCCGATGCCCGCGAAGCTCTCCGTGTCGGAGGAGTAGAGCGTGCAGATGCCCACGAGCTGGCCCTCGTCGTTCACGAGCGCGCCGCCGGAGTTGCCGGGGTTGATCGTGGCGTCGGTCTGGATGAGGTTGGTGTAGAGCGTGTTGCCCGACGAGCTCTCGAGCAGCGTGTTGCGCGAGAGGGCCGAGACGATACCCTGCGAGACCGAGTTCTCGAGGCCGAAGGGGCTGCCCACGCTCATCACCCAGTCGCCTACCTGCAGGTCGGCGGAGCTGCCCACCTCGATGGGCGTGACCTCGGCGTCGCCGAAGTCGGCGTGGATCACCGCCACGTCGCTCGAGGCGTCGGTGCCCACGAGCGTGGCCTCGTAGCTCTTGCCGTCGAGGGTGACCGAGATCGACTCGGCGCCCTCGATGACGTGGTTGTTGGTGATGATGTTGCCGTTGGTGTCATAGATGACGCCCGAGCCCATGCCCTCGCCCTGCGCCGTGGTGCTGTAGACGGTGACCACGGAGGGCAGCGCCTTGGCGGCCACCGCGTTGGCCACGGTGAGATCCTCGTCGGCCGGGTCGATGGTGACCTGCTGGCCCGAGCTGCCGCCGGTGACGACGGTGGTGTTGCCGATCACGCCGCCCGCGTAGAGCGCGCCGGTGAGTGCACCCGCGCCGATCACGCCGCCGAGCAGGCCGGCGATGACGGCCCTCAGCACCGGGCGGGGCTTTCTGGGGGACGCGCCCTGAGGGTCGCCCGGGTCCTGGGGTGCGAGGCCGGGCTCGTCGCTCTTCTCGGCATGCGGGGCGTCGCCGGCAAGGTCGGCGCCGGGGATGGGCGGGCGCCTCGTGGTGGGCTGCTCGCCCGCGCCCTGCGGGTTCTGGTCGGAGCTGCTGTGCGCGCCAAACGGATAGTCGCTCATGATGTTCCCTCTCTCGTACAAGGGCGCCCTTCTGCGAGGGGCGCGGCTCATCTTGGGGCCACGATGGAATGTACCCCCTTCAGGCCGATAAAAACGACGTGCCGGGGAACGACACCTCCCCGGCACGATGCTTTCCGTTTCCTTAAAACACGCTCGAGCCAACGGCGAGAAGAGCGCGGGCCCGCGGTCCTTCTCGCTAGATGCGGAAGAGGTAGCCCACGCCGCGGATGGTCACGATGTGGCTGGCCACCTGCGGGCCCACCTTGGAGCGGACGCGGCGGATGTGGACGTCGACGGTGCGCGTGCCGCCGCAGTACTCGAAGCCCCAGACGCGGTGCAGGAGGGTCTCGCGCGAGTAGGCGCGGCTCGGGTGCGTGGCCAGGAAGGACAGCAGCGAGTACTCCATCAGCGTGAGGTCGACGGGCTTGTCGTCGATGTAGACCTGGTAGGTTGCCAGGTTGATGGTCATGTTGTCCACGGTCACGAGATCCGCGGGCGCGCTCTCCTCGCCCGGCCAGAGCAGCAGCGTGCAGCGCAGCTCAAACTCGGCGGAGGCGGCGGTGGAGAGGATGAAGTCGTTCTTGCCCTGGGTGGGCATGCGCAGCGTGGCGAGCTTGTCCGGGTCCTGGACGAGCAGCATCGGGATGAAGCCGTTCTCCTGGACGAAGGAGTCGACGGCGTTCAGGATGTCCTGGCTCATTCCCTCGCCGTCCAAGATCACGAGGTCAAACTCGTGGCCGGACGATACGGCCTGCGAGAAGGTCTCCTCGGTCGCCAGAGCGATGGAGACGTCGATCGCGTGCGAGAGCTCGCGCATGCAATCGTGCAGCCGCGTGGTGGCAGAAACGAGCAGGATGTTCTTATGGTGCATCCTTTTTCCTCCCGGATGATGCGCACATGTATTGAAAAAGATTAGCACAACGCCCCCGCACGAGACGGGGGCGTTGTCAGAACTCCGTAAACGAACCGCAGCTCGGAAACGGTCCTGTGACGGCGGTTAACAAGTCGGAAACGATATGTTTCAAACCAGCCGCAGGTGAGGGGCGGCGCCGGGCGGAAGCCGGCCCCTAGTTGATGCTGCCGAGGAACTCCGCGGTGCGCGGGTTCTCAGGATGGTCGAAGACCTTCTCGGGCAGGCCCTGCTCCACGACCACGCCGTCCTCCATGAAGACCACGCGGTCCGCGACGTCGCGGGCAAAGCCCATCTCGTGCGTCACGACGATCATGGTCATGCCCGAGTTCTCCGCGAGGTCGCGCATGACGTCGAGGACGCCGCGCACGAGCTCGGGGTCGAGCGCCGAGGTGGGCTCGTCGAAGAGCAGCACGTTGGGGTGCATGGCCACGGCGCGCGCGATGGCGACGCGCTGCTGCTGGCCGCCGGAGAGCTGGGCGGGCTTGAAGTCGGCGCGGTCCGCCAGGCCGACGGCGGCGAGCTGCTTGAGTGCCTCCGCCTCGGCCTCGGCCTTGTCCTTCTTGAGCACCTTGGTCTGGCCGATCATGACGTTTTCCTTGGCCGTGAGGTGCGGGAAGAGGTTGAACTGCTGGAAGACCATGCCCACGTCGCGGCGGAGCTTGTTGACCTCGGCGGCGCTCTTGTTGGTGATCTCATCGTCCTCGATGAGGATGTGGCCGGCGCTCGGCGTCTCGAGCAGGTTGATGCAGCGCAGCATCGTGGACTTGCCCGAGCCCGACGGGCCCAGGACCACGACGACCTCGCCGGGCCAGACGTTGAGGTTCACGTCCTTGAGCACGAGCGTGTCGTCGAAGCTCTTGTTGAGGTGCTCGATGCGCACGATCGGGTGCTCGCCGGGCGTGAAGTGGTGGCTCGTGAGGCCCTGGTCGGCCTCGTAGGCGATGGAGGCTGCCTCGTCGGCGGGAAGCGCCGGCGGGACCTCGATGACGGGCGCGCGGTGGCGGAGCTTAGCAGGCATCGGTGGCCTCCTTCATCTGGGCAGCGGCGCTGTCGGCCACGTCGGCGCGGCGCTTGGGGCGCGGGCCCGAGCCGCGCTCGGAGCGGGCGATGTTCTCCTCGACGATGCCCACGACCTTGATCAGCGGCAGCGTGACGATGAGGTAGAAGATGCCGGCGGCCACGTAGGGCGTGATGTTGCCCGTGACGGTGGTGAGGTTCTTGGAGAACATCATGAGCTCCATGACGCCCACCGAGGAGAGCAGCGACGTGTCCTTGAAGGCCGTGATGAAGTCGCTCGTCACCGTGGGGATCACGCGGCGCACGGTCTGCGGCAGGATGATGGTGAACATCGTCTGCACGTAGTTCATGCCGAGCGAGCTCGCGGCCTCGTACTGGCCCTGCGGGATGGACTGGATGCCCGCGCGGAAGATCTCGGCGAGGTAGGCCGAGGAGTTGATGGCCATGACGATGATGCCCAGGAGGTTGTTGTCGATGTTGATGTTGAGCATCGGCAACCCGAAGAACATGATGTAGATCTGCAGGAAGAGCGGGGTGCCGCGCAGCACGTTGATGTAGACCACCGCGATGGCGCGCAGGATGCGCCACTTGGAGATCTTGAGCATGGCGAAGAGCAGGCCCAGCGCGATGGCAAACGGGTACGCCGCCACCACGATGCCCAGGCAGAGGATCCAGCCCGGCGCAAGGGACGAGAAGGACGTCACGAGCAGCTGGGGCTTGAGGAACATGCCGAGGAACTGGTTGGAGTTCCAGGCCTCCACCCAGGGCTGGTCGTCGAGCCAGTTGACGATCGACTGCAGCGGGGTGTTGGCGATGGTCTCGATGGGCTTGGAGTCAGCGAGCTCGTGCTCGGCGCCGGCGCTCACGTAGCTGCCGGAGACGACGCACTCCCCGCCCTCGGAGGGGAACTGCATGTTGGTGATCTCGAGGCGCAGCAGCGACCCCTCGGGGATGGCCTGGTCGAAGTTCACCGTGATGGAGCTGCCGGCGGGCACGGCCTCGCCGGTGACGTCCATGCGCTTGAGGCCCTCGAGCGCGGTGATGCGCGTGGTGGAGCCGTCGAAGGTGGAGCCCTCGGGCAGGGTCAGCGTGACCGAGGTGACCTCCTCGCCCGGCTCGACCGTTCCCTCCCAGGTGAGGCGCGTGTCCATCCCGCCGATGACACCGTCGCCGCCGTCCTCGTTGGGACGGGCGGTGGCCTTCTCGGTGGTGAGCGCCTGGGCGGGACGGGGCGCCGCGAGCGTCGTGGCAAAGACGCCCGTCAGCGCCAGGGCGAGGGCAACGAGAAGCGCCCCCCGTCTGTGCTGCATGCTTCCTCCGTTTCGTGATGAAAAGGGGCAGGTGATGAAAAGGGACAGTCCCTTTTCATCACCTGCCCGCTCGTTCTTCTCGCTTAGACCTCGGTGGTGCCAAACCACTTCTGCTTGATCTCGTCCATCGTGCCGTCCTCCTCGATCTGGGCGAGGGCGTCGTTGATGGCGTCCTTGAGGCCCGGGTTGTCGTAGGAGACGGCGATGCCGTACTGCTCGCCGGTCGGGATCTCCTCGACGACCTCGAGGTCGGAGAAGGACTCGGCGATCATGTTCTGGGCGACGGGCAGGTCGATGACCATGGCCTTGTAGAGGCCCGTGGAGACGCCCATCATGCCGGCCGTGACGTCGGCCAGCGGCACGCAGGTGGCGTTGGGCAGGTTCTCCTCGATCCAGGAGTTGCCGGTGGTGCCGGTCTGGCAGGCAACCTGAACGCCCTCGGCGTCGAGGGTCTCGGAGGTCTCGCCGGAGCCGGCGAGCGCGACGATGCCCTGGTTGGAGTTGAGGTAGGGGTCGGAGAAGTCGACCTCCTCGAGGCGGGTGTCGTCGATGGTCATGCCGGCGATGGAGATGTCGGCCTTGCCGCCCTGCGCGATGGTGGGAACCAGGGTGTCGAAGGCCTGGTTGGGCAGCCACTCGCAGGTGAGGCCGAGCTTCTCGGCGATGGCGTTGGAGAGGTCCACGTCAAAGCCCACGGTCACGCCGTCCTCGTCGATGTACTCGAACGGGGCGAAGCCGAGCTCGGCCACGTTGGTGAGCACGCCCTCCTTGACGAGGGTGTAGGAGGCCTCCTCGGGGGTCTCGTCGGTGGTCTGGGCGTCGTCGGCGGGCTGCTCGGAGCCGTTGCAGCCGGCGAGCAGCGCAGTGCCGGCGAGGCCGAGGGTGGCGACGAAGTTGCGCCTGTTCATGTTTGTCATTTCATTTCCTCCCGTTGTGATTCAAAAGGGGACAGACCCCTTTTGAATCGTTTTTCCAAAATGCTTCAAAAGGGGTCTGTCCCCTTTTGAATCACCTAGAGCTCGGCGCCGAGCCACTTGACCTCGAGCTCGGAGATGTAGCCCTCCTCCTCGAGCTCGGCCAGGGCGCCGTTGATGGCCTCGGTGAGGCCGGGGTTGTCCTTGTTGACGGCGATGCCGTACTGCTCGCCGGTGGGAATCTCGATGGCCACCGCGCAGTCGGTGAACGAGTTGGAGCAGAGGTAGGTCATCACGGGCAGGTCCGCCACCGCGGCGGCGTAGAGCCCGGTCTGCACGCCCGTCACGGCCACGACGGGGTCGTCGAGCGCCACGATCTCGGCGTTGGGCAGGTTCTCCTCGGCCCAGGACGCGCCGGTCGTGCCGGCCTGGACGGCGATCTTGGTGCCCTCGACGTTGAGGTCGTCCTCGGTGACGTCGGCGGCGCTCGCGAGCGTCACGAGGCCCTGGTTGGAGTCCATGTAGGAGTCGGTGAAGTCGACCTGCTCCATGCGGGCGTCGGTGATCGTGATGTTGGAGACGCCCACGTCGGCCTTGCCGCCCTGCTCGATGAGAGGGACGATGGTGTCGAACTTCATCGCGGGCAGGACCTCGCACTCCAGGCCGAGCTTGTCGGCGATGGCGTTGATCAGGTCGATCTCAAAGCCCTGGGCCTCGCCGGTCTTCTCGTCCACAAAGTCGAGCGGGGCGTTGGCCAGGTCGGAGGCAACGGTGATCGTGCCGTCCTCGACGAGGGTGTAGGCCGCCTCGGCGGCATCATCGGAGGTGGTGGGGGCGCTGGTCTGCCCTCCCCCGCTGCATCCCGAAATCGTCAGGGCCAGCGCGCAGGCGACCGCAAGACCGCCCGCAAAACGGCAGGAGAGCTTCATGTCAGGGTTCCTTCCCCCAGTGCTTCGGCGCGTGGTCACGCCCTTTCCCGACGGAGGGCACGGGGTCTTCCCCGTGTCGAGGCCGCAGCCCCGCCCGTCGCCAAGTGTTCAGTTTCGTCCTTGAGGGGCGTGTTTTTCAGGCACAAGGCGTTTCTTTACAGGATTGACACGTATCTGCCGAGAAGAACAAGCCGCCCGGGGCCGTGAGACCTCGGGCGGCGCGTCCTTCTCGTCTGGCCGAGCGGCTAGAAGCCGCCGTAGTAGTGCTCGCGCTCCCAGTCGGTGACGGCGGTGCAGTACTCGTACCACTCCGCGCGCTTCTCGCGCACGAGGTAGTCGAAGATGTGGTCGCCGAGGACCTCGCGCATGAGCTCGGAGGACTCGAAGCGGTCGACGGCCTCGCCAAGCGTGTGCGGCAGGCGCTCGCCGCCCGCGGCCTCCTCCGGCAGGGGCAGGCCCTCCTCGATGCCCTTGAGGCCGGAGGCGATCGTCGCGGCGAGGGCGAGGTAGGGGTTGGCCGTGGGGTCGGGGCTGCGCAGCTCGATGCGGGTGGCGATGTGCTTGCCGGGCTTGTGCGCGGGGATGCGCACGAGCGCGGAGCGGTTCTTGCGGCCCCAGGTGGCATGCGTGGGGACCTCGCCGGTGGAGATGAAGCGCTTGTAGGAGTTCACGGTGGGGTTGGTGACGAGCGTGAACTCGGGCGCGTACTTGAGGATGCCGGCGATGTAGTGCTGCGCGAGCTCGGAGAGGTGCGCCTCATGGGACTCCTTGGGGGCCCAGAAGAGGTTCTCGCCGTCGTGGTCGAGCAGCGACTGGTAGAGGAACATCGCGGAGCCCGGAGCCGTGGTGATGGGCTTGGGCATGAACGAGGCGTACATGCCCTGGGTGGAGGCCTCCTGCTTGATGACCAGGCGCGCCGTCATGATGTTGTCGGCACAGCTCACGGCCTCGGTGAAGCGCAGCTCGACGCCGTTTTGGGACGGGCCGGCGGCATGATAGGAGTACTGCACCGGGATCGACATCTTCTCGAGCGTGAGCGTGGTCTGGCGGCGCAGGTCGTTGGCCGTGTCCATGGGCGTGAGGTCGAAGTAGCCCGCGTTGTCCAGCGGCACGGGGTCGAGGTCGTTGTCAAAGTAGAAGTACTCCATCTTGGGGCCGACGTTGGGGACGAAGCCCTGCTCCTCGGCCCGCGTGAACACGTTCTTGAGGCAGCGGCGCGGGTCGCCCTCGAAGGGCTCGCGCGACGGGGTGTAGACGTCGCAGAAGACGCGCGCCACGCCGGACTCGCTGGGGCGCCACGGCAGCAGCGCGAAGGTGCTGGGGTCCGGGAAGGCGAGCATGTCCGACTCCTCGAGGGAGGCGAAGCCGTCGACGGCCGACCCGTCGAAGCCGATGCCCTCCTCGAAGGCCTCCTCCAGCTCCTCGGGCGAAATCGCGAACGACTTGAGGTTTCCAAGCACGTCCGAGAACCAAAGCCTCACGAAGCGGATGTCGCGCTTCTCGACGGTCCTCAGGACGAAGTCGATGTCCTTCTCGCTGCTCATCTGTGGCATTCCTCCCCGGTCTTCCGGCTTGGGATTACATACGGCAGACAGCGTCTCATATGTGTGTTTCGCCGTTGTTTCGGACAGCGGCGACCACGCCTACTTCTTGTTGAGGGCGCTCTCGGCGCGGCGCAGCATGTCGTCGGCGGCCGAGCAGTGGCCTGAGCAGGTCCCCTTGCTGCCGCAGCCCGCGCAGGCGTCCGCCTTGCCGCGCACGACGGAGCGGACCGCCAGGACGAGAAGGACGGCGACGACCGCGATGACTATGACGTCCGTCAGTCCCATGTCATTCCTCCGGTTGGCGGGAAACTTCGATGTTAACCGTAGGTAACTATACCCATTGCGTCATACTATACATGTTGGGCGGCGCCCGCCGCACAAACTCCGCATCGAGAAGGGACGTGTCTCCAATGAACGACGATCAGACCATGCAGCTCGTCATCGTCCGTCACGGCGAGTCCGAGTGGAACAAGCTCAACCTCTTCACCGGCTGGACCGACGTTGACCTCACCGACACCGGTCGCGAGGAGGCCCACGCCGGCGGCAAGGCCCTCAAGGAGGCCGGCTACGACTTCGACGTCTGCTACACCTCGCTTCTCAAGCGCGCCATCCACACGCTGAACTGCGTGCTCGACGAGCTCGACCGCAACTGGCTGCCCGTCACCAAGGCCTGGCAGCTCAACGAGCGCCACTACGGTGCCCTCCAGGGCCTGAACAAGGCCGACGCCGCCGCCGAGCACGGCGAGGACCAGGTCAAGATCTGGCGCCGCTCCTTCGACGTCTGCCCGCCCGCCCTCGAGCCCGGCGACGAGCGCGACCCGCACGTCCTCGAGATGTTCCGCGACGTGCCCAAGGAGGACCTCCCCTACACCGAGTGCCTCAAGGACACCATCGCCCGCGCCTGGCCGTACTTTGAGCAGGAGATTAAGCCGCAGATGGAGGCCGGCAAGCGCGTGCTGATCGCCGCCCACGGCAACTCCCTGCGCGCCCTCGTCATGCAGTTCGAGAAGCTGACCCCCGAGCAGATCCTCGAGGTCAACATCCCGACCGGCGTGCCGTGCTCCTACACCTTCGACAAGGACTGGAACGTCGTCGACAAGCACTACATCGGCGACCCCGCCACCATCGAGGCCAAGATCAACGCCGTCGCCAACCAGGGCAAGGTGAAGAAGTAAGCCGCGTTCGTCCTTAGACGCACCTGAAGGGCCCGCCCGCCTGCACGCAGAACTGCGCTTCGCGAAAGATTCTGCTTAGCAGGCGGGCGGGCCCTTTGCGCTCTCGGCCGCGGGTCGCCGACCGTAAGGGGCGGCAACACAAGAGAGGCGCCACCTGCCTGAGGGGTGGCAGGTGGCGCTGGGGTCGCCGTTCGCGACGGGGAGAGGGGCCGTCGCTCGGGCAGGGTAAAACGTGTTGCACCGATCTTCGAGTCGCTGTTCTTCTCGGCGCACAGTTAGAATAGGGTAACTTTAGTCCGAGCCAAGTGTAAACCTTGGCTAACACATCTTCTCCACAATCTTTCCGATGGCGCCGGAGCGCGGCGGGGCAGCCGGCGGCGTTGTGCGTGCTTCCCGGCGATGTGTACACAATTCAAAGTTAGATTAAAGGGGATTTCCGTCAAAAGTGCAGGTAGATGCCTTAGCGAGAAGCTCATCCACTTTTGCATAGTGCACACAACGCCGCCGACCGTACGCAACGCCGAGCAGATCCCCTAGCCCAGCGCCACGTCGAGGACCATCATCACGACGAAGCCCGCGATGAAGCCGAGCGTCCCCACGTTGGAGTGCTCGCCGAGGTGCGCCTCGGGGATGAGCTCCTCCACCACTACGTAGATCATCGCCCCCGCGGCAAAGGCCAGCAGCCACGGCATGTACGGTGCGATCCAGCCGCTTGCAAGGACCACGGCAACGCCGAAGATCGGCTCCACGACGCCCGAGAGGCTGCCCATCACAAAGGCCTTCCGCCGGCTCATGCCCTCGCGCGCGAGGGGCAGCGATATCGCCGCGCCCTCCGGGAAGTTCTGCAAGCCGATGCCCGCGGCAAGCGCGAGCGCCATGCCGAGGTAGGCCTCCCCCGCCGCTCCCGCGGACTGCGACGCCATGGCAAAGAGCAGGCCCACGGACATGCCCTCGGGGATGTTGTGCAGCGTCACGGCTGAGACCAGCAGCGTCGTGCGCTTCCAGCCGGAGGGGACGCCCTCGGGCTCGTCCGCGTCCGCGTGCAGGTGCGGCAGGAACGTGTCGAGCGCCATGAGAAAGGCGACGCCCAAGAGAAAGCCGCCCGCAGCGGGCAGCCAGCCCGGGACGCCCTGGCCCTCGGCCTGCTCGATTGCGGGGTTGAGCAGCGACCACACGCTAGCCGCCACCATGACGCCCGCGGCAAAGCCGAGGAAGATGTGGTGCATGAGCTTGCGCTCCGACCGGAAGAAAAACACCACCGCAGAGCCTGCCGTGGTCATGAGCCAGGTGAAGCCGCAGCCGAGCGCGGCCCACGAGAGCGCGAGGGGGATGTTTTCCGGCATGGGGACCTCCTTGGCGGCGTTGTGTGCGGTTTTTGGACCTCCCCTAAAGTACTACCCAGACGATGGCAATTTCTACCAGCGAATTCTTGCGAACGAAGCGGCTCGTAGTCAGCGGGTCGAGAAAAAACTGCACACAACAGGAGAAAGGCGCGCCGCCGGCCCCAGCGACCGGCGGCGCGCCGTCTGTTAATTGGGGTCTGCCCCCTTTTGAATCCTACGCGAGCTGGGCAAGGACCTTCTCGTCGGAGCGCTCGGCCTTGGGCATCGGGCGAACGATCTGGAAGATCATGCCCGCGAGCAGCACAAACGCGACCACGGTCCAGAGGCCGAAGTTCCCCAGCACGACAAGCTCCCAGAGCTGGTTGATAATCAGGCCCACGCACCAGGCAAAGACGCACTGGTAGGCAATCGCGAACCAGAACCACTTGGGCGAGTCCATCTGGCGACGGATGGTGCCGATGGCGGCGAAGCACGGCGCGTCGAGCATGTTGAACGCCACGAACGCGCACATCGCGCCGGCGTGCATGACACCCGCACCGTCGGTGAACATGGCCGCGAAGGCCTGCCACATGACCGGGTCGCCCTCGGTGGCCTCGCCCAGGCCGAAGATCGTGCCGAAGGTGGAGACCAGGTTCTCCTTGGCGATGAGGGCGTTGATGGAAGCGGCGGTCGCCTGCCAGCTGGCGGCACCGAGCGGCGCGAAGATCCACGAGATGGCGCCGGCCACGATGGCGAGCAGCGAGTAGTCGGCACTGTACTCGGGCGCACCCGGCAGCGAGGCGAGGAAGCCGAAGGAGCCGTCGCCGCCCTCCCACGAGGCAAAGCCAAAGCTGGAGAGGAACCACACCACCACGCACGCGGCAAAGATGATCGTCGCGGCCTTCTTGAGGTACGCGGAGATGCGCTCCCACACGTGCAGCCACCAGCTCTTGAGCGCGGGCAGGTGATAGTCGGGCAGCTCCATCACAAACGGGGCGGGCTCGCCGGCAAACATCTTCGTCTTCTTGAGCATGAGCGCGGAGACAACGATGGCGGCAAGACCCAGGAAATAGAACATCGGGGCCACCCACCAGGCGTCCGCGCCGCCCACGAGCACGCCCATGACCAGGGCGATGATCGGGGTCTTGGCGCCGCACGGGATCATGGTGGTGAGCATCGCCGTCATGCGACGGTCCTTCTCGTTCTCGATGGTCTTGGTGGCCATGACGCCGGGGACGCCGCAGCCGGACGAGATGAGGAACGGGATGAAGCTCTTGCCGGAAAGGCCAAAGCGCCTGAACAGCCGGTCCATGACGAAGGCCACGCGGCTCATGTAGCCGCAGTCCTCGAGGAACGCGAGCATCATGAACAGCACGAGCATCTGCGGGATGAAGCCCAGGACGGAGCCCACGCCGCCCACGATGCCGTCGAGCACGAGCGAGCTCACCATGTCAGAGGCGCCCGCCGCGGTGAGCCAGCCCTCGACCACCGCGGGAATCGACGGGATCGCCATGCCGAAGAGCTCCCAGCCCTCGCCGAAGACCTCGTCGTTGGCCCAGACGGTTCCCCAGTCGCCCACGGTCGAGACCGCGATGTAGTACACGACGAACATGACCGCCACAAAGATCGGCAGGCCCAGCACGCGGCTGGTCACGACCCTGTCGATCCTCTCGGACATGCTGAGCTTCTTGGGGGCCTTGCGCACGCACGCGGCCATGACCTCGCCAATCCAGTCGTAGCGGTCGGAGGTGATGATGGACTCGGCGTCGTCATCGCGGCTCTTCTCGACGGCATGCACGATCTTCTCGGCCTGGTTGAGCTGGGCGGAAGAGAGGTGCAGCGCCTTCACGGCATCGGCGTCGCGCTCAAAGACCTTGATCGCGTACCAGCGCGCGAGGTGGGCGTCGCAGCTGTCGGAGATGAGCTGGGCTATCTTGCCGAGGGCGTCCTCCACCTCGGGCGAGAAGCACGGCGCGCCCGGCTGGACCTTGCCCGCGCGGCCGGCGGCCACGGCCTTGTTGACCAGGGTGTCAAGGTTGGTGTTGCGCAGGGCGGAGACCTCGACCACCGGCACGCCGAGCCGCTTGGACAGCGCGGCCACGTCGACGACGTCCCCCCTCTCCTTGAGCAGGTCGCACATGTTGAGGCCCACGACCACAGGACGGCCCGCCTCGATCAGCTGCGTGGTGAGGTAGAGGTTGCGCTCGAGGTTGGTCACGTCAACGAGGTTGATCACGGCGTCGGGACGCTCGCCGACGATGTAGTCGCGCGAGACCACCTCCTCGGGCGTGTATGGGGAGAGCGAGTAGATGCCCGGCAGGTCGACGAAGGTGACGGACTTGTCCTGGCGCCACGTGGCCTGCTTCTTCTCCACGGTGACGCCCGGCCAGTTGCCCACGTAGCCGTTGGAGCCCGTGAGCTCGTTGAAGAGCGTGGTCTTACCGCAGTTTGGGTTGCCTGCGAGACCGATGGTGGTTTCTGCCATACCCATGCCTTTCTGAGTTAGCTAAATGCTACTTGCATAGTGCCATTTGTTAGAGTAGGCCAACTTTATAAGCGAGAAAAACGGCCGTAACCGGCCGCGGCGCTGACGTCAGCCCACACGCTGCCGTAGCTGCACCGTCACGCCACGTTGGTCACCTCGACGAGGGCCGCCTCGTCCTTGCGGATGGAGAGCTCGTAGCCGCGCACGGTGATCTCGATGGGGTCGCCCAGCGGCGCGACCTTGCGCACGTGCACGCCCGTTCCCTTGGTGAGACCCATGTCCATGATGCGGCGCTTGAGCGCACCGGAGCCCGCAAGCCTGGACACGACAGCGCTCTCCCCCACCTTCACGTCCTTCAGAGTTGTCATGTGCCTTCCTTTCTTCCCGATGATTCAAAAGGGGACTGTCCCCTTTTGAATCATTTAGAGCGATACGGTGACGCGGCTGGCCATCGAGCGGTTGAGCGCCAGACGCGCGCCCTTCACGCTCACGATGACGTCACCCGCGGCGCGCGAGATGACCTTGACCTCCGAGCCCTCCACAAACCCGAGCTCGGCGAGGTGCTGGCGCAGGTCGGCGTCGCCGCGGACGCGTGCGACGCGTGCGACCTCGTCCGGACCCACCATCGCCAGCGGGAGCTGGCCGGATGCAGCCATGGGGCCTCCTCAGAAGTTAGCTTCCTTTGACTTACCATGAGTAATATAGGACTAACTTCTTTGTACGCAACCACCGTTCGCCGAATGAGTTACGTATGGGAAACTTTCTGTCCAATGTCGCGCTCACAGAGCCGTCTCATGCAAAAACGACCTTCAGTCCATATTTCTCGACTCCGAGATGCAAAAGCGAGCTTCAATCCATGGAATTTGAGGGGCACTCGCCTTCTCAACTCGGACGGTCATGACGTTTGCCCAGCTGGCGTCATTTCTTTGGCGCGGCATTCTCGGACAGGGCGCATTTTTTCATGGACTGAAGGCCGATTTTGCATTATGCCGTCGAAAAAGATGGACTGAAGGTCGATTTTGCACGTCGTCCCAGAGGCGCTCGCGGCGTCATCGGCAACGTCCGCCGAGTCGAGCGCTCCCCCGCCACGCCCGAGGGGAACATCATGCCCAAAGATATTGAAGGGGACACCGTGGATATCAGAGATTTCACCGTGACAGACGAGAAGAACCTCAAGCTAGAGCGCTTTCCCACCTCGCTCAAGCTCGACGCGGAGCTCCGGCCCGAGTACGAGCGGCGCCTCGCGGACAACAAGGCGCGCATCGAGGCGCTGCAGGACCGGCTCTACGCGGAGGCGCGCGAGAGCGTCATCGTCATCTTGCAGGCAATGGACGCCGCGGGCAAGGACTCCACGATCCGTCACGTCCTGGGAGGGGTCAACCCCACGGGCATCGACGTGCGCAGCTTCAAGCAGCCCACGAGCGTGGACCGAGCGCACGGCTTTCTCTGGCGGAGCTTCGGCGCGCTGCCGGAGCGCGGCAAGATTGCCGTCTTCAACCGCTCCTACTACGAGGAGTGCCTCGTCGTACGCGTGCACGGGCTCTGGAGGGACTACCAGCTGCCGCGCCGCTGCACGGACATGGGCGAGAAGCGCTACTTCGAGGAGCGCTTCGAGGACATCCGCGGCTTCGAGCGCTACCTCTGGCGCACCGGCAACCGCGTGGTCAAGATCTTCCTCCACGTGAGCGCGGACAAGCAGCGCGAGCGCTTCCTCGAGCGCATCGACGACGAGGCCAAGAACTGGAAGTTCTCCGAGAGCGACCTCTCGGAGCGCATGGAGTGGAACGAGTACCAGCGCGCCTACGAGGAGATGATCGCCGGCACCGCCACCGAGCGGGCGCCCTGGCACGTTATCCCGGCGGATCAGAAGTGGGTCGCGCGGGTGCTGGTCTCAGAGGTTCTCCTGGACGTGCTGGAGAAGATCGACCCGCGCTACCCCGAGCTGCCCCGCAGGGCGCGCGAGCGGCTCGCCGACTGCCGGCGCGCGCTCACGGACGGCCCCGCGGCGGACGTGGACCACGAGGAGGGGTAGCGGGCCGATGATCCAAAAGGGGTCTGTCCCCTTTTGGATCACGATCACCCCGTGTTCTGCAGGCCGGCAGCGACGCCGGACACCGTGCACAGGATGAGGTAGGTCAGGCGCTCGCGCTGCTCGGGCTCGAGGTCCCCCGCGCGCAGGCGGCGCAGGGCGAGCGCCTGGGTCACGGAGAGCACGTTCACGAACGGCAGGCGCATGCGGATGACGGGGCCGAGCACGCGTCGGTGCTGCAGAGGCCACTCGTCGCCCACGATCGCGAGCACCCATCGGCGTGTGAGCTCCATCTCCTCGAGCACGGCGGAGGCAAGGTCGTCGCGGTCGCCCAGGGCGAGGTAGAGCCGCGTGATGCGCTCGTCCACCTTGGAGAGCGACATCTCCACGTTGTCGATGAACGTGGTGAACAGCGGCCACTCCGCGTAGGCCGTGCGCAGACGCTCGAGATCGCCCACCTGCTCGCAGGCGGAGCCGAGGCCGTACCACGCCGCCAGGTTCGCGCGCGCCTGGCTCCACGAGAAGATCCACGGGATGGTGCGCAGGTCGTCGAGGGACTTGGCGCCCAGGCCGCGCTTCGCGGGGCGGCTTCCGATGGGCATGAGGCCAACCTCGGTGAGTGGCGTGACCGTCGAGAACCACTCGGCGAACCCGTCGGCGTGCAGCAGCTCGAGGTAACGCTCGCGGGACGCCGCGTCGAGCTCGGCCGCGAGGTCCGCGTACTTCTCGGTGGTCTCGGTGTTGACCCACTCGATCGAGGGCGCCGCCTGCAGCAGCGTGGCGCCCACGACCGACTCAACGTGGCGCCGCGCCAGCGTGGGGTCGCCGTAGCGCGCGAAGATGACCTCGCCCTGCTCCGTGAGCTTGAAGCGGCAGTTCACCGAACCCTTGGGCTGGGAGAGCACCGCGCGGTTGGCCGGCCCGCCGCCGCGCCCGACCGCGCCGCCGCGGCCGTGCATGAGCACGAGGTCGATGCTGTTCTCGTCCGCCCAGCGCGCGATGGCCTCCTGCGTGGCGTGCAGCACGAGCGTGGCAGAGGTGGGGCCGGCGTCCTTGGAGGAGTCCGAGTAGCCGAGCATGACCTCGAGGCGCCGGCCGGTCTGGTCGAGTCGGCGCTGGACCTCGGGCAGGGCAATCATGGCGTCGAGCGTGGCGACGGCGTTCTCGAGATCCTCGACCTGCTCGAACAGCGGGACGACGTCGAGCACGGGGACGTCGGCCTCGTGCGCGAAGGCGAGGTGCGCAAGGCGATAGACGTTGGCCACGTCCTCGGCGGACTTGGTGAAGGAGATGATGTAGCGGCGCGCGGCGTCGACGCCGTTCTTGCGCTGAATCTGAGCGATGGCGCGGAAGGTGTCGAGCACCTCGCGGGTCATGGGCTCGAGCTCGCCGCGCTCGCCCCAGCGGCCGTGCTCCTCGATGTCGGCGAGCGCGCGGCTGTGCACGAGCGAGTGCTGACGGAACTCCATCTCCACGAGGTGGAAGCCAAAGGTCTGAGCCTGCCAGATGAGGCGCTGAACGGGGCCGTAGGCGGTGCGGACCGCGCCGGCGCGGGCGAGCGACGCCTGGACGACGCGCAGATCGGCGACGTAGTCATTCGCGCTCGCGTACATGACGTCGGCCGTGCGCTCCATCGTGGCGCGCAGCCGCTCGGCGATGACCAGCATCGCGGCACGGTGCAGCTCGCGCGCGGAGATGCCCAGCGCGCGGGCGGTGAGGGCCTCGCTCATCTCGACCTGGTGGCTCCAGAGGTTCACGAGCGCGTCCGAGGGCGGCGTGGAGATGGCGTCGAGCGTGAGGTTGCGGCCGCAGGTCTCGGTGGCCTCGGCGAGGCGCCCGAGCACGTGGCGGCGGAACTTCTCGGCCACCTGGCGGCTCACCTTTGCGGTGACGTTGGGGTTGCCGTCGCGGTCCGAGCCGATCCAGCTGCCGGGGTGGAAGAACGCCGGGCAGACCGGCGGCACGGTGCCGGCCTTCTCGCCGAGCTCCCAGTCGTCGAAGCGGCGGTAGACGTCGGGCACCATGTCAAAGAGGGTGCTGTCGAAGATGTCGACGATCGTGTCGGCCTCCTCGACGGGCGTGGGCTTCTTGTGGGCGATCGGCGAGGTGCGCAGGAGCGCGTCGATCTCCTGCAGCAGGCGACGCTCGTTCTCGGCGAGCGCCACGCCCGAGAGCCCCGCGCGCTGGGCGAGAAGCTCGGCGATGCGGCGGATCTTGCCCTCGACCGCGCGGCGGCGAGCCTCGGTGGGGTGCGCGGTGAAGACCGGGCGGAACTCCAGGCGCTGCAGCAGGGCGATGGCTCGACCGCGGCCGCACTCGTCCACGAGCTGGCGATACGCCACGGTGATGTCGTTGATGGGGTCGGCCGGCTCGTCGGGGCTGACCGCGGCCTCGCGGGCGCGCAGCGAGCTCACGCGGTAGTTCTCCTCGCAGATGTTGGCCAGGTGGAAGTAGGCCGTGAAGGCGCGCGTCACGAGGGTGGCGGCGCGCTCGTCGAGCCCGTCGATGATGCGCTCGAGGTCGGCGAAGGCGGCGCGCTCGTCGTCGGTTTCCGATGCCTCGTCGGCGTTGGCGCGCACCGCGTCAGCGAGAAGGACGTCGAAGGTGGCGCGGAGCTCGGGGTCAAACTCCTCGAGGACCTTGCGCACCAGGCGCAGGAACAGCGTCATGTTCTCTGCGATGCTCTCGGGGACGTTGAGGGCGGGGATGATAGCGGAGTCAGCTGCGACGTCCAGGTTCTTCTCGGCCAACGTTGCTCCTTTGCGGGTGTGCGGTCGACTCCTTTGACAATACCCCGTGAGATAGCTCTCGGCCAAGACCTCACGAACGAGAAACGCATTATTCACAGCGGGGGGCGGGCGCGAGCTCTTAAGCGTCCCCGAGCCCCTGCCCCAGGCGCTACAATGCTTGGGTGCACCGTCGAGAGGAGTCCGCGCCGCATGCCAACCAACCCGTTCAAGCGCCTTGCGCGACGCCGCGTCGTCGCCGCGGTCCGGCCCGTCAACCAGGGCCCGAGAACCCCGCGCTACGGCGTGGAGACGCGACAGCGGCGCGAGCGCAAGGCGCGCGAGAGCCGCCAGCCAGGAATCCTCTCCCGCGCGGTGAACGATTGGTGGAACCGCCTGATCGGCGCCGTCTTTGGCGGCAAGCTCTCCGAGCAGACCGAGCAGTACCTCCCCCACCAGACCAAGCGCGACTATGTGTGCAACACGATCGGCCAGGCGGCCTGGGGCATGCTCTTCCCCGTGCTCACGATGGTCGCCACATGGCTCGTGGGCGCGGAGCAGGCGGGGCTCTTCTCCATGGCCTTCACCGTGGGCACGCTGCTGCTGTTCCTGGCAAACTACGGCGTGCGCACCTACCAGGTCTCCGACCTCGACGACATGCGGTCCTTCCGGGACTACCAGATCCAGCGCTTTGCCACGTGCGCGGCGATGCTCCTGGTGGGGTGGCTGTGGTGCCGATTCCGCGGCTACGACGCGCAGATGTTCGCCGTCTGCATGGGCGTGCTCGTCTTTCGCGCGGTGGACGGCCTGGCCGACGTCTATGAGGGACGCCTTCAGCAGAAGGACAAGCTCTATCTCGCCGGGCTCTCGCAGGCCGTGCGCTGCGTCCTGGGGCTCGTGGTCTTCTCGGTCGTCCTGTTCGTCACGCGCAGCCTGCCCCTGGCGAGCTATGCCATGGCTGCCGGCGGCGTGGCGTCGCTTCTGCTGCTCACCGCTCCGCTGGCCTTCTTCGAGACCGAGAAGAGCCTCCCCGCCACGGCCCGCGGCATCCGCGACCTCTTCGTGGAGTGCTTCCCGCTGTTTTTGGCCCTGTTCCTGTACAACCTCATCGACTCGGTGCCCAAGTTCGCGATGGAGGGCGCGCTCTCCTATGACAACCAGCTCTACTACAACGCCCTCTACTTCCCCGCGCACTCGATCCTCATGGTCGCGGGCTTCATCTACAAGCCGCAGCTCGTGCGCCTGGCGCGCATCTGGGACGACCCCGAGAAGCACCGCCGCTTCGACCTCGTGGTGCTCGCGATGGTGGGCGTGATCGCGCTGATCACCGGGGCGATGGCGCTGTTCATGGCGTGGCTCGGCATCCCGCTGATGAGCCTCATGTACGGACTGGACTTCGAGCAGTTCCGCGGCCTCGCGCTCGTGATGGTGGGGACGGGCGGCGTCTGCGCCTGCATCGACTTCCTCTACCAGATCGTCACCGTGCTGCGCGCGCAGGCCGAGGTCTCGCGCCTCTATCTGATCGCCTTCGCGTTTGCGGTGCCGGTCTCGATGCTGCTCGTCAACTTCGCGGGGCTGGCCGGCGCCGTGGTGGGATCGCTCGTCTCGATGGCGATTCTGCTCGTGCTGCTGGTAATGGAGTACTGCGCGATCCGCCGGCGCATGAGCCGGGGCTACTAGCGGCGGGCGCCGGGGCCGGCAGTGCTAGCGCCGGGCGGGCCCAATTAACGCGCGCGGTTTGTTTTCACATCATATATTCCCAGATGAATTATGCGCGAAAGTCAAACTGTGCGCGTTATTCTGTTCCGGTCGCAGAAAACGCTAGCGGCGGCCGCCCTTCGCGGGCCGCTTGCGCACGGAGTAGCCAAACGTCCCGATGCGACGCCCCAGCTCGAAGTACTCGCCATGGCTGTACGCGGTGAGGCCGGCGCGGGCCAGGTCGAGCCGGCCGCGGTCGTCGAGCAGCGCGTCCTCCACCTGCACGGCGGTGACGTCCGCCAGGAACAGGTGGTGGCTCCCCAGCTCGAGCACGTCGCGCACGCGGCACTCGATGCTCACCGGGGACTCCTCGATGGCCGGCGCCAGCTCGAGCGTCGTCGCCGGGGCTGGCGTGAGCCGGCACTCCGCCCACTTGTCGTAGTCGCGCCCGGAGCGCACGCCGCACCAGTCGCAGGCGCGCTGCAGCCGCGCGGTCACGAGGTTCGCCACGAACTCGCCAGACTCGCGCACGATGTGGTAGCTGTGGCGCTCCGGCCGCAGGGAGATCGAGAGCATCGGCGGGTTGGTGCAGACGGTCCCCGCCCACGCCACCGTGACGATGTCACTCTCGCCCGCCGCGTTTGCGCAGCTCACCATTACCGCCGGCAGCGGGTAGAGCATGTTGCCGCCCTGCCAGGTCTGCTTTGCCATGTGTCCTCCGTTCGCGGTCCTGGGGCAGAGTGTACCTGACCCGACCGCGCACACCTCCCGTTTTTGAGGGGAATTACCCGCAAAAACGGGAGGTGTGCGCGGTCGGCCCCGCTAGGCCGCGGCCAGCGCACCGCCCAGGCGAGTCCCCGCCCACACCGCGACGAGGCACGTGCCCACGTTGAGCGCGATGTTTGCGACGGCGCCGGGAGCGTTGCCGCCCTCGATCATCTGCAGCGTCTCGTTGGAGAAGGTCGAGAAGGTCGAGAGGCCGCCGCAGAGCCCCACCGTGAGCGCCAGACGCGCGGGCTCGGGCAGCGGCGCCACGGCATGCGCCCCGGTGACGATGCCGATGACCAGGCCCGCGGCGACGTTTGCCACGTAGGTCCCCGCGGGAAGGCCGGGCAGCAGACCCGAGAGCGCCTGACCCAGCGCCCAGCGCGCCACGCTTCCCGCGGCCCCTCCCGCCGCGACGGCCATCATCTCGAGCATGCGACCCTCCCCTAGTCGAGTTCCTTCGCGCCCGTCCAGAGCTGCCAGTACTCGCCGCGCAGGGCGAGAAGCTCCTCGTGCGTGCCGCGCTCCACGATCCGGCCGCGCTCGAGCACCATGATCGCGTCGGCGTTGCGCACCGTCGAGAGCCGGTGCGCGATCACGAAGACCGTGCGCCCCGCCATGAGGCCGTCCATGCCGCGCTGGATGAGCGCCTCGGTGCGCGTGTCGATGCTCGAGGTGGCCTCGTCGAGGATGAGCACCGGCGGGTCCGCCACGGCCGCCCGCGCGATGGCCAGAAGCTGGCGCTGCCCCTGGGAGAGGTTGGCGCCGTCGGCCACCACCGGCGTGTCGTAGCCGCGCGGCAGACGCGAGATGAAGCCGTCGGCGTTGGCCACGCGCGCCGCCGCGCGGACCTCCTCGTCGGTGGCGTCGAGCTTGCCGAAGCGGATGTTGTCGGCAATGGTTCCCGCAAAGAGGTGCGTGTCCTGCAGGACGATGCCGAGCGAGCGCCGCAGGCTCGCCTTCTCGATGTCGCGCACGTCGATGCCGTCGTAGGTGATCACGCCGGAGCGCGTCTCGTAGAAGCGGTTGATGAGATTGGTGATCGTGGTCTTGCCCGCGCCCGTGGAGCCCACGAAGGCGATCTTCTGCCCCGGCTTGGCGTAGAGCGTGAGGCCCGCGAGGACGGTCTGCCCCTCCTCATAGCCAAAGTCCACGTCGTAGAAGCGCACGTCGCCCTGGAGCGGAACGTGCTCGCCGTCGATCAGCCACGCCCAGCCCGCGGCGCCCGCCGCCACGCGCGCGGCCTCCACGTCGTTTGCGTGCTCCAGGCGCACGACGCCCTCGTCCACCTCGGGAGAAAGCTCCATCACGGCGAAGATGCGCTCCGCGCCGGCGAGCGCCGTCAGCAGGAAGTTGCCCTGCTGCGTGAACTGGTTGATCGGCGCCACCGCCTGGCGCACGAAGACGAGGTAGCTCGCGAGCGACCCCACGTCCATCGAGCCGCCCAGAGCGAGCAGCGCGCCCACGATGGTCACGATCGCGTAGTTGACGTAGCCCACGCACACCGTCACCGGCACCATCGTGGAGGCGTACGCCTGCGCCGAGGTACCCGCCTCGCGCAGCCGCTCGTTGAGCCCGCGGAAGCGCTCGAGGTTGGCGGCCTCGTGGTTGAAGACCTTGACGACCTTCTGCCCCGAGATCATCTCCTCCACGTAGCCGTCGAGCCCGCCGAGCTCGGCCTGCTGGCGCGAGAAGAACCTCCTGCTGCGCCCGCCCGAGAACCGAACGTAGAGCGCGATGGCGGCGTCGCAGGCGACCGTGATCAGCGTGAGGCGCCAGTCCAGGACCAAAAGCAGCGTGAGCGTGCCCACGATCTGCACCGCCGCCTGCACGAGGTTGGCGAAGCTGTTGTTGAGCGCCTCGGAGACCGTGTCCACGTCGTTGGTGAAGTAGCTCATCACGTCGCCGTGGCGCGTGCGGTCGAAGAAGGAGAGCGGCAGCCGCTCGATGTGGGCGAAGAGGTCGCGCCGGATGTCAAAGACGACCTTCTGCGCGGCGCGCACCATCGTCTGCGTGTAGCCGGCGGCGGACGCCACGCCCAGCACGTAGATGACGGCCGTGATCCCGACGAGGCGCACAAATCCCTCGTAGTCGCCCTCTCCCACGGCGTTGACCACGGGCTTGATCATGAAGGTGCCCACGAGGTTGGCGAGGCCCGCCACGCAGACGAGCACCGCCACCACGAGCAGGCGCCAGCGCGCGTGGCTCATGTAGCCGAGCAGCTGGCGCAGGGTCGTGAGCAGGTTCTTGGGCCGCGCGGGCGCGGCAGTCTGGCGCGCGGGCATCTACGCCACCTCCCCGCTGATCCCCGAGCCCACCTGGGACTCGTAGATCTCCTGATAGATGGTGTCGCTGGAAAGAAGCTCCTCGTGGGTGCCCACCGCATGGACCCGCCCCTCATCGAGCACGACGATCAGGTCGGAGTCCATCACGGAGGCCACGCGCTGGGCGATCACGATCTTGGTCACGTCCGAGAGCCCGGCGAGGTTGGCGCGGATCTTGGCGTCCGTGGCCATGTCCACGGCGCTCGTGGAGTCATCGAAGATCAGGACGCGCGGGTGCTTGAGCAGGGCGCGCGCGATGCACAGGCGCTGGCGCTGACCGCCGGAGACGCCCGCCCCGCCCTGGCCGAGGTCGCCGTCGAGGCCGCCGATGCGGTCAAGGAACTCGTCGGCGCAGGCGAGGCGGCACGCCTCGAGCATCTGCTCGTCGGTCGCCGCGGGGTCGCCCCAGGCGAGGTTCTCGCGGACGGTGCCCGAGAAGAGCACGTTCTTCTGCAGCACCACGCCCACCGCGTCGCGCAGGGCGGCGAGGTCGTAGGCGCGCACGTCGTGTCCTCCCACGCTCACGACCCCCGAGGTCGCGTCGTAGAGGCGTGCGACGAGCTGCACGAGCGTGGTCTTGCCCGAGCCGGTGCCGCCGAGGACCCCGACGGTCGACCCCGCCGGCACGTCGAGGCAGATGTCCTCGAGCACGTTCTTCTCGGCATCCTGGGCGTACTTGAAGCACACGTGGTCAAAGCGGACCGAGCCGTCCGGGACCTCCGTCAGCGCGCGCTCGGGCGAGGCGATGGTAGGCCGCTCGTCGAGCACCTCGCCCACGCGCTCGACGCTCGTCACGGCGCGGGCGAGCAGCAAGAAAACGTTGGAGATCATCATGAGCGAGTTCACGATCTGCAGCACGTAGCTCATGAAGCCGGTGAAGGTGCCCACCTGGAGCGTCCCGGCGAGGATCATCTGCCCGCCAAACCACAGGATGGCCACGCAGGTGGTGTACATCGTCCCCTGGAAGATGGGCGTGTTGAGCACCGCGGTGCGGAAGGTGCGCGTTGCCGTGGAGGCGAGCCGCCCGTTCACGGCCTCGAAGCGCTCGGCGACGTGGCCCTCGCGGACGTAGGCCTTGATCACGCGGATGGCGGCCAGGTCCTCCTGCAGGGCGTCGTTGAGCTGGTCCATCGCGCCCTGGAGCACGCGGTAGAGCGGCCCCACGCGCCGCACCACGAAAAACATCGCCACGGCGAGGACCGGCATCACCACGAAGAAGACCACCGCGAGCTCGGCGGACATGACCGCCGCAAAGACCAGGCCCATAACCAGGATCACGGGGCCGCGCACGAGCGGGCGGGTGCCCGAGACCAGGGCGTTCTGAATCACGGTGACGTCGGTCGTGAGACGCGTGACCAGCGAGGAGCTCTCGAAGTCGTCGAGGTTGGCAAAGGAGAACTCCTGCACGTGGGCGTACTCGGCCTCGCGCAGGCGCGCGCCGAGCCCCATGGCGGCCCGGGCCGAGAAGCGCGCGTAGAGAAAGCCCAGGGCAAGCGAGAAGAACGAGAAGACCAGCATCAGGCCGCCGTTCATGACGACGGCGTCGAGGTCGCCCGCGAGGATGCCGTCGTCGACGACGTTTGCCATGAGCATCGGGATGACGAGCTCGAGCGACGTCTCCACGGCGACGCAGAGCACGGCCACGAGAAAGTCGCGGCGATAGGGGCCCAGGTAGCGGGCGATGAGGCGCACCCCGTCCATCAGCGCTCCCCCCGCTCGTCGATCGCGCGCCAGAGGTTTGCGCGGGCGCGGCCGAGAAGGTCGGCGAAGGCGGCGCGCTCCTCGGCGGTGAAGCCCGCGAGCATGACGTCCTGCTCGGCGGCGCAGACCTCGTCCCAGGCGTGCGCCGCGGCGCGGCCCGCCTCCGTGAGCTCGGCGACCTTGGTGCGGCGGTCGCGGCCGGGCGCGGAGGTCACGAAGCCGGCGCGCTCCAGCGAGTCGAGCATGCGGGAGACCGCGCCCGGGTCGCACTCGAAGAACGCGGCGAGTTCGCGCTGGCTCGACGGCCCGTGGACGGCGAGGTAGACGAGCAGCTTGGGCTGGCCGGGGCCGAGCCCCAGCTCGTCGACCTTGGGACGCAGGTAGGTGCGCTGCGCGTGGAAGGCACGCATCAGGCGCATGTGGAAGTCCTCGAGGGACGCTCCGGGCTCTGCCATCACGACTCCTTGATATGTCAACTGTTGTCACAGCAAGAATACGCCGCTACGTTGACGTGTCAAGGTTCTTCTCGAGCGTTGTGCGCACTCCCCGGGGTTGTGTACACTCCCCGGCGTTGTGCGCACTTCTCGCCAGGTCATCTACCTGCGCAAATGCCGAGAAGGTCCGTTAAGGCAGTGTACACACCGCCGAGAAGTGCGCACAACTCCGGGGGTGTACACAACGTAATCAGGCCCGCCCCCGCATGCGGCGAAGACGGACCCGACATCAAACTTTTCTGATAATTGGGGACGTGTCTTCTCGGGCGTGTGACAATTCAACCTGTCCTAATTGTCACACGCCCTCAATTTGCAGCTAACGGCGATCGGAGTCGTTGGACTCGTCGAAGTCCTCGTCCTCGTCGGCCATGCTCTTGATGGCCTCCTTCTGCTCGGCGTTGAACTTGTCTGCGGCGATCTTCTCGGCGACGGTCGCCTTCTTGAACTCGGTCGGCTGGTTGATCACGACCTGGGGATACGGGATCGAGATGTCGTACTTGTCGAAGAGCAGCTTGATCTCGCGGTTGAGGTCGTTGGTGAGGCCACTGCGGTCCTTCTCGGCGCACTCGGCCACGATCTTGATGTTGACCGAGTTGTCCGCGAGCATCGTGACGCCCTTGTAGAACGGGCCGTCGATGATGGCGGGCAGGCGACGCTTGATGTTGGGGAACTCCTTGGCGAGGACGTTCTCGACGCGCTCGAGGCTCTCGCCGTACTCGATGCCCACCTCGACGGCGGCGAACGAGTGCTCCTTGGTCATGTTGACAACGTTGGAGATGTTGGAGTTGCGCAGCACCAGGACGTTGCCGGAGCCGTCGTTAATCTTGGTGGTGCGCACGCCGATCTCCATGACGGTGCCGCGCTGGCCGCTCACCTGGATGATGTCACCGACGCGGAACTCGCCCTCGAAGATGATGAAGAGGCCGGAGATGATGTCGGTGACGATGTCCTTGGCGCCGAGGGAGACGGCGAAGGTGAGTAGGCCGGCGGAGGCGAGCAACGTCGCCGTGTCCACGCCGAGAAGGGCGAGGCACCAGTACAGGATGCCGATCACCGACGCGTACTTCACGATGCTCGACGCGAGGCGGCACATCGTGACGCCGCGGGCCTCGACCACGCGCGAGATCAGCATGAGGACCTTCTGGAGGATCTCGGCGATGGTGAGGAACAGGCACGCGAACATGATCGACGCGGTGATCGCGAAGATGTTGAGGCCGTGCTGCCAGGACCCGCCGAGGATGTAGGCGAAGATCGAGCCCCTCTCGAAGATGGCGTCCTTGAAGACGACGGCGAGGCAGACCAGGATCACGCCCGCGCCGACGAACCAGCGCAGGACGCGGCCGAGCTTCTGCTCGGGCGTCATGTCGTTCCAGTCGAAGGAGCGACGGAACCAGCGGCTCGCGGCGCTGACGGTTTTCATGGTGCGGCCGCCCACGGTGACGTCGACCATGCGCGGGCGCCCGTCCTCCTGCGCGGCGTCCTCGCCCTTCTCGACTGCCTGGGACACGGTGGCGGAGGGCTCGAAGACCATCAGGCAGAAGAGGACCGCCAGGCACACGAGCGCGATGGCGCCCGTCGCCGCCGTCAGCGGGCCGCGCTCGGCCATGAGGGCCCCGTCGGAGCCGGCGGCGAAGACGTAGTAGTCGCTCGTCTCGGCGGAGGCGGCGTAGAGCTGCTCGCCGTTGATGGTGACGTAGTCGCTGTAGCCGTCCTTGAGCTGGGCCTCGGTCATGCCGCAGTCGGTTGCCAGCTTTCCCACCATGTTCTCGTTGGGATAGTAGGCGAAGGTCCCGTCGGACTTGTTCACCGCGAAGGCGAAGCCGTCGACGCCCACCTGGACGCCGTCGAGGACGTGATCGATCTGGACGCTCTCGAGCACGGTCTCCAGGCGCGTCGGACGGATGCCGAGCTGGACGAAGCCGTTCACGGTGCCGGAGGCGTCGTGCGTGGTCACGCCGATGTACTGGCGCATCTCGCCGGAGACCTCGTCGGGGCCGGCGGGCTGCACGACGGAGTCGACGCCTTGGAGGAGCTTGCGGAACTCGTAGGACTGGTCCTCGGGGTCCTCGGACAGCACGAAGTTGGTGAAGTTGGAGTTGGTCGCCGTCATCGTGCCGTTGATGTCAAAGGTGAAGAGGTACTGGATCTGCAGCGCGTCGGCCAGCTCCTGGAGCTTGGCGCGGTTGGCGAGCGCGGGGTTCTGGTCCAGCACGTAGGCGGCGACGCGCGCCTTGGAGAGGTAGCGCTCGTTGTACTGGCCCTCCAGCTCCTCGGCACGGTCCTGGCTGCGCTCGATCGTGGAGGCCACCTGGTCGACGCGCTCGGTGAGCGTGAGCGACTGGGACGACAGCGCAAAGAGCGTCTGCATGTAGAAGGAGATGACGATCACGGCGAGAAACCCTACGGCGGAGAGGACCGCGGCGCGGCTCGCGATGCGGCGGTTGACGCGCAGCGTGCTGGAGATGCGCAGCTCATCCTCCCCGTCCTGGCCGTCGCGCTCGTCCGCGCGCAGGACGAAGATGCCGTAGAGCGCCACGGAGGCCGCCACGACCGCAAAGACGAAGAGGATGACGCCGACGGTGAGGTCTCCCGACGCGTTCATGTCGGCGGCAGGGACGGCCTCGACGTAGTAGGTGTCGCCGATCAGGCAGACGCGAGCGTAGATGCGCTGGCCCGCCAGCGTCATCCAACCCGTGAAGCCGTCCTCGAGGTCGCCGGCATCGATGCCGGCGTCGAGGGCGTCGGCGCCCACGAGGGCCTCGTCGGGGTGGTACTCGATGACGTAGGTCTGGGCAGAGAGGGAGAAGACGTAGCCGTCCTGGCCGATCTGCACGTTCTTGAGGACGCTCGCGGTGGAGCCGGTGGACTCGATGAGGTCATAGAGCTCGGAGGGGTCCTGCTCGATGACGACCATGGTGGCGTCGTCGATGCGCGCCGCGTAGTAGCGCGTGCGCCACTCCTGTTCGGGCAGGTTGATCTCGACGGCGCGGGAGGGCTCGCCCGTGGAGAGCGACTCGCGCAGGTAGTTGAAGCGGGCGGCCGAGAAGTCCGCACGGGTCTCGGCGGCCTGCGCGAGGACGGTGCCGTCGACACTTACCGTGAGCACGTTGTCGACCTCGAGGAGCTCCTGGTACTCGCGCATCTTGGCGTCGGTGGCCTCGAAGCCGGCGTCGTTCGCCGCGATGAAGGAGATGCTCTGCGCCTTGGACTGGTAGATGGCGTCGTAGGTCTCCTTGTTCTGGGCGTTCTCGTCGTCCGCCTCAGCGAGGAGGGTGGAGAGCTGCTCGGCCTCCGCCCCCATCTCGGCGTCGTAGTTGGCGCGCGTGAGCTCGCCCTGCATGCCGGAGAGCAGCACGCCCATGACGACGATGCTCGCGACGGCGGCGATGACGATGGCCGCGATCTTGACCTTGAGCTTGCGTGACATCTGCATCGTCTGACCCCCTAGTCCCACTTGTCCTGGAGCGCGGCGATGGTGCCGTCGTCCAGCATCGCCTGCACCGCCTCGGCGACCGGGGCGGAGAGCTCGGAGTCCTTCTGCGTGGCGATGCCGAAGGACTGCTCGGCCACCACGAAGCCGTCGATCACGTGGCGCTTGTCGTCCATGTAGGTCTGTGCGATCGCGCCGTCGAGCACCATCGCGTCCACGGTGCCGTCCTCGAGCGCGTCGGAGAGCTCCTCGTAGCTGGGGAACTGCAGCAGGTGCCAGGTGTCGAACTGCACGTCGTCGTTGTTGGCGCCGAGTGCGCGCGCCTCGCCGTCGGAGAAGCCGATCTCGTAGAGCTTGATGGAGAGCAGCGGCGCGGTGTTGGCGCCCGACATCGTGCCGAAGGTGAGGCCGCGCATGTCGTCGATCTTCTCGATGAGCGAGGAGTTCTGCACCACGGCGATGACGCGGTCGTCATAGTAGGCGGGAGAGAAGTCGAAGTTCTCGAGACGCGTGTCCGCGATGGAGTAGCAGGCGGCGATGAGGTCGATCTGGCCGTCCAGCAGCATCTCCTTGCGGTTCTCGGGCAGGACGGTCACGAACTCGACGTCACCGTAGCCCAGGCGCGCGACGAGATCGTTCACCAGGTCGATCTCAAGGCCGTAGTAGTTGCCGGTGTCCTCGTTGAGGTAGCCGAAGCCCACGACGTCCGCGCGCACGCCGGCGCGCAGCGTTCCCTTCGACCCCATGTCGGCGACGGGGTTGTCGCAGCCCGCCAGCAGCATGCTCGCGGGGAGCGCGCCCAGCGCGAGCGCGCCGAACGATCGTCTCGTCAGATTCAACGCTTGCATCTCCTTGAACTTCTCGTTGACCAGCCAATTCAAACGGTTTGTCATTATCTCGCGCAAAGTTGCAGGTACGGGCGCCTTTTTTAGGATTCAACTCAGTTTTGAGTATCGTGCTGAGCTGCGACTCGTTAACTCAACCGACCATTGAGGTTGGACGGGACGTGTTGAGGACGGCCGAGCGCTTCGGCACAATGGCGGGCGTTTTGTCGCCCGGGGGCAGGGGTCGCCGGGCACGTTCTGAAGGAGGATGTTTTGGATTCCACCAAGAAGTACCTGGCTGAGGCCCTGGGCACCTTCGTGCTCACGTTCTTTGGCTGCGGCAGCGCCTGCATCGCCGGCGCCACCCTGGGCACCGTGGGCATCGCGCTGGCCTTCGGCCTGTCCATCGTCGCCATGGCCTTCGTCATCGGCAACGTCTCGGGCTGCCACATCAACCCGGCCGTGACCTTCGGCTGCTACGTTGACGGCCGCATCTCCCTCAAGGAGCTCTACGGCTACTGGATCGCCCAGTTCGTCGGCGCCATCGTGGCCGGCTTCGCGCTGCTGCTCGTCGTGACCCAGTGCGGCGCCCTCGGCGGCGTGGCCGAGACCGGCCTCGGCTGCAACGGCTTCGGCGACGCCTCCACGACCGGTCTCTCCATGATCGGTGCCTTCGTCGTCGAGGTCATCCTGACCTGCGTCTTCGTGCTCACCATCCTGGGCGTGACCGCCGACAACAAGACCAGCCACTTCGGCGGCCTCGTGATCGGCCTCTGCCTCACCTTCGTGCACATCATGGGCATCCCCCTGACGGGCACCTCCGTGAACCCCGCCCGCAGCTTCGGCCCCGCGCTCGCCATGGCCGTGACCGGCAACACCGTCGCCCTCGAGCAGGTCTGGGTCTTCATCTTCGCCCCGCTCGCCGGCGCCGCCCTCGCCGCGGTCATCTTCAAGGGCTTCAAGAGCTTCTACGGCTCCGAGAAGTAGTTCTTCTCGACATACCGCCCCACCTCGCGGCGCCCGCTCCCCCGGCGGGCGTCGCTTTCTTTGGCTGCACAAAGATACTGACTTGGCAGGGATCGGAGCCCTGCGGCGCACAAAGGAGCCGACTGGGCAGAGATTCGCATGCCAAGTCGGCTCCTTTGTGCACGGGGGCGAGAAGAACCCCAGCTCGCGTTTTTCTCGCCGTGCCAAGTTGGCATCTTTGTGCATTCAGACGGCGTTTGCTCTGCCAAGTCGGCATCTTTGTGCAAGCCGAGAAGAACGGGCCCGCCGCCGCGGTCACGCGGGGACGGGCCCGGAGCGGACGTTCTTGTCGCCGGCGTTACAGAAGGCGGAGGGAGACTTCCTTGAGCTGCTTGCCCGAGACCTCGCTCGGGGCGTCGGACATGAGGTCAGAGCCCGAGGACGTCTTGGGGAACGCCATGACGTCGCGGATGGAGTCCTCGCCGGCCAGCAGCATGCACACGCGGTCGAGGCCGAGCGCGAAGCCGCCCATCGGGGGCGCGCCGAACTCGAGGGCGTCCATCAGGAAGCCGAACTGCTCGCGGGCGCCCTCGATCGAGAAGCCCATGAGCTCGAGCATGTCGAGCTGCATCTGCGAGTTGTGGATGCGCATGCCGCCGCCGCCCGCCTCGCAGCCGTCCATGACGAAGTCGTAGGTGGCCGATCCGATGGACAGGGGGTCCGCCTTGATCTTCTCGACGTCAAGCTCGGTCGGCAGGGTGAAGGGCTGGTGCTCGGCCTCGTAGCGCTTGGCCTCGTCGTCCCAGTGGAACAGCGGGAAGTTCACGACCCAGAGGAAGTCGTGGCCCTCGCGCGGCACGTCGAGGGCGTTCGCCATGTGCAGGCGCATGCCGCCGAGGATCTCGTCGGCGCCCTTGCGGTCGGCCACGGCAAACATCACGAGGTCGCCCAGCTCGACGCCCATCTCCTCGCGCAGCGCCGCCATCTCCTCGTCCGAGAAGAACTTGACGATAGGGCTGTTGACGGAGCCGTCCTCTCGGAAGGCGATCCAGGCCAGGCCCTTGGCGCCAAAGTCGGCGGCGACGTTCGCGAGCTTGTCGATCTGCGCGCGCGGCCAGGCGCCGGCACCCTTGGCGTTGATGGCCTTGACGTACTGGCCGTCGGTGGCCGCCGCGCTCGCAAAGAGCTTGAACTTGGAGGTCGAGAAGATCGACGTCACGTCGTGGAGCTCCATGCCAAAGCGGGTGTCGGGCTTGTCGGAGCCGTAGGTGTCCATCGCGTCCCAGTAGTCCAGGCGGCGCAGCGGCGTGGGCATCTCGACGCCCATGCGGCCGAAGGCGTCGGCCAGCACGTCCTCGAGCGCGCCCATGACGTCGTCCTGCTCGACGAAGCTCATCTCGATGTCCACCTGCGTGAACTCGGGCTGGCGGTCGGCGCGCAGGTCCTCGTCGCGGAAGCACTTGGCGACCTGGTAGTAGCGCTCGACGCCGCCGACCATGAGCAGCTGCTTCAGGAGCTGCGGGGACTGCGGCAGGGCGTAGAAGTGGCCCGGCTGGGTGCGGGACGGCACGAGGAAGTCGCGCGCGCCCTCGGGCGTGGACTTGAACAGGGCCGGCGTCTCGACCTCCATGAAGTCGCGGTTGTGCAGCGCCTCGCGCAGCGCGAAGGTGAAGTCGGAGCGCAGCTTGAGGTTGGCCATCATGCGGGGACGGCGCAGGTCGAGGTAGCGGTAGCGCAGGCGCACGTCCTCGGAGGTGTCCACGTGGTCCTCGATCTGGAAGGGCGGCGTCTTGGAGGAGTTGAGGACCACGATCTGGTCGATGAGGACCTCGATCTCGCCGGTGGCGAGCTTGGGGTTCTCCATGCCCTCGGGACGCTCGCGCACGACGCCGGTGACCTTGATGGGCCACTCGGAGCGGATGGTCTCGGCGGCGTGGAAGGCCTCGCCGCCGGAGTGCTCGGGGTCAAAGGAGACCTGCGTCACGCCGTCGCGGTCGCGCAGGTCAACAAAGATGAGGCCGCCGTGGTCGCGGCGGTGCCAGACCCATCCGGTCAGCGTGACCGTCTGGCCGATGTGCTCGCGGCGCAGCTCGCCGCAGGTGTGGGTATGCATGGTGTGCGAATCCATATGTCGCCTTTCTCGTCCTGCCGCCCCGTGTCGTACGGGCGGCGACTGCCGGATGGCCGCGACGCGCGTAGACGGCGAGCGACGCAGCGGGGCCGATTGTACTACGCACGTGCGGGCAGATGCCGGCGCGTAACCTGAACACAATAAACGCGCGGCGGCGAGAAGGACGACAAGAAGCTCGAGAAGTACGACGGGCCGCGGCAAGCCAGCTCGCGGCACGTGCGACCGCTACCCCTCCGCGATCACCCACTCGCCGATGGTCTGCGTCTCGCCCGAGAAGCTCACGCCCACCTTGAGCAAGCGACCCTCGCCGGCAGAGAAGGGGACCAGATACCCCTTGTCGTCGATCTGCGCGAGCGCCTCGGTGGCGGGGCGGTCGTACTTGAACTCGAAGACGTAGACGTTGCCGCGCGAGCGCACCACGGCGTCGACGTGTCCCGTCGCCGTTCTGAACTCGGTTTCGATTTGGATGCCCAGAAGGTCGAGGATGAGGTAGAACTTGGTCTGGAAGCCCCGCTCGTCGCGGCTTCCCAGGTGGTACGGGATTCCCGCCAGATACGCGCGGATGCGCCCCAGCGCTGACTCGAGGTTACCCTCGCGCAGGTCGCTCGCAAGCTTGATGAGAAAGGTGCTGTGCTCGTCGAAGGCCCCGGGACCAGAAAGGCGCACCAGGCCCTCCGCGAGCCCGCGGCTCACCTCGGTGTTGGGGATTCCCAGCGTATAGACGCTGGCCTCGGGATCGTACCCCTTGATGGTGAGGTAGCCAGACTGGTAGAGCATGGGGAGAGGCGTGTCCACGGACTCGGTGGGAACGTCGAAGCTCGTCTCCAGCGCCTGCCGCCCCTCCAAGTCGACGATCTGCCAGCCCCTCGCCGAGACGAGCCTCAGGAGCGAGGAGGGCGTCCCGGAGGCAAACCAGTACGACCCAATCCGCTCCCGGGCGAAGGCGCTGACAAGGCTGAACGGGTTGTAGACGTCGGGAGAGTCGCCGCAGAAGTGATAGCCGTCGTAATAGGCCTTGAGCCGGTCGAACGTCTCTTCCGCACCGATGCCGAGACGGTTCGCAAGCGCCGCCACGTCGGGCGCCAGCTGCCCGCGCAGCTCGTCCTCCGTGATCCCGCAGATGCCGGCGTAGCGAGGCTCCATCGAGATGTTGCTCAGGTTGTTGAGCTCGCTGAAGATGGAGAGCTGGGAGAACTTGGTGATGCCTGCGAGGAAGACGAAGCGCAGGTGCTCGTCGCAGGACTTGAGCGGAGCGTAGAGCTCCCGCATGACCTGGCGGAACCGGGCGAGAAGAACCTCGTCATCGATGACGTTGAGCAGGGGCGCGTCGTACTCGTCAACCAGGACGACGACGCTCGCCGGCCTGTCTGCCGCGGCATGGCGGATGAGGGCGGCGAGACGCCCGCCGAAGGTCCCCGCAAGGCGATCGCCTCTCGAGACCGCCTCCTCGACCCTCTGGAGAAGGTCGTCAATCTGTGCCTCAAGCCCCTCGACGCTCGTCGCCTTGACCGTGCTCATGTCAAGCCGAATAACAGGGCTCGTCTCCCACTCCGTCTCCAGCCGTTCGATGGCAAGACCGTCGAAGAGCTCCCGCCGCCCCTCGAAGTAGGCCTGCATGGTCGAGAGCAGAAGCGACTTGCCAAACCGGCGGGGCCGAGAGAGGAAGAACGCCTTGCCGCCCTGGTGGGCGAGGTCCCAGACGTAGGCGGTCTTGTCAACGTAGACGAGGTCGCGGCGGCGAATGTCGTCGAACGACTGAACGCCCACCGGATAGCGGTTGACGAGCTCTCGTGCCACGGTATCCCCCTCACCTCGGCGGCGGTTAGGCTCAGTATACCCGCGGAGCCGGCAGACACGCCCCGTGTCAGCTGCGTGCGGCACCATGTACCGCAGGGCGCCGGTGAGTTCGAGCGACCCGCGCCGCATAGCGCAGACGGGCCCGGGAGTCCCGGGCCCGTCTGATGAGGGGGTGCTATGCCACAGGACGCAAGCCCGCACTAGTCGTGATAGCCGCCGCGATCCCACTTCTCGATGAACTCATCGAAGAAGTGCGGATCGGCCTGAGCCTCGGCGTCGGCCTTGTTGACGGCGTCGATCTTGGCCACCAGGGCGTCACGCTCGGGCGTGGACTCGTACTCGGCCTCGAGGAAGGCGAGCATGATATCGGCCATGAGGAACTCACCGGTGATCTTGCCGCCGAAGCCGACGACGTTGGCGTTGAGCTCGCGGCGGGCGTACAGGGCGCTCGTCATGTCACGGACCAGGGCGCAGCGGGCGCCGGGAACCTTGTTCACCGAGTTGGTGATGCCGATGCCGGTGCCGCAGAGCACGACGCCCAGGTCGGCCTCGCCGGAGGCCACGGCCTCGCCCACGGCCTTGCCGTAGATGGGGTAGTGGGTGCGGGTGTGGCTGAACGTGCCGCAGTCCAGCACCTCGTAGCCGGCCTCCTCGAGGCGGTCGTGCAGGTAGGTCTTCTCGTCGGTGACGATGTGGTCGCAGCCGAGGGCGACGATCTTCTTGGTCATTTCTTGTCCCCCTTAGGCCATCTTGTTGAGCATGTCGACGCGGATCTGATGACGGCCGGCGGCGTAGTCGGCCTTCAGGAACTCACGGGCGATCTTCTTGGCGACCTCGGGGCCGACGACGCCGGAGCCCATGCAGACCATGCGGGCGTTGTTGTGCTCGCGGGTCATGTAGGCGCTGCGCTCGTCGGAGATGTTGGCGGCAACCATGCCCTTCACGCGGGTGGCGGCGAGGTAGCTGCCCACGCCGTACTCGTCGAAGCAAAGACCCTGGGAACCCTCGTTCTCAAGCAGGTCCGCGGCGACCGCGCAGGCGGAGTCCACGAAGTCCGCGGCAGGGGTCTCGGACAGGTCCACGACCTCGTGGCCGTCCTCTATCAGCGTCTCCTTGACGAGTTCCTTGAGCGGCATGCCAGCCGCGTCAGAACCGATGACAACCCTCATGTTGCCCTCCTCCTTTTCCCATGACGCTCACGTTGCGCGTCATTGTGCCTATTCACATTATTCAACATAATCAAACACTTTCAATCATGCAAGAACTATTTCGAACTCACGTAATCTTCGAGGATATTCGTTCGAATCTTGCACTATCCACCGTTTACCGGCCTATTCATACCATCTATCCATCTCCATGCGTATAGCAAGGTGTTTACTTTTGTTGCTATGCTAGGCTGCGTTGTGCCCGGATGCTCTACGCATTTTTTATATCCACCAAAATGAGCACGTGCTCATTTAGAAAGGAGGAGCCTCGTGGCATCTAAAGAAGAAATCTCGATGATCGGTTTTGAAATCATCGCTTACGCGGGGGACGCCCAGACCGACCTGCTCACCGCATGCGAGAAGGCCAGCTCCGGTGACATCGCCGGGGCGCGCGAACTCCACGCCTCGGCGAAGCAGGCGCTCATCGACGCCCACAATGTCCAAACCCGGCTGCTTTCCCAAGAGGCGGGCGGCTGCGAAATGGACGTCACCTTCATCATGGTCCACGCCCAGGACACCCTCATGACCACCATGATGCTCGAGAAGCAGACCCGCTTCACCATAGACGCCTATGAGCGAATCGCCTCGCTCGAGGCGAAGCTCGCCTAGGCGGGCGCCAAGGTCCTATCGCCCCGGCACGGTCACACACGCTCACCCTGGGCTCGCGGCGAATCAAAACACTCCGAGCATCGCCCCAGGGTATGCGAGTCCGAGCGCGCTACGGTCTCACCGCGACCGTGGCGCGCTCGACTATTGCACCCGGAAGACGCACCGCCTCGACGCGCTCCTCCCCCGACATCTGGGCGAAGAAGTGGTCGAACGTCCTCTTTCCCCGCTCGCGCAGGTCAAATCGAACCGTGGTCAACGTGTTGTGCGGCACCACGCCTTGCAGGGAGTCGTCCACACCCACGACGCTCACGTCCTCGGGCACCCGACGCCCATGGGCCCTCAGGGCGGTCATCGCCCCCATCGCCATCTGGTCGTTGCCGACGTACAGCGCTGTCATGTCCTTGTCCTGCGCAAGCTTGACGCCAAGCTCATAACCGCTGTCCGCCGTCCAATCGCCGCGCAGGGGCTCGAGCCGCTCAAGCCCGGCAGCGTCGAGGGCGTCGGCCCAGCCGCGCAGGCGGAAGTCGGCCGTGATCGAGCCCTCGGGTCCGGCGAGGTGCCTGATGTGCGCATGGCCGCGCTCCCGCAGATAGTCGACGACCATGCGCGAGCAGCCGTACTGATCGGAGTCTATCGTCGTGCAACGAGGATGCTCCTTCATCGAGATGATGATCGTGGGCAGGCCGGGCACGGGCTTGAACTCGTCGAAGTCCTCCACCGCGCGGTTGGTGTTGAAGATCATGCCGTCAACGGGAAGCTCCGCCAGGCGGCGCGCGACGTTGCGAAGGCGCACCGGCCCTCCCTCGTCGAACTCGACGAGCGTCACCGCGTAGCCGCAATCGCGCGCCGCGGAGACGATGCCGTCGAGAGTCGCCACGTTGCCGGCGCGGGTGATGTCGAACATGCACAGGCCTATGCAGCCGTACTTCCCGCCGCGCAGGGACCTGCCGGCGAAGCTTGGGTAGAAGCCGAGCTCATCCATGGCGTCCTCGACGCGCTTGCGTGTCTCCTCGACGACGCACGCCTGATTGTTCACCACGCGCGAGACCGTCTGGCGCGAGACGCCCGCCAAGCGCGCGACGTCCGCCATCGACACCGCGCGGGTTCCGCGCCGGCCCGCCGCCGCACCCGTCTCTCCTGCTACCGACCGCCCCACTCGGGCACCCCCCCTCGACTTGTTCAAGATGCACTGGCCCACTCTATCATCATCGCCGCCGAGCGGCCAACGCCGCTCACGGACGATTTCACGCCCTTCACAGGCCGCCTCACGGCGGCTCGGTCGATCTCGCATGCCGTATGTTAACGTGCTCATTGTAGTTATGGGCACGTGCTCATTACGGGATCGCATCCGGGCAACAGGCCCGTCATGCAGCCGCCGCCCACCGCAGACACCTGTTTTCAGCTGGCTATTGACATCTGCGGAACAACCTGCCATGTGAACGGAGGATCCATGGAAAAACTCATCGCGCTCATCGAGAAGGGAAAGCCCTTCTTCAACGCCATCGCGCGCAACAAGTACCTCAAGGCGATTCGCGACGGCTTCATCTCCGTCATGCCCATCATCATCGTGTCGAGCGTCTTCCTGCTCGTCAGCGCCGTCCCCAACGTCTGGGGCTTCTACTGGCCCGCAGAGATCAACGACGTGCTCATGAAGGCCTACAACTACTCGATGGGCATCGTCGGCATCTGCGCAGCGGCCACCACGGCCAAGCACTTCTGCGATGCGCAAAACCGCGACCTGCCCAAGAACAACCAGATCAACTTCATCTCGGTCATGATCGCATCGCTCATCGGTTTTCTGCTGCTCTCCAGCGACGCCATCAGCTTCACGGATAACGGGGTCTCCATCTCCGGCCTCGCCAACGGCTACATGGGATCCAAGGGCCTGCTAACCGCCTTTATCTGCGCGTTCGCCACCGGCATCATCTACAAGTTCTTTATCAAGCGCAACATCACCATCAGGATGCCCGAACAGGTGCCGCCCAATATCTCCCAGACCTTCAAGGACATCATCCCCTTTGGCGTCTGCCTGGTCTTCTTCTGGGGCTTTGACTTTGCATTCCGCAACATCTTTGGCTTCTGTTTCGCCCAAGGCGTTATCCAGGTGTTCCAGCCGCTCTTCTCCGCGGCAGACGGCTATGTTGGCCTCGCCATCATCTACGGCGCCATGTCTCTCTTCTGGTTTGTAGGCGTCCACGGCCCCTCCATCATCGAGCCCGCAATCTCCGCCGCCCTCATCTCCAACCTCGAGCTCAACATGGCCATGTACCAGGCCGGCGAGCACGCAACCGCCGTCCTCACCAAACCGCTTCAGGATTTCGTCGTCGCCATGGGCGGCACTGGTGCCACGTTGGTGATCTGCTTCATGTTCGCCTTCCTCGCCAAGTCCAAAGAGATGCGCGCCGTGGGCCGTGCCTCAGCCGTACCGGTTTGCTTTGGCGTCAACGAACCGTTCCTCTTCGGCGCGCCCATGGTCTTGAACCCCATCTTCTTCATCCCCTTCATCTTCGCGCCCATCGCCAATATCTGGATCACCAAGTTCTTCATCGACGTCTTGGGTATGAACGGCTTCATGTTCAGCCTTCCCTGGACCACCCCCGCACCCGTTGGCATCGCCATGGGCCTGGGACTTCAGCCCCTTGCGTTCCTGCTCATCCCCGCCCTGCTGATTGTCGATTTCCTCATCTATTTCCCCTTCTTCAAGGTATACGACCGCGAGAAGTGCGCTGAAGAAGCCGAGGCCGATCAGGCTGAGGTCGCCCAGCGCGCCGCCCATAAGCAGGCTGCCATGAACGCCGCATTCCAGGGCAAGGCCGACACCGCAAGCGTCGCCACCGGTGCCGTCGCCAAGGCCGCTGCGAGCATGGCAGCAGAGAAAAAGCGTGCCGCCGGCCAGTCTATGGACGAAGAATCTGCGGGCAACGCCACCCCCGCTGCATCTGATAACGCCGTTGCCAGCGCCTCGTCCAGCACCATCGCCGCTGCGAGCGACCCCTATGCAGCGCTCAACGGTCGTCGCGTCCTTGTCCTGTGCCAGGGAGGCGGAACCTCCGGCCTGCTCGCCAACGCGCTGGCCAAAGCTGCCCGCGAGCACGGCATCGACCTTGAGACCGCAGCGGACGCTTACGGCAGCCATCTGGACATCATGCCGGACTTTGACCTTGTTATCCTGGCGCCCCAGGCAGCGTCCTACTTCGACGACCTCAAGGCCGACGGCGAGCGTATGGGCGTTGCCTGCTGCGTCACCCGCGGCAAGCAGTACATCGACCTCACCCGCGACGGCGAGGCATCGCTGGCATTTGTAGCCCAGCAGTTGGGCCTCTAGATCCCTGCACGTGCGACGGCGCGCTCGAATAGAGCCCCCATTTCCGCGGTCCGGGGGCAGCACGCTCTACCGTCTTCTCCCGGACCGCCCCTAACCCCTTCAGCCCTAACAGCCCTTCAAACAAGATTGGATTCGCCATGAGCCACATGTCCCCCGCCGATACCTCCCAGCGCTTTCCCGACAGCTTTGTTTTTGGCGGCGCCACCGCCGCGTACCAAGTGGAGGGCGCCTGCCAAAGCCACGGCAAAGGCAAGGTCGCTTGGGACGACTACCTCGCCGAGCAGGGGCGTTTCTCACCCGAGCCCGCCTGCGATTTCTACAACCGCTACGACTCCGACCTTGAGCTGTGCGAGCGCTTTGGCATGAACGGCATCCGCGTGTCGATCGCCTGGAGCCGCATCTTCCCCGAGGGCGGCACCGGTCCGGTCAACGAAGAGGGCGTCCGGTTCTACCACGACCTCTTCGCCAGCTGCCGAGCCCACGGCGTCGAGCCCTACGTGACCCTCCATCACTTCGACTCCCCCGCCGCGCTCTATGCCGACGGCGACTTCCTCAACCCCGCCACCATCGACGCCTTCGAAGCCTACGCGCGCTATTGCTTTGAGGAGTTCCCCGAGGTCGCGAACTGGTTCACCTTCAACGAGATAGCGGCGGCGACCATCAATCGCTATGTCGAGGGCACCTGGCCCCTGGGAAAGAAGGTCTGCCTGCACGAGTGCCTCCAGGCCCAGCACAACATGATGCTCGCCCACGCGCGGGCGGTGCTCGCCTTCGAGGAGTGCGGCCATCCGGGCAAGATCGGCGTCATCCACGCACTCGAGTACAAGTATCCCTACGACCCCCGCAGCGCCGCGGATATCGAAGCCGCAGCCAACGACGACGTGCTGCAGAACCGCCTGCTGCTCGACGCCACCTTCCGCGGCGACTACGCGCCCGACACGCTCGCCCGCATCGAGGCGCTGTGCGCCGTGAGCGGCGGTACGTTCCGCGCCCCCGAGGGCGACCTCGCCATCATGCGGCGCGCCGCCCAGCTCAACGACTGCATGGGCATCAACTACTACCAGAGCCGCTTCCTCAAGGCCTATGACGGCGAAAACGACCTGCATCACAACGGCACGGGTGACAAGGGCACCGGCCGCTGGCGCGTTGCCGGCGTGGGCGAGCGCGCGCTGCGCCCCGGCATCCCCACCACGGATTGGGACTGGATCATCTACCCCAAGGGGCTCTTCGACCTCATGATGGACATCTCCCTGCGCTACCCCAACTACAAGGAGCTCCTCGTCACCGAGAACGGCATGGGGCGCAAGGACGAGCTCGTGGACGGTGCGGTCGATGACTCCGAGCGCATCTCCTATGTCGAGGACCACCTGCGCTGGATCCTCAAGGCCGTTGAATGCGGCGTGAACGTCACCGGTTACTTCATGTGGAGCCTGCAAGACCAGTTCTCCTGGACCAACGGCTACAACAAGCGCTACGGGTTCTTCTACGTCGACTTCGAGACGCAGAAGCGCACGCCGAAGGCGAGCGCCTACTGGTTCAAGCGCATAGCCCAGACGGGACGACTGGCATAAAAAAACGCGCCGCCGAGAATCACCCTCTCGGCGGCGCACGCCGTTGGAATCAGCGGTATCAAGCGCGAGAAGCCCTACTTGAGGGCGTCCTCGAGCACTTTCTCCGCGCGGGCCTGGTGCTCCTTGGCTCGCACCTCGTCCTCGCGGTTCTCGTACTGGATCGCCAGCAACTGGCACAGGCGGAGCTCCTCGGCCTGCCGGGCGCCCTTCAAAGCGCCCTCCATCTCATCCACGCATGCCGAAGACCCGCACAGGAAAATGTCGTACGTCTCGCGACTGCCCTTGGCCATGGCCTCCGAGCCGCTCACCTCTATGCGCTTGAGCATGTCGTGGGCCGCCTCCTTGTCCTCCACCTCGACATAGAAGCTGAACGCGCGGATCGCGAGGGCGAGCTCCTGCTTCTTGTTCATGCGCAGGGGCAGCATCCGCTCGATCACGCGGGTGGAATTCTCGTTGTCGCCGAGCACGAGGTACGCGTTAAGGCTCATGTACAGGCGGTTGTACTCCGAGTACAGGGCCTTCGTGATTGGCTGGTCGAGCAGCGCCAAGCACGCATCGAAATCCCGCTCGCCCAGGTTATGCTCCAGGCGGGCGAACGTCGTGCGCTTCTTCACCTCGACGAAGATGAGCGCCGCGCCGGACACGATGAGACTGATCATGCCGATCGTCTTCATATCCATGATGCCCCCCAACGCCCCGCCCCGCGAACCGAAAGGGGCGGGGCAACATGCCCCTTGACGGGATGACTTACCTATCGGTGCGCGGAACGCGGATGCTCGAGCACCTTCACGGGCGTGCGGCCAACGACCAGCTTCCCGTCCTCGACGTACCCCTCCTCACGGTCCTCGAGCTCGTCGATGAGCAGGCCGCACAGTTCCGCGATGTGCTCGGCGCAGGCGGGGTCGTCGATGAGACCACGCGTCTCCCGCGGGTCCTCGTCCAGATTGAAGTACTGCTCGACGCCTGTCTGGGTGAACCACAGGTACTTATCGCGCTCGGTGACGATCCGCTGATTGGACTGATCGCGGTCGCGGCTCTGCTCGCCGTGCAGGTACGCGCGATCGAGCTTTTCGGCGCCGGCGAGCTCCTGCGCCAGCGACGACCCCTCGACCCCCTCGGGAATGGATAGCCCGCACAGATCGAACAGGGTGGGCATGAGGCCCATGAGCTCGACGAGGCTCTCGCTCTTGCCGGTGGCGCGACCCCCGCCGGGCAGGGCGATGCCCACGGTCGGGACGTTGAGGAAGGCGGCCATGATGAAGCCGAGCAGCAGGAAGATCCGCATGTTCTTCTTCATCATCATGGCGAGGAGCATGGCCAGGCCGACGGCGGGCATCATGCCGCCGGCGGTGGAGAAGCCGGAGAGGACCCACGGAACCTGGTTCTGCAAGAAGTTCACGATATCCTCGATCACGAAGAATCCGATGCCGAGGTCCGCGCCTACAATGGTGCCGGAGATGACATCCGGCTGAACATAGGCGCCGATGTTGTTGACGCCGAGCCACATGAGCTCCATGGTCACACGGATCATGATGGCTGTCTTCATGTCACCGAGGATGATGCCGATGCCCACGGACGCCAGCAGGGGCTTACGGAAGCCCAGGTGAGGACCGAACTGGTCCCAGGTGCACAGGCCCGCCCAAATGGCGAGCAGAAGTGCCTGAAGCATACGCTCTACTTCCATATCCGCCCGCTCCGCTCGCGCTTCACGGGCACACCCCAGGCCCCTCTTGCCCAAAGCTGATTACCGGTGCCTAGTAATTCTTGAGGAGCTCGACCGCGGGGTCGTTGGGGACCTTGTCGGAAACGATGATCGCGGACTCGATGCCGTAGTCGGGAATCCAGGCGGTGGCGACCTGGCCGTGGACCAGGCGGTCATCGATGTCGACGAGCTTTAGTTCCATGAGGTTCTCCTTATCGTTCGCACTTGCCTTCTTTGCCGCATGGCTACCCCATCCCCTCACGCGGGCGTCGAGAGACGCGAGCTCCGCGCGGGCGATGTGTTGGGCGCGCGCCCTGTGGGGGCGTGGGCGCGTGCCCGGGATCGACGCGGTGTCCCTAGAGGTCGAGGTCGCACTCGGCATTGAGTTCCTCGTACGCCGTGCGCCTCTCCGCCACGAACGTCTCAAGGCTCTTCTCGGCGGTCGGACCGAGGGCGACGACGTCGGGCTGCTTGCCCGCGATCATCTCGATGGCGCCGAGGGCTGCTCGCGCGAACTCTCCATGGCTTGCGAGGAATACTCCGATGCGCATGCGCAGTACGTTCCCAAGCTCATGTTTGTTTAAAACGTTCTCCGTTGTTTTATTCTGTGATCTTATGATTCTCGATGTTTGCCGTATTATCAAGATTCGGATTTGTAGCAATACGATTAATCGCCCTTTTTACCAGCTTGTTTATTATTTTCTATCCTAAACGGTAGCTTTTTACTAGTGAAAGATATGTTCATATCGAGGCATACTTGTCAGATAGTTTGATGTTCGTTTAAATTAAAACGAACATCATTAATAACATTCTAGGAGGCACTGTGAAGTCCGAGCGGCATCAAGCTATCCTCAATCTCCTTGAGCGGCGCCATACGGTCTCCGTCAACGACATCGCCCATGAACTCGGCGTCTCGACCATGACCGTCCGTCGCGACCTCGCCGACCTCTCCGCGGAGGGGCTCGTCACCCGCATCCACGGAGGGGCCCAGCTTCCCCACAGCGCCCACGGGACCACCCTGTCGCGCATCCACAGCCCCGATGAGAAGCACCATCAGAACGTGCAGCAGAAGCGCGCCGTGGCCATGCTCGCCGCGCAACACGTCCATACGGGCGACTCGATTTTCATGGGCGGCGGCTCGATCCTCGAGATGATGTGCGAGTACCTGCCCAAGCGAGGCATCCGAGTGCTGACCAACAGCGCCCCCGTCTTCAGCCTGCTCGCCGACAACGCCGAGGTCGACCTCTACCTGATCGGCGGCACGTACCAGCCCAAGACCCGCGCCTTCATCCTACCAAGCAGCAACAGCGGGTTTTTCGGGCTCACCGCCTCCAAGGCGTTCGTCTCCGCGACCGGCATCTTCGACAACGAGGTGTTCGGCTCCCATATCGACGCCGCCACGGTCCTCGCCGACGCCCTGAATCGGGCCGATGAGCGATACATCGTCACCGATGACCAGAAAGTGGGCAGGCGCGATTACTACGCGTTCACTACCCTCGACCGCATAGACGCCGTGTTCACCAACCCCGACGCCACCCCGGAGCACCTCGAGGCGCTTCGATTCTGGACCAACGTCATCACCGGCTAACGCACGGGCGCTGCGTCCCCCACCGGCCATCGCCATCTGAAAGAAGTCTCCATGCTCAAAACCGAACGCCTGGAAAAGCTGCTCGAACTGTGCCACCAGCAGGGGTCGCTCTCCGTGAGGCAGGCCGCCCGCTCTTTCTGCATCTCCGAGATGACCGCGCGCCGCGACTTCGACGAGCTCGCGGCAGCCGGTCGCGTGATCCGCGAACATGGCGGAATCTGCCTGCCCAGCCCCCTGCAAGCGCCCCCGAGCGAGCTCCCGTATTTCGAGAAGCTCTCGATACGCCCGCGCGAGAAGCAGGACATCGCCCGTGCCGCGTGCTCGCTCATCAAGGAGAGCGACACGGTCTTCCTGGGCCCGGGGTCGACCTGCGCATCGATCGCGCGCCTGCTGCCCGCGATCCCCCTGCGCGTGGTGACCAGCAGCCTAATCGCCTTCAACATCCTCCAGCGCAACCCCGCCATCGAGATCTTCATTCTGGGCGGGCAATACCGCAGCCGCTCCGGATCCCTCGTGGGCGCCGTCACGGAGGAGATGCTCGCCCCCATCGGGATCGACAAGTGCTTCATTGGCGCGAACGGCGTGAGCAACGGCGCCGCGTTCACATCCAATTTGGACGAGGGCCGGCTCCAGTCCCTCGCATGCGACCGCAGCGACGAGCGTTACCTCGTGTGCGATGCGGCCAAGATCGGGCTGCAGGACTTCTACAACTTCTGCAACCTTGAGCGCATCGACGCGCTCATCACCGATGCGAGCATCACACCAGAGCAGAGCACCCTCGTGGAGGGCTCCACCCGGCTCGTCGTCTCGTCGCATGACGAAGCATAGGCAGGCAGCCCACCCGGTTCGTCCCTGAAAGCGGAAAGGCCCCTGGCGCCACCCGCGTGCAACAATGTACCCGCATCTAAAACGACCGACCGGCCACGCAAGATGGTCGATCGGGCATATCTGTCCGCGCCTTGCGGGTGCGCTATCGATGTAGGGTCGACGCGAAACCTACGCCGTGTAGACGCTCTCCCGAGTTTTGCAGCCGTATCGGATAAATAGCGCGCTATCTCGACATCTTCGAACGTGACCTCACAGGCGCCGGGCTCGCACGCTCAACCATCAATCGACATCTTGATAACGTATCGTTTTACCTCAATGACTTCCTGTTGTACTACGACATCAACAGGATGGAGGACGGCTGCGCGCAGGTAAACGGATTCCAGGGCGACTTCTTCATCCGCAAGTGCATGTGGTCCACACCTGCCGCCATCCGCCAATACTGCGCCTCGCTCAAGAAGTTCTACAAGTCGATGCTGGGCGCCGGCCTCATCCAGCAGACGTCATATGACCAGCTGCTGGACGAGATCAAATACGGCAAGGAGGAGTGGTGCGACCGCTGCGAGGCGTTCAACGGCGGCTCGTTCAGCTTCTATGAGGACCTCTTCTAATTACAGCCGCAGGGCGCACCCGCCCAGGAGCCACTTCCATGCCGGGACCTGGACGATGCGCTTCCCGTCGCGCTCAAGCACCGCATCCGCGCCGCGCCCAACGATGAGCGTCGCCTCCTCACAGCGGCTCTCCGCGAGCACCTCCCACAGGGCGCGCACCTCACGCTCGTAGGTGGCGGAGTCATCCACGTCAACGCAAACCTGGTAAAGGTCGTAGAGCTCGCCCGAAAGGGCGTCTCCGACCACAAAGTCGACCTCGTATCCGTGCCCTTTGGTGCGAAGCGACGCGATGCTCTCCCTTCGCATCCCCGGCATCCTTCTGCGCAGCTCGAGGTACACGACGTCTTCGAGGCGCTGGCCCTCGTCTGCCGCATGGGCGATTCCTCCCGCGAGGGCAAGCCCCGGGTCGACCGCATATACCTTGGGCTGGCTCGTGGTCGACTCGGAGAGCGAGAACGAGAGCTCGTGAATCGCAAAGACGAGATAAGCCTCCTGAAAGTACGCAAGAAGATCGCCAAGCGTCTCCTTGGAAGTGGGGATTCCCGCCGACCTGAGGTCGTTTGCCGTCTTTCTGAGCGACAGCTGCCGCGCGTTGGTCCCGAGGAGGCGCTGGGCGAAGAGCGCCGCCACCCTCGGCTGCCTCACGTTATGCCGCTCGATGACGTCGCGAGCGACGACGCGCTGGACATACGACTGCAGGAGTGCGACAGACTGGCTGGCCGGCAGGTCGAACGTTGCGGGAAAGCCGCCATCGCGCAGGTACCGACGGAACGCCTCCTCAAGGCGGAGCTCCTCCTCGGTGGAGCGTGCGACCGCGTCGACCCCCGCAATGTCATGGGCGCCGGCATACTCCCTGAACGAGAAGGGCAGAAGCTCAAAGTCGAGCGCTCTGCCGCGAAACTCCGTCGCAATCTCCGTCGAGAGCATCTTCGAGGAGGACCCGCTCACGTAGATGGTCGCCTTTCTCGTTGCCACGATGCGTCTGAGCCACGACCCCCACTCCGCCATCTCCTGAAGCTCGTCAAAGAAGAGATACGCGCCCTCCGAGAGCGCGGAGGGATTGATGGCATAGAACGCCTCGAGCACCGCGTCGCCCGTCAAGGGCGTGATGGGCTTGAGCCGGTCATCATCAAAGTCGAAATAGCAAATGCGATTGGTCAGCACTCCAGAGGAAATCAGGCGCTCCATCTCTTGGAACAGCCGGTAGGACTTGCCGCTGCGCCGCATTCCAATCACAACCTTGACCAGGTTCCCCGCGCGCGGGGAAAGAGGCTCCCCCAAGTCGAGGCTCCTCGGAATGATGGGCTTGTACGCATCGAGCGAGAAGTCTCTGAGCGTGCGGGTTATCACTTCGTTCATGGCAGCCTCCAAATTGGCAGCGTAGCCCTGCCAATTTTACCAAAATTGGCAGCGTAGCTCTGCCAATTTGTGAATAATCGGAAAGGCTACGCTGCCAGCGCGCCCCATCCGGCACTGCCGGTCTTTCTCGCTTAGCTTCTTCGCCCCACCCTATGGCATGCGCGCCGTCCCGTCGGCCTCGAGCCGCGTGTCGCGGCGCTTCATCGCCTCGTAGTCCTCCCGGCTGAGCGCCGTGTCGAACAGGCCCACGCTTGCGTCGTAGGCGTGGCGCTCGATGCCAGTGTAGGAGAGGCTCGCGTCCTCGTAGCGACGGAACTTGTAGACCGCGTCGTTCATCACGGAGTCGTTGAACACGCCGAGCGAGACCAGAAGCTCGAAGTCGCGCACCGCAAGGCCGGTCACCCGCTTGAAGAGCCCGGGCTCGAGCTGGGTGATCACGTCCTTCAGGCACTGCTCGCGGTAGTCCGTGAGATACATGAACACGGGTATGCGCGTCGCGAACTTGATGAGCTTCTCCTGGATCTCCTTGCGCCTGCTCTTGAGCTCCTTCTCCTCCTCGGAGAGCTGCCTCTTCTCGCTGAGAGTGAGCTCGTCCTTCTCCTTCTTTGCCTTCTTGACGGCCTCGGACTTGTTGATGATGGTCTGGATGTCGTCGTTCAGGCTGCGAAACCCCTCGATGCTCATGAGGGCCTTCATGGCCTCGGGACTTGCGAGCAGACGACGCAGCGTGTCGTTGTCCACATTGACCAGAAGCGCGCTCTCCCAGCGGCGCGCGAGCAGCGTGGCAGAGGTGCCCGCCATCGCGATGTCCAGGATCTCCGCGGCGTTGACCTCGCGCATCGCCGACCCGTCGTAGGCAAGGACGGGCAGGAACTTGATGAACTCCCCCACCTTGCGCTCGGGGCTCGTCTCGTTCACGGAGAGGCGGCAGCTGTAGTCGGAGACCATGGCCAGTGCCCGGTCAAGAGCAAAGTCAAAGACGTAGCACTCCTGCTTGAGAACCTGCGTGTCGCCCTTCTCGGTGCGCGTGGTCCACGGGCTCTGGACGCGGAAGGCCGTCTGGAAGTAGGTCTCGGGGCTCTTGAGGTTTCGCAGCATCAGCACGCCGCACCACGGCTTGACGGTAACGCCGGTCGTGAGCTTGCCACAGGAGAGCGTGATGGTCTTGGTGGCCAGCGGGTCGCCCATGGCGCGGCGCACGGGGAAGACCGCGTCCACGCCCATGCCGGCCCTGTTGCCAGCGGCAACGATAACCTTGTAGTCATGGAAGAACGTGTTCTGGCGCCGGGCGAGGAGGTTGGCCATCGCCTCGCAAGAGGCCACGTTGGGCAGGAACCACAGCGTGTGCGTGAGGGTGGAGAGCAGGCGCGTGTCCGAGAAGGGCATCGGGGGCCTCTCCGCACCCAGCTTGAGGTCGTCCACGGCGGTGTCTGTCGAAGAGCCCCGAATGAGGTCGAGCCACTTCTGCACGTGCTCCTCGTACGTGAAGCGCGCGGACGCGCCCCGCCCCTCTGCCGAGAAGAACACGTTGAGGTCGAACTCGTTGAACTCGCCCTGTCGGGCGATGCGCGTTATGGCGTCCGGCACGCGGTACGTCATGAGCACCATGCGCGGCAGCGTCTCATAGGGGTTGTCCGCTCCGACCCAGCGCTCCTTCGCGTCCTGCTCGTCGGAGTAGGTCCAGTTGAAGACCTGGTCCTCGATGAACTCGCCGGAGCTGAGGGCGCGGAAGGGCGTGCCGGAGAGGTAGAGGTAGAAGCGCGACTGGATGGGCAGCCAGGTCTCGTCGATGGCGTTGCCGCTATCATCGACCTCGACGTCCACCACCTCGTCGCTCTGGACGGCGAACAGGTCCTGGGCCTTCTCCCTCCAGGCGCCGAAGTGGTACTCGTCAAAGACCACGAGGTCCCAGTCCTCGACGTGCACCCACTCGTTCTTTGCCTTGATGCCGCCCGTCTCGCGATTCACGCCCAGGTAGTCCTGGAACGAGCCAAAGCAGACGATGGGCCTCTTGGGGTCGCACTCCTCGTAGGTTCGGCCGTCCTTCGCCACGAACTGCCAGCCGTCGAAGTCGATGTGGCACTCGAGGTCCTCCTGCCAGGCCGCCTCCACCGCAGGCTTGAAGGTGAGCACGAGCACGCGCCGCATGCCCATGTCCTTGGCGAGCTCGTAGGTGGCAAAGGTCTTGCCAAAGCGCATCTTGGCGTTCCAGAGGAACTTGGGCGCGTCATGGGAGCCGGGCGCCTCGCAGCGGCGGAAGTAGGCCTCGGTCCTCTCCACGGCGGCGCGCTGCTCGGGACGCATGGCAAAGCTCTCGGTGCGCCGTCCCTCGTAGTCCTTGCGGTCGCGCACCTCGAGCCAGGCGTTGCGCACGTCGTCGACCGTGCAGCGGAACCACTCGCCGCGCAGGCGCTCGACGCCGTTGCCGACCAGGCGCCGATGGACGTCGTGGTCCGAGAAGGACGTGCCGTCCTCGCGCATGGCGGGCTCGGAGAAGACGATCTCGTACGGCTTGCCCTCTCCCGGCTGAATCACCGGGAACTGCTGGGCCACGCGCCGCTCGACGTCGTGCTGCGTGAAGCCCACCTTGAGCAGGCCGTCGTGCTCGGCGTAGACGTCATGGTACGCGTAGATCTGCGGATGGACGTCCGGACGCTGGGGGAAGTAGCCCTCATCCCTCATCGGGCTCACCCAGGTTCATCGGCTTGATCATGGACTCGATGAACGCGACCTCGCCGTCGTCGAGGCCGTACCTCTCGTAGAGCATCTCGTCGGTCCAGGGGTGGGAGAAGTCCTGGACCGGCACGAACTCGTAGACGCCGCGCATCGCGTGCTGGGCGTTCTTCTTCTGCAGGACCATGAACCGGAAGAACTTGGTCGCGATGTAGCTCCGGGCGTTCTCCGCCTCCTCGCGGTCCGCGAACGGCCCGATGACGAGGTAGCTCTGGTTGCAGATGGTCCCCGGCTCGCCGTAGAACGGCTTGCTCAGGATCTGGTGCGGGAAGGAGTCGCTGCCGCTGCCCGCCATGTTGATGTAGAGCTTGTGCCAGGGGATCATCTCGTGGCCCTTGGTCACCATCTCGGCGGGAGCGTAGAAGGCCTTGCCCTTGTGCGCCGCGTCGTTGCCGCTGATGTACATCTTGATGTCGGTGGGTAGCTCTCTCGTCGGGTGCCCCTTGTAGCTGGTCACGATCCCGAAGGGCGTCTGCGGGCTCACCATCGTGCTCATGGGGGTGAAGCTCGTCGCGCGGACCTTGCGCAGGATGGAGATCGCCTGGTTGTAGCGGACAAAGGTGTCCATGCCGGGCTCGAGCAGCGGCCGGGTCATCGGCTCGGGGGAGACGCCGTCGAGGTGCGTCGTCACCTCGCACGGGCCGGGATGGTCGCGGTCCCACAGGAAGTAGCAGACGCCCGCCTTGATCTGCACCCCCGGGAAGCAGTCGGACGCATTGGGGAAGTCGTGCAGGACCCTCAGGCGGTCGTCGTGGAGCATCTCCGCGCGAAAGGCGTCGAGCCCGCGCCCGCCGGCGAACCAGCGCGACGGGATGATCATCGTCAGGTATCGGGGGTTGAGGCGCTTGGCCTGGCTCACGAACTTGTCGTAGATCGCCACGGCGTAGTTCTCCTTCTCAACCCCCACGTTGAGCTGGTACGGCGGGTTGCCGACGATGACGTCGAACTTCATGCCAAAGATCTCCTCGGGATGCGTGGTGTGGATGAACTCGTACGCGTGCGTCTCGAGGCTCTCGTCGCGGTCATAGCCGCTCCGCGACGCCCCGCAGTACGCGCACCGTCCTTCTCGCCACGTGTGGCTGATGTTGCGGAAGCGGACGTTGCCCTCGTCCCCGCCGAAAGCGCTCACGGAGAAGCGGCCGTTGGGAAACTTGGAGCAGTAGAGGCTCCGACGGGATAGCAGCGCGGTCAGCTCCGTGATGGCGATGCCGCAGAGCTGCTCGTGCATGATGTGGTCCACGCGCTCCTGCAAGTCGGGAAAGACGGGCTCGAGCCCTCGGATGAAGCGCTTGGCGGCCTCGCGCAGAAAGACGCCCGACTTGCAGAACGGGTCGAGGATCCTGACCGTCGGGTCGTGCCAGAGCTCCTCGGGAAGCAGGTCGAGCACGCGGTCGGCGAGCTCCGGCGGCGTAAAGACCTCGTCGTTGGAGAGGTTGGCCAGGCATGTGAGCACGTCGGGGTTGTGAGTGCCCCCGAGCGGGCTAGCCATTGCGGCCCACCTCCCGGTAGTCGACGGGCGGATACTCGCGCACCGGGGCGGGAAGGTAGGCCCGGGTCTCCTCGTCGAAGTCCCAGCGCATGAGCGCCTCGCCAAAGAGCGAGGCTTGCTCGTTCTTCTCGACGTTTCCCTCCAGGAGCTCGCTCAGGAGGAAGTCGCGCCGCTTGACGAGGTCGCCGCCCAGCATCGACCACTCGGCGAAGGTGATCGGCTCGCCGGAGGCGTCCCTGAGGGTCAGGGCGTCGCCGCACAGGATGTTCTTCTCCAGCACGTAGCGCACCGCGTCGAGAAACGCAGGCTCAATGGAGCCCTTGATGTTCGAGCGCGCGTCCTTCTCGACGATCCTGAAGAGGCGCTCGCGGCACTCCCCCACGTTGTCGGCAAGGATGTCAACGCCATATACGCTGCTCACGGCGAGAAACGCGTAGCGCTGATACTCGTTCGGGCTCTTGCGGTAGCGCGAGGCCACGACGGCGAGCTTGCGGCGCAGCACCTCGGCGATGAAGTTGCCGTTGCCGCAGGCCGGCTCGAGGAAGCGGGACTCGATGCGCTCGGTCTCCGCCCTGACGAGGTCGAGCATGGCGTTGACCTCGCGCTCGGCCGTGAAGACCTCGCCGTGGTCGACGACGCGCCGCCGCGATCTGACCTGACCTGCCATCGTCCCCGCCTCAACTGTTGGATATATTCAACAGTTGAGCTATAGCAGATTCTTTCGTTGTGGTCTATAACCAACAGCTCTGGCGGCGGCAGAAAATAGCATTGACCGCATGGATACCGGAGAGACCTGCAGGTTCGTTCGCGCGCGCGTCGGCGTCAACGTCGGCGCGCTCTGTCATGACAAGGGCCTGAGCCAGTCCCGCCTCGCGGCCATGGTCGGCATCGACCGCTCCCACCTCAACCAGCTCATCGGCGGCAAGAGCAACGTCTCGCTGGACGTGCTCGTGAAGATCGCGGACGGGCTCGACGTCCCGCTGACCGACCTCTTCTTCGGGCTCGACGGCGCCGCGCCGCGCTGCCTCGTCGAGTACGACGGCGTGCAGTAGCGGGGTCGGCCGTCGCCGCCCCGGACGAGGCGAATATTCTAAGCAATCCCGCAAGAAGTGCGGGCTCCCACCCGCCCGACGTGCTACCCTAGCGTGCGGCCCGGACCGGCCAAACGAAGGAGCGACCATGCCCGCCTACCAGACCGCGGTCTTCGACCTCGACGGAACCCTGCTGAACACGCTCGAGGACCTCACCATCTCCACCAACGCCGCGCTCGCCGCGCACGGGATGCCCGCGCACCCCATCGAGCACGTGCGCCGCTTCGTGGGCAACGGGATCGCCCTGCTCATCCACCGCGCCGTGCCCGCCGGGACCCCGGCAGACGTCGAGGCCGCGGTGCTCGAGGACTTCAAGCGCCACTACGGCGCCCACTGCGAGGACCATACCAGCCCCTACCCCGGCATCCCCGAGATGCTCGAGCGCCTGCGCGCGGCCGGCGTCGCGCTCGCGGTGGTCTCCAACAAGGCGGACTTCGCCGTGCAGGAGCTCGTGGAGCGGCAGTTCCCGGGAACCTTCGACGCAGTCCTGGGCGAGAACGAGGCGGCGGGGATCTCCAAGAAGCCCGCGCCCGCCATGGTGGAGGCGGCGCTCGCGCGCATGGGACGCGGCCGCGACGGCATGGTCTACGTGGGCGACTCCGAGGTCGACGTGCAGACGGCGGCCAACGCGGGGTGCCCGTGCCTCTCGTGCACGTGGGGCTTCCGCACGCGCGACGAGCTCACTGCCGCCGGCGCGACGACCTTCGTGGACACGCCGGAGGAGCTGGCCGAGGTCCTTCTCGGCTGACGCCCGCAGCGGCGCGAGGCTACGCTCGCCTAACAATTTGAGAACGGGTGCATAACACGGCGCCGCACGGGTTATAGTCTTGCTAACGTCCGTTTGGCCTCCGTAGAAAGGAACCGCCATGGGAAAGAAGGCAGCCGAGGCTCTCGACATCAACTACGAGGGACTGGTCGAGTATCTGCACTGCAATCACTCCGTGTACATGAAGATCGGCTCGACCGTCTACTATCTCACCGACTGCAACTACGAGTCTTGGCGCGCCCAGGACACGAGCCGTCGCAACGAGAAGAACCACTTCGTCGACTGCTCCGAGCTCGTCCCCACCGTCGACGAGTTCCTCGCCCTCCCCTTCGTCAACGGCAAGACCATCCAGGAGGTCTTCGACCACGCCACGTTCTACGCCTCCCTCTCCGGCGAGAAGGACGAGTAGGTCCGCACCTCACCTTCGCACGCATCGGGGCCGGTCCCGCCTGGGGCCGGCCCCTTTTTGGGCCGGTTGTGGTCACTTCTGGGGCTGAAAGTGACCACAACCGGCCCGTTATTCTTCTCGGCATGATAACGGGCCGGCTGCGGACGTTTCTGAGCCCAGAAGTGACCACAACCAGCCCGTTATCTCTCAGGCGAGAAGAACCACGACGCGCAGGCGCAAACCCCCTACTCTGCGAGGGCGGCGCGGCCGTAGGCGTCGGCCGCGAGCATGGCGGCGGCGACCTTCTCGGGCGTGACCTCGAAGGGCATGTTGCCGAGGGTGTCGCTGGGCGCGCAGGCGAGCTTGGCGACCTCGAGCACGCGCTCGTAGCTCGCGTCCTCGACGCCGAGCTGCGCGAAGGTCACCGGCAGGCCCACCTCGACGCAGAAGTCGAGCACCTCGTAGAGCTCGTCGGCGTTCTCGAGCACGAGCTGGGTGAGCGTGCCGAAGGCGACCTTCTCGCCGTGGTAGTAGGCGTGGGTCTCGGGCAGCGCGGTCATGCCGTTGTGGATGGCGTGCGCGCCGGCCAGGCCCGCGGACTCAAAGCCCAGGCCGGAGAGCAGGGTGTTGGCCTCGATGATCTTCTCGACCGACTCGGTGCAGGCGCCGGCCTCCAGAGCGAGCTTGGCCTTGAGGCCGTCGGAGATGAGCGTCTCGTAGCAGAGCTGGGCGAGCGCCATCGCGGCCTCGGTCACGTGGCCGCCGGCGCAGGTGGTGGCGTCGGAGCGCGTGCAGGCGCGGGCCTCGAAGTAGGTGGCCAACGCGTCGCCCATGCCGGAGACCGTCAGGCGCACCGGGCTCTTGGAGATGACGTCGGTGTCCATGAGCACGAGGTTGGGGTTGCTCTTGAAGAACTGGTACTCCTTGAACTGGCCGTCGTCGGTGTAGATGACGGAGAGCGCCGAGCAGGGCGCGTCGGTCGCCGCGATCGTGGGGACGATCACCACGGGCGCGTCCACCGCGGCGGCGACGGCCTTGGCGGTGTCGAAGATCTTGCCGCCGCCCACGCCCACGACGACGTCGGTGCCGGCCGCGCGGTAGACCTCGACGAGGCGGTCGATCTCTGCCTGGGAGCACTCGCCGTTGAAGTTGTCATAGGTGCAGGCCACGCCGGCCTCGGACAGGCTGGTCGAGATGACGTCGCCGGAGCGGCGCAGGCCGCCCTCGGAGATGACGACGAGCGCGTGCGCGCCGTACGCCTTGACATAGCTGCCGAGGCGGGCGAGTTCGCCGGGGGCCTGGACGTACTTGCTCGGGCTGATGAAGATGCGTGCCATGCTGTTCCCCTCTCTCCATAGAAGAAGGCTCCGCACGCCCTAACGTACGGAGCCTATGCTGGTTTCTATCGTAATACTTCTACTTACGAACGACGAGCAGCGGATCGCCGATCTTGACGAGCGGACGGCCGCCGAGCAGCGTGCTCGTGTCGCCCACGTGGTCGATGCGCGCGAAGGCGTCCGGGTTGGAGACCGTGACGGTCACGACGTCGTCGTAGCCCGCGAGCTTGATGGAGTCGTTGCTGAAGGTCAGCAGCGGCTGGCCGGCGCGGACGGTGTCGCCCATCTTGACGAGGCCGTTGAAGCCCTTGCCCTTCATGTTCACGGTGCCGATGCCCACGTGCACGAGGACCTCGACGCCCTCCTCGGTGGCGATGACGATCGAGTGGTTGGTCGCCGTGGTGGCGCCCACGACGCCGCTCACCGGGGAGTAGATGACGCCCGTGTCGGTGGTGGGCACGATGCCGTAGCCGTCGCCCAGAAGGCCCACCGGCAGGACCTCGTCCTTGACCTCCTGCAGGCTCACCAGCACGCCGGAGATCGGGGCGCAGACCGTGTCCGGGCGCGTGGCGAACGTGGCCTCGGGCGGGTTGGCGCGGCCCTCGGGCGAGACGAACTTGCTCTTGAACTTGTCAAACAGTCCCATGGTACTTCTCCCTCTTTCTTTTCTTACCTTACGCCTTGCGCGCCACGAGCAGCGGGTCGCCGACCTTGACGAGCGGTCGGCCGCCGAGCAGCGTGCCGGAGTCGCCGACGTGCTCGATGGAGGCAAAGGCGTCCGGGTTGGAGATGACGCAGGCGATGACCTCCTCGTAGCCGGCGAGCTTGATGGCCTCGACGTCGAAGGTGATGAGCGGCTGGCCGGCGTGGACGACGTCGTTGGCCTCGACCAGGCGCGTGAAGCCCTTGCCCTCCATCTTCACCGTGTCGATGCCGATGTGCATGAGGACCTCCATGCCGTCGTCGGTGCGCAGGCCGATGGCGTGGTTGGTGACCGTCACGACGCTGATGCGGCCGGAGACCGGGGCGTAGAGCACGCCCGAGCCGGTGGGCAGGATGCCGTAGCCGTCACCCAGCAGGCCGGCGGAGATAACCTGGTCGTTGACCTCCTGCAGGCTGAGAAGAACGCCCGATGCGGGCGCGTAGACCGTGTCCGGACGTGTGGCGAACGTGGCCTCGGGGTGCGTGACCTTGCCGTCGGCGCTGACGAACGCGCTCTTGATCTTATCGAATAGTCCCATGGGCTACCTCCTGGTCGCATGCGTGCGCTTCAAAACCCTCGTACCCATCTATGGTACTCGTGTAACAGGCGGACCTCATGCCCTGCTTGAAGCCATTCGGCCAGCGGGCCTGCCAATTGGGGACGTGTTTTTTCGTGCAGACGAAAAGGGGCAGGTTCGGGGCGGCTGGCATGCCGCCCCGAACCTGTCCCAAAACGTCTGCACGAAAAAACAAGTCCCCAATTGACACTACGCGCGGGAGAGGATGCTCCGGGAGGTGAGGTAGGTCACGAGGAAGTAGCCGCCGTAGAGCGCCACGACAAAGGCCACCGTCCCCACGAGCGCCGTGCCGATCTGGAACCCCGTGAGCAGCGCCACGATGTCGTTGACCACGGAGAGCGCCACCGCCGCGTGCGCCACGGCCACCACCAGCGGGAAGAGGAAATACACCCCCACCTGGGCGAGAAGGGCGTGGTCGACCATGCGCTTCTCGGCGCCGAGCTCGGCGAGCACGCGGTAGCGGCCCACGTTGTCCGCCGCCTCGGAGAGCTGCTGAAGCGCCAGCACCGTCGCGCAGCACACGAGCAGGATCACGCCGATGTAGATGGCGAGGTAGGTGACAACCACGGTCGTGCCGGACGCCTGGTCGAGCAGGCTCTGGGCGGTCGTGCACATCCAGACCGGCCAGGCGTCGAGGGTGGAGCCCTGATTCATGATGTCGCCATAGGCCCCGTCGATCACGGCGACGGCGACGGGCTCCACCTCCGAGCGCTCGCCGTTGTACATGAGGTTCACCACGGTCGTGGTGGGACCGACGCCCTCCGGGACCAGGTCGTCGGGAACGATGAGCGCGCCCGACACCGTGCCGCCGGCGCTCGAGTCCGAGAAGGGCAGGCGCGCGAGCGGCTCGTCGGCGAAGCGCAGCGTCTGGCCGTCAACCTCGACCTCGGGGTTCTGGGCGATCACGGCCTCCCAGAGCTCGTCGAGGGACGACATGTCGTTCCAGAGCAGGCACTCGTCGGCCGCGAGCTCCACGTTCTTCTCGCCCACCATCTGGGCCAGGGCGTTGTACTGCGAGACGGGCACGATGACGAGGCGCTGGTCGGTGTTTCCCTGCATCATGGTCTGCATGGTCGCGTTGCCCGTGAAGTCGGTGTTGGCAAAGAGCTCCTCAACCGTGGTGTCCACGACCGGGTTGCCCTCCGCGTCGTAGGTGTACTGGTTGACCTGCACGGCGTCGCGGAAGAGCTCGTCGTAGTTTGGCAGGTCGGCGCGCAGGCGGGCGATGGCGTCGTAGCCGTCCGCCGCGGCAGGGCCCTCCTCGGGATCGGCGGAGACGAGCGCCGAGGCCATGCCCATCGGGTAGCTCACGAGCGACATGTCGTAGCGCGTGCCGACCTTGAGGCTCTCGTTCATACCCGTGGCCACCGAGAAGCCCGTGCACACGCCGCAGATGGCGAGGAAGAGCATCGCGCACACCATGGAGATGGAGAGCCACGCGGTGTTGATGCGGCTGTTGAGCTGGCGCATCACGAACATGTTAAGGCCCTTGAGGTAGGCGCGCGGGCTCGCCTGGAGCGCGCGCAGGGCAAAGCCGGAGATCGAAAAGAAGAAGAGCAGCGTTCCCACCGTGACCAGGCCCGTTGCGATAGCGAAGTACGGGCCCTCCTCCATCATGCCGTGCTCCAGCAGGACCTTGTACGCCACGCCGATCAGCGCGAGCGACACGAGAAAGAGCACCACGGAGAGCGGCAGGCTGCGCAGACGGACCTTCTCGCTCACCTTGTCCGCGTTGATGAGGTCGATGAGCCTGTAGCGGCTGACCGTGGTCACGTTGAAGACGAGCGTCACGAGGAAGATTCCCGCGAAGCAGGCCACCGTGGAGAGGCACGCCGACGGCGAGAACGCAAAGACGAAGCCCTTGATCGTGGCCTCGAAGAGCCCCGCGGTCACGTACATCATGACCTGCGAGAGCGCGAGTCCCAGCAAGAGGCCCACCGCGAGCGCGACCACGCCCACCGCGAGCGTCTCGATGACCACGATCAGCGACACGTGGCGGATGTCCATGCCCAGCGTGAGGTAGATGCCAAACTCGCGCTTGCGCCGCCGGATGAGGAAGCGGTTGGCATAGACCACGAGAAACCCGAGGATGATGACGACAAACACGGAGAGGCCGGAGAGGATGTCCGTGAGGGCCTGCACCATGCGGCGCTGGTCCTCGCCCATCTGGATGACGGCTGCCTGGTCGGTGATCGATCCGAAGGCGTAGAACACGCACACGCCAAAGGCGAGCGTGAGGAAGAAGACCGAGAAGTCCCGGAAGGACTTGCGGACGTTGCCGAGCGCGATCTTAGCGTACATCTGCGCCCTCCCCTCCCAGGAAGGACACGACGTCCATGATCTCGTCGAAGAAGGCCTTGCGCGTCTTGGTGCCGCGGACGATCTCGTTCCAGACGCGGCCGTCCTTGAGGAAGAGCGCGCGGCGCGCGTAGCTCGCGGCGAAGGAGTCGTGCGTGACCATGATGATCGTGGCGCCGTCGGCGTTGAGCGCCTCGAGGCTCTCGAGCAGCCGGCGCGAGTTCTTGGAGTCGAGCGCGCCGGTGGGCTCGTCGGCCAGCACCAGCGACGGGTTGGTCACGATGGCGCGGGCTGCGGCCACGCGCTGCTTCTGGCCGCCGGACATCTGGTGCGGGAACTTGTCGAGCACGTCGGCGACGCCCAGGCGCGCGGCGACCTGCTCCACGCGGGCGGGCACCTCGCGGGCCGGCGCGTGGTTGATCGTGAGCGCCAGCGCGATGTTCTCGCGCGCGGTGAGCGTGTCGAGCAGGTTGGAGTCCTGGAAGACGAAGCCCAGGCGCTCGCGGCGGAACTTGGAGAGCTGGCCCGAGCGCAGCGCCGTGATGTCCTGGCCGTCCACGTAGATGTGGCCCGAGGTGGGTCGGTCGATCGTGGAGACGCAGTTGAGCAGCGTGGTCTTGCCCGAGCCAGACGGGCCCATGATGGCGATGTACTCGCCGGCGGCCACGTCGAAGGACACGCCGTCGAGGGCGCGCGTGACGTTGGAGCGGGTGCCGTAGAGCTTCTCGACGTCCTGGCAGGACAGGACGGGCCGTGCGTGAGGTGCGCGAGGTGCGTGAGCGGGTGCCATGGGGCTCCTCTCGTCTGGGTTCTGGTACACGACCATACTCGCTTGGCGAGAAGAACGGCGCCATCGACGGGGCTTATCGGCACCTTATGGTTTTGCAAGGTTCGCGCCGCCCCGCCCCGTCGCTTCCCCACTAACGCACACAGTTTGCAAGGCGCGCTGAAAAATCCTGCGGATATATGAAATCAAAACAAACCGTGCGCGTTATTTGGGGCGTGCGGGGCAGGACGGGTGGGGCGGGCCGCGCGGGACGGGACGCGCGTGGCGACCGCGACAACCCTAAGCGCGCTCGACCATGTCGGGGAAGTCGAGGCAGACCGTGGTGCCGACGCCCTCCTCGGACTCAAGCCACACGTCGACGCCCATCTTGGCGCAGAGCTCGCGCACGAGGTAGAGGCCCATGCCGGTGGAGCGGGCGAAGCGCCGGCCGTTCTCGCCGGTGAAGCCCTTGTCAAAGACGCGGCCCACGTCCGCCGCCGGGATGCCCACGCCGTCGTCCGCGATCGCCAGGCGCGTGACCCATGCGTCGAGGCCCGTCTCCTCGCGCTCCGCCCAGATGCGCACGCGGCCTCCACCGTCCTTCTCGCCCTGGTACTTGGCGGCGTTCACGAGCACCTGCCCTATGACGAAGGCGAGCCACTTGGGGTCGGCGTGCACCGTGAAGTCGAGCGAGCCCAGCTCCGGGACCACCCGCGCGCCGATGAGCGTGCGCGCCTTGTGGCGCAGCGCGTCGCGCACGACCTCGCCGAGGTCCACCTCGCGAATCTGGAAGTCACGCTCGAGCGAGGTGCCGCGCGAGTAGTAGAGCGCCTGCTCGACGTAGCCCTCGATGGCGTCGACCTCGGCGTCGATGGAGTCCACGACCGGCGAGGGGTTGTTCTTGGCGATCAGGCGGGCGGCCGCGATGGGCGTCTTGATCTCGTGCACCCAGGTCTCGACGTACTCGCGGTACTCGCGAGAGCGCCGGCGCGCCGCGGCGATGCGGTCGCGCATTGCCTTGGACTCGCGGTCGAGCGCGTCGTAGAAGAGCTCGCCCTCGAGAAAGCCCGGGCGGCCCACGAGCTCCGTGGCGAGATACGTCTCGTCGAGGGAGTCCAGCACGTCGGAGAGCTTCTGGTAGAACGCGCGTCGATGCAGCCAGTCGAGCAGCAGCGCCACGGCGGCCGCGAGCACGAGCACCCCGCACACGAAGGCCGTCGCCGCGGCGTCGAGCCCGTAGACCGTCATGACCAGGGCCGCGAAGGCGAGCGCCACAGCGCCCACGACGAGCGGCACCAGGCGGTCGGCTATGTATGCGCCAAAGCCCATGTCCCCACCGTCTCGCTACTCCACCAGATAGCCCATGCCGCGCTTGGTGAGCACGTAGTCCTCCACGCCGATCTTGGCGAGCGTGGAGCGCAGGTGGGACACGTTCACCGTGAGCGTGTTGTCGTCCACGAACTCGTCGGAGGCCCAGAGCTCCTCCTGGATGCGCTGGCGGCTCACCACGGCGCCGGCATTGCGCATGAGCAGCGCGAGGATGCGCAGCTCGTTCTTGGTGAGCTCGGCCGTGCGGCCCTGGAAGCTCACGCGGCAGCGCGCCGTATCCAGCGCGACGCCGCCGTGGCTGATCTCGGCCGCCGCGGCCCCCTCCCCGTAGCTGCGCTTGAGGACCGTCGCCACGTGGGCGAGAAGGACCTGGTCGTTGTAGGGCTTGGGCACGAAGTCGTCCGCGCCCAGCGAGAGCGTGAGCAGCTCGTCCATGTCGTTGTCGCGCGAGGTCACCACGACGATGGGCACCTCCGAGCGGCGGCGGACCTCCCGGCAGACGAACTGGCCGTCGACGCCGGGCAGATTGAGGTCGAGCAGCACCAGGTCGGGTGCCGCGGCGAGGATCTGCCCCGCCGTGTCCTCGAAGCTCGTGAGCGCCACCGCCTCGTAGCCGTTGCGCTCGAGCAGGACGCAGAGCTCGTCGCGCAGGCGCGCGTCGTCCTCCACCACCAGCAGCCGTCGCATGGGCACCTCCCGTCTCGTGATTGCACGCAAGGTTAGCACACGACCGGGACGCCACGTCCTTCTCGCCCGCGCGAGGGTATGTACACCGCACCTTCAGGGTATGTACACCCGCCGGTTTTGGATTGGTTGCAAACGCGCAGGTAGACGAGCTGCCGAGAAGAACGCACAGCCGGCGGGCTGTACATACCCTCAAAGGGGGCTGTACATACCCTCTGCCGCACGCCCGGCCGCGGCGCCCACGTCACACACCTGTTACCGCTTGCGGCCCGCCCGTTCTTCTCGCCCGTCGCCGGACTATCATGGACAGACTGTGTGACAAAACGAAAGGCCCAACATGACCATCGTCGACATGCTGCGCGCAAACGCCGAGAAGTACCCGAGCGAGGTCGCCCTCGTGGAGGTCAACCCCGAGCGGCGCGAGAACCGCCACATCACGTGGCGCGACTACGACCTGGTGGAGACCACCGACGACGAGCCCTTCCGCCGCGAGATGACCTGGTCGGTCTTTGACGAGAAGGCCAACCGCTTTGCCAACCTGCTGCTCTCCCGCGGCGTCCGCAAGGACGACAAGGTCGCCATCCTGCTCTACAACTGCATCGAGTGGCTGCCGCTCTACTTTGGCGTCCTGAAGTCGGGCGCCACGGTGGTGCCGCTCAACTTCCGCTACTCCTCCGACGAGATCGCGTACTGCCTCGACAAGGCCGACGTCGACATCCTCGTCTTTGGCCCGGAGTTCATCGGCCGCGTCGAGGAGATCGTCGACCGCATCCACGCCGGGCGCCTCCTCTTCTACGTGGGCGACGACTGCCCAACCTGGGCGGAGAGCTATCGAGAGCTGGCCTCCTTGTGCTCCTCGGCGGACCCGCGCGTGCCGCTCTCGGCCGACGAGGACGCCGCGATCTACTTCTCCAGCGGCACCACGGGCTTTCCCAAGGCGATCCTGCACCACCACCAGAGCCTCACGCAGGCGGCCGAGATGGAGCAGCGCCACCACGGGCAGACCCACGACGACGTGTTCCTGTGCATCCCGCCGCTCTATCACACGGGCGCGTGCATGCACTGGATGGGCAGCCTGCTCGCGGGCGGGCGCGGCGTGCTCCTGCGCGGCGTGTCGCCCAAGACCGTGCTCGAGACCGTCTCCAACGAGGGCTGCACCATCGTGTGGCTGCTCGTGCCCTGGGCCCAGGACATCCTCGTGGCCCTGGAGGAGGGCACGGTGCGGCTGGAGAACTACCACCTGGACCAGTGGCGCCTCATGCACATCGGCGCCCAGCCCGTCCCCGAGAGCCTCATCCGCCGCTGGCGCGCGGTCTTCCCGCACCACGCCTACGACACCAACTACGGCCTGTCCGAGTCCATGGGCCCGGGCTGCGTCCACCTCGGGCTCGAGAACATCGACCACGTGGGCGCCATCGGCGTGCCGGGATACCGCTGGGAGTGCAAGATCGTGGACGAGGTCGGCCACGAGGTCGAGCCCGGCGAGGTCGGCGAGCTGTGCGTGCGCGGCCCCGGCCTGATGGAGTGCTACTACAAGGACCCCGAGGCCACGGCCGAGACGCTCGTCGCCGGGTGGCTGCACACCGGCGACATGGCCCGCCAGGACGAGGACGGCTTCTACTGGCTCGTGGACCGCAAGAAGGACGTCGTCATCATGGGCGGCGAGAACATCTACCCCGTGGAGGTCGAGGGCTTCCTCATGGGGCACCCCGCGATAAAGGACGTGGCGGTCATCGGCCTGCCCGACGAGCGCCTTGGCGAGATCCCCGCGGCGATCATCGAGCTCAAGCCCGAGGCGGCGGCGCTCACCGAGGACGACGTCATGCGGTTCTGCAAGCGGCTGCCGCGCTACAAGCGGCCGCGTCGGGTCATCTTTGCGCCCGTGCCGAGAAACCCCACGGGCAAGATCGAGAAGCCGGCGCTGCGCGCCAAGTACGGCGCCGACTCCATCGTCGCGCGCGAGACGCGCCACTAGGTGATGAAGGTGATGAAAGGGGACTGTCCCCTTTCATCACCGCCACAGGAGAGGAGAGACATGGACAAGAACCTCATGTCCGGCAACGAGGCCATCGCCCAGGGCGCCTGGGAGGCGGGCGTCGCCGTCGGCGTCGGCTACCCCGGCACGCCGTCCACCGAGACGCTCGAGGCGCTCGTGCGCAAGGACGACGTCTACTGCGAGTGGTCCCCCAACGAGAAGGTCGCCTTCGAGGTGGGCCTGGGAGCCGCCATCGCGGGCGCGCGCTCGCTGGTCACGATGAAGCACGTCGGCGTCAACGTGGCCGCCGACCCCTTCATGGCCGCCGCGTCCACCGGCGTCAACGCCGGCCTCGTGCTCCTGGCCGCGGACGACCCCTCCTGCTACTCGTCCCAGAACGAGCAGGACTCGCGCTTCTACGCCGCCTTCGGCCGCATCCCGTGCCTGGACGTCGCCGACTCGCAGGACTGCTACGAGATGACCCGCGCCGCCTTCGAGCTCTCCGAGCGCTTCGACACGCCGGTCATGCTGCATGAGACCATGCGCATCGCGCACACCCGCACGCTGGTCGCGACCTCCGGCGCGCGCGAGGCCGTGGCGCCGCGCGACTACACCGACGACATCCCCAAGTACGTCATGATGCCGGCCAACGCCGTCAAGCGCCGCCTCGTGGTGGACGAGCGCCAGGCAGAGCTCGAGGCCTACGCAGAGACCTGCCCGTTCAATAAGGTCGAGCGCCGCAGCGAGAAGATCGGCGTCATCTGCGCCGGCGCCGTCTACCAGCACGTCCGCGAGGCGCTGCCCGATGCCTCCACGTTCAAGCTCGGCCTCGCCTGGCCGCTGCCCGCCCGCGCGCTCGCCGACTTCGCCGCGTCCGTCGATGCCTGCTACGTCGTCGAGGAGGCCAGCGACTACTTCTCCTCGCGCGTCCGCGCCCTCGGCATCGAGCTCGCCGAGCCCCCCGCGGCGCCGCTCCCCGTCGCCGGCGAGCTCAAGCCCGAGCTCATCCGCGCGGCCTTCGGCATCGCGCAGCCCGCGCACCTGGCCCCCGCCACCGACCTCCCGCCGCGCCCGCCGGCGTTCTGCCCCGGCTGCCCGCACCGCCTCGTCTTCTGCGAGCTGCGCCGCCTCAAGGCCATCGTCACCGGCGACATCGGCTGCTACACCCTCGGCGCCGTCGCGCCCTACGGCGCGTGCCACACGGTCATCGACATGGGCGCCTCGCTCTCGATGGCCCACGGCATGGAGCTCGCCGGCGCCACCGAGCGCACCGGCCGTCCCGTCGTCGGCGTCATCGGCGACTCCACGTTCGCGCACTCCGGCATCACGAGCATGCTCGGCACCATCTACAACGGCGGCACCGGCACCCTCTGCATCCTGGACAACCGCACCACGGCCATGACCGGCACGCAGGGCAACCCCGTGAACGGCGTCACCCTCACGGACAGCTCGCACAAGATCGGCCCGCTGGACAACCCCACCGGCAAGGCGCTCGACCTTCTCGCCCTGTGCCGCGCGATGGGCGTGGAGGACGTCGTCGAGGTGGACGCCCAGGACCTCCAGGCCGTGCGCTCCGCGCTCAAGGCGGCCACGTCCGCCACGGACCGCCTCTCCGTCATCGTCTTCAAGGCGCCGTGCCGCCTAATCGACCGCAGCCGCGGCAAGCAGCCCACGATCCGCGACTGCCGCGCGTGCGGCCAGTGCATCAAGATCGGCTGCCCCGCGCTCGGGCGCGCCAAGGACGGCACCGCCGCCATCGACCCCACGCAGTGCATCGGATGCGACCAGTGCGTCCAGTCCTGCCCGTTCGGCTGCATCACGAAGGAGTAAGCAATGGCAGATACCGAGAAGAACGGCGCGGTCGTTGACGGCACCAAGACCATCCTCCTCGTGGGCGTGGGCGGCCAGGGCACCATCCTCGCGGGCAAGCTCCTCGCCACGGTGGCCGCCGAGGCCGGGCTCGACGTCAAGGTCTCCGAGATCCACGGCATGAGCCAGCGCGGCGGCTCCGTGAGCACCGTCATCCGCCTGGGCGAGCACGTCTCCACCATGGTCTGCGACGACGGCTGCGCCGACGTGGTCGTGGCCTTCGAGGCCGTCGAGGCGCTGCGCGCCCAGCACTACCTCGCCGCGGATGGGCGCATGTTCGTCAACGACGAGCAGATCACCCCCGTCTCGGTTAACATCGGCACCTTCTCGATGCCCGAGCGCGTGGACGAGCGCCTGCGCGAGATGGGCGCGCACCTGCTCGACGCCGGCGTCATCGCGCGCGGGCTGGGCTCGCCGCGCTCCACCAACGTCGTGCTCGTGGGCGCGCTCTCCACGGCGCTGCCCTTCGACGCCGAGCTGTGGCGCGAGGCGGTGCGCTCCTGCGTTCCCGCCGCCACCGTGGACGCCAACCTCGCGGCGTTCGACGCAGGCCGCGACGCCGCCCTGCGCGGGGCCGCGCGCTAGCCTCGTCCGCACGGCCGCACACCAACCTGACCGCGCGTTCAGTGCACTCCCCCGCGGGCGCACTGAACGCGCTTTCCCGTTATTTGGGTGCGCTTAAGAGGTTCTTCTCGCCTACGAGCGCGCACTGAAGCGTCCCGTCAGAAAACGACGAGGCCCCGGTCGCAGCGCTGCGACCGGGGCCATATCCGTCTGGTGGGTTGGCGCGTCCCCCGACCACGCCAACCCGTCTGTTCGGGGGATGTAAAAACATCATACCCCATTTTGTCTCAGCCCAAGCGTAGGTGCGTAATCGCTCCCATATGATGTCGTCGCACGGGGCACACGCACTTCTCGCCCGGCGCTAACTTCCTCCCCGACAAAATCCAACCGCCCGCATAGTTCACGCGCCCGGTCGCGTCGCGGCGGACTACGATTTTGTAATCGGTAGGTAAGAGATCTAGGTGGTGATTTGCATGGGACAGTACGTCGTAGTTGAGAACGAGGGCCGCTACTGCTTCAATCTGTGCGCGTCCAACGGGCACATCCTCATGTCGTCGATCATCTTCCCGTCCAAGGACGAGTGCCTGCATGGCATCGAGTGCGTGCGCAACTCCGCGGCCAACGCGGAGATCGAGGACAGCACGATCGACGCCTTCGATCGCGAGCCTACGCCCAAGTTCCGCATCTACGAGGACTTTGACGGCCACTTCTTCTTCCGCTTCATCACGCACGAGGCCGGCGACATCGCGCGCTCGCACACCTATGAGCTCAAGGAGTCCCTGCTCAGGCGCATCGAGCGCACGCGCGCGGAATGCGACTCCTCCCTCGCCGCCGACGAGAACTAGCGGCTGGCACAAGGAACGTTGACTCGGCACGCCCCCGAGACCTCGGTCCCGGGGGCGTCTGTCATTTGGGGACAGTCCCCAATTAACAGAAAACTTTTATGTGAATTGGGGACTGTCCCCAACTGACAGACGGGAGCGAGCATGGACATGACCGGGGTGCGCCTCACGGAGCTCGTGGAGGCGGCGGGCTGCGCGGCCAAGATCGCGCCGGGCGAGCTCGCGGGCGTGCTGTCCGGCCTGCCGCGCCTGGACGCTCCGGAGCTCGTAGTGGGCTTCGACGCCTCCGACGACGCCTGCGTGTGGGATCTCGGCGACGGCCGCGGCCTCATCGCGACGACGGACTTCTTCCCGCCGATGGTGGACGACCCGTTCCTCTTTGGCCAGGTCGCTGCCACCAACGCGCTCTCCGACGTCTACGCCATGGGCGGCCGGCCCACGCTCGCGCTCAACCTCCTGTGCTTCCCCAACTGCCTGGGCATCGAGGTGGCGGGCCAGATTCTCGCCGGCGGCGCCGACGCGTGCCGCCGCGCCGGGTGCGTCGTGGCGGGCGGCCACTCGATCAACGACCACGAGCCCAAGTACGGCCTCGCGGTGACGGGCTTCGTGCAGCTGGACGAGCGGCTGGAAAACGGCGGCGCCCGCGCGGGCGACGCGCTCGTGCTCACCAAGGCGCTCGGCACGGGCATCCTCACCACGGCGCACAAGGGCGGCCTCCTCGACGACGCCGGCGTGCGCGTGGCCACCGACTCCATGACCACGCTCAACGAGGCGCCCATCCGCATGGCACGCGAGCTGGGCTCTTGGCCGCACGCGGCCACCGACGTCACGGGCTTCTCGCTCATGGGACACGCCTGCGAGATGGCGGAGGCCTCGGGCGTCACGCTTCAGATCGACGCCGCCGCCGTGCCGCTCATGGCGCGCGCACGCGAGATGGCCGCGATGGGCCTCATCCCCGCGGGCGCCTACCGCAACCGGGACTTCTTCGGCCCGCGCGTGGCGCTCGACGCCACGCTGCCGCTCGACCTCACCGACGTGCTCTTTGACCCGCAGACCTCAGGCGGCCTGCTCCTGGCGCTGGGCGAGAAGGACGCGGAGCGCCTGACCGACGCCCTGCGCGCCGAGGGACTCCCCGCTGCCGTCATCGGCCGCGCCGTCCCGCGCGGCGAGAAGAGCGTCGTCGTAGGCAGGTGATGAAAAGGGACAGTCCCTTTTCATCACCTGGCGAGAAGATCGGCGAGGTTGCGGGTAAAGCGCTCGCGGTCGTCGTCCGTGAACGCCGCGGGCCCGCGCGCGCGGCCGCCGGCGCGGCGCACCTTCTTCTCCTCGTGCCGGATGAAGAGGTCCATGTCGATCGTGGCCCTGGTGTAGACGCGCCCGCGCACGCCGATCGCCGCCGCCCCGCGGCCCAGCACCATGCTCGCGAGGCCGATGTCCTGCGTGACCACCACGTCGTCCGGCTGCAGGCGCTCCACGATCGCAAAGTCCGCGCTGTCCGCGCCGATCGAAACGTCAAGCACATCCACCCAGAAGCCGCCGTGCGTGGTGTCACGGCCACGAGCGCGCTCCTCGTCGCGCGGGTCGTCGCGCCGGATGTGACGCCCGAGGTTCTGCGTGGTGTTGCCCACGATCACGACGGGCACGCGCGCCCGCCGGGCGCAGGCGAGCGCCTCGCGCGTCACTGGGCACGCGTCGGCGTCGATGTAGAGGGTGCGATTGCGGGACATGGGGCTCCTTTGCAGCAAACTGCGGAGATTGTAGCGCCGGAGGCGCCGCCGCGCCGAGTAAGAGTTTCCTGCAAAAGAGTGGCAGATTCTGGGGCACTTCTCGCAAGAAACTCTTACTCGGCGCGATTCTGCCCCGCGCCGGACAATCCCCGGCTCACCTGCCGTAAACTGGGACTCTACCAACGGTCGAGCCAACTCAGCCGGCGGTCGGTTGAGCGCGGGGCGGCGGCGCAGGAGGAGCCGGCGGGGCCCAAGGCGCCCGCGCTCGTAGAGCTCGTCCTCAAGGCGGTCGCGCTCGCCATGGGCGTGGGCGTGACCGCGCTCACCATCATGGACGAGGTGGAGCCGAGAAACGCGCTCGGTCTTCTCGGCATCGGCGTCGCGTGCCTGGCCCTCGTCCAGCTCGCGCACCACGACCCCGAGCAGGGGTAAGCTAACGAGACGTTCGAAGGAGGCCCCATGGCGCGCAAGTCGATCGCGGAGATGTCGTTCTCGCAGGTCTATCCCCTGCTGGTGCAGAAGGCCGAGCGCAAGGGGCGCACGCGCGCGGAGGTCGACGCCGCATGCTGCTGGCTCACCGGCTACGACGAGGCGGGCCTCGCCCGGCAGCTCGAGCGCGGCATCACCTACCAGGAGCTCTTTGACGAGGCTCCGGCAATGAACCCCAATCGTGCGCTCATCACCGGCAAGGTCTGCGGCGTTGACGTGACCGCCATCGAGGACCCGGTGGAGCGCGACGCCCGCTACCTGGACAAGCTCGTCGACGAGCTCGCCCGAGGAAAGGCGCTGGAGAAGGTCCTGCGGGGCTAGGCGCCCAGTCGCCAGACGAGAAGAACGCGCCTACGCGAGCCCCAGCTCCCGGCAGGCGGCAAGCAGGCCGTCGTCGTCGATGTCCGGCGCCACCATCGTCGCGGCGCCCTTGACGTCGTCGCTGGCGTTTCCCATCGCCACGCTCGTCCCCACGCAGCCAAACATCGGCACGTCGTTGCCGCCGTCGCCGAAGGCCACGCACTCCTCCGGCGCCAGGCCCCAGCGCTCGAGCGTGGCCGCGATGCCGGCCGGCTTGCCGCCGCCCGCGGGGATGACGTCGCAGAAGAGGTCGCACCAGCGCGTATGCTCCACGTGCTCGCACACGTCCATGAAGAGATGCGTGTCCTCGGGGTCCACGTAGGCGCAGAACTGGTAGGTGGGCTCCGCAAGCGCGAGGCGCAGGTCCTTCTCGGGCATCAGGCTGTCCACGTTGCGCTCGGACTCCACGACGCGCGGCGAGTGGCCGCTCACGAACTGCCCCGAGCGCTGCATCACGGCGACGTCGAGGACGCCGCGCTCCGCGAGCTCCACGATGCGCCGCACGTCCTCCGGGTCGATCGGGCAGTCGCGGTAGACCACGCCCGCCGCGTCGTAGCAGTACTGGCCGTTGAAGGTGAGAAAGCCGTCGAAGGGCAGACGGGCGTCGAGCGCGCGCACCGACGTCGGGATCTCGGAGGACGCGCGGCCGGTCGCGATGAAGAGCAGGACGCCACGGCGGTGCAGCGCCTCGAGCGCCCGCACCGCCGAGGCGGGGATCTCGTGCGTGCGCATGCTCACGAGCGTGCCGTCGATGTCGAAGAATGCCGCGCGAATCATGCGCGCTCCCCCTTCGCCCGGAAACCTGCCTGGCCGAGTCTGCCGGAGAAGAGCGCCGCGCGGCCGCGGGGCGTCGCCACGAGCACGTGCTCGAGGGCGCCGGAGCCGTGAAGCGGCGCGCCGCAGGCCACGACCTCGCGGGCGAGCGCCGCGTCCGCGACCACGCTTCCGGCGACGAGGTCCGCGCCCGCCTCCTGGGCCGCCGAGCAGATCGTGGCCGACGGGCCCACCACGCAGGTGAGCGCGTCGCGCGCGAGCTCGAGCAGGCGCGGCATGGACTTGTTGGCGAGCGTCATGCCCGTCATGACGACGAGGTCCGCGCCCGGCAGCAGGTACTCGCAGGCGGTGTCCGGCAGGTCCGTGTCCGCGCGCGGGGAGCGCTCCAGCACGGCGACGTCCGCGTGCCCCGCGATGGCCGCGAGGTGCGGGAAGTGGCCGATCACCACGGCGCGGGGACGCGATCCGTCGTTCTTCTCGGCCGCCATGCGCGCGGCCACCGGAGCCAGGAACACGAACGGGTCCACGCTCTCCGCGTCCGCGACCAGGCCCAGCGCGCCCAGCCGCTCGGGCTGGTTGTGCCAGGCGTTGAGCGCCGCGACGCCCACCGACGCCACCTCGAAGTCCCACGACTTCGCGCAGGAGGCAAGCTCCCGCAGGGGACGCCCCGCCCAAGAGCGCTCCAAGCGCAGGCGCGCGCCGCCGCGATGGAGCGCCGCCACGCCCGTCCCGCACTCGGCCTCGACAAGGCAGTGGTGCGCGCCCATGACCACGCCCCGCACGAGCGCGCCCACGGGCACCTGGGCGATCATCCGGTCGTAGAGTGACCACGCATCTGTCATCATTTCCTCCAGGTTGGGTTAGTCGCGGCTTGGGCGGTCGGGAGGCAACATGCTGTTCATTCTCACCGGGGACGTCCGGACGGGCAAGACCACGTGGCTGCGGGCGCGCACGGCCGAGCTCGATGCGGCGGGCGTGCCCGTGCGCGGCGTGCTCGCGCCGGGCGTCTGGCGCGGCGGCGAGAAGGTCGGGATAGAGAACGAGCTGCTGCCCTCGCGCGAGCGCGTCCTTCTCGCCACGCCTGTCAATCGGGGACAGTCCCCAATTGACAGGTGTGGTTGGGACTTTGATGCGGCGGCGCTCGCACGCGTGAACGCGCACCTCGCAGGGCTGGCCACGACGGCGGGCGAGAAGGACGCGCGCCCCGGGCTGCTCGCCGTAGACGAGATCGGTCCGCTCGAGCTCAGGCGCGGCGGCGGCCTTACCGAGGCGCTCGCGCTGCTGGACGCCGGCCCCGCGCCCGCCTGGCCGCACGCGCTCGTGGTCGTGCGCTCCGCGCTGGCAGAGGAGGCCGCCGCACGCCTGCGCCCCGCATGGGCCGCCGTCGAGCTCGTACGCCCGGACGAGGCCGGCGCGTCCCGCCTGCGCGAGGTCCTTCTCGCCCGCTCCTAGCCGCCGGCACTACTCCCGCACAGCACCGCGCATCAGCGCGTCATACTCCTCGTCCGTGAGGTCGTGGCCGTAGAAGAGCTGATAGTACTCCCCCACCACGTCGCGCAGGTCATCGTCGAAGCAGCTCGGGTAGCACAGGCGCGCGTACCACTGCAGGCCGATGATCTGGTTCACCGAGGCCGGCATGGAGATCCAGTTGTACGGCACGCTCGGCGCGCGGAAGTAGTTGCCGGACTTGATGGCGCTGAGCTCGGCCCAGGCCGGCTCGTCTCCCACGGTGTCATAGATCGAGTCGCCCACGAAGACTATGAGCTCGGGGTCCCAGAGCGCGATCTGCTCGAGGCCAATCTCGTTGCCCTTGCCGCTGGAGGACGGGTCGTCCACCACCACGACGTTCTCGGAGCAGAGGTCGATGATGCCGGACTGGAAGCCGCCGCGCGCCATCGCGTTGGTGCCCGTGTCGCCGAGCAGATACGCCGCGCGCGGGCGCTCGTCCTCGGGCACCTCCGCCACGACGGTCTCGACCTCCTCCACGGCATTGCGGCAGTAGTCCGCGAGCTCGGCGGCCTTCTCGGAGTTCAGAATCTCCGCGAGCTGGTCGTAGAGGTCAGCGTAGCTGTGGAGGTCCGTGGAGTCGATGTGCACGCACGGGATGCCGATCTGGCCCTGCAGCGTGTCCAGCTCCTCGGCGAGCGAGTCCTTGGCCTCGCCGACGTCGATGATCAGCTGCGGGTCCGCCGCGGCGACGGCCTCCTTGTTGAAGTCGCCCTTGCCGCCGTAGATCTGGCCAAAGACGGGCAGGCCGGCGAGGTCCTCGCCGAGGTAGGCGAGCTGCTCGTCCGTGAGCTCGCCGGAGAGGCCGACCATCTTCTCGGGCGCCACGGTGAGCAGCACCTGCTGGGCCACGGGGCCGGACGCCGCGATGCGCTCGACCTCGGCCGGGATCTCCACCTCGCGCCCGAGCGAGTCCGTGACCACGCGCGTGGCTGCCTGCTCCGCAGCGGACTGCTGCTCGGCCGGAGCACCGTCGCACGCCCCGAGCGACACCGCCACCGCAAGCGCCGCAACTGCCGACAAGAACGTTCTTCTCCTCATTTCTTCTCCCTTCGGCCTGTGAATTGGGGACAGTCCCCAATTCACATAAAACTTTTGTGTGAATCGGGGACTGTCCCCAATTCACAGGCGGGCACGCAGGCGCGCGCCCGGTCGTCGTAGAGCGAGCTGACCTCCACGGGCAGGCCGTAAAGCTCGCTCAGGAGCGGCCCGGTGATGACGTCCGCTGGCGAGCCGCACGCGCGGACGCGGCCGCCGTCGAGCGCGAGCACCGTGTCCGCGTAGAGATAGGCCAGGTCGGGCGCGTGCGTGGACGCGATGACCGAGAGCCCCTCGCTCGCGAGCCGGCGTACCACCGCCATCACGCGCGCCGTGTTGCCAAAGTCGAGCGCGCTCGTGGGCTCGTCCATCACGATCGAGCGCGCGTCCTGCGCGATGGCGCGGGCAATGAGGACGAGCTGTCGCTCGCCGCCCGAGACCTGCATGAAGCTCCGGTGCGCGAGGTGCGCCACGCCCACGCGCTCGAGCGCCTCCTCGGCACGGGCGCGGTCGGCCGCGGCGGGCGCGCGCAGCGGACCCAGGCGCGACGCCGCGCTCATGAGCACCACGTCGAGCACCTCGTAGTCAAAGACCTGCGCGTGGCTCTGCGGGACGAAGGCCATCTCCCGGGCGCGCTCGGCAACGGAGAGCTGGTCGAGAGGCCGCCCGTTCACGAGGATGGTCCCCGCGCGGGGTCGCTCGAGACCCAGGATGCAGCGGAAGAGCGTCGTCTTGCCCACGCCGTTGGGCCCGAGCACGCACGCGAGCTCGTCGTCGGCGACGGTGAGGTCAACGCCCTCGAGCACCGCTTGGTCGCCGTAGGAGAAGCTGAGGCCGGAGATCTCGAAGCTCATGTCAGCCGCGCCCCCTCTCGCCCGCCGCGGGGCCGGGGCGCCAGGTTCTTCTCGCCCGCATCAGCCGCGCCCCCTCTTCACGATGAGCCACAGGAAAAACGGCGCGCCCACCACGGACGTGAGGATGCCGATGGGGATCTCCGCCGTGAGCGCCAGGCGCGCGATGTCATCGACCACCAGCAAAAACGTTGCCCCCGCGAGCATGCTGGCCGGTAGCAGGTGGCGATAGTCGCTGCCCACCAGGCCGCGCGTGAGGTGCGGCACCACCAGGCCCACCCAGCCGATGAGCCCGGAGACCGCAACGCTCGCCGCGGTCACGAGCGCCGAGAAGAGCACGGCCACGGCGCGGACGCGCGGGGCGTTGACGCCCATGGAAAGCGCCTCGTCGTCTGACATCGTGAGGACGTTGAGGCGCCAGCGCATGGCCATGAGGCCCGCGAGGCCGATTGCGATGGGGCCGGCAGCCAGCGCGAGGTCGGCCACCTTGGCGCCGTTGAACGAGCCGAGCAGCCAGAAGGTGATGGCCTGCAGCTGGTTGGACGGGTCGGCCACGAGCTTGGTATAGGAGACGCCGGCCTCGAAGAGCGACTTCACCATGATGCCCGCGAGGACGGTGACGAGGATTCGGTTGCCGCGCGCCCGGCTGCTCACCAGCAGCACGATGCCCACCGCGGCGAGCGAGACGGCGAAGGCCGAGCCGGAGATCGCAAGCGAGGTGCCGCCCGCGAGGATGGCCCAGCAGGCGCCGAAGGCCGCGCCCTGCGACGCGCCCAGGAAGTCCGGCGAGACGAGCGGGTTCTGGAAGATGCCCTGGAATGCGGCGCCGGCGGCCGAGAGGCTCGCGCCCACGAGAATCACGAGCAGGATGCGCGGCAGGCGCACGTTGAAGAAGAGCGTCTCCTGCTGCGCGGAGAAGTCGCCGAGGCCGGGCACCACGCGTGAGACCAGGAGCTCGAGCGCGTCGGCCGGGCCGATGGGATAGCGGCCCAGCGCAAGCGACACGAGCACGACGGCCACGAGCAGCACGCCGAGAAGGGCGATGATGCGGACGGGGTGTTTGCGCAGGGCGGCACTCATGCGCGCTCGCCCTTCCCCGGACCCTCGCCGCGTCGCTCGGCGCGCCGGCGAACGAGCTGCGCGGTGATGGCGAGGGCGATCTCGGCGGGCGTGACGGCGCCGATGGCGAGGCCGATGGGCATGGCGACGGCGTCGACGCGCTCCTGAGGCACGCCGGCGGCAACGAGGTGCTCGCGCGCGAGGGCGGCCTTGCGGGCGCTGCCGATGCAGCCCACGTAGGCGGGCTGGACGTCGCGGGTCAGCATGGCGAGAAGGACGGTCTCGTCGTGGGCGTGCCCGTGGGTGAGCACGACGACGGAGTCGCGCGGGCCGATGGCGGCCGCGGCGGCCAGCTCTCCAAACGAGCCGCAGTTCACTGATGTCGCCGCGGGCAGGTTGGCCGGAGTGGCGAGCTCCGGGCGGTCGTCGTAGACGTGGCACTCGAAGCCGGCCGCCGAGGCCATGCCGACGAGCGCCGCCCCCACGTGCCCGGCGCCGAAGACGTGCAGACTGCTGGGCGCGGCAACGGGCTCGCGGTAGGTGGCACGCGCGTCGTCCCAGGTCGGGCCGGCGAGGCGCGTCGCCGGGGCGAGCGCGATCGTGGGGGCTGCCGGCTCGGACCAGTCCTCAGTCACGGTGGCGGGCTCGCCGTGATCGAGCGCGTCGCGCAGGGCGAGAAGGACGGGCAGGTCGCCGGCCGTGAGCGCCCGGGCTGCGAGCAGCGCGTCGCCGCCGCAGGCCATCTCGTCGCCGGTACGGTACCACGTCAGGCTCGGCGCGTCGCCGTCGCGGGCGGCCCGTGCGCGCTCTATGGCACGCCGCTCGATCGCGCCGCCGCCGACGGTCCCGAGCAGCTGGTCCTTCTCGGTCACGGCCAGGCGAGCGCCCTCGTGACGCGGCATCGAGCCGCGGGTGGCGAGCAGGCTCGCCAGGCCCACGCGCCGCCCGGCGGAGAGCTCTGCGGCGAGCACCGAGACGAGCGCAACGTCGGAGAGGGTGGACCCTATCCGTTCGATAACGGGCCGGTTCTGGACGGTCTGGGGTTCCAAAACGTCCGAATCCAGCCCGTTATCGGCTGGGCCTGCGATAGCGGGCTGGCTGTGGTCACTTTGCGGCGCCAAAACGTCCACGACGCGCCCGTTATTCTCGCCCAGAGCGTCGGCAAGGGCGAGGATCGCCTCGAGCACGCCGCCGCCCACCGCGAGCGCCTTGTCCGAGGAGCTCTCGATGTATTCCGGGTGGCAGCGCGGGTCGACGTCGCCGGACTTCATGCCCGCGCGAACGGGGACGCCCGCCTGGAGCAGCCCGCGCACCACCCCGTCGATGGTCGCGCGCATGGGCTCGCCCGCCACCGTGGCGCAGACGTCGCCAGCTTTTACCTGCGCTCCGATCTCCACGCACGGCTCGAAGACGCCGTCCGCCGGCGCGCGCATCACGCGCTCGCCCGCGTAGCCGCCGATGAGCCCGGGCACCGCCGTGTTGGGGATCGGCGAGCCCTCGTAGTAGACGCGCCCCAGGTAGTGGCCGCGCATGGTCTCCACGGCGGCGTCGCAGTCCTCGCGCGCGGTGAAGCCGGGTCCTACGCCAATGACGACGGGCGCCACGTCGCGCGTGGTCCCAAGGTTGCGCTTGGCGAGAATCGCGTCCACCAGCGCGTCCGGCGCAAGGTCGCGCACGCAGGAGGCATCCGGATCCACAAGCACGGCCACGTCGCCGGCTGCTGTCGCCGCGCGGGCCATCTCGACGTTCTCGCACAGCACGCCGCGCACGTCCTCGACGCGCACCTCGCCCAGACGGATGGCCTCCGAGAAGCACACGGTGCGCCGGATGGACGTGGGCACCGCGAGGTCACACATCACGACCTGCATGCCTGCGCGGCGGAGGCGCAGCGCGATGCCCGAGGCGATGTCCCCCGCACCGCGAATCACGACCAGCATCTAACATTCCCCCTCGTCAGCGTTATATTTTCAAAAATATAACGCTCTGCGTCAGACTTTGGATTCCAACGAGTAAGTATAGCTTACAAAAAGTCTGCCCCTGCGCCGTGCCCCGTCGACGGCGTGGAACCGCCCCCGGACGGCTCAACCCCGCAGGCACCGGCCCACAGGTTCTTATCGGTAAGTTAATTACCTACTGGAAAACCAGTATATAAGTGGGGTCTGCTCGACAAAACACCCCAGCTGATGCCGGTTACCTACTGATAGACCAGTAGGTAACCGGATTCTACGCAGACCACGCCCTGCCATGGACGAGAAGGACCTCAGCCGGTGGCGATGTCGCGAATGGCGGCCGCCGCAACGTCAATCTCCTCCTCCGTGTTGAACCAGCCGCAGCTCAGACGCACGATGCCCTGACGCTCGGTCCCCAGCGCGCGATGCATGAGCGGCGCGCAGTGGGCGCCCGCGCGGCACGCGATCCCCCACCCCGAGGCCAGCGCGTCGGCGACCTCCGCCGAGTCGAGCCCGTCCACGTTGAGCGCCACGATGGACCCGCAGCGCTCGGGGGCCACGGACCAGCCGCCGTACACCGTGACGCCGGGCGTATCGGCCACGCCCTCGTAGAGCCGCAACGCAAGCGCGTGCTCGCGCGCGCCGACCGCCGAAGGCCCGCCGTTCTTCTCGATAAACGCTATCCCTGCCGCAAGGCCCGCAAGGCCATGCGCGTTGAGCGTCCCCGCCTCCAGTCGCGTGGGCCACTCCAGCGGGTGCCGACGCTCGAACGAGTGCACGCCGGAGCCGCCCTCGGCCCAGGGCCGCACGTCGACGCCCTCGGCCACGGCCATCCCGCCCGTGCCCTGCGGCCCCATGAGGCCCTTGTGACCGGTGAAGCAGACGACGTCAAGACCCATGGCCGCCATGTCCAGCGGCACGGAGCCCGCCGTCTGCGACGCATCTACCAGGCAGAGCGCACCCGCCGCATGCGCCATCTCCGCCACGCGGGCCACGTCCACGAGGTTGCCCGTCACGTTGGAGCCATGCGTCACCGCCACCAGGCGCGTGCCCGGGCAGACCAGGCGCTCGAGCTCCTCCATGTCGAGAAACCCGTGGGCGTCGCAGCCCGCGTAGGCGACCTCGACGCCCCGCTCGTCAGCCAGGCGCGCGAGCGGTCGCAGCACGGAGTTGTGCTCCAGGACCGTGGTGACCACGCGCTCGCCCGGCCCCACCAGGCCGGACAGCGCCGCGTTCAGCGCCGCCGTCGAGTTGGCCGAGAAGCACACATGGTCGGCGCGCGGACAGCCGAGCAGCGCCGCCACCGCCTCGCGGCAGCGCAGCACCGTGCGCGAGGCATCGAGCGCCCCGGCCGACGCGCCGCGCCCGGCATTGCCGAGCGACCCCAGCGCCGCCACGACGGCGTCCACGACCTCCTGCGGCTTGCGCATCGTCGTCGCCGCGTTGTCCAGGTAGATCATCGTCCCCACGTCCTTCTCGCAAATGATTCAAAAGGGGTCTGTCCCCTTTTGAATCATCGGAACTCGAGGAGCTCGATCACGGTCATGGCCTCGACGGGCACGCCGTCGGCCTCCAGCGCCGCAGCGAGCTCCTCGCGCGCCTCGGGCGCCGTCTTCCACGCCAGGCCGCAGCCGGCCGCGACCTCGCCGGGCACCGGGATCATCCGTCCGCCCAGGCCGCGCCGCTGGCAGCACTCCTCGCATGACATCGCCGCCGCCGTGGTGGGAAACGTCACCACCAAAGACGGCACCCGCACTCGCGCCATCGCCGACCCCAGCCCGCGCCCGGCACTACGGCCGCACCACGAGGCTCGCGCCGGTGAGCCGCTGCGCGATCACGTACATGTTGGTGACCTCGCCCACGGCCAGCGTGTCCGCGATGCCGTAGTGGTCGAGGCAGGTCCCGCAGGTGAGCACCTCCACGCCGGAGGCCGCAAGGCCGCGCAGGTCCTCGAGCGCCGCCGACCCCTCGCAGCTGAGGTGCGCGCCGCCGTTGTAGAGCAGCACGGTCGCGGGCAGCTCGTCGAGCTGCGTGAGCGAGTAGACGAAGCTGCCCATGAGCTTGCGACCCAGGACGTCGTCGCCGGTGCCCATGCACTCGGAGGTGATCGCCACCACCACGTTCTTCGGCGCGGGCGAGAAGGACGGCGCGCCCGCCACCGGCACCTCGCACGTCGCCGACTCGGCCTCCGCATCGCTCACCGCGAGCGCCGCCGAGGCCGTCACGGTCACGCGCCACTCCCTCTCGCCCAGGCGCTCGGTCGCGACCGCGCAGCCCTTGCCCTCTCCCATGCGCGTGAGGTTTGCCACCGCGATCTCGTTGTCCACAAGCGTCTCGACCGAGCCCGGGCCCGCCAGCGCCCCGAGCGCCTTCAGCGTCTTCACCACCGGGATCGGGCACGCGTCCCCGCGTGCGTCGACCGTGAGCACCATGTCTGCCATGTCGTCTCCTCTCGGCCCGTCCGGGCCTCGCTCAGCGGGCGAGAAGAACCTCGGCCCGCGCCCTCGCTCCTACCCTACTCCAGCTCCAACGCCATGAGCGCCGCGCCCAGCGCCCCGGCATAGCGCGCCTCCGGGCACGTCTCCACGGGCGTGCCAAGCCGCTCGCCCAACAGCTCCACCACGTACTCGTTGTCGCAGAGGCCGCCCGTGAGATAGTACGGCGCCGTGCCGCCGGCCGTGGCGGCGAGCGTGGCCACGCGTCCCACGACGCTCTCGATCACGCCGCGGGCGATGTTGGCCCGCGGCTCCCCGCGGCCCACGAGGCTAATGACCTCGCTCTCCGCGAAGACCGTGCACATGCTGGTGATCTGCGTGGGCTCGCCGGCGCGTGCGAGCGCGGCCAGCTCGTCGTGTCCCACGCCCAGCCGGTCCGCCATGATCTCCAGGAAGCGGCCCGTGCCCGCCGCGCACTTGTCGTTCATCACAAACTTAAACACGCGACCGCCGCGCAGGCGGATGACCTTGGTATCCTGGCCACCCACGTCGATCACGGTGCCCTCCGAGCCAAAGAGCCGCGCGGCCCCGCGCCCGTGGCACGTGATCTCGGTCACGACCTTGTCGGCATACGGCACGGCAACGCGGCCGTAGCCTGTGGCCACCACCCGCGCGTCGAGCGTGCAGAAGTGCCCGTCCCCTTTCCACGCATCGAGGGCGGAGCGGGCACGCTCGGCGGCGTCCACGCTGGAGAAGCCCGTGGGCATGAGCTCGGCGTGCACGAGCGAGCCGTCAGCGCCCACCACGGCAACCTTGGTCGCGGTGGAGCCGATGTCAACACCTATGCCCAGGCGCCCGGAGCGCACGTCCTTCTCGCCCACCGCCGTGCTCCCTTACAACGTCTCGATGAACGCGGCGATGCGCGTCTCGAGCTGGCCCGTGTCACCGGCGGAGTAGTCGGTTTCCACCTTCATGTAGGGGATTCCCGCGCCCTCGACGGCGCGCTCCACCCGCGCGGACTCCACGTTGAAGGTGTGGCACGCCGTGAGCACACACTCGACCACGCCGTCCACCTGGTACTTCTCGGCCATCTCCAGCGTCGCGGCAAAGCGGTCGTCGTTGGGCGTCATGACGGAGCAGTTGATCTGGAGGTAGCGGTCGGCGATCGCGCGCAGGATGTCCGGCGCGTCCTCGTCCACCATGAAGCGGTTGGTGCGCTCGCCGGAGCAGTCGTCCTCGCAGACCACCACGCCGCCGTTGCGTTCGATCGTGGCGCCAACCTTGTTGATGACGCCGCCGACGGGGCAGCCCGTGATGAGGATGCGCTTGGCCCCCGCGCTGATGGGGCTGCCGGCCGTGGCGGCCTCCGCGCGGCGCTGCTCGCAGAGGCGCTCCAGGCTCTCCACGTAGGCGCGGACATCAAAGTTGAACGTTCCGGCGAACATCGTGCTCATGAGCTCCACGCCGCTCATCGCCGGCGGCACGCTCCGCTGCAGGTCGTAGAGGGCCAGGATCGCGCGGCGCAGGCGGTTGCGCAGGCGCGCGGCCTCGCGCAGGGCGTCGTCGGTGATCTGGATGCCATAGAGCCGCTCGAGGGCTCGTTTAAGGCCAACGACCTCCTGGTACCAGCCCTCGCGCTCGTGCGCGCGGGAGCGGCTCTGCGGCAGGTGCAGGACGTAGGTGGGCTTGAGCTCGTTCAGCAGCTCGTACATCTTCTTCTTGCCGTCGCAGGTGGTCTCGCCCACGATGAGGTCGGAAAAGTGCGTGAACGGGCACTTCTGCGAGTAGGCAAAGCCGTAGGTTGACTTGATGAGCGGGCAGAGGTTGGCCGGCAGGACCTCCTCTGCCGCTGGGATGACCTCGTCGGAGGTGCCGCACAGCCCCACGCCCGAGGCGCCGGCGGCGTCGATCACCTCGAGCGGCGTGTAGCTGCAGAGATAGCCCACCAGGCGGCCGCCCGCCTGCTTGAAGTCCTTCACCTTGAGGAAGCTCTGGCGGCGCTGCTCGTTGAACTCCTCGAAGGTGCGCGGCAGCTCGATGGCAGTCGTGGGCATGGGTCCTCCCTGGGTCTTCGGTATGGTCAAAAAAGTGTTTGGCGTCCAAACAAAGAGTAATGCAGCGTTGTAGTTTTGAAACTACAATGACTGTGAGCGGTAGGGATGCGTCGAGGAGATGCGTATGGCACTTGCGGAGGCGCTGGGCGTGGGCCCGGGCGTGGCGTCGGTCATCGGCAGCGGCGGCAAGACGTCGCTGCTGGCGGCGCTCGCGCGCGAGCTGCCGGGCACAGTCGTGCTCACCACGACCACGCACATCCTGCCGTTTGAGGGCGTTCCGCTCGTTACGTCAGCGGACCCGGACGCGGTCGCGGAGGCGCTCGCGGCGTCGCGCGTGGTCTGCGTGGGATCGCGGGCAGAGAAGAACGACAAGCTCGTGGCGCCCGAGCTGGGCATCGACGCGCTGGCGTCCCTCGCGGACCACGTCCTCGTGGAGGCCGACGGCGCGCGCCGGCTCCCCCTCAAGGCGCACGCCGCCTGGGAGCCCGTCATCCCCGCGTGCTCGGGACGCACGATTCTCGTGCTCGGCGCGTCCGGCATGGGACGGCCCGTCCGCGACGTCGTGCACCGCCCGGAGATCTTCTGCGAGCTCGCCGGCTGCGCGCCGGAGGACGCCGCCACGCCGAAGCTCGTGGCGCGCGCCGCGCGCGCCGAGGCCCTCGCCGACGTCGCACTCGTCAACCAGGCCGACGTCGCGCCCGATGCGGCCCGCGAGCTCACCGTCCTTCTCGGCATGCCGGCGTTTGTGGGCAGCGTCCGCGCCGGGTTCGCTGCTCTGCCCTAGGCGTCCAGGACCGTCGGAGCGCCACAAAACTCACCGCGCAACCAGGCGCAACCCAAAGTTGCGCGATAGGTGCTGTTGTCAACCAGACGAGATTGCTATGGTTGTGCCAGAGCCACGCGGAGAGGAGCGCTCATGGACGGCAGAATCATTGGTCTGGGACCGTTGGAGCTCGTCTTTTTTCTCATCTTCCTGCTGCTGAGGGCCCTTCCGTGGATTCTGCTCGTGGTGCTGGCGATTCTCGCCATCCGCTGGTTCCTCCGCCAGGAGCGCGAGCACAAGGACCCCGAACGCGTCGCCGTGCGCCGGTCGCTCGGCGAGGTGCTGCGTGCCCATCGCGAGCGCTGCAAGATGACGCAGGAGCTCGTAGCCGAGAAGATCGGCGTGAGCAGGCAGGCCGTGTCGAAGTGGGAATCGGGCGCCGCGGAGCCCAGCACGAGCAACCTCATCAAGGTCGCCCGCCTCTACGGCGTCGACCCCGCTGACCTTCTCCGCGAGGTGAAGGACTAGCGGCGCCACCCCGGATTTGGGGTGCCCCTCGAGAAACGCCTGGTGCCGGATTTCCGCCTTCTGCGTGAATTGGTGCGGGAATCGGCCCATCTGCGTACGGAAAACACGCGGATGGGCCGATTCCCGCACCAATTCACGCATTTCTCGGAAAACCGGCACCAGGCGTTTCTCGAGGGCGGCCCGGCGCAAGGCGCAGCGGGCCGCCCTGTGCGTGAGACTCTGCCTACAGGTAGGCCACGGCCTTGATCTCGACCTTGGCGGCCTTGGGCAGCGCGGCCACCTCGAAGGCGGCGCGGCTGGGGTACGGCGCCGTGAAGAACTCGCCGTAGACCTCGTTCATGGCCGCGAAGTCGTTGATGTCGTCGAGAAGGACGGTGACCTCGGCGACGTCGGCCATGGAGGCGCCGGCGGCCTCGAGGATGTTCTTGATGTTGGTCAGGCTCTGACGGGTCTGGGCCTGGATGTCCTCGCCGGCGAACTCGCCGGTGGCGGGGTCGATCGGCAGCTGGCCGGACACGTGGATCGCCTTGGTGGCCGGAGCGGCCACCGCCGCGGAGTAGGGGCCGAGCGCCGCGGGCGCCTTGTCGGTGACGATTGCCTCGATTGCCATGTTCTTCTCCTTAGTCTCGGTGATTCAATCGGGGACAGACCCCTTTTGAATCATTAGGACGATGATTCAAAAGGGGTCTGTCCCCGATTGAATCACCTTGTTGCTATCTTGCCACGTAACGGCCGGGGGTGGCGCCGGTGGGCTCGCCGTCGCGGGCCACGAGCTCGCCGCCAACGTAGACGAGGTGCGCGCGGCCGTGTGCCTTGAAGCCCTCCCACGGCGTGTAGTCCACGGCCTGGTGCTGGGTCGCCGCGCTGATGGTCCAGCGGGCCGACGGGTCCCACACGCAGACGTCGGCGGCGGCGCCCACGGCCAGCCGCCCGCGCTCCGGCCAGAGGCCGAAGGTGCGCGCCGGGCCCTCCGCCAACAGGCGGCACAGCTCCTCGGGGCCGAGCTGTCCCTCGAAGGTCGTGGCCATCACGGCCGGACGGTGCTCGATGCCGGGCCCGCCGTTGGGGATCTTGGTGAAGTCACCTATGCCGCGGTCCTTCTGGCCGTGCAGGTTGAACGAGCAGTGGTCCGTCGCGATGGAGTCCACCTCGCCGGCGAGCACGGCCCCGCGCAGAGCCCGCACGTCCGACGGCTTGCGCAAGGGCGGGCTCATCACGTACTTGGCGCCCGCGAAGCCGTCGTCGCCGCACTCGAGGTAGCGCGTGTCGTCGAGCGTGAGGTACTGCGGGCAGGTCTCCACGTAGATGCCCCCCTGGCCGCGGGCGCGGGCGGCGCGCACGGCGGCCAGCCCGAGCTCCGTGGACAGGTGCACCACGTTCACGCGCGCGCCGGCAATGCGGGCCAGGTAGAGCAGGCGGGAGACGGCGTCCGCCTCCGCCTCGGCCGGACGGGAGAGCGGGTGCCCCTCCGGCCCCGTGATGCCCTCGGCCAGCACCCGACGCTGCAGCTCGTTCACCACGTCGCCGTTCTCGCAGTGCACGCAGAGCACGGCGTCCAGGTCACGGACGACCTCCAGGCAGCGCAGCGTCTCGGCGTCCGAAAGGCGCAGGTGGTCGTAGGCGAGGTAGGTCTTGAAGCTGCTCACGCCCGCCTCGCGCATGCGGCGCATCTGGGCGGGCGAGTCCTCGCCCCACTCGGCGATCGCCATGTGGAAGCCGTAGTTGGCCGTGCAGCCGGCGCCGGACGCCGCACGCTCGTGCCACTCGGCCAGCGCCTCGTCCATCGTGACGCCGCGGTCGGCCGTGGCGTAGTCCACGATGCAGGTGGTGCCGCCGCAGGCGGCGGCGCGCGTGCCGGTCTCAAAGCTGTCGGCCGTCCAGTCCATGCCGGTCCAGCACTGCAGGTGCGTGTGCGCGTCGATGAAGCCGGGGAAGACCCAGCAGCCGGAGACGTCCTCGACCTCGTCGCCGGGCTCGGGCTCCACGTGGGCCGCGAGCGCCACGATCTTCTCGCCCTCCAGCGCGAGGTCGCCGCGGCGCAGGCCATCCGGCGTGACCAGCGTGCCGTTTGCCAGAATCCTTCTCATCGGCTCTCCCCTCTGCGAATGATTCAAAAGGGGTCTGTCCCCTTTTGAATCACTTTCTCTCGGCTAGCGCGTCCTCGAGGCGCGCCAGGTCATCGGGCGTGTCCACGTCCGCGAGCTCCCACTCGTCCGTAGCCTCCACCAGGCGCACGCGGCCCTCCAGCTCGGCATGGCCGGCGAGAAGGACGCGCCCCCCGGACTCGCCCTCAAGCCGCGCGAGCGCGCCCAGCGTGTCCGACGGCCAGAGCACGGGGTTGGCCCCGCGGCCGCGCCACGCCAGGCGCACGATCGCCGTGGGCTCGTGCGTGAGCGCCGCAACCAGCGAGCGCACGCTCTTCTCGGTAAGAAGCGGCTGGTCGCCGGTCACGAACAGGCAGCCCGCCCGGTGCCCCAGCGCCTCGAGGCCCGCACGCATGGTGTCGCTCTTCCGCGGGCCGGCGGCGCGAACGCAGCGCACCCCGAGCCTCCCGCACAGGTCCTCGACCGCGTCCCAGCGCGTCACGACCACCACGTCGAGCAGGTCGGCGGGCAGCGCGGCGAGCGTGCGCTCGAGAACGGGCGTGCCGGCCAGCGGCGCCACGAGCTTCTCGCCCAACTCGCCGCCAAAGCGCGCCCCCTCCCCGGACGCCATGACCACGCAGCCCAGGCGCGCCACGTCGGCAAAGCCCGAGAAGCACGTCTCGTAGGCGGCCGCGAGGGCCCAGCGGCTCGTGCGCTCGAAGGCGCGGTAGCGCTCGATGAGGTCGAGGGCCTGCGCGGTGAGCCGCGACCCGCCGCCGCCCGAGCCGCCGACCGTGCGCTCCGTCAGCGGGAAGCCAAAGGCGAGCTCCGCGTCGCGCACGAGGCGCGTGGCCTTGGTGTAGGCCATGCCCATGTCGATGGCCGCGGCGCGCAGGCTCCCCAGCTCGCCCACGCGCTCCAGCAGGTCGACGGGGCCGGGCCCAAAGACCCGGCGCCCGTCGTCGCCCAGAAGATATGCCCTGAGGTCGGGTCTCATGCCCCGCGCTCCCCCGTCCTTCTCCGTTGCCGCGCCGCCGCGCGCCGCCGCCCGGCCGCTCGCGAGAAATAACGCGCACAGTTTGCATTGCCCACAAAAACCACCTGCGGATATAGAATGTCAAAACAAACGGTGCGCGTTAATCCCTCGGCGGACGACGGGTGGCGAGCGACAGGCGGCGGTCAGCTACCCACGTACGATGGTACCCGTCTTGCCGGCGATGCCGTCGCTCGCCCGCTCAAGGAGCGTGATCAGCGACGAGCGGCCCGCGCCGGACTGCGCAAACGCGAGCGCCGCCTGGACCTTGGGCAGCATCGAGCCGGGCGCGAACTGGCCCTCCGCCACGTAGCGCTCCACGTCGGCGGGCGTGAGCTCGTCGAGCCAGCGCTGGTCGGGCTTGCCAAAGTTCACGGCAACCTTCTCCACCGCCGTCAGAATCACGAGGAAGTCCGCGTCCAGCTGCTCGGCAAGCTTGGCCGCCGCGAAGTCCTTGTCGATGACCGCCGCGGCGCCCTTGAGGTGGTTGCCCTCGGTCTTGAACACGGGAATGCCGCCGCCACCGCAGGCGATGACCACGTGGTTGGTCTCCACGAGCGAGCGGATGGTGTCCAGCTCCACGATGCCCGCCGGCTTGGGCGAGGCCACCACGCGGCGGTACCCGCGCCCAGCGTCCTCGACCACGTTGTAGCCGCGCTCCGCGATCATGCGGTCGGCCTCCTCGCGCGTCATGAAGGCGCCGATGGGCTTGGTGGGGTTGGCGAACGCGGGGTCGGCGGGGTCGACCTCGACCTGGGTGAGCACGGTGGCCGCTCCGTGATCGATCCCGCGGTCCAGCATCTCCTCGCGCAGGGCGTTCTGCAGGTCGTAGCCGATGTAGCCCTGGCTCATGGCAACGCAGACCGAGAGCGGGCACGGGATGTACTTCTCGGGGTTGGAGCGCGTGAGCTGGGTCATGGCCTCCTGGATCATGCCCACCTGCGGGCCGTTGCCGTGCGCCACCACGACCTCGTTGCCCTGCTCGATGAGGTCCACGATCGCGCGCGCCGTGTGCTTGACCGCCTCCATCTGCTCAGGCAGGTTGTTGCCCAGGGCGTTGCCACCGAGGGCGATGACGATTCTCTTTCCCATTTGATGCCCTCTCAACGTAAGGACGGGGCCGCCCATAAGTCAGTGAGCGACTTCTGCGCAAGGCGCAGTGAGCGAACGACTTATAGGCGGCCCTCACCCGGACGAGCGATTGTTCCTACGCCTGGTTCCAGCGGGGCTTGGCCGCGGCCTCGAGCGCCGCGAGCGTGGCCACGGGGTCCTTGACCTTCTGCAGGAAGATCATGGCCGCGATGGCGTACGGCTTGTAGCTGGCCTCCTTGTACATGCCGACGCGGTGCATGTCAAAGACGTCCGCCATGACCTCGCCGTGCTCGCAGGAGACGCCGGAGATGTCGGCGGGCAGCGGGTGCATGTAGATGGTGTCCTGGCCGTTTGCGGTCTTGGCCATGAGGTCGGTCGTGGAGCACCAGTCCATGTGGGTGGCGTTCTGGGCGAGCAGCTCCTTCTCGAGCGCCTTGATGCCAGCGTCGTCGCCCTCGGCGTAGAGGTTGGTGCGCTTCTCCATGGCGGCGTAGGGAGCCCAGCTCTTGGGGATGACGATGTCGGCGCCCTCGAAGGCCTCGGCCATGGTGTTGACCTGCTTGAAGGTGCAGCCGGACTCGGCGGCGTAGGCCTTGGCGGCCTCGACGCGGTCGCTCATGAGGTCATAGCCCTCGGGGTGGGCCAGCGTGACGTCCATGCCGAAGCGCGGGAGCAGCGAGATGAGCGACTGCGGGCAGGAGAGCGGCTTGCCGTAGGAGGGCGAGTAGGCCCAGGTCACGGCGACCTTCTTGCCGCGCAGGTTCTCCAGGCCACCGAACTCCTCGATGAGGTAGAGCATGTCGGCGGAGGACTGGGTCGGGTGGTCGGAGTCGGACTGCAGGGAGATGAGCGTCGGACGGTGGTCGAGCACGCCGTCGTGATAGGCCTCGTCGACGGACTCTGCGACCTCGGCCATGTAGGCGTCGCCCTTGCCGATGTACATGTCGTCGCGGATGCCGATGACGTCGGCCATGAAGGAGATCATCGTGGCGGTCTCGCGGACGGTCTCGCCGTGGGCGATCTGGGACTTGCCCTCGTCGAGGTCCTGGAGCTGGAGGCCCAGGAGGTTCGTGGCCTTGGAGAACGAGAAGCGCGTGCGCGTGGAGTTGTCGCGGAAGAGCGAGACGGCCAGGCCGGAGTCGAAGATGCGCGGCGAGATGTTGCGCTCGCGGAGGTTGCGCAGGGCGGCGGCCACGACGTAGAGGGCGCGCAGCTCGTCGGTGGTCTTGTCCCAGGTGTGCAGGAAGTCGGCGTCGTACATGCCGGAGAAGTCGTAGCCGGAGAGCTCGTCGAGAAGGGCGGAGAAGTCCTTAGCCATTGCGGTTTCCTTTCGGTAGTGATTCAAAAGGGGACAGACCCCTTTTGAATCATTCTGTTCTGATTGATTCAAAAGGGGTCTGTCCCCTTTTGAATCACTCCGGTTACTGGATGTCGTTGTCGGTGGCGCCGGCGCGGAAGACGGTGACGTCGCCGGTCTTCTTGGACGGGTCGTAGAGGTTGAGCGCGGCGGTGTAGAGCGCGGCGCAGGTCACGAGGTCCTGCTTGTAGGTGACCTCGTTGGGCGCGTGCGCCTGGCTCTCGGCGCCGGGGCCAAAGCCCACGCACGGGATGCCGTAGCGGCCCTGGATGGAGACGCAGTTGGTCGAGAAGGTCCACTTGTCCGTGAGCGGGCGGCCGGTGCGCTTGTCCATGGAGGCCTCGCAGCCGATGCGCTCGTCGCCGTAGAGGGCGTGGTGCGCGTCAACGAGGGCCTGGACGTGGGCCGCGCTCTCGGCGTTGATCCACGTGGGGAAGTAGGCCTCGGTCTCGTAGACGGTGCCCTTCCAGCTCGGGCGGTCGTACATGTACATGGAGACCTTGACGTCGTCGCCGTACTTCTTGACGGCGGGCAGGTCGCGGATCTCCTGGAGGCAGGAGTCCCAGGTCTCGCCGGCGGTCATGCGGCGGTCGATGGAGATCGCGCAGGAGTCGGCCACGGCGCAGCGGCTCGGCGAGGTGTAGAAGATCTGCGACACGGTGCAGGTGCCGCGGCCCAGGAAGCGCGCGTCCTCGAAGTGCTCGGGGTTGTACTTGGGGTCGAGCATCTTGACGAGGCCCTTGATGTCGGTGGACTCGTCGCAGCCGTTGTTGTTGAGGGCGCGGACGTCGGCGATGATGTCGGCCATCTTGTAGATGGCGTTGTCTCCGCGGTCGGGCGCGGAGCCGTGGCAGGAGACGCCGTGGACGTCCACGCGGATCTCCATGCGGCCGCGGTGGCCGCGGTAGATGCCGCCGTCGGTGGGCTCGGTGGAGATCACAAAGTCGATCTTCTCGCGGGCGTCCTCGGGACCGTCGAAGTACTTGTTGACGATGTACTGCCAGCACATGCCGTCGCAGTCCTCCTCCTGGACGGAGCCCACGACCATGATCTTGTAGCCCTCGGGGATGAGGCCGAGGTCCTTCATCATCTTCGCGGCGTACGTGGCGGAGGCCATGCCGCCCTCCTGGTCGGAGCCGCCGCGGCCGTAGATGAGGTCGTCGGTCTCGTAGCCCTCGTAGGGGTCGGCCTCCCAGTTGTCGCGGTTGCCGATGCCCACGGTGTCGATGTGGGAGTCGATGGCGATGATCTTCTCGCCCTCGCCCATCCAGCCGATGACGTTGCCCAGGCCGTCGACCTCGACCTTGTCAAAGCCGAGCTTCTCCATCTCGGCCTTGATGCAGGCCACGACCTCGCCCTCCTCGCAGGACTCGGAGGGGTGGGAGATCATCGCGCGCAGGAAGGCGGTCATGTCGGGGCCGTACGCCGCCGCCGCGCTCTTGATCTCGTCGAAGTTCAGTTCCTTGGCCATTTCAGTGCTCCTCACTCTCGGGGGTGGAGGTCCTTGTCCCTCCGTCCTCAAACAGCTTCGCTCGGCGAGAAGAACGCTCGCCTCACTGCAGAGCTGCGGGCGGAGGGACAAGGACCTCCCCTCGCAGCGACGTTCCAAAAGCTACTCGGCGGGGTACGCTCCGTCCCACACGACCTTGCGGTAGTTGACCGGGTCCGTGTCGCCCTCGGTCGAGAACATGAGCACGGAGCTCTTCTCGTCGAGGCCGATGGCCTCGCGGAGGCCGGCGTACTCGTCGGACTCCATGAGCGTGGTGATCAGGCCCGCGCCCACGGCGCCGGACTCGCCGGAGATGACGCGC
>CALUNW010000006.1 GCA_944322145.1 uncultured Atopobiaceae bacterium | reverse complement strand
CCCCCGAGCGCCGATGGTACTGCGGAGTCAGTCCGTGGGAGAGCAGGACGTCGCTGACCAACAAGGGGCATTTTGCGTTTCGATGTACATGGAGGGATATTCCGTCAGGGGGCGCCCGGTGCGAGCCGGGCGCCCCCTTTTCATGTCTCGCTTTGGCCGCTTCCAGGAACATTTGACGCAACTTTGCGGCAGCTGCTTTGGCTCTAGCATAGACATAAATTAACAACAACAAAAGAAAACAAACCAGAACTTTACAACTTATACAGTAGTGATATGTTTAGGACACGATGTTAGATTGATGCGACGGAGGGTGTCCGATGGTCATGGCTGGAGCACTGAAACCTGGGTCGTCCGAATATCCGCGTTATTCTCGAGTCGCTCCGTCTCTTTATGGAGACGACTATCTTCTCGAGCTCTGCAGATGGTCCGATTTCGCCTCCTTTGGCCTTACGCCCAGGAGCCGCCTGCTTGCGATTTGCGCGGAGCCAAATCTCGGAGCCAGCGACGTTATCACTGACATCCTTCTTCGCGTTCCGCTGCCTGGCGCCAAGGTGTTTCGACGCAGCCTTCTCGGCCATGACCCTGATTCTGCTGCCGCCGCTCTCGTCCGTCTAGCCCGCAGCGTTTCGAAGGCTCCGTCGCCTGCGGTCGTGGCGATCGACGACATTCCGTCCTCTGACGAGCCCGATGCCCTTCGCCAGGCAAATGCCTTGCGGAGAATGTGGGAGGCGGGGGCCTTGGTCGTGTTCTCCCTTCCTCCCGAGGCCGGGCAGCTGCTCTCCTTTCTTCCGGAGTGTTCCGTTGTTTCGTCACGTGGCCTGCTCATACAGTCAGTGGTTGACCACGGCGCGAGCGCTCGGTCGAAGCTTCTCTGGCGCCTGTCTTTTGGCATTCCCGATCTCGTGCGTCTTCTTGAGCCCGTTCCCAATGATGACTTGGAGCGAAGCCTCCCGTCGCACTCGTATGGCGATGCGCTTTCGAGACACCTGTCCTTGTCGCTCAGGCGCTCCTTGACAGACGAGGAGCTCAGGGTTCGTCTCTGCATGGTTTTGTTGGGCAGTGGCGCCTTCGAAGATCTTAGTCTGGCGCTCGATGGCCCCTGCGACGAGATGCTCTCCCATATCAGCTCGGTTGCCCCCTTCTTCTCTGTTGACCACTCGAGACGTTCGTTTCTCACGCTGCTCACGGACGAGGCACTTGCCCTCTCTGGACCGCTTGCTCGGCTCGAGGCCACGAGCGCCCTGTTTCCCGATGTCGTTGCCAACAGTCTGAGGCTCATCTTGGAGCGCGGTTCATTCCTGAGAGCCGTGAGACTGTTCGCTCTTCCCGGGGGTTCTGGCGCTTATGGGCATGCGCTCCGGTTTGGCGCCTCACTGCTCGACGCAGGGGGCGCGGGCGTGGTTGCCTCTGCGCTTGAGGAGCGTCTCGGATCTTGCCGCACCGAGGACCGTTCGCAGGCTCTGTCTTCTGCGGTGTCCGCAGTCTGCGGGGAGGACGTCGGATGGGCTGCGCTGGAGAAGTATCGTGACCGCGTCACTAAGGAAGAGGGGGTGCGGGACGCCCTCATGTTCGTCGATGCGCGGGAGGCCCTGCGCGGACGCAGACCTCTGGTTGCCTATGCCGAGCTTGAGTGGTCGGGCCTGGGAAGGAGGCTTCTGGTCCATCGCGAGGCGGTGGAGCTCATGGCGGGAGGGAGGCCCAGCGCCGCAATGAGGCTGCTTCTTGCAAATCCGTGTGGACCGAGCATAGAGACCGTCTCCTCCGCCCTGCTATGCCTTGACCAGGAGGTTGCCCGGCTGCTTCTGTGCGACGACGGAGGGCGGAGCGAGACGCTGGTCGAGCGCTCGGTGGAAATTCTCAGGTCCTCGCAGGCAAGAGGCCTTACGGGCTATGCCGACTGCGCGATGGCGCTGAGGGCCGCGCTGCGTCCCGCTGGCAATGCGAGCCACATCGAGTCGGCGCTTTCGCGTGCCGAGAAGAGCGGCGACACGGTGGTCCAGGCGGTCTCGCTCGCCGCAGGCTGCGTGTATGACTTGCGCTCCGGCGCGTTTCCCCGCGCAAGCGTGAGGTCTACGCTGGCGGTGGTCATCGCGCGGCGAGCGGGTCTCGACTACGTGGCGCGCGTCTCCCGCCTGCTGGGAGAGGCGGCGCGATTCCTCATGGGCGATCTCTCCGAGGGAGATGCGGTTGACGGTAGCCCAGACGAGCTCGGGGAGATCTGCAGGTTTGCACATGATGTCATGCGCGCGGATCGTGACCTTGGGTCCCTCGAGGACGAGCATGGCGCCAAGCTGCCCGTGGACACGCTTTGGCTGCTCGTCGTCCTGAGCGAGTGCCTAGGTGATTTCTCCGGGCTGTTCGAGAAGATGCTTCCCGCGAGCTGGAGATATGCCGTGAGTGCCGCGAGGAGCGGCAAGGAGGCGGCGGCCCTCCGTGACTCGGAGGAGATCGTCTTCAGGCGCGCCGACAGTCACCCCGCCCTCATGGGGGAGGAGGCGCCGATACGCGTCTCCCTGCTTGGGGGCTTCTGCATCACGGTGCGCGGAATCCGAGTGCTTGATGGCAGGGTAGGGCACAGGAACGCACAGTCAATGCTCGTCTTTCTTCTGCTGCAGCGTCGGGCGACCGCCCGCCGCCGGCAGATTGTGGAGCAGATCTGGCCAGAGTGCGACTACGCGATAGGCGCAAACCGGGTGTATCAGGCAACCAGCGCGCTTCGTGCCGCCATTGCCGAAGTTGACCCCTCGCTCGACCCCTTTGTCCTGGGAAGGTCGACGAGATCCATCGCAATCGACAAGGACTTGGTGAGCTGCGATGTCGACGATCTGCGCGCATGCGCCCGCGCGGCGTCGGATGGGGAGGATGACGCGGAGATCGTCCAGATGGCTCGACGGGCAGAGCGGCTCTACGCCGGAGATCTCTATGTTCCCTCCGCCGATAGGACGGGCTTTGTCGCCGCCAAGCGCGATGAGCTGAGGGATCTTTACGTCGACGCAATGGTCGCGGGCTCCGACGCGGCGCTTCGCCTGGACAGAAAGAGGACCGCCGCGAGGCTTGCGGCAAACGCGCTGGAGGCCGATGCCGTGAGGGAGGATGCGGTCGTTGCCCTGGTGAGCGCCCTGAGGGCGGACGGTCGAGACGTCGAGGCCGACCGCCAGTGCCGAAGCTTCGTGAGAAGGCTGGCTCAGACGACAGGCTCCGCCCCGTCTTGGAGGCTGCGGCAGGTCATGCGCGGGCCGTCCGAGGCGCGGGGCGGAGGGGAGGAGGGATTTGAGACGTCTGGCGCGCAGTAGAGTGCGCTTTTGGTGAGAGAGGGAGGTGTGGACCTCGGCCAAGTCGGCGATGGGTAAAGTGGTGAACATGAGTGTGCCATTGGGGCCACGCCTGGATCTACTGCAGGGGAGTCGCATGCCTAACTTTCTCTCCAAGCTCCTGTCCATCGGCTCGGACAAGGACCTCAAGGAGTTCGAACGCATTACCGCTCAGGTGAACGAGCTTGAGCCGAGGTTCATGGCCATGAGCGAGGAGGAGCTTCGTGGCATCACCGCGACGTTCCGCGAGCGCTACGCGCAGGGAGAGTCTCTTGACGACCTGCTGCCCGAGGCCTTTGCGGCGGTTCGCGAGGCGTCGAGGCGCACGACGGGCATGCGTCACTTCGACGTGCAGATCATCGGCGCCATCGCGCTTCATCGCGGGACCATCGCAGAGATGAAGACGGGCGAGGGCAAGACGCTCGTCTGCACCCTGGCTGCCTATCTCAACGCCATCCCGGGCAAGGGCGTCCACGTCGTCACCGTCAACGACTACCTGGCCAAGCGAGACAGCGAGTGGATGGGTCGCATCTATCGGTATCTCGGCATGTCCGTCGGCCTCATTCAGAACGGCATGCGCCTCCCGCTGAAGAAGCCCGCCTACGAGGCTGACATCACGTACGGCACGAACTCCGAGTTCGGCTTTGACTACCTGCGCGACAACATGGTCACGCGCCCGAGCATGAGGGTCCAGAGGGGCCACTTCTACGCCATCGTCGACGAGGCGGACTCCATTCTCATCGACGAGGCCCGCACGCCGCTGATCATCTCGGGCGCCGGCAGCAAGTCCGCGAGCACGTACAAGGACTTCGCACGTGCCGTTCGCGGCCTCATCCCCGAGGTCGACTATACGATGGACGAGGCCAAGCACACCATCGCAACCACCGACGAGGGCCTCGAGAAGGTCGAGCGCTCGCTCGGCATCGAGGACATCTACGCCGACGTGTCCGGCCAGCTCGTCAACCATCTCCAGCAGGCGCTCAAGGCCGAGTACATGTTCCATCGCGACCAGCAGTACGTGGTGCTTGACGGCGAGGTCAAGATCGTCGACGAGTTCACCGGCCGCATCATGGAGGGCAGGCGCTACTCCGAGGGCCTCCATCAGGCCATCGAGGCAAAAGAGGGCGTCAACGTCCGCGAGGAGAACCAGACGCTCGCCACCATCACGCTCCAGAACTACTTCCTCATGTACGACAAGCTCTCCGGCATGACGGGCACGGCCATGACCGAGGACGCCGAGTTCCGCGAGGTCTACCACATTCCCGTCCAGGTCATCCCGCCCAACAAGCCGGTTGCCCGAATCGACCACGACGACCTCGTCTACCGCACCGTGGACGCCAAGTTCAAGGCGGTGGCCGATGACGTCGTGGAGCGTCACGCCAAGGGCCAGCCGGTTCTGGTGGGCACCGTCTCCATCGAGAACTCCGAGCGCCTCTCCCGCATCCTCGACAAGCGGGGCATCAAGCACAACGTCCTCAATGCCAAGTTCCACGAGCGCGAGGCCCAGATCGTCGCGCAGGCGGGTCGCGAGGGCGCCGTGACCATCGCGACCAACATGGCCGGCCGCGGCACGGACATCCTGCTCGGCGGAAACGCAGAGCTCATCGCCCAGGACTTCCTGCGCGAGGAGGGCGTCGACCCCGAGGAGGCCACCGCCGAGCAGCGCGACGCGGCGCTCGAGCGCGCAAACGCGATCTGCGATGCCGAGAAGGGGCACGTTCTCGCTGCCGGCGGCCTGTGCGTCATCGGCACCGAGCGCCACGAGAGCCGTCGCATCGACAACCAGCTCCGCGGCCGCTCCGGCCGTCAGGGCGACCCGGGCGAGACCCAGTTCTACCTCTCGCTCGAGGACGACCTCATGCGCCTGTTCGGCGGCGATCGCATGGATCGCATCTCGGCGATGATGCAGAAGTACGAGATGCCCGACGACATGCCCATCCAGGCCAAGATGGTCACCAAGGCGGTCGAGAGCGCACAGCGCAAGATCGAGGAGATCAACTTCTCGATGCGCAAGAACGTCCTTGACTACGACAACGTCATGAACACGCAGCGTCAGGTCATCTACGAGGAGCGCAACAAGATCCTCGACGGCAAGGACCTGATGGCCCACATCGACGAGGTCACGCACGACACGGTCGAGCGCGAGGTGCGCGGCTTCGCGCCCCAGGACCGTGGGGAGAAGTGGGACGCGCGCGGCCTCTCCCTGTGGCTCGGCGAGCTTACCGGTCGCAAGGACCTTCCCACGGTCGATCCGGAGGAGGACCCCGAGCCCGAGGAGGTCATCCAGACCGTCGTCGACTTCGTCCGCTCCTGCTTCGCCGAGAAGTCCGAGCATCTCGGCGACGAGGCGATGCACGCCCTCGCCGCTCAGGTCATGCTGCGCGTCATCGACACGCGCTGGATGGCGTACCTCCAGGAGATGGACTATCTCAAGACCGGCATCGGCCTGCGCGGCTTTGGTCAGCGCGACCCGCTGGTCGAGTACAAGGGCGAGGCGTACGCCGCCTTCGCCGAGCTCGTCTCCACGATGTACGAGGACTTCCTGCGCACCATCCTGCGCCTCGAGGTCGTCGTGAAGCCCGCGCCCCAGCAGGCAGCGCCCGCCGACGAGATTCCCGACCAGCTGCGTGGCGCACGCTACTCCGGCCCTGCGGAGGCCGACGGGGCCCGTGGGGCGCGCATCGCGCCGCAGCCGGGAGCGGGGATTGCCCCCGGAGCCGCCCAGGGCGGCCAGCCGGGCGCCGGCAAGCCCCTGACCTATCGCAAGTCTGACGACCCCGATCCCTATGTGGGCGTGGGGCGCAACGACCCCTGCCCGTGCGGCAGCGGCAAGAAGTTCAAGAACTGCCACGGCAGGAACGCATAGATGGCGGACGCACTGCCCCAGGGCTTCGAGTCTCTGGACGCTCGTCTCGGCGAGGTCGAGGGCTATCTGCACCTCGAGGAGAAAAGGCGCGTGATCGAGGAGCTCGAGGGCCTCAGCGCGCGACCTGACTTCTGGAATGACGCCGATGCCGCCCGCGCGACGATGGAGCGGCTCGCCGCCGCCCGCGATGACGTGCGCGGCATTGACGACGCCCGCGCCAAGCTCGAGGACGCCAAGGCCGCCTTCGAGCTCGGCGAGGAGACGGGCGACGAGGACCTGCTCGCCGAGGCGGTGAGCCTCGTGGAGTCCCTGGAAAGCGACCTGTCCGAGCTGGAGCTCTCGAGCTGGTTCACCGATGACCTCGACCACGGGGACGCCATCGTCACCGTGACGCCCGGCCAGGGCGGTCTCGAGGCGCAGGACTGGTGCGAGATGCTGTTCCGCATGTACCAGCGCTACTGCGACCGCCGCGGGTGGAAGGTGACGGTCAACGATGCGGAGCCCGGCGAGGTCATCGGGCTCGACCGCGCCACCTTCACGGTGAGCGGGCGCAACGCCTACGGCATGCTCCGCGCCGAGCAGGGCGTTCACCGGCTTGTCCGCATATCGCCGACCGATGCCAAGAAGCGCCGGCAGACCACCTTTGCCGGCGTGGAGGTGCTCCCCGTTCTGCCCGATGACGTGGAGGTGGAGATTGACCCCAACGACCTGCGCGTCGACGTGTACCATGCCTCGGGTCACGGCGGCCAGGGCGTCAACACCACGGACTCTGCGGTCCGCATCACGCACCTTCCCACCGGCATCGTTGTGACCTGCCAGAACGAGCGCAGCCAGCTCCAGAACAAGGCGTTTGCGATGAACGTCCTCAGGAGCCGTCTCTATGAGATGGAGCTCGCCCGTCGGGCCGAGGAGCTCGACGATCTGCGCGGGCCCAAGCGCGACATCGGCTTTGGCAACCAGATCAGGAGCTACGTCCTCTATCCGTACCAGCTCGTCAAGGACCTGCGCACCGGCGTGGAGACCAGCAACGTCGACTCCGTGCTCAAGGACGGCGACCTCGACCGGTTTGTCATCGGCTACCATCGCTGGTCCGTGGGCGAGGAGCAGGCGCTGTGAGCGCCGTCCCGTGGAGGACGGTGCTCCACGACGCCTTCCTGATAGTCGCCGGCTCGCTCATCTTCGCCGTGGGCGTCGACATGTTCGAGATACCCAACGGCCTCGCCGCGGGCGGCGTGACCGGCCTCGCCACGGTCTTCTATGCGATTGCCGACAACCTGGGGTTCTACCTTCCGGTCGGCCTTCAGACCATCGTGATGAACGTGGTCCTTCTCGCGTTGGTGGTGCGCTCCGGCGACCGGGGCTACATCGTGCGCACCGTGGGGGGCATCATCGCCTGCGGCCTGCTCACGGACCTGCTCGCGCCCGTGGTGCCCGTGCTCGGGGGAGAGGGCGACCTCCTGCTGTGCGCCCTGTGGGGCGGCGTGGTCACCGGCGTGGGCCTGGGCCTCGTCTTCAGGTCGGGCGGGAACACGGGCGGCACCGACATCGTCTCGCAGATTCTGGCGAGAAAGACCGGCATGCCCGTGGGCACTGCCGTGATCATCGTCGACGGCGTCATCATCGCCTTCTCCGCAACGGTCTTCTCGGTCGAGCAGGCGCTCTATGCTGCCGTCGCAATGTTCATCTGCGGAAAGGTCATCGACGCCGTCGTGGACGGACCTCGGTCCGCCCGTGCCGCCTATATCATCTCGACCGAGCACGACCGCATCGCCAACGAGATTCTCTACACGCTCAACCGCGGCTGCACCGAGCTGCAGGCGCGCGGGGTCTGGAGCGGCAACAGCAGGCCCGTTCTTCTCTGCGTGCTGGGCCGCTCTGAGAGCATGCGTCTCAAGCAGATCGTCGCGGAGGTCGACCCCGAGGCGATCGTCATCATCTCCGAGGTCCATGAGGTCTTTGGCGAGGGGTTCCGCCAGATAGAGAAGTAGCCTCCGTGCGCCCCTCATGTGGGGAGCTTCTGCAAATGGATGAGCCTGACCCCTCCTCCGGCCGAGAAATGCTGGGGTTTTGCTAGACTGTGGCCCGTATCTGCCCATCTTGAGCACAAGAAAAGGAGCTTCTGTGGCCAGTCACTTTCGCAGCACTGAGCGACAGGGTTCGGAGGAAGACGAGCAGCTCGACGTCGTCTCTGACGTGGCTCCGCTGGAAGTAGCCCCCTCCGACGAGGGCGTCGAGGCGCTTTCCGAGGCCCCGGCCGATCTCGCCGAGACGGAGGACGACGGTCTCGAGGAAGTCCATGCCGTCACCGCCAGCGAACCCGTCGACCCCGCCGACCAGCCAGGCTTCACGAGCGTCTTTGCGCCCCTCGCGGGCGAGGAGGCGCCCGTGGTCTCGCGCACCGGCACTCCGACCGTTTCGTTCAAAAACGTCACACTCATCTACCCGGCCCAGCCCAACAAGCCCGCACTCGATGACGTCAGCCTCGACATCTACCCCGGCGAGTTCGTCTTTGTCGTCGGCCACTCGGGGTCCGGCAAGTCGTCGCTTCTGCGCCTCATCACGCGCGAGCTGCGCGCCACCTCCGGTCAGGTGATCGTTGCCGGCCAGGACCTCACCAAGATGCGCAACCGCAAGGTTCCATACCTTCGTCGTCAGATCGGCACCGTCTACCAGGACTTCAAGCTGCTCCCCGACAAGACGGTCTACGAGAACGTGGCGTTTGCACTCGAGTGCATCGGCAAGCCCAAGTCCGTCATCAATGCCCAGGTTCCCGAGGTTCTGCGCCTCGTGGGCCTCGGCGAGCGCATGAAGCACTTCCCCGACCAGCTTTCCGGTGGCGAGCAGCAGCGCGTCTCCGTTGCCCGCGCCATGGTCAACCGTCCCCCGCTGCTCGTCTGCGACGAGCCGACGGGCAACCTCGACCCGGCCATCTCGCTTGGCATCATGAAGCTGCTCGATCGCATCAACCGCGCCGGCACCACGGTCATCATGGCGACCCACGACCGCGAGATGGTCGACTCCATGCGCAGGCGCGTCATCGCGCTCGAGGCCGGTCACATCGTGCGCGACCAGGAGAGGGGAGGCTACGGCTACTATGGCGCCCTCTAACATCGGCTATTCTCTTCGCGAGTGCGGTCACCACTTCCGTCGCAACTGGACGACGGTGCTCGGTGCCGTGGTCACGATCTTCCTGTCCCTGTTCATCATCGGACTCTTCGTCCTTGGCTCCGTGATGCTCAACAGCATGATCGGCGGCGTCGAGGACCAGGTGACCATTCAGGCCTTCCTCTCTGACGAGGCCAGCCAGAGCGACGTCGAGGCCTATCAGGCCGAGATCGAGAGCTGGGAGAACGTCGAGTCCGTCAGCTACAAGACCAAGGACGAGGCGCTCGAGGAGTTCCGCACCTCCATGTCAAACCGCAACGCCGCAGACGCGGTGACCGCGCTTGACGGCGAGAACCCCCTGCCCGCCTCGCTGGTCGTCAGGGTCGTCGAGGCCCAGCAGGTGGAGGCCACCGCCGAGCGCATCATGGACGACCCCGCCTTCGCCGAGATCTGCGACGACCCGGACAACCCCGCGGGCGACGTCCAGTACGGCCAGGGAACCGTCGAGCGCCTTCTGAGCGTCGCGAGCTACATCCGCATCGCCGCGGTTGCCCTCGTGATCCTGCTCACCTTCGTCGCCTTCGTGTTCATCAACAACACGATCAGGCTGGCGATCACCGCGCGTCGTCGCGAGATCGGCATCATGCGCCTCGTCGGCGCGTCCAACAGCTTCATCCGCGGCCCCTTCATCATGGAGGGCACGGTCGAGGCGGTCATCGGCGCCCTGCTCGCCATTGCGGCGCTCGCGGTGGGCGCGAACACGCTCCTGCCCGAGCTTCAGCGCAACCTCTCGTTCCTCGCCTTTGAGATCCCGGCCGCGACGCTCTATGTCTGCTTTGCGGGCCTGCTCCTCATCGGTGTCATCATCGGCCTGTTTGGGTCGGCAATCGCCATGAGGCGCTACCTCAAGGTGTAGCGAGAAGGGCGACAGCCCCTCACGGGTTCCATCTTGGCCCGGCCCCGCGACGCGGGGCCGGGCCTTTTTGTCCCGCCCGTGGGGTACCATCGAGAAAACAACGCGAGGGGAGGCGCACATGGGCAGGGGTCGTCCGCATCACGGCGGCAGAAGGCGTGGCCGTTCGTGTGGCCCGCGGCGGCGCAGCCGCACGCTCACGGGCACGCTCGTGGTATCGAGTCCCGGGGCTGCCCACGTCGAGACGGCGGAGGGGGAGTTCGAGCTCGTCCGTCACGGGCAGCGCGAGGCGATGAACGGGGACGAGGTCGAGGTCGCCCTCGTCGAGCAGCGCGGACGGGCACCGCGGGCGGTCGTGCGCTCGGTGCTTCAGCGCGCGGTGACCACGCTGCTCGGCACGTACTCTCAGGCCGGTCCACTGGGCGTCGTGACGCCCCTCGACGCGCGCCTCGGGCATGACTTCTTCGTCGTTCCGGAGGACCCCTGCGCCGAGCGACTGGGACTGGGCGAGGGGGACGTCGTGCTCGCGCGCATCACGGAGTACCCCACGCGCAAGAGCTCTGCCGTCGTGACCGTGGAGCGCCGCGTCGGCGCCCCGGACGACCTTGACCTCAACATCGAGGCGGTCGTTGCCTCCTACGGCCTCCCGGGCCCGTTCTCCCGCGCCGTCCTGGACCGTGCCGAGAAGATCAGGGCCGACGTCGACGGCGCGCTTGCCGCGGAGCCTGCGCGGCGCGACCTGCGCGACGACCTCTGCGTGACGATCGACCCCGTCGATGCGCGCGACTTCGACGACGCGGTGAGCGCGCGGCGCGTGGACGGGGGCTTCGAGCTTGGCGTACACATCGCCGACGTCACGCGCTATGTGCTCCCGGATGACCCAATCGACAACGAGGCCAAGCGGCGCACCTGCTCTGCCTATCTCGTCGATCGCGTCATCCCCATGCTTCCCGAGCGGCTCTCGAACGACGTGTGCTCCCTTCGGCCGGGGGAGGACCGGCTCGCCATGAGCGTGCTCATGAGGCTCGACGCTCGCGGCAGGGTCGTCAGGGCGCGCATGTGCTCCTCCGCCATCCGGTCTGCGGCGCGCCTGGACTACGATCTGGTGGACGCCGTGCTCGAGGGGCGCGTCGGGGAGGCGGGGCTGCCGTGCGCCCCAGGCCTCGCGGGCGAGGTGGCGGAGATGCTGGGCGTGCTCGACGAGGTGCGCTCCCTGAGAGAGCGCGTGCGCGAGGAGCGAGGGGCCATCGACTTTGAGACGGTCGAGGCCAAGGTGACGCTCGACGAGGGCGGGCGCCCCACGGGCGTCGCCGTGCGCCGCCGCACGCGCGCGACCGGGCTCATCGAGGAGGCGATGCTGCTCGCCAACGAGTGCGTCGCCAAGCGTCTCGCCGACGTCGAGGCCCCTGCCGCCTATCGCGTCCACGAGCCCCCGATCGCCGACGACCTCAAGGCCTGCGTGCAGCCTCTGCGCGAGCTCGGCGTCCTGGGGCAGGGCGATGTCGCCGCCCTGCTCGCCGGCAGCCCCTTCGCCATTCGGTCCGTGCTCGAGCGGGCGCGGGGAACGAGTGCGGCGGCCTCGGCAAACGCCCTGCTTCTGAGGGCGCAGCGTCGGGCGGTCTACCTGCCCTCCAACGAGGGGCACTATGCGCTCGGCGCGCCTGCGTACTGCCACTTCACCTCGCCCATCCGCCGCTACCCCGACGTGCTCGTGCACCGCGCGCTCAAGGCCCTGCTGCGCGGGGAGGCCGAGGGTGCGGCGATGCGCGCCCAGGCGGCCGCGCTTCCTCAGCTGTGCCGGTCCTGCTCCGAGAGGGAGCGCGCGGCGGACGCCGCCGGTCGCGCATCGCAGAAGATCAAGATGGCCGAGCTCTTCTCGGACCACGTGGGCGAGCGCTTCTCGGGTGTGATCTCGGGGTGTGCGAGCTTCGGCGTGTTCGTGACGCTCGACGACACCTGCGCCGAGGGGCTCGTCCCTATACGCTCGCTTGGCGGGGAGTGGTTCTCGTACGACGAGGCGCGCATGACGCTCACGGGCGAGGAGTCCGGAGAGGTCTGGGGTCTCGGCCGCCGCGTTGCCGTGGAGGTCACGGGAACCAACGTCGCGCGCGGGCAGATCGACCTCGCGCTCGTGCGAGGCAACCGTCCGCGAGGTACTTCTCGCTAAGAGGATATGCGCGGCACGATAATGGGAAGACTTACGTTTTAGGAACGACGCGCGGCTTGCCGCCGGGAGGATAGATGAGCCAGACTACGATGACCGACGACCTGGAGCGAGCCGAGGGCCTCATGCTCCAGGGCCAGCCCGAGCAGGCGCGCGAGCTGCTCGCGCGACTTGCCGAGGACGCCGAGGAGTACGTGGACAGGAACTGCCCGACGACCGAGGAGGTCCAGTGGTTCAGCTTCCCCACGCTCTTCGAGCGCCTCGCCTATCGACGGGTCGAGGAGGACCCGCGCGACCTGCGGGACGTGGGCGAGCCCCTCGACCGCCTCTACAACGACCTTGCCCTCGCGAGCGTTCAGGCGGGCGACTATGACGAGGCCGTGGCGGCCCTCAAGCGGGCGGTGCGCTGGAACCCCATGGACTGCAGCTATCGCCTCAGCCTCGCGGACCTCTTCCGCGTGTCCGGGGACGTCCAGGAGTACCTCGCCCTCACGTATAGCGTGTTCGAGCGCGCGAGTGACGCTCGTCACCTCATCCGGGCGTTCGTCAACTTCTCGGGCTGGTTTGCCTCCACCGAGAAGCCTCGCGTCGCCGCCGCCGCGCTTCGGGCGGCGCGCGCGCTTGACCTCGCCGACTCCAGCCTCGAGGCGGCGCTCGACCAGGCGGCGGGGACGGACCGCGACCCCGACCTCGTGAGCGACGCGGAGATGTCCGAGCTGCTCGCCGCCGAGGGGCTGCCGGACGGCGCCAATGCCGAGATTGCCGTCTGCCTGCTCATGTGTGCGGGGGACGCCGCGGCGGCTGGCGCGCGCGACGTTGCGGCCAACCTCACGCTGCGCGCTCGCGACCTGGTGGGCGAGCCGGCGGCAAAGGCGCTGCTCGAGCTCATCCACGAGACCGACGAGGGGGGCAGCGATGGCAAAGAGTAAGGTGCTGCGCCAGGCTGCCGCCGCCAAGCAGGCAAAGACGGCCAAGAAGACCATCGCCAAGAACCGCTCCGCCCATCACGAGTACTTCATCGACGAGACCTTCGAGGCGGGCATCGAGCTCACGGGCACCGAGGTCAAGAGTCTGCGCGAGCGCGCGTGCCAGCTCACGGACGCTTTCTGCCTCATCCGCGGCCGCGAGGCCTGGCTGCACGGCGTCCACATCCACCCCTACTCAAACGGCGGCGTCTGGAACGTTGACCCCGACCGCAAGAGGAGGCTGCTGCTCCACCGCCATCAGATCGACTACCTCGACGCCAAGCTCCGCCAGCGCGGACTTGCGCTGGTGCCGCTGGAGATCTACTTCGACGAGCACAATCGCGTGAAGCTCGCCATTGGCCTCGCACGGGGCAAGAAGCTCTATGACAAGCGAGCCGACATGGCGCGTCGCGACTCCGACCGCGAGATCGCGCGCGCCCTGAAAGAGCTCAACCGGTGATGAAAAGGGACAGTCCCTTTTCATCAGGAAAGGAGAAGGACATGGACGCAAGCGCGCTGTACAAGTTCTCGTCCGGGCTTTACGTGGTGTCCGCGGATGACGGCGAGCGGCCGGGCGCCTGCATCGTCAACACCGGGCTGCAGGTGACGTCGACGCCCTATCAGGTCTCGGTGACGGTCAACAAGGACAACTTCACCTGCGGCGTCATCTCCCGCGCCGGGCACTTCTCGCTTGCCGTGGTGGACGAGTCCGCCGACATGCTCTTCGTGGGCCGCTTTGGCTTCAGGACCTCGGCCGAGGAAGACAAGTACGACGGCATCGCGAGCGCCACGGCCTCGACGGGCGATCCCTATCCCACCGAGCACGCCTGCTCTTACGTGGCGTGCAAGGTGGTCCAGACCGTTGACGTGGGGACGCACCTCACCTTTGTGGGCGAGGTCGTCGACGCAGGCAACCTATCGTCGGTCGCGCCGATGACGTACGCCTACTATCACGGCACGCTCAAGGGCAAGACCCCGCCCAAGGCGTCGTCGTATGTGGGGGCATAGGGAAATCGCGATGCCGTGCCTTAGATGACACCATCGTGGTATCATATTAGTTGTAGGACACGTGAGAGGAGATCAGCATGGCCGAGGAGAAGAAGTACACGTTCCGCTGCACCGTCTGCGGCTGGGAGGTCACCGTCGACACCCCCGAGCTGCCCGAGGACCTCGTCTGCGAGGTCTGCGGCGTTGGCCCCGACATGTTCGAGCTCGTCGAGGAGTAGCGCGCATCACAAGCGACGGCAGGGCGGCCTTCTGCGGGAGGCTGCCCTGTTCTTCTCGCGTTTTCAAGCTGGGAAAACGGGTAGAATACCCCCACGGCCGCGCGAGCGGCTCGTACGTTGACAGCCGCATGGTGGCAGTCTTCCCATTCCATCCGTGGGGGTGACTGGTTTCGACAGGGTGGGTCTGAGATGGGCAGCAGGCCGTGGTCTCCTCGCCACGCTAAACAGGGGTACCGTCAAATTGAATTGACGACAACAACTCTTTTGAGCCTCAGCTGGCTCTCGCTGCTTAATTAGATAGCGGCGCGCCAATCCGGGGATCGCTCCCGTTTCCGGTGCGGTGTCATCTTAGGGAGATGCTCGGTCGGACGTGGCTGGTATGCCGACCGAAAAGACCGAACCAGCTGGGATGCCAAGCGCGGGTCACCGGGTGCGCGACGTCCGAGACCTAACCGGTAACTGAGCCTGGAGACACCTGTCAGGGGTCTGCTTTGGACCGGAGTTCGATTCTCCGCACCTCCACCATGCACGCTACGCGGTCGTCGGCCTCCCGGTCGGCGGCCGCTTCTTCTGTTGCGGGCCTGTGCGACAATGTGCCGGGTAAACGACGAGGGGAGATCTCATGGCAGGCGAGCGGACCAACGTTCCCGCGCTCGTACTCGAGGGCGGCGGGTTCAGGGGCATGTTCACCGCGGGCGTGCTCGATGTGCTTCAGGAGCGGGACCTCACCGGCTTCTCGAGCATCTGGGGCGTCTCGGCGGGCGCCATCAACGGCTCCAACTTCCGCTCGCGCCAGATTGGCCGCACCATGCGCGACATCCTGGCCTTTCGCGATGACAGGCGCTTCATGTCACTGTGGTCGTTCGCCACGACGGGCGACATCGCGGGCGCCGACTTCATGTACGGCGAGGTGCAGGACCGGCTCGACCCCTGCGACGTCGACACGTTCAACTCGTCCGAGACCCCCTTCTATGCCGTCGTCTCGGACGTCACCTTTGGTGTGCCGGACTACCTGCCCGTGCGCCGCTTCCCCGAGGACCTCGTCAAGGTGCGCGCCTCGGCCTCGCTGCCCACGGTCTCCCGCATCGTGGAGATCGACGGCCATCGCTACCTCGACGGCGGCACCACGGACTCCATCCCCTACGAGACCGCGATGGGCATCCCCGGCGCGCGCGAGGTCGAGGGGCACGTCCCGGCGGAGCGCGCCCTCGTGGTGCTCACGCGCGACCGCGCCTACGAGCGCGGCGCCGGCTCGGAGGCCATCGCCCTCAAGTCCCACCGCTACGACCGCTACCCGTACTACCTCGAGGCGCTTCAGACGCGCGGCGAGCGCTACAACGCGCAGCGGGCGCGGCTCTGGGAGCTCGAGCGCGCGGGCCGCTGCCTCGTCATCGCCCCGGAGGAGCCGGTGACGGTGGGCTCGTCCACGCGCGACGGCGAGTCGCTGCTCTCGCTCTACATCGCGGGGCGCCGTCAGGCCGAGGCGCGCCTCGCCGAGATCGACGCCTTTCTCTGCGCCTGCTAATTGGGGACAGTCCCCAATTAGCAGAAAAGATTTATGTAAATTGGGGACTGTCCCCAACTGACAGAGGAGCGGTACGTGATAGATGTTCGTGTGGATTCCGGGCGCCCCTATCAGGCGCTCGTCACCCTGCGCGGCGGCGAGAAGGACCTGCCGTGCCGCGTCTCCTTTCTCGACGAGGACGTCGTCCGCGTGACGGTGGACCCCGCGGGCGCCTTCGCGCAGTACGCGACCCCGCGCTCGCCGGAGCACGCCGCGCGCATCGTTGCCCAGCCCGACGAGTCTGACGTCTATGCCCACCCCTCCGCATGCGTGCGGGACGAGGGCGCGACGCTCGCCGTATGCGCCGGCGACACGGAGGTTCTTGTCGACAAGGACGACGGGCGGCTGACCCTCCGGCGCCGGGGGCGCGTCGTCATCCGGGAGGCGGCCCCGCTCGAGCTGGGGCCCCGTCGCTCCACTCAGAAGCTCGCGGCAGCGCCCGGCGAACGCTTCTTCGGCGGCGGAACCCAGAACGGCCGCGTCGAGCATGCGGGCAGCGTCGTGCGCATCGTGACCACGCCCATGAACAGCAACCAGTGGGGCGACGGCGGCGTGGCCTCCCCGAGCCCGTTCTTCTGGTCGAGCGCGGGCTACGGCGTTCTGAGGAACACGTTTTCCCCCGGCCTGTACGACTTTGCGAGCTCCGGCGACGCGGTCGTCCTGGCTCATGAGGATGCGGCCTTTGACGCCTACCTCCTCCTGGCCGACCCCGGAGATCTACGCGCGACCGCCCAGGCGATCCTGCGCGCCTACTACAAGGTGACGGGCACGCCCGCGCTGCTCCCCGACTTTGCCTTCTACCTCGGGCATCTCAACGCCTACAACCGCGACGCCTGGTCGTGCGAGCCCGAGGACGGGGCGCAGGAGTGGGTCGTGCGCGGCTCGGGGCCGGCGGATGGGCCGGGCGAGGTGCGCTACGAGCTGGGGCGCCGTCGCGGCTACGTGGTGCCCGAGGGGCATCTCGCCGAGTCGCTCAACGGCCCCGACGAGGTCCTCGCCTCCTCGGCCGAGAGGTACCGCGGGCAGACGCCCTACGAGTTCTCCGCGCGCGCCGTCATCGACGCCCATGCGGCGCATGACATGCCCCTCGGCTGGATCTTGCCCAACGACGGCTACGGCGCCGGCTACGGCCACAACGGCTACGAGATGACCGGAGGCGTCGACGCGGACGGGGAGAGCTCGTCCGAGCGGCTCGCCGCCATTGCGGCCAACGTCGACAACCTCGCGTCCTTCTCGTCCTATGCCAACGAGCGGGGCGTGGAGGTCGGCCTCTGGGCGCAGTCCCAGATCACGCCCTCGCCGGACCCCTCCGTCACCTGGCAGAACCTCCGCGACTTTGGCGCCGAGGTGTCGCGCGCGGGCGTTCGCGCGCTCAAGACGGACGAGGAGTGGGTCGGCGAAGGCTACTCCTTCGGCCTCAATGCCACGCGCCAGGGCTACGAGATGCTCGCCGAGCGCACGGGGGAGCGCCCCTTCGTCCTCACGCTGGACGGGTGGGCTGGCACGCAGCGCTACGCCGCGGTGTGGTCCGGGGACCAGGACGGCAGCGACTGGGAGTACATCCGCATGCACGTTCCCACCTACATCGGGCAGGGCCTCTCGGGCAACCCCAACGTCGGCTCGGACCTGGACGGGATATTCGGCGGCGACGCCCTCGTGGCGACGCGGGACTTCCAGTGGAAGGCCCTCACGCCCATCATGCTCGACATGGACGGATGGGGCTCGCTTCCCAAGCTCCCGTACGCGAACGGCGACCCTCACACCGGAATCTGCCGCATGTACCTCAAGCTCAAGAGCACGCTCATGCCGTACCTGAGCACCTGCGCCGCGTCGGCCTCGTGCGTCGAGGGGTGGGAGGGCAACGACGACCTGGGGCTGCCCATGGTGCGCTCGGTCCTGCTCGCGGAAGGAGAGCCGGGCGAGAAGGACGCCGAGAAGTACGAGTTTCTCCTGGGCGACGCGCTGCTCGTGGCGCCCGTGTACCGCAGCGAGCGCGCCGACGTCGCGGGCAACGACGTGCGCAGCGGCATCTGGCTTCCCGGCGGCCCGGACGACGTCTGGTTCGACTTTTTCTCGGGGGAGCGGTATCGCGGCGGACAGGTGCTCGACGGCTTTGACGCGCCCCTCTGGAAGCTCCCGCTCTTTGTGCGCGGCGGCGCGATCGTGCCGCGTCGGGCGGCGCACAACAACCCGCGTCCGAAAAGCGGCCTCAACCCGGGCGGCATCGACCGAGCGCGCCTCGTCGTGGACTTCTGGCCCGCGGAGGGCGAGAGCCGCTTCGTCGCGTACGAGGACGACGGCCGCACCCGCGGCGGGCACGTCGCGACCGGCTACGCGTGCCGGGCGGCGGGCGGGGAGACGGTTCTTCTCGCCGAGCCGTCGCGCGGCGGCTACGAGGGGTTTGACCCGCTGCGGACCGTGACGCTGCGGGCGACGGTCTCGGGGAGGCCCGCGGGCGTGGCGGCATGGCTGGGAGACGAGAGGGTCGACCTCGTGGAGGTGGCGAGTCGCGAGGAGCTCGAGGCGATCGACCCCGCGCCGGGCACGGCGACGTGGCTCTACGAGGCGGCTCCTGCCGTCGAGACCTTCGCGCCGCCGTGCGAGCGGGTGCTGGCAGAGATGGTCGCGGGGGCCCATGGCGCGCCGCGCGTGAGCGTGCGCTTTGCGCGCGGGGACGTGCGCGAGGAGCTGCGGCGGGTGGTCCTTCTCGGCTGAGGCGCCGCTATGCGCCCCCGGCAAACGCACATTCTGGGATAGCTGAACGAGCGCAACAGGGCATTTGTGAGGAGCCGCTTCCAGAATGTGCGTTTTGCTTCGGGGGCGCTCCAGACGCGCCGCGCAGCGGCGGCGGTTTGTATGGCTTGTGGACGTAAAAATTTCCAGCTCAGCGCCCGCGCAATGCTGTATACTCGTACAGCTTTTCCACAGAGCCCCGTAATCTCTGATACAAAAGCACGGCGGTTTGTCCAGAAGCCGCCATCACGTAGGTACGTAGGAGGAGTCAAGTGAAGAAGTCGACTCAGTTCGCCAAGAACGGCGAAGTCGAGCGCAAGTGGGTGCTCATCGACGCTGAGGGCGCCACGCTCGGTCGTCTTGCCACCACGGCTGCCATGATTCTTCGTGGCAAGAACAAGCCCCAGTACACCCCCAACGCCGACACCGGTGACTTCGTCGTCGTCATCAACGCCGACAAGGTCGTTCTCACCGGCGTGAAGGCAGATCACAAGCAGTACTGGCGCTACTCCGGCTACCTCGGAGGCCTCAAGCTCGAGAGCTTCCGCGAGGCTATGGAGAAGCACCCCGAGCGCGTCGTCGAGCACGCCATCAAGGGCATGCTCCCCAAGACCACCCTCGGCCGCAAGCAGGGCACCAAGCTCAAGGTCTACGCCGGCCCCGAGCACCCGCACACGGCCCAGAACCCCGTCCAGATCGATTGGAGGGCCTAACCGATGGCTGAGAACACCGTTGTTTACACCGGCACCGGTCGCCGCAAGGAGGCCGTCGCCCGCGTTCGCCTCGTCCCCGGCACCGGCAAGGTGGTCGTGAACGGCCGCGAGGCCATCCAGTACTTTGGCCGTCAGCAGCTCGTTGACAACGCCGTCGCCCCGCTGCGCGTGACCGAGACCGCCGAGCGCTTCGACGTCCTCGCCAAGTGCGATGGCGGCGGAATCACCGGCCAGGCCGGCGCCCTGCGCCTCGGCATCGCCCGCGCCCTCCTCGACGCCGGCGAGTACCGCGAGGACCTCAAGAAGGCCGGCTACCTCACGCGTGACCCGCGTGCGGTCGAGCGCAAGAAGTACGGCCTCAAGAAGGCCCGCAAGCGCCCGCAGTTCTCCAAGCGCTAGCGCGTTATCCCTTTTTGCCTCAAGGGGCCCCCGATTGCTTCGGGGGCCCTTTTTCTGTAAATGGGCCGTTTCCGTCGCTGCCGGAGCGTCCTGAGAGGGTACGATGGGACGGGCAAATCACTGTCCTGGCTTTCATGCGAGAGGGGACGACTATGAAGTACTTTGGCACTGACGGCTTCCGCGGCGTTGCCAACGAGGGCCTCAACGTCGAGCACGCCTACAAGATCGGTCGCTTCGTGGGCTGGTACTACGGCGCTCGTCAGGAGAAGAAGGCTCGCATCGTCCTGGGCAAGGACACGCGTCGCTCGAGCTACATGTTCGAGTCCGCCCTGGTCTCCGGCCTTGTCGCCTCGGGCGCGGACGCCTACATGCTGCACGTGATTCCCACGCCCGGCGTCTCCTACGAGGTCGTCGACGGCGCGTTTGACTGTGGCGTCATGATCACCGCGTCTCACAACCCCTACACCGACAACGGCATCAAGCTCGTCAACGCCGAGGGCTACAAGATGGACGAGGACGTCCTCGAGCTCATCGAGGACTACATCGACGGCAAGATCGAGGTGCCGCTGGCGACCGGTGACGCCATCGGTTGCACGGTCGACTACATGCAGGGGCGCAACCGCTACATCGCCCACCTCATCGCGAGCGCCAACTTCTCGCTCCAGGGCGTCAAGGTGGGCCTCGACTGCGCCAACGGCGCCGCGTCCTCCGTCGCCAAGCCCGTGTTCGACGCCCTGGGCGCCGACGTCCGCGTGATCAACAACAGCCCGGACGGCTTCAACATCAACGTCGACTGCGGCTCCACCCACATCGACCGCCTGCGCCGTCACGTGGTGGAGCAGGGTCTTGACGTGGGCTTTGCCTATGACGGCGACGCGGACCGCTGCCTCGCCGTCGACGAGCGCGGCAACGTGGTGGACGGCGACCTCATCCTCTACATCTGCGGAGTGTACCTCAACAAGCACGGCCGCCTCGCGGCGGGCACGGTGGTTCCCACCGTCATGAGCAACTACGGCCTGTTCAAGGCCCTCGAGCAGGCAAGTCTCTCCTACGAGACCACCGCGGTGGGCGACAAGAACGTCTATGCCTGCATGCGCGAGAACGGCTACAGCCTGGGCGGCGAGCAGTCCGGCCACATCATCTTCGGCGACATCGAGTGCACGGGCGACGGCATCATGACCTCCCTGCGCATCATGGAGGTCCTGCGCGCAGAGCGCGAGACACTCTCCCAGCTGTGCGCCCCGGTGAAGCTCTACCCGCAGGAGCTCGTCAACGTCCGCGTGACCGACAAGGACGCCGCCATGAGCGACGAGGGCGTGCTCGCGGCGGTCAAGAAGGCAGAGGAGTTCCTCGCCGGCCAGGGCCGCGTGCTCGTGCGCGCGTCCGGCACCGAGCCGCTGGTGCGCACGCTTGCCGAGGCGCCGACCGACGAGCTGTGCCGCAAGGCAAACGCCATCGTGCTCGAGGCGCTCAAGCCGTTTCAGGCCTAGGTAGGGCAACGCCGCGCCGCCCGTCGGGCTGCTAGAGTCGTGACGTGCCCCAGACGCAGACACGAGGAGGCTCCGCATGTGCGGAATCGTTGGCTATACCGGTAGGGACCAGGCAGTTGGCTATCTGCTCGAGGGCCTCAAGACCCTCGAGTACCGGGGTTATGACTCCGCGGGAGTCGCCGTGCTGGGGGCCGACGGCGCCCTGCACGGCGTCAAGTGCGCCGGCCGCGTCGCCACGCTCGTCGAGCGCTGCGAAACGGCCAACCTCGTGGGGACGACGGGTATCGCGCACACGCGCTGGGCGACGCACGGCGCGCCGACCGACCGCAACTCCCACCCGCACAGGGACTGCAGCGGGCGCATAGCCGTCGTCCACAACGGCATCATCGAGAACTACCGCGAGCTGCGCGCGTACCTTCAGAGGAACGGCCACACGCTCGTCTCCGAGACCGACTCCGAGGTCATCGCCCACCTCATTGAGGACGCCTGGGAGGGTCCCTCCGCGGGCAACCTCGTGGGTGCCGTCCGCAACGCGGTGCGCCGCCTCGAGGGCTCCTGGGCGCTCGCCGTGGTGTGCTCCGACGCTCCGGGCGAGATCGTCTGTGCGCGCAACGGCTCGCCGCTCGTTGTCGCCTCCACGCCGGAGGGGGCATACGCCGCGTCGGACGTCACGCCCCTCGCGAGCGTCACCTCTCACGTCATCCAGCTGGAGAACGGCCAGCTTGCCCGTCTGGAGCAAAGCGGTCGCGTCACGGTCTACGACGCCGAGGGCGCCGAGGTCGACGTGCCCTCGACCATCGACATCGACTGGGACGCCTCCGCGGCCACGCTCGGCGGCTACGCTGACTTCATGGCAAAGGAGATCGCGGAGCAGCCCGAGGCGATCGAGCGGCTGCTCGCCGGTCGCATGGGGGAGCGCGGCGTCACCCTCGACGAGCTCTCCCTGACCCGCTCCGAGCTCGCGGCGATCGACAGGGTCTACCTCATCGCCTGCGGCACCTCCTATCACGTGAGCCTCATCGCGCGCACGCTGATTCAGACCTGGGCCAAGGTGCCGGTCATATGCGACTACGCCTCCGAGTTCAACTACGAGAACGACGTCCTCGTCACCTCCCACACGCTCGGGGTCATCATCACCCAGTCCGGCGAGACCGCCGACACGCTCACCGCGGCGCGGCGCCTCAAGGGGATGGGCTGCAAGGTGTTCGCCATCACCAACGTCCTGGGGTCGACCGCCGCCCGCGAGTCCGACGGCGTGCTCTACGTCCAGGCGGGCCCCGAGGTGTGCGTGGCGTCCACGAAGGCCTACACGGCCCAGATGGTGGCGAGCGCCCTTCTTGCCCTGCGCCTCGCGGAGGCGAGGGGGGAGATGGAGCGCGCCGAGGTCGAGCGTCACTACGGGGACCTCTGCCGCATCCCCGACCTCATCCGAGAGGTCATCTCGCGGTCGTGGCAGGACAAGCGCGCCGCACAGCTCTTCCGCCGCGCGCACTCCGCCCTTTTCCTCGGCCGCGGCGTCAACGCGACGACGGCCCTCGAGGGCGCGCTCAAGCTCAAGGAGATCAGCTACCTCCACGCCGAGGCCTACCCTGCCGGGGAGATGAAGCACGGGCCGATCGCCCTTCTCGAGCCCGGCTTCCCCGTGGTCGCCATCGTCCCCGAGGACCGCGTCCACGACAAGACGGTCTCCAACATCCAGGAGGTCATCGCGCGCGGCGCGGTGTGCGTGGCGGTCGCCACGGACGGCGACGAGGCCGTCGCCTCGCTCGTGGAGCACGTCCTGTGGATTCCCCATGTGCCCGACGAGCTGCTCGTCCCCATCATCGCCGTGGTTCACCTGCAGATGCTCGCGCGCCATGTCGCGCGCCTGCGCGGATGCGACGTCGACAAGCCGCGCAATCTCGCAAAATCGGTTACGGTGGAGTAGCGATGGCTACGGCGGGCGTCGGCGTCGACATGCTCGAGATTGAGCGCATGGAGCGCGTCATGGCCAGAAGGCCAAACTTCGTCGTGCGCGTGTTCACCGACGAGGAGCGCGCGTATTGCGAGAAGAGCGCGCGTCCCGCGGAGCACTACGCCGCGCGCTTCGCTGCCCGAGAGGCCGTTCTCAAGGCGCTCGGCACCGGGTTCTCGGAGGGCATCGGCCTTCGGGACGTCTCGGTGGCGCGCGACGACTCGGGCCGGCCCCGCGCCGTTCTCGCGGGCCGCGCCGCCGAGATGGCGCGCGAGCGCGGGGTGCGCGAGATCGCCCTGTCCATCTCGCACACGCGCGACGTCGCCGTGGCCAATGCCATCGCCGTGACCGACGAGGTCCGCCCGTCCCCGCCCGCTCGCGACGAGGCGGCGCGGGCGCTTGCGACGTCGTTCAAGGAGGCACGCTCGGTCCTTGACGAGCTCGAGCGCGTGCAGGAGGAGGCGCTGGCCGACATGGAGGGGCGTCGCGACAAGAGGAACGCTACGAAGGAGTAGGACATGCAGCCCGTGCTCAACATCGAGGACGTCAAGTGCGTCGAGGTCGCCCTGACCCGCGAGGGGGTGAGCGTGTCCGAGCTCATGCACCGGGCGGGATGCGCCGCCGCCCAGGAGGTGCTCGAGCTCGGAAATGTCGACAACGTCGTGGTGCTCGTGGGGCTCGGCAACAACGGCGGGGACGGCTGGGTCGCCGCCGAGGCGCTCCACGCGCACGGGGCGAACGTCACCGTGGTGACGCCGGTCGATCCTGACGAGCTCGCGGGCGACCTCGCCCGTCAGGTGGCGCAGAGCGCCGTGCGCGCGGGCATCCAGCCCATGGTGGGGCCGGCGCGCGACGAGCTGGAGAACCTACTCGCCACGTCGGACGTCGTGCTCGACTGCATGCTGGGGACCGGCTTTCACGGGGACGTGCGCGCTCCCTTCGACATCTGGATCGACTGTGTGAACGCCTGCGCCGCGCAGGTGGTGTCCGTGGACGTGCCGAGCGGCCTCTCCGCTCAGACCGGCCATGCGTCGAAGAGCTGCGTGGTCGCCGACATGACCGTGACCATGCTCGCGCTCAAGCCGGGCCTCCTTGCCGACGATGGCCGTGACGTGTGCGGCGCCATCGTCGTCGCCCCTCTCGCCGAGCAGACCGAGCGCCTCGTGGTGGACGCCGATCCCGTTGCGTGGCGCACCGACCTCGCCGACTATCTGGACGTCGCCTCCACCCCCACGATGGCGGTCGACAAGTTCTCCCGCGGCTCGGTGCTCGTGGTGGGCGGCTCGAGGAGGTTCCCGGGCGCCGCGATCATGGCTGCGCGCGCAACGGCTCGCATGGGCGCCGGGTACGTGACGCTCGCCGTCCCGGCCTCGGTTGCGTTTGTCGCCCAGTCCCACCTGCTCGAGATTCCCGTGGTGCCGCTGCCCGAGGATGAGGAGGGCGCGATTTCCGCGGATGCCCGCGACGTCGTGACGAAGCTCGCCGAGCGCGCCTCGGCGGTGCTCGTGGGCCCCGGCATGCGCGTCACGGGCGGGACCACGTCCATCGTCTCGGCGCTGCTGGAGACCGACGCGCCTCTCGTGATCGACGCGGACGGCCTCAACTGCCTCTCGCGCCTCACTGACGGGTCCCTTCCCGACTTTCCTGAGGTCACGCGTCGAAGCGCGCCGCTCGTGCTCACGCCGCACCGCCAGGAGCTCGGCAGGCTCGTGGGATGCCCGGACAACCCCCCGGACTCGCTCGTCGCCCAGCTCGAGGCGGCGCGCAAGATCGTGTGGGGAGACGGCGGCTCCGAGCTCGTCATCGCCACCAAGGGCACCGCGACCGGCTGCGTGAGCGTCGAGCGTGCCGTGCTGCCCAAGCCCGGTCCCGCATCGCTGGCGACCGCGGGGTCCGGGGACGTGCTCGCGGGCATGATGGCGTCGGCGCTCGCCCAGCACGCTGGCGAGGAGGTCGACCTGGCCCTTCTCGCCGCCTACGTCTGCGAGGTCCACGGGTACGCGGGTTCTCTCGCCGCGGAGCGCATGGGCACGCGCGGCGTCATGGCCACCGATCTCATCGACGTCGTCGGGCTTGCGCTGGACGCCGTCGAGGAGCATGCGATGTATCCGGAATCCGACGAGCGCGCGTAGGGGGAGGTTCGTCATGAGCACTGTCCAGAGCCCCGCCACCCGCTGGTCCTGGGTCGAGGTGAACCTCGCGGCGCTGCGGAGGAACACGGCGGCGTTCCGGAAGCAGATCGGGCGCGGTTCGCAGATGATGTGCGTGGTAAAGGCGGACGCCTACGGCCACGGCGCCGTTCCCTGTGCCAAGACGATGCATGCCGCCGGGGCCAACCAGTTCGCGGTCGCCACGGTGCCCGAGGGCGTCGCGCTGCGCGAGGCGGGCATCGAGTGGCCCATCCTCGTGCTGTCCGAGCCGCCCGTTGACTGCGTCGGCACGCTTGTGGACTACGACCTCATGCCGGCCGTCTATACCGCCGACTTTGCCCTCGCCCTTGGGGAGGCCGCCGCCTCCCGCAATCGCATTGCCCGCTACCATCTTGCCGTCGACACGGGCATGACGCGCATCGGGGTGCGCCGGCAGGACGTCGTCGAGCTTCGTCGGACCATAGACTTCCATCGAGGCCTGGAGTGCGCGGGCACCTTCACGCACTTTGCCACCGCCGACGTGCTCGACGACTGGGACTTTGCCCTGCAGCTCAACCGCTTCCGCGAGGCGGTCGAGGCGCTGCGCGGGGCGGGGCTCGACACGGGCCTCGTCCACTGCGACAACACGCCGGGCACAGTGCTCCATCCCGAGTGCCACTTTGACATGTGCCGCGTCGGAATCGGTCTTTATGGCCTCCATCCGGCCGATGCGACGCGCACGCGCATGGAGTTGGAGCCCGTCATGAGCGTGCGCGGCCGCGTCGTGCGCGTGATCTATCCCAACGTGGGAGACGGCGTGGGATACGGCCTCACCTGGCGCGTCCCCAAGAAGAACATTCAGGTCGCCACGGTGCCCATCGGCTATGCCGACGGCCTTGCCCGTGAGCTCTCCAACAACATGGACGTGCTCGTCGACGGCGCGCGCTGCCGGCAGGTGGGAAACATCTGCATGGACCAGTTCATGTTCGCGGTGGACGTCAACAGCGCCCGCGCCTATCGCCCCTCGCGCCCGGTCGAGTACGGCGACGTCGTGACGCTCATCGGGTCCGACGGCAACGAGTCCATCGGCGCGGACGAGATGGCCACTCTGCGCAACACGATCAACTATGAGGTCGTCTGTGACTTTGGGATGCGCCTTGAGAAGATCTACACCTAGCGGGTCCGGCGGCCGCCGAACGGCGGCGGAGAGAAGGGGGCTCGACCTCATGTCCGTCATGCACATTCCCGGCCACGAGCACCAGCGGCCGCGCGAGGTCACGCTGCAGGAGATTCGCGACCTCATGGGCGACTGCCAGCTGTGCCCCCTCGGCTCCACGCGCACCAACCTCGTCTTCGGCGTGGGCAACCCCCATGCGCGCGTGATGTTCGTGGGCGAGGGGCCCGGCCGCAACGAGGACCTCCAGGGCGAGCCGTTCGTGGGCGCCGCGGGCCACAAGCTCGACGCCCTTCTCGGCTGCGCGGGGCTCACGCGCGACGAGATCTACATCGCCAACGTGGTCAAGTGCCGTCCGCCTGGAAACCGCAACCCCAAGCCCGAGGAGATCGAGGCCTGCTCGCCCTTCCTGCGCGAGCAGATTCGCTCCATCTGGCCTGACGTCATCGTGTGCCTGGGCAACTTTGCCTCGCAGTTCGTGCTGCGCACCAATAAGGGCGTGACGTCGCTGCGCGGCCAGCTCTATCAGACGGGCCACTTCGTGGTCTGCCCGACCTTCCACCCCGCTGCCTGCATCTACCATTCTGACTGGCAGCCGCTGCTCGAGTCTGATCTGCGCATGGTTGGCGCGTGGCTTGCGGAGCACCCCGTGACGGAGGGGGATCGATGAGCGAGAAGAGCTTCAGGACGTGCTCGCGCGAGGAGACCATTGCCCTCGGCGAGCGGCTCGGGCGCCTTCTGGCGCCGGGGGACGTGCTCGTGCTGACGGGCGACCTCGGGGCTGGCAAGACCCAGCTCACCAAGGGCATCGCGGGGGGCATGGGGGTGACCGACGACGTCACGAGTCCCACGTTCACCATCGAGATGGTGTACGAGGGCTCCGACATGCCGCTCTATCACTTCGACCTCTATCGGCTCGACGACGCCGCCCAGCTCGAGGACACGGGCATCTTCGACGTGCTCGGCGCGGACGGCGTCTGCTCGATCGAGTGGGGCGAGCAGTTCGCCGACGAGATCGGCGACGCTCGCGTCGACGTCTTCGTGACGCGCCTGGACGATGAGGCCGCCCCCGGAGAGGAGCCCCCGCGCGAGGTCCGTCTCGTCGCCCATGACGCCCGCGGCGAGGAGCTGCTGGCCGCACTATAGGTGCCTGGGCTGCGCGGTGAGATACCTAACCGCAAGAAATGTACGACCTTGTGCTCTGCGTGTTTGGTAAAGCGATAACTAATTTATCGATAAGGACATGTCGATGCGAGATGGTCGTACATTTCCTGGCGACGGGAGTGGAAATACAAAATCTCATTTGAGATTCAGTCTCAATATGCTATAGTTCCCTCAGCACGAGAGGGGGCGAGACATGACGAGCAGGAACACCGTGCAAAGGTCGATCATCGAAGACGAGCTGCGCCGGCTGGCCAACCACCCCACCGCCGATGAGGTCTACGAGGCGGTCCACGTCGAGCATCCCAGCATCGGCCGCGCGACCGTCTACCGCACGCTGGGAAAGCTCTCCGACGAGGGCAAGATCGGGCGTGTGAGGATCAACAACGGCGCCGACCGCTTTGACCATCAGACCTTTGCGCATTATCACGTGCGCTGCACCTGCTGCGGTCGTGTCGACGACGTGATGATTCCCGTGCTGGGCGACGTTGACGAGGTGGCTGCACGGGCATCTGGGTACCAGATAACCAGTCACTCGCTGCAGTTCGACGGCATCTGCCCTGCGTGTCAGGAAGATTTGGCAACTACGGCCTAGGCCGTGTGCATAGGAGAGGGCGGCGGGGCAGGGAGCCCGGCCGTAGGACGACAACAAGGAGGTACGCCATGAAGTGGGTTTGCAAGGTCTGCGGTTACATCTACGAGGGCGAGGAGCCGCCGGCGGAGTGCCCGGTCTGCAAGGCCCCCGCGAGCCAGTTCGAGAAGGTCGAGGGCGAGCTCAAGCTCGCCGCCGAGCACGAGTACGGCATCTACGGCAAGACCGTGAAGGACAACCCCGACATCTCCGACGAGGACAAGGCCTACATCCTCGAGCAGCTCAAGGCCAACTTCAACGGCGAGTGCTCCGAGGTCGGCATGTACCTCTGCATGGCCCGCATCGCTCACCGCGAGGGCTATCCCGAGATCGGCCTGTACTGGGAGAAGGCCGCCTACGAGGAGGCCGAGCACGCCTCCAAGTTCGCCGAGCTGCTCGGCGAGGAGCTCGAGCCCAACATGAAGGCCTCCACCAAGGCCAACCTCGCCTGGCGCGTCGACTGCGAGTTCGGCGCCACGCAGGGCAAGACTGAGCTCGCCACCTGCGCCAAGAAGAACAACCTCGACGCCATCCACGACACCGTCCACGAGATGGCCCGTGACGAGGCTCGTCACGGCAAGGCTCTCAAGGGCCTGCTCGAGCGCTACTTCGGCTAATGGCCGGCAAGCCACAGAAAAAGGCTGCTCGCAAGAAGGTCAAGCCCTCGGGGCCCGTGCCGTGCGCGGTGCTCTGGGGGCTTGACCCCTCTTCCGAGAAGGGCGAGGCGGTGCGCTCCCTCCTGCGCGACATGGGCGTGGTGGCGCGCACGGCGCTTCCGGAACGCCTAGGTGACCCGGCGGGCGCGTTCGCCCGGCTTCCGGGGTTCAGACCTGCGCCGATGCCCTACGAGGGCCCGGTGCCGCCGTGTGACGAATTCATCCTGCTGTGCGGCCTGGCGGACGCGCAGGTCAACGTTTTTCTCGCCCGCAGCCGCGAGATGGGATGCGTGGTCGGCCCCAAGGCCCTGCTCAACAAGGTCAATCGTAGCTGGCCGCTCGCTCGGCTGATCTCTGCCGTAGCAGAGGAGCACGCCGCCAATTCATGACATTGCGGGGCGGGGCGGGGCGGGGCCTGCCGCCCCGCACACGGCCTCAGGCGTCCGTGGGATAGACGAGCTGCTCGTACTCCTCGATGGGCAGCGGCTGAGAGTAGAGATATCCCTGCGCCTCGTCACAGCCTGCGTCGCGGAGGATGCGCGCCTGCTCCTCCGTCTCGATGCCCTCGCATGCCACGCGATATCCCAGCGCCTGAATCATCTGCACGATCTTATTGAGGAAGTTGATCTCGCGTGCGCTCGAGGTGCAGTTCTTGATGAAGCCGCGATCGAGCTTCATGGTCTCCACCGGGATGTCGATGATGGAGTTCAGCACGGAGTAGCCGGCGCCAAAGTCGTCGATCGCGGTGCGGATCCCCATCTGGCGAAGCCTGCCAAACAGGCGGCGGGCCTCCTCGTACTCCTGTATCGTGGCCGTCTCGGTGAGCTCGATCTCGGTGTAGCGCGCGTCGATCCCGTAGCGCTCGAGGATGGCGCGGTAGCGCTCCGCGGCGCGGTCGTCCATCGCGTGCAGGATCGACGCGTTGACGGAGATGGGCACCTGTCGCCTGCCGAGGCGCTCGTTCTTGGCGATGAAGGCGGCAACCCGCTCGAAGATGTAGTAGTCGAGCTCCTTGATCATCTCGCTCGACTCGCAGATGGGTATGAAGTGATCCGGCGTCAGGACCACGCCGTCGCGCGTCTGCCAGCGCGCGAGCGCCTCGGCGCCCGTGACCTCGCCCGTGCGAAGGGACACCTTCGGCTGCAGGTAGACGACGAAGTTCTCGTCGTTGAGCGCCTCGCCGAGCTCGTTGTAGACGGTGTTCTCCAGCCGGCGCCGCTCCCGGAGCGCCTCGTCGAAGACCCTGACGGTTCCGGAGGTGCTACCGGGCTTGCCGGACACCTGCATGCGCGCGTAGTTTGCGGCGTCGATGGCGTACGACGCCCCCACGCAGTCGGGCTCGATCTGGTAGATGCCGACGCGCATCCTCAGGCGCGCGCCCTTCCGGCGCAGGGCCTCGGTCTCGATGAAGTCGCGGCACAGCCGCTCGAGCTCCCGGGTGATGTCCTCGTGCCCCCCGTGTGGGAGGAACAGCAGGAACTGGTCGGAGACCACGCGCGCGAAGAGCGCGCCCTCCTCGCGGCCGAAGCTGCTGGCAACGAAGTTGCTGAACTCCTTGAGGAGCTGGTCGCCCTCGCTGTAGCCGTATCGCTGGTTGAAGAACTTGAACCCGGCGAAGTCCATGTACAGCAGGTAGCCGTCCTGAGCATGCCCGCCGATCACCAGACGCTCGAGCTCTACGCGGAACTGCGAGAAGGACGTGAGGCCGGTGAGCGGGTCGTACTCGGACATGATGAGGTGCGTCTCGTCCTGTCCCACGGCGAGGGTGCGCGCGAGGTGCGCGGAGATGATCTTGGTGACCTCGCCGAGCTCGCGGCGGTTCTGCCTGCTCCAGTAGCGCCTCTCTCGGCAGGTGACGTACGAGATCGCGCCCGTGTACTTGCCCTCGCAGTACATGGCGGCGTAGAGCACCGTCTTGGCGCCGCCCTGCATGAGCAGCGCCGCGCCGCCGGGCGAGTAGGCGCCCATGTCATCCGCCTGGAGCACGCAGGTCTGATACTCGTCATAGCTGTTGAAGAGGGTGACGAAGTCCTCGCGGGTGTAGCTCGCATCGGTCGAGAGGACCTCGGGCGCGTAATCGCTCGTCCACTGATACTGGCGGCCGGTCTGCTGGGCCTGGATGTCGGTGCGAATCACCGTGATGCGGTCCAGGCGGAAGCGGCGCCCGATGATCTCCATGAGCTGGTTGATCGCAAGGGGGAAGCTGCTCGACTTGTCGAACACCTCGAAGGCGGTCGAGATGATGTCGTTCAGGAGGTAGCGCGCCTCGATGCCGCCGACGGCGGGGAGGTCGCCGACGCTCTGCTCGAACCGGCGCAGGTGGTCGCAGAAGACGTATTGGTTGCGCCCGTTCTCCTTGGCGCGGTAGAGGGCCCAGTCGGCATTGCCGAAGAGCTCGTCAAACGTGTAGCCGCTCTCGTTCTCGGGAAGGAAGCAGATGCCTGCGCTGCAGGTGAGCGTGTAGTCCTTCCCCTCGAAGGAGAGCGTCCGGCAGGCCTCGATGAGCTCCATGCCCTTCTGCATGAGGTCCGCGTGCCCGATGTCCTTGATGAGGACGGTGAACTCGTCGCCGCCAAAGCGCATCACGATGTCATCCTCGCCGAAGAGCCCTCGCAGGAGGTCGGCGAGCGCGCAGAGCACCTGGTCGCCAAAGAGGTGCCCGAACGTGTCGTTGACATACTTGAAGTAGTCGATGTCGAGCACGATCATGCCGCAGGTGGTGTAGGGGTCCTTGGTCTCAAGGTACTCGTTCACGAGCTCGCGCCCGTGCGCATAGTTGTAGAGCAGCGTGAGCGGGTCGCGCGTGGCCTGCTCCTCGAGCTCGCGCTCCCGGTTCTTCTCGCGGGTGATGTCGCGCGCGATGAAGGTTCGCCGCCGGCTCTCGCCCGCCTCGTTCGTGGCGAGGGTCTGGACGTTCCATCGCGTGACCGCGCCGTCCATGACCAGGCGGACCTCGGTCTGCCCCGCCTCCGACTGCAGATAGAGCTCGCGGAGCTTCTGCCGGTCGTCGGGATGGATGGGCGACTTGCTGGTGAGATGCGCCCGATAGCGGGGAATCTCCTCGGCGATGGAGAGATCGGTGCCGTAGCGGTAGAGCACGTCCGCCACGGGGTCGTACGCGAGGATGACGACCGAGCGGTTGGCAAGGATGGCGGAGAGGATGCTCTGCGCCTGATCGTGGGCGAGTGACTTCATTGCTGTGCCTGCGCTCGTCGGCGCGTCGTGCCTCCTCCGTTGGGATGCGGGGCGATCGCGAGGCGCCGAGACCACGCCGAGAAGCCCCCGGTATGCTCGTTGTCGGGGATATTGTAGGCCACATTTTCCGGCGCGCCCCCGACGTTGGGCGAGCGCGTCCCAGCGAAGCACCAATGGGGGAGAAGCGGCTAAACTAGACGGGTTGAAACTTCGAGCGAGAAGAGCCGCGTATGAGCGAGAAAAACGTCAATCCTGCCGAGAAGACCGTCCTTGCCATCGACACGTCCACGGACATGCTGGCCTGCGCCGTCGGGCGCGTGGCCGCGGACGGCGCCGTGACGGTGCTGGCCGCGCGCGATCACCTGTGCCGCCGCCAGGCCAACGTCGAGCTCGTGACCACGGCGCAGGACGCGCTTGCCGAGGCGGGCCTTTCGATGGGCGACCTCGACGCCGTGCTCGTGGGGCGCGGCCCGGGCTCGTTCACGGGCGTGCGCATCGGCATCGCCACGGCAAAGGGCCTCGCGTGCGGTGCTGGGCTGCCGCTCTACGGCACCTCCGCGCTCGATGCGATGGCGTGGTCGGCGCAGGCCGCGGGCGCGCGAGGCACGCTCGCAGTGGCGGGCGACGCCATGCGCGGCGAGGTCTATCCCGGCATCTATGAGCTCGACGCGGCGGGCGCGCACCGCACCTTCCCGGCCGAGACCGTCCTCAAGGCCGACGCCTGCGTGACGGCGTGGGCGGAGCGCGCGGATGCTGCCGAGCTCACGCTCACGGGCAACGGGCTCGCCAAGTACCGCGCGCGCTTCGAGGCGGCGGGCCTCGCGTCCTTCTCGCCTGAGGAGGCGTGGTACCCCACGGGCGAGGGCCTCTTGCGCGCCGCTGTCGAGGCCGGCGTGTTTGACGGCGCGTCCGCGCAGCCCGGCGACCCGGCGCTGGTCCTTCCCATCTACACGCGCCTCTCCGACGCCGAGGAGGCCGAGCGCACGAGGCTGGGCCTCAAGGAGCCGGCGACCGTGGAGCTCACCGGCGTAGATGACGCGCTCGCGGGCATCCACCTGCAGCTTCGACCGATGACGCTGAACGATACCGTCGCCGTTGCCGCCCTCGAGGCCGCCGCCTACGAGGCCTCCGCGCATACGCCGTGGACGGAGAGGATGTTCTACGAGGAGCTCTCCCAGCCCGGTCGCAGCTGGTGGGTCGCGCACGACCAGGGGACCGTCATCGGCTTTGCGGGCGGCGTGCTCGCGGGGGCGGACTTCGAGGTCGAGGAGGTCGTCGTTGACGCGGCGCGTCGGCGCGCGGGCATCGCCACGCGCCTCGTCGCGCGCGTGGCCTACGATGCGCAGATGCTCGGGGCGCAGACGATCTCTCTCGAGGTGGACGAGAAGAACGAGCCGGCCCGCGCCCTCTACGGCGCGCTCGGCCTCATGGAGGAGGGTCGGAGGCCCGGCTACTACGGCGCCGGTCACGACGCCCTCATCCTGCGCGCCCCGCTGCCGCTCGCCGCGGACGCCGTGATCGCGACCGGCCGCCCGGAGCCCGCGCCGTCCATCCGCCCCTGGCCGATCGTGGCCGGCGAGCGCTCGGCCGAGGCCCGCGCCGCGCTTGCCGCAGCGGGGCCGCTCATCCTCACGATTGAGTCCTCCTGCGACGAGACCGCCATGGCCGTGACGGACAGTCATGGCGTGGTCTGCGCGAGCGTCGTGGCAACGCAGATCGACTTCCACGCGCGCTTTGGCGGCGTGGTGCCGGAGATCGCCTCCCGCAAGCACACCGAGGCCATCGTGGGCGTCTTCGAGGAGACGCTCGCGCGCGCAGGCGAGCACTTCGGCGTTGACACGCTCGCGCCGGCGGACCTCGCGGCCGTGGGCGTCACGGCGGGGCCGGGCCTGGTGGGCGCGCTCGTGGTGGGCGTGGCCTTTGCCAAGGGCCTCTGTGCGGCCGCTGACCTGCCGCTCATTGCCGTGCATCACCTCGAGGGCCACCTCATGGCCAACCTCTTCGAGACGCCGGACCTCCAGCCGCCCTTCGTGGCGAGCATCGTTTCCGGAGGCAACACCATGCTCGTGCACGTGCGCGCCTGGGGCGACTACGTGCTCCTGGGCGCCACGATCGACGACGCGGTGGGCGAGGCCTTCGACAAGGTGGCCAAGGCGCTCGGCCTGGGATACCCCGGCGGACCCGTGATCTCCAAGCTCTCTGCGCAGGGCAACCCCAAGGCCATCCACTTCCCGCGCGCGATGATGCACAGCGGGGACTACTCTTTCAGCCTCTCCGGCCTCAAGACCGCCGTCATCACCTACATCGAGGGCGAGAACCGTGCCGGTCGCGCGATCAACCTGCCGGACCTGGCGGCGAGCTTCGAGGCGGCCGTGATCGACGTGCAGGTGGCCAAGGCGGTGACGGCCGTGGAGGAGACCGGCGTTGCCGACTTCTGCGTCGGCGGCGGCGTGGCGGCCAACCCGGGCCTGCGCGCGGCGTACAAGAAGGCGCTCGAGAAGCGCGGCGTGCGCGTGACCGTGCCGCCCATGCGCGCCTGCGGCGACAACGCGGCGATGATCGGCATCGCGGCCCTGAGGAGCTACAACGCCGGGTCCTTCTCGCCCCTCACGCTGGACGCCGACCCCAACGCCGCCCTGGGCACCTGGGCCACCCCCGACGCCCCCGTCCCTCCCACCTGGGAGTGATCCAAAAGGGGACAGACCCCTTTTGAATCATTTTGCAGCGCGATAGGCGCGGGGCGAGAGGCCCGTTCGCTCGCGGAAGAGCTTCCCAAAGTGGCTTGGGCTTGCAAAGCCCGTCCGAGCCGCGACGGTCGCTACGGGAAGCTTGGTCGCACGCAGCAGCCGCGCCGCGCGGCCAAGGCGGTACTCGGTGAGATAGCGCCAAGGTGTCGTTCCCAGGCAGGCCCGGAAGTCGCGGCCAAGCTCGGAGACGCTCACGTGTGCGGCATCGGCAAGGTCGGACAGGGAAAGCGCCTCGGAATAGCGCGCCTCCATGAACGAGAGCGCGTCGCGGACTCGCGCTCGCCGCACATCCGCTCCGGCTCTCCTCGTCGGCTCGATATTCGTCGCAATCTCAAGCCAGGTGCGGGCGAGAAGAACGAGAACCCGGTAGGCGTACTCCTCGTCGCTCGCCATGCCGTCGCGCCTGAGTGCGGCGAGCTCTCGAAGCGTGTCGAGCGCGCGCTTTTCCCAAGGGGTCTGCGGCGCGAGCTTCAGCACCGCCAGCGCGTCGTTTCCCACGATGCGCTCGACGAGCGCCTGGGCAGGGCATTCCGGATAGAACCAGAGGAAGCGCTCGGGAAAGAGGAGGCTTGTGTAGTGACACGGTCCGTCGCGTCCCACGCGATGGATGACGCCCCGATTGATGAACGCGCCCTCGCCCGGGGCAATTCGAAGCGATTCTGCGAGCGTCCACAGCTCGACGACTCCGTCCCATACAAAGATGAATTGCAGGTCATCGTGCCAGTGCATGATGCGGAAGCCCTCGTTTTGCCGCGGGCTCATGACGTCATCGATCACGTCGAGCACGGTGTAGGGAAAGTCGGTTCCGGCATTGAGGTTCGCCGAGTTGGGGTACTTCTCACCCTTTGTGTTCATGAGACCCAATCTGACGATATCAAGAGAGTATCTGACATTTTTAGAAGACTGCGTCGAGTGAATTGTAGTCAAATGAACATATAGAAAGAAAGGGGCTTCAGTGGTCGAAGGAAACGTCTGCGTGCTTTTTGAGGTGACGCTGCGCGAAGGCACCGGAGGACTCCGATGACGCGCTGGGGGATTTGATTCGCGTGGCCGAGAAGAACCTCGAGGCGGTGCGGAAATCCTTTCCCCGGCAGGCCGCGGGCTTTGACGATCCGTCGCGGAACTTCTCTCGCGCGGACTACCTGCAACATCTTGTTGAGGTCCTGGAGCTTGGCGGGGATGAGCATGTTCTTGAGGTGGCGAGCGTCGAGGTAACGCCCATGGAGCAGCGCCTCGAACCCTGGCTCGAGCTCACGGGAACACCGGACCATGATGCTAGGGAAATCAGCCGCTCTCTTCATGCCGAGCTTGCGGGCGGCTCGCCCACGGGTTTCTCGCCCCATTTGAGAGGCGGCGGGGTCTGGTTTTGGCAGCAATGGTGCATGATGGTGGCGAGAAAGAGTACGTAGGGGGGTACGATGTACTTCCGGTATGGATGGGCGGAGACGGACTACCTCAAGGCGCGCGATCCTGTGCTCGGCGAGCTGATCGAGAAGATCGGCCCCGTGCGCCGCGAGGTGGACCCTGACCTTTTCTCTTCCGTGGTGCACCACGTCGTAGGCCAGCAAGTCTCCACTAAGGCGCAGGCGACGATATGGGCGCGCCTGCAGGAGCTCCTGGGTACGGTGGACTCAGCGCACGTGCTTGCGCGTACCCCTGCTGAGCTGCAATCCGTTGGGATGACCTTCCGGAAAGTGGACTACATACGGGAGTTTGCGCGGCGCGTCTCGGACGGTGAGTTCGACCTTGCCGCGGTGGCGGCGATGCCGGACGAGGAGGCCATTGCGGCGCTTTGTGCGCTACCAGGAATCGGACGCTGGACGGCGGAGATGATCCTGCTCTTCTGTCTTGAGCGCCCCGACGTGCTGGCCTTTGATGACCTGGCCATCCAGCGTGGCCTGCGCATGGTCTACCATCATCGCAGGATTACGCGCAAGCTCTTCGAGAAGTACCGGCGTCGCTACAGTCCCTACGGCAGCGTGGCCAGCCTCTATCTTTGGGCCGTGGCGGGCGGCGTCGTTCCCGGCATGCGCGACTATGCGCCCAAGACCAAGTTGTCGTCGGGAAAGGTGTGACATGCGTACCTGCGACTTCGAATCCCCGCTGGGAAAGATGCTGCTCGCGGCGGACGATGCCGGTCTGGTCGGCGCGTGGTTCTACGGGCAGCGCTACTTTGCGCGCGGGTTGGGCGACGCCGAGAAGGACGCGGAGACAGGCGAGCTCGCCGACTCGCCGGTTCTTCTCGCCGCTCGTCGCTGGCTGGACGCGTACTTCGCGGGTGATCGTCCGGACGTGGCGGACGTCCCGCTTGCGCCGCGCGGCACCGCGTTCCAGCGTCGCGTGTGGGGCGCGCTTCTGACCATCCCGTACGGGGAGACGCGCACGTACGGCAAGCTCGCAGCCAAGCTGGGGTCGTCGCCCCGCGCCATTGGGGCCGCCGTGGGCAGGAACCCCATCAGCGTGATTATCCCGTGCCACCGCGTGGTTGGCGCGGACGGCTCCCTCACCGGCTACGCCGGCGGCCTCGACCGCAAGCAGGCCCTCCTCGAGCTAGAACAGACGCCAGCCAAAACCCCATCCCAAGGCGCCGATAACGCCACCGCGCGGGCGGGGCGATAAGAACCCGCCGCGAGTTCCGCAGCCGCGTTCTTAGCGGCGAGGACTGTCCGAGCGCCGGACCTTGTCGGCAGCCCGCTCCCGGAGGGTTAGCACGCGCCGGACCCGCACATGAGCTCGATAATCGTCCGATCGGTCTCGCGCATGCCCTGAGCCGCGAGCACGCCCACGTTGCGGATCGTGTTCTCCACGCCCTTGACCACGATGCCGTCGCCGCCGTAGAACTGCTTGTCCTGGCGCTGCATCTGCATGCCCAGAAGGCCCGCCTCCACGGCGCTCGCGATCTTGGCGGCGCAGCTCGCCTTGGCGCCGTCGCAGACCATGCCGGAGTCGATGGCGATGGCGTTGACCACGGTGTGGGAGATCTCGTGCGTGCGTCCGCCGTAGAGGTAGGTGATGCCGGCCGCCGCGCCAGCTCCCGCGCTCGTGGCGCCGCAGTAGGCGGAGAGGCGGCCGATACCGGTCTTGAGGTGGATGGTCACGAGGTTGGAGACCACGAGCGCCCGTAGCAGCTCCTCGTGTGAGACGCCCAGCTCACGGGCGTAGACGATCACGGGCACGCTCGCCGTGATGCCCTGGTTGCCGCTGCCGGAGTTGATGACCACGGGAAGCTCACAGCCGCTCATGCGCGCGTCGGAGCCGGCGGCTGCCCAGGCCTTGGCGCGGTTGGCGACGCCATCGCCGTAGGCGGCGAGCAGCACCTTGCCCACGCTCGCACCCCAGTCGCCGTGGAGCCCTTCCTGGGCGATGGCCGTGTTGCAGGCGATCTGCCGTCCGAGCACCTGCTTGACGTCCTCGAGGTTCACCTCGTCCGCAAACTGGACGATCTTCTCGATGGAGAGGCAGCTGCGGTCCGTCCCGGCGTCCTTCTCGCCCGCGTCCTCCTCAAAGGGCTGGTCGAGAAGAACCTCGCCGTCGCGCTCCACGCGGATGACGTTGGTGTGCGCGCCCGCGATCTCGCAGAACGCCTCGTGGCCGTCGCCCGAGACGCGCACCTGGATGTCGAAGATCCACGGGCGCTCGGAGGGCGTCACGCTGACTTCGTGAGCGGCGAGATAATCATGCATCTCGGCAACCTGCTCGCCGGTAACGCCGGCAAGGACCTCGAGCTTGGCCTCGGCGTCTCCCGCGACCACGCCCGCCGCGGCGGCGGCCTCGATGCCGCGCGCGCCGCCCGTGTTGGGCACGACGACGCTCTTCACGTTCTTGATGATGTTGGCGGAGGCGGCCACGTCCACGCGCTCCGGCAGCGAGCCGAGCGCCTGGCGGGCGAGCGCGGCACAATAGGCCACGGCGATGGGCTCGGTGCAGCCCATCGCGCAGACGAGCTCCTCCTCGAGGATGGCGACGTAGGCGTCGTAGGTCTCCTGGTCCATGGCGTCCTCCAGATGATGCGGGTGATTCAATTGGGGACAGACCCCTTTTGAATCATTAGTCCGGTGATTCAAAAGGGGTCTGTCCCCAATTGAATCACCCGTTACGGCGGTGTTTCTAGAATGGTAGCAGCTTGTGGTTCTTATCGTCCCGCGGTATTCTGCCGACGTGCGCGTAACTTTCTCGCATTAAGTTGCAAGGGGGAGGGGAATGGGTCCCCTCCGGTTGCGTCGCGCGGAAGGGGATTACTCAAAAAGGGAAAGGAACCACCATGAAGGCCACCCCGCACGTGTACGTATCTGACAGAGTCTCTCGCCGCGACTTCCTCAAGCTCTCGAGCCTCGTGGCGGGCATGGGAGGCGTGATGGTCCTTTCCGGCTGCGGCCCCGCCGCGCAGGAGCCCACCACGGATGGCGCCGATGATGCCGCCGATGACGCCGCCGACACCAACGAGGCCGCGACCCTCGGCGACGGCAAGACCCTCCGCGTTGGCATGGAGGCCGCCTACGCCCCGTACAACTGGCAGGCGACCGAGGCCTCCGACACCACCATCCCCATCGAGAACGTCGAGGGCGCCTACGCCGACGGCTACGACGTGCAGATCGCCAAGCGCATCGCCGAGGAGCTGGGCATGGAGCCCGTCGCGGTGAAGATGGAGTTCGGCGCACTCGTCGACTCCCTCAACAACGGCACCATCGACATCATCTGTGCCGGCATGTCCGTCACCCCGGAGCGCGCCGAGTCTGCGGACTTCACCGACTCCTACATCGACGACGAGGTCATCATCGTCGTCAAGAAGGACAGCGACTACGCCGACGCCACCAAGCTCTCCGACTTCTCCGGCGCCTCCGTCCTCGGCCAGAAGGACACCTTCTACGACGACCTCATCGAGGAGATTCCCGACGTCAACCACATGACGCCCGTCGCTACGGTTCCGCTCGTCGTCGACGCCATCGAGAACGGCACCTGCGACGCCATCACGTTCTCCTCGATGTCGCTGCCCAACCTGCTCGAGAACTACCCCGACCTCATGAAGGTCGAGCTCGAGGAGGGCGAGGGCTTCTCCGACCCGAGCAACCCGGACAACGCGGCCATTGCCAAGGGCCAGGACGAGATGCTCGATCGCCTGAACGAGATCATTGCCGGCATCACCGAGGAGGAGCGCCTCGAGATGTGGCAGGATTGCATGGATCGCCAGCCTGCGTAATTCAAAAGGGGACAGTCCCCTTTTGAATCATTTTCGACCCGAGCGGGGCGGGGGCCTTGGCCCTCGTCCCGTTCACGGCGATAGAACGACAAGAACCGCGAGGAGTCCTGAATGTCAAAACTGCGTGACTTCGTGACGCGCGACCACCGCTACGTGCTGCTGGGCACGAGCGTCGTGGCGTTTCTCGGCATGCTGCTGTCGAGCTCGACGCGCCCCGAGCTCTCCTTCCTGGCGAGCGCCTTCACCGTCGAGCTCGTGATGTACTACGTCCTGGTGGCGTGGCTCGTGCTCTCCGCCTTGGCGTTGCTGTTCAAGCTGACCCACTGGCACAACTACGCGGAGACGGCGCCTTTCACCAAGCCGGCCGTGGCTCGTGCGCTGCGCGTGGGCTCCTACGTGATCTGGGCGATAACCGCCGTCCTTCTCGTTGACCGCTGGGCCATGGGCCTGGCGAGCGCCTGGCAGGTGGCGGCCGCCGCAGAGAAGATGCCCGACGATATGCTCGCCCAGGTGCTCTACATGTTCCAGCAGGGCCGCGACACCTACATCACCGGCATCATCACGACCATCGAGCTGGCCGTCTTTGGTACCTTGATAGCGTTTTTCCTGGCGCTCCTGCTGGTCTTTGCGCGCATCATGCAGATTGACCGCTCCGACAACGACTGCGTGCGCTTCTTCAAGAAGATCGGCGTGTGGTTTGCTAAGGTCTACAGCACCGTGGTTCGCGGCACGCCGATGCTCGTCCAGGGCGTCATCATCTACTACGCGGGCTTTGCCGTGGTGAGCGGCTTTGGCCTCAGCGTCAGCGAGACCAACGCCATCTGGTCGCGCTTCATCGCCGGCCTCGTGGTGGTCTCGCTCAACTCCACCGCCTACATGATGGAGGTGCTGCGCGGCGGCATCGAGTCCGTCGACAAGGGGCAGATGGAGGCCGCACGCTCGCTTGGCCTCTCTCAGTGGCAGGCCATGGTGAGGGTCGTCTTCCCGCAGGGCATCAAGTTCGCCATCCCCGGCCTCTCCAACGAGCTCGTCATCAACATCAAGGACTCGTCGGTCCTCTCCGTCATCGGCGTGTTCGACCTGGCCTTCGCCGCGTCCACGGTGGCCGGCATCTACTACAGGCAGCTCAACGCCTACCTCGTGGCCGCCGTGTTCTACCTCATCATGACGGCGATCGCGTCGTGGCTGCTCGGCAAGTTCGCCAAGCGCTTCAACGTGAAGGCCGAGACCATGGGCAGCACGTCCGACCAGCCCGTGAAGGTGGAGGAGTAAGCCATGAGCGAGAAGAACCTGAACGTCGCGGCCTCCGCCGGGGCCGCGAACGCCGCCTCCGCCGCCGAGCCCATGGTCCGCATCGAGGGCCTGCAGAAGAGCTTCGGCGACCTGGAAGTCCTGCGCGACATCAACCTCGACGTCATGCCCGGTCAGGTGGTCACGATCATCGGCGCCTCCGGATCGGGCAAGTCGACGCTCCTGCGCTGCATCAACCTGCTCGAGACGCCCGACGCCGGCCACGTGTGGTTCCATGGCGCCGACCTTGCGGCAGAGCACGTGGACGTGAACCGCCTGCGCGAGAAGATCGGCATGGTGTTCCAGGGCTTCAACCTGTTCAACAACATGAACGTGCTCGACAACTGCACGCTCGCGCCCGTGACCCTCAAGAAGATGGGCAAGGCCGAGGCCCAGGAGGTCGCGATGCGCCACCTCGAGTCGGTGGGCCTGGCCGACTTCGCGCGCGCCGACGTCAACAACCTCTCCGGCGGCCAGAAGCAGCGCGTCGCCATCGCGCGCGCCCTCTGCATGCAGCCCGACCTCATGCTCTTCGACGAGCCCACCTCCGCTCTCGACCCCGAGATCGTGGGCGAGGTCCTCGAGGTCATGCGACGCCTGGCCGCCGAGGGCATGACGATGGTCGTGGTCACGCACGAGATGGCGTTCGCCAAGAACGTCTCCGACGAGGTCGTCTTCATGGACAAGGGCGTCATCGCCGAGAAGGGCGCGCCTTCCAAGCTCTTCTCGTCCCCCGAGCACCCCCGCACCCGCGAGTTCCTCGCCCGCTACCTCGAGGGGTGATTCAAAAGGGGACAGACCCCTTTTGAATCATTTCTCGTCAACCTGAATCTGTCTGAAAGTGTGTCCCCTCCCTTGGGTATGAGAGTCTCCACCTAAGTCTTATCCGGGGGAGGGGTCTTTATGCCGCGAGCGCCAAGAGCAACTGCCGAGTCGGGCTTCTACCATGTGATTCTGCGCGGAAACGGCAAGCAGATAATCTTTGAGGACGATGCGGATCGCCGCGCTTTTCTCGAGCTCCTTGCAAAGAGGGCGGGAGACGCAGGGATCCACGTTCTGGCTTGGTGCCTTATGGAGAACCACGTGCACCTTGTGCTGGAGGACCCGACACAGGCGCTGAGCGAGATGATGCAGAGACTCTCCGGCGACTATGCGCAGCGATTCAACCGCAAGTCGGGGAGGGTGGGCCACGTCTTTGAAAGCCGGTTCAAGAGCTGCCCCGTCGAGAACGAAGCGTACCTGCTTCAGGCTATTCGCTACGTGCATGACAATCCGGCAAACGCCGGGATTTGTCCGGCGGCGGAGTACCCGTGGAGTAGCTATCGCGAGTACGTGGGGTCTGCGGAGATTGCCGACACACGACTTGTCTTGGACATGCTTGGCGGAGCTGAGGGGTTTATCGCCTACAGTCATCCTGAGCAGAGACGGGCATATCGCTTTGACCGCCGCGCCCGGGTTTCCGATGACGAGATGGGCGATGTTGCGCGCATTGCCCTGGGCGAACTGCCCGCCCATGAGGTGAGAGCGCTTCCCAAGGCGGAGCGAGACCAGAGGCTCCTGGATTTGCGCGACGTTGGCCTGTCCGTTAAGCAAATTGAACGGCTGACCGGAATTGGAACCTGCACAATTACACGCGTAACAAATAAACTGAGAAGAACGAGGGCCGATCGAGCAGAGTGATTCAAAAGGGGTCTGTCCCCTTTTGAATCATAAGGAGGCTGGGATGAGGGACGGGTTCGTCAAGGTTGCGGCAGTGACGCCGGAGGTGCGGGTCGCGGACGTTGCCTTCAACGTGGAGTCCTGCGTGGCGGCGGCGCGCCAGGCTGCCGAGAAGGACGGCGCGGTCGTCATCGTGCTTCCCGAGCTCGCGCTCTCCGGATACACCTGCGAGGACCTCTTCTGGCAGGACGCGCTCATCCGCGCCGCCGACGCCGGGCTCGCCGACTTTGCCGCTGCCACGGCGGATCTCGACGCGCTGCTTCTCGTGGGCGTGCCCGTGCGCGCGGGCGGCAAGCTCTACAACTGCGCCGCCGTCGTCTCGCGCGGCATGGTCCTCGGGCTCGTGCCCAAGACCCACATCCCCACCTACAACGAATTCTACGAGGGGCGCCACTTCGTCTCCGGCCCCGTCGACCCCGTCGCCGTCTCCATCGCGGGCGAGAAGAACGTGCCTATGGGCACCAGCCTGCTCTTCTCGTGCCTGGAGCTCCCCGAGCTCGTGGTCGCGGCAGAGATCTGCGAGGACCTCTGGGTTGCCGCGCCCCCCTCGATCGCGCACGCGCAGGCCGGTGCCACGCTGATCTGCAACCTGAGCGCCTCCAACGCCGTCGTCGGCAAGGCGGACTACCGCCGAAGTCTCGTGACCGGCCAGAGCGCGCGCCTTCTCTGCGGCTACGTCTACGCGAGCGCCGGCACGGGCGAGTCCACGCAGGACCTCGTCTTCTCCGGGCACGACCTCGTGGCCGAGAACGGCCGCCTGCTCGCGGAGGGCAGGCCCTTCGGTGACGGCCACGCGGTCTCCGAGATCGACGCCCGCCTCCTCGCGGCCGAGCGCACGCGCATGTCCACCTTCGAGTGCGCGGCTGCGGCCGAGGAGTGCGGCTACGTGACCGTGCCCTTCTCGTTGGGCGCCGGCGCGGCCTCCCGCGAGACCTCACTCACCCGCTACGTGGACCCGCATCCCTTCGTGCCGTCCGATCCCACCCGCCGCGAGGGGCGCTGTGAGGACGTCTTTGCCATCCAGGCCCATGGCCTCGCCAAGCGCCTCTCGCACACGCACTCGCGCCGCGCGGTGATCGGCCTCTCGGGCGGCTTGGACTCCACGCTCGCCCTGCTCGTGACCGTGCGCGCCTTCGACCTGCTGGGACTTCCGCGCGACGGCGTCATCGCGGTGACCATGCCCGGCTTCGGCACCACGGACCGCACCTACAACAACGCTTGCGAGCTCGCCCGAACCGTGGGTGCCGAGCTGCGCGAGATTGGCATCGCCGCCTCCGTGCGCCAGCACTTCGCCGACATCGGGCACGACGAGTCCGTCCACGACGTCACCTACGAGAACGCCCAGGCGCGCGAGCGCACGCAGATCCTCATGGACGTGGCCAACCAGGAGGGCGGCCTCGTCATCGGCACCGGTGACCTCTCCGAGCTGGCTCTCGGCTGGGCCACCTACAACGGCGACCACATGTCCATGTACGCCGTCAACGCGAGCGTGCCCAAGACGCTTGTGCGCCACCTCGTGCGCTACGTGGCCGACACCTGCGGAAACGCCGCGGAGTCCGAGGTTCTTCTCGACGTGCTGGACACGCCGGTCTCGCCGGAGCTCCTGCCCGCCACGGGCGACGGAAAGATCGCGCAGAAGACCGAGGACCTCGTGGGCCCCTATGAGCTGCACGACTTCTTCCTCTACGAGGTCCTGCGCCGTGGCACCAACCCGGCCAAGGTCTACCGCCTTGCCCGCTATGCGCTGGGCGAGAAGTACGACGACGCCACGATCCTCTCCTGGCTCAAGGTCTTCTACCGGCGCTACTTCGCCCAGCAGTTCAAGCGCAGCTGCCTGCCCGACGGCCCCAAGGTGGGCTCGGCTGCCGTGAGCCCGCGCGGCGACCTGCGCATGCCCTCGGACGCCTGCTCAGCCCTCTGGCTCGCTGAGCTCGAGACGCTGTGACCCCGGCGCGGGCGGTGGCAGTTAGGGCAGGACGTGACAATTGGGACAGGTTGGATTGTCACACCGAGAGCGTGTGACAATCCAACCTGTCCTAATTGTCACGGCCAGCGCCGGGTCCTACCTCACGGTGAAGACGAAGGCTGTCTCGCCCTGCTCAAAGGTGGCGTTAAGGGCATAGCGATACCCCGGCTCCACGGTGAACGAGAGGTCCTCGACTGCGACCTGTTCGCCCTCGGCGTCGAGCGCATCCTCGCTCCAGCGGGTGACCGTGAGCCCCGTCGCCTCGACGTCAAAGCTCGCGGTGACCTCGGTCGGCCCGTCCACGCGCGCGTCGGGCAGGTCGTCGACCGCCAGCTGGGTCGGGTGCGGAACGTCCGCGACGATGGTCTGGCCCTCGCCGTTCTCCTCGAAGCTCCAGGTGTAGCCATTGCTCGCGGGCATGAGAGACACCGTGGCGAGCTCGGTTGCGTACTCGACGGAGGCGTAGGGCGGCTCGCTCGGGTCCTTGGGCTGCCAGATCTGTGCCACCAGCTCGTCGTACTTCTCGGCGTCCGCGGGCGAGCCCTCCTCGATCACCTCGACCTTGGTGATGCCCGGGTACTGCCCGGGATAGCTCTCCAGCATGATGCCGTTGCCGGTCACGCGCACGATGTTGCCAGCCGTGAGCTCGGGCGCGTCCTCGGGCAGGGTGGGGTAGTAGGGGCTTTCGTTCTCCTGGTCCACAAAGAGGATCTCGCCGTCATCAAACGTGACGACCATCGCGGTGCTCACGAACTCGTCCATCGCAGCCCCCTCTCCCTCGGTTCCCTTGGCGTCAAAGAGGTATCCCGCGTCTCCGTCCTCGAACCAGGCGCCGACGTAGTAGCGCCAGCCCGGCTCGACATCAAAGGTCGCGGCGCCGTCCTCGAGCGCGCACTCGACGCCCTCGAGACTCCCGTCATCGGCATAGCGCACGACCTCGATTTCGGTAGCGGGCTGCGAGAAGGACGTGCGCACCTCTGCCGTGCCGTCGAGGTCGAGGTCGGGAACGTCGTCATCGGCAAGATCGGTTGGCGCCACGGGGTCGCTGGCGACGCCGTCCCAGGTGTAGCCATGGGTGAGCATCGCGGCGTTGACCACTGCGTCATCCGTCTCCACGCGAACGGTGCCGGTCGGCGGCTGTTCGCGCGAGCATGCGGCGAGAAGAACGGCGAGCGCGCAGGCACAAAGCGGCCTGAGCAGGCATCGGACACGGCTCATCATGGGTCTGCCCTCCTTGGAGTCGCGTGGCCTCATCGTAGCAGAGTGGCCCGTCCACGGCGCCCGGTCGGTCCGACGGCGCATCGAGTAAGAGTTTTCTGCGAATGAACTACCAAAATCGGCGCACTTCTCGCACATAACTCTTACTCGGCGACAGCCGCCGCGGACGACAATCTGTCGGTCCGGCGCGCTCTTCTCGCCTGCTCCGCGGTGCCTCAGAAAATCTAAGTGCGACTTGGAAGATTTTTTTACGCGAGGTGGTATAAGTCCGCCTGTCTGGGTATGATTCAGAACGTTGGATAGCGCGGCGCCCGAGACCGGAGCGCTGCAAAGGTGCGCCCGCATGGGCGCCTCAGAAGGAGGTTCTTGAACATGACTCTTAAGCCGCTGGGTGATCGCGTCCTCGTGAAGCCGGCCCCCAAGGAGGAGAAGACCTCGACGGGCCTCTACATCTCGAGCGGCGCCCAGGAGAAGCCGCAGCGCGGCCAGGTCGTGGCCGTGGGCGCCGGCAAGCTCAACGACAAGGGCGAGCGCATCGCCATCGACGTCAAGGTCGGCGACGAGGTCTACTACGGCAAGTTCGGCGGCAACGAGGTCAAGATCGACGGCGAGGACTTCCTGCTCCTGCGCGCCGACGACATCTACGCCGTCATCGAGGACTAACTGACGAAAAGGGACAGTCCCTTTTCATCATCGGAAAGGATCAGAAGAAATGGCTAAGGACATTCTTTTTGGCACCGACGCTCGCGCCAAGCTCGCCAAGGGCGTCAACACCCTCGCTGACGCCGTGACCACCACCATGGGCCCCAAGGGCCGCTACGTGGCCCTGCAGCGCTCCTACGGCGCCCCCACCATCACCAACGACGGCGTCTCCGTTGCCAAGGAGATCGAGCTCAAGGACCCCATCGAGAACATGGGCGCCCAGCTCGTGAAGGAGGTCGCCACCAAGACCAACGACGCCGTGGGTGACGGCACCACCACCGCCACGCTCCTCGCCCAGGTCATCGTCAACGAGGGCCTGCGCAACGTGGCCGCCGGCGCCAACCCCATCGCCATCCGTCGAGGCGTCGACAAGGCCGTGAACGCCGTCGTCGAGGAGATGCGCAAGAACGCGCAGGAGGTCTCCACCAAGAAGCAGATCGCCTCCGTCGGCACCATCTCCGCCTCCGACCCCGAGATCGGCAACAAGATCTCCGACGCCATGGAGGTCGTGGGCAAGGACGGCGTCATCACCGTCGAGGAGTCCCAGACCTTCGGCATCGACATCGACACCGTCGAGGGCATGCAGTTCGACAAGGGCTACATCTCCCCGTACTTCTCCACCAACAACGAGACCATGACGGCCGAGCTCGACTCCCCGTACATCCTCATGACCGATCAGAAGGTCTCCAACATCCAGGACATCCTGCCGATCCTCGAGGCCGTCCAGAAGCAGGGCGCGCCGCTGCTCATCATCGCCGAGGACGTTGACGGCGAGGCCCTGGCCACGCTGATCCTCAACAAGCTCCGCGGCGTCCTCAACGTCTGCGCCGTCAAGGCCCCCGGCTACGGCGACCGCCGCAAGCGCATGCTCGAGGACATCGCCATCCTGACCGGCGGCCAGGTCGCCATGAAGGAGCTCGGCGTCCAGCTCACCGACGTCACCGCCGAGATGCTCGGCCGCGCCAAGTCCGTCAAGATCTCCAAGGACGACACCACCATCGTCGGCGGCGCCGGCTCCAAGGAGGCCATCGACGAGCGCATCGCCCAGATCAAGGCCGAGTACGACGTGACCACCTCCGACTTCGACAAGGAGAAGCTCCAGGAGCGCCTTGCCAAGCTGGCCGGCGGCGTGGCCGTCATCAAGGTCGGCGCTGCCACCGAGGTCGAGCTCAAGGAGATCAAGCACCGCATCGAGGACGCCCTGCAGGCGACCCGCGCGGCCGTTGAGGAGGGCATCGTCGCCGGCGGCGGCGTCGCGTTCCTCGAGGCCTCCAAGGTGCTCGACGGCGTCGAGACCGCTGACTCCGACGAGAAGATCGGCGTGGAGATCGTCCGCAAGGCCCTCGAGGCGCCCGTGAAGACCATCGCCAACAACGCCGGCTTCGAGGGCTCCGTCGTGGCCGAGAAGATCAAGGGCCTGCCCGCTGGCCAGGGCCTCGACTCCGCCACCGGCGAGTACGGCGACATGATCGAGATGGGCGTGCTCGACCCGGTCAAGGTCTGCCGCGTCACGCTGCAGAACGCCGCGTCCGTGGCGTCGCTGATCCTCATCACCGAGGCCACCGTCTCCGACGAGCCCAAGAACACCACCATCGAGGAGGCCATCTCCGCGGCGGCGGCCCAGGGCGGCCAGGGCGGCATGTACTAGGCTCAAGGCCTGACACGCGCTAGTCGGCGCCCCCGACCTTCCTTCGAGAAGTGCTCTTCGAGAAACTTCTCTCCGGAAGGTCGGGGGCGCCTTCTCGTTTCAGGCCTTGAAGGTCCTCGACCGGAGTTGCTGGGGGTGCTCAGCCGCGCTGCCGGGTGAGCTCGATGGCCTCCTTGCCGCTGATGTGCTCCGGCACCAGCTCGAGGATGCAGAGCGTGCGCCAGAAACGGTCAATCTCCGCCGTAACGCCCTCGGCGCTCTCCTCGGGGCAGTACTTCTGGGCCAGCAGCTCCGCCGCGGTGCGCCGCCCTGCATCGTCCTTGATTTCGCCCGCCCGCCCGAAGACGATTACGCTGCGGAAGTAGGTCGTGTACTCCTCGGGTACCACACGGTCCTGATCCAACACACAGAAGGAGGCCTTGGGTTCGCGCGTGATGGCGTCGAGCTTGTGCCCAGCCTTCGCGCAGTGGAAGAAGAGCCTACCATCCGCGTAGACGTAACTGAGCGGCACCGCATACGGATACCCTCCATCGCCGAGAACCGCGAGCACGCCCGAGCTGCCCCGCTCGAGCACCTCCTCGCACTCCTCGGGCGACAGCGCCTGCTTCTTGCGTCTCATCTCACGAAACATGTCAGCCTCCGTTTTGGCTCAACGAGCTCCCCCATGGCATAGAGAAAGAGCGCTAACCCCGCATCTTCTAAGGCCTAACGATGCAGGGTCAACGCTCGTGTGCCTCCCCGGCGGGAGGCGGTGTCTATGCGATTCTGCTCGAGAGGGTAGCACGCCCACGTACGGGGGTCAAACCCTCTTAGCGAACGGCCCCTACTCGAGGCTGCGACGAGCCTGTCGACGCACTCGGCTCAATGCACGCGTAGGTTCTTTCGCCATGCTGTCGTGCGGATGCTGGCGCTCTCGCACAACCGCTGGTTGTCCTCGCTGGTAAACGGGTAGAATCGTAACTCGTCAGATGGTTGGTGGAACTCAACCAAGGGGGATGTCACAGTGGGAGCCGCACGCAGAAGCCCGAGGAAAGGACCGACCATGGACGAGAAGAACGAGACGCTGGGACGCCGCATCGCACGGCTGCGCCTGGAGTACGGCATGACGCAGGAGCGCCTTGCCATGAAGATGGGCGTGACGGCACAAGCGGTGAGCAAGTGGGAAAATGGCCTCAGCGCGCCCGACATCATGCTGCTGCCGGAGCTCGCCAAGACGTTTGGCGTGAGCGTGGACCAGCTTCTGGGCGTGGCGCCCATCGTGCGCGACGTTGTGCCGGTGCGGGGGGTGGCGCCCGCGGAGCCCGGTGCCGCGTTCGGGCCGGAGCCGGAGCCCGCGCCGCGTCCTGATCGCGGTGGTCGCCCGCACGCCCTGCACATTCAGGTCCACGACGGCGACGACGGCGATGACGTCAACATCAACGTTCCGCTCGGCCTCGCGAGCTTTGTGCTCGGGGCCGGAAAGAAGATGCCCGGCAACGTCAATCTGAACCTCAACAACGCCGACGTTGACCTGGACCTTGTCTCCGAGGCCATCAAGCACGGCGAGAAGGGCACGCTTCTTGACGTCGACTGCGGCAACGGCGACCACGTGACCATCTCGCTGGAGTAGCGTTTGGACCTGGGGAGGGGTGACGTTGGACGAGAAGCGCATCACGGGCATCAGGCGAATCACGGGCATCGCGCGCCTTGACGAGGCGATTGCGGCCATCACCGACGCGGTGATGGCCGACGGCCTGTGCGAGGCGGTTCTCCTCAAGGGCTCGATTGCCCGTGGAGACGCGGACGAGTTCTCCGACATCGACCTCTACCTCGTCGTCTCTCCCCAGAACCGCGATGCCGTGCTGGCGCGGCGCGAGAAGTACCTCAGCGCCTATGGCGGCGTCGTGTTCATCGAGGACGTCGACTTCGGCCTGCCGCAGAAGGTGGCCATCTTCTCCGACGCCCTCCACGTGGACCTCTACGTTGCCGAGCCCGAGCAGGTCGGCAGCCTTGACCCCGTCGTCGCGGCATATGACTCGGCGGGCCTCTTCGCGGACGTGACGCCCACGCGCGCCGACGTGACGGACGAGGAGCTTTGCCGGCACTTCTCGTCTGTGCTCTACTGCCTTGTGGAGGCGAGCTCTGCCTACGGGCGCAGAAACGACGCCTGGGCCACCAAGATCATGAGCGATGCGGTAGGGGAGCTTTCCGTGCTGGTTCGTAGCCTCTACGACCGGCGCTACGCGTTTCTCGGTCTGAAGAAGATCAATGAGGTTATTCCGGCCGAGGACTACCAGCTTCTCGAGGCAATCTATGCCAGCCTGGGGAGCGGCGACTTCTTGGAGGCGGCGCAGGCCATCCATAACGTCCTCGACGCGTTTCTCGACAACGCCGGCGACGGCCTTGCCGCAAAGCTCGACGTCCGCTTTCTCACGTGGGCGAAGGAGAGTCTGGGTGCCGCGCTCTTTGCAGAGCGCGGCAACGTGCTGAGTGTCGATGTGCCCATCGCGAGCCCGCGAACCTACGAGGAGTTCTGCGAGGGGCTCGAGAGTGACCCGGTGGTCGCGGTGGCGCGCGTGGAGCTCGACGACGCGGCGCCGCGCATCCCCTGGTGGCCAGATCACAAGATTGTGCCCGGCACCAAGTCGCCCAAGGAGCTGCGCGTCTGGCTCGAGGGGCACCTTGACGTGGAGCGCATGCCCCTGGAGGAGGTCTCGCAGACAAGCCTTTGGGCCATGCGTCACAACATCGAGCTTCATCTGGGAATCGATGGCGCCGAGCTGGAGTTTGTTGCCTATAGGATCTTACCTACCGAGCGCAATGCGCCCTATCTTGTGGAAGGGAAATGCATCCGCGTTGGGATCTTCGAGCCGCGCATCCTCATGGAGCTCACGACGGGCTGCCTCGAGACCACGAGCAACCGTCTCTTCGACGAGTACGTCGTCGAGCGGGGCGTCGGCGAGAAGGACCTTGCCGAGAAGACCTATCGCCTCCTCGACTACCTCTTCCACCTCCGCAATCTCGAGGACCCCGGCTGGGAGTGACGACTCATGCGGGCCGCACTCATAAGTGCGGGCATCGAGTGCGGGCGTTGTGTCGGCGGCAGGCCGGGGAGTGCGGCCTACCTCCCGAGTTTTGCGCTCAAGTGCGCGCATCGAGTGCGCTCTAGCCCGCACTTGATGGCGCGCGCCGCCAAGTGCGGGCGACACCCCGCCAAACCCGACAGACGCCCTTCGGCGGTCCCAGACGAGAAGAACCTCATCATCGATAGCAAAAGGCCCCGCCGATTTCCTAAGCAGGAGTTTCGCGAAGCGCACTCCTGCGTGGAAATCGGCGGGGCCGTCAGCTACGACCAGACGTTCTTCTCGCTACCCGACGAGCGTCCTCGTGATGCTTGCAGCAGCCGTCTTGCCGGCGCCCATGGCCAGGATGACCGTGGCCGCGCCGGTGACGATGTCGCCGCCGGCCCAGATGCGCGGGTCGGAGGTGCGGCCGTCCTCGTCGGCGATGATGTAGCCCCACTTGTTGAGCTTGATGTCGCCGATCATCTTGGCAAACGGGTTGGCGTTGGTGCCGATGGCGGAGATGGCCACGTCGCAGGGGATCTCCTCGACGGCGCCCTCGATGGGCACCGGGCGACGGCGCCCGGAGGCGTCGGGCTCGCCGAGCTCCATCTTCTGGACGCGCACCGCGCAGACGGCGCCGTCCTCGCCCTTCACGAACTCCAGCGGGGCGACGAGCGGCATGACCTCGACGCCCTCAGCCTTGGCGTGGTGCAGCTCCGCGCGACGGGCGGGCATCTCGTCCTCGGTGCGGCGGTAGGCGATGATCGCGCGCTCGGCGCCCAGGCGCTTGGCGGTGCGCACCGCGTCCATGGCGACGTTGCCGCCACCAAAGACCACGACGTTCTTGCCGTGCTTGGTGGGCGTGTCGTACTCGGGGAAGCGGTTGGCCTTCATGAGGTTCACGCGCGTGAGGTACTCGTTGGCAAAGAAGACGTTGGGCAGGTTCTCGCCCGGGACGTTGAGGAACTTGGGCAGGCCCGCGCCCGTGGCGATGTAGATGGCGTCAAAGCCCTCAGCGAAGAGCTCCTCGGCGTCGGTGATGCGGCCGACGACGGAGTTGTACTCAAACTTGACGCCCATCTCCTCCAGACCGTCGATCTCGCGCTTGACGACGGCCTTGGGCAGACGGAACTCGGGGATGCCGTAGACGAGAACGCCGCCGCCGGTGAAGAAGGCCTCGAAGACGGTGACGTCAAAGCCGTTGCGGGCGAGCTCGCCGGCGCAGGTGATGCCGGACGGGCCGGAGCCCACGACGGCGACCTTCTTGCCGTTCTTGGGGGCCATCTTGGGCTTGGAGGCGAGCTCGGGCTGGTCGCCGAGGAAGCGCTCCAGCTGGCCGATGGCCACCGGGTCGCCCTTCTTGCCGCGGATGCACTTGCCCTCGCACTGGTTCTCCTGCGGGCAGACGCGGCCGCAGATGGCGGGGAGCATCGAGTCCTCGCGGATGATGTCCAGCGCCTCGCCGAACTTCTCCTCGCGGATCTTCTCGATGAACTTGGGGATGTTGATGTTGACGGGGCAGCCGTCAACGCAGAACGGCTTCTTGCAGTCCATGCAGCGCTCGGCCTCGGCCAGCGCCATCTCCTTGGTGAAGCCCTTGTCGACGGGGCGGAAGTCGCACGCGCGCTCGGCTGCCGGCTCCTCGTTGTCCGGCGTGCGCGGGGACTTCATGTCCGGAACAAAGCGACCGTTTACCTGTGGCATGCGCAGTTCGCCTCCTCATAGGCCTTGAGGGACTGGCCCTCCTCGGTGAGATACGCGGCCTGACGCGCGCGAAGGTCGTTCCAGTCGACCTTGGTGGCGTCGAAGTCGGGACCGTCGACGCAGGCGAACTTCGTCTGCCCGTCGACCTCCACGCGGCAGCACCCGCACATGCCGGTGCCGTCGACCATGATGGGGTTGAGCGACGCGGTGATGGGCGTGTTGTACTTCTCGGCCGTGAGGGCGGAGAACTTCATCATCGGCACGGGGCCGACGCAGAAGACCTGGGTGACGGCCTTCTCCTGGAGCAGGCGCTCGAGCGGGGCGGTGACCACGCCCTTCTCGCCGTAGGAGCCGTCGTCGGTGGTGATGTGGATGTGGTCGTCCGGCAGCAGCTCGCGGAACTGCTCCTCAAGCAGCAGCAGGTCCTTGGTGCGCGCGCCCATGATGGCGTGGACCTCGTGGCCGGTCTCGACCAGGTGGCGGGCAACGGGGTAGGCGATGGCCAGGCCGACGCCGCCGCCGATGACCGCGCAGGGGCCGTCCGCCATCTCGGTGGGGACGCCCAGCGGGCCGGTGACGTCCTTGATGGAGTCGCCCTCGTTGTAGGTGGACAGCATCTCCGTGGTCTTGCCGATCACCATGAAGATGAACTCGACCCAGCCCTCCTCGGCGTTCCAGCCCGCAAGCGTGAACGGGACGCGCTCGCCCGTCTCGTTGGCGCGCACCATCAGGAACTGGCCGGCGTGAGCGTGCTTGGCCATCCGGGGCGCCTCGATGCGGAACTTGAACACCTTCTCCGAGAACTGCGTCTTTTCGAGGATCTTGTACATTAACCGCACTCCTCTCCTGCATTCCCTCATTTGGCGGCCCGGCTCCTGGCAGGGCCTTTCCAACACCCCTCATTGTACCCGAGTGACCGCGCATTCCTCCGTGGGCGGGCGAGAAGAGCGGCGGGCGGCGGAGGCGTGCGCGTAGCGGAGGCGGTTTGGCGTGCTGTCGGGAGAAATGTGCGACCTTTTCAGTCGCGGCTTCTGGCATGAGTTGCATAATCGCAGGTAGATGAAGCACCCCGTTCTTATCGCCAGGCGAGAAGAGCGGGGTGCTCGTACATTTCTCTGTTTTCTTGACGGGGTGAGGGCGGCCGTCAGCCGCGCAGGGTCTGCTCCACGAGGTCGGCCGCACGCTCGACGGTGAGCTCGAAGTCCTCGAGGAAGTTTCCCTTGAGCTCGCGCAGCACGTAGTCAGCGACCTGCATGCGTCCGGGCGGGCGGCCGATGCCAAACTGCACGCGCGCGAAGTCGCGGCTGCCGAGCTTGTCGGCGATGGAGCGCAGGCCGTTGTGCGCGTTGAGGCCGCCGCCCAGCTTGAGCTTGACCTCGCCCGCGGGCAGGTCCACCTCGTCGTGGACCACGAGAATCTCCTCGGGGCGCACGCGGTGGGCGCGCGCCAGCTTGGAGAGCGGCCCGCCCGAGGTGTTCATGTAGCTCATCGGCTTGGCGAGAAGGACCTCGCGCTTCTCGCCGTCCTTGTCGGTCACCGTGATCTGGGCGACCTGGGCGCCCGCCTCGGACTTCCAGTAGCGCACGCCCTGACGCGTCGCCACGGCGTCGATGGTGGCAAAGCCGGCGTTGTGCCGGGTGCGGGCGTACTCGGCGTCGGGGTTGCCGAGGCCGCAGACGATTCTGATCACTGCACCTCCTTGCGAAAGGGCGGGGCCGTCCGAAGACGGCCCCGCGCGCAACATCAAACTTTTCTGTTAATTGGGGACTGTCCCCAATTGACAGACTAGATCTCGGCACCCTGGCCGCCGAAGATCTCGGAGACCGAGCGGCGCATGTACACGCTGTTGATGGCCTCGGCGAGCTCGTTTGCCACAGAGATGGACTTGATCTTGGAGCCGGGCTTGTTGGCGGCCTCACACGGGATGATGTCAGTGACTACGCACTCCACGAGCGGGGCGTCCTGGAGGCGCTGGATGGCCTCGCCGGAGAAGATGCCGTGGGTCGCGGAGACGTAGATGTCGCCGGCGCCCATCTCCTTGAGCTTGCGGACGGAGTTGCAGAGGGTGCCCGCGGTGTCGATCATGTCGTCGTTGACGATGCAGGTCTTGCCCTGGATGTTGCCGATGATGCCCATGACCTCGGATGCGTTGTGCTTGGGGCGGCTCTTGTGGGCGATGGCGACCTCGCAGCCCAGATAGTCGGAGAGGCGCTTGGCGACCTTGGCACGGCCCATGTCGGGGGAGACCACGACGGTGTTCTCCCAGTCGAAGTCCTTCTGCTTGAAGTAGTCGCCGATGAGGTAGAGCGCCGTGAGGTGGGTCACGGGGATGTCGAAGAAGCCCTGGATCTGGCCCTGGTGCAGGTCGATGGTGATGACCTGGTCCACGCCGGCGGCCTCGAGGAGGTTGGCGACGAGGCGGGCGGTGATGGGCTCGCGGGCAGCGGCCTTGCGGTCCTGGCGCGCGTAGCAGTAGTGGGGGAGCACGGCGGTGAACTTGGAGGCAGAGGCGCGCTTGGCGGCGTCGGCCACGACGAGGGTCTCCATCAGGAGGTCGTTCACGTTGACGCCGGAGAGCGACTGGATGAAGAACACGTCGTCGCCGCGGATGGACTCGTCGAAGCGCGCGTAGATCTCGCCGTTGGCGAACTTCTCGATCTTGAGGCCCTGGAGCTCGAGGTGAAGGATGTCAGAGATCTTCTCGGCAAGGGCGGGGTTGCCGGTGCCGGTGTAGAGCTTGATCTCCTTCTTCAGGGGAATGGGCTCGCTCAGGTTCTCGTACATCTAGGCATCACCTTTCTTGAGTCTCTCGAGTCGCCGGGAGGCGTACCCCTCAACAATGCGCTGGTCAGCGCGCTCGAGATAGAGCGCGTCCGCGGGAACGTCCTTGACGACGCAGGAGCTGGCGCCCACGAGGGCCCCGTCGCCGATCGTGACGGGGGCGACCATCATCGTGTCGGACCCCACGAAGACGTTGTCGCCGATGGTGGTGCGGTTCTTGTGCACGCCGTCGTAGTTGCACGTGATCGAGCCGCCGCCGATGTTCACGCCGGCGCCCATGGTGCAGTCGCCGATGTAGGAGAGGTGCGGGACCTTTGATCCGCGGCCGATCGTGGAGTTCTTGATCTCCACGTGCGTGCCCACATGGGCGCCCTCGAGCACGTGGGCGCCGCCGCGGAGATAGGCGCGCGGCCCGCAGGTGACGTCCCTCTCGATGGTGACGTCCACGCCCACGGTCTCCTCGAGGGAGACGTTGTCGGCGACGGTGCAGTCGGTGAGGCGCGTGTTGGGGCCGAGGACGCACTCCTCGCCCACGGTCGTGGCGCCCCAGAGCATGGTCATGGGGAGAAGGACGGTGTCGCGCCCGACGGTGACGTCCGGGCCGATCCAGGTGGTCGCGGGGTCGAGCATCGTGACGCCCTGCTCCATGAGGCGCGTGTTGATGGCGTCGCGCGCGAGCGCGGAGAGCTCCGCGAGCTGAACGCGAGAGTTGACGCCGAGCGCCTCGCGGTAGTCGTCGCAGTGGACGATGGTGGTGGCGTGGCCGTGGCCGCGCAGGATCTCGACCATGTCCGGCAGATAGTACTCGTGCTGGGCGTTGTCGTTGCCGATCTCGCCGATGTGCGCTGCCAGAAGCGCCCCGTCGAAGGCGTAGCAGCCGGCGTTGCATTCGAGCAGGCTTGCGCTCTGCTCCTCGGTGCAGTCCTTCTGCTCGACGATGCGGGCGACGGTGCCGTCGGCGGCGAGCTCGACGCGGCCGTAGCCAAACGGGTCGGGCGGGGTCATCGTGAGGATGGCGGCGGCGTGCTTGTCGTCATCCACCGACTCGGCGAATGCGCGCACGGTCTCAGGGGAGACGAGCGGGAGGTCGCCGTTCAGGATGACGACCGGGCCCGAGCAGACGCCGGTCGCCTCGAGTGCCACGCGCGTCGCGTGGCCGGTGCCCAGGCGCTCGGTCTGCTCGACGCACTCGACGTCCTTTTCGTTCGCGAGATGAGCCCGCACCTCGTCCGCGCCATGGCCCACGACAACAATAATCCGCTCGGCCCCGGCCTCGCGCGCGGCGCGCGTGACCCAGGAGACGAGCGGACGGTCGAGGAGCTTGTGCATGACCTTGGGGTGACGGGACTTCATGCGCGTTCCCTCGCCCGCGGCGAGGATAATCGCGGTCATGGGCATGGATGAGCCTCCAAGCGACGTGTGTCCCCTTTACAGAAGCATGATAACGCGAAGGCGGCGGGTGGCAGGGGTAGTAGGATTCGAACCCACATTGATGGCACCAAAAACCACTGTCCTAACCATTGGACGATACCCCTGTGCCGCCGTCTGAGATTGTATCAGGAATCGAGAAGGACCTCGCTGTGTCAAAAGGGGACGTGTTTTTTCGTGCAGACCGTTTGGGACAGGTTTCTACATAACCTGTCCCAAACGGTCTGCACGAAAAAACACGTCCCCAATTTACAGGTCGAGGCCCTCGAAGGCGGCGCAGATGGCGTCGAGCAGCAGCACGGCGTAGGTCTGGGCGTCGCCCATGGTGAAGGCGCCGGTCCCCACAGGGACCTCGATGCGCGCGGCGCGCGGCGTGGCGCTGGAGCTCTGGATGGCGGTGCGCAGGCGCATCGGAAGGGTCTCAAAGTCGTCGAGCATGACGTTGCCGAGGCCCGAGGCCACGTTGTCCGGGAGCGGCTGCGTGGAGAGCTCCACGAGGGCCCCGGTCGTGGCGTCGGAGCGGCTGTCCACGAGCTCGAGGCCGCAGTCGTCCACCGTGGCGTGGGCAAGGTTCCAGATGCGGCCCGCGATGTTGCGCGAGATGGGATCGTCGGCAGTGATGGAGATGCGCGCGGTCTCCAGCACGCTCGCGGCACGAGCGAAGCCCATGCCGCCCATGGGGTGCGGGCCCGCCGCGGGCTTGCCCGCCCACACGTGCTTGAGACGCTCGATGGCGTCGAAGGTGTCCGGGAACGCCATGCCGTCGGCGAGGACGCCGATGCTCTCCTGGAAGAGCTTGACGGCCGCCTCGGTGTGCACGCCGTAGACGCCGTCCGGCTCGCCGCACGAGAAGCCCAGGATGTTGAGGCGCTCCTGGAGCTGGCGCACGTCGTTGCCGTGGTAGTTGGGGAGGCGCAGGTAGAGGGTGCGGTCGCCGAGCTGGTAGCACTCGTCGACGAGGGCGATCCACGTGGGGGCGTCGACCTCCTTGCCGAGCGAGAGCCCGTGGTCGAGGCGGAAGCGCGCGACGGCGGTCCCGGTGGACGGCCCAAAGCTCGCATCCTTCGTCTCAGCAGCGTCGATCTCGTAGCCGAGCGATTCCAGGCGCTCCTGAATGTCCTCGACCGCGGCGCCGCGAGCGCCCTCCAGAATCGTTTCCATTGCCTCTCCTTGCGTACGTGAGGTGGGCGCGGACGTCAGCCCGCGCGCTCCACGAAGAAGTCTGCCATAGAGACTAGCAGGTCGCGAGCCTCAACCGAGATGTGACCGGCCTCGAGGAGCGCGTCCGCCTGACGCTTTGCGTCCGCGGCGAGCTCGCGAGCCAGCGCGCGGCACCTCTCGATGCCCCCGCCGAGCTCGATGAGGCGCACGGCGCGCTCGAGGTCGGCGGGCGCGGCGGAGTGCGCGTCGAGAAGGCCCACAAGCTCGGCGCGATCTGCCGCGTCAAGATGCTCGAGCGCCCAGACGACGGCGAGCGTGCGCTTGCCCTCGGTGACGTCCGAGCGGAAGTCCTTGCCCTGCGCCGCCGCATCGCCCACGAGATTGAGCAGGTCGTCCTGAAGCTGGAAGGCAACGCCCGCAGAGAGCCCCAGCTCGAGCAGGTCCCGAGCGGCCTCCTCGGACGCGCCCGCCGCGAGGGCGCCCACGTAGAGCGGGACTGCGGCGGAATACCAGGCGGTCTTGCTCCGAACCATGTAGAGGTAGTCGTCGGTCGTGAGGTCCCAGCGACCGTCGCGCACCCATCCCAGGTCGAGCGCCTGGCCCTCGAGGGTGTGACGCTCCATGCGGGCGATCTCGCCCATGACGCGGACCTTGCGCTCCGCGACAAGTCCCTCGTCGGCGAGAAGAACCTCGAAGACCTGGGTGAGGGCGAGGTCGCCGGCGTTGATGGCAAGGCCCTCGCCCTCGACGCGGTGCAGGCACGGCTCGCCGCGCCGAAGCTCGCCCTCGTCGGCGATGTCGTCGTGGATGAGGGCGGCGCTCTGGAAGAGCTCTACCGCCACCGCGCACGAGAGCGCGTCCTCGGCGCGGCCCCCCACCGCCTCGGCCCCGAGAAGCGCGAGCACGGGCCGGACGCGCTTGCCGCCCGAGGCGGTGAAGCGCTCGAGCGGGCCGTAGAGATAGCGGTCAAGGTCGTCGCGGGCCGCGCCGTCAGTAAGCGGCGCGGCCGCCGCGTCCGCAAGCGCGCCCTCGACGAGGGACAGGCGCTCCTTGAGGTAGGTGACGAAGAGCTCTTCCATGGTCCTTCTCGCTTTGCCTTCCCTTAGCCCTCGTAGCCGTCGGGGTTGTGGGACTGCCAGTTCCAGGAGTCGCGGCACATGTCCTCGACGTCGAACTTGGCCTCCCAGCCCATGAGCTCGCGCGCCTTGGTGCAGTCGGCGTAGTTGGCGGTGACGTCGCCGGGGCGGCGCGGGTCCACGACGTAGGGAATCTCGTGGCCGCACGCCTTGGAGAACGCCTCGATGATCTGGAGCACCGAGGTGCCCGTGCCGGTGCCGAGGTTGAAGATCTCGACGCCGGTGCGGCCGTTCATCCAGGAGAGCGCCGCGACGTGGCCGGACGCGAGGTCGCAGACGTGGATGTAGTCGCGCACGCCGGTGCCGTCGGGCGTGTCGTAGTCGTTGCCAAAGACGTGGACGGCGTCGCGCTTGCCGATGGCAGTCTGCGCGACGTAGGGCACGAGGTTGTTGGGGATGCCCTTGGGGTCTTCGCCCATGAGGCCCGAGGGGTGCGCGCCGATGGGGTTGAAGTAGCGCAGCAGCACGACGTTCCACTCCGGGTCGGCGGTGTGGAGGTCGGTGAGGATCTGCTCGATCATCCACTTGGTCCAGCCATAGGGGTTGGTCGCCGGCTTCTTGGGGCTCTCCTCGGTGAGCGGCAGGGAGTCCGGGTCGCCGTAGACGGTGGCGGAGCTGGAGAAGATGATCGACTTGCAGCCGTGCTCGCGCATGACGTCCACGAGCGTGAGGGTGTTGCCGATGTTGTTGCTGTAGTACTCGACCGGCTTGCTCACGGACTCGCCCACGGCCTTGTAGCCAGCAAAGTGGATGACACGGCTCGGGTGGTGGGCGTCAAAGATCTTGGCGAGCGCGGCGCGGTCGTTGACGTCGGCCTCGTAGAAGGTGAGGTTTGCTGCGGCCTCGTCGCCGACGATGGTCTTGATGCGGTCCATGACCTTGGGGGAGGCGTTGGAGAGGTCGTCGACGATGACGACCTGATAGCCGCCCGTAAGCAGCTCAACGACGGTGTGGCTGCCGATGAAGCCGGCGCCGCCCGTCACAAGCACACAGGTGTCCTGGGGTGCGATCTTCTCGCTCATGGAAGTCCTTTCGTTGTAGCGTCTTCCTGACTGTTTCCCCCTAAGTTTCAAGTATACGTCGGTCTCCCGCTGCCGTAGAGTCAAAAGGGGACAGACCCCTTTTGACTCACCGGAGGGAGGTGCGGTGAGGGAGCGGCTTCTTGCGGCGCTGTCCGCGCGCGGCCTTCTGGCGGCCGACGGCGTCACCACGATCTTTGGATTTCCCGCCTGGCGAGAAGTGCCGGCGGGTCATGAGCCGCAGGCGCTCATGGACGCCGGCGCGCCGCAGCGACGGCTCGTCGAGTGCGCGCACGGGACGGCGCCGATGGGGGAGGACCTCTGCGCGGCGTGGGTGGAGCGCGCGTTCTCCAGGCTGGGCATGGGCTACGTGAGCGGCGACGCGCGAGCGCTCTACGACGGGTTCTGCCACCTCACGGACACGCGCGACCTGCTGGTGGGGATGATCGTCGCCGTGGGGCGCGATCCGTATGGTGCGGGCGGCTGGGACTACGGGCACGTGGGTCTCTACGTGGGAGACAACGTGGTCATGGACTGTGTGGACGGCTGCGTGCGCCGGGTGCCTCTCGAGCTCTGGCTCTCATCGTATGGCGTGGCGTCCGAGCCGCGCTGGGGCTGGATTGGCGCGATTTCGCTCGCGTGAGGGTTGCTCCGGCGACGTTGCCGCCGCGCGGTTCTTCTCGCCGTCTGCGCACTTGCTGCCCCGCTTCGTTCACCGCGCTCAAACGACCAAATTTGGCTCCGACTGCCTCAATATTTGGTCGTTTGAGCGCGGTGAACGAACGGTGCGCGAGCACGTTAACCGCGCTTGTTCGAGCGCTCGGCAAGCCTCCAAAATGAGTACACTTGCACATGGTTCTTATCGCCAAGACGGCCGGAGCACGACCGGCCCCGTGAGATGGGAGTTTCCATGGCTGAGGACGCCAAGCAGTACGCGCTCGACAAGCACCGCGAGTGGCAGGGCAAGATCGAGGTGATCACCCGCGCGCCGATCACCAGCCCCGAGGAGCTGGCCGTGGCCTACACGCCGGGCGTCGCCGAGCCGTGCCTCAAGATCTCCGAGAACGTGGACGACTCCTACACCTACACCCGCCGCGGCAACCTGGTGGCCGTGGTCACGGACGGCACCGCGGTGCTGGGGCTGGGCGACATCGGCCCCGAGGCGGGCATGCCGGTCATGGAGGGCAAGTGCGCCCTGTTCAAGACCTTCGCCGACGTCGATGCGTTCCCGCTGTGCGTGCGCTCCAAGGACGTGGACGAGATCGTCCGCACCGTCGAGCTCATCGCCGGCAGCTTCGGCGGCATCAACCTGGAGGACATCTCCGCGCCGCGCTGCTTCGAGATCGAGCGCCGCCTCAAGGAGTCCTGCGACATCCCCGTCTTCCACGACGACCAGCACGGCACGGCCGTGGTGACCTGCGCCGCGCTCATCAACGCGTGCCGCCTCACGGGACGCGAGCTCTCCGACGTGCGCGTGGTCTTCTCCGGCGCCGGCGCCGCGGGCATCTCCATCGCCAAGCTCATGCAGCGCATGGGCGTGAAGGACGTCATCATCTGCGACCGCACGGGCGCCATCTACGAGGGCCGCGAGGGCCTCAACCCCGAGAAGGCCGAGATCGCCACGTGGACCAACCGCGAGGGCGTGAAGGGCAGCCTCGCCGACGCCGTGCGCGGCGCCGACGTCTTCGTGGGCGTGTCGGCCCCGGGCGTGCTCACCCAGGACATGGTCCGCACGATGGCAGCCGACCCGATCGTCTTCGCCTGCGCCAACCCCGTGCCGGAGATCATGCCGGACGAGGCGCTGGCCGCCGGGGCCGCCGTGGCCGCCACGGGCCGCTCCGACTTCCCCAACCAGATCAACAACGTGCTCGCGTTCCCGGGCATCTTCCGCGGCGCCCTCGACGTGCGCGCCTCGGACATCAACGACGACATGATGGAGGCCGCGGCCTACGCGATCGCCGGCCTCGTCGACGACGAGCACCGCGCCGCCGACTACATCATCCCCGGCGCCTTCGACGAGCGCGTGGCGCCCGCCGTCGCCGCCGCCGTGGCCGAGGCCGCCCGCACCTCCGGCGTCGCCCGCCTGTGATGAAAAGGGACAGTCCCTTTTCATCATTTCGCCGCCCCGACGTTTCTTTGCGAGAAGGACGTCGGGGCGGTCTCGTTTACTCCGTGACCTCGGTGATGGTGTAGAGATCGGGCCAGTTGGCGTAGAGCCCGTCGGTCGCCTCCTGTGCCTCGAGGTATTCCTCGGGCTTGGGCTCGACGTCGCGGTAATAGCTGAGGATCGCGCCGTTGCGCGCCTGGGAGTCGAGATAGCCCTGATACGTCTCGTCGAAGTCCTCGCTCGGGGAGATGCGGTAGCGCTTGACCTGCTCGCTCCCGTCGGCAAAGGTGACCGTCATCACGAGCGTGGTCTGGGCAAGGATGTCCGCGCTTCTCCGCTCGAGGACAAAGCGGAACCTGTTGAGCGCCTCCCAGCGCGCCACCTCTTCGTCGAGCGAGGCCGCGTCAATCGGCAGGGCGTCCTTCGCGGCGCGCGCCTCGCGAATCTCGTCGTCGGTCGGAAAGCTCGTCCAGACCTGGCGGTTGAAGCTCTCCTCGTCGGCCTGCTGCTCCTCGTAGGAGACGCTGAAGCCCGCGCCCGCTCCGCCGTGATCGGGGTAGGCCTCGCCCTCGCCCAGCTCGTAGGGCCGGCTGTACTGCGCGTCGAACCACACCGCGTTGCCGGCGAAGCCCTCGTCCGGCTGTCCCTCGGGGCTCACGAACTCCCCCTCGATCGCGTAGTCGATGCGGTCGATGTTGGCTCCCTCGCAGCGCAGGTCGATGCTGTGGGCGGCATACCAGCCGGACCCCTCGCTGCCGCCGAGCGACCCGGCGAGGCTGATGCTGCGCTGGGCCAGAACGGTGCTCTCGCCCTGGGAGATGCCGTCGGCGTATGCCTTGAGGGCAAACCAGTTGCCCTCTGCCGCCGCGGGGTCGCCTTCTCCGGGGCGCACGATCACGGAGAGGGCGAGAAGTGCGGCGGCGCTGCCCAGGACGGCAAGCCCCGCGCCTACGGCCGCGCGCCGCGTCATGCTCCGCTGCGGCCGTCGCGGCCGACGCGGGCCGCGGGCGCGCTCGCCCTTCTCGACTCTGATCTCGTCCAGCACGGATTCGTGAACGCCCTCGGGCAGCGCCACCCTGCGCGCCCGCGTGCGGAACTGCTCAAGCGTGTGCCTGTCCATAGTTCTTCTCCTTTGCGGGGTTTGTTGCGGGGCTCGCGGGGGACTCGAGCGTCTCTCTCATCTGCTTGCGCGCCCGGTGCAGGCGCGTGCGCACCGTCGCCGGCGGGCTGCCCACGATGCGGGCGATCTCCTCGGTCGAGTACTCCTCCACGTAGTGGAGCAGCGCCGCCACGCGGAGCTTCTCGGGCAGGGCCTGGAGCGCCTGCCAGACCGGGTCCGCGCGCAGCTCCGCGAGGGCCGCGTCCTCGGCTGGCGCATCCGGCGCCGGCAGCTCGCGACCCGCGTCGTCTGCGCTCTCCACCCGCTGGCTCCAGGGCGACCGGTGGAACTCGTGGCATCGGTTGACGGTCACGCGCAAAAGCCAGGCCTTCAGGTGCTCGTCGCTCGTGAACGCGGTGCCGTCCGTGAGCAGACGGCAGAAGACGTCCTGCGCCACGTCCTGGGCGTCGGCCTCGGAGCGCGTCTGCGCGAGGGCGACGAGATAGACCGAGTTGCCGTGCGCGGCCATCGCGTGCCGCATGAACTTCTCGGTGCGTTGAACTTGCTTGGCGGTCATGCCCCTCACCTCCTCGCCCCTAACATGCGCGAGAGGAGCATATTGTTCCCGTAATGATGAAAAGGGACAGTCCCTTTTCATCATCGGGAGCATGATTCAAAAGGGGACTGTCCCCTTTTGAATCCCCTTTTGAATCACTCGGCGGACATGAGGGTGCCGGTGAAGATGGGCGTCATCGTGTGCGCGTCGACGATGAGGTAGACGAAGGGCCGGTCCAGGATGACCTCCTTGACCTCGGGCTCCTCCTCGATGGGGGCGGCGGCGCCGTCCATCGTTGTGACCGTTGCCGCCGCAGCGCGCGTGCCCTCCTCGTCGACGTCGATGAACGTCTTGTGCAGCACGCTGCCGATGAACAGCGGTCCGGCGTCCGAGCTGCCCATGCGCGAGAAGTCCGCGGCCTCGGCGTCGAAGGCGTCCGTCACCCCGAGCGCCCGGAGCGCGTCCGAGAGCTCGATGTCGTAGCTGCTCGTGAACGTGGGCAGGCTCACGAGCACGACGGTGTTTTCCTTCGGGGTCAGCAGTTCTGCCAGGCCCTCCCCATCGAGGCTCTCCAGCAGCTCCGCCACCGTGACGCCCTTGTTAGGAAGCAGACCCACGAAGCGGTAGTCGTGGTCCTCGTAGGGCTTGGCAAAGCCGGCGGCGAGGTCGTTCTCGAAATAGGAGTTCTCGGTGGAGTGCATCATGTCCACGTCCTGCTCGACGCCGTCCTCGCGGGTGAACGTGTCCGGCGTGACGAGCGCGGAGTCGAAGGGCTCCTCCCATGCGCCTTCGAACGCGAGTGCGTTTGCCAGGAGAAGCTGCGCCTGGTCGGGGAGCTGGCTGAGCATCTCGGGAATCATCTCGTGGGTCTTCTCGCTGATCCAGGCGTTGACGTCTGCCACGGTGGAGTCGTCAAAGGGCGCCGAGAAGACCTGCGCGCCGAGCTTGCCGCCGCACGCCTCGAGGAAGGCGTCCTCCACGGACAGGCCGTCGGAGTCGCGCATCCAGACGGAGTTGGCGAGCGAGAGCGGCCCGTCGTATGAGCTCGAGAGCTGCAGGTAGGCCTGGAGGGTGTCCGTGAGCTCCTCGACGCTCATCCCGGTGGCCTGTTCCATCTGCGTGAGCGTCTCGCCGTCCGCCCCGTTCTCGGCCATGGCGAGCGCGTAGAGCACCGAGAGCGGGGAGACGAGCGTGTTTTCCGAAGGCGCCTCGGCCGTGCTCTCGCGGAGCAGGTCGAGCGCAAAGTCATAGGTGGCCGTTGCGTCGGCCATCTCGACGGAGGCTTCCGAGGCGGGTTTGACGTCGGCGGTGAGGTCGGTCGCCGTGAGCGAGAGCGCCTGTTGGCAGCCGGCGAGTCCCAGCGCAAGAAGGCAGGCGAGAAGAACGGGGGCAAGAAGCTGACGCGGGCGTCTCATGGCGCTCCCTCCGCTGCGGGGATACGTGCCTTGAGTATCCCCGCTTCTGAAAGGCGCGAGACGGGGCATTCGGCAAGGGGGGCGAGTCGGCCAGCGGCGGTGCGTCAGTCCTTCTCCGGGCGGTTCACAATGACGATGCCCAGGCTCACGAGCACGAGCGCCGCCACCGCGACGGCGGGGCTCACGACGTCGGTCTCGCCGAGAAGGACCGCGGAGAGCAGCACGCCGAAGACGGGGTTCATGAAGCCGAAGACCGCCACGCGCGAGACGGGGTTGGCCGCCAACGCGAGCGACCACAGCGAGTAGGCGGCAGCGGAAATAAAGCCTAGGTAGGCGAGAAGCGCGAGCGCCGGGAGCGGGTTGGCCGCATCCGCCGGAGCGACGTGGCCTCCCGCGGCCAGGCCCACGGCGAGCATGATCGCTCCGCCGAGGACGAACTGCCAGCCCGAGAGCAGCACGGGGTCGTGGTCGCGCGAGAAGCGCTTGGCGAGGTTGCTCGAGGTGGCGGCGGCGAGCGTCGACGCAAGCACCATGCCCTCCCCGGCGAGCGTGAAGCTAAAGCCTCCCGACTCGCCCGTCACGTTTACAAGAACCACGCCCGCAAAGCCCACGAGGCATCCGAGCACCTTGCGTCCTGTGAGACGCTCGAAGCGGAAGACCAGCGCGGCCAGGAGCACGCAGAGAAAGGAGTTGCTCGCCTCCAGAATCGAGCTCGTCACTCCGGCGCAGTTGGCGAGGCCCACGTAGAAAAGGACGTACTGCAGCACGGTCTGAAAGAGGGAGAGCGTGCCGATGGCGGGCAGGTCGCGCCGCTCGGGCACGAAGGCGCGCCGCCGGGCCACGCTCATGCCCGCGACGACCATGAGCCCCGCGATGACGAAGCGCGTGCCCGCGAAGGCCAGGATCGACGGCACGTCCGCGGCGTCGACGGCAAACAGCTCGTAGCCGATCTTCACGCACGGAAACGCCGACCCCCACAGAAAGCACGCCGCCAGGCACGCCAGCACCACACCCGGCAGCGTGGCGATGAAGGGCTTGGATTCGGGATTGCTCACGTGATGACCTCTCGGTTGAAGCTTCTGAACCTGCACGCAGCTGCGCCCGGACTTCTCGGCCGGCGACTTCTGGAGAAGCCAGTGAGCCGGCGAGAAGTCCGGGCGCAGCTAACCTTGCTGTCAGGCTATGCCGTGAAGTACGCCACGCCGCCCTCGATGAGCGGCTGGTACGCGTTGCCCGGCACGTTCTTGTAGAGCCCGGCGCCGGAGCGCTCGGTGTGACCCATCTTGCCGAGGATGCGGCCGTCGGGCGAGGTGATGCCCTCGATGGCCAGGACGGACCCGTTGGGGTTCACGTCGAGGCTCATGCCGGGCACGCCGTCCTCGTCCACGTACTGCGTAGCCACCTGACCGGCGGCGATGAGCTTCTCGAGCAGCTCGGGAGAGGCGACGAAGCGGCCCTCGCCGTGGGAGATCGCGATGTTGTGGACGTCGCCGACCTCGCACTTGGAGAGCCAGGGGCTGAGCGTGGACGCCACGCGCGTGCGCACCAGACGGCTCTGGTGGCGGCCGATGGTGTTGAACGTGAGGGTGGGACAGGCGTCGTCCATCGGGCGGATGTCGCCGTAGGGCACCAGTCCCAGCTTGATGAGGGCCTGGAAGCCGTTGCAGATGCCCAGCATGAGGCCGTCGCGGGACTGGAGCAGCTCGCGCACCGCCTCGGTCACCTCAGGAGCGCGGAAGAACGCCGTGATGAACTTGGCGGAGCCGTCGGGCTCGTCGCCGCCGGAGAAGCCGCCCGGGATCATGATGATCTGGCTCTCGCGGATGCGGCGCGCGAGCTCGTGGGTGCTCTCGGCCACAGCCTCGGGCGTGAGGTTATTGATGACGAAGACGTCGGCCTTGGCGCCGGCGCGCTCGAAGGCGTGCGCGGTGTCGTACTCGCAGTTGGTGCCCGGGAAGACGGGGATGATCACGCGCGGGCGCGCGACGTGGACGGCTGGCGTCGGACGCGTCGCGCCGGAGGCGGCGAGGTCGAACGAGACCGCCTCGACCTTCTCGCCCTCCGCGCGGTACGGGAAGACGGACTCGATGGCGCCCTCCCAGGCCTCCTGGAGCTCCGCCAGGTCCATGGCCTCTCCGGAGACGACGAGCTGGTAGGCGTTGGTCGTGGTGCCGAAGGCGGAGACAGTCACGCCGGCGGGCGCGCCGGGCACCGGGGCATCGTCGGCGAGCTCCACGATGAAGCTGCCGTAGGACGGGCAGAAGAGGGCGTCCGCGCCGAAGGCGGGCGCGATCTCGAGGCCGATCTGGTTGCCCACGCACATCTTGAACGCGGCCTCTGCGGCGCCGCCGTAGCCGGGCGTGGAGATGGCGAGCGTCTCGCCGCGCCCGACCATGCCCTCGACGAGGGAGAGCGTGGAGAGGAAGGCCTCGGGGTCGGGGGTGAGGCCGTCGTCGGCGTAGTCGGGGACGATGACCAGCACACGGTGGCCGGCACCTTTGAACTCGGGCGACGTCACATGCTCGACGGTGCCGAGGCCCGTGGCAAACGAGACGAGCGTCGGCGGCACGTCGAGGTCCTCGAAGCTGCCGGACATGGAGTCCTTGCCGCCGATGGAGGCGATGCCGAGGTCGACCTGGGCCATGAGGGCGCCGAGCAGGGCTGCCGTGGGCTTGCCCCAGCGGCGCGGGTCGTCGCGCAGGCGCTCGAAGTACTCCTGGAACGTGAGGTAGAGGCTCTCGTGCTCAAAGCCGGCGGCGACCATGCGCGCGATGGACTCGACCACGGAGAGGTAGGCGCCGGTGTAGGGGTTGGCGCTCATGAGGTAGGGGTTGAAGCCCCATGCCATGCCCGAGCACGTGGTGGTCTCGCCGTCCACGGGAAGCTTGGCGACCATGGCCATCGTGGGCGTGAGCTGGGTGCGGCCGCCGAAGGGCATGAGGACCGTGGCGGCGCCGATCGTGGAGTCAAAGCGCTCGGAGAGGCCCTTGTTGGAGGCGACGTTGAGGTCAGTCACGAGCGAGCGCATCTTGTCGGTCACGGTGTCGCCGAGCCAGGTGCGCTCGAACTCCTGCGGGGCCTCCACGCGCACGGAGGTTGCCTTGGGCGCGCCGTTGGAGGCGAGGAACTCGCGGCTCACGTCCACGATCACGCTGCCGCGCCAGTGCATGCGCAGGCGCGGCTCGGCGGTGACGGTGGCGACGACGGTCGCCTCGAGGTTCTCCTCGTGGGCGTAGCGCATGAACTCCTCGACGTCGGCGGGCGCCAGGGCCACGGCCATGCGCTCCTGGCTCTCGGAGATGGCGAGCTCGGTGCCGTCGAGACCCTCGTACTTCTTGGGCACGAGGTCGAGGTCGATGTCCAGGCCGTCGGCAAGCTCGCCGATGGCCACGGAGACGCCGCCGGCGCCGAAGTCGTTGCAGCGCTTGATCAGGCGGCACGCGTCCTCGCGGCGGAAGAGGCGCTGGAGCTTGCGCTCGATGGGCGGGTTGCCCTTCTGGACCTCCGCGCCGTCCTTCTCGAGGGACTCGACGTTGTGGGCCTTGGAGGAGCCGGTGGCGCCGCCGATGCCGTCGCGGCCGGTGCGCCCGCCCAGCAGCACGATCTTGTCGCCCGGCGCCGGGCACTCGCGGCGCACGTGGGAGGCCGGGGTGGCGCCCACGACGGCGCCGATCTCCATGCGCTTGGCCACGTAGCCGGGGTGATAGAGCTCGGAGACCTGGCCGGTGGCCAGGCCGATCTGGTTGCCGTAGCTGGAGTAGCCCGCCGCGGCGGTGGTGACGAGCTTGCGCTGCGGGAGCTTGCCGGCCATGGTCTCGGAGACCGGGACCGTGGGGTCAGCAGCACCGGTGACGCGCATGGCCTGATAGACGTAGCTGCGCCCGGAGAGCGGGTCGCGGATGGCGCCGCCGATGCAGGTGGCCGCGCCGCCGAAGGGCTCGATCTCGGTGGGGTGGTTGTGGGTCTCGTTCTTGAAGAGGAACAGCCAGTCCTCGAGGGCGCCGTTGACGTCGACCTTGACCTTGACGGTGCAGGCGTTGATCTCCTCGGACTCATCGAGGTTCTTGAGCTGGCCGGTGTGCTTGAGCCACTTGGCGCCGATGGTGCCCATGTCCATGAGGCACACGGGCTTGGCGTCGCGCCCGAGCTCGTGGCGCATCTCCATGTAGCGGTCGAAGGCGGCGCGCACGACCTGGTCGTCAAACTGGATGTGGCCGAGCGCCGTGCCGAAGGTGGTGTGGCGGCAGTGGTCAGACCAGTAGGTGTCGATCATCTTGATCTCGGTGATCGTGGGGACGCGGCCCTCGCCGGCGAAGTAGCTCTGGCAGAAGGTGATGTCCGCGAGGTCCATGGCAAGGCCGCGCTCGTCGATGAAGGCCTGGAGCTGCGCCTGGTCGAGCGTCAGGAAGTCCTCGAGCACCTCGACGTCCGCCGGCTCGGGATAGCGCTGGGAGAGCGTCTCGCGCGGCTCGAGACTCGCCTCGCGCGCCTCCACGGGGTTGATGACGTAGTGCTTGATGGCGGCCACGTCATCCTCGGAGAGCGCGCCCTCGAGCACGTAGACCTTTGCGGAGCGCACGATGGGGCGCTCGCCCTGGGAGATGAGCTGGATGCACTCGCTCGCAGAGTCGGCGCGCTGGTCGAACTGGCCGGGGAGGAACTCCACGGCAAACACGACGGCGCCGGGCGCGACCTCGGGCATCTCGGTGGTGGCGACGTCGGTCTGCGGCTCAGAGAAGACCGTGGACACGCAGCTCTCAAAGAGCTCGGGCGATATGCCCTCGACGTCGTAGCGGTTGATGAGACGCAGGCTGCTCAGGGAGCTGATGCCGAGGAGCGTCTTGAGCTCGCGCTCGAGAGACTTTGCCTCGCCGTCGAACCCAGCCTTTTTCTCCACGAAGATGCGAGAGACCATGCGCTGCTACCTCCTGGGGTGCCGTACGGAGCGTTATAGATAACTGTATTCTACGGCAAATAAGCTACCGTTCGCGGGACGCTCGGGCCCATCTTGAGGACATCAATCTAACCGCTAGAAGAGAAGCCCCAGGAGGGCGAGAAGGACGACGAAGCTCGCCGTCAGCGCCGCAGCCGCCGCCTCGCGCGCGCTCAGGTGCTGCTCATGGAGGTGGGTGCGCCCGGCGCCTCCCTCGTAGCAGCGGGCGTCGAGGGCGCGGGAGAGCCCGTCGGCGTGGCGCAGGCCGCTCGCGAGCAGGGCCACCACCACGGGCACGATCGAACGGACGCGGCGGACGGGGCCGCCCTCGTCGAAGGCGCCTCCGCGCAGGGCTTGCGCGTCGATGATGGCCGAGGTCTCGTCGGCGAGCGTGGGGACGAAGCGCATCATGAGCGAGAAGACCATGGCGATCTCGTGGCCGGGCAGGCCGACGCGAGAGAGGGGAGAGAGCATCCGGTCGAAGGCATCCGCAAGCTGCGTGGGCGTGGTGGTGAGCATGACGAGCGACCCCGTTACGAGCGCGAGGGCGAAGCGCGCGGTGTAGAGCACGGCGGCCGTGATGCCTCCGGAGGTCACCGAGACCGGTCCCAGGGCCGCCACGACCGCGCCCGTCCTCACGAAGAGAAGATTGAAGAGCGACAGCACGGCGAGAAAGGCCATGAGGTGCCGGACGGAGGCGACGACGCGCCCGGCGGGGACGCGGGAGAGGGCGAGCAGCACGGCGACGAAGGTGACGGCAAGCACGAGCTGGGCCGCATTGGCGGCGCAAAAGATCGCCACGAGCGTTGCGAGGACGCACCAGAGCTTCACGCGGGCGTCGAGCGCATGGACGGGAGACGCCGCAGCGTAGTACTGGCCGATCGAGATCTTAAGCGCCACCTACCTCACCTCCCGATGATTCAAAAGGGGACAGTCCCCCTTTGAATCATTCAACGTCTCACTGATCGCCGCGACAAGCTCGTCTGTGGTGAGAGGCTCGCCGAGCGCGGGCCAGCCCCGGCGCTCGAGCTCGCGTGCCACGCGCAGCGAGCGCGGGATGCCGAGGCCGCCCTTCGTGAGGCGTTCCTCGTTCTTGGGTGAGAAGACCTCGCGCGGCGTCCCGACGGCGACGAGGCGCGACTGGTCGAGGGCGACGACGCGGTCGCAGCGCGCGGCGTCCTCCATCGAGTGCGTGACCTGAACGAGGGTGATGCCCCGCTCGCGGAGGCGCCCGAGGACGCGGCGAAGCATCGCACGGCCGCGCGGGTCGAGGCCGGCCGTGGGCTCGTCGAGGATGAGGACCTCGGGCTCCATGGCGAGGATGCCCGCGAGCGCGCAGAGGCGGCGCTGGCCTCCGGAGAGCTGGAAGGGGGATGCCTCGCGCTTGCCGGCGAGCCCGACGAGCTCGAGCGCCCGGTTCACGCGACGGCTTACCTCGTCTGCGGAAAGCCGCAGGTTGCGCGGGCCAAACGCCACGTCTTTCTCGACCGTCTCTGCGAAGAGCTGGCGCTCGGGATGCTGCATCACGTAGCCGACGACCCCGCGCACGGCCTTTCGTCCGCGCTTGGTTGAGGTGTCGTTGCCGGCGACGACGACGCGCCCGGAGTCGGGCACCTCGAGGCCGCAGAGCAGACGCAGCAGCGTCGACTTGCCCGACCCCGTCTGCCCGATGATCGCCGTGGACACCCCGGGCGCGACCTCGAGCGAAACGTCGTCGAGCGCCTGGGCACGCCCGCTGTACGAGAAGGACGCGTGCTCGACTGAGATGAGGTGTCCCATTTGGGGACAGGACGCTTTTGGGACATCGGGCCGATGTCCCAAAAGCGTCCTGTCCCCAAATGGGACACCGGCGATGGCGTCCACCACGTCCTTCTCGCTGCAGGTCCAGGGAAGGCCGAGGCGCTGGGAGAGGCGCGCGGCAAACGGCACTTCGAGGCCAAGCTCCAACAGCTCCGTGCCGTGTGCAAAGACCTCGTCGGGCGTTCCCTCGAGCACGATGCGCCCGCGATCGAGCACGATCACGCGGTCCGCCTCGACGGCCTCCTCCATGAAATGGGTCACGTGCACGAGCGTGGTGCCTGCCTTGGCGAGCCTGCCCATCACGCGCAGGATGGCGGAGCGGCCGCGCACGTCGAGGAGCGACCCGGGCTCGTCGAGCACGAGCACGTCGGGCTCCATGGCGAGCGCTCCGGCGATGGCGACGCGCTGCTTCTGGCCGCCCGAGAGGCGGGAGGGGTCCGCTGCGGCATAGTCGTCGAGCGCAACGCGGTGCAGCTCGCGAGCCACGCGGGCGGCGATCTCCTCGCGCGGGAGGCCGAGGTTCTCCGGCCCGAAGGCGACGTCGTCCTCGACGACGCTCGTTACGATCTGGTCGTCCGGGTTCTGAAAGACGAGGCCCAGGTTGCGCCGGGCCCGGCGATATGCCTCGAGGTCGGGGCGCCCGTCTGAGCATACGCGCTCGCCGACGAGCTCGACGGCGCCCGCGTCGGGGGCGAGAAGCCCACAGATGACGGAGGCGAGCGTCGACTTGCCGGATCCGTTTGCTCCGAGCACGCAGATGCGCTCGCCGCGCGCGACCTCGAGGGAGACGTCGTCAAGCGCGACGACGCCCCCCTCGTAGACGAGGCTCACGTGTGAGAGGCGTATGGGGACGGGTGCGGAGGTCACGTTCTTCTCGCCTGCCGGCTACCGGGAGACCACCTGCGTGACGGGCTTCTGGATGAGGGCCGTCACGACGCAGTTGATGACGATCTTGAGGGCGTTGAACGGCAGTAGGATCGGCACGATCATGGCGATGACGTCGGCCGTGGAGACGGCGGTGTAGAGCGGGGTGACGACAATGTTGCCGACGATGCACGCGGCAAGCGCGATCGCGGCGCCAGCGACCATGCCGACGGCGAGGCCGCGCGCACCGCCCATGCGACGGGCGATGAGGGCGGCGGGGACGCAGAGCGCCACGCCGGCGACAATCGCCATGACGTGGCCCCAGACGTTGAAGGTGAACAGTGTCTTGAGCACCCAGGGGAGGATGACGACGATCGCGCCCGTGCTCGGGCCAAACGCGAGGGCGGCGACAAAGGCGACGATGCCCGACGGGTCGTACATGAGCCACGGCGCCGGCGGGAAGATGGGAATCTCCACGAAGGTGAGGACGAAGGCTAGCGCGCAGAAGAGCGCGGTCGTCGCGATGCGTCTGGTGGACCAGGCGCCGCCTGCGGTGGTGGAGTGGGTGTCGTGCGAGACATGCGTGGAAGCAGCCATGATGGCCTCCGTTTCTTCCATCCGGACTGTGACCGTTGGTCCCGGACTCTCACCGGGTCAGCCGCGTATTCGCGGGTCGCGGACTTCGGGGCGCGCACGCCGCCGTCACCGCCAGTGGGGACTTTCACCCCGCCCTGAAACTGACAGCGCGAGTGTAGCACTAATCGCGCGCGTGCGCGCTGCTATACTGGGCTTGCCTGTCAGACCACAGAGGGGAAACCATGTCAGAGAGCGACGGCGGCAGAGAGCCGCTTGCCTGGCGCCTGCGCGCCATCGTTGGCGAGGACAACGTCCTCGAGATGGAGCCGATGAGCGAGCACACCACCTTCGAGGTGGGCGGCCCTGCCGACCTCTACGTGATCCCGGAGGACTTTGACGAGGTGCGCGACGTGCTGCGCGCCTGCGACGAGGCCGGGGCGCAGCGCTTCGTTCTGGGCCGCGGCTCTGACCTGCTCGTCTCGGACGAGGGGTACCGCGGCGTCATCGTGGCCGTGGCGGATGGGCTGGTCGGCGTGTCCGTGGACGGCGAGGAGATGACGTGCCAGGCGGGCGTCGACCTGCGCGAGGCCTCGGAGATGGCGTGCGAGCTGGGGCTCTCGGGCCTGGAGTTTGCGTGCGGCATCCCGGGCTCGGTGGGCGGGGCCTGCTTCATGAACGCGGGCGCCTACGGCGGGTCGATGGCCGACGTCCTCAAGTGCGTGCGCGTGGTCACGCCCGACGGCTCCCTCGAGACGATCGACGCGGCCGACCTCGACCTGGGGTATCGCCACAGCCGCGTGGCCACGGACGGCCTGGTGGTGCTGGCCGCCACCTTCGCCCTGCGCAAGGGCGACCCCGAGAAGATCCGCGCCACGATGGACGACCTCATGCGCCAGCGCGAGGAGAAGCAGCCGCTTGACCTGCCGAGCGCCGGCTCCACGTTCAAGCGCCCCGAGGGCCACTTCGCGGGCAAGCTGATCATGGACGCCGGGCTGCAGGGCTATCAGGTGGGCGGCGCCGCCGTCTCCAAGAAGCACGCCGGGTTCGTCGTGAACGTGGGGGGCGCGACCGCCGCCGACGTCCACGCCGTGATCGAGCACGTGCAGGACGAGGTCGAGCGTCAGTTTGGCGTGCGCCTGGAGCCCGAGGTCCGCTTCCTGGGGTAGGGCGTTGCCTGCCGGCCCGAGGTTCTTCTCGTTTGAGGTTCTTCTCGCCCGCAAATCGACGCCGCTCGCCGGAAAACCTCACAGGTAGTGGTACGTACCACAAGCGTTAGCTAAATTAAAATCCATACTAAGATAAGATATTTTTTAGCGAGAAACTACCTGTGAGGTTTGTGGGCAGTGCGCCGACGCACGGAAAAGCCAGCGGCCCGGCGTTGCCCGCTCTCCAACCGCCGAGAGGGGCCGTCATGTACGCCGTCCTGAGTCACGAGTCCGCCTGCGATGCGCTTCGTCTGCTCTATTCTGCCGAGAAGAGCCCGCGGGTTCCGCGCATCCCGCGGGACGCGACGCGCCTGGCTCGGGACGCGTGCGTCTCTGGGCAGCGCGCCTTCAGGGCGGCGCACGTTGCGGAGGCTCTCTCCGGGATCGGCCTGACTTCACGGCCCGCCGACCTCCTGGTGCCCACACAGACGTCGCGCAGCAACGGCGACGAGGCTCGCTTCCACGTGTGGGGTGGCATCGTCCCGCGGGAATCCCTTCTGCGCGTGTCGGACAATCTGCTGGTCAGCGGCCCTGAACTCATCATTGTCCAGCTCTGCTCAACCCAGGGGAAGCTCGATTCTCTTCTCGATGCGCACGTTGCCGCCGTGCGCGCGGAGGCCGATGTCGTGACAACCCTCGACCAGGAGGCAAAGCAGGTGATCGACCACCCCCTGGAGTGGGAGCGCATCCGTCGCCTTGTTGCCGCGACGGTAGTTGCCTGCGAGTTTGCCGGCACGTATCGACTGGGCGTCGAGTCCGGAAAGACGGCGTATCATGCCCCGCGGCTTCTGGACGCGTGCAGTCTCGAGCGGGCTATTGCGGAGGTCGGGAAGTCTCAGGGCACGATCCGCGCGCGTCGCGTTGGCGAGCTCATGCTAGAGGGCTCCGCCTCGCCCATGGAGACGGCGCTTGCGCTCATGCTGACGCTGCCCGTTGACTTTGGCGGCTTTGGGCTCGAGCGGCCGCGGCTCAACCAGGTGATTGACGTGCGGCATCTTCGCGATGCGCTCTCTGACCGCGATGTCGTGACCCCGGATTTCCTCTGGCAGAACCAGGGGGTTGCGCTCGAGTATGACAGCGCCGAGTTCCACGCAGCTCGCGGGAAGGGCCAGCTCAGCAGGGACGCAGCGCGCGCAAACATCCTCACGGCGGCGGGGTATCGCGTGTTCAGGGTGACGTCGCAGATGGCGAGGTCTCTGCCGAGACTGTCCCTTTTGGCAAGGCAGCTTGCCTGCGCGCTGGACGTCGAACTGCCCGAGGCGACGCCGCTCCAGGAGCTCCGCCGCCACAAACTCTACTTGATGCTGATGCCTCGGGCGTAGGGTTGCGGCAGGGCTCCTGTCGGGGTGCCTCGCGCGGAAACCTCACAGGTAGTGGTTACTACCACATCTAGTAATTTAATCGATATGGCTAACAATTAGAGAAATTTTTTTGAGTAACACTACCTGTGAGGTTTACTGGGGCGAGAAGGGCCCCGGGCCGAGAAGGACCACGGGCCGAGAAGGACCTCGGGCCGAGAAGAGCCTCGGGGCGAGAAGAACCTCGGGCAGAGAAAAACGCGCGGCCGAGAAGAGCATCGGGCCGCGCGTTTTTTCGCTGGCTGGTGGGTCGCCTAGTTCTTGAGGCTGTTGAGCGGGGCGGGGAAGCGGCCGCCGCGATGCGCGAAGACACTGCCCGCGAACTGGTTGACGGGCATGACCGGCGCCGAGCCGAACAGGCCGCCGAATTCGAGCATGTCGCCCTCAGCCCTGCCGATGGCCGGGATGAGGCGCACCGCCGTGGTCTTGGTGTTGATGACGCCGATCGCCATCTCGTCGGCGATGATGCCGGCGATGGTCTCCACCGAGGTGTCGCCGGGCACGGCGATCATGTCCAGGCCGACCGAGCACACGCAGGTCATGGCCTCGAGCTTCTCGAGGGAGAGGGCGCCGTCGACGGCGGCGCGGATCATGCCGGCGTCCTCGGAGACGGGGATGAAGGCGCCGGAGAGGCCGCCCACGCTCGAGGAGGCCATGACGCCGCCCTTCTTGACGGCGTCGTTGAGCAGGGCGAGCGCGCAGGTGGTGCCGGGGCCGCCGCACTCGCCGACGCCGATGATCTCGAGGATCTTGGCCACGGAGTCGCCCGCGGCCGGCGTCGGGGCGAGCGAGAGGTCCACGATGCCCTTCTCCACGCCCAGGCGGCGGCTGGCCTCACGGCTCATGAGCTCGCCGGCGCGCGTGATCTTGAAGGCGGTCTGCTTGATCTTCTCGGCCACGTCCATGAGGCTCGCGGACTCGGGCAGCTCCGCTAGCGCAGCGGCCATGACGCCCGGGCCCGAGACGCCCACGTTGATGACGGCGTCGGCCTCGCCGGAGCCGTGCACGGCGCCCGCCATGAACGGCGAGTCCTCGACCATGTTGGCAAAGACGACGAACTTGGCCGCGCCGTAGCAGTCGATGTCGACCGTGCGACGCGCGCACTCGAGGATGGTCTCGGCGGAGAGCAGCACGGCATCCATGTTGATGCCGGCGCGCGTGGAGGCGATGTTGAGCGAGGAGCAGACGCGGTCCGTGGTGGCCAGTGCCTCGGGGACGGACGCGATGAGACGACGGTCGGCGTTGCCCATGCCCTTCTGGACGAGCGCGGAGTAGCCGCCCATGAAGTCGATGCCGAGGGTCGCGGCCGCGCGGTCCATGGCGTGGGCGAGCGGGGAGAGGTCCTCGTCCGGGCAGCCGGCGGCGATCTGGGCGATCGGCGTCACCGAGACGCGCTTGTTGGCGATGGGGATGCCGTACTCGGCCTGCAGGTCGTCGGCGGTCTCGACGAGGTGCTCGGCGGTGTGCGTGATGCGGTCGTAGACCTTGTCGCACATGCGGCCCATGTCCTCGTCGGCGCAGCCCGCGAGCGAGATGCCCATCGTGATCGTGCGGAGGTCGAGGTTCTGCTCGGAGACCATCGAGAGGGTCTCGGCAACTTCCTGCGGTGTGATGTCCATGGCTGCGCCTTTCTCGCGCGGGTGGTTGCAGCTGCCCATTATAGGTGAAAGGGAAGGTGTGAAAGGGGAGGTAGCCAGCGACTCGTCGCAGGTGAAGAGGGGGCGGCTCGCCGCAGGCGAGGGACCGCGTCGCGCGTGGCGTCCTAGTCCCTCCCGAGGACCGCCGCCACGATCTGCTCTGTGATGCGCCGCTTGCGGATGCCGAAGAAGCCGTGGCCCGCGTCGCGGACGACCTCGAGCTCGCAGCTCGCGTAGGTCCGCGCGGCGCGCTCGGCGTAGGCGAGCGGCACGAGCGGGTCGGCGTCTCCCTGCCAGATGCGCACCGGGCCCGGGTAGCCCATGTGCTCGTAGGGGTCCCAGGCCATGGCGTCCACGGCGTAGCGGCGGCCGAGCTCCATCCACATCTCGTACGTCTGCGGCACGGCGTCCGGGGACCCAAAGCGCCCGACGGCGTCGTCGTGGATCACGAGCGCGGGATAGAGCAGGAAGAGGCCTGCCACGTCGGCCGGGCGCTCGTCGGCGACCATCGTGCTCACGAAGCCTCCCTGACTCTGACCGAGCAGGTAGACGCGGGCGGGGTCCACCTCGGGCAGCGCGCGCACGGCATCGAGCATCGCGCAGAGGTCGGCCGCCTGCGTGCGCACGGACATCTCCGTGGTCAGGCCGCCGGAGCGGGAGCCCGGCGCTCCGCCGAAGAAGTCGATGGCGCAGGTGACGATTCCCGCCCCGGCGATCGGGGCCGCCCACTCTCCGGCAGTCTTGTGGTCTCCGCCAAAGAACGGCGAGCAGATCACGGTAGGTCGTGAGGCGGATGCGGGGCCGGTGCCCGGACCTGCGGGAGTAGATCCGGCGGCCGGGGCGGACTCGGGCGCGGGCCCCGCGTCCGGCACGCGCAGCCGGCCGTACACGCGGATGCCGTCGTGCTCCGTCCAGAGGTCCCTCTCGGCGACGCTCGCCGCGGTGCGCCCCTCGCCCGCCTCCCGGCCGGCCACGACGCCCGTCACAGGTCCGGGGCCTGGCCGTCGTGCGCCCGCCACGCGCACTCGCCCAGGTCCATGTTGGTGAAGATCGCGCGGAAGCTGGAGTCCTCCGGGCTGCACGCGTAGACGCCAAAGCGCACCGTGCCGGTGGCCTCGTGCAGGTGGCAGACGCGCATCTGGTGGAACGTGACGCCGTCCTCGGAGCACTCGATGCAGAAGTCGTCCTCCCGGCGGCTCAGCCGATACCACATGGAGGAGACGCCGGCGGGGATCTCCGTGGTGGCCCAGTCGGAGTAGCCGTGGTTGGTCACGACGCTGCCCAGGTGCTGGAAGCGCTCGTTCTCGTACTCGATCGACCCCTTGAGCCAGTTCTCAGCGTCGAGGTACACGACGACGCCGCACTGGTCGAAGCGGTGGTGGCTCTCCGCAAACTCCGTCCGCACCACAAACGAGAAGAACCTCTCGTCGCAGCTCATCTGCAGGACGGGCGCGCTGTCGTTGCGAAAGTGATAGTACGTCCGCTGCCAGAGGTCGGTGTGCGGCTCGGTGACGATCTCGATGCGCCCCGGGGAGATGCGGTAATCCTCGGGCGGGCGCGTCCACTCCAGCTTGCTCACGTCAAAGCTCATGTTCGGTCTCCCCACTGCAGGGCGTGCGGGTCTCTTCTCGCCATTATAGGGTGGCGGGGGCGCATGGGCGACCGGCCCAGGAGCTTCGGCGAGCTGCGGCCCGCCCGATTCCGGCACGCGCTCGGGCGGCCGCGCCCTGGTGGGGACGCCCGGCCCCTCAGCGCCGGCGCCGTGCGTTTCTCAGCGGGACGGCAACGAGAAGCAGGAAGATCACAAAGAGAACGGTGAGGTCGAGGTTCATGGCGCCCTTTCTGCTAGAGCTCGCGCGTCGCGTAGAGACGCAGGGAGAGTGCGGCGGAGAGGCCGAGAAGGGCGGCCGAGAGCGCGAGCAGCCCGGCGAGGCACGCCACCGCGCCCGCGGACGACCAGACGGAGCTCAGGGCCCCCGCGATGCCCTCGACCGTGAGCGTGCTCTCGTCGATCATGCCGCTTCCGCCCAGCACGATGATGGGGCAGAGCAGCGCGACGAGGGGCACGAGCGGCAGGTACTGCGTCGCCCTGGTGTTGCCAAAGCGGAAGAAGAGCGGAGTCTCCACGGCCGCGCAGAGCGACCCGACGGCAAAGAGCGCCCCCGCGGAGAGGGTCATGCCCAGCAGGGCGTCCCCGGAGAGCGCAAAGGCGGGGGACAGTCCGCCCGGCAGTGGGACGACGTGCGCGACCGCCGCGAGGACGAGCGCCGTTGCCAGTCCGGCGACCAGACCGCCGAGCCCGAGCGTCACGATGGCGCCGTAGCGGGCGAGCACTACGTCGCGGCGGGAGAGCGGCATCGTGAGGCGAAGGCGCCCCCAGCCGTTGTCGTCGTCGAAGGAGTTCGTCCCGGACACGCCGAGCAAAAGGTACATCATCGTGAGAAGCCCCGGGGCCATCACGGTGGTGCGCATGCCCAGGCTCACGCACGCGGCGACGAAGAACCCGAGGCCGAGGAGCGCCCGCGAGTAGTCCCGGAGGACGGTCATGTCAACGAGGTAGGCGTGCAGCATCTTCGTGCTCCAATCTTTTGCGAGGGGCGCCGCGGGGAAGGTCCCGCGGCGCCCCGCCCTTCTCACCTGTGCCCGCGCTCTAGAGCTCGCGCGTCTCGTAGAGCCTGAGGGAGAGCGCGGCGGAGACGGCGAGGATGACGGCGGCCGCCGCGACCATGCCAGCGCAGCCCACGAACAGACCCCCGGGAGTCTCGATGTAGGCGAGGAAGGCCGCGATCTGCTCGGCGCCCGGCAGCGCCCCGTCGAGAAGCCCGCTGTTGCCGAGGAAGACCACGGGCAGCACGAAGAGCATGACGATGATCGTGGGCAGGAGCTGCGTGGCCTTGGTCTGGCCCAGGCGGAAGTAGATCGGCGTCACCACTGAGGCCACGGTCGCGCCGATGAGCAGGCAGAACGTCGTGGCGAAGGCCATCCCGGAGAGCGTGCCGGGGTCGAGCGTGAGCGCCTGGGAGGGCTCGCCGGGCAGCTCCACCGCGCCGGTCACGGCGCTGATCGCGAAGGCGGCGAGCAGACCCACCGCCATGCCGCCGAGGCCAAGCGTCACGATGGCGGCGTAGCGGCCGAGCACCACGTCGCGGCGGGAGAGCGGGAGGGTGAGGCGGAAGCGCCCCCAGTCGTTCTGCTCGTCGTAGGCGGCTGCTCCCATGGCGCCCATCATGAAGAACATGCAGGTGATGATCGAGGGGGCGGCGAGCACGGTCTGCATCCCGCAGCCTACGAGCACCGCCACGAGAAATCCGAGGGCCAAGAGCTGCTTGCCGTAGTCGCGGAAGATGGTGAGCTCGATGAGGTAGGCGCGCTTCATTATCGGACACCGCCCTTCAGGGTGAGAGCCATGTAGTCGTCGATGGTCATGCGGTCGCAGGGGATCTCGGGGAAGTTTTCGGCAAAGGCAAAGCGGTCGGGCACGAGCACGTCGATGCCGTAGTCGTGGCGCAGGTAGCGCAGCTCGCGCTCAGGTACGACCCCGCTCGCCGCCACGCGCTCGAAGTCGGCCACGCGGCAGCGCGCGATGCCCGTCTCGTCGGTGATGACGTCCTTGGGCAGGTCGAAGACGATGCGTCCTGCGTCGATGCAGACGATGCGGTCCGCGATGCGCTCGAGGTCGCTCGTGATGTGGCTGCTCATGAGGATCGCGCGGCCCGGGCGCGCCACGAACTCGCGCAGGCGATCGAGCGCCTCGTCGCGCGCCATCGGGTCGAGACCGGCCGTGGCCTCGTCGAGGATGAGGACCTGCGGGTCGTGCGCGAGGGCGCAGGCGAGGCTGAGCTTCATGCCCATGCCGCGCGAGAGGTCCTTCACGGCCTTCTTGGGGTCGAGGTCGAGCTCGCGCGCGAGCCGGTCGAAGGCGTGCGCGTCCCAGGAGGCATAGGCGCTCCGGTAGATGCGGCCCACGTCGGAGACGCGCAGGTGCCCGGGGAGGGAGACGGTGTCAAAGACCACGCCCACGCGCTCCTTGACGGCAGCGCCGGAGGGGTGGGAGAGCTCGTCGCTCGGGGTGCCGAGGACCTGCGCCCCGCCGCCGTCGAGCTTGATGAGGCCGAGAAGGGCCTTGATGGTGGTGGACTTGCCGGCGCCGTTCTGGCCGATGAAGCCCACGACCTCGCCCTCGTTGACGGTGAGGTCCACGCTCTCAAGGGAGAACCCGTCGTAGTGCTTTGTGAGTCCGCGGGCCTCTATGAGGTTGCCACTCATGATGACGTCCTTTCTGATGAAAAGGGACAGTCCCTTTTCATCACTTTTCGTCACTCCAGCGTCAGGGCGAACATCTCGACAAGCTCGTCGTCGGTCAGGCCCATCGCGCGCCCGGCGTCAACCGCGCGTGCCATGTGCGCCTCCACCTGGCGGAGCTGCTCCTCGCGGATGAGCTCGGCGTTTCCGCCCGCGACGAAGCAGCCCTTGCCCTGCACGGTCTCGATGAGGCCGGCCGCCTCCAGGTCCGCGTAGGCGCGCTTGGTGGTGATCGCGCTCACACGCAGGCTGTTGGCCAGGGCGCGGATGCTGGGGAGCTGCTCGCCCTCCGCGAGCTCGCCCGAGACGATCGCCGCCTTGATCTGGTCGATGATCTGCTCGTAGATGGGCTTGCCATTGGAGTTGGAGATGATGATGTCCAAATCGCGTCCTTCCGTGCCGGCTCGCCAGGACGTCTCCCACGAGCCAACCGTGTATACCCGGTAAGTACAGTATATACACACCTATACACAGTGCAAGGGGAAATTTGGGGAAAGGACCGAAAGGGTCTCTGTCAAAATGGGCTCGAGCACCCTTGGGAGAAGGAGCCGCGCGTGATCTACGTCATCGATTCGCCTGAGCACCCGCTACCTGTGGCTGAGGTGACGGCCGGCCTGCGCTCGCACGTGACGCGCGTGCCCGTGGGGGACTGGGGCGATGCGCTCACGCCGTGGCCCGCTCCAGCGCTGCGCCCGGGCGAGAAGGACTTCGGCGGTCGCGCGGACGAGACGCTCGCCTCGCTCGCCGAGCTGCTCGACCGGGTGCCCGGACCCCACGCCATCTGCGGCTACTCGCTCGGCGGGCTCTTCGCGCTCTACGCGTTCGCGCGCGAGCCGCGCCTCTCGGCGTGCGCGTGCCTCTCGGGCTCGGTCTGGTACGAGGGCTGGATCGACTGGTTGCGCGCGAACGCGCCGGAGGGCTCCGGGCGCTACGCGTACTTCTCGGTGGGGAAGAAGGAGAAGCGCGCGGGCCTGCCGTTTCGTCACGTCGAGGAGGACCTCGCCGCCTGCGCGGACATCCTGAGCGAGCGCGGCTGCACGGTGGACGTGACGCTCGGCCCCGGCAATCACATGCAGCATGTCGCCGAGCGCCTGTCCTCCGGCCTCGCCGCGCTCGACGCGTTCCTCGGCCATGTTAATTGGGGACTATCCCCAATTAACAGGCGCATGTAGAGCAGCGGGTAGGGGCGACCCTCCTCGTCGAGCTCGGTGCGACGGTAGGTCGAGAAGCCCAGGTGCTCATAGAAGCCCACGGCCTGCGGGTTCTGCTCGTTGACGGTGAGCTCGCCCACGCCGAGGTGCTCGATGCCGTGCTCGAGGAGCTGTCGGCCGAGGCCCTGGCCGCGTGCCCCCGGGTCGAGGAAGAGCATCTCCAGACGGCCGCCCTCCACGCCCATGAAGCCCACGGGCGCGTCGCCTCTCTCGGCCACGGCGAGCGTCTCCACGCCTGCGAGCGCCTGCGGGACGAACGGCTTGATCTCGGCGATCTCCGTCTCGGAGAGAAACTATCCAAGAAGCTCCTCTCCGTGCTTATGCGTCTTATGCGTCTTATGCGTCTTATGCGTCTTATGCGAAGGGATGATAGGAGGCGTTTCTAGAGGAAGGACGGCAGGATGAAGTATCGCAATCCCTTCAAGCCGACGGCAGGCAAGATGCCGCCGGTGCTGGTCGGTAGAGACAAGGTCATCAACGACTTTATCGAGGGGCTCGAGAATGGCGAGGGAGCTCCGGGACGGCTGATGCGCATCACGGGTCCTCGAGGCTCCGGAAAGACCGTGCTTCTCTCGGAGTTGGCCTCGATTGCGGGCGAGCAAGGCTGGCTTGTCGTCAACGTGTCGGCGTCGGGCGATCTTCTCGAGTCAATCAGAAAGAAGCTGCTGAAGGTTGCGGCACTTGAACCCAACACGATTAAGGTGGGCGTGGGGTCCGTCACCGTCGAGGCAAGTCGCGCGACATCGGACTCCGAGGATTTCGAGACGGTATTTGAGCGCAAGGCACGGGAGATGACGTCGCGCGGTAAGGGGCTTCTTGTGACGATGGACGAGGTCCAGGATGCATCGCGCAACGACGTGCTGGAGATTGCGACGGCAGTTCAGTTCCTGATTAGAGAGGACCAAAACATAGCCCTCGTGTTCGCGGGCATCACGACGGGGGTCCTCGATCTTCTGAACGGCAAGGCCATGACGTTCCTGCGCAGGGCGAAGCCAGAGGAGCTCGACGCCATCCCCATTGATGAGGTGAGCGACTCGCTTCGAACGGCCGTCGAGGAATCCGGCTTCTCCATCGAGGATGCGGCCCTCGAGAGGGCGGCGTCAGCGACGGCGGGATATGCCTATCTAATCCAGCTGGTGGGATATCATATCTGGCGCGCCGCCTGGCTGAGGTGCCGCGAGAGGAGCGATGGCGGCATCGTGATTTCTTCTGTAGATGCCGAGAAGGGCATTGGGGAGGCGATGGAGGAGTTCAAGGAGGCGGTGCCGGAAACGGCAATCGCCGGCCTGCCCAGGACGGCGGTGGAGTTTGCGCTTGCCATGAGCGAGGCTCCCGCTAGGGTGGTGTCGACGTCTGACATTGCTGCGCGTCTGGGAAAAAGCACAGGCTACCTCAGCCCCTATCGCCGCCAGCTCATCGCCCGGCAGATCATCGAGCAGACTGCCCCGGGGTACGTCACGTTTTCAATCCCGTTCATGGGGGAGTTCCTTGCCGAGCGTCGCGGAGAGATACTGGCTCGCTACGGAGGGTGACGGGAACGGGATGCCGGGGCTCAAGTGACGTTTTATCTGGTGACGCAGGTCGGAGCCGCCGACCTTGCCGCGCGCCTCTTCGACGGGGCCTCGGCTCACTCCATGCCGGCGAACCCCGTCTGCCGCAGGGCCTCGTAGAGCGCGATGGCCGCGGCGTTGGAGAGGTTGAGCGCGCTGATGCGGTAGTCCTCCGGGTTCACGAAGTTGCCGCAGACGTCCTGGGCGAGAAGTGCGGCGTGGTCGTTCTTCTCGTCGGAGCCCCAGCTTGACGCGTTGTCGAGCGAGGCGGTGTCAGGCAGCATGGGGATGCGCTCGCAGCAATCCGCATGAGCGGCGAGAAGGTCCTCGGGCAGCCCCACGCTCTCGCAGCCAAAGACGAGGTAGTCGCCGTCCTTGTAGCTGGCCTCGACGTAGGTGCGCCGGGCCTTCTTGGTGAGCAGGTGAAGGCGCGCGTCCGTCCCCGCGGTCGTGAGAAACGCCTCCCAGCTCTCATGCACCGTGACGTCGAGGCTCTCCCAGTAGCCGAGGCCCGCGCGACGCAGGCTCTTCTCGTCCAGCGAGAACCCGAGCGGGCCCACGAGGTGCAGGCGCGATCCCGTGACCACACAGGTGCGCCCTATGTTTCCCGTGTTGGCCGGAATCTCCGGCGCCACGAGCACGACGTTGAACATGTCCGTCCCCCCTCGCCGGCGGTGTCGGCCCGCTATAATTGCGTGTGCAGCATACCGCAATTCGAAAGGACCCTCATGATCAAGGACCTGGTGCACGACGACGCCATCCTCTCCACTCCGTGCGAGCCCGCGACCGCCGAGGACGCCCCGGTCGCGCAGGACCTCGTCGACACGCTCGCCGCCATCGATGACGCAGTCTGCCTCGCCGCCAACCAGATCGGCGTGACCAAGGCCATCATCGCCTTCCAGGACGACAAGGACGAGGTCCACGTCATGTACAACCCCAAGGTCCTCATGGGCCTGGGCGGGGCCAAGGTCGAGGAGAACTGCCTCACGCACGAGGAGGTCACCAAGGTCACGCGCTTCGCCAAGGTCAAGGTGTCCTTCGACGAGCTCGTGGACGGTCAGCTCAAGGCCCGTCGCCGCGACTACGTCGGCTGGACCGCCCAGATGATTCAGCACATGGTCGACCACTGCAAGGGCAAGCTGGTCTAGCATGACCGCGCGCGCCGAGGCCGCCCCGGACCACATCGAGGTTCGGGGCGCCCGCGTCCACAACCTCAAGAGCATCGACGTCGACATCCCCCTGAACGAGCTCGTGGGGATCGCCGGCGTCTCCGGCTCGGGAAAGAGCTCGCTCGCGCTGGGCACGCTCTACGCGGAGGGGTCGCGGCGCTACCTCGACGCCCTCTCCACCTACACGCGCCGTCGCATCGCGCAGACGGGGCGCGCCACCGTCGACGAGGTGCTGCACGTTCCGGCGGCGCTCGCCCTGCGGCAGCGCCCGGCGGTGCCCGGCGTTCACTCCACCTTCGGCACGTCGACGGAGCTCCTCAACTACCTGCGGCTTCTTTTCTCGCGCCTCGGCAGTCACGTGTGCCCCAACGGGCACCGCGTGCCGCCGAGCATGGACGTGGCGCTCGGCCGCGCGACGCGCTGCCCGGTCTGCGGCGTCGAGTTCATGGGGCCCGGCGCGGAGGACCTCGCCTTCAATAGCGGCGGTGCCTGTGCCACCTGCGGTGGAACGGGCGTCGTCCGCACCGTTGACGAGGCGTCGCTCGTGCCCGACGAGAGCATCTCCATCGACGACGGCGCGGTCCTGCCCTGGGGCTCGCTCATGTGGGACCTCATGAAGCAGGTCTGCGGCGCGATGGGCGTGCGCACCAACGTGCCGTTCCGCGAGCTCACGCCCGAGGAGCGCGACATCGTCTTCCACGGCCCTGCCGTCAAGAAGCACATCCTCTACCAGCCCAAGAATGGCGAGGGCTTCGCCGAGCTGGACTTCACCTACTTCAATGCGGTCTACACGGTTGAGAACGCCCTCTCCAAGGCCAAGGACGAGAAGGGCCTCGCGCGCGTCTCCCGGTTCCTCCGCGAGGACGTGTGCCCGGACTGCGGCGGCACGCGCCTCTCGGCTGCCGCGCGCGCACCCGAGATCGACGGCATGAGCCTCGCGGACGCCACGGCGATGACGCTCGACGAGCTTGCCGCGTGGGTTCCTCGGGTGCCCGGCCTCGTGCCGGACGAGCTGCGCGAGATGGCCCGCACGATCTGCGCGGAGACCGACGAGCCCATCTGCCGCCTCCAGCAGCTGGGCCTGGGGTACCTCTCGCTTGACCGCGCGAGCTCGACGCTCTCCACCGGCGAGCGCCAGCGCGTCCAGCTCGCCCGCGCCGTGCGCAACCGGACGACGGGCGTGCTCTACGTGCTGGACGAGCCGTCGATCGGACTTCATCCCTCCAACGTGGAGGGGCTGCTCGGCGTCGTGGACGACCTGCTGTCCGACGGCAACTCCGTCGTGCTGGTGGACCATGACGTGCGCGTGCTGCGTCATGCGGACCACCTGATCGAGATTGGCCCCGGATCGGGCGCCGCGGGCGGGCGCGTTATTGCCCAGGGCAGCGTCGCGGAGGTCGAGAAGAACCCGGAGTCGAGAATTGGCCCCTTCCTCTCCGGCGCCCGGCGCGTACGCGCTCGCGAGCGGACGGCGGAAAGCGAGGTCTTCTCGGCCGGTGCGCTGCGGATTGAGACCGGCGCCATCCATACCGTGCGACCGCTCTCGGCGGAGATTCCGCGCGGGAGGCTCACCGCGGTGACGGGCGTGTCCGGCTCGGGGAAGACGACGCTCGTCCTGGAGAGCCTGGTGCCCGCCCTGCGCGCCGCCATCGCGGGCGAGGCGCTGCCGGCGCACGTGCGCTCCGTCGATGCTGCGGGGCTGCGTCGCGCGAACCTCATCGACGCGACGCCCATCGGCGCCAACGTGCGCTCGACGGTGGCCACCTACTCCGGCGTCCTCGACGACCTGCGCCGCGCCTACGCCAAGCTCCCGGAGGCGCGCGAGCGCGGCCTCAAGGCGGGCGCCTTCTCCTACAACACCGGGTCACTGCGCTGCCCCACGTGCGACGGCACGGGGCAGATCTCCCTCGACGTGCAGTTTCTTCCCGACGTTGACATACCGTGCCCGGACTGCGGCGGCTCGCGGTACGGGCGCGCGGCGTGGGAGGTGCGGCTCGCCGGAGACGTGAGCCTGCCCGAGCTGCTGTCCTATACCGTCGACCAGGCGCGCGAGGTCCTTGCGGAGACGAGCCTGCGCTCGGCAAAGGGGAAGCTGGAGGTCCTGCACGACTTGGGTCTCGGCTATCTCACGCTGGGCGAGGCCACGCCGGCGCTCTCGGGAGGCGAGGCCCAGCGTCTCAAGCTCGCGAGCGAGCTCACGCGCAACCAGGCCGACGCGCTCTTCGTGTTTGACGAGCCCACGATCGGCCTGCATCCCCTCGACGTGGAGGTGCTGCTCGGCGTGCTGCAGCGCCTCATCGACAACGGCGCCACGGTCGTGGTGATCGAGCACGACCTGGACATGATCGCCGCGGCCGACTGGGTCATCGACATGGGGCCCGGCGGGGGCGACGCGGGCGGCCGCATCGTGTGCGCGGGTACGCCCGAGCAGGTCGCGGCATGCGAGCAGAGCATCACGGGCCGCTATCTTTAAATCGGCCTTCAAAAGGGGACGGGTACAGAACCGCAGGTAAAACCTGTCAAAAGTGAGTAACTTTTGACAGGTTTTACCTGCGGTTCTGTACCCGTCCCCTTTTGAAGGCCCTAGCAGCGGTGGGCGCTCGGGCAGATGTCCTCGAGGACGCAGCCGTCGCACTTGGGGGAGCGCGCCGAGCACGTGTCGCGCCCGTGCTTGATCCACTGGTGGTTGACGGGCCCCCAGAGCTCGCGCGGCAGCAGCTTGAGCAGGTCCTGCTCGGTCTTGAGAGGCTCCTTCTCGTGCGTCTTGGGCGAGAGCGCCAGCCGGTGCGCAATGCGGTTGACGTGCGTGTCCACCGCGATGCCCTCGATGATGCCAAAGCCCACGTTCATCACGATGTTGGCGGTCTTGCGCCCCACGCCGGGAAGGCGCGTGAGCTCCTCCATCGTGTGCGGAACCTCGCCGCCAAACTCGGAGACTATCATCTGCGCGCACTCGACGCAGTGGCGCGCCTTCGACTTGTAGAAGCCCAGGCTATGGATGTACTCGGCGACTTCGGCGGGCGATGCCGCGGCCATGGCCTCGGGTGTGGGGAAGCGCTCAAAGAGCGCCGGCGTCACCTTGTTGACCTGGGCATCTGTCGTCTGGGCGGAGAGCAGCACGGCAATGGTCAGCCGGAAGGGGCTCGCATGGTCGAGAAAGCACTCGACCGGACCGTACTTCTCGTCAAGACGCCTGCACACCTCGACGGCGCGGTCGATCTTTGCCTGCTTGGTCTCTCTGGGCATCAGGTTCCCCTCGGCAACGCTCCTATGATTCAAAAGGGGTCAGACCCCTTTTGAATCACTTTGACTCATAGTAGAGGATGAGACCGATAAGAGCGGGGGAGAAGATGAACATCAGCTGGGATGCGGAGGGCTACCGGAGGAACTTCTCGTTCGTGCCGGCGTACGGTGGAGCGGTCGTCGACCTCGTCGGTGCGCGGCCGGGCGCGCGGTGTCTGGGCCTGGGCTGCGGAAGCGGTGTGCTCACGGCGGAGCTTGCGGAGCGCGGGCTGGACGTCGTTGGCATGGACGCCTCGCCGGAGATGCTGGACGTGGCCCGGCGGGAACACCCGGACCTGTGCTTCATCGAGGGCGACGCGACGTGCTTCGAGCTTGCCAAGCCCGTCGACGTGGTCTTCTCCAACGCCGTGCTCCACTGGATCGACCGGGCGGACCAGCCGCGCGCTTTCGTGCGTCGCCCGCGCGCTCGCGCCCGGCGGGGAGTTCGTCTTAGAGATGGGCGGTCACGCCTGCGGCGCGCGGGTTCACGAGGCGCTTGCCAATGCGTTCTCGCGTCGAGGCCTGGCCTACGAGGTGCCCTTCTTCTTTCCCACGGTGGGGGAGTACGCGCCGCTCGTCGAGGCGGCGGGCATGCGCGTGACCTACGCGACGCTCTTTGACCGTCCGACGGCTCAGGTCGGGCCCGACGGCATGGCAAACTGGATCCGCATGTTCGTGAGGCGCCCCTTTGACGGGATGGATTCCGCAGAGGCAGAGGGGATCGTCTCGGAGGCGGTGGCGGAGCTTCGACCCACGATGCTGCGGGACGGGACCTGGTTCGTTGACTACACGCGCCTGCGCATGCGTGCCGTGAGAATAAAAACCAGGATGTCTATTCTCGGAAAGTTCAATTTGAATCTGTGTTAGAGTGTCGACATTGAACTTGTTGCGAGAGAAGTTCAATTTTGTTGCCAGAATTGAACCACAGGAGACCGGATGACCCAGGAGACCTTTGCGGACCGCCTTCGGCGGGCGATGGGCGAGAAGAGCCTCAAGCAGGCGGACCTCATCCACGCCGCGGCACAGCGCGGCGAGAAGCTCGGAAAGAGCCAGGTCAGCCAATATGTGAGCGGCAAGGTCGTCCCGCGCGCGGCGACGCTGCGCCTGCTTGCGGACATCCTGGGCGTCCCGGAGGCGTGGCTTGCCACGGGGGACGGCGCGCGAGCTGCCGCGCGGCCTGAGACCGCCCCCACGACTCCCTCTGCCAGCACGTCCACGAAAAGGAGCACGACCATGCGTGAGTTCAAGAAGTCCAACAAGCTCGACAACGTCCTCTATGACGTCCGCGGTCCCGTGGCCGACGAGGCGGCCCGCATGGAGGACGAAGGCCTGCGCATCCTCAAGCTCAACATCGGCAACCCCGCGCCCTTCGGCTTCCGCACGCCCGACGAGGTCGTGCATGACATGCGCCAGCAGCTGCCCGACTGCGAGGGCTACTCGGACTCCCGCGGCCTCTTCTCCGCGCGCAAGGCCATCATGCAGTACGCGCAGATCAAGCATCTGCCCAACGCGAGCATGGACGGCATCTACACGGGCAATGGCGTCTCCGAGCTCATCCAGCTCTGCATGAACGCACTGCTCGACACCGGCGACGAGATTCTCATCCCGAGCCCCGACTACCCGCTCTGGACCGCGTGCGCCACGCTCGCGGGCGGCACCCCCGTCCACTACCTCTGCGACGAGCAGGCCGAGTGGACGCCCGACCTCGCTGACATGGAGTCCAAGGTCACGAGCAACACCAAGGCCATCGTCATCATCAACCCCAACAACCCCACGGGCGCGGTCTACCCGCGCGAGGTGCTCGAGCAGATCGTTGAGATCGCGCGCCGTCACCAGCTCATGATCTTCTCGGACGAGATCTACGACCGCCTGTGCATGGACGGTCACGAGCACATCTCCATCGCCTCCCTCGCGCCCGACCTGCCGTGCGTCACGTTCTCCGGTCTCTCCAAGTCCCACATGGTCGCCGGCTATCGCATCGGCTGGATGGTCCTCTCCGGCAACAAGCGCTGCATGCGCGACTTCATCTACGGCATCAACATGCTCTCCAACATGCGCCTGTGCTCCAACGTGCCCGCCCAGTCCATCGTCCAGACGGCGCTCGGCGGCTACCAGAGCGTAGAGCGCTACGTGGAGCCGGGCGGCCGCGTCTACGAGCAGCGCAACTACGTCTACGAGGCCCTCAACGCCATCGACGGCATCACGGCGGTCAAGCCCAAGGCGGCGTTCTACATCTTCCCCAAGATCGACGTGAAGAAGTTCAACATCACCGACGACGAGCAGTTCGCCCTCGACCTGCTGCACGAGAAGCGCATCCTCATCACGCGCGGTGGCGGCTTCAACTGGCCGGAGCCCGACCACTTCCGCATCGTCTATCTCCCGCGCATGGAGGTGCTGCGCGAGGCCATGACGGACCTTGCGGACTTCTTCGCGCACTATCGTCAGGCGTAGGGTCGGACCCGCGCGCTCCTGGGAGGATCTCGAGATCCCAGAGGTCATCGAACCGTATGTGGGTGCGGACGATGCAGAGCTCGCGCGCGGCGGGGTCGATTTCGGAGACGGCGCCCTCTAGGGTGACGTAGGCGTCCTTCTCGTAGAAGGTCGCGCGCACGAGGTCTCGGCGGCGCAGGCGCGCGAGCGTCTCCGCGAGCCGTGCCCCGCGCCCCTCGGTGAGCTCCCGGCGAGGCTCACGCACGCGCTCCTGCTCCCGCACCAGATCGTAGTAGCCGGCGAGGGCGGCGAAGGGCATGAACTGGGCGGCGCGGTCCGCGCGGCGGCGGGGCTGTGCGACGCTACTCATGATGACCTCCGACCTGCTGGTTGCGCTCCCGCCCCGTTGCCTCGGGGCGGTAGCTGATGCCCCGCACGAGCGCGTTCTTGCCAAAGCGGCGCTTCACGGCCATCGTGGCCCGCGCGAGGCTCTTCTCGGCCGTGTCCGCCGCAGGGTCCGAGAAGAGCGTGAGCTCCGCACGCTCCTCGGGCACGAGCGCTCCCACGGCGATGTTGACGCGGCGGACGTCCCGGCGGGGGTCCGCAATCTCCGAGAAGAGCGCGAGAAAGGCCCGGACCAGCACCGTGCGCGACGAGGTGGCCTCGGGAAGCTTGCGGGCGGCACTTGCCCCCTCGCCGCGTCGCCCGATCACGCGCGTGCCATGCTCACCGGTGAACGTCTGCACGGGAGCGTCCTGCTCGGCGCCTGCCGCGCGCTCGCGCGCATAGCCCACGAAGAGGGAGATGTGCCCGCAGACCAGCCCTCTGTCCACGAGGTCCAGCACGAGGCCGTCCACCATCTCGCGCAAGATCACGCGCGCCTCGTCGAAGCAGTAGTCGCGGGGGAGGACCTGGCCGTTGCCGAGGGAGTGGGCGCGTGGTCGGTAGGCGTGGATCTCTGCCATGGTGCAGGGCTCGATGCCCCACGCATGGTCGATGAGCAGCTCTGCGTTGACGCCAAACTCGTCGTAGAGGGCCTGTTCGGGCAGAAGTGCCACGCCGCCCAGGTCGTGCGCGCCCATGGCGGCCAGGCGTCGCGCGATGCCCGGACCGATGCCCCAGATGTCCGTGATGGGGCGGTGGGGCCAGATCAGGCACTTGAAGCGCTCCTCGTCCAGCTCCCCGATGTTGTTCTGCGCATGCTTGGCCGTGACGTCGAGCGCGACCTTGGCGAGGAACAGGTTGGACCCTATGCCTGCCGTGGCGCAGATGCCCGTCTCCTCCCGGACCATCTCGATGAGCCTCTCGGCGAGCTCGCGCGGCGTGGTGTCATAGAGCGCGAGGTAGGGGCCGACGTCGATGAAGACCTCGTCGACAGAGTAGACGTGGATGTCCTCTGGCGAGAAGTACCGCAGGTAGCGTGCATAGATGCCGGCCGAGACCTCCATGTAGCGGCGCATGCGCGGACGGGCCATCTCAAATTTGATGCCGGAGGGGATCTCGAAGAGGCGGCAGCGGTTGCGCACGCCCGCCTTCTTCATGGCGGGGGAGACGGCGAGGCAGATGGTGGTGCGGCCGCGTGAGGGGTCGGCCACGACGAGTCGGTGCTCGAACGGGTCCTCCCCGCGGTCAACGCACTCGACGGAGGCATAGAAGCATTTGAGGTCGATGCAGAGAAATGCGCCCATCTCGGTCTCCTCCCAAACACGCGTTCTGTATGAGACCATCATGAGCGCCCGACCGGACAGAAACCGCCCCTCGGCCGGCGGTCACAAATACTGCAACACTTGTTCTGGTACAGTGGGAGGAGAGGAAAGGAGGCCGCATGAGGGCGTTCGTCGCGCTGGAGCTGCCGGAGGCGTTTGCCGACGAGGTCGCGGGGCTGTCGCGGGCCTTGGGGGAGATCTGTGCGGGACGGTTCGTCGCGGCCGAGAACCACCATCTCACGCTGGCGTTTCTTGGTGAGGCGGGGGAGGCGGAGACGCGCTCGGCCATGGCGGCGCTCGACGAGACGTGCGCCGGGACAGGCCCCGTGCAGCTGCGCGCGACGGGTCTCGGCACCTTCGGGCGTGCGCGCGACGCCACGCTCTGGCTGGGAATCGAGAAGGACCCTGAGCTCATGGACCTTGCCGCGCGGGTGCGCGGGGAGCTTTCCGCCCGCGGGCTCGCCTATGACGAGAAGGACTTCCTGCCGCACGTGACCCTCGCGCGGCGCGCCCGCGTGCCCCGCGGGGCGTTGGGGGACCTGGCCTTTCCGCTGCCGGACGAGGCGACGCGCGTCACCCTCTTCCGGAGCATCCTCGAGCCGGACGGCGCCCGCTACAAGCCGCTCTATACGGTGGCGTTATAGTCTGCCGGTTGGGGACGGGTTCTCTGCCAATTGGGGACGTGTTATTTCGTGCAGACGGAAAGCGTCTGCACGAAATAACACGTCCCCAATTGGCAGAGAACCCGTCCCCAACCGGCAGGAAATCCGCTGCTACTCGTTGATCTTCTCGAGGAAGAGCGCGCCGTAGCGCTCGGCCTTCTTGGCGCCCACGCCGGAGACGCCGAGCAGCTCGTCGGCGTTTCTCGGCCGTTTGGCGCACATGTCCACAAGCGTGGCGTTGGAGAAGATGAAGTAGGACGGCACGCCCTGCTCGCGCGCAAGCTCGTTGCGAAGCTCTGCGAGCTCGGCGTAGAGCGCCTGGCCGGCCTCGTCCAGCTCGGAGACGTCCGTCGCGGCGCGCGTCTTGGCGGGTGCGGTGGGAACGCGCTCGGTGCGCGGCGCCCCCTTGGCGACCTTGAGCACGAACGGCTCGTCCCAGGGCGCCTCGCGGCGCAGGAACGCCCCCGAGGCCCCTGCGAGCGCAATGGTGGGGTAGTCCCCGCCCGTGCGGGCGAGCACGCCGCGGAAGACCAGCTCGTCAATGATGGCACGCACATGCGCGGCCGAGGCGTCGGCCATGATGCCGTAGGTGGAGAGGGTGTCAAAGCCACGGCGCAGGACCTTCTCGCCGCGCGAGCCGCGCAGAACGTCCACGATCATGGTTGCTCCGACGCTGCGCCCGCGCTGGGCGATGCGCGCCACGCAGCTCACCACCTTGAGAGCGTCCGTGGTGGCGTCCACCTCCTCGAAGTCCGTGAGGCAGTTCCCGCAGTTGCCGCAGTAGGCGGGCGCCTCCTCGCCAAAGTAGCGCAGGATGTGGGCGCGCAGGCACTCGGTGGTGGTGGCGTAGAAGACCATCTGACGCAGCCGCTCGGCGTCGCGCTCGGCGAGCGCCTCGACCTGCTCGGGCGTGAGCCCCTCGCGCGGCTCGCTCCGCGAGAGCAGAAACTCCGCCGTGTGAACGTCGCCGGGGGAGTAGAGCAGCAGGCAGTCCGCCTTGGTTCCATCGCGACCGGCGCGGCCTGCCTCCTGGTAGTAGTTCTCTAGGCTGAGCGGCAGGTTGTAGTGCACCACGTAGCTCACGTTGGACTTGTCGATGCCCATGCCAAAGGCGTTGGTCGCCACCATCACGCGGGCGCGGTCGTAGAGGAAGTCCTCCTGGTTGCGCTCACGCTCCTCGGCGGAGAGGCCGGCATGGTAGCGCGTGGCGGCAAGCCCCTCGTCGCGCAGCAGGTCGCAGACCTCCTCCACGGCGCGCCTGCTCGAGCAGTAGACAATTCCCGATCGATCGGAGCGCTGCCTGACGAAGGCAACGAGCATGCGGTCCTTCTCGGCGCCGCCCCGCGGGCGGGATACAGCGAAGGAGAGGTTGGGGCGGTCGAAGCTGGCTATGACCACGAACGGGTCTCTCAGGCCCAGAGCGGACACGATGTCCTTGCGGACCGCGCGCGTGGCCGTTGCCGTGAGCGCCATCACCGGCGGGCGCGCGGGAAGCGCGTCGAGAAACTCAATGATGCGCTGGTAGCTGGGCCTAAAGTCGTTGCCCCACTGCGAGATGCAGTGTGCCTCGTCCACGGCGAGCAATGCTACGCCGCGCGCGGCAACGGTCTCGAGGAAGGCCGGGTCGTCGAGGCGCTCCGGCGCCACGTAGACGAGCGCCAGGGCGCCCGACGCGATGCCGTGGAGCACGCTCGCGCGCTCGCCGCCGGAGAGCGTGGAGTTGAGGCAGCTTGCGGCCACGCCCATCTGGCGCAGCGCACCAACCTGGTCGGCCATGAGGGAGATGAGCGGGGAGACCACGAGCGTGAGGCCTCCTGTGCGCGCGGCCAGCGCAAGGGCCGGCACCTGATAGCAGACGGACTTGCCCGCCGAGGTGGGCATGACGGCCAGCACGTCGCGCCCGGCGAGCGCGGCGTCCACGATCTCGGCCTGGTGCGGGCGGTAGCTCGAGTAGCCGAAGGTGGTGCGCAGGATGTCGAGGGGCGTGAGGTCCGCCATGGGGCTCCTGTCGTCGGGTTCTTCTCGCCTCATTATGCGCCTTGGCCCGGACAGAAAGGGGCCGTGGCCGTCTCCAGGCTCGCTAGTATGCCTTTCCTGACGGCTCGCTCGCATTTGCCCAGTTGGCGAGAAGAACCTCTCAGAGAAGGCGTGCTGTCGGGCTTCGCCCACCGCCCGCCGCTTCTTACACGGGGCTTACGTTGTTGCGGCATGGGGCCGGTAACCTGAGCCTTTCAGGCATTTTCTGCAAACGACCCCGGTTTTGGAGCGGTGCCTTCGCATCCTGTTGTCGAGGGGAGACGATGAGAGAGAACAGGGAGATAGCCGTTCGCGTCCGTGCGGCCAAGCGGGACCCGCGTGCCGCCGACGAGCTGGTGCGAAGCTACCTCCCGTTCATCAAGGCGGAGACGGCCAAGTTCATGGGCCGGCCTCCGCGGGAGGGGCGCGACGACGAGCTGGGGATTGCCATGTTTGCCTTCCATGAGGCGGTTATGTCATACGATCGATCCCGGGGCGCATTTCTTCCCCTTGCGGCCCTGAGCATCAAGAACCGCCTGATTGACTTCAGGCGTCGCGAGCGCCGTCACGCCGAGGTCCTCTCCCTCGACGAGCGTCGGTCGACGGCCGACGACGAGGACGACCGCCCGCTTGTCGAGACGCTTGCTGCCGAGAAGGACGAGATCTCGGAACGCGAGGCGCGCCTTGCGAGCCGGGCGGAAATCGCGGAGTTCACGGCGCAGCTCAAGGAGTTTGGCGTCTCGCTCTTTGACGTGACCGAGAGCTGTCCGCGCCAGGAGCGCACGCTCGAGGCGTGCGGGCGGGCGCTCGCGCATGCCCGCGCCAACCCCAGCCTTCTGGAGCGGCTCCTTGCCACCAAGAAGCTGCCGATCTCCGATCTTGCTCGCGGCTCTGGGGTCGAGAAGAAGACGCTCGAGCGCCATCGAACCTACCTCGTGGCGCTGCTGCTTGCCTACACCAACGGGTTCGAAATCATTCGTGGCCACCTGTGCAAAATCGTGGGCAGCGGGGGAGGTGACGGTCGATGAGCTACCTGATCATGGAGTGCGCTGCGAGCTATGCCGTGGCGCTCGACGAGGAGGGGCGCTTCGTGCGGGTTCCCAACCTCGGATACGAAGTCGGCCAGGAGGTCGATGACGTCGTCATCTTTGATGAGGGTCAGCTGCTCGCCTTTGAGGCGCGGAAGGCGAGAAGGACGCGCGGGCGCGTGGGACTGATCGCCGCCGCGGCGTGTCTCGTCGTCGCCGTCATCGCCGGCGGCGTCGTGTGGCGCCTGCCCATCGGCACCGTCTACATGCGCATCAACCCCGAGGTGAGCATGGAGGTCAACCGCTTTGACCGCGTCGTGGACGTGGAGGGAGAAAACGCTGACGGCGAGGCGCTGGTGAGCGGGTTCTCGTTCTACGGAAGGACGATTGACGAGGTTTCGGATGACCTGGCGAGCCGGGCAGAGGAGCAGGGCTACCTTGGGGACGGCGGCACGATCGAGCTGACCGTGGAGTCGGATGACGAGGAGTGGAAGACGGCGACCGAGGACCGGCTCGTGATCGAGCTGGAGGTCCACCTCGACCATCGCGTGGTGGTCGAGGGATCGGGGGCGCCGGTTGGCGGCGCGCCTGACGACGATGACCTTGACGATGCGGATGACTGGGACGATGACGGTTTTGACGATCTTGACGATGACGAAGACGACGGAGTCGCGACGGTTTCGCCCGAGACCGACACAGCGCCCGCGCCCAATCCGCCCGCGCCACAAGCTCCCCAGGCCATCGATGACGACGAGGACGATGACGACGGGGACGATGACGACGGGGACGATGACGACGGGGACGATGACGACGGCTGGGACGACGACGGCTGGGACGACGATGGGGACGATGGGGACGACGATGACGACTAGCCGCGTCGCACGCTCTTCTCGCCCGGCGGTTTTTTCTTTCTGAGTGACCCCGGTTTTGGAATGGCGCCTGCGCAACCTCTCACTGCAAGGCAAAACAGAGGTTACGACCCAAGGAGGACACCATGAAGACCACGAGCCTGAAGAACATCCTGACCAGCGCGACCATGGGCATCGCCCTCACGGCGGTTTTGGCGGGCTGCGGGACGACGCCCGCAGCGACGCAGACGGCGGACGGTGCCGGCGAGACCCCGATCGCTCAGGCATCCCAGGCGGCGGGAACCCTGCTTCTGAGCGTCAACCCCGAGATTGAGATCGAGTATGACGACGATGGCCTCGTCACCGAGGTCGAGGGCATGAACGACGAGGGTCGCGGGGTGACGAGCGGGTACGGGGGCTACGAGGGACGCCAGTGCCGGGAGGTCGTCTCCGACCTGGTGGAGGAGATTTACGAGGCAGGGCACTTCAACCAGACCGTCGACGGGCACGACCGCAATGTGGTCGTGAAGCTTCAGCAGGGCTCGAGCTATCCGGGCGAGGAGTTCTTGCGGGGAATCGAGGACGATGTGCGCGCAACGGTGGGCGGCTTTGGCCTTGCCTCCGACGCGCTGACGGTGGCGCCCGAGCAGCTCGATGACCGCGGCTACATTGGCCTCGACGCGGCGAAGGACATCGTGCTCTCCCAGCTCGGGCTGACCGAGGCGAGCTTCAACGACCACGAGTACGAGCTGGATGACGGCGTGTACGAGATGGAGTTCACGTCTGGAGGCGTCGAGTACGAGTACGAGGTGGACGCCCGCACTGGCAAGGTCCTCGAGGCCGACGTCGACGGCAATGACGACTGGGACGACCGCGACGACTGGGATGACTGGCACGAGGACCGCTACGACCGCGATGACGCCTGGGACGACGCGGATGACGACCACGACGACCTGGATGACCGCGACGACCTGGATGACCGCGACGACGATTGGGACGACGCGGATGACGACCGCGATGACCGCGATGACGACTGGGACGACGCGGATGACGACCGCGACGACGATTGGGACGACGACCGCGATGACGACCGCGACGACGACTAGGCCGACCTCCAGCTGCTCTCCGGCCCCGTCCTTGAGACGGGGCCTTTTCGTCCGCCGGGCTCGCTAGTATGCCTTTCCCGACGGCTCGCTCGCATTTGCCCAGTTGGCGAGAAGAACCCCGCGGGAAAGGTATGCTGCGGCGCCCAGATCCGCCCGTCGTCCCGCCCTACAGCACCACGCCCAGGGCCACGAGCGCGACGCAGAGCGCAAGGACCGCCCAGTCGCGCGTGACGAGTGGGTAGCGTCGGTAGCTGCTCTCGCGCGTGCGCAGGTAGAAGCCGCGCTGCTCGGCGGCGAGCGCCGTGGCCTCCGTGCGGCCGACGGAGCTCACGAGCAGCGGCACGCAGAGCGGCAGCATGAGCTGCAGCTTGCGGATGGGGTTGCGCGTGTCGTACTCCACGCCGCGGGCGGTCTGGGCCTCCATGATCGCGCTCATCTCCTGCGAGAACACGGGGACGAAGCGCAGCGCCGTGGTGAACGTGAACGCGTAGCGGTACGGGACGCGCAGCACCTCGACGCAGGCGTTTGCGAGGTCGGTGAGCCTGGTCACCATGAGCATGAGCACGAGCGGCAGCGCCACGCCCATGAGGCGCAGGCACACCTTGGGGCCCGTGAGCAGGCCGTCGGTGGTCACAAAGCCCCAGATCACGTCGCCCGTGCGGGTGAACAGCAGCTGGAAGACAAACATCACAACGCCGAGGGGCACCACGAGCTTGAGCAGCCGCGCGAGCCGCCCGGGCACGCCGGCGTACGCGGCGAGCGCAAACGTGAGGGCGAGAAGGGCGAGCAGCAGCGGATAGGTGTCCGCCAGCAGCGTCGCCGCGATGATGGCGGCGGCCAGGGCGAGCTTGGTCACGGGGTTGAGCCGGTGGAGCAGGGTGTCCCCGGGAACGTAGTCGATGACGCTGGTCACTTGAGCATCCCCTCCACGGTGTCGACGATGTCGGAGACCTGGGAGGCCCCCGCGAAGACGGGCGAGACGTCGCGCGCGAGCTCGGCGGCAAGGCGCACGACCTGCGGTGCCTCGACGTCGGCGCGGGCCATGAGTCCGGCGTCCGCAAAGACCTGGTCCGCGGGGCCCTGCCCGAGGATGCGCCCGTCGGCCATGACGATGACGCGCTCGGCAAAGTCCGAGACCACCTCCATGTCGTGGCAGACCATGATGACGGCGCAGCCCTTCTCGGCCATCTCGCGCACCGTCTCCATGACCGTCATGCACTCGCGGTAGTCGAGGCCGCTCGTGGGCTCGTCGAGAAGGACCACCTCCGGCTCCATCACGACCACGGAGGCCAGGGCGACCATCTGCCGCTGGCCGCGGGAGAGCGAGAAGGGCGCGGCGTCGAGGGGCAGGCCGAAGCGCTCGGCGACGGAGCGTGCGCGCTCGCGGGCCTCGGCCGCGCCGACGCCGGTGAGCTCGAGGCCAAAGGCGACCTCGTCGAGGACGGTGTCCTTGCAGAGCTGGCGGTCGGGGTTCTGGAAGAGCGTGGAGACGTGCGCGGCCAGGCGGCTCGTGGGGGTGTCGCGCGTGTCGAGGCCGGCTACGAGCACCTCGCCGGAGGCGGGCTTGAGCAGCCCGTTCAGGAGCTTGGTGAGGGTCGTCTTGCCGGCGCCGTTCTGTCCGACGACGCCCACGATCTCGCCGGGCCGCGCGTCGAAGCTGAGGCGCTCAACGGTGGCGCGGCTTCCGGGGTAGGCGAAGCTGACGTCGCGGAAGCTGACCACGGGGTCGGCGGGTCGGGCGGGGCGGGGACGTGCGGGAGTGCCTGACGCCGCGTTCTTCTCGCCTGCGGCTCGTCCGCGGACGAGGCCGGCCACGAGGTCGCGCGCCTCGGCCACGCTGAGACAGGGCGCCCCGGGCTCGATGACGCCGTGCTCGGCCAGGCTGTTGGAGATGCGCGCCACGCGGGGGCTGTCCACGCCGAGCGCCCGCAGCTCGCGCCCGTGCGAGAAGACCGTGCGCGGCGTGCCCTCAAAGGCGACCCGGCCCCGGTCCATAACGACAATGCGGTCGCAGTGCTCGCAGAGCAGGGCCACCTTCTGCTCGATGACCACGACGGTGATGCCAGCGTCCCGGTTGAGCGCGTGCAGCGTCTCGAAGACCGTGCTCGACGAGACGGGGTCGAGCGCGGCGGTGGGCTCGTCGAGGACGAGCACGCGCGGGCGCAGCGCCAGCATGGCGGCGATGGCGACCTTCTGCTTCTGGCCGCCGGAGAGCGTCGCGATCTCGCGCTCGCGCAGGTCGGCGATGCCCACGGTCTCGAGCGCGCTGGCGAGGCGGGCGGGAATCTGGTCGTGGGGCACGCCGAAGTTCTCGAGGCCAAAGAGCAGCTCGTCCTCCACCACGGAGGCGACCATCTGGGCGTCGATGTCCTGGCTGATGCTGCCCACGACGCGAGAGATGTCCGTGAGCGTGACCTCGCAGGTGTCGCGTCCGTCCACGGTCACGGCCCCGAAGAGCTGTCCGCGATAGTGATGAGGGATGGCGCCGGACAGGGCGGCGGCGAGCGTGGACTTGCCGGCTCCCGAGGGTCCGATCACGCCCACGAACTCCCCCGGCGCGATGTCGAGGGAGACGTGGTCGAGCGCGGGAGTCGCGGACGCGCCGTACGAGAACGAGACGTCGTCGAGCCGGATGATGGGGGAGGGCTGGGTCATGGCGACCTTTCTTGATCCAAAAGGGGTCTGACCCCTTTTGGATCATTGCGTGTTAGTCAGCGAGCTTGAGGGCGGCCTTGATGGGGAGGTAGAGCGCGCTCACCAGGATGGCGTTGAAGACGCCGGTGAGCAGGACCACGGGCAGCATCGCCGCGGCGAGCTCGGCCGCGCCGCCGACCATGGCGATCTTGATGAGCATGAAGATGACGCCGGAGACCACGGTGGTGACGAAGGAGCCGGCGAGCGGGACAAACTTCTTTGCGGGGGAGGCCATGCCAGCGGCGACGATGCCTGCCATGAGCATCGCGGCGATGCCCTCGGCGGCAAAGTCGATGAAGGGCGAGGTGGTGGTGACCTGGATGACGGCGGCGGAGATAAGGCCGATCACGAGCGCCTGGCCGATGTTGGGGCGCACCACGAGGATGGTGAGGCAGAAGGCGGAGATGATGAACTCGGGGCTGATGAGGCCGCCGGAGATGCCGGAGATGGCCTTGCCGACGGTGAAGTTGAGGATGAAGCCGGCTGCCAGGAGGACGGCGAGAAGGACGAGGGCCTGGATGTCGAGCTTGCCGTGGTCGGCGGTGGCGACGGTGCGGGCGGCGGTCTGGGTGGCGGTGTTCTCGGACACGGTGACTTCCTTTCTGGGAGAGATTCTTGATTGAGGTTCTTGTCGGCGTGCTTTTTGGTGGCCGGCGATGATGGCGTCACAAGAAAAGGGCTCCCGGTCTTCCGGGAGCCCTTTCAGCGCAAATGGATATGGCGCGTGAGACTCACCATCGACCGAGCGAGGAGAAGTTGCGCCACCACCAGTTCATGGACGTGCGAACGCTGACGTTGACGACGTTGCTCATGCTCCGGCGCTCCTTTCGCTTCTGGTCGAGGTCCTTTGTGTTGTGGACAAGATACGCGCGACCTGCCGCGCGCGCAAGTGAGTTTTCTGGGCTGAAACAAACGCGGGACTCGTGCCCGCTGCTCCCGGCCGCCCACCCCTCCCACTCCTGAGAAATGTACGACCTTTTTGGCGCGGCAATTTATAAAACAATACGAACGCAAACTAGCACTTATCGTAGATGCGAGAAGGTCGTACATTTCTTGCTGGAGGCCCGGCCGACGGCCCGGAGGCGACCCGCTGCTGCGGTGCCGTCCCTGTGAATATCGCGTTGTGGCCTTGAAGATGCCCCGTGCCCGTCGATAATGTTAATCAGTTAACATTTGTGCGAGCACGAGGGGAGAGAGCGACGTGGGGGAGACGCGGTTCGAGGACTTCGTCGGCATCATCAGCGCCCTCGGCAAGGAGATCCAGCGCATCAAGACGGCAGAGGCCAAGCGCCTGGGCTTTCGCGGCTCTGACGTGATGTGTCTCTACTACCTGGTCAAATACCCTGAGGGGCTCACCGCCTCCGAGCTTGCTCGCCTGGTCGACGTGAGTCGCGCGGCGATGTCGCGCACCGTGGCGCATCTTGCCGAGGACGGCTTCGTCGAGGTGGGGGATGCCGAGGACGAGGACGCCTCCAAGTACCGCGCGCCCGTGCGCCTCACCGAGAAGGGCTATGAGGCCGCGCGTCCGCTCGACGACATCATTCACCGAGTGCTCGACGAGGCTGGCGGGGAGCTTGCCGCCCGGCAGCGCCTTCAGATGTACGATTCGCTCAATCACATCCTCGAGAGGCTCAGGACGTTTGGGCGGGACGGCCAGTAGGCCGCCGTCCGACAGAAGGGAAGCGCCATGTCCGTCCGCATCATCACCGACTCTGGAATCGACCTCCCGGGCGAGCTCGACCCTCGCCTCACGGTCATTCCCCTGGGCATCACGTTTGGCACGACCACGTACGCCGACGGCGTCGACCTCACCAACGACCGCTTCTACGAGATGCTCATCGAGAGCGACGAGCTGCCCAAGACGAGCCAGGCCACGCCGTATGCCTACCAGCAGGTCTTTGAGCAGGTGCGCGCCGCGGGCGAGGAGGCCGTGGTAATCACGCTCTCATCGGCGCTCTCCGGCACCTACCAGAGCGCCGTCACCGCCGCCGCGGACTATTCCGAGGTCCACCTGGTCGACAGCAAGAACGTCACCATCGGACAGAGCCTCCTGGTCCTCTATGCGCTGCGCCTCGTCGACGAGGGCCTGGGCGCCGCCGAGATTGCCGAGAAGGTCGAAGCGGTCGTGGGTCGCGTCTGCCTGCTCGCGCTTCTCGATACGCTCGAGTATCTCAAGCGCGGCGGGCGCATCCCCAAGAGCGTGGGCGCCATCGGCGAGCTGCTCTCCATCAAGCCCGTCGTGGGCGTGGAGGACGGCGAGGTCGTGATGCTCGGCAAGGCACGCGGCTCCAAGAACGGCCGCAACCAGCTTCACCAGCAGGTCGAGAAGCACGGCATCGACTTCACGATGCCGGTGCTGCTGGGCTACACGGGCCTCTCCCAGAAGCTGCTGAAGAAGTACCTGGACGACAACCGCGCCATCTGGGAGGGCAAGGTCGCCGAGGAGGACCTGCCCATCACCTCCGTGGGCGCCACCATCGGCACGCACGTGGGGCCGGGCGCCATCGCGCTCGCGTTCTTTGCCAAGAACTAGCTGGTTCTCGTTCCGCCTATTTGGGACGTGTCCCCCGTCATGGGACGGATGCCTCCGGGGTGTCTGTCCCATGACGCTCACAGTACGATATGCATCACGAGCTCGATGAGCTGCTCGATGGGCATCGGGTCGTCCTCTGAGGTCCAGATTCTGATCGTGGCCAGGATCCCCGAGAGGTAGAACTCGCGCGCGATGCGCTCGCCTTGGTCTCCGAGCTCCTCTCCCGGCAGGAAGAAGCGGTCCACGAGCGGGCTTATCACCTGCTTGAGCCGCTGGGTGAACGCGGGATCGCCGTGCGGGCCCAGCAGGACGCGCGTGTAGTCGCGCGAGCGCTGGGCCAGGCGCAGGATGAGGCCCATATGCTGCGAGAAGTCAAGTCGGTCGCCCTTGAGCAGGCGCTCGTTCACCAGGCGCTCGATGTTGCCGAGCACCTGGTCCTCGATCTCCGCCAGCAGCTCGTAGACGTCGTGGTAGTAGAGGTAGAAGGTCGCGCGGTTGTAACCGGCGCGGTCGGTGATCTCGCGGACCGAGATTTTCTCCACGGGCTTCTCGGCGTAGAGCTCCCAGAACGCCTGGCGGAGATTTGCCCTTGTCTGCTCCGTGACCTGCGGCTGCTTTCTCATGGCGCCCTCCAGTCCCGCGAGTGATTCAAAAGGGGACTGTCCCCTTTTGAATCATTTTTCGACACTTGCGCGACGCGTGTCGAGCGGTGGTTCTTCTCGCCCGCCAACCCCAGTATACTTCGATTAGACAACACGCTGTCGAGCAATCGGAGCCGACATGGCCTATATTGACTTCCTGGACGTCGTGCGGACCTACGGAGAGGGCTCCGCCAAGATCAACGCCCTTGACGGTGCGAGCTTCACCGTCGAGAAGGGCGAGCTCGCAGTCATCCTGGGCGCCTCGGGCGCGGGCAAGACCACCGCCCTCAACATCCTGGGAGGCATGGACAGCGCCACCTCCGGCACCGTCCGCGTGGACGGCCGCGACCTTTCCGGCGCGAGCGAGAACGACCTCGTGCTGTACCGCCGTGCCGACGTGGGCTTTGTCTTCCAGTTCTACAACCTCGTGCCCAACCTCACTGCGCTCGAGAACGTTGAGCTTGCCACGCAGATCTGCCCCGACTCGCTCGACCCCGCGGAGACGCTCGCGAAGGTGGGCCTCGCCGAGCGCCTCGCCAACTTCCCCGCGCAGCTCTCCGGCGGCGAGCAGCAGCGCGTCTCCATCGCGCGCGCCATGGCCAAGAACCCCAAGCTGCTGCTGTGCGACGAGCCCACCGGCGCGCTCGATTACCAGACGGGCAAGCAGATCCTGCAGCTCCTGCAGGACATGTGTCGCAACGAGGGCATCACCGTCATCATCGTCACGCACAACGCCGCGCTCGCGGACATGGCCGACCGGCTCATCCGCTTCAAGAGCGGCCAGGTGACGAGCATGACGACCAATGACGATCCCAAGCCGATCGCAGAGATCGAGTGGTAGCCATGTCGTCGGCCGCGTCACACAGCGCCTTCACGCGCGACATCCTGCGCACGGTGCGCGGGAGCCTCAAGCGCTTCGTGGCGCTCGCCACGATCACGGCGCTCGGCGTGACGATGCTCACGGGCCTGCGCGCCTCCTGCGTGGACCTGCGCAACTCGGCCGACGCGTTCTTTGACGAGCAGGGCCTCTTCGACGTGCGCGTCCAGTCCACCCTCGGCCTCACGGACGAGGACGTGGAGGCGCTCGCCGCGCTCGAGGGCGTGGAGGCGGCGGAGGGCGGCTACGTGGAGACGGCCTACACGACGGTGGGCTCGGTCTCCGAGAAGGTCGACGTCAAGGCGCTCTCGCCCTCCGGCATGAACGAGCCGCTCGTACTCGAGGGGCGCCTGCCCGAGAGCGAGGACGAGATCGCCGTAACGCAGCGCTACCTCAAGGACTCCGGCCTCTCCATCGGCGACACGGTGACCTTCCACGGCGCGGACGACGACGAGGCGGATGCCGAGAAGGACGAGGGGCTCGACGCGTTCGACTCCGGCTCCGCGGAGGTCTTCGAGCGCCGCGACTACACGATCGTGGGGTCGGTGCTCGACCCGATGGACGTCAACGCCGGCGAGGGGACGATGTCGTTCCGCTCGAGCGGCGGCTCGCAGTACTCCTTCTTCGTGGTGCCGGAGTGCGCGACGGCGGAGGCGTACACGGTGGCATACCTCACCGTGGAGGGCGCGGACGAGCCGCTGTGCTACTCCGCCGAGTACGAGCAGATCGTGGACGCCGTGAAGCAGCGCGTCGAGGACGCGCGCGGCGAGCGAGAGCGAGCTCGCGGGGAGGGGATCCGCGCGGACGCCACCGAGGAGGTCGACGAGGCGGAGGCCGAGGCGCTCGAGGAGCTCGCGGACGCCGAGCAGGAGATTGCCGACGGCCAGGCCGAGCTCGACGACGGGCGCGCCGAGGTGGCAGACGGCCAGGCCGAGCTCGACGAGCAGCGCGCCGACGCGCTGAGCCAGCTCGACGACGCGCAGGCGGAGATCGACGACGGGCGCGCGCAGCTCGAGGACGGTGCCGCGCAGCTCGCCGACGGCAAGGCGGAGCTCGCCGCCGGCATCGAGGAGTACAACGCGGCACTCCCGGGAGCCGAGCAGCAGCTAAGGGACGGCCAGGCGCAGCTCGACGCCGCGCGAGACGAGTTCTATGCCACGACGATCGCGGACCTCGAGGCGCAGCGCGCCGAGGTCGCCGCGACCGTGGACAGCCTGACGCAGACCATATCGACGCTCGACGGCAGCGTCGAGGAGATGGCCGACGGGCTCGACGCGATGGCGGGCTCGCTGCCGCAGGGCGGCGAGGCGCTCTCGGGCGTCGCGGCGCAGGTGCGCGCAGCTTGGGAGCAGGTCAAGGCCGCGGATGCGGGCAACGCCGAGGCGGCGGTCGGGACGTTCTCGAGCGCGATGGGCCAGGCGGCCTCCGCGCTGACGCCCGTCTCGGAGTCCCTGGGACAGACGGCCGGGCAGCTCCAGGCACAGGCCGAGGAGCTCACGGCTCAGATTGCGACCATCGATGCGGCGCTTGGCGAGCTCGACGCCGGCATCGCGCAGACGCAGGCGGCACTTGATGCCGTCGACGCGCAGATTGCGGCGCTCGAGCAGGGTGGGGCGGGTAGTACGGAGGAGCCTGAGGACGCTGCCGGCGCGGAGGAGCACGAGGAGGGAGCGACCTCCGAGACGGCAGCGCCGCAGACGAGCCCGGAGCTCGAGGCGCTTCTCGCCCAGCGCGAGCAGCTGCAGGCGACGATGGACGGCCTCGCGGCGCAGCGCGCGGAGCTCCAGGCATCCCGCGACGCTGCGCAGCAGGGGGTCGAGACCATCCAGGGCCAGCTCACGAGCCTCGAGAGCTCCCAGGCGGGCCTCCAGCAGATCATCGCCCTGGGCTCTGCCGACCCCGCGAGCGGGCAGAGCGCCGCCGCAATGGCGAGCGGCCGCGTCCAGGCCGCGGCGGGCCTCGCGCAGGCCAGCGACGGCCTCGCGCAGCTGGATGCCGGCATCGAACAGGCCAAGACCACCGCCGAGGCGGAGTTCGCCAGGCAGCAGGCCCTCATCGACGAGGGCTGGCAGGACCTTCGCGACGCCTACGACCAGCTCGTCTCCGCGCAGGCCACGCTCGAGCAGAGCGAGCGCGAGCTCGCCGACGGCTGGGCGGAGCTCGAGGAGGGGCAGGCCGAGCTCGACCGCCAGCGCGCCGACGCCCTCGAGCAGCTGGCCGACGCGCAGCGCCAGCTCGACGACGCCCTCGCCGAAATCGCAGATGGCCAGGCCGAGCTCGACGACGCCCGCGCGACCTTCGAGTCCGAGCGCGACGACGCCCTTGCCGAGATCGCCGACGCGCGCGCCGAGATCGAGGACCTGCCCGACGCCACGTGGTACGTGCAGGACCGCTCGAGCCTCTCGAGCTACGCGAGCGTGGACTCCGACGCCTCCTCGATCGAGGCCATCGGCACCGTGATCCCCATCGTGTTCTTCGTGGTTGCGGTGCTCATCAGCCTCACCACCATGACGCGCATGGTCGAGGAGGAGCGCGGGCTCATCGGCGTCTACAAGGCGCTTGGGTACTCGCGTGGCCGCATCCTCTCCAAGTACGCGCTCTACGCGCTGGCGGCCTGCATCGTGGGCGCGATCGTGGGCAACGTGCTCGGCTTCGTCGTGCTGCCCGCCATCATCTTCACGATCTTCTCGACCATGTACGCCCTGCCGGGGTTCATGTACGGCTTCGAGGCCGCAAGCTCGCTTCTGGCCTTTGCGCTCTTTGCACTGGGCATCGTGGGGGCGACGCTGCTCACCTGCTGGCAGGAGCTGAGGGAGACCCCCGCCGACCTCATGCGCCCCAAGGCGCCGCGCGCGGGCTCGCGCATCCTGCTCGAGCACGTCACTCCCGTGTGGAACAGGTTCAGCTTCCTCAACAAGGTCACGGCGCGCAACCTCTTCCGCTACAAGCGCCGCTTCCTCATGACGACCTTTGGCATCGCGGGGTGCGTGGCGCTGCTCATCACGGGCTTTGGAATCCGCGACACGGTGATCTCGCTCTCGCCGCGCCAGTATGGCGACGCGGGCGTGACCCGCTACGACCTCATGGCCGTGAGCTCCTCCGACGACCTCGACGCCGTTGTGGCGGACCTTGAGGACGACCCCGAGGTCGAGAGCCTCGTGCGCGTCTACATCGACAGCCTCACGGTGAGCTACGGCGACGACAAGGAGACCGTCCAGCTCGTGGTGGTGCCCGAGGCCTCTGACCTCGCGGGCTATGCGCGGCTCGAGGACGAGGACGGTCACGAGCTCGAGCTCACGGACGGCGGCGCGGTCATCACCAAGAACGCCGAGCAGGTCATGGGCTTTGCGGTGGGCGACGAGCTTGCGCTGCAGGACTCCACGCTCGCCGAGGGCAGCGTGAGGGTGGACGGCATCGCCCTCAACTACCTGAGCAACACGATCTTCATGACCGCGGGCGCCTACGAGGACGCATTTGGCGAGAAGTGCGAGACGAACGGCGTGCTCGCGCACCTCACGGGCACGAGCGAGGAGCAGATCGCGCTCTCCGAGCGCCTCACGCAGGACGACCGCCTGCTCTCCGTGGTCTCCACGGCCAAGCTCGTGCGCGACTTCTCGAGTGCCTTCACGCTCATCAACACCGTGGTCTACGTGGTCATCGTTCTTGCCGCGGCGCTCTCGTTCACGGTGGTCTTCACGCTCTCCAACACCAACATCTCCGAGCGCGAGCGCGAGCTCGCGACGCTCAAGGTCCTGGGCTTCAAGCGGCCCGAGGTCCACAGCTACATCAACAAGGAGACGCTCATCCTCACGGGCATCGGCGTGGTGCTCGGCATGCCGCTGGGCTATGCCCTCGCGCGGTCGCTCACGTGGATCTTGCGCATGCCGTCGCTGTACTTCGACGTGGTGGTCGACCCGCTCACCTACGTGATCTCCGCCGTGCTTGCGTTCGTGTTCACGGTGATGGTGAACTTCATCACCAACCGCTCTCTCGACCGCATCGACATGGTGGGTGCCCTCAAGTCCGCTGAGTAGCGCCCGCCAAAAGGGGACAGGTACAGAAGCGCAGGTAAAACCTGTCAAAAGTGAGTGACTTTTGACAGGTTTTACCTGCGCTTCTGTACCTGTCCCCTTTTGGCGGGCGCTACTCGCGCTGGGCGAGAAACGCGCGGGTCCGCGCCTCGCGTGGGTGGTCGATGACCTGCTCGGCCGGGCCCTGCTCCACGATCACGCCGCCGTCCATAAAGATCACGCTGTCCGCGACCTCGCGCGCAAAGCCCATCTCGTGCGTCACGATGACGAGCGTCATGTTCTCCGCGGCGAGCTGCTTGATGACGCGCAGGACCTCCGCGGTGAGCTCGGGGTCGAGCGCGCTCGTGGGCTCGTCGAAGTAGACGATCTGCGGGTGCATGGCCAGGGCCCGGGCGATGCTCGCGCGCTGCTGCTGGCCGCCCGAGAGCTGGCAGGGCACCTTACCCTCGTTGCCGGCGAGGCCCATCTTGGCAAGAAGCGCCCGTGCCTCGCTCTCGGCCTCGGCGCGGTCGCGCCTCTGCACGCACACGGGCGCGTCCATCACGTTGCGCAGCACAGAGAAGTGCGGGAAGAGGTTGTAGTTCTGAAACACCAGGCCAAAGCGGCCTCGTGCCTGGGCGAGCACGTCCTTGTCGCCATACGCGCCGCCGCGGGCAACGATGACGTCCTCGTAGGAGAGATCTCCGCCGTCGAGGCGCTCGAGCAGGGTGAGGCAACGCAGCAGGGTGGACTTGCCGCCGCCGGAGGGGCCGATGATGGCGACGACCTCGCCGGGCGAGACGGAGAGCGAGATGTCGTGCAGGACCTCGACGTCGCCGAAGCTCTTGCGGGCGTGCTCGAGAGAGACCACGGGACGTACGCCGTTCTTCTCGCTAGTCATGGTAGTAGCTCAGCTTTCTCTCGATGCGCCCGGCGACGAAGTCGATGAGCAGGTTGAAGACCCAGTAGAAGACCGCCGCGATGGCAAAGGGCAGCATGCTCACCTCGCTTGCCACGAGCTGCTTGGCCACGGTGAACATCTCGATGACGCCGATGGAGAAGGCAAGCGAAGTGTCCTTGACCAGCGTGATGACCTCGTTGGTCATGGAGGGCATGATGCGCTTGACCACCTGGGGCAAGACGATTCGGAAGAACGTCTGCGCCTTCGAGTAGCCCAGAACCTCCGCGGCCTCGTGCTGGCCGCGCGGGATGGACTGGATGCCGGAGCGGTAAATCTCCGCGAAGTAGGCGGCGTAGTTGACGATGAAGGCCACGATCGTGGCGTACCACTTGCTGTCCGTGGTGAGGCTGATGCCAAAGACGTAGTACGGCACGAAGTAGATGGCAAACATCTGCAGCATGAGCGGGGTTCCGCGCATGACCGATATGTAGAGGCGGGCGAGAAGCGCGAGCGGCTTGAAGCGGCTCATGCGCGCAAAGGCCACGAGCATGCCGAGGGGCAGCGACCCCACGAGCGTAAGCGCGAAGATCTGCAGGCTGACGAGAAACCCCTCGCCGAGCAGGCTGACCATGGTGAGCGTGTCCACGCCTCTCCTTTCAAGGAAATGAGTCAAAAGGGGATCGTCCCCTTTTGACTCATTGGGAGGAACATATGGCCTGGTTTACTCCAGGCACCAGTTGAGATAGTCGATGCCCTGGTCTGCGTACTTCTCGCAGAGCTCCTCGACGAAGCCCTCCTCGTCCATGGCGCGCAGCGTCTCGGTGACCGTCTCCGCGGTGGCGTCGTCGCCGAGCTTGAATCCGACGGCGTAGTGCTCCTCGGAGAGGGGCTCGTCGAGCTGGACGTAGGCGTCGGGCTTGGCGGCGAGCTGATACGCGGCGATGGAGAGGTCGCACGCCACGGCGTCGACGGCGCCGGACTCGAGCTGCATGAAGGCGGTGTTGTAGTCGCCGATGGTCTCGAGGCTCGCAAAGGTGGCGGCGAGGTCCGCCTGGGCGGCGTCCTCTCCGGCGAGGACGTTCCAGGCAGCGGAGTCGACCTGCGTGATCACTGCCTTGCCCGCCAGGCCGTCAAAGTCCTCGATGCCGGAGCCGGCGCGCGTGACGATGACCTGGGCATTGAGCATGTACGGGTCGGAGAAGGTGTAGTCGTCCTCGCGGCCCTCCATGGTGCAGCCGTTCCAGATGCAGTTGATGGCGCCGCTGTCGAGCAGGGTGTCCTTGGCGTCCCAGTCGATGGGCTCGAGCTGGACCTCCCAGTCGTTGCGACTGGCGACCTCCTGGGCGAGCTCGAGGTCAAAGCCCGTGTACTCGCCGTCGTCGTCGCGATAGCCGTAGGGCGGGTAAGAGGCGTCGAAGCCCACGATCAGGGTGCCCGTGTCGACGGCCCCGGTGCCGGCCTCGTTGGCGGGGGCGTCGGAGACGGGAGTGTTGTCGTTCGCGTCAGTGGCGTTGTTGCAGCCGGCGAGCGCGCTCACGGAGAGAGCCGCGGCAGAGAGGGAGGTGAGGATGAACGATCTTCTGTCCATGGCAGTTCCTTTCGAGGGCCGAGGTTCTTCTCGGCGAGCACTTTACTTGACTAAAGCACGGACGAATATACGCTTTAGCGTGATGGAGTGCAAGGACGGTCGCGACGGGTTTTCAGGTTGGAAACAGTGGCGCTGTGGTAAGATGGCGCCTCACGAGGGAGTAGTGGCATGCCTGCGGGCATGTGGCACGTCAACATGCTGGCGGAAAACGCCTGGCGCGCCTTAATCAACGAGACTCGCGACGAGGGTGAGGGCCCTTGTCGCGAGTCTTTTTGTTTGACGCCGAGGAGAGGGGACGTCATGGGAATCGTCGAGCTGGTGCTCATCGCCGTGGGGCTTTCGATGGACGCGTTCGCCGTCTCGATTTGTCGCGGCCTGGGGATGCGGAAGCTCAATCTGCGCACGGCAGCGGTGCTGGCGCTCTTCTTCGGCGGCTTCCAGGCGCTCATGCCGCTCATCGGCTGGGCGCTCGGGACGCAGTTCATGTGGCTGATCGAGCCGGTCGACCACTGGGTGGCCTTTGTGCTGCTCGCCTTCATCGGCGGGAAGATGCTCCGGGAGGCCTTCCACGAGGAGGATGACTGTGGGTGCGAGGACACGAGCGGCATCGACCTGCGCGAGTTCCTCGTGCTGGCGGTGGCGACGTCGATCGACGCCCTGGCGGCAGGCATCTCGTTTGCGGCGCTCAACGTGGACATTGTGGCTTCGGTGTCGCTCATCGGCGTCATTACGTTTGGACTGTCGTTTGTCGGCGTTGCCGTGGGCCACTTCTTCGGTGCGCGCTATGAGAAGCCCGCGAGCATCGTGGGCGGCGTCGTGCTGATACTGATTGGCCTCAAGGTCCTGCTCGAGCACTTGGGCGTTCTGTAGATTGGGGACGGGTTATTTCGGGCAGACCGTTTGGGACAGGTTTGCTCGTGAAACCTGTCCCAAACGGTCTGCCCGAAATAACCCGTCCCCAATCTACAGAACGCCGATTACAGGCAGGCGTCGGCGATGCGGCGGCGCAGCTCGTCGATGCCCTGGCCGGTCTCGGACGAGGTGATCACGACCTGCTCGCGGTCGATGCCGAGCTGCTTGGCGATGGTCGCGGCCTGCTGCATCTGCTTTGAGCGGCCGAGCTTGTCCGCCTTGGTGAGCGCCACCACGAAGGGCAGCTCGCTCTCGCGCAGGAACCCGACCATCTCGTGGTCGAGCTTCTGTGCGTCGTGGCGGATGTCGACGAGCGCGATCACGAGGTTGAAGCTGCGCTCCTGGGCAAAGTAGCCGGAGATGAGGTTGGCCCAGCGCTGCTTCTCCTTCTGCGAGACCTTGGCAAAGCCGTAACCCGGCAGGTCCACGAAGCGGACGCCGTCGACGTCAAAGAAGTTGATGTTGGCGGTCTTGCCGGGCGTGCTCGAGACCTTGACCAGGCCCTTGCGGTTGAAGAGCTTGTTGAGCAGCGATGACTTGCCCACGTTGGAGCGGCCGGCCACCGCGACCTCGGGCGTGGTGGAGGCGGGGAGCTGCGCCACGGTGCCGTACGAAGCCTCGAAGCGCGCGAGCTGATAGTTGATGCTGCCGGCCATGCGAATCCCTTCGACTCGTGAACGAAGGTCATTGTAACTGCGGCTGCGTTGTGAGGGCTGATTCTGCGCAAAATCCGCTTTCGAGCCATATCAAGCGCGTCAGGGATGCAAAATCGAGCTTCAGCCCATAGAAATCAAAGAGATTAACGAGTCTGCGGGTGAAGATGAGTTACGTTTGCGCAGATGATAATATAAAATCATGAATCAATCTGATTAAGACGGTAGATTTCCCATGGACTGAAGGCGGATTTTGCAAAGTAGAATCGGAAAAAATGGACTGAAGGGCGAAATTGCGCAGAATGGGAGGCCCTTGGCGGTGGGGGCGTGTTGAGAACACAGTTTGTGAAGTCGGCCGGGTATGGTGACAACCTTCCCGGTGAGGCGGCGGCGCTGCGATGGCTTGCGGAGGCCGAGAAGAACGGTGGGGTCCGCATCGTGCGCGTGCTCAGCGTGGACGAGGACGAGCTCGTCGAGGAGCGCGTGCAGACCGGCGTCCCGTCGGTCGCGGCGGCTCGCCGCACGGGTGCCGCGCTGGCACGCATGCACGCTGAGGGCGCGCCGTGGTACGGCTGTGCGCCCGAGGGTTGGACGGGCGATCCATGGTGCGGGCGTGCACGCACGCCCTACGTGGCCCGCGAGGACGCCGCCTCGAGCTGGGGCGCGTTCTTCGCCGAGCACCGCATCATGAACTACGTGCGCGCCCTCGTTGACAGCGGTGAGTTTGGGCCGTCCGAGCTGCGGCTCTTTGAGCGCGTTGCCGAGCGGCTTGCGGCCGGGGAGTTCGACGCGCCGCAGCCCGGGCTCGTGCGCGCGGCGGGCGTTCCCTGCGCACGGCTTCACGGAGACCTCTGGTCGGGCAACGTGCTCTGGGACGGCGACCCCGAGGCGCCGACGGGCAGCGTTCTGATCGACCCCATGGCCTACGGCGGACATGCCGAGACGGACCTCGCGATGCTCGCACTCTTTGGCCACCCGCTGCTGGAGGAGGTCCTTCTCGGCTATGACGAGGAGTCTCCGCTTGCGGACGGCTGGCGGGAGCGCGTGGGCCTCCACCAGCTGGCGCCGCTGCTCCTGCACTGCGTGCTCTTCGGTGGCTGGTATCTGGGCGAGGCCGTGGCGATGGCGCGCCGCTACGTGTGTGACAATTAGGACAGGTTGAATTGTCACACGCCCCCCAGTTGGTGGGATCAGGTGCGGAGAAGGGCGTCCACGAGCTCGTTGTCCTCGGGGTCAGGCGAGCCGAGCGGTAGGCCGCAGGCCTCGAAGAAGTGGCTCCCCGCAAACTGGCGCGCGCGGAAGGTGTCGTGTGCGCCGTCGCTGAGGTAGCGCACGCGCGAGAGGCAGTCGGTGGTCGCGCAGTAGAGCACGCCGTGCTTCTCGGCATAGCGGAGATAGGTCTCATCGTCGGACCAGAGAGTCACGCCCGCCATGTTCTCAAGCTCGTAGGCCACGGCGTACTCCTGCCAGGGGATGTCGCGCTCTCGAACGTAATGGTCGAGCAGCGTCGCCATGCGCTTTACGCGGCTGAGCGTCGCCGCCGCGTCGATGAGGCGCGCCCCCTCGGCGGGCGGGAAGAGCGCGCGGCGCGTCATCGTTTCAAGCGCCCGGTCACGCTCGGTCCCTTCGAGCAGGACGGCGGGAACGGAGAGCTTCATCGACTCGTCGGGGAAGAGTTCGATCGCGGAGTGCGGCACCACGGTCTCGTTGCGCGCGGGGATGCGAAAGACGAGGCTGTCGTGGGCATGCTGGATGCGGCAGTCAAGTCCGCGCTGTCTAAACGCCGCGCGCATCGCGACCACGGTCTCGTTTGACCGGTCGCGCGAGAAGGCCTCCTCGGAGTCGCGCCCCATTCTGAAGAGGTAGAGGTTGAAGAGCGGCAGCTCCCTGCGACGGGCGTCAGGCATGGGGTAGTAGACGGTGCGCTGGCAGAAGGCGCGCACCTCGAGACGGCGGCGGGTCGCCTTGTCGTAGAGGTCCACGAGCGCGGTTCCCGCTGCCGGGCCTGACGTCGAGCCCTCGCGAATCTCTACGATGCCGTCGGCCACGTAGGGCGGGAAGTCGCCCTCAAGGACCTGCACCAGGATGACGCCCTGCTCGGGGCTGGCGGGGTCGGGCAGGAAGCGCGCGGCAAAGCGCGGCGCGGGGGAGACGTGGCGCCGGCAGAGCTCGCCGATGATCTGGCTCACGTCGGCTCCGGGGCGGGGGACGGGGCACACGTCCTTCTCGGCGTCGGAGACGCCTATGACGAGCCAGCCTCCGCGCGAGTTGGCAAACGAGGCCACGATCTTGGGGATCTTTCGGCGCACGCTCGGCGAGAAGGTCTGCTTGAGCTCGAGGGCAAAGCCCTCCTCGAGGTCGCGCAGCTGCCCGAGGTCGGCGTAGTCGACCTCGCCAATCGTCTTGGGCGTGCCCTGCTCGCTGCGGAAGGGGCTGAACATGGGACCTCCTCGCCTGCGCCGGATGTTGCCCTATTGTCTCACGTTCCTCATTGTCGCCGAGTAAGAGTTATTGGCGAGAAGTGCCTCGATTTGGCGGCAATTCTCGCAAATTGCTCTTACTCGGCGGGGACTCTGTGAGTAGGAGACTGTCCCCGGCTCACAGAAGCGGGGTGAGCGGGCCCTGGGCAAGCACGGTCACGCGATGCATCGCGCGGGAGAGCGCCGTGTAGAGGCGCCGGCGCGCGAGCGGGGCGTCGGGGTAGACCTCCTCCTGCGCGTCGGGCACGATGACGTGGTCGAACTCGAGGCCCTTGGCCACGCGCAGCGGCAGCAGGACCACGCCCTCCGCGGGCAGCACCGCGTGCTTGCCGATTACCGTCACGGAGTCGCCGAGCTGCTTGGCAAGCCAGCTCACGCGCGCGTCGCTCTCGGCCACGACGGCAGTGAGGCCCTCGCCGGGCTCTGCAACCGCGGCGCGCAGGGCCGTTAGATACTCCTCGCGATCGTCGAACGTGCGGATGACGGGCTCTACGCCGGCGCGCTGCACCGAGGTGAGCCGCAGCTGCTCGTCCTTCTCGAGAAGCCCGGTGAACAGCGCCGTGATCTCCGGGGAGGAGCGGTAGCTCGTGAGCAGGCGACACTCGTCCACGCTGCCGTGGGTCTCGCGGAAGATCTCCGCGATGCGGTCGAAGGTGGCCGTCCCCTCGAAGATGGCCTGGTGCTCGTCGCCCAGCAGCAGGAAGTGCGCGCGCGAGAAGTGCCGTGCGATGACCATGAGCTGGGCTTCGGTGTAGTCCTGCACCTCGTCGACCATGACGAAGCGCGCGCCCTTGTCGCCCGTGCCGGTGAAGAGGAGGCGCAGGAACAGCCACTCGGTCGCGGAGAGCGCGTTCGTCCCGAGCAGGCGCATGCCGATGCGGTCGAAGCGCAGCCATTCGAGGCGCTCGATGCACTCGTGCGCGCCGGCGTAGCGCGCCTCCACGAGGCGGCGCGCGTACTCGACGGTCTCCGCCTCGTCGTCGGGGGAGATGGTCTCGCCAAAGACCTCGACCTGCTGCTCGATGTCCATCTCGAGCATCTCCTCCTGCAGCTCCTCGCTCTTGGCCATCTGCGAGAAGCGGCGCTCGAGGCGGCTGTGCAGCTCGTCCTTCACGAGCGCGGTGAAGCGCGGTCCCACGGGGAACTGCGAGAACTTCTCGACGGCCCCCTGGACCTGCCCCAGCTTGAGCAGGACCTCGCCGTTCATGCGGATCTCGCGCAGGTCGTCTGCCTCGAGCACGAGGTCGGCGGCTGCGGCCTCGAGGCGGCGCAGCGACGCCGGGTCGGTGTCGAGGCCCAGGTCGCGCTCGCCAGCACCCTGCGCCTCCACGAATGCGCGCCAGGTCACGGTCTGAGGGTTGGCCTCGCCCATGGAGGGCAGCACGGTGTCGATGTAGCTCTCGAAGACGGTGTTGGGCGTGAAGAGCCACACCTGGTCCGGGGAGAGCGTCGCGCGCTCGCGGTACAGCAGGAACGCGATGCGCTGCAGCAGCACCGACGTCTTGCCCGAGCCCGCGATGCCGTTGACGAGAAGAACGGGCACGTCGTCATGGCGCACGACCTCGTTCTGCTCGCGCTGGATGGTGGCCGTGATGGCCTGGAGTTTCTCGGTGTGGCGCTTCTTGAGGGCGCCCAGGAGCAGCGAGTCCTGAATCGCGATCGTGGTGTCGAAGTACATGTTGAGCTGGTCGCGCACGATGTCGAACTGGCGGCGCAGCGTGAGGTTGACCGTGCGGGTCTTGCCGTCCACCTGGTAGGAGGTGGGGCCCATCTCCTGGTTGTAGTAGGTCTCGGCCACAGGGGAGCGCCAGTCAACCACGAGCGGACGGCTGCGCTCGTCGGTCATGCCCGCGGCGCCGATGTAGACGTCGCGCGGCGGGCGCCCCGGGCGCATCTCGAGCGTGACCTTCGCGAAGTAGGGCTGCATGAGCAGGAGCATCACGCGGCGCAGCTTGTCCACGTTGAAGTCGTGGTACTGGTTGTAGGCGTCGATGACGGAGTTGAGCGTCTCGATGGCGGCGAGCGTCTCGATGGTCTCGTCCGCTCCGCCAAAGTCCAGGCGCACCTCCTCGGACATGTCGATGAGGTCCTGCTTGGCGCCGCGGTGGTTGCTCTCGAGGTCCTCGGAGATCTCGTCGCGAATCTGCAGCAGCTTGGCGTAGAGCTCGGAGAGATGAGCCTGCTCCTGCTGGAAGATGGGGTCGTCTGCGTGGGCGCCCTGGGCGCTCTCGAGGTTCTCGGCCATGTGCCTCCTCCTGCTGCCGCGCGGAATATCGAGTAAACAATGTTACGCCATCAGGGCCGCAGGGTACAGAATTGACAAGTAACGTAGCGTAGCCAAAATATATAATAAGGACCGTAGTAATCCTAAAGACGGGAGGCATCATGGTCGAGAGGAACCCGCAGCCCGGCATCGGCGGCGAGCGTTACGTTCCCTACGGGGAGCGCGGCGGCAACGAGTCAATCGTCTACTTCACGCGCGACCTCTCCGCGGAGGGCCTGCGTCGCGCGTACGAGCAGGTGAGCGGCAACGTTGCCGGCAAGGTGGCCGTCAAGCTCCACACCGGCGAGCAGCACGGGCCCAACATCATCCCGCGCCCGTGGGTGGCGGGGCTTCTGGAGACCGACCTCCCGGACGCGACCATCGTGGAGACCAACAGCTACTATGCTGGCGACCGCGACACCACCGAGAAGCATCGCGCGACCCTCGAGGTCAACGGCTGGACCTTCGCTCCCGTGGACATTATGGACGAGGACGGTGCCACGCCCTTCCCCGTGGTGGGCGGGAAGTGGTTCGACGAGGTGCACATGGGCTCTCACCTGGCCAACTATGACTCTCTGCTCGTGCTCACGCACTTCAAGGGGCACACGAAGGGCGGCTTTGGCGGCTCGGCCAAGAACATCGGCATCGGCTGCGCCGATGGCAAGATCGGCAAGAAGGAGATCCACACCACGCCCGGCTCCGACGACATGTGGGACATCTCGGACGAGGAGTTCATGGAGCGCATGATGGAGTCCGCCAAGGCCGTGTGCGACCACTTCGGCGAGCGCATCACCTTCGTGAACGTGATGCGTAACATGTCCGTCTCCTGCGACTGCGAGGGCACTGCGGCCGAGCCCGTGGTCACGCCCAACGTGGGCATTCTGGCCTCCACGGACATCCTCGCGATCGACCAGGCCTGCGTCGATATGATCTATGCCATGAAGGAGGGGGATCGCCACGCTCTCGTGGAGCGCATGGAGACCCGTCACGGCCTGCGCCAGCTCTCCTACATGAAGGAGCTCGGCATGGGCAACAACCGCTACGTGCTCGTGGACCTCGACAACGGCGGCGCACGCATCCAACCGGCGGACGCCGTCGCGCATGTGGTGCCCTTCGAGGAGTAGTTCTTAACGCAAGAGATTGTCAGCGTTGCCGCCCGCCACCTTCCGATGGGCGGCAACGCTGTTGTGCGCAGTTTTTTGAAGGAAGGCCCAGTAAGCAGAGGATTTCTTACAGAAAAGTGCAGGCCAGGACGTCGCGATCTCTCCGCTACGCAAGGTGCCGAAAAGTAACTGCACACAACAGCCGCTTGCGCCATCCTAGACACCGTTCATCGAAGAATTTCGAGGCCTCACTTCGTTGCTAATTCCAGCCCAGTTGTTTTACCAGGTGCAATAGGATCAACATAGCTTGCTGGAAGTTGCGACAAAGACAAGGAATCAGCATAGTCGCTAGCCTCCCATCCACACGTATTGGGATGGGAGGCAGGCATGTCGATTTGTTTGAGTCATCAGTCCGCTTTGCGCTACTGGCTTACCAAAACGGAAGAGGAGTGCGTTCCAAACTGCTCCGAGAAGAAGTCTCTTGCCTGGGCAAGCGCCAGTATGAGGGAGATTAAGGGAGCCTTGCTTCCCTTTGATTACTCGCAAAAGCGACCCCTACATGTTCTTGTCCCGCAGAGCGAGCAGAGGCATAACCTCAAGAAGGTAATTGCCCACGTCTGGGCCTCCGACCTACCGAGCGGATCGCTTTATGAGCTGGCGGGCACGAATTACGTCTGCTCTCCAGAGCTTACCTTCGTCCAGATGGCGTCGTGTAGAGCGCTGACGGAAGTGGTGGAAATCGGCTGCCATCTCTGTGGCGAGTTCTCAATTGCCGATGAGGGTAGGGGATATGTTGGCAAGCGCGAGGCGCTTACGTCTCCGGAGAACCTCGGAACTTGCATGGATGGGCTCTTTCGGGTGCGTGGTATTGTGCGCGCCAGAGAGGCGCTGCGCTATGTTGTCCCCTGCACGGCTTCGCCTATGGAGGTGCTGCTTGTCCTGGCCTTTGCTCTTCCGCCAAACTGTGGGGGATGGGTGATGCCGGAGGTCGTTGCGAACCAGCGAATCGACGTCGACGAGCATCTGAGGCCGCTTGTGGGCGCAAGCCATTTCAAAGGGGACCTCTACCTGCCGTCGGTGCGGGGTAATGTCGAGTATGACAGCTATGAGTACCACACGGGGAAGTATCGATACGACCACACGCAGGCGCGGAGAAATGTGCTGGAGGCGATGGGGGTCAAGACCGTGTCGGCAACATGGGGCCAGCTGAACACCTTTGAGAAGTTTGAAGCGTTCATTTGGATGGTTAGGGAACGGTTTGGCCTTGAGCAAAGGTCGTTTACGATGACGGAGCGCGCGGCTCAGATGAATCTATACGCGCACCTGACCGATTCGAAGGCCCGCCTCTTCTAGCTCTCTACGGCAACGGTCTGTTGTGTGCAGTTTTTGGGAGGCAGGTCGAGTATCGACGTCATTTTCCCGGCAAAAGAGCAGGTAAACGGCATGAGAAGGAAGCGGCTACTCGACCATCCTCCAAAAAACTGCACACAACATGAGGCCGCGGCCTACTCGTCGTCCACGAAGCCCACGCGGTAGCTCGAGAAGACCACGGCGCCTTCGTCCTGCGTGGCGTCGAGGTCCACATCTCCCCAGATGCCGAAGTCACGGTCGTCGTCGGAGTCGCGGAAGATCTGGTGCACGTGCCAGACGTGGGCGGACTTCTCGTCCGACTCGTCGATTGTGTAGTACGCGGTCGAGCGCGCGTCGCCGTCCAGCACGATTTCCTCGTGCTCCTCGTAGAATCGGTCGAGTGCGCGCTGCCACACGGGCGCGCGCCAGCCCCAGTCGCCGTCGAGCATGCCGAGCTCGTCGACGCTGCCAAACGCCGCCAGCCGCACGCGGGCGAACAGGGCGTTGCGCACGAGCAGCGTGAGGCCACGGCGGTCATGCACGACCTCGTCGGCGGCAGGCGGCGCGGCGTCGAGCCCCTCCGCCGAGCTCTCCCCGGCGGCCGCCCACTCGTCCACGAGCGAGGAGTCCACCGTGCGCACCACGAGGCCCAGCCATGCGACGATGTCGTTCAGGCGCTCGTCGCGCTTGTCGAGTGGCACGGTGCGGTCGAGCGCGCGGAACGCCTCGGAGAGGTAGCGCAGCAGCAGGCCCTCGGAGCGCGCGATGCCGTAGCGGCCCACGTACTCCTTGAAGTCGCTCGCCGTTTCCACCATGTCTCGCAGGATGGACTTGGGGCTCAGGGCAAAGTCGCGCGCCCACGGGACCTTCTCGCAGTACTCGGCGAACGCGGCGTCCAGCAGCTCCTCGAGCGGCTTGGGCCACGTGACCTCCTGCAGGCGCTCCATGCGCTCATCGTACTCGATGCCCTCGGCCTTCATCTCGGACATCGCGCGGTCGCGGGCGGCACGCTGCTGAGCGCGCAGAATCTGGAACGGGTCCTCGAGCGTGGCCTCGGCCATGGAGATGACGTCGAGCGCATAGGTGTCCGACTCGGGATCCAAAAGCTCGAGCGCCGCCAGCAGAAACGGCGATAGGGGCTGGTCGAGCGCAAAGTCGTCCGGCAGGTCGACGGTCGTGGACCACTCCGTGCTGCCGTCGGGCAGCTCCTCGCGCGTGACCACGCCGGCATCGAGCAGGGTGGCGAAGATCTCGTCGGCGCGCGTGGCGAGCGCCTCCTTCTCCGCATCGGGCTGGGCGGACTCGTCGATGAGCGCGTGCACGCGCGCCCAGGCGTCGCCGCCCTGCTCGACCTCGGCGAGGACCATCGAGTGCGTCACCTTCATGCGAGGCCGAAGCGCCTCCGGCTCGGCGGCGATGAGGCGCTCGAAGGTCTGCTTGTTCCAGCCCACAAAGCCCTCGGGCGGCTTCTTGGTCTTGATCTTGCGCGCCTTCTTGGGGTCGCCGCCGGCCTTGGCGAGCGCTCGGGCGTTCTCGATGTCGTACTCGGTGGCCTCGGCGATGACGTGGCCCTCGGTGTCAAAGCCGGCGCGCCCGGCGCGGCCCACGATCTGGTGGAACTCGCGTGCGTTGAGGTGGCGCATGCGCCGGCCGTCAAACTTGGAGAGCGCCGTGAGCACGACGGTGTGGATGGGCACGTTGATGCCCACGCCCAGCGTGTCCGTGCCGCAGATGACCGGCAGCAGGCCCTGCTGCGCGAGCTTCTCCACGAGCAGGCGGTAGCGCGGCAGCATGCCGGCGTGGTGCACGCCCACGCCGCAGCCCAGCAGGCGCTGCAGCGTCTTGCCGAAGGTCGTGGTGAAGCGCGTGCCCTTGATTGCCTCCTTGATTGCCTCGCGCTGCTCCTTGGTTGAGACGCCGTAGCTAGCGAGGCTCTGCGCGCTCGCAAGCGCCGCGTCCTGGGCAAAGTGCACGATATAGAGCGGCGCCTCTCCCGCGCGCAGGGCGAGCTCGACGGTGCCCTCGAGCGCCGTGTCCACGAACTCGTAGGAGAGTGGCACGGGGCGCGGGGCGTCGGCGATGACGTCCACCGTGCGCCCGCCCGTGTGCTCCGTGAGCGACGCCGCGATGGCGGAGGTGTCTCCCAGCGTGGCGCTCATGAGCAGGAACTGCACGTGGGGGAGGGTGAGCAGCGGGACCTGCCAAGCCCAGCCGCGGTCGGGGTCCGCATAGAAGTGAAACTCGTCCATGGCCACGCAGCCCACGTCGCACTTCTCGCCCTCACGCAGGGCCTGATTGGCGAGGATCTCCGCGGTGCAGCAGATGATCGGGGCTTCGGCGTTTATCGCCGCGTCTCCGGTGATCATGCCCACGTTCTCGCGGCCAAAGAGCTCCACAAGGTCGAAGAACTTCTCGCTCACCAGGGCCTTGATCGGTGCGGTGTAGTACGCTCGCCGATCGGTGCACACGCTCATGAAGCACATGCCCAGCGCCACCATCGACTTTCCCGAGCCGGTGGGCGTGCCCAGGATCAGGTGGTCGCCTGCTGCGAGGGACAGGAGCGCCTCCTCCTGGTGGGGCCAGAGCTCGATGCCGCGTGACTCCACCCAGCCCAGGAAGAGGTCGAGCGCCTCCTCTGCCCCGATGTTGGGGTAGGTCTCGTCGTCGGGCCAGGGGATGAGCCTGCCCAGCGAGCCCGTGCCGTTGGGCCCCTCGTCGACGATCGTGGGTGCGTCTGCGTCTGCCATGCGTCTCCTATCAGGTGGTGGACCCTCCATTCTAGCGTGCGCCGAGGGTATACTCGAGCCATCCATCGACGTGAGGGGGTTTCCATGACCGACTTCCTGTAGCTCGCCCGTGACCGCTACTCCTGCCGTGCCTTCTCTGACGCGCCCGTGGAGGCCGAGAAGATCCAGGCGCTCGTCGACGCCGCCGTCGCCGCGCCGACGGCGGTGGACAAGCAGCCCTGGCACCTCTGGGTCGTGGAGAGCCCCGAGGCCGTTGAGCGACTCTCCGCGCTCACGCGCTTCAGCTTTGGCGCCAGGGTCATCCTTGCGCTGGGCGCTGCCGCCGACGAGGCGTGGGTGCGCAAGTACGACGGGCGTAACTTTGCGGACGTCGACGCGTCGATCGTGGGCACCCACATCATGCTCGCGGCGCACGACCTGGGCTTGGGCACCACGTGGGTCGGGCACTTCGATGCCCCGGCGGTGAAGGAGGCCTTCCCCGAGATGGCCGACTATGACCTGGTGGCGCTCTTCCCGCTGGGCTACCCGGCGGAGGGCGACGAGCCCGCGGCAAAGCACTTCGAGCGCAAGCCTGCCGAGGAGCTCGTCTCACACCTGTAGCCCTTCCGGCCTTCTGCCAATTGGGGACGGGTTATTTCGCGCAGACCGCTTGGGACAGGCCCGATGGGCAGGCCTGTCCCAAGCGGTCTGCGCGAAATAACCCGTCCCCAATTGGCAGATGTCACCCTCGGTTTACATGACGCGACCGTCACGGACGGCGTCCACCTGAACTGGTAGGCTGGGGATGCGCGGGCAATCGCGTCACACGGCACCTCTCGTCCCCGCGCGAACGGACGGAAGCACATGAGCCAGAGCTACTACCCCCAGGAGCCGCGCGTGGCTCCTCCTCACCTCCGCGCGCAGACTGCCAGCAGGCGTCAGCCAGAAAGCCGGGGCCCGCGCAGGCCGCGCCGGAAGTCGCGCGAGAACCGGCTGGTCGCCGTCCTCGCGCTGCTGGTCGTGGCTGCCATCGTGGGCGGCGGCATCTGGATGTGGCTCAACCGCACCGTGCGCGTGGTCGTCAACGGGACGGGCACTGACGTCAGCGCCAGCGCCACGCTCGAGCAGATCATGGAGTCCGAGGGTTTTTCCACAAAGCCCGGCAACCTCGTCTCCGTGGGCGGCAACGTCCTCGAGGAGGGCGGCGGCACGGCGTTCACCGTGACGGTCGACGGCCAGGAGCTCGACGAGGGCGCCGCCGCGGCCTTCCGCGCCGCGGGCAACGAGAGCATCACCTTCGGCGACGGTACCGACGTGATCGAGGCGTCCCACGAGGAGGAGCGCGAGGTCCAGCCGCAGCTCGAGCCTGCCGAGTCGGTGGGTGCCATCACGTTTGTCTCGCAGTACGGCAAGGTCGGGCGGCAGAAGTTCGTAGTGGGTGACATCTCGGGCGAGACGGTTGCTGGCGAGGTGATCGAGCCCGTCCAGAACGTGAAGCTCGAGAGCATCAACCCGCGTCCGGAGAACGGCCGCAAGGTCATTGCCATCACCTTCGATGACGGCCCCAGCAGCTATACCCAGCGCTATCTCGACATCCTGAGCGCGCACGGGGCTCGGGCGACGTTCTTCTGCCTGGGCTCGCAGATTCCCGGGCGCGAGGATCTCGTGCAGGCCATCAAGGCCCAGGGCTCGCAGGTGTGCTCGCACACGCAGAACCACGAGCAGCTCACGGCCATCGATGCCGACACGCTGCGCTCGGAGATCGGCGATGCCTTCGCGGCAATCTCCGCCGCGGGCGGCGGCGACACCACCACGCTGAGGCCGCCCTACGGCGCGCTTGACGCTCAGGCCTGGGTCAACTCGGGCGGGAACTTCTCGGCGTCGGTGATCTGGAACCTGGACAGCCTCGACTGGGAGCTTCCCGGCGTGGACACGATCGTGAGCAACTGCACTGACGGCGCGTGGAGCGGGTCTATCATCCTCATGCACGACGGCGGCGGCAACCGCGACCAGGACCTCGAGGCGCTGCCCAAGATTCTGGAGAAGCTCCAGGGCGAGGGCTACGAGTTCGTGACGCTCTCCGAGCTCTTCTCGATGGACAGCCGCATTCCCGCCGAGGTCGCCGCCGGCAACGCGCGCATGCCCGAGGGATACGTCTGGGCGACGAGCGTGATGGAGTAGTCCCCAATCAGCAGAAAACCCGTCCCAATCAGCAGAAAGGGCGGGCCACCAGCGCAGCTTGCCGGTGGTCCGCCCTTCTCGGTGTTTCTCGGCGTGCGCTACTTGACGCCGTACTGCTCGTAGTAGGCGTCGATCGCGGACTTGAGCTCGGGCGTGATGACGGTGCCGTCGAGCGCCTCGACGACCTCGGCCATGCTCACGATGCTCGCCACCGGGAAGCCGTACTTCTCCTGGATCTCCTGCTGGGCGGTCACGACGCCGCCCTTGCCGACCTCCATGCGGTTGAGGCTCACGATGAGGCCCTTGATCTCCACGTTTGCGGCGCCGGTGACCTTGGGGTAGGTCTCGTCGATGGACTTGCCGGAGGTGGTGACGTCCTCGATCATGACCACGCGGTCGCCGTCGACGAGCTTGGTGCCGAGCAGGCCGCCCTTGTCGGCGCCGTGGTCCTTCTCCTCCTTGCGGTCGGAGCAGTAGCGGACCTCCTTGCCGTACAGGTCGTGCAGGGCGATGGCGGTGGTCACGGCCAGCGGGATGCCCTTGTAGGCCGGCCCAAAGAGCACGTCGAAGTCCAGGCCAAAGTTGTCGTGGATTGCGTGGGCGTAGTACTCGCCCAGGCGCTTGAGCTGGGAGCCCGTCACGTAGGCGCCCGCGTTCATGAAGAACGGGGACTTGCGGCCGCTCTTGAGCGTGAAGTCGCCGAACTTCAGGACGTTGGACTCGACCATGAACTCAATGAACTCGCGCTTGTAGGCTTCCATGCGTTCTCCTTCCGGCGGCCGCGCCGCACCAGCTTTCGTTGAGTCGATTCTAGCGGGTCGCGGCGCGCTGCGTTGCGCTAGAGTAGGACCGGCATATCGAGAAGAACCTCGTCTCGCAAAAGGAGTACCCGTGGAACGCACCCACATCTCTCAGCTCTTCGCCGACATGGACCAGCTCGGCGGCACCACCGTCACCGTGGCGGGCTGGGTCCGCTCGGTCCGCGACATGAAGAACTTTGGCTTCGTCATGCTCAACGACGGCTCCTGCTTCAAGGACCTGCAGGTCGTCATGAACCGCGAGACGCTCGCAAACTACGACGAGATCGCCGCCACGGGCGTGGGCTCGGCGCTCGTGGTCACGGGCACGCTCGCGCTCACCCCCGAGCGCCCGCAGCCCTTCGAGCTGCAGGCCGCGACCATCGTGGTGGAGGGCCCCTCCGCGCCGGACTACCCCATGCAGAAGAAGCGCCAGACCCGCGAGTTCCTGCGCACCCAGCAGCACCTGCGCAGCCGCACCAACCTCTTCCGCGCCGTGTTCCGCGTGCGCTCCGTGGCGGCCTTCGCCATCCACCAGTTCTTCCAGGAGCGCGGATTCGTCTACGTGAACACCCCGATCATCACCACCTCCGACGCCGAGGGCGCCGGCGAGATGTTCCGCGTGACCACGCTCGACCTCGAGAACCCGCCGCGCACCGAGCAGGGCCAGATCGACTGGTCTCAGGACTTCTTCGGCCACGCCGCCAACCTCACCGTCTCCGGCCAGCTTCAGGCCGAGAACTTTGCGCTGGCCTTCGGCGACGTCTACACCTTCGGACCCACCTTCCGCGCCGAGAACTCCAACACGCGCCGCCACGCCGCCGAGTTCTGGATGGTCGAGCCCGAGATGGCCTTCTGCGACCTCGCCGGCGACATGGCGTGCGTCGAGGACATGCTCAAGTACGTGATCAACTACGTGATGGAGCACTGCCCGGACGAGATGGAGTTCTTCAACAAGTTCGTGGACAAGGGCCTCATCGAGCGCCTCACCCACGTGGCCACTTCTGACTTTGCTCACGTCACCTACACCGAGGCCATTCAGATTCTGACACGGGCCGCGGCCGGCGGGCACGTCTTCGAGTACCCGATTGACTGGGGTTCCGACCTGCAGACCGAGCATGAGCGCTACCTCACCGAGGAGCACTTCAAGCGCCCGACCTTCGTGACCGACTACCCCGCGGCGATCAAGGCCTTCTACATGCGCCTCAACGACGACGGCAGGACCGTCGCCGCCGTGGACTGCCTCGTTCCGGGCATCGGCGAGATCGTGGGCGGCTCGCAGCGCGAGGAGCGCCTCGACGTGCTGGAGCGCCGCATCGCGGAGCTGGGCATGGAGCCCGAGCAGTACAAGTACTACCTCGACCTGCGTCGCTACGGCGGCTGTCAGCACGCGGGTTTTGGCCTGGGCTTCGAGCGTATGGTCATGTACCTGACCGGCGTGGACAACATCCGCGACGTCATCCCGCACCCGCGCACCGTGGGCAACGCGGACTTCTAGTTCAGCCTGGGGGCCGGCCGCGCGCCGGCCCTTTTGCTGTCTCGAGGTTCTTCTCGGCCCAAGAGCCGCCCGTCGGTGCCGAGAGGCGCATCAGACGAGAAGAACGTGCGACAATGAGGCCACGCGCACCCGTTGCAAGGAGGTCACCGTGGCCCGCATGATGCTCACGCGTCGCTCGTTCTTCTCGGCCGCCGCTCTTGCGGGGCTGGGAGCGTTGACGGGCTGTTCCAGCGTGCCCGCGCCGGAGGCAGGGCGCGAGCTCGTGACGGTCTACGACCGTGCGGACGGTTCCTCGTCGGGTGATGACCAGCTCACGATCTTGGCGATCGGCGACGTGCTCCTGCACCCGAGCGTGCAGGACAGCGGCCTGCGCGCGGACGGCACCCGCGACTACGCTCACTTCTTTGCGCACATCGCGGGGGACGTGGAGGCGGCGGACCTCGCACTCGTGAGCCAGGAGACGCTTCTGGGCGGCGAGGCGCTCGGCCTCTCGGGCTATCCCAGCTTCAACGGCCCGCAGGAGGTCGGCGACGCCGAGGTCGCCGCGGGCTTTGACGTGGTGCTCCACGCCAACAACCATGCGCTCGACCGCGGCCTGGACGGCATAGCGGCCGAGCTCGCCTACTGGCGCTCGGCACATCCGGACATGCTGGTCACGGGCATCGCGGACAGCCAGGAGGCAGCCGGGGAGGTGCCCGTCGTCGAGCGCGCGGGCCATGTGGTCGCCGTGCTCAACTACGCCACGTACCTGAACGGCATCCCGCTGCCGGAGCCTTGGGCGGTGCGCATGATGGACGCCGAGCTCGTCGCCGCCGACGTCGCCGCCGCGCGCTCGGCCGGGGCCGACCTCGTCGTGGCCTGCCCGCACTGGGGCGACGAGTACGCCGCCGAGCCCAACGCCGACCAGCGCAGCTGGGCGCAGACGCTCGCCGACGCCGGCGCGGACGTCATCATCGGCGGTCACCCCCACGTGCTGCAGCCCTTTGAGGCGCTGGCCTCGGCGGACGGGCGGACGGTGCCCGTGTTCTGGTCCGTGGGCAACTTCATCTCGGGCCAGAGCCGCATGGACACGATGGTGGGCGGCATGGCACAGGTGAGCGTGTCCTTCTCGGACGCGGGCGCGTGCGTCGACGAGTGCCGCCTCACGGCGCTGGTCACGCAGCGGGCGGAGGGGGAGGACTTCACCACCCGCCGCCTGGCCGACTACACCGAGGAGCTCGCCGCGGCGAACGGCATCCGCGCCTTCGAGGGCTGCGGGGGCTTCACGCGTCAGTGGTGCGTGGACTTCTGCTCCGAGCGCCTGGGCGAGGGCTTTGATCCGGCCACGGGAGAGCTCGTCTGGCGATCGTGAGACCTGCAAAAGGGGACGGGCGCAGAGCCCCAGTTAAAACCTGTCAAAAGTGAGAAACTTTTTGACAGGTTTTAACTGGGGCTCTGCGCCCGTCCCCTTTTGCAGGCCCTACAGCACGCGGCGTACGGCGTCGTGCCAGCCGGCGAGAAGGGCGTCGACTCGCGTGGGGTCCATCGTGCGACGGAAGACGTCGTCGTCTGACCGCAGGCCGCGCAGCTCGTCGGTGCCGCCCCAGAACCCGGAGGCAAGTCCCGCCAGGTAGGCCGCCCCGAGCGAGGTGGTCTCGGTGTTGGCCGGGCGGAGCAGCTCGCAGCCGAGCAGGTCTGCCTGGAACTGCATCAGGAAGTCGTTGGCCGAGGCGCCGCCGTCCACGTTGAGGACGTCGAGCGCCCCGCCGGCGTCGGCCGCCATGGCGTCCGCGAGGTCGCGGATCTGGTAGGCGAGCGCCTCGAGCGCCGCCCGCGCGAGGTGGGCGCGCGTGGTCCCGCGGGTGAGGCCCAGGATCGCCCCGCGCGCGTCGGGCTTCCACCAGGGCGCGCCCAGGCCGGTGAACGCGGGCACGATGTAGACGCCGCCCGTGTCCGGCACGCTCCGCGCGAGCGCCTCGGTCTCCGCTGCGGTGCGAATGATGCCCAGCTCATCGCGCAGCCACTGGATGAGCGCGCCCGCCACAAAGACGGAGCCCTCGAGGGCGTACTGCGTGGCGGGCGCGTCCGGCGGCGCCGCGGCGATGGTGGTCACGAGGCCGTGCTCGCTCGTCCTGGCCTTGCCGCCGGTGTTGAGCAGCATGAAGCAGCCGGTCCCGTAGGTGTTCTTGGCCTCGCCGGGCGCAAAGCAGCACTGCCCGAAGAGGGCCGCCTGCTGGTCGCCGGCCACGCCCATGATGGGGATGCCCGCCGGCAGCCCCGGGTAGCTCGTCTCGCCAAAGAGGCCAGAGCTCGGGAGCACCTCGGGCATCATCGACGCCGGGATGCCAAAGAGGGCGAGCAGCCCCTCGTCCCATCGGCCCTCGTGGATGTTGTAGAGCATCGTGCGGCTGGCGTTGGTGGGGTCGGTCGCGTGCACCAGGCCGCCCGTGAGCACCCAGACAAGCCACGTGTCCACCGTGCCAAAGAGCAGCTCGCCCGCCTCCGCGCGCTCGCGCGCTCCGGGGACGTTCTCCAGAATCCAGGCGATCTTGCTGGCCGAGAAGTACGCGTCGGGCAGAAGGCCGGTCTTGGCGCGCACCATCTCGCGCACCTCCGGAGCCCCGCAGATCTGCTCGACCATATCTGCCGTGCGCCGGCACTGCCACACGATGGCGTTGCACACAGGCGCGCCCGTCGCCGGGTCCCAGACGATGGTGGTCTCGCGCTGGTTGTCGATCCCGATGGCGGCCACGTCAGCCGCGGTGAGCCCGTGGCGCGCGATGAGCTCCGTGCAGCTGCCCAGCTGCGAGAAGAGAATCTCCTGCGGGTTGTGCTCGACCCAGCCGGGCTGCGGGAAGATCTGCTGGAAGGGGCGCTGGACGACGTCGACCATGCGGCCGGCGCGGTCGATCAGCGCCGCGCGCGACGACGTGGTCCCCTGGTCCAGTGCGATGACGTACTTCTCTGCTCCCATGCTAGCGTCCCTTCTCGTCCGTGCCGAGGCGCTCCTCGACCCAGGAGAGCACGTCGGCCATGACGCGCCCACCGTCGTCCTCGTTGAATATCTCGTGGCGCATGCCCTCGTAGATGCGCACGTCAACGTGCCTCTGCCCTGCGCGGCGCGCGAGCTCGGCCGCCGCGCGCACGCCGCGGCCGTTGTCGCCCACGGGGTCCTCCGCTCCGGAGACAAAGAGAAGCGGCACGTCGTGGGGAGCGCGCCGCGCCCACGCGAGCGAGCAGGCTCGCGCCGTGAGCTTGGTGACGGCCGCGTAGCCGCCCGCTGAGAACATGAAGCCGCAGCGGGAATCGGCGACGTAGGTGGCCACGTTCTTCTCGTTATGGCTCAGCCACTCGCAGCCCGTCGGGCCGGGGACGGCGCGAGCGTAGCCGCCGACGCCCATGCCGTCGAGCAACTTGGAGCGGTAGTCCTCGCCGCGGGCGGCGCAGGTGAGGCGCGCGAGGGCGTGCCCCGCCCACGAGACGGCCACGGGGAGCGTGCCGGTGCCGCTGAGGACCACTCCTGCGAGGCCCTCCCCGCGCTCGGCCAGGTAGACGCGGGCGATGTAGCTGCCGAGCGAGTGGCCGAGGAGCAGATAGGGCACGTCGGCACCCACGCGCTCCGTCATGAGGCGGCGCAGAGTGTGCTCGTCGGCGACGAGCGCCTCGGCCCCGCCGCGCGCCGGCAGGCAGCCGTAGCTATCGGGATCGCAGGAGGCGCCGTGGCCCGCATGGTCGTCGCCGCAGACCACGAAGCCGTGGGCTGCGAACAGGCACGCGAGGGCGCCGTAGCGCTCGACGTGCTCGGCCATGCCGTGGATGACCTGCACGACGCCCCGCGGCCGCGCGCCGGCGGCGAGCGCTGGCCACCAGACGAGCGCGCGGATGGTGGAGCGCCCGTCAGCGGAGGGGAAGCGCAGCTCTTCTCGGTTGATGCCCTGCTCGTTCATCGGACCTCCTTACGTTGCCCGTACACAGCAGTATCCCCGTCCGCGGCCGCGCATGCGCCGAGGTTCCGCCCGCCGACGTGTATATGCCGCTCGCATTGGGGTACGATACCGTCTCAAGTGCACGATAGGGGAGGGTCCATGGGCTTTCACTGCACCGACTGCATCTTCGCGTCCTTTGCGCGCAACAAGAAGTCCGGCAAGTACCGCGGCGCCTGCAGCCGCGGCTTCACGCTGACCGACCCCCACGTCCACACGAGCCCGGACGACCACTTCTCCGAGGACCCGCGCAACCTTGTGCCGTCCGTCGACCCGTTTGGCGAGGAGTACCTGCGCACATCCAATGTCTGCGACCGCTTTCATCCCTCCGAGGAGGCCCAGGCCCACGAGGGAGCTCACGGCTGGTGGCACGCCCACCTGTGAGGGCAGGCTCGTCGCCCACTCTTGCCGCTCGGCGGGGTAAGATGACATCGTCTGAACCGCCGTTTGAGCAGGAGGAAAGCATGTCCGACATCACGCGCGACCTTATCTTCCCGACGCCCATCTTCCATGGGAAGATCTGGGGCGGCCGCAAGCTCGAGACCGAGTTTGGCTACGAGATTCCCGACGGCCCGATCGGCGAGTGCTGGGCCATCAGCGCGCATCCCAACGGCGACTGCGTTGTTGCCGGCGGCGCGTGGGACGGCAAGCACCTCTCCGAGCTCTGGGACGAGCACCGCGAGCTCTTCGGCGGCGTCGAGGGCGACCGCTTCCCGCTGCTGGTCAAGATCATCGACGCCAAGGACAACCTCTCCGTGCAGGTGCATCCGGACGACGCCTACGCCGCCGAGCACGAGAATGGCAGCCTGGGCAAGCGCGAGTGCTGGTACGTGCTCGCCGTGGACCCGGGCACCAAGATCGTGATCGGCCAGCACGCGCACGACCGCGCCGAGCTCGCTGCCATGATTGACGAGGGCCGCTGGGACGACATGCTCAACCTCGTGCCGTGCCGCGTGGGCGACTTCTTCCCCATCGAGCCGGGCACCGTCCACGCCATCCAGGGCGGCACGCTGATCCTGGAGACGCAGCAGTCCTCCGACGTCACGTACCGCGTCTACGACTACGACCGCCTGGGCGATGACGGCAAGCCGCGCGACCTGCACATCCAGCAGAGCCTCGACGTTGTGGACTACGGCATGGAGGCGCCCGCGTCCGGCGAGGTCACCGCGCCCGAGGTCGACGGCGTGACCGAGCTCATGGAGTGCCCCAACTTCGTCGTGGACCGCGTGCGCGTGTCGGGCGAGAAGGTCGTGGAGGAGCCGTACCCGTTCATGTGCGTGAGCGTGATCGAGGGCTCCGGTACCGTCTGCGCCGCCGAGGCGGGCGTGGAGCACCAGATCGGCCTGGGCACGCACTTCCTTGCGCCCGCCGGCTGCGGCGCGCTTGCCTTCACGGGGGACATGACGCTCGTGACGTCGCGCCTGCCGTAGGGGCGCCTGCGCTTTTCTCGCCAGGCGTGTAGCTTGTTCTGTGCGCCGCTCGATCCACGTGGTCGGGCGGCGCGTTCTTGTCGCCCGCCGCCCTCCGGTTTCTCCCGACAACAAAAAAGCGCCGCCCGGCGCGATGCCGAGCGGCGCTAACGTGCAATGAAGGTTGGGGCCTAGGCCTCGATCTTCTCGCCGCAGTGCGGGCAGCGGGTGGCGCCGGGCTTGACCTCCTCGAGGCAGTACGGGCAGGTCGGGGCAGCGGCCTCCTCGGCGGCCTCGTCCTCGGCGTTCTTCTTGGCGATGGCGTCCATGCGCTCGCGCATGGTGTTGAGGCCCTTGACCATGCAGAAGACCACGAAGGCGATGATCAGGAAGTTGATGATGGCGGAGATGAAGGCACCGAGGTCGATGTACTGATCGGTGGTGCCGGGAACGAGCCAGCGCAAGCTGTTGATGGCCTCGGTGGCGCCGTCGGCCGCGCCGCCGGTGGCGGTGCTGGAGACGGTGGTCACCAGCGTGATGAGCGGCTGGATGACGTTGGTCACGAGCGAGTTGACGATTGCGGTGAACGCGCCACCGACGATGATACCGACGGCCATGTCCATGACGTTGCCGCGGGCGATGAACTCCTTGAACTCATCGACGATCTTCATGCGAGAGCCTTTCTGACGACCTGAATGCACAACCTTGCTAGCATACCAAGGTTTCTTTCAGGGCATTCAATCAACAGATGAGGATGACCAGCCTAGTTCATCGGTGTCGAGAAGGACGGTGAAGGGCCCGTCGTTGACCAGGCTCACGCGCATGTCCGCGCCGAAGATGCCGCGCCCCACGCGCCCTGGCCCCAGCTCCGCCTCGGCGAGGTCGCAGAACCGGTCGTAGAGGCTCTCTGCGAGCTCGGGACCGGCCGCTCCGGTGAATGACGGCCGGTTGCCACGGCGGGCGTCGGCGTAGAGCGTGAACTGGCTCACCACGAGCACGCCGCCGCCGGTGTCGAGCAGCGAGCGGTTGGTCTTGCCGGCATCGTCCGCGCAGATGCGCAGCGCTGCCACCTTGCGCCAGAGCCGCTCAGCCAGCGCCTTGTTGTCGCCGGGCGCCACGCCCAGCAGGATAAGGTAGCCAGCGCCGCAGCTGCCCGTCACGGCGCCGTCCACCTCGACCGACGCCTGCTCCACGCGTTGTATGAGCGCTCTCATCCCCGGCCTCTCCGTCTGTTAATTGGGGACAGTCCCCAATTAACACAAACCTTTGATATCAAATATTTCTGTAAATTGGGGACTGTCCCCAATTTACAGGCGGTAGATGGCGGAGAACTTCTCGGTGAGGTAGTCGGTGTAGTACTTCGCCGAGAAGGGCTCGCCGCACGCGGCCTCGATGAGCTCGCCGGAGTCCTTGGCGCGGCCCCAGCGCCAGATGTTGTCGCGCAGCCAGGTGCGGATGGGCGCGAGGTCGCCGGAGGCGCAGACCGCGTCGAAGTCCATGCCGCCGCGGACCATGGCCGCCTTGAGCTGCGCGCCAAAGGCCGACCCCAGCGCGTAGGTGGGGAAGTAGCCGAACGAGCCGTCGGACCAGTGCGTGTCCTGCAGCGCGCCGCGCGCGTCGTCGGGGACGGTGACGCCCAGGTAGTCGCGGTACTTCTGCGCCCAGAGGCGCGGAACGTCTGCCGCGGTGGCCTCGCCCGAGAAGAGCAGCTGCTCGATCTCGTAGCGAACGAGGACGTGCAGCGGGTAGGTGAGCTCGTCGGCCTCGGTGCGGACCAGACCCGGCTCGGCGCAGTTCTCCGCCAGGTAGAGCTGGTGGGCGGTCACGCGGGCGAACTGGCCGGGGAAGTGGCGGCGCAGCACGGCCAGCAGCGTGGGCGCATAGGCCTCGGAGCGGCCCACGAGGTTCTCGAAGAAGCGGCTCTGCGCCTCGTGCATGCCCATCGAGGTGCCCTCGGCAAGCGAGGTGCCCGCATAGTCGGCGTCGACGTTCTGCTCGTAGAGGGCGTGCCCGCCCTCGTGGAGGATGGAGAAGACGTTGGAGAGCACGTTGTCGGGATAGGCGTGGCCGGTCACGATCACAAAGTCGCGCGAGAGCCCGCACGTGAAGGGGTGCTCGGTGCGCCCGATCCAAAGCGCCTCCTCGTCGAGGCCCTCAAGGCGCGCGAGGTCGCCGGCGAGGCGCCACTGGCGCTCCACGTCAAACGAGCCGTCGACGCAGGCGTGGCTGGGCTTGTGGCGGCTCGCCACGCAGTCGGCGAGCAGCGGGACCACGCACTCCTTCACCTGGTCGAAGAACCGGTCGTAGAAGGCGCGGTCGGTGCCCCACTCGTACTCGTTGAGCCAGACGTCATACGGGTCCTTCTCGGCGTCCTTGCACTCCGCCATGCGACGCAGCGACTCGACGATGCGGCCCACGTAGGGCTCGAACGACGCCCAGTCGTTTGCGGCCTTGGCGCGACGCCAGATGTCGTTGGCCTCCACGGTGAGGCGGCTGAAGGCGGCCTGCTCCTCGGCGGGAACGTCAACGAGCGACGCACGGTCGCGCTTGAGGATCTTGACCTGCGCCATGCGGGTCTTGCCGATGAGCTCGGGCTCCGCCTCCAGACGATCCAGCAGCGGTGCCACGGCGGGGTCGCAGATCGCGCGGACCGACATCTCCTGCAGCTGGGCCATGGCCTCGCCGCGCTGGGCGGTGGCCTTGGGCGGGTCGATCACGGGGCCGAGGCCGCCGATCTCCCCCATGGCGTAGCGAAGCGAGAAGAGCGTGCGCTCGAGGGCGTCGAGCGCCTCCATGTCGGCGCGGGGGTTGGCGAGCGCGGCGTTGATCTCGCCGGGCTGGGTCGTGGGGATTGCGGTGGTCTGCGCTGCGGTCTCGGCCGCGGGCTGCGTGGTGGGGTTCGTCTCTGCCATGGCTGCTCCTCGTTGCTCTGGATGGTGTGCGTGAGGCGTGATTTCCTTCAGTGTACCCGTCCGCCGACGTCCGCACCCGCCCGCGCAGAAGATGGCCGCAGGGGATGGGGCGGTGGGTATCATCATGAGTCACGTATGGCCTGCGGGATGCGGTCCCGCGACGCAAGGAGGAACGAACATGGATATGGTGCTGGGCATCGACGTCGGCGGGACGAGCATCAAGGCGGGCCTGTTCACGCCCGAGGGCGAGCTGCTCGAGGAGCGCAAGATCCCCACGCCGGCGCTGGTGGATGCCGCCGCGTACGCCACGGTGACCGAGGGCCTGGGCAAGATACTCGCGGCGCACGACGCCACCGCCGCGGACGTCATCGCCTGCGGCCTGGACGTGCCCGGTCCCGTTGCCGACGACGGCACCGTGGGTCTTCTCGCCAACATCAAGCTCGATCCCGAGGGCTTTGTCGGCGCGCTTGCCGCCGAGTTCCCCAACGCGAGCATCGCCTTCGTCAACGACGCCAACGCGGCGGCGCTCGGCGAGATGTGGGCCGGCGTGGCGCAGGGCGTCTCCAGCTACGTGCTCATCGCGCTGGGCACGGGCGTCGGTGCCGGCGTGGTCGTGGGCGGCAGGCTCATCGCCGGCTCCTTCGGCGCGGGCGGCGAGATCGGCCACATCACGCTCAACCGCGACGAGACGCGCACGTGCGGCTGCGGCCGGCGCGGCTGTCTCGAGCAGTACGCCTCCGCGCAGGGCATCGTGCGCCTCTACCTCGAGGAGTGCGAGCGCCGCGGCGTGACGCCGGTGCACGTGGAGCACGCCACCGACACGCTCTCCGTCTTCCGCGCGCTCGCGGGCGGCGACGAGTGCGCCAAGCTCGCTGTGGACAAGATGTGCGACTACCTGGCGCTTGCCATGTCGCAGATCTCCTGCATCGTGGACCCCGAGATGTACCTCATCGGCGGCGGCGTGGCGGGCGCGTTTGCCACCTTCGCCCCCGAGCTGCGCGAGAAGTTCGCGGAGTACGCCCTCAAGCCGTGCAAGGAGGCCCGCATCGAGGCCGCGAGCCTCGGCAACCAGGCGGCCATGTACGGCTGCGCCTACGAGGCCCTGCGCCTGCGTCGCGAGAACAGGGGATAGGGGGCTGTAGTCGCTGACGCGCTCATGAACCCTGGATGTGCCCGCGCGGGGAGGACGAGACCATGGCTTCGTCCTCTCCGCGCGGTGCTATTATGCATCTGTTGCGACTAGGTTCGGGCGGCGCATGCCGCCGGGCAGGGGGGTAGAGATGAGCGAGTTCGTTCCCGCATCCAGCGTTGTTCTTGGCCAGAGCGCCGCGTCCGTCGACGAGGCTCTCAGGCTGCTGGCCGCCAAGGCCGTCGAGCTGGGCCTTTCCGATGACGCCGAGGGCGTCTACGAGGCCTACAAGGCTCGCGAGGCCGAGGGAACCACGGGCATGACGGGTGGCTTCGCCATTCCCCACGCCAAGAGCGACGCCATCAAGAAGGCCGGCTTGGTCGTGGTCAAGTTCTCCGAGGGCATCAAGTGGGCTTCCATGGATAACGTGCCCGTCACGTGCGTCATCTCCATCCTGACGCCCTCCTCCGAGGCCGGCACCACCCACCTGCAGCTGCTCTCCAAGGTGGCCGTCCTGCTCATGGACGAGGGCTTCCGCTCCAGCGTCCTGGCCTCCGACGATGCCGAGAAGATCGCCGAGCTCGTCAACTCCGGCCTCGCCCAGGCGTAGCGCGTCCGACAGCGTCTCCTGCACTGTACAGCGGGCGCCCGCGAAGACAGCGTCGCGGGCGCCCGTTCTTCTCTGCGCGCCTGGCTCTTGGTGTCCTCGGGCCGCCCGTGGATTGCTACATGAAAAACCATGTAGCAATGGGCATGACGAGCCCGTATTGCCGTCGCTGGCCCCTGTTGCCCCCTGAAAAACCATGTAGCAACCGCGACGGGCGGACCATCTCACACGAAAAATGCCCCCGTTGCTACGGCCGTGAGACCGGAGCAACGGGGGCTTTGCGGCAGAAGGTGTGGGTGCGGTGACAGAGGCGCCTACTTACGCCTTGTTGACGGAGCCGAGGTTGGTCATGCGGACCTTGACGAGGTCGGTGATCTCCTGCATGCCGGGCTTGTTGGGCTTCTTGGGGTCAAAGGCGCCGGGGTTCTCGGCCATGTAGCCCATGAAGCCGCGCATGAAGGCCTGGCGCAGCTCGGTGGCGTAGTTGACCTTGCAGATGCCGTTCTTGATGGCCTCGGCGACCTGGTCGTCGGGCACGCCGGAGGTGCCGTGGAGCACGAGCGGCACGTCCACGACGGAGCGGATGGCCTTCACGACGCTCTGCTCGATGTGCGGGGTCTCGGTGTAGACGCCGTGCGCGGTGCCCACGCCGATGGCGAGAGACGTGCAGCCGGTGCGCTCGACGAACTCGCGGGCCTCCTCGGGATCGGTGTAGGGGCTCTCGCCCTCGACGGCCGGGCCGTCGTCCTCCTTGCCGCCGACCTTGCCGAGCTCGGCCTCGACGGGGATGTTCAGCGGCTTGGCGACCTTGGTCACGGAGGCGGTGAGGGCGATGTTGTCCTCGAAGGTGTCGTGGGAGCCGTCGATCATGACGGAGGTGTAGCCGGCCTTCATGGCCTGGACCGCGCGGTCGAAGCCGTCACCGTGGTCCAGGTGGATGGCCACGGGCACGCTCGCCTGCTCGGCGGCGACGCGGCACATGGCGGCAAAGTAGTCGAGGTTGGCGTACTTCACGGTGCCCGGCGTGGTCTGCATGATGACGGGGGAGCGCAGCTCCTCGGCGGCCTTCACGACGGCCATGACGAACTCGAGGCTCTCGACGTTGAACGCGCCGACGGCGTAGTGGCCGGCCTGGGCGTCGAGCAGCATTTCCTTCGTGGTGACGAGCATCGAAACTCCCTTCTTCGGAGTGGCTGATACCGCCATTGTAGGCGGCCCGCGCGCGGACGGGGCCCGGCGCGCCTGCCGAGCGGCGCGGGGAAGGGAAAGCAAAGGCAGCGCCGACGTTCTTCTCGGCATCCGCTGGGCGGGCAAGCCCTGCCGCCGCCCGAAGCTCTTTCCAAAACGAAAGCAAAAGCAATGTGATAGATTGCCTGTAAGGCAAGAAAAGGAAACACAATTCGCACACAAACAGACGGCGGGCGAGAAGTGCGGCGAGAAGGGCGGGCGACCATGGCGATGTCATCCGAGGAGCGGCGCGCGGCGATTCTCTCCATGCTCGACCGCGCGACGTCCGTGCAGGTCACGCAGCTCGCGGAAGCCTTCGGCGTGTCCCGCGTGACGGCGCGCGCCGACCTCGACGCCCTCGAGCGCGACGGCAAGCTGCGCCGCACGCACGGCGGCGCGGTCTCGCTCTCCAAGACGCTCACGGTCTCCGTGCAGGACCGGCGTGTCAACGTGAACGTAGGGGCCAAGCAGGCCATCGCGCGGCTGGCGGCGCCCTTCGTGGAGGACGGGGACGCGGTGCTCGTGGACTCGGGCACCACGGCGCTCGAGCTCGTCCGCGCCATCTCGGGACGGGCGGGCGTGACCATCGTGACCGACGACTTCACGATCGCCGACTACGTGGACCGTTCCGCGCCGTCCCTCGACGTCATCATGCTCGGCGGCAGCCTGCGCAAGGGGCATCGCTACACCGCGGGCCCGCTCGCCATGCGCACGCTCGAGATGCTCCATCCGGACAAGGCCTTTGTCACGCCCACGTCCTACGTGCCCGGGCGCGGCCTCATGACCAACAACCAGGATATGGCCGAGCTCAAGCGCGCGTTTCTGGGCTGCGCCGCCCGCACGTTCGTCCTCATGGACCAGAGCAAGGTCGGCGCGGCCGGCCTCTTGTGGTTTGGGACACTCGAGCGCGTCGAGGCCGTGATCATGGACGCGGACCCGGAGGGCGTGGTGGCCGCGGACGCGGCCGAGCTGGGCTGTCGCGTCATATGATAGGGTCCGCAAAGCGAAGGGAGAAGAACGTGGCCGTGAAGCTCATCCTCACCGATATCGACGGGACCATCCTGCCGCGCGGTCGGCGCCAGGTCTCCGAGCGCACCGTCGCCGCCTTCCACGCGGCGATCGACGCCGGCCTCTGGGTGGGCGCCGCGAGCGGGCGCGGCTTCTCGTGGATCCCGGACTTCTTTGGCGGGGATGAGGCCTGCTGCGCCACGGCGCTCGCGACCAACGGAATGCAGGTCTATCTGGGCGGCGAGAAGGTCATGGAGCAGACGCTCGCGCCCGATGCGCTCGAGCGGCTGCGCGCGATCGTTGCGGCCACGCCGGGCGCCGGGCTGGTCTGCTTTGACGACGCGACCCCGCTTCTGGTAGAGGGCGAGCTCGACGTGCTCGCCGAGCACTTCCCGGCCTATGCCGAGCGCTGCCGCGTGACGCGCGAGCTGCCGGACTTTCCCGTGGTGAAGGCCAACGTCTTCACCGGTGAGGGCGAGGTGGCCATGACCGAGCTCGTGGCGCGACTCAACACCGAGGTTGCGGCGTTTGACGTGGACCGCGCCATGCCCACGTACTCCAACATCATGCCGCGCGGCTGGAACAAGGGCACCGCGGTGGCGTGGCTGGCCGAGCGTCTGGGCGTGGGCCTCGACGGGGTCGTGGTCTTCGGCGACGCTGACAACGACCTGCCGATGTTTGCGGCCGTGGAGAACTCGGTTGCGGTGGCGGGCGCCACGCCGGAGGCGGCCGCGGCCGCGCGCTGGCACGTCGGTGCCTGCGAGGACGACGCGGTGGCCGCCTCGATCGAGGCCCTCGCGGCGGGGGAGTGGCCGTTTACGCACTAAGGGGCGCTCGACCCTGAGGGTATGCACAGTGCGCATACCGGGTATGTACAGTCAGCCCCGAGGTTCTTCTCGCAAATTCGCAGGTCAAAGATGCTGGCGAGAAGAGCCAGCGGGTCGGAAAAGTGTACATACCCTGAGCGGGCGGTGTACACACCCCCACGGCGGGGTCGGGGCTATACTGGCTCCATGAAAACGCTCGCAAACAGCCCCCGCGTCCTTGTGGTCGAGGATGACGCCGCGCTCTCCGAGGTGGTCTGCACCTTCCTCGGGGATGAGGGCTACGCGTGCGTGCCGGCCTTCTCCGGTACGGAGGCCCTGCTCGCAGCAGAGCGCACAGCCGAGAAGAACGAGCTTTTCGACCTGGTGATCTTGGACCTCATGCTGCCCGGCGTCCCCGGCGAGGAGCTCATCGGGCGTCTGCGCGCGACCGGCGTTGCCGCCCCCGTGATCGTGACCTCGGCGCGCTCCGCCGTGACGGACCGCGTCGCCCTCCTGCGCCTGGGCGCGAGCGACTACCTCGTCAAGCCCTTTGACCTCGACGAGCTGCTCGCGCGCGTGGAGGTGCAGCTGCGCGGGCGCGGGCGAGAAGAGCGCGCGGGCACCGTAGCGCGCTTTGGCCGCTGGAAGCTCGACCCGCTCGCCCGCACGTTTGCCGTTGACGGCGCCCCGCTGCGCCTCACCCGCACGGAGTTCGACATCCTCGCCGCCATGATGGCCGAGCCCGGGCGCGTCTTCACCAAGCGCGCCCTCTTCGAGGTCGCCCGCAACGAGGAGGCGCTCACGGAGGAGCGCACCATCTCCACGCACATAAGCAACCTGCGCGCCAAGCTTCGCTCAAGCGGCACGGACGCCTACCTCCAGACCGTCTGGGGCATCGGCTTCAAGCTCCAATGAGTCAAAAGGGGACAGACCCCTTTTGACCATTCTTGTCGAAGTCTTGTAGGTCTCTGGAGCGTTTGCCGACACCTTCCGGGTACGCTGAAAGCAGCAAGGGAAGGGGGACACCATGAACGCCATCGAGACGAGCAACCTCTCCAAGTCCTTCTCGCATGGCACCGTGCACGCGGTGCGCGACGTGAGCCTCGCCGTGCCCGCTGGCGCCGTCTACGGCTTGGTGGGCAAGAACGGTGCAGGCAAGTCGACCCTGCTCAAGCTGGTTGCGGGCCTCATGCGTCCGGACGCGGGCACCGTGAGCGTGCTCGGCCGCCCGCTGCGTCCGTGCGAGTCCGACCCGCGCATCGGCGTGCTCGTAGAGGCGCCCGCGGTCTACGGGCGGCTCGACGCCTTTGAGAACCTCATGAACCGCGCTCTCGTGCTTGGCCTGCCCGACCCGCAGAAGGCGTGCCGAGAAGTGCTCGCGGCCGTGGGCCTCGACGAGCGCACGGGCGGTGACGGCAAGCGCCGCATCCTCTGGCCGCGCGGCTCCTACGTGGACGACCTCTCCGCGGGCCAGCGCCAGCGACTCGGCGTGGCCCTCGCGCTGCTCGGCGCGCCCGAGGCGCTGCTGCTCGACGAGCCGCTCAACGGCATCGACCCCACGGGCGCGTCCGAGCTGCGCGACCTCCTGGTCCGTCTCAACCGCGAGCGTGGCGTGACGATCGTCATCAGCTCGCACATCCTGGCGCACCTCGAGCGCATGTGCACGCACTACGGCATCATGCGCGACGGCGCCCTCGCGCGCGAGCTCACCTCCGACGAGCTTGCCGACGCCTGCGCCACCTACCTCACGCTGCGCGTCGACGCCCCGGAGCGCGCGGTTGCCGTGCTCGCCGAGGAGCTTCCGGGCCTCACGGTGCGCGTGCTGCCGGACGGTGCCCTGCGCGTGACGGCGCCGGGCGGCGGCGAGCCGGACCGCACGGTGCTGGCGCAGGTGCTCCTGGCCGCGGGCATCGCCGTGACGGAGCTTACGGTTTCCGCGCCGGACGTTGAGGCCGAGCTCGTGCGCATCATCGACGGAAAGGCGAGCGCCGCGGGACGCCGCGCAGACGAGAAGGGCAGGTGAGCACCATGACCAACCTGAGAAACCAGCTCCGCGCCGCGCTCTACCTCGCCTCGCGCGACGCCTACGTGAAGGGTGCCTTCGTGCTGCCGGCGCTGTGGGTCCTTGCGACTCTCCTCACAATCCTGCTCACTCCGCAGAATGCCGACATGCATCTGGTCATATCGTTTGAGCAGTCGCTCTTCACGATCATGAACGCGGGAGCCGTCTTTGGCACGTGCTTCGCCGTGGTCGGCATCACGGTTCACGACCTCTCGTCGGGTGGACTGCGAGCCTCGATCGCCACGGGGCGCGGCAGGGCTGACTACGTGGCCACGCGGATGATTCTCGCGCTCCTGCTCTCGGTGGTGCTCACGGCTTGGGCAGTTCTGCTAGGGCTCATCCTGCTGCTCGCGCCTGGCGCACAGCTCGGGGGGATGCCGCTGGGCGAGCTCGTGCTGCGTGCGCTTGCCAGTGTGCTCGTGGGGTGGACGTATGCCGCCTTTGGCCTGTTGCTCCTGTGGCTCTCCCGGCGCTCGCGCGGCTTTGGGACGACGCTGCTCATCTCGATCATGCTCGCAGGCGGCCTGCTCAACTTGGCGCTCCTCATACCGATGGCGGTGGCGGTCCCGTTTTCCCAGGAACTCGCCTACGACCTGGCCCAGCTGCTGATGCCGCTTCAGCCGGCGGCGCTGCTCGGCGCGAGCGCGGAGCTCGACCCGGGTCCCGCCATGATGTGCGTCGCCTTCATAGCGACGTTTTGGGCCATCTCCCACAGGCTCATGACACGTGTGAGCCTGTGATGAAAAGGGACTGTCCCTTTTCATCGCGTCGGGCTCGTGACCGCGACCTCGCGCGGCTGGCGGAGCTGCTCTACGGTGCGACGGCCAACCCTGCGCCGCGCGCCCGCCTGGAGTCCGCTGACCCTGCGGTGGCGGCGCTCGCCCGCGCGGTCGACCGCCACCTGGACGCGGACCTCGAGCGCGACCTCGAGCGCCGCCGCGCCGACGAGCGCTTCCGCGAGCAGCTCGCTGCGCTCAGCCATGACATCCGCACGCCGCTCGCCGGGGCGCAGGGCTACCTGCAGCTCGCCCAGCGCGCGGAGGACCCGGAGCGGGCCGCCCGCTACCTCGAGGGTGCCGAGGAGCGCCTCGCCGCCATGCGCGTGCTCGTGGACGACCTCTTCACCTATGCGCGTGCGGCGGACCCGTCCTGGGAGCCGGAGCTTGTCGCCTGCGACCTCGCCGAGGCCGCGGCGGACGCGCTCGCGGCCCGCTATGGGGCCTTCGCGGCGCGCGGCTGGGAGCCTGATGTGCGGCTCGGGCAGACCGTGCCCGTGCTCGCCGCTCCCGACGGCCTCGCGCGCGTGATCGCCAACCTGCTCGAGAACGCTCTTGCGCACGGCTCTGGCGCGCCGACCGTGCGCGTGGCAGGCACGGCGCTCGCGGTCGAGAACCCCGTGGCACCCGCCGACGCCGCCCGGCTCGACCCCGCGCGCCTCACGGAGCGCTTCTACCAGGGCGACCCCGCGCGCAACTCCGGTGGCACGGGACTCGGTCTCGCGGTCGCCCGCGCGCTCGCGGAGTCGATGGGCGGAACCCTCACGGTGGGCGTCACCGCCGGCGAGACCTCGTCCTTCTCGGCCCGCGTCGAGCTCCGCCCGGCCCCGTAGCCGCCGCCTGTCTTCCGCCACCCCGGCTGTTGAGGGTATGTACACTGCGCATACCGGGTATGTACACTGTCCGAGTCCGGACGATTTGCGTTCCCGCAGGTAGAAGACCTGCCGAGAAGAACGCGCAGCCCGGAGAGGTGTACATACCCTCAAGGTGTGGTGTACATACCCTGAGGGCGCCGTGGGGGCGCCGTCAGGTCCGTAGGTTACGCGACCTTCTCGACGCTCGTGCCGGCGCGCAGCTCGTCGGCCACGGCCATGTCGAAGTGGCCGGTCGAGGGCGTGAGGCAGTTGGCGCTCGCACAGGCCATCGCAAAGGTGAGCTGGTCCTCGACGGCCATGCCGCGCGCCATGGCGACGGCGAAGGCGCCGACCATCGTGTCGCCCGACCCCACGGGGTTCACGACCTCGATCTTGGGCGCGCGCCCGCGGAAGACGCCCTCGGAGCAGGCCATGACCGATCCGTCGCCGCCCAGCGACACCACGACCTTCTCGATGCCGTAGGTCTCGTGCACCTCGCGCGCCGCGGCGTAGATCTCGTCGATGGACTCCGGCTTGCGGCCCAAGATCGCCTGGATCTCGTCCGTGTTGGGCTTGATCATCGCGGGGCGGGCGGCCAGGCTGCCCACGAGCAGCTTGCCGGAGGTGTCCAGGATCGCCGGCTTGCCCGCCGCGCGCACGATCTCCACCAGGTCGCGATAGATGTCGTCTCCGCAGCCCGCCGGCACGCTGCCGTTGAAGGTCACCACGTCGGCGCGCGCCGCCACCTCGGCGACCTTGGAGCGCACGGCAGCCACCTCGTCCGCGCTCACGGCGCGGCCGGGCTCCAGGAACTCCGTCGATCGCCCGTCAGGCTCGAGCACGTTCACGCAGCAGCGCGTCTCGGCAGCCACGTGCACGAAGTCGTGCTCGATGCCGTCGGCGTCCAGCAGCTCGCAGAGGAGACGGCCGTTGTTGCCGCCCACAAATCCCGTGGCCACGATCTTCTCGCCGCAGGTCGCCACCGCGCGGGCGGCGTTGAGCCCTTTGCCCCCCGCGTTGTCGATGCAGGTCTGAACGCGCATCACCGTGCCGTCCACGAGCGGGCAGGCGAGCTGGTAGGCCTTGTCGATGGAAGTGTTGAGCGTGACGGTGGAGATCATGGCGGCTCCTTTGCCAGCGGTGTGTGACAGATACCCCGGAGGTGTCTGTCCCATCATATCTTTCTGGGCGGGCGTGGCGCACAGCGCCGCCCAAGGGGCACGCCGAGTGGTCTGTCGAAATAAGTACCACTGGTATTACTGATACAGTTGTTACTACCAGTTCTTTCTATCAACTAGCTGGTGTTTATTCAAAAAACAGAGGAAGATACCAGTCCTGACCTGCGAAAACACAAAAGTCCACTCACGGGACAAAATCGACCGTTCACGCGTCTCTTCATAATTTCACGACAAACATGTCGAGAACGTGTATAGTGGCTACCATGCGCGACTAGCGACCGACGACGCGCGGAACGACGCTTTAACGATTAAACAGCGGTCCGGACGTGAGGAGTGAGATGCATACTTTCGAGATCAAGGACCAGTTCCTGCTCGACGGCAAGCCCTTCACGATTCTCTCTGGCTCGATTCACTACTTCCGCGTCCACCCGTCGGACTGGCACAACTCCCTCTACAACCTCAAGGCGATGGGCTTCAACACTGTCGAGACCTACGTGCCGTGGAACCTCCACGAGCCGCGTCCCGGCGAGTTCGACTTCGAGGGCATCTGCGACCTCGCCCGCTTCCTCGACGAGGCGGCGGAGCTCGGCCTGTGGATCATCGTCCGCCCGTCTCCGTTCATCTGCGCGGAGTGGGAGTGGGGCGGCCTGCCTGCCTGGATGCTCGCCGACCGCTCCCTGCGCCCGCGCTCGCGCGACCCCAAGTTCCTCGCCCGCGTCGCTGCCTACTATGACACGCTCATGCCCATCCTGGTCGAGCGCCAGGTCACGCGCGGTGGCAACATCCTCATGATGCAGGTGGAGAACGAGTACGGCTCCTACTGCGAGGACAAGGAGTACCTGCGCGGCATCCGCGACCTCATGCTCGACCGCGGGGTGGACGTCCCCCTGTGCACCTCCGACGGCCCGTGGCGCGGATGCCTGCGCGCGGGCACGCTCATCGATGACGACGTCTTCGTCACCGGCAACTTCGGCTCCCGCGCGGGCGAGAACTTCGCCCAGCTCAAGGCTTTCCACAAGGAGCACGGCAAGAACTGGCCCCTCATGTGCATGGAGTTCTGGGACGGCTGGTTCAACCGCTGGGGCGAGAACGTCATCACGCGCGATGCCCAGGACCTGGCGGACTCCGTGCGCGAGCTTCTGGAGCTCGGCGGGTCCATCAACCTGTACATGTTCCACGGCGGCACCAACTTCGGCTTCATGAACGGTTGCTCCGCCCGCCACACCCACGACCTGCACCAGGTCACCTCCTACGACTACGACGCCCCCCTCAACGAGGAGGGCAACCCCACCGAGAAGTGGTACAAGCTGCGCGACGTCGTGCGCGACCTCTTCCCGGACAGCTGGACCGCCGACCCGCTGATCAAGTCCGCGGTCGACGTCCCGGCCGAGAAGATCGAGCTCTCCGGGCGCACCGGCCTCTTCGAGAACCTCGGCCACCTCGACCCCGAGCCCGTTCGCTCGCTCTACCCGCAGACGATGGAGGACATGGGCCAGTCCTACGGCTACGTCCTCTACCGCACGCAGATCGAGCGCGACACGACCGAGCCCGAGCGCATCCGCGTGGTGGACGGCCGCGACCGCGCACAGGTCTACGTCAACGGCGAGCTCGTGGCCACCCAGTACCAGGAGCACATCGGCGAGGACATCCGCTACGCCCTGCCTGCCGAGAAGAACCAGCTCGACGTCCTCGTCGAGAACATGGGCCGCGTGAACTACGGCCACAAGTTCCTGGCGGACACCCAGCGCAAGGGCATCCGCACGGGCGTCTGCGCCGACCTGCACTTCATCCTCGGCTGGGAGGCCTTCCGCCTGCCGCTCGAGGACGTCTCCGAAATCGACTACGCCGCCGGCTGGGCCGAGGGGACGCCGTCCTTCTCGCGCTTTGAGTTCACGCTCGACGAGCCGGCAGACACCTATATAGACACTACGGGCTTTGGCAAGGGCGTCGCGTTTGTCAACGGGGTCAACGTGGGCAGGTACTGGGAGATCGGTCCCATCGCCACCCTCTACGTCCCTCACGGCATCACGCGCGCCGGCGTCAACGAGCTCGTGCTGTTTGAGACCGAGGGTCACGTGAGCGACGCCATCTCCCTACGTTCGACGCCCCTCATCAACCATCTCGAGAAAGAAGGAGTTGAGTAGCATGATCGTTGGAGCACGTGTTGACTTCCGCCTCATCCACGGCCAGGTCGGCAACCTCTGGGCCAACGCCCGCCAGGTCAGCCGCTTCATGGTCGTCGATGACCAGGTCGCCGAGGACGCCACGCAGAAGCAGGTCCTGCGCATGGCCACCCCCGCCACCTGCAAGCTCTCCGTCCTGCCCGTCGAGAAGGCCGCGGCCAACATCCTCGCCGGCAAGTATGACGCCCAGCGTCTGTTCATCGTCGTCAAGAAGCCCGAGGTCTACGTCAAGCTCGCCAAGGCCGGCGTGAAGTTCGACGAGATCATCCTCGGCAACATCACCTCGATGAACATCGTCAAGACCTACAACCGCAACATCAACTGCGGCCAGGACGACGTCGACGCCCTGAACGAGCTCGCCTCCATGGGCGTTCCCATGGTCATCCAGCTCACCCCGCAGAACAGCCCGGAGACCTTCAAGCCCTAGGCTCCGGCCCAGCAAGGCGCTACGCGGTGAGGGGAGATGCACCGCAACCATATAGCGTGATTCGTACGTTACGTTCGAGTTGTTAGAAGGAGGAAAAGAACCATGATTCAGTGGTGGCAGATTCTTCTGCTCACGCTCTACGCGGGCTTCCAGATCATGGACGAGCTGCACTGGTACTCCAGCGCCGGCTCCGCCGTGTTCTCTGGCTTCTTCACGGGCCTCGTCATGGGCGACATGGCAACTGGTCTTTTCATCGGTGGTAGCATGCAGCTCACCATCCTCGGCGTTGGCACCTTCGGCGGCGCTTCCCGCATCGACGCCAACTCCGGCACCCTCATCGCTACGGCCTTCGCCGTGAGCTCCGGCATGGACCCGGAGCAGGCCCTCGCCGCCCTCGGCGTGCCCGTGGCCGCGATCCTCGTCTACACCGACATCCTCGGTCGTATGGCCAACACCTTCTGGGGTCACGCCTGCGACGCTGACGTCGAGAAGATGAACTGGGGCTCCTACAACGTTCACTACTGGATGGGTGCTGTCTCTTGGTGCCTCTCCCGTATGATCCCGGTCTTCCTCGCCCTCGCCTTCGGCCAGGGTCTGGTTGACGCCATCACCGGCGCCCTCAACGGCGACCTCGCCTGGCTCGGCACCGGCCTCACCGTTGCCGGTGGCATGCTGCCGGCCGTCGGCTTCGCCATCCTGCTTCGTTACCTGCCCGTCAAGAAGCACGTTGCCTACCTGATCCTCGGCTTCGTGATCGCTGCCCTTCTCGGCACCGCCTTCTCGAGCATCCAGACCATCGGCGGCGACGTCGCCACGGTCGCCGGTGCTACCGAGACCGCCATCAACGGTGGCAGCTTCAAGGGTCTGTCGATGCTGACCGTCGCTCTCATCGGCTTCGCTCTTGCCTACATCTACTACCAGCAGCACCAGGCCGGCGCCGTCGCGGCTGTCTCTGCTGGCGTGGAGGGAGATGACGACGATGAGCTCTAAGACCACTGGCTACAAGCTCACGAAGGCTGACCTTCGTCAGATCAACATCCGCAACCTCGTTGGCTTCCAGGCCGGCTGGAACTACGAGCGTATGCAGCACTCCGGCTACCTGTGGATCATCCTTCCGCAGCTCCGCAAGATCTATGGGGACAACACCGAGGCCCTGAAGACCGCCTGCCGCACCCAGTGCTCGCCGTTCTTCAACACCTCCAACTTCCTCAACACGATCATCACGGGCATCGACCTCGCCATCGAGGAGACCGAGGGCATCGAGGGTCTCGAGACCGTCGCCTCCCTCAAGACCGGCCTGATGGGCCCGCTCGCCTCCATCGGCGACTCCATCTTCGGCTCGCTGCTCCCGACGATCTTCGGCGCCCTGGCTGCCAACATGGCCATGGAGGGCAACCCGCTCGGCATCTTCATCTGGATCGCCTCCTGCGTGGTTGTCGACTGGTTCCGCTGCAAGCAGACCTACATCGCCTACGATCAGGGCATGAAGCTCGTCACCACCATGTCCGACAAGCTCAACGCCATCACGGATGCGGCTACGGTCATGGGCGTCTTCATGGTCGGCGCGCTGGTCTCCACCAACGTCGGCATCGTCCTCACGATCAACCCGAACATCGGCGGCGTTCCGCTGAACGTTCAGGACATCCTGAACAACATCTGCCCCAAGCTCGTCCCCGCCGCGCTCGTCGGCTTCGTGTACTGGCTGCTCGGCCGCAAGGGCATGACCTCCACCAAGGCGATCTTCATCGTCCTGGTCATCGGCATCGTCTTTGGCGCCCTCAACCTCGTCGCGAAGGGCTAAGGCTTCTCCCGGCCCCGCGGTGCCCGGTCCTTCGGGCGCCGCGGGCCCCGAATGCTCGGTTCGAGCGGGCGCGCATCTCACGGCTCGGGACTACGGTTCCCGCCCTATCTCCCGAGATGCGCGCCCGTTCTCTCTAGAAAGGCAATTTCGTGCATCCTGGCGTCATCGCATTCATCGTCCTCGTCGTCGCCTACTTCCTGTTCAAGGAGGGCTTCCGTCGCTACTACGAGGCAAAGTACGAGGGCTTCTTCGAGACGGGCCACTACAAGGAGGCCATCGAGGCTCTCGACAAGATGCCCGCGCGCCTGACGCTGACCACCTACCGCCAGTACTACCTGCGCTTCCTGTGCTATCAGGCCATGGACGACGAGGAGATGGCCACCCGCATGATCGAGCTTCTCGTCCGCATGAGGAACTCGGCCAAGCGTCAGGCCCAGACCCTCGCCGTCGCGTTCAACTACTTCACCCAGCTGGGCAACAAGGACCGTTGCAAGGAGCTTCTCGCCCAGCTCAAGGCAAGCAAGGCGGCCGATCACGCCGTCGTTGCCGACTGCCAGCTCACCTATGACATCGTCTTCTCCAAGAAGTTCGGCTACATCGACCAGATGGAGCAGATGCTCAAGAAGGAGAAGAACCCGGCCCTCCAGGGCAAGCTCTGCTTCCTGCTGTGGAAGCAGTACGCCAACAAGGGCGACAAGACGCACGCGAAGCAGTACAAGCGCCGCTTCGAGGAGCTCACCAAGACGAACACTAACCAGCAGGCGGCCGCATAGGCCGCGTTGCCGTACGCATAAGGAGCTCAAGGGCACATCGCCCCCGACACGAAGGAGGACAAACATGATCGGCTTCATCCTTACCGGGCACGGGCACTTCTCGACCGGCCTCAAGAGCGCGCTTGACATGATCGCGGGTCCGCAAGAGGCCTTCGAGGTCGTCACCTTCACCGAGGAGGAGGCCGGTGCCTATGGCGACACCCTCCGCGCTGCCGTCAAGGACATGCGCGAGAAGACCGACGGCGTCCTCATCTTCTGCGACCTGATGGGCGGCACCCCGTTCAACCAGTCCATGATGATCACCGCCGAGCAGGACAACATCTCCGTCGTCGCCGGCACCAACCTGCCGATGCTCATCGACATCGTCATGGCCCGCATGCCCGAGTCAACGATCGCGGACCTCGTGGCCGAGGCCGTCGAGGTCGGCAAGGAGGGCGTCTGCCACATGGAGCTCGGCGCCGACGCGGCTGACGACGACGAGGACGAGTAAGAGTAAGAGGCAGGCACTTCTCGACGTCTTTGACGAGACGAGAGGGCGAGGGGAGGCGACACATGGCGCGCGCGAGCAAGCAGCCGCTCTATGACCAGCTGGTCGACATTCTCACCGAGAAGATCGAGCAGGAGTACCGCCCGGGGGACCTGATGCCCTCCGAGCGCGAGCTGTCGGAGCGCTACGGCCTCTCGCGCACCACGGTCCGCCTCGCCCTGCAGGAGCTCGAGCGCCTGGGCATGGTCGTGCGCAAGCACGGGCGCGGTACCTTCGTCGCGGACCAGTCCGCCCAGGTCACCAACCTCATGCAGGCGTACAGCTTCACCGACCAGATGCGGTCGATGGGGCGCGTCCCCGAGACCACGATCCTCGAGTTCTCGGAGATCGACGCCGACAAGAACCTCGCGCAGCACATGGGCGTGCGCCTGGGCGACCGCCTCTTCAAGCTCAAGAGGCTGCGCTCGGCGGACGGCATCCCCATGATGGTGGAGCGGAGCTTCCTGCCCGTGCGCAAGTTCCTGACCCTCAAGCGGCCCCTGCTCGACAGCATGCCGCTCTACGAGATCGTCGAGAACGTCTACCACGAGAAGATCCGCGTGGCCGAGGAGGAGTTCTTCGCGAGCGTGGCGCGCCCGTCAGAGGCGCACCTGCTCGACATCCCCGAGAACGCGCCCGTGCTCGAGCTCGCCCGCACCACCTATAACATCGCCAACGAGATCATCGAGTACACGTTGTCCGTCGCGCGCGCGGACCAGTTCAAGTACAAGGTCCTGCACCAGCGCATGTGATGAAAAGGGACAGTCCCTTTTCATCATCCGTTTTGAAGAAAGGAACCGCCAATGTTTGAGAAGAGCGTGGAGGAGCTCAAGGCCCTGGGCGCCGACATCACTACGGCCGAGATCGCCCAGCAGCCCGAGCTCTGGGTCGACACCCTCAAGATCTACGAGGACGACCTCGATGCCATCGAGGCGTTTCTCGCCAGCGCCCGCGCGATGGGCGAGGGCCGTCTGTCCGTCGTCTTCACCGGCGCCGGCACCTCCGACTACGTGGGCGACACCGTGGGCCCGTACCTGCGTCACGCGGGCGACGTCTCCCTCTACGACTTCAAGCCCATTGCCACGACCGACATCGTCTCCGCGCCGCGCGACTTCCTGAACCCGGACGAGCCCACGCTGCTCGTCTCCTTTGCGCGCTCCGGCAACAGCCCCGAGTCTCTCGCCGCCGTGCAGGTCGCCAAGAAGTTCGTGAAGAACGTCAAGTTCCTCAACATCACCTGCGCTCCCGAGGGCAAGCTCGCCGTCGAGTCCGCGGACGACCCCGACGCGCTGACGCTGCTCATCCCGCGCGCCAACGACAAGGGCTTTGCCATGACCGGCTCCTACAGCTGCATGACGCTGCTCACCACGCTCGTCTTTGACGCCGCCTCCCTCGAGCAGAAGCGCGCCTGGGTCGAGCAGGCCGCCAAGATGGGCGAGGCCGTCGTCGCGCGCGAGGGCGAGGTCGCGGCCTTCCTCGCCGGCGACTTCAACCGCGTGACCTACCTGGGCTCCGGCTCCTTCGTGGGCCTCGCTCAGGAGAGCCAGCTCAAGATCCTCGAGCTCGCCCACGGCCTGGTGGCCACCTCCTGGGACAGCTCGATGGGCTACCGCCACGGGCCCAAGTCCTTCGTGGACGACAAGACCCTCGTCTTCGTCTTCATGAACAACGACGCCTACACCCGCCAGTACGACCTCGACATCCTGAACGAGATCAACGGCGACCAGATCGCGCAGAAGACCATCGCCGTCCAGCAGGACGTGGCGCCGGCCTTCGAGGGCGAGTCCTTCACCTTCGCCGGCTATGACGCGCTGCCCGAGGCCTACCTCGCGCTGCCGTTCGTGATGGTCGCGCAGACGGTCTCGCTGCTCAACTCCGTGCGCGTGGGCAACACCCCCGACACGCCGAGCCCCACCGGCACCGTCAACCGCGTCGTCAAGGGCGTCACGATTCACGAGTTCGAGGCCTAGGGCCTCTCAGCGGTGACTCAATTGGGGACAGACCCCTTTTGAATCATCGCCCCAATGATTCAAAAGGGGTCTGTCCCCAATTGAGTCACGGCGCCCGCCTGCATGACCCTGCGGGCGGGCGTCTCTGCAAACAATTGTCGTAAGGAGCAGACATGAGCACGTTTGCCATCAAGGCCGACCGTTTCGTGCTTCCCGGAACCACGATGCAGGGCGGCTACCTCACCGTGACGGACGGGAAGTTCGGCATGTGGTCCGCCGAGGCCCCCGACTGCGAGATCCGCGACTTCACGGGCTGCATCGTGGGCCCGGGCCTCGTGGACACGCACATCCACGGCTTCTACAACCACGCCACCACAGACCGCGAGGCCGCGGGCATCAACGCCTCGAGCGTCGAGCTCGCCCGTCGCGGCACCACCTGCTGGCTGCCCACGACCTTCACCGAGTCCGTCGACCAGATCGCCGACTCCTGCGCCGCCATCGCCGAGGCCGACGAGTCCCGCGGCGAGGACTTCGTGGGCGCGCACATCGGTGGCATCTACCTCGAGGGCCCCTTCTTCACGATGAAGCACGTGGGCGCCCAGAACCCCGTCTACCTCATCGACCCGAGCGTCGAGACCTTTGACATGTGGCAGGAGAAGGCCGGCGGCCGCATCGTGAAGAGCGCGCTCGCTGCCGAGAAGGACGGCGCGTGCGAGTACTGCGCCGCCCTTGACGAGCGCGACGTCGTGACCTCCATCGGCCACTCCGACGCCACCTACGACGAGGCCCTCGCCGCCGTCAACGCCGGCGCGAGCTGCTTCGTGCACACCTACAACGGCCAGCGCGGCCTGCACCACCGCGACCCGGGCGTCGTGGGCGCGGCCATGACCACCAACGGCACCTACGCGGAGATCATCTGCGACGGCCGCCACGTCGTCCCCGGCGCCGTCAAGGCGCTCGTCGACGCCAAGGGCTGGGATCACACGGTCCTGATCACCGATTGCCTGGGCTGCGGAGGCATGCCCGAGGGCGAGTACATGTCTGGCGGCCTTCCCGTGGTCATGAAGGGCGGCCTGTGCTACCTCCTCAACGAGGACGGGACCACCGGCTCGATTGCGGGCTCTGTGCTCACGCTCGCCCAGGGCGTCAAGAACATGGTCGACTGGCAGATCGTGACCGCCGAGAAGGCCATCCGCATGGCCTCCGAGGTCGCCGCCCGCTCCGCCCACATCGAGGAGCGCTTTGGCTTCATCAAGCCCGGCCGCGACGCCGACATGACCATCTTCAACGCCGACATGACCCTCGCCGCCACCTTCGTGAGCGGCGTCGAGGCCAAGTAGGGGAGGCGACGATGGGCGATTCCGCGGCGCGCTTCAAGGCCGAGGTCCTGCGGCGTCTTGACACCGTCCTCGACGGCCAGGAGGACGCCCTCCACCAGGCCGCGACCATCTTTGCCAACACCATCGAGCGCGGTGGCATCATCCGCGCCTTCGGCTCCGGCCACAGCCACGCCAACGCGCTCGAGATTTGCGGCCGCGCCGGCGGCTACATTCAGACCAAGGTGGTGCGCGAGCCCGCCTGGGGCATCTACGAGATGATCGACGGCGTGGGCGACCAGTTCTGGCTCAAGCTCGACCTGCGCCCCGAGGACTGCCTCGTGGTGATCTCCAACTCCGGCCGCAACCCGCTGCCCATCGAGCTCGCCCAGCACGCGCAGGAGGCGGGCGTGCCCGTCATCGCCGTGACGGCGCTCGAGGTCTCGCGCGCGGGCACCTCCCGCGCCAAGTCCGGCAAGCTCCTCTACCAGTGCGCCGACGTGGTCCTGGACAACAAGTCCTCCTTCGGTGACGCGGCACTCGAGATCGAGGGCATCCCCACCAAGGTGGGCGGCACCTCGCTCTACACGGGCTGCCTGCTGCTGGACTGCGCCGTCATGGAGTCGCTCGACATCCTGCTCGAGCGCGGCGTCCAGCCGCCGCTGTTCATGAGCGCCAACGTCGACGGCGGCCCGGAGTTCAACCAGCGCCTCCTCGACCAGTTCAAGGAGCGCCTGGCGGAGTACTAGTCCCTGCCGCACGTTCTTCTCGCCTGGCGGCCCCGGTTGTTGTCCTCCCCCGGGGGGCAACAACCGGAGTCGAGCTTCGATTGGCCGCCCGCTCCGTGCCATACTCGTAGGGAACGCGACTCACGGGAAGAGGAGCCCATGGACCTGCAGCTGATCGGCATAATCGTGGTGGCGCTGTGCGGCGTCTCGCTCATCTACACGGAGGTCCAGAAGCGCCTGGTCTTTGCCAAGTACGAGCGGCTCTTCGGCCAGGGGGACTTCGAGGGCTGCGTCCGCCTGCTCGCGCGCCCGCTGGTGCGCTTCTCCTTCCCGCGCTACAACCTCCTCTACATGCGCCTCAACGCGCAGATGTGCCTCGCCGACGCTGACGCCTCCCGCGCGATCATCGACGAGATGCTCGGCCTTCGGACAAACGACCAGCAGCGTCTGGTCCTGCTGCTGCGCGCGTTCAACTTCTTCATCGAGCAGGAGGACTACCCCCGCGCGAAGGAGCTGCTCGAGGAGCTGCGCCAGAAGGCGGCGCCCGCGCAGCTCGGGGAGTGCGAGCGCACCTACGCGATCTTTGCCGAGAAGAGCTCGGCCTATATCAAGCAGATGGAGAAGGAGCTGGACAAGGCCAAGACCGCGGACAAGGCCAAGCTGCTTTACTTGCTCTCCGCGCAGTACGAGAACCGAGGGGACGCCAAGCGCGCGAACGAGTGCCTCGACCGCATCCAGGCCCTCATCGAGGCCGCGGCTCCGGCGCAGGCGGGTGATAACGAGAAGCGCTAGCCCGTCCGCCACGCTGCCCGTCGAGTCGCTCGCCCCATAAGAAGAAAGGTCGTCAGCCATGCAAGTGCTCGTTCTTCTCGTCAGCTTCTTTGCCTGCACGGTGGGCGCCATCTGCGGCATCGGCGGCGGCATCATCATCAAGCCGGTGCTTGACGCCACGGGCGTGGCCGACGTCGCCACGATCAACTTCCTCTCCGGCTGCACGGTCCTCTCGATGACGCTCTACTCCGTCCTCAAGGCCAAGCTCTCCGGCACCTCCACGATCGACCCCAAGACCGACACGCCGCTCGCCATCGGCGCCGCGGTGGGCGGCCTGGCGGGCAAGGAGCTCTTCTCCCTCGTGGCCGGGCTCTTCCCCGACCCCAACACCGCCGGTGCCGTCCAGGCGGGGCTCCTTCTGCTCATCACGCTGGGGACGCTCATCTACACCATCTACAAGGAGAAGATCCCCACGCTGAACGTCACGTCCGCCGTGGCGTGCCTGGCCATCGGCTTTGCGCTGGGCGTGTGCTCGTCGTTCCTCGGCATCGGCGGCGGCCCGATCAACCTCGTGGTGCTCTTCTACTTCTTCACCATGGCGACCAAGCGCGCTGCGTCGAGCTCGCTCTACATCATCCTGTTCTCGCAGGCCACGAGCACCGCGAGCTCCATCGTCACCGGCGGCTACGTGGGCGTGGACCTGATGCTGCTCGCCGCGATGGTGGTCTGCGGCATCCTGGGCGGCATCGTGGGCCGCAAGGTCAACGCCAAGATCGACGACAAGACCGTGGACAAGCTCTTCATGGGCCTCATGGTGCTGATCATCCTCATCAACGCGTACAACATCTGGAAGTTCGCGCTGGCGTAGGCTACCTGGCGGACTGCAGACCCCGATCTGGATCTCCCGCGCGTAGGCGCGCGGACTCGGTCCCCTCACCGCGGCGGGGCGCTCTTCGGGGCGCCCCGCCGTCTCTGTGTCGCGACGTTTTTCTCGGCACCTCACCCTTCTCGGTGCCCCGACTTTGGTTCTCCGCGAAAAACCAGCAGTTTGGTACGTTAACAGGAGTCTCAAACTGCCGGTTTTTCGCGGAGAACGAGAGAGGGGGGGCAGGCGAGAAGAACGCGGCATCGCTCGTCGCGCCTGCCTAACGCTTTCGTCACGTTGCGCCGCCGACGTCCGGCGGCGCCTTGCCTCCGGGTATCATTTCTGCAAGGCCCGGACGGAGGTGACCATGCGGCCACGCGACGACAGACCCAGACCCAAGCGGCGCAGGAGGCGCAGCCTGCTGCTGGTGCTGCTGGTGACCGTGGCCCTGCTCGACAGCGCCACGCTCGCGGGGGCGGCCGTGCTGCACGCCCGCCGGCTCGAGCGCGTCACGGGCACCAACGCCGTCACGGCGCCCTCCGTGGAGTCCGAGCGCCGGACGGGCGCCTTCACGGCGCTGATCGAGTACGCCGCGCTCTTCTCGGCCGAGGGACATCGGGTGACCTCCGAGGTGGCCTGGGACGACGACTGGTTCTTCGAGGACGCCACCGTCTACAACCCCGAGCTCGCGCACACGTGTGCCGTCCTCTCCGCCGTCGCCAACGCCGAGAGCTCCTACTACCAGCAGGGGTCGACCGCGCCCGCCTATGCCGAGCACGCCTTCGCTGCGCTGGGCTTCGACGAGGTGTGCACTGCGTCGTACCGCTATCGCAGCGAGGTGCTCGACGAGGTCCTGGGCATGCTCGACGGCACGGACGTCGTGGCCTACACCCTGGCGATCAAGCGCGTCCGCTCGTCCGAGACGGGCGCCGAGAAGGAGCTCTGCGTGGTCGCGGTGCGCGGGTCGTACGGCTCCGAGTGGCTCTCCAACATCAAGATCGAGAGCGCCGAGGGCGACCATGATCACCTTGGCTTCACGTTGGCGGCAGGGGAGATCGTGGCGGACCTCGAGGAGCGGGCGGCGGAGCTCGACCCGGGCGTCGAGCGCACATACCTCTTCTGCGGGCACAGCCGGGGAGGGGCCGTTGCGAACCTGCTCGCCAGCTATGCGGATACGGTGAGCGCGCTGGCCACGGCCGACGACGTGCGCGCCTACACCTTTGCGGCGCCCAACTGCACCTCGTCTGCGGACGTGCGTGAGGCTGCATACGACAACATCTTCAACGTGCTCAACCCTGCCGACCTGGTGCCGCAGCTGCCGCTGGAGAGCTGGGGCTACAAGCGCTACGGGCGCGACGTATGGCTGCCTGGCGAGGGTGATGCGTCCTTCTCCGCCCTCGAGGGGGCGATGGGGGATTCCTATCTCAAGACGATGGGGACCGAGAGCCCGGTGGAGCCGGGTGACCGCGCGGTCGTGGAGCGCTTTGCGACGCGGATCGGCGAGCGCGCGGGGAGCTTCGACGAGCTGGTCTCGCCCGCGGGGCTGGTCGAGCTGGTCGGGGCCGTCGCCCAGATCGACGTCGTCCACCTGCTCGCGAACCACTACCCCAACACCTACGTCGCCTGGCTCGACGCGCTGCGCACGGAGAACTGTGCTACCATGTGACGCTAGGCGATGACGGAGAGGTCTGGGCGTCGCGTTGCCAGCGGACAAGAGATGGGGGTCACCGGCTGAGAGCCCCCTCCAAGGCAGAGGCCCGGAGTTCACTCCACCAGCCGCGACCTGAACATGATGAAAAGGGACAGTCCCTTTTCATCATCAGTAGGGAAGCCGGGGGCCCCACGGAACGGGGCGCAAACAAGAGGGCGTGCGGGGGAGACAACCCGTCGCGCCAACCGAGGTGGTACCGCGGAACAATCCGTCCTTGGGCAGCAGCAAGAGCCGCTCGAGGGCGGTTTTTTATCGAGAAGGGATGACACGATGTCGATGTCCGACGACCTCAAGGCGATCGAGGCCCAGTTCCAGGAGGGGCTGGCCGCCGCCGAGACCATGGAGGCACTCGAGGCCCTGCGCGTGAGCTACCTTGGCAAGAAGGGCCAGCTCACGGCTATCATGCGCTCGATGGGCCAGGTGCCTCCCGAGGAGCGCCCGGCCATGGGCCAGCTCGCCAACACCGTCCGCGCAACCGTGGACGCCGCGCTCAAGGCCCGCAAGGAGGAGCTCGGCCGCGAGCTCATGGAGCGCCGGATGGCCGCCGACGCCTGCGACGTGACGCTGCCGGGCCGCCGCCTCTCCCAGGGCACCCAGCACCTCATCAACCAGATTCGCGAGGAGATCGAGGACATCTTCGTGGGGCTCGGCTATACCGTCGAGGACGGTCCCTATGTTGAGAGCACCTGGTACAACTTCACCGCGCTCAACGCCCCTGAGGACCACCCCAGCCGCTCGGCCAAGGACACCTTCTACGTGGTGGACAACGCGCCGGGCACGATGCTCCACGCCGAGGAGACCAACGTCCAGGGCGAGTCCGACATCCTGCTGCGTACCCAGACCTCCGGTGTCCAGGTGCACGTCATGGAGAACGAGAAGCCGCCCATCTACATGATCTGCCCGGGCACAGTCTTCCGCCCCGATACCGCCGACGCAAACCACCTGCCGCAGTTCACGCAGGTCGAGGGCCTCGTCGTGGACGAGGGCATCACTTTCGGCGACCTCAAGGGCACGCTCGACTACTTCACCCGCGAGATCTTTGGCAAGGACCGCGCCACGCGCTACCGCCCGCACTTCTTCCCGTTCACCGAGCCCTCCTGCGAGGTCGACGTCTCCTGCGGCGTCTGCCACGGCGAGGGCTGCCGCTTCTGCAAGAACACCGGCTGGCTCGAGATCCTGGGTGCCGGCATGGTCGACCCCAACGTCTTCGAGTTCTGCGGCATCGACCCCGAGAAGTACACCGGATTTGCCTTTGGCATCGGCGTCGAGCGCGTGGCGGCCCTGCGCTACGACCTGCCCGACCTGCGCATGCTGATGACCGGCGACATGAGGTTCCTCTCGCAGTTCTAAGGTCTGCCCCTAACCGTCTGATTTGATCGCGCGAAAAGGAGAAGAGAAATGCGCGTCTCATATGAGTGGCTCAAGAGCATGGTCGACGTGCCGGCCGACCCCAAGGAGCTCGTGGCCGAGTTCACCCGCACCGGCACCGAGGTCGAGGCCGTCGAGAAGGTCGGCGCCAACCTCGATCACGTGGTCACGGCCCAGGTCGTGAGCAAGAAGCCCCACCCCGACTCGGACCACATGTGGCTCTGCCAGGTCTCCGTGGGCGACAAGAACGTGGATGAGAACGGCAACCCCGTGCCGCTGCAGATCGTCTGCGGCGCCCAGAACTTCAACGAGGGCGATCACATCGTGACCGCCATGATCGGCGCGGTGCTCCCCGGCGACTTCAAGATCAAGAAGAGCAAGCTGCGCGGCGTGGAGTCCTGCGGCATGAACTGCTCGGCCCGCGAGCTGGGCCTCGGCAACGACCACGAGGGCATCATGATCCTGCCCGAGGACGCGCCGGTGGGCATGGACTTCACCGACTACCTCGGCATGTCCGACACCGTGATCGACTGCGAGATCACGCCCAACCGCCCCGACTGCCTCTCGATGACCGGCATGGCCGTCGAGGTCGCCGCGATGCTCGACGAGGACACCCACATCGAGCTGCCTGCCGTCAAGGCTGAGCAGGGCCCGAACGCCGCCGACCTCGTCGACGTGACCATCGACGACCCCGAGCTCTGCCCGCGCTACACCGCGCGCGTCGTCCGCAACGTCAAGATCGGCCCCTCGCCCGACTGGCTCGCGCAGCGCGTGGCCGCCGCGGGCGGTCGCTCGATCAACAACGTCGTCGACGTCACCAACTACGTGATGTACCTCACCGGCCAGCCGCTTCACGCCTTCGACCTGGGCAAGCTCACGGAGCGTGACGGTCGCCGCCACATCGTGGTGCGCGCCGCCAACGACGGCGAGAAGCTCGTGACGCTCGACGGCCAGGAGCGCGAGCTCACGCACGACATGTGCCTCATCACCGACGATGGGCACACCCCGATCGCCCTCGCCGGCGTCATGGGCGGCCTCGACTCCGAGATCACGGAGGGGACCACCGACGTCCTTCTCGAGAGCGCGAACTTCTCGTCCGGCCACACCTCCCGCACCTCCCGCAACCTCGACCTCATGAGCGAGGCCTCCATCCGCTACGAGCGCCAGGTCGACGGCTCCAACTGCGCCAACGTCGCCGAGATCGCGGCTGCCCTCTTCGAGGAGTGCTGCGGCGCCGAGGTGTGCCCCGGCATCGTGGACGTCTACCCGGGCGAGGCCGACGACGCTCCCGCCCAGATCACGCTGCGCCCGAGCCGCGCGCGCCTGATCGGCGGCGCCGACATCCCCGAGGACTTCATGGTCGGCCGCCTGCGCCGTCTGGGCTGCGTCGTGGAGAAGGCCGGCGACGACGCGCTCGCCGTCACCGCGCCCACCAACCGCCCTGACCTCACCCGCGAGGTCGACCTCATCGAGGAGGTCGTGCGCCTCTGGGGCGAGGGCGACATCGAGCCCACGCTTCCCGCTGCGCGCAACCACGCCGGCGGCCTCACCGTGGAGCAGCGCCGTGTCCGCAAGATCGGCCAGGTCCTGCGCGCCTGCGGCCTCTCCGAGACCTCCACGTACAACTTCGCCGCGCCCGACGACCTCTCCCGCCTGGGCATCCCCGAGGAGGGCCGCGGCGTGCCGGTCAAGATCATCCGACCGCTCGTTGCCGAGCAGTCCGAGATGCGCCGCGACATGCTGCCGGGACTGCTGCGCTCCGTGGCGTACAACCTCGACCACGGCGTTTCCAACGTGGCGCTCTATGAGATTGGACGCGTCTTCTTTGGCCACGAGCACAAGAGCCTGCCTGACGAGCCGAGCTACGTGTGCGGCGTGATGGCCGGCAAGCGTGCCGACGACGCCTGGAACCAGCACTTCTCCGACTACGACTTCTTTGACGCCAAGGGCGTGGTGGAGGAGCTCCTCGATGCGCTGCGTCTGACCAAGGTGCGCTTCAAGGTGGCGGATGCCGAGAAGTACCCGTGGCTCCAGCCCGGCCGCGCTGCCGAGGTCACCGCGGGCGGCGGCCAGGTCATCGGCTGGGTGGGCAACGTGCACCCGCGCGGCCTCGCAGCCATGGGCGTCGAGGTGCCGGTCGTGGCCTTCGAGCTCTCCGAGGCCGCCCTGCTGCGCCTGGCCGTGGACCAGCTCCCCTATGAGGACATCCCCACGCTCCCGGGTGTGGACGTGGACCTTGCCATCGTGGTCGACGAGTCCGTGACCTGCGAGACGCTCATGCAGCGCATCACGTCTGCCGGTGGCAAGCTCCTCTCTGACGTGCGCCTCTTCGACGTCTACCGTGACGAGAAGCGCGTGGGCGCGGGCAAGAAGTCCATGGCCTTCTCGCTCACGTATCGCGCCGCCGACCGCACCCTCACCTCCGAGGAGGTCGAGAAGGCCCACGAGAAGCTCGTGGCCAAGGTCTGCAAGTCCACTGGCGGCGAGGTCCGCTCCTAACGATTCAAAAGGGGACAGTCCCCTTTTGAATCATTTGCGGCCGGGCGCTCTCCGGCGCCCGGCCGCATCTGTCGCCTCGCTCTTCTCGCCCCTCTCGCCGAGTAAGAGCTATATGCGATTTTCTCTCCGGATTCGGCTCGTTTTCTGCAAGAAGCTCTTACTCGGCGAGAGGGGCGCTCGAGGCATGCTAGGATACTCCCATGCCAAGTTGGAACATACATACCGCGCACGTCGAGCGGCTCCTTCGCGAGGAGGGGGCCGATGCCCTGGGCGTGACCGACGTCAACGCCTTTCTCTTCGGCAACTTCGTGCCGGACGTCTATGTGGGCTACATGGTGCATGACCCCAGCTTTCGGATTGACTACAAGCTCACGCACCTCGCACTGCGCGAGCACATCCCCCTGCCGCGCTACGATGACTTCTGGCGTTTCTACGTGGCGCGTCAGGACACGGTGACCGACCTCGTGCGCGGCGCGTGGGCTCACCTCGTGGCCGACCACGTCTACAATGCCCACACCCGTGCCTACCTGGCCTCCATTGGCGTCAAGCCGGGCGAGCGGGCTCGCGTGGGCAAGCAGGCGGACTTTGCCCTCTTTGGGCGCACGCTCGACATCTCGATGGTCCCGCACGTCGACGACGCGCTGGTCTCACAGTGCGCGGACTTCCCCATGTACTCGGTGGCCGAGAAGGACGTGCGGGCTGCGGCGGATGTCGCATGCAGCATCGTGGAGAAGAACCGCGCGGAGCACGTGACGGGAGAGCCCGAGTATCAGTTGCTCACGGCCGAGTTCTTCGAGACCGCGCGCAAGGAGGCCCACGATACCATCGTTGCCGGCCTCAAGACCCTCCGTCGATAGCCGATCTTTGAGTCTGCCCGCACTTGGTGCCCACACTCATGAGTGCGGGGAATAAGTGCGGGCTGTTTTGCCTCTTTCACGCATCGAGTGCGATGCACTTCCCGCATTATGCCCGCAGATGCGCGCATCGAGTGCTCGCATGCCCGCACTTGATGCACGCACTCATGAGTGCGGGCGGCCACCCGGCGTCTGGCGAGAAGTGCGCCCGCTTCCGATTGAAAAGAGGGCCGGCCAGATCCGGGGGTAGGAATCTGGCCGGCCAGGGAAGGGGGACGTCGAAGGTGTCCGCTACTTGCCGAGCGTCTTGAACATGAGCTGCTTGTATGCCTCGACGCCGGGCTGGTCGAAGGGGTTGACGCCGAGAAGCTCGGCGGAGAGATAGCACGAGAACATGAAGAAGTAGAACAGGCGCCCCAGGTGCTCCTCGTCCACGCGATCGAGCTCGATGGTGGGGCAGGGGAGCGTTTCGGCGTGTGCGGCGCGCGAGGCGGCGAAGCTCGCCTTGTTGATGTCCCAGAAGTCGACGCCGTCGAGGTAGCCGAAGCGGTCGTCGATGTCCTGGTCGCCCAGGACGAGCGAGTCGCCCTCTCCGGGCTCCATCACGTCGAGGAAGGTCTCCATGAGCTGGTGCGTGCCGTCCTGGACGTACTGGCCCAGGCTGTGGAGCTCCTCTGAGTACTCGGCCGAGGCCGGGAACAGGCCCCGACCGTCCTTGCCCTCGCTCTCGCCGAAGAGCTGCTCGTACCACTTGGAGAACCAGCGGAAGCGTGGCTCGAAGAAGCTCAGGAGCTCCATGCGCAGCCCTGCGTCCCAGGCGAGCTGACGCACAAGTGCGTAGCGCCAGGCGGCGTTGTCCGCGGGGCCCGTCGCAGGATCGCGCAGCAGCGCCTCCTCGGCGCGGGCGCCTGCCACGAGGGCGCGGACGTCCACGCCGGCAAAGGCCAGCGGCAGCAGGTGAACCTCGGTGAGCGCGGTATAGCGGCCGCCCACGGGCTCGGGGAAGGTCGTGAACGCATAGCCGTGCTCGCGGCAGAGGTCCTCGAGGTGCGAGCCCGGCGTGCCACAGCAGACGATGCGCGCCGCCGCGTTCTTCTCGCCATATCGATTGACGAGCCATTGGCGCAGCAGCCGGAAGGACGATCCGGGCTCCAGCGTCTCGAAGTTCTTTGCCACGCAGTCGATGACGACCTCGTGACCCTCCAGGTCCTCGAGAACGCGCCGCAGCTCAAAGGCCGAGAGCGTGTTGCCGGCATAGACGACGCGATGGGCTCCGTCGAGCGAGCCGTCGCGCGCGCCGAGGGCGGCGAGCGCGGCCCGGGCGGCGTTGTTGGAGCCGCCCACGCCGATAAGGACGAAGGTGTCCGCGTGCTCGCGCAGGCGCGCCGCCAAGGCCTCGACCTGCTCGACCTTCTCGTCAGACGCCCAGTCGTCCACGTGGAGCCAGCCGAGGGAGCCGGTGTGGCGCTCCTCTCCGGCTTGGCAGCGCGCGAGCACGTCAGCGCGTGCGGCCGAGGCCCGGGCGACCTCGTCGGAGGTCACCCGGGCGCCGAGGTATGTCTCGTTGAGCCGAAGCATCTCGGGACGCTAGCAGCCGCAGGGGTGCGCGGGGGCGTCGTCGCGGAAGTGGCTGTTCTGGGACGGGTCCTTCATGCAGAGGTGCGGTACGGCGCGGTTGTAGGCATGCGGCAGGGCCAGGATGTTGGGGTTGCCGTCGGTGTACTTGCGCGTGGCGTCTGCGATGGCCTCCTCGAAGGTCGGGCGGGTCTTGAGGCCCATGGTGCGGGCGATGCCAGGCTTCTGCGCGCCCACGATGTAGGTGGCGCTGAGGTACTTCTCGGCCAGGTTGCCGCAGGTCATCATGCTGAAGCCGTGGAACGGGTGGAAGGCGTTGGCAAAGCGGTACTTGCGGATGTACTCCTGGTTGGTCGCGAAGTACTCGCCGTACTTGATCATCTCGTCCAGGGTGTTCATCTTGTCGGACTGCCAGAGCTCCCACTGCTCGCGCAGGTACGGCCAGCGCTCGTCGTGGAACCAGCCGTTGCAGTAGCTGGCGATGACGAAGACGCAGTGGTCGGAGAGGATGCGCTTGTGGCGGATGACCTGGGCGGACACGGCCTGCATCATCTGGATGGGGTTGGTGCCCATGCCATCGCCGTAGTGGAAGTTGGTGGGCATGCCCATGACCACGATGTCGTACTTCTTCTCGGCCCAGTGCACGTAGGTGCGCTTGTCGGCGAGGGCCCAGGAGACGGGCTGCATCTCGGCGGCATAGCCCGAGAAGATCGCGATCTGGCGGCTCCAGGTGTCAAGAACGGCGTCGCAGCAGAAGAACTTCTTGCCCATCTTCTCTTCCATGAACATGCCCTGCTGGTCGAACTTGTCGCGCATCAGGGAGGAGGTGGAGACGGGGACGAAGTCCGGGCGGCTCATGACGCGCGGCACGTGGTGTGCGCTGATGGAGCGCCAGTGGGTGATGCCGGTGGCGCAGTGCTTGTAGCCGCCCGAGTAGCCGCCGTAGGGGTTGCCCTGGGTGTGGCCGATGAGAATCGCGATGTCGGCGTCATAGACGTACTTGTTCATGATCACGTGGTCGCCCTGCGGCGTGAAGCCCAGGTCGACGAGGTGGTCGTAGTCCTCGGAGTCGTGGCTCGTGATCTGGCCGGTGCCCTCGAACTCGTTGTAGAGGTCGTCGCCCAGGATGAGCTTGGCCTCGGCGGTGGAGGTGCGGGGATGCAGGCCGTTGGAGAAGAGCAGGAGCACGTCGTCGTGGGAGACGCCGCCCGCGAAGAGCTCGTCGAGGCAGGCGCGAATGGCCACCTTGCGGTGAGAGGTGGGCTGCGTGCCGCCCTTCACGATGTCGGGGATGACGATGACGGCCTTGGCGCCGGGGTGCGCGAGGTCGGCGAGCGGCTCCATGCCGATGGGGTTGCGGATGCTCTCGAGCGTGGCGGCGTAGAGGCTGTCCCAGTCCTGCGGCAGGCACTCGGGGTCCTTGACGGTCTCGCCGGTGATGAAGACGTCGGTGGTGTCGGGAAGCTCGGCGCCGAGCATGCCGTTGCCGTACTCAAAGTCAAGATGCATGAGGTTTCCTTTCTGCCGGGATGATGAAAAGGGACTGTCCCTTTTCATCACTTGAGGTACAGGTCGACGATCTCGGCGTACTCCTCGGGATAGAAGCCGATCTCGCCCGAGAAGCGCGTGAGGGCGATGAGCCCGCCGTCGATCTCGGGGATGCCGGCGAGCATCTCGGCGTTGTCGGCCTTGAGGCCGCCGCCGTAGACCACGTCGACGCCGGGCACGACGCCCTTGATGAGGCGCGCGACCTTGGTGATGTAGGGGGCGTCGGCCGGCGTCTTGCCGGGGCCGATGCTCCAGACGGGCTCGTAGGCGATGCGGACGCCGGAGAGGTCGGCCCCCTCGAGGCCCTGGGTCACCTGCGCGGTGAGGACGGCCTCCCAGTCGTCGACCTCCTCCTCGCGCTCGCCCATGCAGAAGAGGACCTTGAGGCCGGCGGCCTGCGCGGCGCGCACCTCGCGGGCGAGGATTCTGCTCACGGCGGCCTCGACGTCGGCCGGGTCTGCCCCGACCTCGCCGAGAATGGCGCGGAGGTTCATGCGCTCCTCGCAGTGGCCGATGAGCGCCCACGTGCAGCCGAGCTGGGCCACGGAGTTGCCGGTGCGCAGCGTGGTGAAGGCGCCGAAGTTGCCGCCCGGGGCGGTGTCGGCCCCGTGGACGCCCTGGCAGCCGATGCCGAGCGGGCTGCCCTCGGCGCCGGCGCAGGCGCCGATGAGGTGCGCCTCGGGGAGGAACGCCGCAAACTCCGCGACCTCGCCGTACTTCTCGGCCACGCTCTTGATGGAGGAGGCCACGGCCTCGCCCCAGCAGGCGGGCTCGGCGAGGCGGTTGACGCCGCCGAGCTCCGGCTTGATGTCAAAGCGCTTGAGGTTGAGGAAGATGTGCTTCATGAAGGCTCCAATCGTTGGATCGAGAGGCGGGTGTCAGGCGAAGCTCGCGAAGCGCGGCAGCGCCGGGCCCAGCAGCGGGCGGCACCACGTGCGGAAGGCGTCGGTCACGCCGTTGCCGCTCTCGTTGATGTACTCGTCCGGCAGCGTGCGCTCATCGAGCATGACCTGCTCGATGGGGATGCGGATGAGGCGCGCCTCGTAGGGCTCGGTCGAGACGCGCTCGATGCCCACCATCTTGCCGGAGTCGCCCTCGAGCACGGCGCGGACGGCCTCGCGGCCGCAGCCGATGGCCTCCTCGCGGTCCACCGGGCTCTGCCAGGCGATGGAGGCGCGGCCGATGAGGCCGGGCTTCTCCGAGCGCGCCTTGTAGCCGAGCTCGGAGATGACGAGCCTGGCAAGGTGCGCGGAAACGTCGCCGAAGTACGTGGCGCGCCCCACGGTCATGAGAGGAGGCGCCACCGGCGTGCCGTCGGCGGTGTGCAGGCCCTCGCTCACCACCACGACGCCCGAGCCCTTCTCGTCGATGAGGCGCTGGGCGTCGTCGAGGAAGGCGCGCTCGTCGAAGGCACGCTCGGGCAGGTAGATGAGGTCGGGGCCGCCGGTGCCGGACTCGTCTGCAAAGCAGCTCGAGGCGGTGACCCAGCCGGCGTTTCTGCCCATGGCCTCCACGATGACGATGTGGATGGGCAGGCCGCGCACGTCGCAGCAGATGGCGGACGTGGTGGCAGCCATGTAGCGCGCCGCGCTCGCGAAGCCGGGCGCGTGGTCGGTCACCGCGATGTCGTTGTCCATGGTCTTGGGGATGCCCACGACGTCGATGGGCACGCCCTCCTCGTGGCAGGCGCGCCAGATCTTGCCGCAGGTGTCCATCGTGCCGTTGCCGCCGGTGCACAGAAGCCACCGGATGCCCTGGCGGTCGAGCGCGTGGGCGAGCTCGCGGTAGTCCTCGTCCTCGAGCGGCTTGCGGCTCGTGCCGATGGCCGAGGAGGGCGAGAAGGGCAGCAGGTCGAGCTGGTCGCGCGAGACCTGGCCAAAGTCGACGAGGTTGCCGTCGGTGATGCCGCCCACGCCGCCGCGCGCGCCGAGGACGCGCCCCACGCCGGGCGTGTTCAGGGCCTCGTCGACGGCGCCGTAGAGCGAGGCGTTGATCACGGCGGTGGGGCCGCCGCCGTGGACGACGAGCAGGCCGTCGGCCGCCATGGCTAGATCCCCGCCTTCTCGTAGCGCTCGGCCATCTCCTCGAGCGTGACGAGCTCGACGTCGGGATAGTGGCCGTAGCTGCCGAACTCCACGATCAGCGTGGCCACGGCCTCCTTGACACCGGCCTCGATGGCGGCGACGAGGGCCGCGCGGTCGTCGTCCTCGACCACGCCGTACATGACCGTGTCGTACACGGGCGGGAGGAACGCGCGCGGGTCGGGGTTCTCGGGGTGCTCCTTGAGCAGCTGGTAGACGCCGCCGATAGACGGGCTCTCCTGGAGCTCTGGGCGCGTGGCGAACAGCTCGCGCATGTTGCGGGTCACCGCGAGGCGGATGTCGGTGTCGACGTTGATCTTGTTGATGCCGGCGGGGATGGCGGCCTTGAGCTCGGCGAGGCTGATGCCGTAGGCGTTCTGGATGTTGCCGCCGAGGGCGTTGATCTCACGCACGATGTAGCCCGGGACGGTGGAGGAGCCGTGGCTCACGAGCGCGCAGTCGAGCCCCTCGTGGGAGAGGCACTCGCGGATGGCGATGGGGATCTCGCGGCGGAGCTTGACGTCTTTGCCCTTGGAGGGGCCGTGCATGGTGCCGTAGCTGATGGCCAGCGCGTCGACCTTGGTGTTGCGCACGAACTCCACGGCCGTGAGCGGGTTGGTGTAGGTGCTCGAGGCGGCGAAGACGTGGTCCTCGACGCCGGCCAGCACGCCGAGCTCGCCCTCGACGGAGACGCCGCGCGGGTGGGCGTACTTGACGACCTCGCGCGTGAGCTCCATGTTCTCCTCGAGCGGCAGAGACGAGCCGTCGATCATGACGGAGGTGTAGCCGCCGGCGATGGCCGCCTTGACGCTCTCCATGTCGCGGCCGTGGTCGAGGTGCAGGACCACGGGGATGGGGCTCTTCTCGCCGTACTTCTTCACGGCGTCGCCGATGTTCTTTGCGCCCACGATCTTGTCCTCGACGGTGCCGTTGGCAAAGTCGGCGCGACCGCCCATGAAGGCGTTGGCAAGGTCGGCGCCCTGCAGGATGGCGGCGCTCCTCATCATCTCGTGGACCTCGATGACTGCCTTGGCCTGGCAGACGGCGTTGACGTTGAACGCGCCCTGGGCGTAGCCCCCCTTGCGCGCGGCGTCCAGGACGGGCTTGAGCGGTACGAGTGCCATGTGACCATCTCCTTGTTTGTGACCCGGCTCCCCGGGCGCTTTCCTGTACGTGCTTTCGGTCGTGCGGTCGTGCGTGCCTGTGCCTGACAGACGGGGGCGAGCCCCGCCCGCTTAGTGCCGACGGGGCTCGAGCTTGGGCTCGATGACGTTGGTGAGCTTGATGATGCGCGCCGACGGGGCGTTGCCGCGCATGAGCGACAGGATCTCCTCGGCGCAGGCGATGCCGGTCTCGTAGTTGGGCAGCCGCGTGTAGAAGTTGGCGGCGAGCCAGTTCTCCCCGTTGTTGGCGAGCTCCGCATAGATGAGGTTGCGCTTGGGGGCGATCTTGCGGAAGAAGTGCGTCCAGGTGGCCCAGCTCGTGATCACGGCGTCGCCGTCGCGGGTCTCCGCGAGCACGCGGCGTGCCGTGTCGATGAGCTCCTCGCTCAGCTTGAGGCCGTCCTCGGTGTTGCCCACGGTGTAGCGCTCGTCCCAGACGTCGATGTTGTGCAGGTCGATGGGGGCCGCGCGCACGAGCAGCTCCACGCCCGAGGCCTCGCAGATGTCGCGGACGCCGAGCTCGCGCAGGCGCTCCTGGGCGGTGTCGATCCGCGGGCGGAGGTAGACGACGCGCCGGCAGCCGCGCTCGATGATGCGGGAGGTGATCAGGCGCGCCCCGCCGCGGTAGTCGAGGTCCACGGTGCTGTAGGTGTCCGCCTGCTGCTGGCAGTCAAAGACCACGAGCGGCGCCGACTCGTCGGTGAGCAGCTGGAGGCTCTCGGGATCGGGCCCCTCGTTCTCGATGCCGATGAAGATGATGCCGCCCACGCGCCCCGCGAGGTAGGCGCTCGCGTAGTCCGCGTGGCCGAGCGCGTCGGTCTTGTTGCCGAGGAGCAGCACGTTGTAGTCCTCCTCCTCCAGCCGCGTCTGGATGCCGTAGGCCATCTGGCTGAAGCGGGGGACGGAGAGGTTCCTGCGCAGGACCACGCCCACGCACGGGATGGTGCGGCTCCTGAGCGTGCGCGCGTGCGCGTTGGGCATGTAGTTGAGGTTGCGCGCCGCTTGCAGCACCCGCCGGCGCGTCTCCGGGCGGATGGACTGGCCGGGCGTGTTGTTGATGACGTAGGAGACGGTCGCGGCGGTGACTCCGGCCTCCTGGGCCACGTCCTTGAGGGTGGTTCGTCTCCGCATTTCCGCCTCCAATCCTCGAGTCTCACTTTTTCGATTAAGTGAGATAGTACCTGTTTACCATGACCTGTGCCTTATATCGAGAAGAACTTGGAGAAATGCGCTCGCAGGTCAAAACCGACCGTTTATCGAGGTTAACCACTTAACAAGTGCTGAGCGGTACCAAATCGGCCCTAAGCGGCCCTTACTGCAACTTTACACTAGGAAATGCGTAGAGGCTGTGGTTACATGTCAGTAACTTAATCGTTTGAGTGACAACAAGCGGTCAAGTGTTCCGCATTTCGTTCTTCTCGACCACGCGCTCTTTGGTCTGATCCTTGCACGTCGCACGCGTTCGCCGGATGCACTCGTCGCGCCTCCAAGCGTCCTTCTGGGGAGGGGCACGGCGGGAGAAAGAGAAGGAGGCCGTCATTGAAAGAGAAGAAAGTACCCATCTGGAGTAAGGTGCCAAGCTGGGCTTGGGCACTGATCTCCCTGGCGCTGGCGATAGCCCTGTGGCTCGCCGCCTCCGGCACGTGGCCGGCGGTCTTCGCGTCACCCGAGAAGGTCCTCAACGCCTTCATCGAGCGCGCTCAGAGCGGCCTGCTCTGGGAGCACGTCTGGGCCTCCGTGTCCCGTGTTCTCACGGGCTTCGGCATCGCCTTCGTGGTGTCGATTCCGGTCGCCTTCCTGATGGCGTGGTACGACCCGTTCCGTCACGTCGTCGAGCCCTGGATCCAGTTCATCCGCAACATCCCGCCGCTGGCCTACGTCTTCCTGATCATCGCCGCCCTCGGCATCGGTCAGACCTCCAAGATCACGGTCATCTTCATCGCGGCGTTCCTGGTCATGGTCATCACCATCTACCAGGGCGTCAAGGGCGTGGACGTCACGCTCATCAAGGCGGCGCGCGTGCTCGGCGCCACCCAGAAGGACATCTTCTTCAAGGTCACCATCCCCGCCTCGACGCCCTTCATCCTCGTCGCGGCGCGCCTGGGCCTCTCCACCTCGCTCACCACGCTCATGGCCTCCGAGATCGTCGGTGGCGACAAGGGCATCGGCATGATGATTCAGCAGGCGAGCGGCTACTACCAGATGGACGTCGTGCTGCTCGGCATCATCATGCTCGGCATCATCGGCATCTGCTTCGAGAAGATCGTCCGATTCCTTGAGAGGAGGTTCACGGGATGGCAGGAAACGATTCAGCAGTAAAGGTCCACATCGAGAACGTGGTCAAGAAGTTCAACACCCGCAAGGGCGAGGTGGTCGCGCTCAACGGCGCCAACTTCGACATCCACGAGAACGAGTTCGTGTGCGTCGTCGGGCCGTCCGGCTGCGGCAAGTCCACGCTCCTGAACATCATCGGTGGCCTCGAGGAGCCCACGGAGGGCCGCGTCCTGGTGGACGGCCAGGAGGTCACGGGCCCCGGCCCCGACCGCGGCATCGTCTTCCAGCAGTACGCCCTCTTCCCGTGGCTCACGGTCCTCGAGAACGTCAAGTTTGGCCTCAAGCTCCAGGGCAAGTCCGACAAGGAGGCCGAGGAGATCGCGCTCAAGTACATCAAGCTCGTCGAGCTGCAGGACTTCGTGCAGTCCTACCCCAAGGAGCTCTCGGGCGGCATGAAGCAGCGCGTGGCCATCGCCCGCGCCTATGCGGTCAACCCCAAGGTCCTGCTCATGGACGAGCCGTTCGGCGCCCTTGACGCCCAGACGCGCACCCAGCTCCAGTCCGAGCTGCTCGAGACCTGGGAGAAGGAGCAGAAGACCTGCTTCTTCATCACCCACGACGTCGAGGAGGCCATCATCCTCGCCCAGCGCGTCATCATCATGTACGCGCGACCGGGCCGCGTGAAGGAGATCGTGGACATCGACATCCCGTATCCCCGCACGCAGGAGACCAAGATGACCCCGCGCTTCCTCGAGCTCAAGAACCACATCTGGAGCCAGGTCTACCAGGAGTACCTCTCCGTCCGCAAGTAGCCTTGCACGCACGTCCGCTCGTTATTCGCGGGGGCCCGGCCCCCGAAATGGGAGGGAAGCGAGAAGAACTCGCCTCCACGAGAAAGGATTCGATATGAAGAAGATCGACATGAACCAGCTCAGCCGCCGCTCCTTCCTCAAGGTCGCCGGCGCCGCCGGCGTCGTGGGCTCCGGCATGGTCCTCGCCGGCTGCGACAACGGCACCCAGGAGCCCGCTGCTGACGACACCGCCGACGACACCGAGGAGGAGCCGGCCGGCACCGAGTACGAGCCCGTCACCGTCCACGTCGCCTTCATGCCCAACCTGGGCTCCGCGGCCACGCTCTTCTCGGCCATCGACCAGGGCTACTTCGAGGAGGTCGGCATCACCGTCGAGACCGAGCAGTTCCAGGCCGGCCCCGCCGAGATCACGGCCATGCAGTCCGGCTCCGTGGACATCTCCCAGATCGGCCACGGCGCTCACTCCCTGTGCATCCAGGGCCAGGCCAAGATCTTCGCGTTCGACCAGCTCTCCCAGGCCGACTGCGTCGTCGCCAACAAGTCCCACGGCATCGAGACCGGCGCTGACCTCGCCGGCAAGACGGTGGGCGTCGCCTCCGGCACCTCCTCCGAGATCATCCTCCAGTACGTTCTCCAGGACGCCGGCCTCACCGTCGACGACGTCAACACCGTCGAGATGGACGTCTCCGGCATGACGACGGCCCTCATCTCCGGCCAGATCGACGCCGCCGCCACCTGGTCGCCCAACACCGTCACCCTCGAGGAGCAGCTCGGCGACGACTACCTCGTCCTCGGCACCAACACCGACTACTCCGACGAGGTCGCCTTCCCCGGCTCCTACGTCGTCCTGCCCGAGTACGCCGAGGAGAACCACGACGTCCTCGTGCGCTTTGGCGCCGCTCTGGACAAGGGCAAGGTCTACCGCGCCGAGCACATCGACGACGTTGCCAAGCTGCTTGCCTCAGAGCTCGGCGTTCCCGAGGACACGCTCCTTCAGTCCACGGGCGAGGGCGACTGGCAGGGTGCCGTCGACGCCATCGGCAACACCGACACCATCGTCGGCTACTACGAGGCCCAGCAGAAGGTCTTCCTGGACGGCGGCCAGATCGAGGCCGAGGTGCCCGTCGAGGACTACGTCCTGACCGACGTCATCACCGAGTCCGACGAGCTCTACGAGACCATCAAGTAGCGCTTCTGAACAGCGGTTTCCGAGGGCGCTCATAGCCCCCGTCAGACGGCCTCTCCGCAGCAGGGTGACCCTCCCCATCCGCGCGGGGAGGCCGTCTCTTTCACGCGAGACAAGGAGAAAGCATGGAGTACTATCACATCTCAGCCGAGGACCTTGGTCGCGACGCCCGTGTGCCGCTCGTCTGCGCCGGTGACTCCGCGGAGGTCTTCTTCGACCTCGCCCTCGAGATGGTCAGCACCATCCGCGAGCACAACGCCCGCGGCGAGAAGACCGTGTTCATCTGCCCCGTCGGCCCCGTCGGCCACTATCCCTACTTCGTCAAGATGGTCAACGACCAGCGCATCTCCCTCAAGGACTGCTGGTTCATCAACATGGACGAGTACCTGGACGACAACGACGAGTGGATCAGCGCGGACGACCCGCTCTCCTTCCGCGGCTTCATGGCTCGCAACGTCTACGGCAAGATCGACCCCGAGCTCGTGATGCCCGAGGAGCAGCGCATCTTCCCCGACCCGCATGACCTGGGCCGCATCGGCCGCGTGATCGACGAGCTCGGCGGCGTGGACATCGCCTTCGGCGGCATCGGCATCACCGGGCACCTCGCATTCAACGAGCCGCAGCCCGAGCTCTCCTGCGAGGAGTTCGCCGCGCTCGAGACCCGCACCCTCGACATCCATCCCGAGACCCGCGCCACCAACTCCGTGGGCGACCTCGGCGGCGCCCTCGAGGACATGCCGCACCGCTGCGTGACCATCGGCATGCGCGAGATCCTCGGTGCGCGCAAGGTGCGCCTCGGCGTCTTCCGCGACTGGCATCGCGGCGTCGTGCGCCGCGCGGCCTACGGCGAGCCCACGGCCGCCTTCCCCGCCACGCTTCTGCAGAGCCACCCCGACGCCAAGATCTACGTCAACGACGTCGCCCGTCACCAGGCCTACTAGGGAGGCCGGCCATGCTGTCCAGCTGCTACATCACGGGCGCGCGCGTCCTCTCCGAGGGCGAGCTCGCGCGTCTGAACGTCACCGTCGAGGACGGCGTCGTCACCGGCCTCTCCTCGGCCTATGACAACGAGAAGGACCTGCCGGTCATCGACGCGAGCGGGCTTCTCGCCCTGCCGGGCTTCATCGACGTGCACACCCACGGCGCCGCGGGCTTTGACGTGAACGCCGCCGACGTCGAGGGCCTGCGCACCATCGGCCGCTTCTTCGCCTCCCAGGGAACCACGGGCTGGCTCTGCTCCATCCTCACGGACACGCCGGAGCAGACACTCTGGTGCATCGAGCAGGCGCGTCAGGTCATCGAGGGCGGCCCCTACGACGGCGCCGCGCTTCTCGGCATCCACTTGGAGGGCCCGTGCCTCTCGAGTGAGTACAAGGGCGCCATGCCCGAGCACCTGCTCATGCACGAGGCCTCGGTCGACCTGTTCCGCCAGTACCAGGAGGCTGCCGGCGGGCACATCCTCTACACCACGCTCGCCCCGGAGGTCCCCGGCGTGCCCGAGCTCATTCCGCAGCTCGAGGCCCTGGGCATCACCTCCGCCATCGGCCACAGCGGCGCGGGCTACGACCTCTCCTGGGCGTGCGTGAACGCGGGCGCCAAGTCCGCCACGCACGTGGGCAACGCGATGCGCCTCTTCCACCAGCATGAGCCCGCGATTTTTGGAGTTGCGCTCGAGAGCGACATCTACGCGGAGACGATCTGCGACGGCCGTCACCTCGTGCCGGGCACGGTGCGCCTCTACGTCAAGGTCAAGGGCTGGGACAAGATCCTGGGCATCACGGACTCCATCATGGCCGCCGGCCTGCCCGATGGCAGCTACAAGCTCGGCGTCAACGACGTCGTGGTCGAGGACGGTGACGCCAAGCTCGCCACCACGGGCGTCCGCGCGGGCTCCACGCTCACGCAGGCCACGGCGCTGCGCAACTTCATGAAGTTCACGGGAGCCCCGGTCGAGCTGGCCGCCAAGCCGCTCTCCGAGAACCCGGCGCGCCTCTTCGGCTGGTCCGACCGCGGTCGCATCGCCGTGGGCGCCCGCGCCGACCTCGTGCTCATGGACGACGCCTACGACGTCGTCCGCACGATCGTGGGCGGCCGCACCGTCTACGAGCGCGCGTAGCGCCGGTTTCATCGGTCCCTTTCCCGAGGGCGGCCCCGCGCGGGGCCGCCCTTATTCTGCCGCGCGTCCTTCTCGGCTGTGACGCGAGGGTATGTACACCCCTGCTTGAGGGTATGTACACCCCTCCGAGCCGCCCGTTCTTCTCGCCAGCTTATCTACCTGCGCGTTTGCAACCAACCCAAAACCGGCGGGTGTACATACCCTCAAGCAGGGGTGTACATACCCTCGAGGGGCACGTCCATCGCGCGTGCTTGCCGCTGACCCACGGCGAAATTAGGCGAACGGCATGCGGCTAGAATGTTGAGGGTCCGCTGTCTATGAGAGGAGCTCCCGCATGAGCTGGTACGAGCCGTCCTTTGTCTATCAGGTGTATCCGCTGGGCCTCACTGGCGCCCCGTACGAGAACGACGGCATTCTCGAGCATCGCATCCTGCAGCTTATCGACAACGGCTGGATCGACCACATGGCCCGGCTCGGCGCCACGTGTCTGCTGCTCAACCCCGTCTTCGAGTCTGACGCCCACGGATACGACACGCGTGACTACACCAAGGTCGACTGCCGCCTGGGCACCAACGAGGACCTGCGTGCTGTGGTGGACGCTTGTCACGAGGCGGGCATCAAGGTGCTCCTGGACGGCGTGTTCAACCACGTGGGACGTGGCTTCTGGGCGTTCCAGGACGTGCTCGCCCGTCGCGGGGAGAGTCCCTACGCCGGTTGGTTCGAGATCGACTTCAATGGCAACAACTGCTTCAACGACGGCCTCTCCTACAGCTGCTGGGAGGGCGCCCAGAACCTGGTGAAGCTCAACCATTGGAACAACGAGCTCAACGACTACCTGGCCGACGTCATCCGCGGCTGGGTGCGCGAGTTTGACATCGACGGCCTGCGTCTCGACGTTGCCTATTGCCTCGATCAGGGGTTCCTGCGCTTCCTGCGCAACCTCGCCAACCAGATCGGCAGCGAGCGGGGCGAGAAGTTCCCGCTGGTGGGCGAGACCATGTTCGGCGACTACAACCAGTGGATGGGCGAGGACCTCTGCGACTCGGTCACCAACTACGAGGCGTACAAGGGCCTGTGGTCGTCCATGAACGCCGCCAACATGCACGAGATCGCCTACGCTCTGGAGCGCCAGAGCGGCAGCCAGCCGTGGGACCTCTACACCGGCCGCCACATGCTCGACTTCGTGGACAACCATGATGTGCCGCGCATCGCCACCAAACTGGACGACAAGAACCAGCTGGTCCCGCTCTATGGCCTGCTCTTTGCGATGAGCGGCGTGCCGGCGGTCTACTACGGCTCCGAGTGGGGGATCGAGGGCGAGCAGCTCCCGGGCGACCACGAGCTGCGTCCGGCGCTCGACGCGCCCGAGTGGAGCGCGCTCACCGACTGGATCGCGGCGATCGCGCGCGCCCGCGAGGACTCGACGGCGCTCGTCTGGGGAGACTACGCGCAGCTCCAGTGCCAGCCCCAGCAGCTGGTGTTCCAGCGCGCCTACGCCGGCGGCGAGCACGGGACCTACGAGCGCGTGATCGTGGCGATAAACGCGAGCGGCGAGCCCGCGACGGTGCACTTCGACGCCCAGTGCGGCCGCGCGGTGGACCTCATCACCGGCGTGGAGCACGACTTCGGCGGCGGCTCCGAGCTCAAGCCCTACTCCGCGTACTACTGGCGCTGCGAGCGGTAGGGACGCTCCACCCAACCCCTGCGGTAAGGGTCTCGTCGACAGCGAGAGGCCCCGGGAAGTTCCCGAAAGGCGTTTCTCGAAGAGCACGCCTGGAGGGAACTTCCCGGGGCCTCAGCCCTTGCGGGAGAGATGACCCGTCTACTGAACCTGGGCCACCATCGCCATGTTGGTGGAGGTGGTGTAGTCGCCCATGCGCGGCGAGGTCTGCGGGTCGCCGGCGGTGATGACCACGATGTCGCCGGTGTCAACGAGGTTGTTGAGCTTGGCGGTGGTCAGCGCGTTGTAGAGCGTGCTGGAGAGCGACCCCTGCTCGGTGGTGCGGTACGCGTAGACGCCCCAGTAGAAGCAGGTGCGACGGATGGTCTGCTCGTTGGGGGAGGTGGCGAACAGCGGCACCTTCGGGCGGAAGGTGGAGATGAGGCGCGCGGAGCGGCCGGAGTTGGTGGGGGCGAGGATGCACTTGGCGCCCACGCGGTCGGCCATCTCGAGCGCGGCAAAGCCGGTCGCGCCGCTGACGTTGCGCATGCCGCCGCGCTCGTGGTACTCCTTGCGCTCGGGCAGGTACTTCTCGGTCTCCTTGCAGATGTCGGACATCGTCTTGACTGCCTCGATCGGGTACTTGCCGGCCGCGGTCTCGCCGGAGAGCATGACGCAGTCGGTGCCGTCGTAGACGGCGTTGGCGACGTCGGTGATCTCGGCGCGGGTCGGGCGCGGGTTGCGCTGCATGGAGTCGAGCATCTGCGTGGCGGTGATGACCGGCTTGTAGTGCTCGTTGCACTTGCGGATGATGGTCTTCTGGATGTGCGGGACCTGCGCCGCAGGAACCTCGACGCCCAGGTCGCCGCGGGCGACCATGCAGCCGTCGGCAGCGTGGAGGATCTCGTCGAAGTTCTTGACGCCCAGGGCGCTCTCGATCTTGGGGAAGATCAGGACGTTGGGGGTGCCCATCTCGATGCAGATCTTGCGGATCTCCTGCACGGCCTCGCCGTCGCGGATGAAGGAGGCGGCGATGGCGTCGATGCCGAGCTCGCAGCCAAACATGATGTCCGCGCGGTCCTGGGCGGTGACGGACGGGAGGTTGATGTTGAGGTTGGGGAAGTTGACGCCCTTGCGCTCGCCGAGCTCGCCGCCGTTGGTGATCTTGCAGGTGATGTCGGTGCCCTCGACGCTCACGACCTCCAGGCCGATCAGGCCGTCGTCGATGAGGATGACGGTGCCCTCCTCGACCTCGTTGGGGAGGTTCTTGTAGTCGAGCGAGAAGCGCTCCGCGGTGCCCTCGACGTTGTCGTCGGTGGTGATGACGCAGGTCTCGCCGGTCACGAGCGTGACCTTCTTGCCATCCTTGAGCAGGCCCGTGCGGACCTCGGGGCCCTTGGTGTCGAGCATGATGGCGACGGGGATGGCGAGCTCGCGGGAGAGCGCGCGGACGCGCTCGATGTTCTTGCGGTGGTACTCGTGGCTACCATGGGAGAAGTTGAAGCGAGCGACGTTCATGCCGTGAAGGATGAGCTGACGCAGCACCTCCTCGTCCTCGACGGCGGGACCCATCGTGCAGACGATCTTGGTCTTCTTCTTGTTGAATGCCATCTGTGCCCTTTCTTCGAGAGGCGATTCTTACTGCGTCGCCGCCGTGCTAGCAGACGACGCTGCGGTCAACGAAGTCGGTGCCGTCGGCAAAGGCCTTGGCGTTGTCGAGGGTGACGCGGGCGATCTCACCGAGGGCCTCGTGGGTGAAGAAGGCCTGGTGGCTCGTCATGACGACGTTGGGGAAGGAGCAGAGGCGCGCGGTGACGGAATCGATGACCTGGCCGGCGCGGTTCTGGTAGACGTTGGGGCCCTCCTCCTCGTAGACGTCGATGCCCGCGGCGCCGATCTTGCCGGAGAGGATGCCGCGGATGAGGGCCTGAGTGTCCACGAGGCCGCCGCGGCCGGTGTTCACGAAGATCACGCCGTCCTTCATCTTGGCGATGGACTCGTCGTTGATCATGTGACGGCTCTCGTCGTTGAGGAACGCGTGTAGCGAGATGAGGTCGGAGCGGCGGTAGAGCTCGTCGTAGTCCACGTACTCATCGATGACGCCCTCGTCCACCAGCCCCTGGTTGGGGTAGAGGTCGGAGCCCAGAACCTTCATGCCAAAGCCCTTGCAGATGCGGCAGAGGGCGGCGCCGATGCGGCCGGTGCCGATGATACCGGCGGTCTTGCCGTGCAGAGTGTTGCCCACCAGGCCGTCAAGCGAGAAGTCGTTCTCGCGGACGCGGATGTAGCCCTTGCAGATGCGGCGGTTGGCCGCCAGCGCGAGGGCCATGGCGTGCTCGGCGATGGCCTCCGGGGAGTAGGCGGGAACGCGGGTTACACGGATGCCCAGGTCCTTGGCCACGGCTACGTTGACGGCGTCAAAACCGGCGCAGCGCATGAGGAGGAGCTTCACGCCAAAGCCGGCGAGGATCTCGAGCGTCATGGCGCCGCAGTCCGCGTTGACAAAGGCGCAGACGGCGTCATAACCGCGGGCGAGGGCTGCGGTCATGGGCGTGAGGTTGGTCTCGGTGAAGTCAATCTTGATCTCAGGGTAGTCCGCGAGCTCCTTGGTGAAAGACGCCTTGTCGTAGCTGGCGGTTCCGTAGAAAAGAATGTTCATCGCGAGAAGTCCTTTCTGTGTGCGTAGAGCGCACGCACGACGATAGTCTATCGGCCCCAAGTTTAGCGCACGCAAGGGCGGCGTAAGAGATCGCCCGCCGATTCCAGCTTGATTTTGGAATCGGTCTCAGGCGTACGGCGGCTTGGCGGCCTTCGATGCCGCGCCGCGGCGGGCCAGTATACCTTCTCTGCGAGGTACTTCTCGCCAACTGCGCGAACGCGGCGGCCTCGTAAGAGAAGGCGTACTATCTGGATTCGGACGAGAGGGGGGCAAGGTGCTGCTGACGCGTGATGCCGCGGTCATTCTCGGCGCGACGTTTTGCTATCTCGCGAGCGCCATGCTCGCCAACCCGCTGATCGCGGGCTTTGCCGGCACGCTCGGTGCCGCCGCGGCGCTCATGGGCGTGCTGACGGCCCTGATGAACGCGTGCTCGCTCGTCGTGCGCCCCATAGCCGGCAACCTCTCGGACCGCCTCCCCAAGCGCGCGCTCGCCGGAGCCGGCGCCGCCCTGATGCTCGTGACCGGGCTCGGGCAGGCGCTGGCGCCGAGCACCGCGGTCCTCGCGGTCATGCGCCTCGCCAACGGCGCCGGCTACTCGCTCTGCTCGGTCTGCATGGCAACGTGGTTTGCCAAGACGCTCCCGCCCGCCCGCGTGGGCCAGGGCGTGGGCATCTTCGGCCTCATGAACGCGCTCGGCATGGCCGTGGGGCCCGCGCTCGGCATCGCCGTCTCGGACGCGCTGGGGTATCGTTCGGCGCTTGCGCTCTCGGCGGCGTTCGCGGGCCTATCGCTCGTGGGGATCCTGCTCGTGCGCGACGCCGGCGTCCCGCGGGCAGAGAAGGACGAGCGCCCCCGGCTGCGCCTGCTGGACGTGCGCGCCGTGCCCGCCGCGCTCGTGGTGGCACTCTTCACCATCCCGTATATGGCCACGCAGTCCTTTCTCGTGAGCTACGCGGAGGCGCGCGGGCTTGACGTACCCACGGGCCTCTTCTTCACGGTCTACGCCGTGGCCCTCATGGCGCTCCGTGTCCTTCTCGGCCGCGCGTTCGACCGCGTGGGGTTCGTGTCCTTTGTGGTGGCGTCCGGCGTGAGCGCCGCGGGCTCGCTTGCCCTTCTCGCTCTCATGGACGGGCCGGTGGGGCTGCTGCTGGCGGCGCCTCTCATGGCGGGCGGCTATGGGGTCATGTGCTCGGTCTGCCAGTCCACGGCGGTGCGCGCGGTGGGGCCCGAGCACGTGGGCCTGGCCAACAGCACCTACTACATGGGGTTTGACATCGGCATGACGCTCGGGCCCGTGATCGGCGGCGCCCTGTTTGGCAGTGTTGACCTGGCGTGGTTCTTCCCTGCGCTCGCGCTCACGGTGCCAGCGGCAATCGCGGTGGCGGCGCTCTCGGGCGGCGTACACCAAAACCGCTCAACTGGTCAGACGACCAATGAAATGTAAGGCGCACGTCGGGTAGAATAGTCCGCGTGCTTTTTGTCCATGCGTCCGGCATGGCAGCCTTGATGGGCCCTTGCCCCTTCCTGGGGAATTATGATCGGGCATCAATCTGTCGGGCGCCTACTTCCCAGGAGGGGAACTGAATGAAGGAGTACCTAGAGTCCAAGGACGAGGTCCTGGGCGAGCTTTCCTCTGACGAGGAGAGCGGCCTGACCGCGGCGGAGGCGTCGTCTCGCCTGTCGCAGTACGGGCCCAACGAGCTGGAGAAGGAGGAGAAGACCCCGCTCTGGAAGCGCTTCTTCGAGCAGATGGCCGACCCGATGGTCATCATGCTCATCGTGGCCGCCGCCATCTCGGCGATCACCGGCACCATCCAGGGCGAGTCCGAGTGGGCCGACGTCATCATCATCATGGCCGTCGTCATCATCAACTCCGTGCTCGGCGTGGTCCAGGAGGCCAAGTCGGAGCAGGCGCTCGAGGCCCTGCAGCAGATGAGCGCCGCGCAGTCCAAGGTCATCCGCGACGGCAAGCTCACCCACCTGCCCTCCGCCGACCTCGTGCCCGGCGACATCGTCCTTCTCGAGGCCGGCGACTCCGTGCCCGCGGACTGCCGCGTCCTGGAGAGCGCCTCGATGAAGATCGAGGAGGCCGCCCTCACCGGCGAGTCCGTGCCCGTGGAGAAGCACGTCGAGCCGATCGTGCTTGACGCCGGCACCGACGACGTGCCCCTGGGCGACCGCAAGAACATGTGCTACATGGGCTCCACCGTGGTCTACGGCCGCGGCCGCGCCGTCGTCGCCGCGACCGGCATGAAGACCGAGATGGGCAAGATCGCCGACGCCCTCACCACCGCCAAGAAGGAGCTCACGCCGCTCCAGATCAAGCTCAACGAGCTCTCCGGCATCCTCACCAAGCTGGTGCTCGCGATCTGCGTGATCATCTTTGCCGTCGACCTCATCCGTCACGGCGGCGAGCTCGGCTCCAACCCCGAGATGATCCTCGACACCTTCATGGTCGCCGTGTCGCTGGCCGTCGCCGCCATCCCCGAGGGCCTCGTGGCCGTGGTCACGATCGTGCTCTCCATGGGCGTCACCAAGATGTCCAAGCGCCAGGCCATCATTCGCAAGATGACCGCCGTCGAGACACTCGGCTGCACCCAGATCATCTGCTCGGACAAGACGGGCACCCTCACGCAGAACAAGATGACCGTCACCAAGCACGAGGTCGAGGGCCCCGACGACCTGCACGTGCGCGCCATGGCCCTCTGCTCCGACGCCAAGTGGGACGCCGAGAAGGGCGAGGCCGTGGGCGAGCCCACCGAGTGCGCGCTTGTCAACGACGCTGCCAAGCTCGGCTTCTACGAGAACGGCAACGCCGACCGCTACGAGCGCGTGGGCGAGGCGCCGTTCGACTCCGGCCGCAAGATGATGTCCGTCGTGGTGAAGACCCCCGAGGGCACCTTCGAGCAGTACACCAAGGGCGGCCCCGACGTGGTTCTCGGCCGCTGCACCCAGGTCATGAACGCCGACGGCACCGTCGAGACCCTGACCGACGCCCGCCGCGAGAAGATCATGGCCGCCAACAAGGACATGGCCAACCAGGCGCTGCGCGTGCTCGCCTCCGCCGTGCGCATGCACAAGGCGCTGCCCACCGACTGCAGCCCCGAGGCGCTCGAGCACGACCTCGTCTTCGTGGGCCTCTCCGGCATGATCGACCCCGAGCGTCCTGAGGTCGCCCCGGCCATCGCCGAGGCCAAGGAGGCCGGCATCCGCCCGGTCATGATCACCGGCGACCACATCGACACCGCCGTGGCCATCGCCAAGAACCTCGGCATCTGCAAGGACGCCTCCGAGGCCATCACCGGCGCCCAGCTCGACAAGATCTCCGACGAGGACTTCAAGGAGAAGGTCACCGAGTACAGCGTCTACGCCCGCGTCCAGCCCGAGCACAAGGCCCGCATCGTCGACGCCTGGAAGAGCCGCGACAAGATCGTGGCCATGACCGGCGACGGCGTGAACGACGCCCCGTCCATCAAGCGCGCCGACATCGGCGTGGGCATGGGCATCACCGGCACCGACGTCACCAAGAACGTGGCTGACATGGTCCTGGCCGACGACAACTTCGCCACCATCATCAACGCGGTGGAGGAGGGCCGCAGGATCTACGACAACATCCGCAAGGTCATCCAGTTCCTGCTCTCCGCCAACATCGCCGAGGTGCTCTCGGTCTTCGTGGCCACGCTCGTGGGCTTCACGATCTTCCAGCCGGTCCAGCTGCTCTGGATCAACCTCATCACGGACTGCTTCCCGGCGCTGGCGCTCGGCATGGAGGAGGCCGAGGGCGACATCATGAAGCGCAAGCCGCGCAAGGCCTCTGACGGCGTCTTCGCGGGCGGCATGGGCGTCGACATCCTCTTCCAGGGCATCGTCATCACCATCCTGGTCCTGGCCTCGTTCTTCGTGGGCGTCTACCTCGACATGGGCTACATCAACATCGCCGACATGATCGCGGGCACCGCCGACGAGGAGGGCGTCACCATGGCGTTCATCACCCTCTCGATGGTCGAGATCTTCCACTGCTTCAACATGCGCAGCCGCCGCGCGTCGCTGTTCTCCATGAAGAAGCAGAACAAGTGGCTCTGGGGCGCCGCGATCCTGGCCCTCATCCTCACCGTCATCGTGGTCGAGGTGCCGTTCCTGGCCGAGATGTTCGGCTTCATGGAGCTGCCGATGGAGGCGCTCGCCGCTGCCCTTGGCCTGGCCTTCCTGATCATCCCGATCATGGAGGTCTACAAGGCCGTCATGCGCGGCATCGAGAAGAACCAGGACTAGCGGTCCTTCTCGACATATGTTCGTCCGCGGGGACGGGGCTTTGGCTCCGTCCCCTTTTTTGTGGCGCTCCGGCCCCGCGTCCTTCTCGGCCGGCCGGTTACCTACTTCAAAACCAGTGGGTAACTGCCCCCAAGAGGCGCTCTTCGCCGACTATGGGTCAGTTACCCACTGGTTTTGAAGTAGGTAATGCCTATGCAGATCGTCTTGGCGGTGTTAAAAGGCTGGTTGGCTACTGGTTTTGAAGTAGGAGATTCTTCCTTCTCTGGTTAATGGCCGACACGATTTCTCTCGGTCGGGTTGTGGTAGAGTGTCGGGCACGGCGACCCCCATCGCTTGCGAGCGAAGGGGGAGGTATGCCGGTAATCGTCTCTCACAACTCTGCTCTAGAGCTCTTGCGTGCCGTTCCGCCGCAGGTGAGGGCCTATCCTCGTGTGTGCGAGTCGCTAGACATGGAGCTCATCTCGACAGATTCCCGAGAACTTCGGCGCCTTGACCTGAGCGAGTTTGGCGTTCGCCGCGCTCCGGTCCACGTCCTTTCAGCCAAGGGCGTGCGCGCCATCCAGTCCAAGGTTGTCAAAACGCACAACTTTGGCCTGTCGGTCATGCCGGAAGGATTGCTGCTGGAGCTTGCGCCGGGTGTTTACGCAGCTGGGCCGGAGCTCTGCTTCGTGCAGATGGCGCGATGCTCCTCGCTGGTGGGCGCCGTCGTCCTGGGCTGCGAGCTGTGTGGCTGCTACTCACATTTCCCCGAGATGATCTCCGGCTACTACGAGCGACCGCCACTCACGTCTGTCGAGAAGATCGCCGGGGCGGTGGATGCGCTCTCCGGCCTCTACGGGATCAGCCGGGCGCGCAAGGCGCTGCGCTGGGTGTGCGACGGAGCGCGCTCCCCGATGGAGACGGTGCTGACGGGCGAGCTCTTTCTGCCGGGGCGCCATCAGGGGCTCGCCTTCGCGCGTCCGGAGCTCAACTACGTGGTTCCGCTCGATGATGCCGCTGCCGCCGTGACGGGCACGAGGAGCTGCTCGATCGACATTGCCTGGCCTGGCGTGCGGCGTGGGGCTGAGTACGACAGCCTTGAGTTCCACCTTGATCCCGAGAAGGACCTACGTCGCAAGGAGGCGCTCGAGCACATGGGCTGGACGATAAACACTATCAAGCTCGACCAGATGGCGGACCATCGGGAGCTCATGAAGGCCGTGGCGCTCTTCGAGGACGAGATTCCCCGCCAGCCGGGAGGGCCGGCGTCGGTGGGGGAGGTCGCCGAGCTGCATCAGCGGCTGCTCAAGGCCACGCGCTGCGGCGTGGGCCTCGAACGGGCCCTCTTTGGTGTGCCCGTGCCGCACAGCGCGGTGAAGCTGCATGTCAGGGGCTGAGGTGACTTTCGGTTCTTGCCCTCTGGGGAGGACAGGGACGCCGCGGCACGCTACACTACGCCGGCGAGGCCGAGGGCCATGCCCAGCAGCGACACGGCAATCGGCAGCAGCGCGCAGGAGACCAGCACGTAGCGGTAGGTGTCGCGCACCTCGGTATGGGCGGCCTGGTTGGCGGCGACCATCGCAGAGGTGTGAGGCAGCAGCGTGGCCGGGCCAACGGAGGCCATGCAGAGCACGCGGTGCATCATCGCAGGGTCGAGGCCGGTTACCAGCAGCGTCTGGGCCATGCTGCCGAGGTAGATGTTGAGCGCCCCGATGGCCGAGCCCGTGATGCCGGCGATGGCAAAGATCGTGATGAAGCCCTGCCAGAGCGGGCTCAGGCTCGTGGACATGAGCGCCTCGACGATGCCTTGGTAGGCGGGCGAGTCCACGACCACGCCGCCAAAGCCCATGATGGCCGCCACCGAGACGAGCGACCCCAGCCCGCTCGCGCACGCCTCTCCGATGGCCCGCCGCATGCTCGGGACGCGCCCGCGGAAGAGCGCGCACCCGGCCAGGACGGCCGCGGACATGGAGACGACCACCGCGTCCGTGGCCCCCATGCCGGCGGTCTGCAGGGCAAACACCAGGATGACGAGAAGAACGATAGGCCCAAAGCACGCCCAGGTCGGCGGGGTGTCGGTGTCATCCGGGCGGGAGAGCGTCTCTCCGGGGCTCGGGGCGAAGTGCTCCCCGCGCGCCCGGCACCGCCCGATCTCCCACTGCAGGTAGGCGTAGGACGCCGCGAACATCACCGCGGAGCAAATGACGCCGAGAAGCGCCCCGGCGTAGGCGTTGGTTCCGAGGAAGCTCGCGGGGATGAGGTTCTGCGTGGAGGGAATGCCCGGCATCATGACCATGCCGAGCGTGGCGGGGCAGACCATGATGGCCGCGACGATGAGCTTCTTGGGGATATCGGCGCGCTCGAAGAGCTCGGCGGCGATGGGGTAGACCGAGAACGCGATGATGAAGGCGCTGATGCCGCCATAGGAGAGCACGAGGCCCGTGACCATGATGACGAGCAGCGCATGCCGCTCGCCCACGAGGCGCAGCATGCTCGCGGCGATGCCCGCCGAGGCGCCGGAGTCGCCCATGACGCGGCCGAAGATCGACCCCAGGGCAAAGAGCAGAAACCAGCTGCCCACGAAGGCGGACATGTCGCCCATGTAGCTCACGTTGATGCTTTGGAGCGGGTCCATGCCGTTGGTGAGGATGACGATCAGCGACGCCGCCACCGAGACGATGGCCATGTGCCAGCCGCGCCAGACGAGCAGCACGATCGCGACGACGGCGAGCAAAAGTCCGATGATGCCGATCATGAGGGGCTCCGATCCTGAGGTCGCATGACATGCCAGAGTATGACGGGCGGCGGCCGCCAGCGCCGGAGCGTGACGCACTGGCAACAATCCCCGCGCCGACCACGCAGCACGGCTATACTGGCGGAGGACAAAAGTCGCAACGGAAAGGACGCTGTGGCCAAGCGATCTCCCAAGAGAAGACGTGGTCGGGGTTCAGGCGGGTCGGACGCGGTCCTTCCGGCGCTTTCCACGCTGATCGAGCTCCCGGCCTTTGACGAGCTCTCCCCGAGCGAGGCGCAGCGCACGGCGTACGCTGGCGCCTGCGACCGTGCCGTGGAGGCGGGGGCCGAGAAGGACGAGCTGGTCATGGGCTGCGTCGTGCGTCTCGACCGCGGGTATCCCGCCGTGCTTGCGGCAGATGCCACCTTCCGCGCGGAGTTCTCGACGCGGCTCACCAAGGACGGCCTGCGCGGGCGCACGGACGCGCGCGTGGCGGTGGGCGACTGGGTGTGCGCCCGCCGGCCCCACGGACACGACATGGGCCTCATCGAGGAAATTCTCCCGCGCGAGAGCGACATCGCCCGCTGGCGCGGGGGCGCCCGAGGCGAGCGCCAGACGCTTGCCGCGAACGTGGACCTTGTGCTCGTGGTCCAGCAGCTCGGCGAGCGCGCGGTGTCCTGCGACCGCATCGCCCGCTCCGCGGTGATCGCGCGGGACTGCGGCTCGGACGTCGCGGTGGTGCTCACGAAGGCCGATCGCGCCACCGACGAGGCGCTCGAGAAGGACGTGGCCGCCGTGCGCGACATCCTGGGGGAGGGCTGCGGAATAGCGCTCACCTCATCGGCCGCCGACGAGGTCGAGGAGAGGCGCGTGAGCGCCTGCGCCGAGCGCCTCGGTGTGCCCTGGGGGACTGACGCCGTGCGTGACCTCGTGCCGCGCGGGACGGTGGCGATCGTGCTGGGGGAGTCCGGAGCGGGCAAGTCCACGCTGCTCAACGCCCTTCTCGGACGTGACGTCCTCGAGACGGGGGCCGTGCGCGAGAGCGACGACGCCGGTCGTCACACGACGGTCGCGAGGCGCATGGTGTCGCTTCCGGGCGCGGGCGTCATCGTCGACGAGCCGGGGCTGAGGAGCCTCCCGATCGTCGGCCACGAGCGCGGCCTCGCAAAGGTGTTCCCCGAGATCGCGGAGGCGGCGCAGGAGTGCCGCTTCAGGGACTGCACGCACACCCACGAGCCGGGCTGCGGGGTCAGGGCAGGTCAGGAGGCAGGGCACTTCTCGCTGAGGCGCCTTGAGTGCTACGTGGCGCTGGCGACGGAGATGCGTCAAAGTGCGCTGTCGCTCGACCCCGATGTCGTCATATAGAAGATAGAATCAATTTATCTGGTGATTCATCGTTTCTCCTTCTTGTGAAACGTCGGATGTTTCACGTCAAAACTCTTATGTCAAGTTTGTGAGCTGCTGAGACCTTGGAATAGGCGAGAAGAACGCAGCTTCGTTGCAGCTTCGTGAAGGACTTTCTCCAAAAGACCCCTTGCATCCTTGCATGCGGGATGACAATCCCCTCACGCGCCGTCGGGCGCGTCCGCTGAGGGGAAGGGGGTCCGTTCGATGACACGACGCTTCAGATTTGCGCTCTCCGGGTCATGCGCGGTTCTCGCAGCTCTGCTCTGCGCCCTATACGGCCAGCACGTCCACGACGAGGCGGATCGCATGAGGGCGGAGGCCCTCGAGCGGTACGGCGGCGAGGTCGTGAGCCTCGTCGTTGCCCCCGAGGGCCTCGAGGCGGGCGAGGTCGTGGACGGGCGCAACGCCATCGAGCGCGACTGGCTCGCGGACCTTGCGCCCGACGGAGCGGTGGTGGACCTCGAGGACGTGATGGGCGACGAGGTGACCATCCCCGCCGCGGCGGGGGCTCCCCTCACCGCCCTCAACTTTCGTGACAGCGAGGACGCCGTCGAAGTTCCGTCCGGTCGCGTGGCGCTCTCGCTTCCCGTTTCGGAGAGCCTTGGGCTTCCTCCCTCGGCGGCAGCGGGGACGGTGCTCGCCGCCTATCGGGTGAGCGACACCGGGGTGAGCCTGGTGAGCGCAGACCTGCAGGTCCTGCGGACGGCCTCGGAGACGTCTGTCGTAGGCGCCCGGGGCAGCGTCACGGTGGCGGCCTCTCCTGGGGCGGTTGCCAGCGTGCTCTCCGCGAGCGCCGAAGGAACGCTGAGGCTTGCCCTCCCGGCGGACGACGTTCCCGACCTCTCCGAGGGCTCGGGGGTGGCGCCGACTGAGGTCATGCCCGAGGAAGGGGGGCAGCCATGAGCGACTGGGTGGCCTTCTGCGGCACGCGCGACCTCCTGCTCCTGCGCGAGGCCCTGCGCTCCGTGGATCCCCAGGCGCGGCTCGAGCTCGTGGGATCCGCGGACGCGCTGCGCAGGGTTGTGCTCGAGGCGGCTCCCACAGAGCTGGGCGTTCTCGTGGGTCCCGTCGGCGACGGCGTCTCCTCCGTGAACCTTGCGGCGGCCATCGCCCGTGACGGCAACGCACGTGCCGTCGTGCTGGCCGAGCGCGGCGTCACGGGGTCCTTGCGCTCGCGCGCGGCGCGCGCGGGAGTCGACGTCGTGGTCGACCTCGAATCGCTGACGACGGCGGGGGATGGGGGTCGCCCGTCCCGTCCCGTCGCCCCCGCGCCCCCCATTGAGCCCAAGGTCTCCGACGTTGCGGGGCAGCGTGCCCCGGTCGTGGCCTTCTGCTCGGGGCGCGGGGGCGTAGGCAAGACCTCCGTGGTGGCAACCACCGCCGCTCACGCTGCGCTCTGGGGGCTGGAGGTCTGCGCGCTCGACCTCGACCTCGCCTGTGGAAACCTCTACTCCTGTTTCGGGCTTCCCGGGGGCAGCGATCTCGCGCGGCTCGCCTCGGTCCCGGAGCTCTCGGAGGCGGTGGTGGGAGGCCTCAAGGTCACGGCACGTCCCGGCCTGAGCGTCATGGGTCCCTGCGACCGCCCGGAGGCGTCGGAGCTTGTCGTGGCGCGCGCGGGAGAGCTCATCACGGCGCTCGCGATGTCCTGCGACCTCGTGCTGGTTGACACCTCGACCACCTTTACCGATGCGGTCGCCCAGGCCGCTCAGCTGGCGGATCGCCTGGTGATCGTGTCTGACGGCAGGCCGGGGACGTCTGCAGCGCTTGCGCGGACGAGCGGCCTGGCGGTCCGCCTTGGCGTCGCGCGCACGAGGATCGCCCGCCTGGAGAATCGCGCCAACCCGCGGGAGCGGGCGAACCTCGCGCTAGGTCGCGCGGAGGTGGGGCTCGAGACGGCGCGGGTGTTCCGGTCCTTTGAGGGAGGGTTCGAGGCGGAGGACCTGCTCGCGTCCGGGCGGGTGCTCGACCTCGTCGAATCAGGGTCTCCCTTCTCCGAGTCCGTTGCGGTGACGCTTGCCCAGATCCTCGCGGAGCTCGGGCGCCTTCCCGATGCGGAGCAGGCGAGAAGGGCGGCGCAGGGGTCGACGACGAGGCGACGCCTCGGCGTTTTCGGAAGACGAAGGGAGGCGAGGTAGGTGTCGGTTCTTGAGAGGGTGCGCGAGGTCGAGTCGACGAGAGGCGCTGCGGAGCAGGCGTCCGTCAGCCTGCGCCTCATGCGCGAGCGCCTCAAGGGCGCGCTCGTCGAGCGCATGGGCCTCTCCGTCATAGCGGGGATGCTCTCGAGCGAGGATGCCAAGCTCGTGCGTGACGAGCTGGCCGTGGCGCTTGAGGCCATCCTCAATGGCAGGGGGTTCGAGGGTCTCCTTCCTGATGAGCGCGGCACGCTCGTCAGGCAGGTGCTCGACGAGGTGTGCGGCCTCGGCCCCATCCAGAGCCTGCTGGAGGATGACGAGATCACGGAGGTCATGATCAACGGCTGCTCCGCGCTCTTCTACGAGCGCGAGGGCGAGCTTCATCCCGCGGAGACGGTCTTTGACTCCCCCGAGCAGATCATGATCGTCATGGATCGCATCCTCGCCCCGCTCGGCCGCCGCCTCGACCGGTCGAGTCCCATCGTGAGCGCTCGCCTCGCGAACGGCGACCGCGTGAACGCAGTGGCCTCTCCGGTCGCGATTGACGGCCCGGCGGTCACCATCAGGAAGTTCTCCGCACGGGCGTGGTCCCTCGCGCGTCTCGTCGACCTGGGGTCGATCCCTGGCTGGTTTGCCGAGCTGCTGTCCTGGGCGGTTCGCTCCCGGCGCTCGATAGCGGTCGCGGGCGGGACGGGGTCGGGCAAGACGACGCTGCTCAACGCCCTCTCGTGCGAGATCCCCGTGACGGAGCGCATCGTCACGATCGAGGACTCCGCCGAGCTCAGGTTTGACACCCATCCCAATGTCGTGCGCCTCGAGGCGCGCGGAGCGTCGATCGAAGGGTCTGGCGAGATCACGATTCGTGACCTCGTGAAGAACGCCCTGCGCATGCGCCCCGATCGCATCGTCGTGGGTGAGGTGCGCGGAGGGGAGTGCATCGACATGCTCAACGCCCTCAACACAGGGCACGACGGGTCCTTGACGACGCTGCACGCCGGAAGCGCGGATGAGGCGGTCCTGAGGCTCATCCTCATGGCGCGCTTTGGCATGGACCTGCCCACCGCCCTCATCGAGGAGCAGATCGCCACGGCCATCGACCTGATCGTCGTGACGAGGCGTCTCTCTGACGGCTGCCGCGTGGTGACCTCGCTGTCCGAGGTCTCACGCGGCGAGGGCGGCCAGGCGCTGCTCGACGAGTGCGTCACCTTTGACTTCGTCGATCGCTCGTGGGCCCTCGGGCACGAGCCCCGCTTCGTCGGCGCGGCGCTCGCGGACGGCGTCCTGACCGAGGAGGAGGTGCAACGGTGGAGATCTTGCTTCTGATGGCCGTCGGGGCCTGTGCCTTCGCGGGGTCGTCGATGCTCCTCTCGGGCGGAGGGGGAGACGTCCTGCACTCGGGCGGGCGCGTGGCGTTTCTCGCCTCGCGACGCCTGTCGCGCGTCATGCGGCGGCTGGCCGGCACGCGCGTCGTCGCATGCGCGCTTTCCACGGGCGTAGGGGCGAGGATGGTGAGGGAGGCGCGATCGTGGCCGTACCTCGCCTCGTTGGGGCGAGAGGAGGCCACATCCGCGCTCCTTGCGGGACTTGCCCTGGCGGCGTGCGTCTCGGGAGTCCTGTTTCTCACGCCGCTGGCGGGGCTGGTCGTGGGTGGAGCCCTGTGTGCGTTCGTGGTCGCGCGCGACGAGGCGCGTCAGCGCGGTAAGCGCAGGGAGGTTCTCGCGGAGATGCCGGGCGTCTATCGGACGCTCGCTGTTGCCATGAGCTCGGGGCAGACGCTCGCCCAGGCGGTCGAGTACGTGGGGGCGCACGAGCGCGGCCCCGCCGCGGACGTCTTCGCGCGCATGTCGCTGAGGCTGAGGTGCGGCGTGGCGACGGAGGATGCGGTCTCGAGCCTTGCCGAGGAGCTCGACGTGCCTGGGGCGCGCCTGCTCGCGACCGCGCTCGTCATCTCGCACCGGACGGGGAGCCCCCTGAGGGACCTGCTGCTGCGCTCCGCGCGGATCGCGGAGCGCCAGGGGGAGTTCGAGCGCATGCTCGTGGTCAAGACGGCCCAGGTCAGGCTCTCGATCAGGATCGTGTGCCTGCTCCCGGTGGCGATGGTGGGGGTGCTCACGCTCATGTCTCCCGACTTTCAGCAGGGCCTGCTCACGCCCTCCGGCGTGGGATGCGTCTGCGCCGCGATGCTGCTCGACGGCCTGGCGCTGTTTCTCATCAGGCGCATGATGGCGGGGGTGGTGTGATGGACGCCGGGATCCCCCTGCTCATGATCTGTGTTGGGGCGTTGGCGGCGCTTGCGTGCGCGCTGGCGCTCGGCGCACCCCCCGCCGCGCGCGAGGAGACGCGGAGATCGGTGGCGCTCGTCCGCGTCATCCTCGACCTCCCTCCCGTCCGCCGCGTGCGCGAGGCCGAGGTACGGGCACGGAGAAGGACCGCGTGCTTCTCCGAGCTCCCGGTTCTTCTCGACATCATGACCCTCGGGCTCTCGGCGGGCCTCTCCTTCGACTCGTCGCTGGAGCTGTACTGCGAGCAGTACGACAACGCCCTCTCGCAGGCCTTTGGGGAGGCGATGCTCAGCTGGCGCATCGGGGTCCGCACCCGCGAGCAGGCGCTCGCGCGCCTTGCGGACGAGCTGGGGATCGACGCCCTCCGGCGCTTTGCGTCGGTCGTCGCGGAGGCTCTCTCCTTTGGCGTCCCGCTTGCGGGGACGCTCGAGCGCCAGGCGCAGGCGGTGAGGGGGGAGCAGCGCTCGAAGGTGGAGGAGCAGATAGAGAAGGTGCCGGTCAAGATGTTGGTTCCCCTGGGGACGCTCATCGTCCCCGCGATGTTCCTGGCGATACTGGGCCCGCTCTTGGGCTCTGCGCTGGTGGTTGGCTAGAGGGCGTTCGGAGGCGAGGAGAGAGGAGTCTGGCATGGTGACGGAGATGGCGGCGAGAGGGGTCGTAGCCCGCGCGCGGGAGCTTGTCGCGGACCGGGGCGGCCAGGGGACGACGGAATACGCGATCTTGGTCGGGGTCCTCGTGGTTATCGCCATCGCGGCGATTCTGCTGTTCAGGGACAAGGTGTCGGAGCTGTGGAACGCAATCGCGAGCGGCATCAACTCGCTCTAGGCACCCGCAGGGGCCCTCTCGTGGCCGCGCTGCTGCTGTTGTCGGCGGGCGTCGCGCTCGCCTCGCTGCGGGCGGGCGTCGAGGCTCCACAGGGCGGGGGTGCTGACGACGGGCGCCGCCTGGACGCCGTCGTCGAGGAGGGGGCCTCGTCGTACGCCCTCGACCTGCTCGATGGCGCCGAATGTTCGCGGCGGGAGAGCGACCGTCCGCTTCCCGAGGAGGGGGAGCGCGTTCTCGAGGGCTATCGCCTGCGCGGCGACTGCATCGTCGCGCGGGCGGGATACCTCGACCTGTCGGGAAAGGTGTGGGGCTGCGTGGTTCAGGGGGCGGGATGGGCCGATCTGTGCGTCATACGAGAGGGGGACGAAGGTGGAAGCGAGGTCGTCTCGTGGCACATGGACGCCGACGACGTCGTGCCCTGAGGGAAGGGGCGAGAAGGACGGAGAGCCCCGGGCACTCGGGCCAGTCGACGCTCGAGTATCTCCTGATGCTCGTGGTCTTCATCGCGATGATCGGCGCGCTCGCGCTCCTGTGGCACGCCGTGCGCGACGGGAGGCTTCTCGCGCTCGCGACCGACGCCGCGTCACACGGGTCGGGCGCCGGCGCGGTGCCGATGCTCAAGGACGTGCTGGAGTACTGAGATGGTAGGGATCGGGGAAAGGTCCGGGCAGACGAGCGTTGAGGCGGCGCTGCTCGTCCCCGTCGTGCTCACGCTGGTCGCCCTTCTCGTGCAGCCCGCATGCGTTCTGTACACGCGCGCGGTCATGGCCTCGACGGCGGCCGAGCTGACTCGCCTCGCCGCCACGTCCCGCGGGGACGAGGAGGACGTTCGCTCCTATGCGCTGCGACGTCTCGCCGCAGTCCCCGACCTGCCCGTCTTTCATGAGGGAGGGGAGGGCGCATGGGAGGTGGCAGTCACGGGTCCCGGCGACGAGGGGAGGGTGACGGCGAGCGTGGAGGGACGCGTGCAGCCCCTTCCACTGCTCGGGGTGATCGTGGCTGCCCTCGGAACCTCGGCAGGGGGCTCGGTGGAGCTGCGGGTCGAGGTGACGCGGGAGGTGCGGGCCAGTTGGATTGGGGGAGACTATGCGGAGTGGGTCGGAATCTGGGACTGAGCGCCCGGGCGCGCCCGTGCTCTCGCTCTTTCGAGACGACGAGGACGGGTTCACCACGGTGGCGGTTGCGGTGGCGCTGGTACTGAGCCTGTCGCTCGTGTTCGCATCTGCGAGCGCCGCCTGGGTCGCCGGCAGGTCGTCCGAGGTCCAGCGCGTGGCGGACGCCTGCGCCATGGCAGGGCAGAACGCCGTCGCGGCCTTCTCGACCGTGACGCAGGTGGTCGACGCGTGCGTGCTCAGCATGGGGCTCACGGGCATCGTGGTCCTGGGCGCTGGCCTCGTCGTGTCGTGCGTCCCGGGCCTCTCCGCCACGGGGGCGCAGATTACTCAGGCGGGCGGCAGGATCCTCGATGCGCGGCGCGACTTCGCGCGGACGGCCGCGGATGGCATCGAGCGCCTCGAGGCGACGCTCCCGCTGCTGATCGTCGCGAACTCCGCCAGCTGCGTCGAGGCAAACGCCGCGGGCGGCGTCTCCTACGCGGGCTGCGCGCTGCCGTTTCCCGCCGAGTCCCGGTCCGACTTCTCGGGCCTTGAGCGGGAGGTGGACGACGAGCGTCTCTCAGAGCTCTCGGGAGAGATGGGCGAGCTCTCCGACGAGATGGAGGAGGCCAGCCGCAGGGCGGGGGAGGCCCTCGAGCGAGGGTGGAGGGCGGACTGCGGCTCCTCTCCATACTGCCTGCGCGAGCGTGCGGCCTCGCTCGCGTCTCTTGGCGGCGCCCTCAACCCCAGCTATCCCAGCCCCGCGGGATGGACGTTCGCAGCCCCGCTGCTGAGGGCGCGGAACTACTATGCGGCGCGCCTCTCCTCCGAGCGGGTCTCCGGCTCGAACGCGGAGCAGATCACCGACGCCGCCTGCCGGCTCGCCTTCTACGAGTACGCCCTCGAGCAGGTCCGCGGCGGGTCATATCAGGAACATGCCGACGGAACCGTGTCCATCGACCTCCCGAGCCTGCCGAGAAACGCCGCGCAGACGCGTGAGACCACGCTGTACACGGACGCGCGCTGGCCGTGCACGGCGGAGGAGGGCGGGCGCACCCTGCACTCCTCGACGCTGTGCCCCGGCGCCACGGGCGCCGCCGCGGGGACGGCGTCTGTCGCCGAGGTGGACGCCGGCTCGGTCGCGCGCTGCGAGGAGTGCCGAATGGACGTCGGAGACCTGGGGAGGGTGGCCTCCGCCTCCACCTCCATCGCCAACGGCTTCGAGCACCACTGGCGCATCATCGTGGAGGCATCGGAGGACTACGAACGGGCGAGAAACGAGGAGGCGGAGCTCGAGGCGCGCCTGAGGGGGCTTGCCGAGGAGGGAGAGGAGTCCTTCTCGCAGGCGCTCGAGCAGCTGAGCGTCGCGCGGCCCTCGCTCTGCCCTCCGGGAGCGTGGGGATGCGTCGCCGTGGTCGCACGAGATGCCGTGACGACGGTGCCGACCGAGCTCACCGCGTCGTTCCTCTCCTCGGCGGAGCTCCCCGAGGGAGCGGCGGTCTCTGCCGCGGTGCTCGCCCCGGACCCCTCGACCGAGGACAACAACGTGCTCTCGCGCTTCTTCGAGTCGCTCTCCGCGGGGGACTCGGCGCTCGGCGGTGCGCTCGACGGCGTGATGGACCTCTGGGGAACCCTGCTCATGGGCTACGGCTCGGCGTACGGGAGCGTCGCCGAGCGGGGCGGCGCGTTTCTCGACAGCCTTGACGGGGTTCTCGGGGGCACGGTCGGGTCGTGGCTCAAGGGGCGGCTCAAGCAGGTCATGAGCGACGCGGGGCTTGAGCCCGTCGACCTTCGCCTGAGAAAGCCCGTTCTGGTGAACACGCAGGACGTCCTTGATCAGAGCGGCTTCGACCAGGCGTCCTCCGTTCGCGAGCTCGTCTCCGCCCTGCCAAGCTCGACATCCTCCGAGGACTTTGCGCGGTCCGTGGGAATCTGGCTCTCTGACGAGGTGGGCTCCGACGAGTTCACGGTGGCCGAGCTCCCGATCCCGGGAACGGACCTGAGCATCCCGCTCACCATCGACCTCTCGCGGCTCGGGGAGGCGGCATGAGCGGCGCGGGGCTCCCCCTGCGGGGCCGGAGCGGGCAGATGACGGTCGAGCTTGCTGTGATGACGCCGGTCGTCATCGTCGTGGTGCTCATCGTGCTCAACCTGATGGGCTTCATCGAGGCATGCGCCGCGTTCGATCAGGCGGCCCTCGATGCCGTCATCTCGCACGGCGTCGCGCCGGCGGGTGAGCAGACGCAGATCGCCGCGGTCGACGAGGTGCGGACGGCGCTCGCCGAGGCGCTCGGGCGCGAGGAGACCTGCGAGGTGGAGGTGAGCGCGAGCGCGGCGGGGGAGGACGCGCAGGGTACGACATTTGCCATATCGCCGCTGCTCACGCGCTACACCTGCACGCTCATCTACCGGCCCTGGCCGCGCCTGCTGAGGATGCCGGGCATCACGTACGAGGCGCTGCTCTCCCTGAGGCATGAGCGCGAGCTCGTGGTCGACCGGTACCGTCCCGGGGTGGTGGTGTAGATGCCCGCTGCGCGCCTTAGCTGTGACGAGCGCCCTGACATGATGCTCGAGGTGGCGGTCCTCTCCACGTGGAGGGAGCGTCTGAGGGGGCTTCTCGGCACGGGTCCGGATGCCGGACCGGTGATGCTCGCCCTCTGCTCGTCGGTGCACACGTTCGGGATGCGCTACTCCCTTGACGTCGCCTTCGTCGGCGAGCGCGGCGAGGTCCTTCTCGTCTGCAGGGACCTCGACCCGGGGAGGGTGTGCGCCCATCGGCGGGCGCGCTGCGTCATCGAGCGCCCGGCGCGTGAGGGGGAGTGGCTCGAGGAGGGGGAGCACCTGTGGGTTTCCGCCGTCAGCGCGGATGGGGTGGGGACCCTGTGAGATGGGAGTGATCATGGGATATGCGACGCGGCGCTGCCCGCGGTGCGGTGCCGAGCTCTACGCGGACATGGACGTCTGCTACGGCTGCCTGTACGACTTCACGCGAGATCGCCCGCGGGACGCGGGGGTGACGGATCGCTCGCTTGCGAGGCGACACGCGGGCGAGGTCGGGGTGGTCGCGCGCACTCAGACGCTCGACGCGTGGCTTCCGGTGGGGGAGCGAGGGGCGAGCGTTGGCCGGGACGACTCAAACGACGTCGTGCTGCACTCGATCGCCGTGTCCGGGTGTCACGTGCGCCTCGTGCCCACGCCCGACGGGATGGAGGTGATAGATCTTAGTTCGTCTGGCCACGTCACCTATTGCGGCCGCGTCGTGGAGGGCCGCGTCATCGTGCCCTATGGCGATGCCGTCGACATCTGCGACTGCGCGCTCACGATGACTGGGCCGGCGCCTTCCGGTTCCGCGTCCCTCTCGTCTCCGGAAAAAAGTCTTTGACAGTCGCAGCGAGTTTGGTATAGTAATTCCCGCACCAAATGGCTGGGTAGCTCAGTTGGTAGAGCAGGGGACTGAAAATCCCCGTGTCAGGGGTTCGACTCCCTTCCCCGCCACCAGAACTTTCGCAGGTCGGAGGCCATGTGTCTCCGGCCTGCTTTGCTATGGGTGCAACATGTGATTCCAAGGTGGCGCCAAAGTGCCCGCACTTTTGAGTGCCCGCACTCATGAGTGCGGGCATCGAGTGCGGGCAATCTGGGGCAGGCGGGGCACCCAGTGCGTCCGCCGTCCCGGCCTATGCGCGTAAGTGCGGGCATCCGGCGCGCGCGGGCCCGCACTGGATGTGCCCCGTCGGCAGTCGCCCATCAAGCTAGTAGCGCACCTCGAAGTCGGTCTCGCCCTCGACCAGAGGAATGTCCTCACGCTCCTCCACGGTGTAGTGGATCGGATGGTGCCGGTACGCCTCGAGCATCTGCGAGAAGAACGCGCCCACGTGCGCCGCGCTCCCCTGGATCTCCGCGGTCACGGAGCCGTCGAGCTCGTTTTTCACCCAGCCCGTGAGGCCCAGGTCGCGCGCCACGCCCATCGAGGTCCAGCGAAAGCCCACGCCCTGCACCTGGCCGACGAAGCGCAGATGAAGCCTGCGCGCGTCGTCGGGCAGCGGGCTGGCGGGGGCCGTCGCCCTCTCCTGTCTGCGCCCAAACCTGAACATGGCAGTCGTCCTTCCGCGCCTCGTGTCGGCAATTGATGGTTACCGCGCGGGGAGCGCCGCGCGCGGGGGCGTACGCGTACAATACTAGCTGCGTTGAGCTATCCCACGAGGCGCGGGCGGCGAACGGACGAAGCGAGCCCGCGCGCAAGGAGGATCGATGGGCTGCACAAGAAGAGAGTTCCTCGCGCTGGCCTCCGCAGGGGCGGCGGCCGGCCTTGCAGGCTGCACGCCGACGCGCCAGCAGCCGCAGACGCCGACCGAGGACCCCGAGTCGCCCGACCCCTCCGTCGACCTCACGGAGTTCGAGTCTTTGGCGCTCGACCCCTCTGCCTGGCGCTATGACGAGGACAATGACGTCTACTACCAGCTCGGCCTGCGCTACTGTCTGTCCCCGGCGACCGAGACCTACGAGTCCCTCGCAATCTTCGTCCCCGGCGCGTACTTCACCGCCGAGGAGAACGGGTCCACCTACACCTGCACCGTGAACGAGAAGGCCGTGGTGGGAGGCTTCACCGCCGCCACAGCACCGATTCTCATGCCCATCAACACCGGGACCCTCGCCGCGCAGGCGAGTCCCACCACCTATGCCTTCGACGGCCTGGCGCCCTATATGGAGGCCGGCTGCGTCTACGTCTACGCCGGCTTCCGGGGGAGGTCGGCGGGCTATGACACCGCCTCGGGCTCGGACGAGCTCTTCCCCGGCGGCTCGCCGTGGCCGGTCGTGGACCTCAAGGCCGCCATCCGGTTCCTGCGCTACAACGGCGCCGCCCTGCCGTGCGACACGGGCCGCGTCTTTGTCTTTGGCTTCGGCGCGGGAGGCGGCCTGAGCGCCGTCCTCGGCTCGTCGGGCGACGCCGCCCTCTTTGAGCCATACCTCGCCTCCATCGGTGCGATCACCCACGACGCGGAGGGCAATGCCGTCTCTGACGCCCTCGCGGGCAGCGCCTCGTGGTGCCCCGTCACCTCCTTCGACGTTGCCGACGCGGCCTACGAGTGGTGCCAGGGGCAGTACGCGAGCGACGGCACGCGCGCCGAGGGCACCTGGACGCGCCTGCTCTCTCAGGACCTCGCCGGAGCGTACGGCGCCTGGATCAACGAGATGGACCTGCGCGACGCCGATGACGCGCAGCTCACGCTCGACGAGACCGAGGCCGGCTCCTTCTCGATGGGCTCCTACGCCAGCGCGCTGATCGACGGCATCGACGAGGCGGCCACGTACTTCGTGCAGAACACGTCGTTCCCCTATGCGTACACGCCCCAGCGCCTCGAGGACCCCACGTTCCCCGGCGATCCCAACCTTGCCGCGACGCGCGAGGCGGATGTTGCCGTGACGCAGGTCGCCCCCGAGGCGGTGGCAGACGGGACGGGCCAGGAGCAGGTCGACGCCCCGGCGGACGCCCCGGCCGACGCCGAGGGAACCGACGCCAACGCCGATGCCGCCCCCGCGGAGGACACGGCGCAGACCACGCTCGCCGGCGTGGCTCAGGTCCAGTCCACCATCTACGACTCGGCCCAGAGCTACTTCGCCGCGCTCAACGCGGACAACTGGTGGATCAACTACAACCACCGCTCGATGAGCGTCGCTGTCTCGAGCCTGCGCGACTTCGTCTTGCACCTGCGTCCCGCGGCGATCGACGCGTCGCCCTTCGACCAGCCTGACCGCAGCTCCCGCACCAATCAGCTCTTTGGCATCGGCGAGGAGTCCACGCTGCACTTCGACGCCATCGCCGGCGGGCTGGTCCAGGACAACCTCGACGCCTATTCCGCCTGCGAGGACTGGCCCGAGGACCTCGAGCTCGACTGGGTGGAGGACCTCGAGAAGGTCGACTCCCTCGAGACCGACATGGCTACCCGCGTCGCCATGATGAACCCGCTCTACTGGCTGAGCGGCCACTACGAGGGTTACGGCCAGGCCTCGGTAGCCCCGCACTGGCGTGTCAACGAGGGCCTGTTCGACACCGACGTGCCGCTCGCGACCGCGTCCAACATCGTGCTCGCCCTGCGCAAGTACGACGGCGTCACCGACATCGCGCACACGCAGGTCTGGGGTCAGGGCCACGTCCTCGCGGAGCGCTCCGGTTCCGCGACGGCAAACCTCATCTCCTGGGTCACCGCCTGCTGCACCGCATAAGGGGGCGTCGAGAGGATGGGCGAGAAGAACGTGGGGCCGTCCGCGGCCTCGCTGCGCGCCGGGTCGTCTCTCGCGCCCCGGCAGAGCCTCTCCGTGGGGATCACGCTCTTCTCGATGTTCTTTGGCGCCGGCAACCTCATCCTGCCGCCCCTGCTGGGCGCGCAGGCGGGCAGCGAGAGCCTTCCCGCCATCGTCGGCTTCTTCGCGGCGGGGGTGGGCCTTCCCGTCCTGGGCATCATCGCGGTCGCGCTCGCGGGGACGCTGCGCGACCTCGCCTCGCGCGTGCACCCGGTCTTTGCGCGCGTCTTCGTCGCTCTGGTGTACCTTGCGATAGGACCGTGCCTCGCCATCCCGCGCACGGCGTCGACGGCCTTCGAGATGCTGGTGCCGCTGCTGCCCGCGGGGCTCTCGGTCGACGTCGCGCGCCTCGCGTTCTCTCTTGCGTTCTTCGTGCTCGCCTTCGTCCTCGCCCTGCGTCCGGGGCGTCTCACGAGGTTCCTCGGCCGCGTCACCGGCCCCGCTCTGATCGCGCTGATCGTCGCGGTGGTGCTCGCCTCGGCGGCCTCGCTGCTGGGAGGGGCGGCTGCGCCGGCGGCGGCCCCCGTAGCCCCCTATGACGGCAACGCTGCCGTCCAGGGGTTCCTCACGGGCTACCAGACCATGGACCTTCTCGCCTCGCTGACTTTTGGCCTCGTCATCGCAGAGAACGTCCGGGGCTTGGGCGTCACGGACGGCCGGGGCGTCATGCGCGAGGTGTGCCGCGCCGGCGCGATTGCGGGCGTGCTCATGATGGCCGTCTACGGGGGCCTGTGCGCCGTGGGAATCGAGCTCTCCGCCGAGCTTCCGGGCGTGGCCAACGGGGCCGTGGTCATCACCGAGTCCGCGACGCGCCACTTCGGCCTCGCTGGGACGGTGATCGTCGCGGTCATCTTCCTGCTCGCCTGCCTCAACGTGTGCGTCGGCCTCATCAGCTGCTGCGGCAGCTACTTCGCCGACGAGCTGCCACGCGTCTCGTATCGCGGCTGCGCCCTCGTCTTCGCGGCGTTCTCCTGCGTCGTCTCCAACCTCGGGCTCGACGCTATCCTGTCCTTCTCGGGCTCGCTGCTCGGCGCCCTCTACCCGCCCGCCATCGTCCTCGTGCTCATGGGCATGCTGCGGTGCCGCTGCGACGCGGTGCCGCCCGTCTGGCCGTGGACCGTGGGCGTCACCGTCCTCGTGAGCTCGCTGGAGGCCGCGCGCGACGCCCTCGCGCCCGGGCTCTCCCTGCCCCTCGACGCCCTTCCGCTCGCCGACCTCGGCCTCGGATGGGTGCTTCCCGCGGCGCTTGCCGCCGCCATCTCCTGCGCCGTGACCATCGCCGCTCGTCGCCTGCGCGCGGGCCGCGCCCCTGCCGACCGAACCTCGTGAGAAAGGAACCCACGTGAACCGCAACCACAAGAGGCGTCCCGTCCTTCTCGGCATCCTGTCCCTCGCCCTTGCCGCATGCGTCGTGGCGGTTGCGGTCGGATGCTCCGGCGACCCGGTCTCCCCGTCCCAGGGCGACGACGCCGCGACGGAGCAGGCGTCGACCGCCGACATCACCTCCGTCAGCGAGGACGACCCCTACGCCACGGGCATCCACCACGCCGCCATCGAGGTGGAGGGCTACGGCACGATCGAGGTGGCCCTCAACGCCAACGTGGCGCCGATCACGGTCTCCAACTTCTGCCACCTCGTGGAGGAGGGCTTCTACGACGGCCTCACGTTCCACCGCGTGGTGCCGGGCTTCATGATTCAGGGCGGCGACCCCGAGGGCAACGGCACGGGCGGCTCTGACCAGACCATCAAGGGCGAGTTCGCCGACAACGGGGTGGAGAACAACATCCCGCACGCGCGCGGTACCATCTCGATGGCGCGCTCGAGCGACTATGACTCCGCGAGCTCCCAGTTCTTCATCATGCAGGAGACGACCGACTCCCTTGACGGCCAATATGCCGCGTTTGGCACCGTGACCTCGGGAATCGAGGTCGTCGACGCCATCTGCGAGGGCGTGACCATCGCCGACGAGCAGAGCGGCCTGGTCACTGCGGACACGCAGCCCGTCATAGCCTCCATCACGCTCGTCGACTAGGTGACAGGCTCAAGATGTAAACACAATAACATACTTGAGAGCGCTTAAGGTTTCAATACTGTTTCCGTAAACGGCATGAATTCCTCCTTTTCTGTGCTATACTGAGCAGACGTGAAAGGAGTGGCTTATGTATGCCATTGGGGAGTACCTCGTCCATCCGGGTCAGGGAGTCTGTCGCGTGGAGGAGGTGACCGAGGGGCCCCAGGCGGTCTATCGGCTGCTCCCGGTGGGCAAGCGCCACCCGGTTCACATCAGCTTCCCCGTAGCCAACGAGGCGCGCCTGAGGCCGGTCCTCACGCGCGACGAGGCGCAGAGCATCATCGACGGGTATCCCGCCCTCGAGGTGGAGGACTTCACCGCGCGCAACAACTCGCTCGAGGAGGAGCACTACCGCACCGAGATGCGCCAGGGCTCGTGCCTGGACTCGGTGCGCATCGCCAAGACCTTCCGCATCCGCATCGCCGACATCTCCTCCCGCAACAAGAAGCCGCCCGTGGCCTACGAGCGCATCCTCAAGGAGGCCCGTGAGCGCTCTGCGGCCGAGCTCGCGGTCGCGCTCGGCATCACGCCCGAGGACGTGGCGATGCTCTTTGAGCAGCGCATGGGCGAGGAGCGCGAGAACTAGCCTCCTCGCGTGCCGCCTTGCCTGCGCCCCGAGGTTACGTCTCGCGCACGGTTGCGTGTGCATGGTGTGACGGAGGACTCCCCGCCGGGTAGAATGGGCATGCTCTGAACATCTGAATGCGCCACACCCAAGGAGGCACCATGGCGGACAACGACATGGCGACGACCAACGCCGCACCCGAGAGCCGCGCGATCATCACCGTGCTGGGCAGCGACCGCCCCGGCATCGTCGCCGCGGTCGCAGGTGCGCTGAGCGAGCGCTCTGCCAACATCCTCGACATCTCGCAGACCATCCTGCAGGGCATCTTCACGATGACCATGCTCGTCGACTTTGGCGACGCGGACTTCTCCGAGCTCAAGGCGCGTCTGGACGAGCTCTCGGAGAGCCTGGGCGTGCAGATCGTGATGCAGCGCGAGGAGGTCTTCAAGTACATGTACCGCCTCTAGGACACAGGGAGCGCGGACGGGGCCGGCGGAACCGGCCCCGAACTTTATCGCAAGGAGGTAGCCCATGATTCGCCTTTCCAAGGGGGCCGGCTGGCCCATCCTCACGCCGCGTGACACCCCGGCCTTCGACCATGTGGCCGACGCCTATCCCATGCCCTCGGTGGCTCTCGGGCAGCCTCCCGTCTCCGACGGCCTCTACCACGGCTTCGAGGACGTGGACGTGGTGCCCCAGGAGCTGTACGAGAAGTACGACGTCAAGCGCGGCCTGCGCAACGCGGACGGCTCCGGCGTGCTCGTGGGCCTCACGACGATCTCCAACGTGCACGGCTACAACAGGACCGACCACGGCATCGAGCCCGACGACGGTCGCCTGATCTATCGCGGATATGACGTCGACCAGCTCATCGACGGCGCGCAGGCAGAGGATCGCTTTGGCTACGAGGAGGTCGCCTACCTGCTCATATCCGGGCGCCTTCCCACGAGCGAGGAGCTCGACGACTTTTGTGCCCGCATCGACGCGCGCAAGCAGCTGCCCGAGGGCTACCTGGGCATCTTCCCGCGCGCGACGTACAGCCACTCCATCATGAACGTCCTGCAGCGCGCCACGCTGCTGCTCTACGCCTTCGACCCCACGCCCGACGACATCTCTCCGGCGCACGAGATTGACGTCGCGCTGTCGCTGCTCGGCCGCTGGCCGCGCACGGCCGCCGTGGCGCACGCAGCCCACGTGGCCGAGCTCAACGACACCAAGCTCGTGGTGCCGCCGGTGCGCGAGGGATACTCGATGGCGGAGACCGTGCTCGACGTCCTGCGCAGCGACGAGGGCTTCACGCACGAGGAGGCCATGCTGCTCGACGTCATGCTCATCCTGCACGCTGAGCACGGCGGCGGCAACAACTCCACGTTCACCACGCGCGTCCTCTCCTCCTCCGGCACCGACGCCTACTCCGCCTACGCCGCGGCCATCGGCTCGCTTAAGGGTCCCAAGCACGGCGGCGCCAACTTCAAGGCCGGCGACATGATCGAGGACGTGGCGGCGCACGTGCGCGACTGGTCAAACGATGACGAGGTCGCGGACTATCTCGGCAAGATTCTGCGCAAGGAGGCCTTCGACAAGGCGGGCCTGCTCTACGGCCTCGGGCACGCGGTCTACACCAAGACGGATCCGCGCGCCGAGATCATCCGCGAGTATGCGCGCCGCCTTGCGGAGCAGAAGGGCCAGGTCGAGAAGCTCGACCTCATCGCCAGCATCGAGCGCCTGGGGCCGCAGGTCATGCGCGACGTCCGCGGCATCACCAAGCCCATCTCCACCAACATCGACATGTACACCGGCTTCGTGTACTCGATGCTCGGCATCCCGCAGGACCTCTTCACGCCGATCTTCGCCATGGCGCGCCTTGCCGGCTGGACCGCGCACCGCATGGAGGAGCTCTACGGAGCGGGTCGCATCATCCGCCCGGCGTACAACTCCGTCATGCCCCACAGCGGCGCATACGTGCCGCTGGACGAACGCTAAGGTCTCGAAGCCTCGTTCTTCTCGCCTGGCGGCTTGTTCTGGCCCCGCGCGAGCTCGGACCCAAATCCGGATTTGTGTTCCCGACGAAGGAGGCTTCCGGGGCTGATGGTTCTTATCGGTTAATTAATTACCCTCGCGATTTACCTTACGGCTCGGAGAGGCTCCGGCAGCCGAGAAGTGCCCTCGGCTGCCGGACCCAAATCCGGATTTGTGTCGCGGGCGGACACAAATGACGATTTGTGTCCGGAGTTGTGCTGGCCGCTGGCCTCGACATTATTAATCGACGAAGACAGTAAACCTAAAAGTTAACGTCACTCCAGGATGTGCCCCGCAAGCCGAGAAGTGCCCTCGGCTGCCGGACCCAAATCCGGATTTGTGTCGCGGGAGGACACAAATGACGATTTGTGTCGCGGGCGGACAAGGGCATGCAAAAAAGTCGCGGGCCCTCCAGTGGGAGGGCCCGCCGCGTCAGCTAGCTCGGTCGGTGAAGGCTACTCCGTGGCCTCCTCTTCCTCCTCGTCGTCGAGCAGGGGACGGAAGCTTGCGGTGTCGCCGCCCACGACGGCGGTCGCCTCCTCGACGGAGCGCTCGCGGTCCTCGCGCATGCGGATGGAGAAGATGTCCTCCTCCTCTTCCTCCACGCGCGCCTCCGCCTCGGCGGGGGAGGGCTTGGGGACGACGCGCTCGCTCTCGGGCAGCTCCACGCGCGAGAGCTTGTGCTGGCGCTTGGTGCGCGAGAAGAGCGGCACGTACTCGTAGATAAGGCTGGAGTTCTCGAGGCCGTACCAGCGCGCCGGCGAGCCGCAGAGGCTGCGGATGAAGTACTTGAGCTCCATGCAGCGGCGGTTGATGCCTGAGATCTCGGTCTCGGGGGAGAGCGTCTTGCGGATGAGGCAGAACTTGAAGTCTCCGACCTGGCTCGGCTCGAGGTAGATCGAGTACTTGTGCTCCTGCGGCGCGAGCTGGCCGCGCTCCACGAGCCCGGAGACGATCTGGTAGAGGTAGGTGTTGACGCGCTGGTTGACCTTGAAGCCCAGGCGCAGCTGCACCTTGAAGAGGAAGTCCGTGCCAAAGTCCTCGACGAGGTACTCGTGGGTGAAGGGCTCCTCGGTCACCTGGACGTTGAGGAAGTAGTACGCCTTGGCGCGCTTGGGCTGCTTGTCGAGGATCGAGTAGAGGATGTCGCGGTCGAGCTTGTCGAAGGACGAGTCGTTGGTCAGGAAGACCAGGTTGTCGGCGAGCAGCGGGTAGTCCTCGTCGTGGCTGAGGTCGAAGATCTGGTCGAGGTACTTCACCACGGGCAGGTACATCGTCTGCGTGCGCTCGACGGCGGTGCCGCGGCGCCACACGTACATGACCAGGAAGATCGCGGACGCGATGACCACGGTGACGTAGCCGCCGTGGAAGAACTTCGTGAGGCTCGAGAAGAAGAACATGAACTCGATGGCTCCGAAGAAGATCGCGAACGGGATGGCCAGCGCCGTCTGGTGACGGATGCGCGAGAGGTACGTGAAGAGCAGCACCGTGGTCATGAGCATCGTCACGGTGATGGCCAGGCCGTAGGCGGCCTCCATGTGCGCCGAGGTCTGGAAGAACAGCACCACGCAGATGCAGGCGACCCACATGACGTTGTTGATCATGGGGATGTAGATCTGGCCCTTGGTCTCGGACGGGTAGTTGATGCGCATGTGGGGCATGAGGTCCAGGCGCACCGCCTCGGAGACGATGGAGAAGGAGCCGGTGATGAGCGCCTGGGAGGCGATGATAGCGGCGAGGGTGGAGAGCAGGACGGCGAAGACGCGCACCTGCTCGGGCAGCATCTGGAAGAACGGGTTGAGGTCGGCGATGGCGCCGAGCTCGGCGGAGCCGTTGTTGGCGAGAATCCACGCGCCCTGGCCCAGGTAGTTGAGGATGAGGCAGACCTTCACGAACGGCCAGGTGGCGTAGATGTTGGGCTTGCCGACGTGGCCCATGTCGGAGTAGAGGGCCTCGGCGCCGGTGGTGCAGAGGAACACGTTGCCCAGGACCATGACGCCGGCGGCGTTGAGGTTGCCGTTGAACAGGAACATGATGCCGCGCACGGGGTTGAGGGCGCGCAGCACGCCGAAGTTCTCGAAGATGTGCGGCAGGCCGGCCACGGCGAGGAAGAGGAACCACAACGTCATGATGGGGCCGAAGCCCTTGCCGATCTTCGAGGTGCCCGCCTTCTGGACGAAGAAGAGCACGCTGATGATGCACACCACGATCGCGATGACGATCTGCTGGTTATCCCCGATGATCCGGTAGAGGAAGTCCACCGTCCTCAGGCCCTCGATGGCCGTGGTGACGGTGACGGCCGGCGTGAGGATGCCGTCGGCGAGCAGGGCGGCGCCGCCGATCATGGCCGGGATGATGAGCCACCGGCCGCACCGCTTGACGAGGCTGTACAGCGCGAAGATGCCGCCCTCGTTGTGGTTGTCGGCCTTCATCGCAACGAGCACGTACTTGACGGTCGTGATGAGCGTGAGGGTCCAGATGATGAGGGAGAGCGCGCCGAGGACGACGTCCTCGGACATGGTGGCGAGTCCTCCGTTGCCGGAGATGATCGCCTTGAGGGTGTACATGGGGCTCGTGCCGATGTCGCCGTAGACGACGCCCAGTGTGACGAGGATCATTGCCGCGGAGAGCGGGATGCCGGCGCTCTTGGCCTTGTTGCCGCCGCGCGCCAGCGTGGTTTCCTTCGCAGTCATGACGCTCCAAACTCGATTACCAACAATGAGGGCCGTATGGCCTGACAGCCTAGCGTATCACTTTGTCGCATGGGTAGAATGTGCTGCGAGTAAGGTATCCGGCCGAAAGGGGAGAGATGGCGGACGAGGAGAAGGGCGCGCCGAGCGCCCAGGAGAAGGAGCGGACCCGTGCCTATTCCGTCGTGCCGGCGGAGCGCGCCACGAGCGTGCCCGAGCCGGCGTCGGCGCGTCTGAGCTGGACGGACGGCGAGCGGCATCTCGACTACGAGGCGCGCGCGGCGCATCTGGAGGTGCGCGATGACGCCGGGGCGCTCATCGGCCGGATGTTCTCGCTCTCGTACGTGGCGGTCGACGGGGAGGGAAGGCCCGACGCGGCGCGCCCGGTGACCTTTGCGTACAACGGCGGCCCGGGCTCGAGCTCGGTGCCCATCAACTTCGGCGGCATCGGCCCCAAGCGCGTGACGACCGACGGGGTGCGCCACGTGCGCGCCGACGCCCCGGTCGTGGACAACCCGCATACACTGCTGGTTGACTCCGACGTGGTGTTCCTGGACGCGCTCGGCACCGGGTGGTCGGTGCTCGCCGAGGACGCCGACCCCAAGAAGGTCTTCTGCACCGACGGCGACGCGGACGCCTTCGCGCGCGCCATCTGCGCTTGGCTCACGGAGAACGGCCGCTGGTCGAGCCCGCTGTACCTCTATGGCGAGTCGTACGGCACGGTGCGCAACTCCGTGCTCATGCGCCTGCTCGGCGAGCGCGGCGTCCAGCTCACGGGCGTGGTGATGCTCTCCGCCGTCTTCAATATCGCCGGCCTGCTCAACCCGGGCGACGACCTCTACTACCTGGGCATGATGCCCACGTTCGCCGCCACGGCCCAGTTCTTTGGCAAGGCGGGCGCCGGCGTGGGCGAGGACGAGTGGTTCGACCGCGCGATGGCCTTCGCCGAGGACGAGCTCGCGCCGGCGCTTCTGCGCGGCGACCGCCTGGGCGAGGACCGCGAGCGCGCGGTGGCCGAGCGGATGGCCAACTTCATCGGCCTGCCCGCCGAGCACATCCTGGAGCGTCACCTGCGCATCGACCTTCTCGACTTCAGGACGCACCTGCTCGCCTCCGAGCGCCGCGTCTGCGGCCGGCTCGACACGCGCTTCTCGGCCGACGTCCCGTCGCCCATGCAGAGCTACGACATGTGGCTCGCGGGGGAGGATGCCGCCGACGACGCCCTCGAGGGCGCGTGGGCGCGGGCGTTTCGCCGCTTCTGCGCCGACGAGCTCGGCTACCAGGGCCCCGCGCGCTACCTCACCAACAACTACGACAAGGTCAACGCCGGGTGGAACTGGGGCCACGAGGAGCCCGGCCTGGGGGAGGTGGCGACGCCCAACGTCTCGCTCGACATCGCCGTCGCCCTGCGCCGCAACCCCACGTGCAAGCTCGCGATCATCGGCGGCCGCTATGACGCCGCCACCACCTGGTGGAACGTGGTCCACGACATGAGCTGCCAGTTCCTCTCGCCCGAGCTCAAGAGCCGCGTGAGCTGGTACCGCTACGGGTGCGGGCACATGGCCTACGTCGACGAGCCCACGCTCGAGGCCATGGGTCGCGACGTCCACGAGTTCTACGAGAAGCGCTAGCCGCGCGCCCTTCTCGCCCGGCGTCACGCCTCGCCGTCCTTCTCGCCCTGCGTCACGCCTCGCCGTCCTTCTCGCCCTTCCGCCCAGCCGTTCTCCGCGAAAAAACGGCAGTTTGGTACGTTAACAGGAGGTCCCAACTGCCGGATTTTCGCGGAGAACCGCGGCAGCGGGCGAGAAGGACGGCGCAGGCCCCGGAATCGACCTATTCCAAGCCATATGCGCTGAGCGGAACCGTTTCGGATACGGGGCCTGCGGGGATGTCGATGATCGGCTCATGGTCCTTGGGTACGCCGAAGGTCTCGAGGAGCTGGTTGAAGTAGGACACGTCGCGCACCTCCTCGGGCGAGAAGCGCACGATTGCCGGGCGCCCGATTGAGATGCGGGACTCCCGCCGGCGCTCCTTGCGCATTTTGGCCTCGGGCGAGCCGCCGTTCATGAGCGGGTTGCGGTACTTCTCGCCTCCGTCAAGCTCGCCGATGACAAGCGAGCCGTCCGAGAGGGTCCAACAGTAATCGACGTAGTACGTCTTCCGCGGATTCATGGGATCTGAGAAGGGGACTTGAAGCTCAGGCGCCACGAAGCCAAGTTCGTACATGAGGGCGCGCGCGATGGATTCCATCCCGTTCTCGGGACGCGGATCCGCCATTTGGGCGATATTTCGGACTCGCTCCATCCCCGCCATTCCCCGACGCCCGCCGCTAACGTATGAGAGCAATCTCTCGCTGTCGATGAGCCCTTGGTGCAGCGCCGAGTCCACGACGGCGAGCGCCTCCCGGAACTCAAGCCTTCTCATGCAGTCGAGCAGAGTGCGGGACAGAGTGGTCACGCGCACGCCGTTCACTTCCACCGGCTCGTCGCCGCTCACGTATCGACGTATGACGTGCGGGCTCGCGGTCTTGGCTCTCCCGGAGCGCGAGGATATCTCCAGCGGGTCTTGGATGTGCCATGACACGTCGAGCCCATGCATGACGGCGGCAGTCGTGCTGCAGAAGACCCAGCTCGGATGAAGCTCCTGGAGCCCGCGCGCAAGATGGGCCGTCCGCATGGTCTGGTCAAGCTGGTCCCATAGCTCCGTCCGCGCGTAGAGCTGCGGGAGCGGCGAGACGAGCAGGCCTGTTTTGACGCGCGCCTCCAGCAGCTTGTGCAGGTCGCCCGACGAGGACTCAAGGCAGGCCTGTCGCCGCTCTGCGTCCTTGAGGCAGATGTTGACCTTTCGATCGGCGAGTTTCTTCATGAAGGAACACTCCCTTAAATATAATGGCTTCAATCAAAACAATATTATAATGTAGAAGATAAAAAAGAAATAACAAATTATCCCACGGCTTTATTTTCGTTCTCCGCGAAAAAACGGCAGTTTGGTACGTTAACAGGAGATCCCAACTGCCGGAATTTCGCGGAGAACCACGGCGCCGGGCGAGAAGAACGATGAGAGCCCGGTAAAATGGTCGGGCAATCGAGAAGAACGGGCGAGAGGTGACCCGATGGAGTTTGTTGCGACGTGCCCCAAGGGGTTCGAGCATCTGCTGGCTGACGAGCTGAGGTCTCTGGGCGTTCCGCAGGTCCGACCGCTGGCGGGGCAGGTGAGCTTTGGCGGAGCGCTGACGGACGCCTATCGCGTCTGCCTGTGGTCGCGCCTGGCATCGCGCGTGCTCGCCGTGCTCGCGCGCGTGGACGCCCACGACTCCGACGTGCTCTACGGCGGCGCCTCGACGATTGCCTGGGAGGAGCACCTCGCGCCCGGCGCCACCTTTGCCGTGGACGCCCACGGCACCAACGCCCAGCTCAGAAACACGCAGTTCGTCGCCTTGCGCGTGAAGGACGCGATCGTTGACCGCGTCTTCGCCGCGACGGGCGCCCGCCCGCTCACGGACACGGCGCGCCCGGCCCTCACGATCGACGCGCGCCTCTCCGGCGGCCACGCCACGCTTTCCGTTGACCTTGCCGGCGAGCCGCTCTTCCGACGCGGCTACGACACGCGCGCGGACGTGCGCGTGGCGCCGCTGCGCCCCGACTACGCTGCGGCACTGCTCGCCGCCGGTGGCTGGCGAGAGGCGGTCCGCTCCGGCGCGCCGACGCTCGCGGCGCTTTGGGCGGGGCAGGGCAGCGTGCTCGTGGAGGCCGCCTGCGCCGCGCTCGACCGCGCCCCGGGGCTGCTCCGCGGACGCTGGGGCTTTGCGGGCTGGGCCCAGCACGACGACGCCACCTGGCAGGCGCTTCTCGACGAGGCTGACGCCCGTGCCACGGCAGGCGAGAAGAACCCCTGCTCGCTCATCGTCTGCGACGACCGGCCGGGCGCGGCCTCCGCGTGCCGCCAGGCCCTGCGCGCCGCCGGCGTGTCCGTCGAGCCGACGCTCTGCTCGGCGCCCGAGGCGGCCGACGCCGCCCGCGCGGCCGTCGGCACGCTTGTGACCTGCGACCTCTCCTGGATCGGCGAGACGGCTCTCGCGCGTGAGGCCGCCGCCCTCTCGTCCGCCTCCGCCGTCGCTGGCCTGCCGGTCGCCGCCCTTGCGCGCGGGGCCTCCCTCGACGCGGCCCTGCGCGCCGAGCCCGATGCCGTCACGGACGTCATCGTGGGCCGCGACCCCGCGACCATCCGCCGCTACGCGCGCCGTGACGACGTGGAGGCGCCGACCTGCGTCGACGTCGCCGGGGAGCGCGTCCCCGTGCTCGTGGCCGGGTCCGAGCAGTTTGCGCGCCGCCTCGCCAAGGTGGCGAAGCTCCGCGCCAAGTGGGCCCGGCGCGAGGACGTGACCTGCTACCGAGTCTACGACGCCGACCTGCCGGACTACGCCGTGGCGATCGAGCTCTACGAGGGCTCGGAGACGCCGGGTCGCTGGCTGCAGATCTCCGAGTACGCGCCCCCGCGCGGCGTGGACCTCGAGCTCGCGCACCGCCGCCTGCTGGACGTGCTCGCCATAGCGCCGCGCGTGATGGGCGTGGCGCCGCGCGACGTGAGCGTGCGCGTGCGCACCCGGTCCCGCGGCGGGTCGCAGTACGCCGACGAGGCGCGTGCCCCCGAGCGCGGCCGCAGGGCGGACCGTCCTTCTCGCCAGCCCGGCGGCGTGGAGCTGCCCGCGGGCGCGCACCTGGTGGACGAGGGCGGCCTCACCTTCGAGGTCAACTTCGACGCCCGTCACGACTGCGGCATCTTCCTGGACCATCGCGAGACGCGCGGCCGCGTCCGCGAGATGATGAAGCTGACAAAGGGGTCCAAGCGCTTCCTCAACCTCTTCGCCTACACGGGGACCGCGACCTGCTACGCAGCGGACGGCGGGGCCAAGCACACCACCACCGTGGACCTCTCGCGCCCGAGCCTGGACTGGGCGCGGCGCAACATGGCGCGCAACGGCTTCACGGGCCGCGAGTACGAGTTTGTCCAGGCGGACGTGTTGGCGTGGGTCTCCGAGCAGCGCCACACGCGCAACCGCTGGGACCTCATCTTCTGCGACGTTCCCACGTTCTCCAACTCCGCGCGCATGCGCAAGGCGTCGTTCGACGTGCAGCGCGACCACGCCGAGCTGATCATCGGGGTGTCGCGGCTGCTCGTGCGCGGCGGCAGCGCGATCTTCTCGTGCAACCTGCGCACCTTCAGGCCGGACGTCGAGAAGCTCGAGCGCGCCGGCGTGCGCCTCACTGACATCACGGACGAGACCATCCCCGAGGACTTTGCGCGCAACCGCAAGATTCACCACGCCTACCTGGTGGAGCGCGCGTAGGGCTGCGCGTCCTTCTCGCCCGCTCTTGTGGACCTGCGCCGTTCTCCGCGAAAATTCAGCCGTTTGGGCACTCTGTTAACGTAGCCAAGTGCCGGTTTTTCGCGGAGAACGAGAAAGCCCTGTCGAGAAGGACGCTGGCTCGGGGCCGCCATCCGCCGCCGCGTGCCGTCCGTCCGCGCATGCGTGGGTCGGACGCCCGCCGCGCGCGAGTAATATCTCCCTATACGTGTGGAAACGGCGCGGGCAGCGGCTCGCGCCCTGAGCAATTGGGGGAACACGCAATGGACGCACGCATCGAGGCCACGGTCAAGACCTGGCAGGACAACGTCAAGGAGCCCGACCTCG
>CALUNW010000005.1 GCA_944322145.1 uncultured Atopobiaceae bacterium | reverse complement strand
GGCACCTGGGGCGATGCGGCGCGTTGGGCACCTGGGGCGATGCGGCGCGTTGGGCACCTGGGGCGATGCGGCGCGTTGGGCACCTGGGGCAATGTGGCACGTTGGCACCTGGGGCGATGCAGCACGTTGGGCACCTGTGCACAAACGACGCGCGGGCGAGAAGGACCTCAGCTGGCGGGGCCTCCGGAGCAGCCGCCCATCGCGACGATGCGGTCGTAGTAGCCCAGGCGCCGCGCCAGGCTGGCGTCGAAGTCCTCCACGAAGCAGCGGGCGAAGAGGGCGTCCAGCACGAAGAGCAGCGAGAGCCCCGTGCCGAAGGGCGAGACCTTGCGCGCATGGTCCTCGGCCGGCGAGAGCGCGAGCTTGACCGTCGCGAACTCGTCGAGGGGCGTGGGCGCGGCCGACGCCACCAGCACGACGGGCACGCCGCGCCCCGCGAGCTCACGCGCCGCCGGACGCGACACGAACCCGCGCCCGCCAAACGACACGAGGACCACCACGTCCTTCTCGCACGCAGATGCGGCAGCGAGGCGCTGCTCGTACTCGTCCACCGGCACGCTCACCGCCCGCCCCACCTCGGCCATCTGGAAGCGGAAGTTCTGGGCGAAGGCGACGTTTCCCGCCGTGGCGAGCACCGTCACGCGCTCCGCGCCGCGCACGAGCTCGGCCGCGCGGTCCAGCGCCGCGGGGTCGAGCACGTGGGCGGTGACGGCGAGCGTCTGCGCCAGGTCCTTCTCGATCGCCTCGATGACCTGTGCGCCGTTCTGGCCCGCCCGAACCGGGAAGTTGACGTCCACGCCCGCGCTCTCGCGCCGGAAGTCCGCGAGCGCGCCCGCCACGCGCACGCGCAGGTCCGCCAGGCCGGGACAGTCGAGCTTCTCGCAGAGCCGATAGACCGTCGACTTTGACACGTGCACCCGCGCGGCGAGCTGCTTGGAGCCCTCGTCGAGAAACGCCTCGGGGTCGGCGAGGATCGCGTCGGCCAGGGCCCGCTCGCCGTCCGAGAACCCCTCCCCCATCCGCAGGCGCGTGAGCACGTTCATGGCGTCACGCGTCCTCGAGATAGCGGCCGCGCAGCTCGGCGACGTCGGCGTCCGTGACGCCCAGCGCCTCGCGCACGTAGCCCATGACGCCGCCGAACTCGCGCGTCACCGCCGCCACCGCCGCGCGGATGAAGCGCAGGTTGGCGTCCGTGCGCTCGTCGGCCGGGTCTGGGTTGAAGCGGTTGGTGGCGAGGTAGTCCTCCTCGACGGCCTCCGTCGGCACGCCGAGGGCCGCCTCCACGAGCATGCTCCCCATGCCGCAGCGATCCCGCCCGAAGTGGCAGTGCCAGAGGACGGCGCCGTCCGTGGTCTCGAGCACGCAGCGCAGCAGCGCGCGGTAGGCGGCGATGCCGGACTCCCCCAGCAGGATGTGCGGGTAGACCATCTCCATGAAGCGCGCCGGGTCGTCATCGTCCACGCGCGCGGCCTCCAGCCGGGCGCGGGCCTCGGCGTTCTGCGAGATGCCGGCAACGGTGCCCTTGAGCGCGTCCGCGTGCACGTAGCGCACGGCGGGCATGAGCTCCATGCCGTCGGGGTACTCCGCGAGCTCGTCGTCGCCACGCAGGTCGACCACGGCGCGCAGGCGATAGTCCCCCATCAGGCGCCGGCGGTCTGCGGCGGCGGCAAAGTAGAGCGTGCCCGAGCGCAGCAGACGCCCCCGGCGCACGCGCCGCCCGTCCACGGCGGGTAGTCCGCCCAGGTCACGCGTGTTGGGCAGGCCCTCGAAGTCGATGCGGCCGTAGTTGGGCCGGGCGTCCGTGAGTTGCATGCAAGCCTTTCGTTGCGCGTGTTTGTTCCGACGACGTAGTATACGCGCGCGGCATCATACGCGCGTAAGACGCGGCCGTAGACAAGCGGGCCTAGCAGAAGAAGTCGATGTCCTCGACTGCGAAGAACTCGCGCCACCTGGAGCAGATGAACTCGTGCTGCGCGGCAATCACCTCGAGAAGCTCATTGAGCGTCTGACGAGGTATCTTGCCACGGTTGTGGGCAAGGACACATCCGCCCCTGCGGGTAAGCCAGATCTTGGTGGCATCAGGCGAGAGCACCCCTTTGCACACGTGAACGTGAACGGGCTCACCGGACTCGTTCGACCAGAAGAACACTCGGTAACCGCCGATAAGAAAGAGGCTAGGCAACCCTGACTCCCCCACTCGCGGCATAGCGGTAGATAAGGTGCGCGTTGTTTCGCAGATACTCGTTGAAGAACGCCATCTCCTCATCCGTGAAATGCCCCTCCCAGGATGTCCAGGAGTACTCAGGAAGCTCGCATCTCGCCGAGTCAAAGCCATCTTCAGTGGGGCGCTCAAAATGAACGATCACGGTCTGCACGCCGTCCCTCTCGATAATCTGAGAGTGGACGACCTCTGTCCCATCGCCGAGCGTCATATACGGATACATCATGGGCGTCGACCTTTCTTAGGGGCTTGGCTCTAGTGTACCCGTGCGCGACAGGAACGAACGCGGAGCAGGTTCGCTTTGCCGTGCCCGTGGCTACGCCGGGGCCTGTCAATTGGGGACTGTCCCCAATTGACAGGTCTACGCCGGGAGCTCGCCGGTCTCGAGGATCTGCTCGAGGGCGGCCTCGTCGAGGACGGGGACGCCGAGGCTCTGAGCCTTCGTCAGCTTGGAGCCGGCCGCCGCGCCCGCCACCACGTAGCTCGTCTTCTTGGAGACCGAGCCCGTGACCTTGGCGCCGAGAGCCTCGAGCGCAGCCTTGGCGTCGTTTCGCCTGAGGCGCTCGAGCGTGCCCGTGAGCACGAAGGTGAGGCCCGTTAGCGTCTGCGGGCGCTCGGGCTCCACGCGCTCCTCCTCCAGGACCACGCCCGCCTCGCGCAGGCGCTCCACGACCGCCACGTTCTTCTCGATGGAGAAGAACCCGCGCACGCTGGCAGCGATCTTGGGCCCGACGCCGTCCACGGCAGCGATGTCCTCCTCGGTCGCGGCCGCGAGCGCCGCCGCGGAGCCGAAGTGCGCCGCGAGCTGGCGCGCCACCGTGGCACCCACGTGGCGGATGCCCAGGCCAAACAGGACGCGCGCCAGGCCGCGGCCCTTCGACTCGACGACCTGCGCCATGATCTTGGCGGCGATCACGGGGCCCACGACGATGTCCTCGCCGTCCACGGTCTGCCGGCCGGTCCAGACCTCCGCGAGGTCCTTCTCGGTGAGCTTGTCGTAGAAGTCAGCCACGTCCGCGAGCAGCCCCTGCTCGACCATGCGGGCCACGATCTCGTCGCCCAGGCCGTCGATGTCCATGGCGTTGCGGCTGCCCCAGTGGATGAGGCGCTCCACGGCCTGCGCCGGGCAGTCGATGGAGACGCAGCGGTAGGCGACCTCGCCCTCCTCGCGCACCACGGGGCTGCCGCAGGAGGGGCAGGTCTTTGGCATGCGGAACTCGGGCGCGCCGGCCGGGCGAAGCTCGAGCACCGGGCCCACGACCTCGGGGATGACGTCGCCGGCCTTGTGGACCACGATCGTGTCGCCCACGCGGACGTTCTTGCGCTCGATCTCGTCCACGTTGTGCAGGGTGGCGCGCGCGATCGTGGAGCCGGCCACGGTCACGGGGTCGAACTCGGCCACGGGCGTGAGCACGCCGGTGCGGCCCACCTGCACGCGGATCTCGCGCAGGACGGTGCGCTTCTCCTCCGGCGGGAACTTGAACGCGATGGCCCAGCGCGGCGCGCGCGCCGTGAAGCCGAGCACCGCCTGGCTCGCGAAGGAGTCCACCTTCACGACCACGCCGTCGATGTCGTAGTCCAGCTCGTCACGGTGCGCGAGCGCTCGCTCGCAGTAGGCGCGAACCTCCGCGGCGGAGGTGCAGCGCGCGGCATGCTCGTTCACGGAGAAGCCGCAGTCGCGCAGCCACTGGAGGAAGTCGTGCTGGGTGTGGACGTCAATCGGAGCCTCGTCGGCCACGGCGTAGATGAAGGTCTCGAGGTCGCGGTGGGCCGTCACCTTGGGATCCTTCTGGCGCAGGCTCCCCGCGGCGGCGTTTCTCGGGTTGGCAAAGGGCGCGGTGCCCGCGGCGTCGGCGTCCTCGTTCAGGCGCGCGAAGGAGTGGCGCGGCATGTAGACCTCGCCGCGAACCTCGACGGAGCGGCCGAGCCCGCCGTCGGCCAGGCGCGCGAGGCCGGCCGGCGAAAGCGCGCGAGGGACGTCGTCGATCGTGAGGACGTTGGCGGTGACGTTCTCGCCGGTCGTGCCGTCGCCGCGCGTGGCGGCGCGCACGAACTGCGCGTCGCGGTACGTGAGGGCCACGCCCAGGCCGTCGATCTTGAGCTCGCAGGTGTAGGCCACCGGGTGCTCCGGCGTGGCGCCGAGGGCCTCGTCGGTGCGGGCGAGCCACTCGTCCAGCTCGTCGAGGTCCATCGCGTCGTCCATCGAGTACATGCGCGCGGCGTGGGTCACGGGCTCGAACTGCTCGGACACGTAGCCGCCCACGCGCTGGGTGTAGCTCTCGGGCGTCACGAGCTCGGGATGCGCGGCCTCCAGGGCGAGAAGCTCCTGGAGCGTGCGGTCGAACTCCGCGTCGGACATCTCCGGGCGGTCGAGCGCGTAGTAGGCGTAGGCCGCGTGGCCGAGGATGCGGTTGAGCTCGGCCGCGCGGGCGCGCGGCGGCTGCGGCGCGGCGTCCTGCGCGGGGACCTCCCCAAACAGGGACGGCTGCAGCGGCTCGTTCTTCTCATCTGCCATGGGCGCTCCTCGGGGCTCGCGGTTCTTCTCGGCCCACCATGGTAGCGCATGGGGCGCGTACGACGGACGCGGCGCGCGTTCCGCCTCGCCTTGCCCGCGCCGGGATTGCCACGCGCTGGGGATGCAGCAAAACGGCGGTTGTGAGTTACTGGTCCCGCCGCGTCATCCGAAGGCCTGAAATCCAACGCGACAGACCGGTTGTGTGCAACATAGTTTATGTTGAGCTGCGAAGGAGACGAGGCACGCCCGCGCAAAGGCGGTCGAAAAGCGCTTTAGGCGGGGTTGTGCGCAACAACTTTGATGCGAGCCGGAGCCCCGCGGCGCCCTCACATCAAAGTTGTTGCACACAACCGGCACCTACCCACGGGCCCGAATGTCATGCGAGGCGGGCAGGATAAAGCTGCCGAGAAGGACGCGGAGTGCTCCTGTCGCGTGCAGCGGGCGCAGCTATCGCGCGCGCTCCAGTGCGGCAAGCGCGCGGCCGCCCGCTACGAGCTGCACCGTCAGCAGCACAGCGGCCGCACCCCAAAGCAGCGGGTAGCCACCGGCGCTCACGAGCTGGCCGCCGAGCGCCGAGCCCACGCCTCCGCCCGCGAAGACGCCGAGGCCGATGAGGCCCGTGCAGAGCCCGGTCTGCGCGGGGTCCGCGTCCATGGAGAGCGAGACGAGCGTGGGCTGCGTGAGGATGTAGCCAAATCCCAGCGCGCCCGCGGCGAGCAGCGCCGGAGCCCACGAGCCCGTGACGCTCACCGCGAGCAACGCGGCGATGGCCACAAGCCCCGACGCCTCGCCCACGTAGATGACGCCGCGGGGCCCGCGCGCCGCGCCGATGCGCCCGGAGACGGTGCCGCCCACGAGGCACATCACTCCGTAGAGCATCATGATGAGGCCCGCCTGCGTGGAGCCGAGGCCGCAGCGCTCGGCAAGAAACGTCCCCATGAAGCCGTAGACCCCCAGGAAGACGAGGCCCGTGGAGCACGCGACGAGGTACACGGCACGGTGGCCGCCAAAGAAGATGCGGGCGGCGCGCGAGAAGAACGAGCCGGTCGGGGCGGGTGCGGGCGGCGCGTCCTTCTCGTCATGCGCGTCCTTCTCGCCTGTCTCGGGAAGCCGAAGCAGAAGCGCCAGCGCCACGACCGCGAGCACGCCGAAGCACGCGAAGGCCGCGCGCCAGCTCATGAGGTCGGTGATGATGCCGCCCAGGCCCGAGGAGAGCCCCTGGCCGGTGAAGGTGATGCCCATGAGGATGCCCACGGCAGCGCCGCGGCGCTCCGGGCCCACCACGTCGCCGACGAGCGCCTGCGAGACCGCGATGATCCCCGCGGCGAAGCAGCCCGTGACCACGCGCGCCGCCACCAGGAGCGGAAGCGTGGGCGCCACGGCGCAGAGGAACGTCCCGAGCGCAAGTCCCGCCACGATCACGTGGAGCACGCGCAGCCGTCCGAAGCGGTCGCCGAGCGTGCCGCAGACCGGCTGCAGCAGGCCGTACGGCACGAGGTAGGCGGTGAGCACGATCGCCGCCGCCGAGGCCGCCACGCCGAGCGCGTTTGCGATGGCGGGCAGCGCCGGCGAGACGAACCAGTTGTCGGCGGCGGAGACGAGGCCGCAGAAGCCCAGCGTGTAGACGACGCGCTTCTGCTCTGAGGTGAGGTCCATGGGTTGGTCCTTTGTGACGCACGGTTGGAGCCGGACCATTGTAGGACTTTGCCGCCGAGAGCCTATGGCGCATCGGGGGCGCTGCGCGCCCTGGGACCGCAGCGGCCCGAGGCAGCGGCGCCGAGACGGCGGCCCGAGGCAGCAGCGGCCCGAGGCAGCAGCGGCCCGAGGCAGCGGCGCCGAGTAAGAGTAATTTGCAAGAATCGACCCAAAATGGGGGCACTTCTCGCACATAACTCTTACTCGGCGCACGGGTCGAGCCAGCTGTTCGGCGCTATCTCGCACATTTCTCTTACTCGGCGCACGGGTCGAGCCACGCTGCTCGGCGCAGAGCGAGACCTACGGGCCGGGACTACGCCACGGCGGCCTCGTACCCGGCGTCGACGACGGCCGCCACGAGCGCCTCGTCGGCCACGCCCTCGGCAGCCTCGACGGTCGCGGTGCCGGCCTCGAGGTTCACGTCAACGGAGCTCACGCCCTCCACGCCCTCGAGCGCCTTCTTCACGTGCGCGACGCAGTGCTGGCACATCATTCCGGTGACGTTCAGGGTCTTGGTCATGGTGGGTTCCTTTCTCTCGGCTGTGTCAACGGACACGCTCTCGATCTCGACGGCGGCGGGCTCCGCCGGCGTTGCCTGTTCGCTCGGCCGCCAGGTGCGCAGGCGCAGCGCGTTGCTCACCACGAAGACGGACGAGAAGCCCATGGCCGCCGCGCCGATCATCGGGTTGAGCGTGACGCCCCAGGGCGACAGCGCGCCCGCGGCCACGGGAATGCAGATGGCGTTGTAGAAGAGCGCCCAGAAGAGGTTCTGCTTGATGTTGCGCATGGTGGCGCGGGAGAGCTCCATCGCGGTGGCGACGTCGGCCGGGTCGGAGTGCATGAGCACCACGTCGGCCGAGGAGATCGCCACGTCTGTGCCCGCCCCGATGGCGATGCCCACGTCGGCGCGAGCGAGCGCGGGGGCGTCGTTGATGCCGTCGCCGACCATGGCGACGGTGCGCCCGGCGGCCTGCAGCTCGCGGACCTTGGCCTCCTTCTGCGCAGGCAGCACGCCGGCAACGACCTCGTCCACGCCCACCTGGCGCGCCACCGCGGCGGCGGTGCGCTCCTGGTCGCCGGTGAGAAGCACCGTGCGGGCGCCCATGGCGCGCAGGCGGGCGATCGCGGCGGCGCTCGTGGGCTTGACGGGGTCGGCGACGGCCACCATGCCCAGGACGCGCCCGTCGGACGAGAAGAACAGCGGGGTCTTGCCGTCGTCGGCGAGCGCCTCCGCGGCGCCGGCGAGCTCTCCGAGGGCGACGCCGCGCGCCGCCATCAGGCGCGCGTTGCCGGCGAGCGCGGGGACGCCGTCCACGAGCGCGGAGAGGCCGCCGCCCGGGACCTGCTCGAACTTCTCGACTCGCGCGCGAGCGTCGGAGCCGGGGCCCTTCTCGTCGGCGTAGTCGCAGAGGGCGCCCGCGAGCGGGTGCTCGCTCTTGCGCTCGAGAGCCGCAGCCACGCGCAGGAGCTGTCCCTCGGTGACGCCGGCCGCGAGGCGGACGTCCGTCACGCGCGGCGCGCCGGCGGTGACGGTGCCGGTCTTGTCCAGCACGACCGCATCCACGTTGCAGGCGGTCTCGAGCGCCTCCGCCGACTTGATGAGGATGCCGTTGGCGGCGCCGCGCCCGGTGCCCACCATGATGGCGGTGGGCGTGGCCAGGCCGAGCGCGCACGGGCAGGAGATGACGAGGATGGAGATGGCGTGCGTGAGCGCCGTTGCAACGTCGCCGGCGAGCCCGAGCCACGCGACGAAGGTCACGGCGGCGATGGCGATGACCACGGGGACGAAGACGCCCGCGATCTTGTCGGCCATGCGCTCGATGGGGGCCTTGGAGCTGGTGGCCTCGTCGACGAGGCGGATGATGCCGGCGAGGGTTGTGTCGTCACCCACCGCGCACGCCTTCAGCGCGATCCAGCCGCGTGTGGAGACGGTGGCGCCGGTCACGCGGTCGCCCGGGCCAACCTCGCGCGGCACGGGCTCGCCTGTGATGGCGGACTCGTCGATGGCGGCCGAGCCCTCGAGCACGACGCCGTCCACCGGCACGGACCCGCCGGCGCGCACGACCACGCGCTCCCCCACCGTCACGTCCTCGGTGGGCACCTCGACCTCCTCGCCGTCGCGCACGACGACGGCCGTCTTGGGAGCGAGGTCCATGAGGGCGGCGATCGCGTCGGTGGTGCGGCCCTTGGCGCGCGCCTCGAAGAACTTGCCCAGCGTGATGAGGGTGAGGATCATGCCCGCGGAGTCAAAGTAGAGGCTGTGCGCGGCAGCATGGAGGGTGGCAGCGTCACCGGCGCCGACCGCCCACGCCATGCGGTAGAGCTGCGCCACGGACCACGCGGCGGAGGCCGCCGACCCCAGCGCAATGAGCGAGTCCATGTTGGGCGCGCGGTGCGCCAGCGTCCTGAAGCCGGTGATGAAGTAGTGGCGGTTGGCAAAGAGGATCGGCGCGCACAGCAGCAGCTGCGTCAGGCCCTGCGCCATGAGGTTCTTGTCGCCCGCGAGGAAGGGCGGCTGCGGCCACCCGAACATCGGTCCCATGGCAACATAGAAGAGCGGCACCGAGAAGATCGCCGAGATCACGAGCTGGTCGCGCTTCTCCTTGACGGCCCGCTCGGCGGCAGCACCCGGGCGCTCGGGGGCAGCGGCGCCCCTCTCGCCCGCACGGGACCGCCGGGCGGCGCCGTAGCCCGCGCGCTCGATGGCGTCGACGACTGCCGCGGCCGTCTCTGAGGAGCCGTCGTAGTCGAGCTCCATCGAGTTCTTGAGCAGGTTCACGTTGGCGCAGGCCACACCCGGCACCTCGCCCGCCGCCTTCTGCACGCGCGACGAGCATGCCGCGCAGGTCATGCCCGTGATGTCAAAGGTCTCTCTCATTGCCACCTCCCAATGATCCAATTGGGGACAGACCCCTTTTGAATCATCGATCTCATGATTCAAAAGGGGTCTGTCCCCAATTGGATCAATCACATGAACTTCTTGAAGAGGTCCATGACCTCGTCCGTCACCTCAGTGTCGCCCGCCTGAATGCGCTCGACCACGCAGGTCTCCAGGTGGTCGCGCATGACCTCGCGCGAGATGGCCTTGACGGCGGACTCCACGGCGGCGAGCTGCGTGAGGACGTCGCCGCAGTAGCGGTCCCCCTCCACCATCGCCCGAATGCCGTTCAGCTGGCCGACGGCGCGGTTGATGCGACGTGCCACATCGGCCTTGAGCGCGGCGGAGCGCGGCGTGTGCTTGAGGGCGCCGCAGTGCGGGCATTCGCTCTTCTCGGCCATGGGGCTCCTCTCTCGTCATACCCGTAGGGGGTATCTGTTACTGAGGAGTGTATACCCCATGGGGGTACCTGTCAAACGTGACGTCAGGCGATGCGCACACTATTCAGAAATTGATGTTCTTCTCGGCAACGCCTCTACCAGCGTCTTTGCCGAGAAGAACCTCATATCAGTAATGAAATTGTGTACACAACGCCGCGACGCGCCTCACGACCGCCGGGCGAGCACCATCCCCACAAGGGCCATCGCGAGCGCGCAGACGGTGGCGACGAGGTGGTCGACGCTCGGCCGAACCGCCACGAGCGCCAGACCGAGCACGGCGCACACTCCGCAGAGCAGCGCGCACAGCGCACCAAGTCGTCGCAGATAGGAGGCCTCAGGCCCCAGTACGTTCTCAATCACGGCGCACCTCCGCGTATGCATCGCCTTTGTCCTTACGATAGGCGCCGTGCGTAAGGGACCCGTAAGCGCCGTGACAGGAGCGCGCACAAAAGTGCGCGTCGTGACGCCGCTTTCTCGCACGCGGGACGAAAGACGCCTCCCAGGCCCGTCCAACGGCCGCTCACCGAGAAGAACGCGAAGCCCCGGGCGCCCCCAGCGCCTCGACCAGCGGACGCAGCTTCGCGTCAGCTCCGTGGCAGACGCGAGAAACCGCCTCGGGCGTAGGCTCCCATGCACCCGTCCCGCCCCCGGAAAGCGAAGGAGCCGACCATGCCCCAGAGAAGCCTCAACCAGACGCTCAGCTGCCTCTTCACGCTCGTCCTCGCCTATCTGAACAGAAGCCCCGCGGCAGAGCGCCACGGATCGTACCAGGGCACACGCTCGTTTTGCGTGTCCACGCTCTCGACCCTGCGCGACTACGGCCTCGTGGAGTTTGCGGACGGGGGCGAGCTCCTCTACCTCACCGAGGAGGGCGCCCTGGAGGCGCTCGGAGCGCTCAAGTACCTCCAGCTCGCGCTCGGGCCGTCCCTCGGCGCCACGCGCGAGGAGATCCGCGCCGCCACGCCGCGCCTGTTCGCCGACCAGGCGGCAGCGGGCGCGGGCCCGCTCACGATGACGGAGTTCGTCGCCGCCGTGTCGGAGGGCGGGAAGAGCCCCCTCGGCCTGCGCGCGCACTTCTCGCCCACCGCCCTCGCGGACCCGCCCGCCGCCTATCACCGCGACCCCGCGGAAGGCAGCTCCCTCCTCATCCACCTCGAGGTCGCCCTCAACGACCGCGGGTCGTTCGGCGGGTACTTCGGCGGGCTCTATGGCGACAGCTACGGCCGTCGGGCGGTCGGCCCGTGCTGGCGAAAGATCGTCGTCCCCGCGGGGCTCACGTTCCTCGACCTGCACCTCATCATCCAGCGATGCCTCTGCTGGACGGACCGGCGCCCGTTTGGCTTCCTTCTCGCGCGCAACCGGGACAACCTGCTCGTCGGCGAGAAGGACGTCCTCGGCGCCATTCCCCGCCCGAGGACCCGCAAGAAGAAGTTCGTCGAGGAGCGCGCGTCGGAGCTGCGCCTCGGCGACGTGTTCCCGCGGACGTGCGAGGCCACGTACTGCTATGGCGGCGGCGCGCCCTGGGAGGTCTCCCTGAGGGTCCTCGAGGCGCGCGAGGGGGTCTCGGGCCTTGGGCCGCAGCTCATCGACGGCGTGGGGGACGCGCCGCCCGAGTGGGTGGCCGACGTGGACGGCTTCGTCGCCTTTGAGGACGAGCTGTACCGCAGCGGGCGCAACGTCATCCGAGCGCTCGCCGAGACGGGAGAGCGGGGCTTCTTCCCCTTCAGCCTCGCCGTCGCGCGGGAGCGGCTCGCGGGCTTCGAGGACGACCGCGCCCGGTGGCAGGAGCTGCTCGGAGGCGGCGGCGAGAAGGACCTGCCGCCCGCGGACGACGATGACCTCAGCCGTTTCGGCGACTACGAGGCCTGCGAGGAGCCCGACATGCGCGACGCCGACTACGACGTCTACGACGAGATCCCGGCATAGGGTGCCAAAAGGATTTCAATGCGCAGCAGCTAATAAATGTATCTATAAGTCACATTTTCGTGGATTGGAGTACCATGGGACAAGACGGCACGGGGGCCGGAGCCCGATGTCCCTGACCTATCGCACTGCCGTAAGGCTCGTTCGAATGAACGGAGGAGTCTTCGCCGGCCACGGGAGGGAGCATGACGAGTTCACGATGCCGCGGGGAGAGAAGGTCATGATCCCACGACATCGAGGGGACCTCTCCCCCGGAGTGGAGAGCGACATCAGGAAAAAGGTCGGCGGCGAGCGACAGAGGAGGGGATGAGATGGGGAGGTACTTCTACGAGGCAATTCTCATGCCGCGCGAGGAGGGCTGGGAGGCGCGCATCGCGGACCTCGACATCGTGACGCAGGGCGAGGATGTCGCAGATGCGGCCTACATGGCACAGGACGCGCTGGCGCTGCGCATCTCGGGGCTTCTTGCGGAAGGGCGCGACGTGCCCGAGCGGGGGCGCTTTGGGGGAGCGTGCCCCGAGGGAGGGATGGCGGTGGGCATCCTCACGCTCGCAGAGCCGGGTACCATCTTCGACGAGACCATGTCCGTCCGCGAGGCGGCTGACGTCCTCGGCGTGACCCGTGCCCGCATTCATGCGCTCGTCGCCGCCGGGAAGCTCCGGAGCGTCAAGAGCGGCAACGCCCGGATGATATCCGCCTCCGACGTCATGGCGCGGTTCAACGCGCCCCGTGCCGCCGGCAGGCCGGCGAAGGGCGCCGCTCTGGGCTGACGAGCGGCGCCGTCCCCGCTCCCTGCTACCATGTCCGCATCCGAGTCGAAGGGCGGAGGCCGTCATGGGAGTCCTCATCAAGCTGCGAGACTGCGAGAGCCTCTCCCCCGCAGAGGCCCAGGTGCGCGACGTCATCATCGAGGACCCCCGCTCCGTCCTCAATTCCACGGTCTACGAGCTCGCGGAGGCCGCGTACACCTCCCCCTCGACGGTGTCGCGCCTCTGCAAGAGGGTCGGCATCTCGGGATACGCCAGCCTGAGGCTGCTTCTCGCGGAGGAAGTCCATCATCTCGAGACCATCGACCTGGACTACCTCGACACCACCACCATCGAGCCGACGGACTCCCCCGCCGAAGTAGTCGAGAAGCTCACGAGCATCTCGGTCAAGACCATTCAGGAGACGCACGAGCTCGTAGACATGGACGCTCTCGCCCAGGCGGTCTCGCTGCTCCACGCAGCGACCATCGTGGACCTCTACGGCATCGGCGCCTCGCTGCTCGTGGCCATGGACGCCGAGTCAAAGTTCACGCGTGTCGGCAAGTGCTCGATCATCCACCAGCACTACGACCGCCAGAAGGTCCAGGCGATCAACTCCGGCCCGACCCACGTCGGAATCATCGTCTCCTACTCGGGGGAGAGCCCCGAGATGAAGGTCATCGCGCGCATCCTCAAGGACAACGGCACGCCCATCATCAGCATCACCAAGTCCGACAAGAACTCGGTCAGCCGCATGGCGACCTGCCGTCTCTTCGTCACGGCGCGAGAGTCCCTGCAGCGTGCCGGCGCCATGGCGTCGCGGACCGCCCAGCTCTACATGGTCGACCTTCTCTACACGCTCTACATCACGTCAGACTTCGACCGCTCACACCACAATATCAGCCGCACGGCACTCGGCTAGGAACTGAAACTATCCTCTTTCAGCTTGCTTTTCGTCCCTGTTAACAGGGTAAACTCCGTGATTCCCTGAATCGCTTCTCTCGGGATGTGAAACAAAGTTTCTGTTCTTCTCGTGAACTGAGAAACGTTGTTTTTATTTCGTATCGTGAGGGGCACGACGTTGGGACGGACCGCGACGTTGGGAGGATACCCGATGATCACCATTGCCAGAATCGACGAGCGACTCATCCACGGACAGGTCTCATACGCGTGGACGACGGCGTACAAGAGCGAGGCGGTCATGGCCGTCGACGCCCAGGCGGCGCAGGACCCGATGCAGGTCTCGCTGCTCAAGATGGCCTGCCCCGCAGGGCTCAAGTGCTTTGTCGCGGACGAGAAGCGCGCCGCGGAGCTCCTCGCCAAGCATGCGCGCCGCAAGATCTTCGTCGTCGCCAAGCACCCGGACGCCTACCTGCGCCTGATCGAGCTTGGCGCGGACATTCCCAGCATCAACGTAGGCGGCCTCTACTTCCAGGAGGGCCGTCGGCAGGTCTCCCGCACCGTCTACGTGGACGAGCACATGGAGCAGGCCTTCCGCGCCCTCGCACAGAAGGGGGTGAGGCTCGAGGTTCGCACCCACCCGCGCGACGCGGAGGAGAACCTGATGGACCTTTTGTAGGCGGCAGGCGGCACGCGCCCCGGAAGACACGCACGAACGATTTGGAGGGAGAGTCATGGAACTGCTACCGGCATTGGGGCTGAGCGTCTTTATCGGCTTGCTCATCCTCGAGAACTACGGCTACGGATACTGGATGATCTCAAGGCCCATCTTCGCCGGCCCGCTCGTGGGCCTCATCATGGGCGACCTCAACACGGGCCTCATCGTGGGCGGCACCGTCGAGCTCATGTACATGGGCGTGCTGCCCATCGGCGGCTCGGTGCCCCCCAACGCCCAGATCGCGGGCATCATCTCGACGGTCTTCGCCATCACGAGCGGCGGCAACTCCGAGGTCGGCATCGCGCTTGCCCTGCCCATCGGCGCCCTCGCCCAGCTGCTCATCATGCTCGCGTGGAACGTCAACATCATCCTCATCCACGCCGCCGACAAGCACGTACAGTCCGGCAACTACCGAGCGGTCGAGAGGATTCACCTCTGCGGCCTCCTCGTGTTCTTCTCGATCTTCTTCATCTCCTCGTTCCTTGCCATCTACCTGGGCAGCGACTTCGTCAACAACCTCGTCGAGGCAATGCCCGGCGTGCTCACCGACGGCCTCTCCGTCGCCTCCGGCATCCTGCCCGCCGTCGGCATGGCGATGCTGCTCAAGATGATGGACTTCAAGACCTACTGGCCGTTCTTCGCCATCGGATTTGTGGCAGCCGTCTACATGGGGCTATCCGTGCTCGCCGTCTCCATCGTCGCCGTCGCCCTCGTCTTTGCGATGCAGAAGATGTCGCAGCGAGCCCAGGACGAGTTTGACGATGACTTCGGCGACGACGAGGACCTCGCCCTCGAGACGGGACAGGCCGCGCAGGCGGAGCATATCCTCTCCAAGTCCGAGCTGGTCAAGACGTTCCTGCGCTCCTTCTTCATCATGACGACCATCAACTACGAGCGGTACTGCTCCCTGGGCTTCTGCTACGCGATGATTCCGGCCCTGCGCAAGCTCTACCCCGAGCCCGAGGACTTCAAGGCAGCCATGCAGCGCGCCAACGAGTTCTTCAACTGCCACCCCTACACCGGCAACGCGGTGCTTGGCGTGACGCTCGCCCTCGAGGAGCAGAAGGCCCTCGGAAAGGACGTCACGGCGGAGGCTATCTCCTCCACCAAGACCGCCCTCATGGGACCGCTCTCGAGCATCGGCGACTCGGTCTTCAAGGCGACGTTCATGACCATCTTCGCGGCCGTCGCGGCCTCCCTCGCCCTCGAGGGCAACCCCGTCGCCCCCATCATCTTCATCGTTCCCAACGTCGCTCTCAACGTCGTCTCCCGTTGGCTCTTCGTGAAGTACGGCTACGAGTGGGGCACCAGGCTCGTCGCGAGGATGCAGAGCTCCGACCTCATCAGGCGCTTCGTCGAGGCGGCCACGATCGTGGGCATGATGGTCGTGGGAGCCATGATCGTCGGCTTCGTCAAGCTGAGCATCGCCTCCGTCTGGAACATCGGCGGCGCCGAGATCGGCCTCCAGAGCGTGCTCGACTCCCTCGTCCCAAGCCTGCTGCCGCTGCTGCTCGTCCTCGGCTTCTACGGCATCCTCCGCAAGAGCGAGAAGGGCATGTACGCCTGCATCATACTCAGCTTCGCACTCGGCATCCTCGGCAAGGCGATTGGACTCTTCTGATGGAAAGCAGAAACAGCGCACTTCTCGATCAGCTTCGCGGCAAGCTCATCGTCTCCTGCCAGGCGCGCGTCGGATGGCCCATGTACGGCACCCAGATCATGGCGGCGTTCGCACAAGCGGCATACGAGGGCGGGGCAGCGGGGATCCGCGCCACGGGAGCGGACAACATCGCCGCCATCAAGGAGCGCGTCGACCTCCCCATCATCGGCATCAACAAGCAGTTCTCCGACGACTACAACGTCTACATCACCCCCACGTGGGAGTCTGCGCGAGAGATTCTGGAGGTAGGCGTCGAGATCCTCGCCCTTGACGCCACCCCGCGCCCGCGCCCCGGGGGCGAGCGGGTGGAGGACATCCTCGCCAAGATCAGGGAGAGCTATCCCGACGTCCTCGTCATGGGAGAGATCTCCACGCTCGACGAGGCGCGCGCCGTGCTCCCGCTGGGCTTTGACCTGATCTCCACCACCCTCGCGGGCTACACTGAGCAGAGCGCCGGGACGACCGGTGCGGCAAAGAGCCTGGTTCGACAGATATGCCAGATCACGGACACGCCCGTCATCGCGGAGGGCAAGGTGCGCTGCGAGCAGGACGCCGTCGACATGCTCGACGCGGGAGCGCTCGCAGTCGTGGTGGGGACCTCCATCACCCGACCCGAGGTCATCACGAGCCGCTACGTCGAGGCGCTGTCAGAAAGGAGCGGGCGATGAGCACGGTCGACCTCTCCGCGCTCCCTACCGAGCAGGTGAACCCCGCATGCGCCCACATCGACGAGATGGGCACCCTCGAGGCCCTGCGCGCCATCAACGAGCAGGACCGCGGGGTCGCCGAGGCGGTCTCCCGAGCATTGCCCCAGGTCGCCGCGCTCGTCGATGCCGTGACCGAGCGGCTGCGCCGCGGGGGAAGGCTCGTCTACGTGGGCGCCGGGACGTCGGGCCGCCTGGGCATCCTCGATGCGAGCGAGTGCCCGCCCACCTACGGCGTGGACCACGAGACGGTCCAGGGCGTCCTCGCCGGAGGCATCGACGCCTTCTGGAAAGCCGACGAGGGGACCGAAGACCGCACCGAGCTGGGCTCCCAGGCGATGGACGATCTTGCGATCGGCGAGAAGGACGCGGTCGTGGGCATCGCCGCGAGCGGGCGCACGCCCTACGTAATCGGCGCCCTGGACCGAGCCCGCGCACTCGGCGCCCTCACCGGGTCGATATCCTGTGTGGCACCCGCGGAGCTCTCCGCACATGTGGATCTGCCGATCGAGTGCGTCACAGGGCCCGAGGCGATCTGCGGCTCGACCCGCATGAAGGCCGGGACCGCCCAGAAGATGATCCTCAACATGGTCTCGACCGAGACCATGGTCAAGCTCGGAAAGGTCTACGGAAACCTCATGGTGGACGTGCGCCCTACCAACGAGAAGCTCGTCGCCCGCGCCCGCCGCATCGTCGCTCAGGCGAGCGGCTGCACGCCTGAGCAGGCGGCGGAAGTGCTCGAGAAGAGCGGGCGCGACGTGAAGGTGGCGATCTGCATGGTCCTTCTCGATGAGGGGCCGGACGAATGCCGTGCCGCGCTCTCCGCGTGCAACGGAAGCATCTCCGCCGTCAGGCGATCCCACGGCCGTTAGCGCGTCTCCCCCGCGCGCGGCGACCCGCGGCCCCGGCATCCCCCCGATGCCGGGGCCGCCTCCGTTTGGCGCGAGCAGCTCGGCCGCGCGCTAAGGAAAGAGGGGCGCCCGCGGGTCTCCGACGCGGTAAGCTCTTCTCGGCATCCGTCGAAAGGACCCGCATGAACGACTTCACCTTCCACCTTCCCACCCGCTTCGTCTTCGGGCGCGGCGTGACCGACCGCGTGGGCGCCGAGCTCGCGGCCGCGGGATACCGCCACGCGCTCGTGGTCTACGGCCAGGGGTCTGCCGTCCGCACCGGCACGCTCGGCCGCGTGCTCTCCGCCCTCGACGCCGCGGGCATCGCCCACACCGAGCTCTCCGGCGTGCGCCCCAACCCCGAGGTCGGGCTCGTGCGAGAGGGCGTCGAGCTCGCGCGCGGCTGCGGCGCCGACCTCGTGCTCGCCGTTGGCGGCGGGTCGGTCATCGACACCGCAAAGGCCATCGCCGTGGGCGTCCCCTACGCGGGCGACGTGTGGGACCTCTTCGCCAAGAAGGCACAGCCCGTCGCCGAGGGCAAGCTGCCGGTGGCATGCGTGCTCACCATTCCCGCTGCGGGCTCGGAGTCCTCGGCGAGCTGCGTCATCTCCAACGACGAGCTGCTCCTCAAGCGCGGCCTCTCGAGCGAGCTGCACCGCCCGGTCATCGCCTTCATGGACCCCGAGCTCGCCTTCACCCTCCCGGCGTACCAGATCGCCGCCGGCGTCACGGACATGATCGCCCACATCATGGAGCGCTACTTCTCGAGCGTGGGCCCGGTCCCTGTGACCGACAACATCGCCTGCGGCATCATCCGTGCGCTCGTCGACGAGGCCCCGCGCGCGCTCGCCGACCCCACGGACTACGACGCCCAGGCAAACATCATGTGGGCGAGCACCCTCGCGCACAACGACATCGCCGGCCTCGGGCGCAACGCCGCGCCGGGCGGGCGCGCGGGCGGCTGGGAGTGCCACGGGCTCGAGCACGAGCTCTCCGCGCACCACACCCAGATCACGCACGGCGCCGGGCTCGCCGTGATCTTCCCCGCCTGGATGCGCTACGTGTGGCGCTCCGCCCCCGAGCGCTTCCTCTCCTTCGGGCGCTCCGTCTTTGGCATCGAGCCGGTGGATGCCGAGGCCGACGGCGTGGACATCACTCCCGAGGAGGCCGTCGCCGACGCCGTGACCGCCACGATCGACGAGCTGCAGGACTTCTTCGTCTCGATGGGGATGCCGCGCACCCTCGGCGAGCTTGGCGTCACGACCGAGGACATCCCCGCGCTGCTGGACACGCTCGCGCAGAACAAGGGCACCCGGTTCGGCGACCTCCAGCCCCTCACGATGGATGACGCCCGCGCGATCTACGAGTCCTGCCTGTAGCACGTTACCTATAGCGGGCCGGTTGCGGTCACTTTCACGGGGCCAAACCGTCCGGAGCCGGCCCGTTATTCTCGCCCGACGTATTGCGGGCAGGCTGTGGTCACTTTCAAGGGCCCAAACCGTCCGGAACAAGCCCGTAACCCGCAACCGGCCCGCGCAGCAACCCGCACTTCTGTGCATACCTTGATTTTCCCCCTCCCTGCGCGCGCCCTGCGATAATGGGAACGCTGTGTCGCCCAGGAAAAGGAGTCCCATGGAGGACCTGTTCACCAACCTCATCAGCCAGTTCGGCTACTTCGGCGTGTGGTTCCTCATCTTCTTCGAGAACATCTTCCCGCCCATCCCGAGCGAGCTCATCCTGCCGCTCTCGGGCTTCTTCACCACCACGACCGACCTCACGCTCCCCGGCGTGATCATCGCCGCCACCGTGGGCTCGATCACCGGCGCCTACATCCTCTACGGCATCGGCCGCATCCTCTCGCGCGAGCGCCTCATGACCTTCTTTGGCACGCGCCCGATGCGCCTGCTGGGCTTCAAGCCCGAGGACATCTCGAGCGCGGTGGACTGGTTCGACCGCAAGGGCCAGGTCACGGTGCTCATCTGCCGCTGCATCCCCGTGGTGCGCAGCCTCATCTCCATCCCCGCCGGCACCGCCAAGATGAACGTCCTCAAGTTCTCGCTCTACACGCTTCTGGGCTCCGCGGTGTGGAACTCCATCCTCTGCTCGCTCGGCGCCGCCGCCGGCAGCGCGTGGGAGACGGTCACCGAGCAGGCCGAATGGGTCTCCGACGTGGTCAAGTACGTTATCATCGCCGTTGTCGTGGTCGCGGTCATCTTCTGGGTGGTCAAGCGCATCATTCCGGCCCTGCGCGAGGGCAAGGGCGAGAAGGACGCGTAAGGCCAGCTCTAAGCCGCCCCACAACCTCAGGCCCGGAAAGAAAGCGCCGGTCCGCAACTGCGGGCCGGCGCTCCAGGTTAGGAAGGGTGCCTCAAGGTCTACTCTTCGGCAGCTGCCTCCGCGCGCTCGGCCTTGCGCTTGACGTGGTTGCGCCAGCCGGTGAAGCCGATGAGGCCAAGGCCGACCACGCTCACGACGCCCAGGGCAATCCTGATCTGGTCGATCTTCTGAATGCCCGGCTTGTAGACGCTGCCGTGCATGACGCCCTGCATGGCGTTGGAGTTTGCCGTGGCGTAGAGCAGGCGGTGCATCGCCTCACGGCCGTAGTGGTAGGTGGCCGGGTCATAGGGGTCGTAGTCATCCCACTTCACGAGGTTCTCGGCCTGAGCCAGCTTGGACACGCCACCGGCCTCGATCATCTGATAGCAGTCCATCCACTCTCCCGCGCTGCCGGCGCTGTCGGTGACGACCCAGCCGTCAAAGCCCCACTCGTTGCGGGCGACGCCGGTGAGTAGCGCATAGCTGCCGCCCGTCCACGTGGCACCAACGCGATTGAACGCGGTCATGAGGCCCAGGCTCGCCGGAACCTCGGTCGTGGCGTTGGCGTAGGTGCCGTCGCCGTCGCCCTCGAGATAGCTGATCTCCACGTCGTCGACCTTCATGCACGTCTCAAAGGGCTCGAGGTAGATCTCGCGGATCGACTGCTCGTTTGCCCGGGTGGCAAGACTCATCTGGCCGGTGGTGTCGCCACGGTGGTCTTCCTGGTCGTTAATGGCGAAGTGCTTGATCGTGCAGTAGACGCCCTTGGAGGCAGCGCCGCGCACCTCGAGAGACCCGATCGTGCCGGAGAGGAATCCGTCCTCGGAGTAGTACTCGCCGTTGCGGCCGGTGAAGGGCGTGCGGTGGATGTTCATCGAGGGGGCGTACCAGCCGTTGGCGCCACCGAGAAGGGCCTCGTTGCCGATTATCTCGCCGTAGTCCTCGTAGATCTCCTTGTTCCAGGTCTGCGTCACGGTGACGGGCGTGCAGAACATCATGCCCGTGCCGCCGTAGATGAGGCCCTGCGCCGTGTCGGCGTCGAGGTTGAACGGCTTGTTCACGCTCTCGAGCGCAGCGGTGCCGTAGCCGCCCATGCCAATGCTGATGTAGTAGTCCTCCTCGGTGAGCTGGTCGAGCAGGTCGTCCCACATCGGGTCGTCATAGTCCTTGCCGCGCAGGTCGATGAGCTCGAGGCCGTTGTCCGCACCGTAGACGGGCTCGTCGGTGATCGTGGAGGGATCCACGGGGTTGCCGGAGTCATAGGCGGCGAGCTGCTCGAGCAGCTCAGGCGAGGCCTCCTTCACGTAGAGCAGCGACGCAGGCGCGCCGTCAATCTCACCGTTGATCTCGTTGCCCCAGGTGGAGACGACGCCCTCGAGCGGCGTTCCGTCATGCGTGGGGAAGGTGCCCTCCCAGTCGGCGCGCGTGAGGTAGGTGAGCTCCCCTGCGGCATCGTCGAACTGGTTGGCGATCGGCGCGCCGGTCTCTCGCTCGTGGTGCGCCAGGTGGCGGGCGTGGTCTCGATTCACGTGGAGAACCCCTTTGCCGGCGAGGTCACAATGCGCGACGGCCTGCCCGTGACGTCCAAGGGCGACAGCGCGAACCACGGCTTCGGCGTGCGCTCCATGCAGCTCACCGTGGAGCGCTACGGCGGCACGCTCGCCACGCTCGCCACGCTCGCCGAGGACGGCCGCTTCCACGTGAACGCCATCATCCCGACGCCGTAGTGCCATCTTTGTGTCGTCAAACTCCACACGTGGTATTTCTCTTTCAAGATTGTTTATCGTCTTGCTTTACTTTTCAACAAATACAAAAACCACGTGTGGAGTTTTGCGACTGGAAACAATCGCATCGGGGCACTGGCGAGGAAAAGATTGAGAAGACCCGCCCCCCCTCGCCGGTGCCGACACGCAAATCGTGTCGGTTGCGGGACCGATTGTGTCAGCCTTGCCCCCCGGCCCGACGCTCGGCCTATAGTCGACTCAGCAGATCTACCGCCCGGAGGAGGACCCATGAGGCACGCAGACATCATCGCCAAGCTCACGCTCGAGGAGAAGTGCGTCCTGCTGCAGGGCGCCACGCCCTTCGGCACCTGGCCGCTCGAGAAGGCGGGCATCCCGCAGATGGAGTTCTCCGACGGCCCGTCCGGCGTGCGCCACCAGGCCGGCGAGCACGCCGACCACCTCGGACTCTCCGGCTCGGAGCCCGCGACGTGCTTCCCCACCGCCGTCACCATGGCCAACACCTGGGACGAGGAGCTCGAGGAGCGCGTGGGCGCGGCCATGGGCCAGGAGGCGGCCGTCCAGAAGGTGGGCACGCTGCTCGCGCCCGGCCTCTGCATCAAGCGCAACCCGCTCTGCGGCCGCAACTTCGAGTACTTCTCGGAGGACCCGCTCCTGTCCGGCAAGATGGCCGCCGCCTTCGTGCGCGGCGTGCAGTCAAACGGCATCGCGGCCTGCCCCAAGCACTTTGCCGTCAACAGCCAGGAGACGCGCCGCCAGGCGTCGGACTCCGTCATCGACGAGCGTACCCTGCGCGAGATCTACCTCGCCGGATTTGAGACCGTGGTGCGCGAGTCCGCGCCCAAGACGATCATGACCTCCTACAACCTCGTGAACGGCACCTATGCCAACGAGAACGAGCACCTGCTCAAGGACATCCTGCGCAACGAGTGGGGCTTCGACGGCGCCGTGGTCACCGACTGGGGCGGCTCCAACGACCACGTAGCGGGCGTGGCGGCGGGCTCCACCTTTGAGATGCCGGCGCCTGGCCTGGGCGAGGCCCGCGAGCTCATCGACGCCGTGCGCTCCGGACGGCTGTCCGAGAAGGACGTGGACGAGCGCGTCGACGAGGCCATCGAGCTCGCGCTCTCCACACGCGCAGGCCTCGATGCGGCGCCGGCCGCCTTCGACGCCGCCGCCCACCACGCGCTCGCCCGCAAGGCCGCCGCAGAGGGCTGCGTCCTGCTCAAGAACGAGGGCGACCTCCTGCCGCTCGCGCCGCGCACCCGCGTGGCACTTATCGGCGACTTCGCCGAGACCCCGCGCTATCAGGGCGCGGGCTCCTCTGCGGTCAACAGCACCAAGGTGGACAGCCTGCTTTGCCTCATGGGCGAGACGGACCTCGAGCTGGTGGGGTACGAGCCCGGCTTCGAGCGGCACGGCGGCGAGAACCGCGCCAAGCTCGAGGCCGCGCTGGACCTCGCCGCGCGCGCCGAGGTGGCGCTTCTCGCCCTCGGCCTCGACGAGGTCGCCGAGACAGAGGGGGCGGAGCGTCGCACCATGGCGCTCAACGCCAACCAGGTCGAGCTGCTCCATGCCGTCGCCCGGGTCAACTCGCGCATCGTGGTGCTGCTCTCCGCAGGCTCCTGCGTCGAGAGCGACTGGGCGTCCGACGCCCCCGCGGTCCTCTACTGCACGCTCGGCGGCCAGGCCGGCGCGGGCGGGGCGCTCGACGTCGTGACGGGCGCCGTCTGCCCCTCGGGCAAGCTCACGGAGACCTGGCCCGCCCGCCTCGAGGACGTCCCCTCCTCCGCCAGCTACCCCGCCGAGGACCTGCATGCCGAGTACCGCGAGGGCATCTACGTTGGGTACCGCTACTTCCAGACGGCGCACGTGCCGGTGGCCTATCCCTTTGGCTTCGGCCTCTCCTACACTTCCTTCTCTTACTCCGACCTCAAGGCCACCGAGCACGGCGCCAGCTTCATCGTCACCAACACCGGAACGCGCGCCGGCGCCGAGGTGGCGCAGCTCTACGTGGCAAAGCCCGACCACAAGGTCTTTCGCCCCGAGCAGGAGCTGCGCGGCTTCGCTCGCGTGGAGCTTGCCCCCGGGGAGTCTCGCCGCGTGACGATCGCCCTCGACGACCGCGCCTTCTCCTACTTCAACGTGGCGACCGGGCGCTGGGAGATCGAGGGCGGCACCTACGAGGTCCGCGTTGGGGCCTCGAGCGAGGACGTCCGTCTGACCGGCGAAGTCAGGCTCGCCGGCACCGCCGCCCCGAACCCCTACGCGGGGATCGACCTCGCGCCGTATGAAACGGGAAAGGTCACCCAGGTCAGCGACGGGCACTTCTCGTCCCTCCTCGGCAGGCAGCTCCCTGGCAGCGACCAACGCATCAACCGGAACATGTGCTTCCGCGACCTCAACCACGGGCGCTCGGGCATCCTCTGGCTCGTGTGGCTGGTCCTGCGGTCCCGCGTGCGCGCCATGGAGAAGAGCGGGGTCTCGGACATCAACGTCCTGTTCATCTGGAACATGCCCCTGCGCGCCATGGGCATCATGACCGGCGGCATCACTGACATGGGCGTCGTGGACGCCGTTCTGCGCGAGGTGCGCGGATGGGGCTGGGGCGGCATCGTCCTTCTCGCCCTGGCGCTCGCCCTGGGCTGGGGGCCTCTGGCCGGCTGTCTGCTCTGGCTTGCGTGGGTCGTCGCGCCAATCCTCGGGGCACTTGTCGCCAACCTCGTTCGCAACGCCGCCCTTGCCCGCAAGCTCGCAGGCAGGCGCTAGCCACTCAGAAAGGGCCACACCATGAGTTTCAAGAGCTGGATCGAGAAGAACCAGGGCGCCTGGGAGTTCATCAAGTTCATGGTCCTCTCCAACATATCCACCATCGCGCGCATCGTGCTGACCGCCGTGGGCACCGCGATCTTCGTCGACGCGCTGAGGATGACCGAGCCGTTCCAGTTCCTGATCTTCGACTACCGCGACACGGGCGTGGGCGCCTTCGTGACGTTTCTCATTGCCGAGGTGATGGCGCAAGTGGTGAACTTCTTCGTGCAGATGAAGTGGGTCTTCAAGTCAGACGCCTCCTTCCGAGACACCGCCTGGAAGTACGCCGTGCTTGCCGTGCTGATCGTAGTCGTGAACTTGCTGCTGCCCAACTACGTCATGAGCTTCTGCCAGCAGAGCCTCGGCATCGACGCCACGCTCGCCGGCACCATCGCCTCCGTGGTCAACACGTTGCTCGCCGTGGTGGTGAGCTTCCCGGTCCTCAAGTTCTGGATCGCTCCGGGCAAGTAGGCGCGGCGACGGCCCCCTGCCAAGGACCCAAATCCGGATTTGGGTCGTGGGCGGACACAAATGAGGATTTGGGTCCGTTCCGGCGGATGCTTCTCGGCAGGCGGGGCCTCTCCGGACCGTGCGATAATCCACGAAGATAATTTCTTAACTGTTCAATTTCGTTTGTCTCGAACGTTTCCTTCCACATGGACCCAAATCCGGATTTGGGTCCGCTCGCAACACAAATCCGGATTTGGGTCCGCTGCCAAGGAGGCCGTCGGATCCATCAGTCCTTATCGATAAAGACCTTGTGGTCGAAGTTTAACGCCACGCCCGGACGTGCCTCCTGGATCGAGAAGTGCCCTCCGCTCCGGACCCAAATCCGGATTTGGGTGCACGCGCAACACAAATCTGGATTTGGGTCCGACGCACGGTATAGCCATATACCACTACAAGTTGAGTCATGATGTTCTTATCGGCACAAGATGCTGTGTCTCACTGTGTAATTTGCAAGGTGACAACCAAGTCTAACTTATTCTCATCACAATTCCTTGACATTTCTGCTAGTTTGGAGGGTGCCGTTACCCAAGCGGCTACGCAACGACCACGTCAAAGGAGCGTGAGCAGTGAGTCAGGAAGCATGGCAGGGCTTTGTGGGTGGCAACTGGGAGCACGAGATCGACGTTCGTGACTTCATCCAGAAGAACTACACCCCGTACGACGGCGACGAGTCCTTCCTCGCCGGTCCCACCGAGAACACGACCAAGCTCTGGGATGAGGTCATGGACCTCTTCCAGCAGGAGCGCGACGCCGGCGGCGTCCTCGACATGGACACCGACCTCGTCTCCACGATCATCTCCCACCCCGCGGGCTACATCGATCAGCCGCTCGAGAAGATCGTGGGCCTTCAGACCGAGAAGCCGCTCAAGCGCGCCCTCATGGTCAACGGCGGTATCCGCATGGCCGTTGCCGCGTGCAAGCAGAACGGCTACGAGGTCGACCCGGAGATCGTGAACATCTACACGAACTACCGCAAGACCCACAACGCCGGCGTCTTTGACTGCTACACGCCCGAGATGCGCGCGTGCCGTCACAGCCACATCATCACCGGCCTCCCCGACGCCTACGGCCGCGGCCGCATCATCGGCGACTACCGCCGCGTCGCGCTCTACGGCGTCGACCGCCTCATCGAGGAGAAGAAGGCCGAGCACGCCGGCACCCAGAAGACCATGAACGAGGCCACCATCCGCCACCGCGAGGAGCTCGCTGAGCAGATCCGCGCCCTCCAGGAGCTCGCGCAGCTTGGCAAGATCTACGGCTTCGACATCTCCCGCCCGGCCGCCTCGTTCCAGGAGGCCGTGCAGTGGATGTACTTCGGCTACCTCGCCGCGGTCAAGGAGCAGAACGGTGCTGCCATGTCCATTGGCCGCAACTCCACGTTCCTGGACATCTACGCCGAGCGCGACCTCAAGAACGGCGTCATCACCGAGGCCGAGGCGCAGGAGATCATCGACCACCTCGTCATGAAGCTCCGCATGGTCAAGTTCGCCCGCACCCCCGAGTACAACGAGCTGTTCTCCGGCGACCCGCAGTGGGTCACCGAGTCCATCGGCGGCATGGGCGTCGACGGCCGCTCCATGGTCACCAAGACCGCCTTCCGCTACCTCCACACCCTCGAGAACATGGGCACCAGCCCCGAGCCCAACCTCACGGTGCTCTGGTCCACGCGCCTGCCCGAGGCCTTCAAGCGCTACTGCGCCAAGATCTCCATCACCACCAGCTCCATCCAGTACGAGAACGACGACCTCATGCGCGTCTACCACGGCGACGACTACGCGATCGCGTGCTGCGTGTCCTCCATGCGCATCGGCAAGGAGATGCAGTTCTTCGGCGCCCGCGCCAACCTCGCCAAGTGCCTCCTCTACGCCATCAACGGCGGCCGCGACGAGAAGACCGGCGAGCAGGTCGGCCCGAAGTTCCGTCCGGTCGAGGGCGACTACCTCGACTACGACGACGTCGTGTCCAAGTACCGCGACATGATGCAGTGGCTGGCCGAGGTCTACGTCAACTCCCTCAACATCATCCACTACATGCACGACAAGTACTGCTACGAGCGCCTGCAGATGGCCCTGCACGACGAGCATGTCCACCGCTGGTTCGCCACGGGCATCGCGGGCCTCTCCGTCGTGGCCGACTCCCTCTCCGCAATCAAGTACGCGAAGGTCAAGGTCGTCCGCGACGAGACCGGCCTCGTGACCGACTACCAGGTCGAGGGCGACTTCCCCAAGTACGGCAACGACGATGACCGCGTGGACCAGATCGCCCACGACGTCGTCGAGGTCTTCATGAAGTACGTCCGCGAGACCGACACCTACCGCAACTCCGTGCCCACGACCTCGATCCTCACGATCACCTCGAACGTGGTCTACGGCAACGCCACCGGCAACACGCCCGACGGCCGTCGCGCCGGCGAGCCGTTCGCCCCGGGCGCCAACCCGATGCACCGTCGTGACACCCACGGCGCCGTCGCCTCGCTGGCCTCCGTCGCCAAGCTCCCGTTCAAGGACGCGCAGGACGGCATCTCCAACACGTTCTCCATCGTGCCCAACGCCCTCGGCAAGGACGCCGCCGTCATGTTTGACGAGCTCGACCTCGACGCTCTCGGCGTGGACATCCAGATCGAGAACCCCGCCCCGGACTGCGGCTGCTGCTAGTCCTGTGAATTGGGGACAGTCCCCAATTCACAGATTCGGTAATTGTTACTGTCATAGTGGCAATTATCGGGTACACTGTGAGAAACAGGGGGTCGCCCCGCCTGGGGCGACCCATACGAGAAAGGAACTCACATGAGCACTTCTGCCGAGCAGGTCGATAACCTCGTCAGCATGATCGACGGCTATGTCGAGGAGGGCGGCCACCACCTCAACGTCAACGTCTTCACCAAGGAGACCCTGCTTGACGCCCAGGCCCACCCCGAGAAGTACCCGCAGCTCACCATTCGCGTCTCCGGCTACGCGGTGAAGTTCAACTCCCTCACCAAGAAGCAGCAGGACGACGTCATCTCCCGTACCTTCCACGAGGCGATGTAAGGTCAACCCTCGCTCGTAAGGCGGCCCGGGCAATTGCTCCGCAAAGTGCTTCGCGCTTACAGCGCTCAGAAACTTTGCTGCGCAAATGCCCGGGCCGTTCTGTCTATCATGGTTGTATGACATGTCTGGGTGGAAGGTGCGGATGTGACTGTGGGTACCGAGAAGAACGTGCGGGACGTCGACGTGATCGGGAGGGTTCACTCCACCGAGAGCTTTGGGACGGTGGACGGGCCCGGCACGCGGTTCGTGGTGTTCTGCCAAGGCTGCCCGATGCGCTGCCAGTACTGCCACAACCCCGACACCTGGGAGTTCGCCCGCGCCGACGGCACGGGCCCCGGCACCAGCGTGACCGTGGGGGAGCTCCTCGAGCGCTACGAGCGCAACCGCCCCTTCTACCGCACCGGCGGCATCACGGTCACCGGCGGCGAGCCCATGGCGCAGCCCGACTTCGTGGCCGCCCTGTTCCGCGCCGCCCACGCAGCCCCCGCCGGACGCATCCATACCTGCCTGGACACCTCTGGCGCCACCTATTCCGCGGCGGGGGCCGCACGCTTCTCCGCGCTTCTCGACGCCACCGACATGGTGCTCCTGGACATCAAGACCTCCGACGCCGCGCGCCACGAGGAGCTCTGCGGGCTGCCCGCGAGCCACGCCCTCGAGCTAGGCGACGAGCTCGCGCGCCGGCGCATCCCCACGCTGATCCGCCACGTCGTGGTCCCCGGCATCACCGACTCCGAGGAGGAGGTCGCCGCAGTCGGTCGCATCATCGGGAACTGGGACAACGTCGTTGGGCTCGACCTGCTCCCCTACCACACCATGGGAAAGCCCAAGTACGAGAAGCTGGGCCTTGAGTACCCGCTCAAGGGCGTGCCCGCGATGAAGCCGGCGCGCGCCAAGGAGCTGCGCCAGGTGGCCCTCGCGGCGCGCGCCGCGCGCCGCGCCGAGCGCGGCAGGTAGCCGAATTGCGCACCGTCACCACCTACGCCAGGAAGTTCATCACGAGCGCCACCATAGATTCCTTCTCCTCCGGTCGGGACTCTGCGATCATGAGGGCAACCGCTACGAGCGTGGTATCCGATATCCGCTTGTCGAGCCCGCGGAAGAGCAGCCCGTTTCTCTCGAGGAAGTAGAGAAACAGGGCGCACGCGATGCGCTAATTGCCGTCGAGAAAACTGTGGTTCTTGATGACGAGATAGAGGAGGTTGGCAGCCTTCTCCTCTGCCGTCGGATAGAGCTCCTTCCCCTCAAATGACTGATAGACGACCGCAACGCTGCTCTTGAACGACTCGTCTCTCGGCACGCCGAACAGGTCGCTCGAAAAGCGTCCGCGCATCTTTCCGATGAGGGTGACGCATTCCTCATAGTCAAGCCTGAAGGTCGCGCCGGTCCCTCGGGGCCGCATCACCGTTGCTCGGTCATACTGGTCGAGCAGGTCGAACGCGTTCGTATAGCTCTCCACGATGTCAAGGATCTCTCGCGCTCCCACGTCATCGGGGATGCGCTCGATGACCCTCGCCACCATGCCCAGCTGCCGGAGCCTGCGCTCGCTCTCGACATGCCCCTTGAGCACGTAGCGCCTCAGCACGTCCGTTGCCCAGCGCCTGAACTCAACGCCCCTCTGGGACTTCACGCGATACCCCACCGAGATGATCACATCGAGGCTGTAGAAGGCGACCGGCTTAGATGCCCCAGCAATATGCAAAAAATGCAAATTGCCTGCCTTTACCAGCTCTTTTTCCGCAAACACATTGGCGATGTGACGCGATACAACGGCGACGCTGCGCCCAAACAGCTCCGCCATCTGTGCCTGAGACAGCCATACGGTGTCATCCTCCAGATTGACGGGAAGGCGCACCTCCGCATCAGATGACTCGAAGAGGACGATCTCGCCCACGGGCTCAATGTTCTTATCGGCATGTATGCCAACAAACTCAGCCATGATCAGGCCCCCGCTTCACTCACGGAACGCAACGTCCACTGACATGTGAGTGCCGGCTTTGATTCAGGTGCCGGCAAGCAGGGGTACCACCTGCCTGAAGGCGGGCCAGCGTGGTCAGTCCCTGTTACCCCTGACCATCCCGCGCGCACGTACCATTGGGGGCCTCCGTGCGGCTCTCGCCCGCGGTCATACCGTGATACGAGTCTACCACAACACAAACATTTGTTCTAGTGAATTTCAAAAAACAGGGGGTCAGATAGACCCCCTGAGTTCCCGGCTGGGCAGGCGCTCACCTACGCGCGCTCGGCAATTTCCTTGACCAGGCGCTCGGTCTTGTCCCAGCCCAGGCACGCGTCCGTGATCGACTGGCCGTAGGTGGAGCCGGTCACCGGCTGGTTGCCGTCCACAAGATAGGACTCGACCATGAAGCCGCGCACGAGGCGGCGGATCGTGTCCGAGCGGCTCATCGAGTCGAGCACCTCGTGGCAGATGCGGATCTGCTGGAACGGGCGCTTGCCGGAGTTGTCGTGGTTGCAGTCGATGACGGCCGCGGGATTCTCGAAGCTGGCCGCCGTATACTTCTCGGCCAGGCGCTCGAGGTACTCGTAGTGGTAGTTGGGGTAGTTGATCCCATCGAGGCCCACGTAGCCGCGCAGCACGGCGTGCGCGAGCGGGTTGCCCGTGGTCGAAACCTCCCAGTTGCGGAAGATGAAGGTCTGCGGCTGCTGGGCGGCGTAGATGGAGTTGAGCATGACGTCGGTGGAGCCACCCGTGGGGTTCTTCATGCCCACCGGCATGGGAACGCCGGACGCGACCAGGCGGTGCTCCTGGTTCTCGACGGAGCGCGCGCCCACCGCGATGTAGGCCAGAAGGTCGATGAGATACTGGTAGTTAGTGGGGTAAAGCATCTCGTCGGCGGTGAACATGCCCGTCTCCTCCACCACGCGCAGGTGCATGCGGCGGATGGCCTTGACGCCCTCGAGCAGGTCATCGGCCGCCTCCGGGTTGGGGTTGTGGAGCAGGCCCTTGTAGCCGGTGCCCTTGGTGCGCGGCTTGTTGGTGTAGACGCGCGGAATCACGAGCAGGCGGTCCTTGACGGTCTCGGCGAGCTTGGCCAGGCGCGTGGCGTAGTCCAGCACCGAGTCCTCTCGGTCCGCGGAGCACGGGCCGATGATGAGCAGCAGACGATCATCGCGCCCGGAGAGCACGTCGGAGACGCCCCTGTCAAAGGATGCCTTGCGGGCCGTCATCTCGGCCGAGAGGGGCATCTCGGCGCGGATGTCCTTGGGGATGGGCAGGAGACGCTTGAACTTCATGGACATGGGGTACCTCCGGGCGTGTGAAACGTGCCCGTATAGTATCGCGCGGACGGGCGCGCCGCAACGCACGGTCATACGCGGGCAATGTCTTGTCAGCGAGCATGCCACGAGAGAGGCAACATGCAAAACCGGCCTTCAGTCCATATTTGGCCGAAGCAAAAAGCAAAATCGAGCTTCAGTCCATGCGTATTCGGGTCTTCAGACCTTCCCCGAGCACAGCCGGCGGCGTTTTTGCAGGATTCGCTCGCACGCCTTCGGCTCCACATGTCCAAACGGCGCGAAAACTTATGGACTGAAGCTCGATTTTGCATTCGGAGGACGGAAAAAATGGACTGAAGGCCGATTCTGCAGATGAGCGTTCAGCCCGAGGCACGCAAGGCGGTCTATGCGTACCCCAGGTCGCGCATCTGGCGGCGGAAGTCCTCCTCGAAGTCCTGCCGCGCGCCCCAGTTGAAGTTGAGCAAGCCGTCTCCCGCGCCCGACGCCACGGCCTCCACGCGCGAGGACTCGGCGTCACCCGAGACCATGACCGTGAGGCTCGCAAAGCTCCCGATGCGCATGAAGTACTTTTCCGCAACGATCACGCGCACGGAGCAGTCTTCCCACGTGCGACCCATCTCGCCCGCCTGCTCCACGGTCGTGCCCAGGCGTCCTATGGCCTGCGACGCCATGCTCGCCGCCGTGGAGACGCCGATCTTTGCGCTCATGCTGATCACGGGTCCTCCCCTCCTCGTCAAACGGGGGCAACCTCAGTCTGGCATACGGCTAAGATGGTGGCGACGCAGACGACGGCGCGTCGGCGAGCGGCGCCGGCGCGCACGCGAAGGAGGACCCATGCCCTGCACCACAATTCTCGTTGGCAAGAAGGCCAGCTACGACGGCTCCACGATCGTCGCGCGCAACGAGGACTCGTCCAACGGCGAGTTCTGTCCCAAGCGCCTCGTCGCCCGCGAGGCCCCGGCTGCCGGCACCGTCTACAGGAGCGTCCTCTCGCACCTGGAGATCGAGCTCGGCGAGCCCGGCATGCGCTACACCGCCCTGCCCAATGCCGACCTCAAGGAAGGCCTCTGGGAGGAGGCCGGCTTCAACGAGCGCAACGTCGGGATGAGCGCCACGGAGACCATCACCTCCAACGAGCGCGTGCTCGCCGCCGACCCGCTCGTGCGCTACGACGCCGCCTCGGGCACGCCCGGCGGCATCGGCGAGGAGGACATGGTCACGCTCGTGCTCCCCTACGCAACGAGCGCCCGCGACGGCGTCATGCGCCTGGGCGCGCTGCTCGAGCGCTACGGAACCTACGAGATGAACGGCATCGCCTTCTCCGACGCCGACGATATCTGGTGGCTCGAGACCGTGGGTGGGCACCACTGGATTGCCCGCCGCGTGCCCGACGACTCCTACGTCACCATGCCCAACCAGCTCGGCATCGACGACTTCGACCTCGATGACGCCTTCGGCGCGCAGGAGGAGAGCCTCTGCTCCGCCGACCTGCGCGAGTGGATGGCCGAGAACCACCTCGACCTCACCGTTGGCATGCGCGGGGCGCACTTCAACCCGCGCGAGGCCTTCGGCAGCCGCTCTGACTCCGATCACGTCTACAACACGCCGCGCGCCTGGGCCATGCAGCGCTTCCTCAACCCGCACGCCGGCCCCTGGGACACCGCCGCCCCCGCCGAGGACTTTGGTCCCGAGAGCGACTTCCTTCCGTGGTGCCGCGAACCCGAGCGCAAGATCACGATCGAGGACGTCAAGTACGTGCTCTCGCTCCACTACCAGGGCACCCCGTACGACCCCTACGGCAGCGCGGGCACCGAGGCCTCGCGCGGGCGCTATCGCCCGATCGGCATCAACCGCAACAGCCAGCTCGCCGTGCTGCAGCTGCGCCCCTACGTGCCGGCGGAGCGAGCTGCGCTGCAGTGGGTGGCGTACGGCTCCAACGCCTTCAACGCGCTCGTGCCGCTCTACGCCAACGTGAGCGAGACGCCCGCCTACTTCGAGGCCACGACCACGCGCGTGACCAGCGAGAACTTCTACTGGGCAAACCGCCTCGTGGGCGCGCTCGCCGACGCGGCCTACGGCGCGTGCCTGCCGCACGTGGAGCGCTACCAGGAGTCGCTCACGGCCCGCTGTGCCGCGATGGTGCGCGCATGCGACGCCGAGGGAGGCGACCTCGCGGCCTGCAACGCCGCCATCGCCGACGAGTGCCGCCGCCAGACCGAGGACCTTCTCGACAAGGTGCTCTACGAGGCCAGCATGCACATGAGAAACGGCTTCTCCCGCAGCGACAACTAGCAGGCGAGAAGAGCGAGAGGTCGGCACCCGAGCGCCTCCGCCGGCCACCCGCCAAACACCGAGTAAGAGAAATCTGCGAAAAACGGCACCAAAAGGAGGTCGTTTTCGCAGATTGCTCTTACTCGGCGGCGTCGCTCACACACAAGGCGCTATGCCAGACCGAGCTGAAGCAGGTACGCCACGACGACCGCCTGCAGCACCAGCATCATCGGCAGACCCGCGGCAAAGGCGGTCGTGCGGATCTTATGCCGCGCCACAAGCATTGCCAGCAGGCCGCCCGGCGCGCCTCCCACGAGCGCGAGCAGCAGAAGCACGATCTCCGGAATGCGCGGGACGTCGTGTCCGCGACCGTTCCAGAGGGCGATCAGCTTGTCGACTACAAAGGCCAGAAACGTCACGCCGCTCGCTGCGCCCAGGCAGGCGAGAAGAACCGTGTGATCCCGGCCAAGCGCCGCCCTGAGCGCCGTCGGGTCGAGCGGCGCCACGTAGAGCGCCACGAGCACGAGCGCCCAGCCGAGAAGCGCTATCAGCGAGAAGATGTGCCACGCGGAGTTTCTCTTGTTGGTGTGGCGGTCGAGCAGCAGAAAAGCGAGCGTGCCGCCCACCGCGCCGCCTGCGAACATGAGCAGCGTGAGCGCAGTGCGTGAAAGGGCTTCGTCGGTACCGCGACGGGCACACAGCCAGCGGTCGAGCGCCAACAGGGAAAAGGTTGCCACGTTGATCACAGCGAGATAGAGGGCGAGAGGCTCGGGCCAAGGCGCGACGTCGGGCACGTCTCCCCCCTACTCAGCGTCCGGCGCGAGCGGCGTCACGCGGTCGTCCGGGCCCACCTCGCGGATGACGCGACACGGGACGCCAGCCGCGAGCACGCCCGCGGGCACGTCGCGCGTGACCACGCTGCCGGCGCCGATGACGGCTCCGTCGCCGATGGTCACGCCGCCGCACACGGTGACGTTGGCGCCCAGCCACACGTTGTCGCCGATGGTGATGGGCGCCGAGGTCTGTATGCCCTCCGCGCGCTGGGCCGGGTCCACCGCATGTCCCGCGCAGCCCAGCACGCAGCCCGGGGCGATGAACGTGCCCTCGCCGATGCGGATGGGCGAGGTGTCGAGAAAGACGCAGTTGTAGTTCACGAGCGCGAACCCGCGGAAGTGGATGTTGAAGCCGTAATCGCAGCGGAAGACGGGCTTGACCGTCACGCGCGGGTGCCAGGTGCCAAAGAGCTTGGACAGGATAGCCGTCTTGCCCTCGGCGTCCGTCGGGTCGAGCTGATTGAAGCGCCAGCAGAGCCCCTGCGCACGTGTCTGCAGGTGATTGGGCATGTCGAGATAGCTCACGGCATAGGGCTCGTCCGAGCGCATGAGGTCAAGGGCGGTCATGGGGCTCCGTTCGCATGAAGGCGGTTTCTTCCGCCTTCAAGTGTAGCGATGCTACGGTGCCGACACTCGCGGCTCATTCTCCACCGCCCACCGACGTCTTTGCAGAACAATTGCTCCACTCCGCCGCATGACCTGCGGACATAGCTGCATGCCAGCTGCGTGGCAGACGAGTCTCAAGTATCCGCGCTAGTCTTGCCTTCCCTTTGAATGAAACGAAACAGCTCAATTAAAGAGTAATAGTTAATGAGAAATGAGACATAATGGAAAGTGACGTAGCGTTTGAATGGGACCAGAAGAAGAGTGAGGACAATCTCAGAAAGCACGGAGTGTCCTTTTGGGAGGCGCGTCGGATTTGGGCTGACCCGTTGCACTATCGCGTCAAGGTTGCAGACAGCCCCGAGGACCGTTGGCTGGTCGTCGGACGAGTCTCCCGCGCGCGATACCTCTCCGCCATCATCACCTATCGAGGCGATCAGGCAGAGCGCGTTCGCATCATCTCAGCACGTGCATCGAGCAAGGCAGAAGTGAGGCGATACCATGGCTGAACAGGCAACATCCCAACAGATTGACGAGCTCTTCGATAGCGGTGGAGAAGTTCTTCCCTACGCCGACGAGTCAACGTTCGAGAGGCCGCGCCAGGCCCAACGTCGCATGAGCGTGGACATGACGGCTCCCATGATCTCCCGGCTCGACGGATATGCCGAAGAATACGGCGTCACACGACAGTCGCTCGTTAAGATCTGGCTCGCAGAGCGACTCAACGACGAGGACGACCGCCGCGCACGCCGCGCCGCAGCCACGGGATAGCGCTCGCCGACAGCCCGAACTAGTCACCCTCTGAGAGACGCCATCCGCAGCAGGTACACCCTATAAACTAACTTGTTGGAGATACTCAACAGATTGGGGTGATCGTGCGGGCAGGGAAAGCTATCGCAGCCGTCCTTTGCGCCTGTGCAGTCGCGCTGCCATCTGGGGCGTATGCGGTTGGCACACAGCCGACAAGTGGAACAGGGCAGACGGAGTCATCGGTACGGTCACTGAGACCGATGAAATCGCGAGCGGCTATAGCTGGAAGGAAGGCGACTACGTCTTTGAGTCGCTGAGGCTTGAGGGGACCGACAGCGACTACAGTCACACCGCCCAGGTGTGGGGCTATCTCGCGGGAAATCATGTCACCTTCTACATTCAGCACCAAGATGGCACGACCGAGATGATTCGTCGCTACCTCCCCGGGCAAACGGGTACGCCGGGAGCCGATGACTACCTCTCCACTGTCACCATCAACTTCCCCATTGATGGATGGGCCCTGGTAACCGGTGTGGTTGACATGGGGAGCAGCCAGGGCACTCCTGGCTCGGGCATGCAACCCACAGGAGCAAGCGTGTCCTATCTCGAGAGCTGCTACGCATCCTTCAAAGACGCTCTCTCCCATGATGCGAAGACAGCTGAGAACAGCAGCTGCTCCGTCACTGTTTCTGCCAAGTCGCAGAGTGATATCACCTCGGAAGTTCGCCTTGATGCCGTGCCGACACTCGAAACGCCTGGAGACGCTGACGGGGTGCTCAAGAGGTACGCAGAGGGGTATTGCCCTCCCTCCGAGGGCGGGCTCTGCCTAGGTAGCTTCGAGTTTCTGTACGCCAAGGCCGAGTCGTCAGGGCAATCCTCTTATGAGCCGACCACCGGGTTCAAGATTAAGGTTGATCCAAAGTACGCCGGTATGAAGGCCGTGTCGTACCTGAGCTATGACCAGCTCAGCGACTACGGAGGGTACAACAAAAGGGCGACTGTCCACGAGATGACGGTCCAAGAGGACGGCACCTTTGTGGTCCCCTTTGGCTCTGCTGGCTATGCCTCCGGGTCGGATTCCATAGTGATGTTTCCCGATTTCTCTACGAGAAACACACCCGTTTATGGCGTCTTGACCATCAATATCGAACCCAAGGAAACTCTTCCGAGCGGCACGGTCGTGGACTACAACGGCGAGGACAAAGTGAAGCAGCTCGCCAACGGAGCCACTGTGGCCATCGAGTCAAGCAGCGTCAATCTCGATATCTCAACCATAGACAGCGTCAGTCCATACTATGACATCTCCTATAGAATCTATCCCTATACGGATGAATTCGCGTCGGATTCCGTTGGACACATCTGGTACCGCATCAATGTGGGCAGGCAGTACGCTGGAACTACCGCCGTTGTCAAAATCTATCGCTACGAATTTGGCCCGGATTTCGACGCGTCCGTATATGACGCCAAGATTTGCACCGTTGGCGATGACGGTACTTTTCTCGTAATGGATCGAATTAACGTAACCTACCAAGATGCCAGCCAAGGCGGCGGAGTTGAAGAGTACTTTGCAGGACTCGGCATCGTACTTGAAGAGCCTGTCACCATCAACCTGTCCGAGAAGGCCGTCGTCGCGTCCATCCCCGAACAGACTTGGACCGGCAGTCCCATCACTCCTAAACCAAATATAACCGTCGAAGGCACGACACTCGTCGAGGGAGCCGATTACGAGCTCACCTATGAGAACAACATCGACGCAGGCACCGCAATGGTCATCATCACCGGCATGGGCAACTACACCGGCGAGCTGCGCGTCCCCTTCAAGATCATGACGAGCACGACACCCTCCGACCCCGGCGGGTCAGGCGGGTCGACGGACCCGGACACGCCGGACGACCCCGACGAGGATGAGCCCCAGCCCGACTACCCTGCTCTCGACAGGCCCTTCGTCGACGTGGCGAGCGGCACCTGGTACTACGACGCCATCTGCCGCGTCAGCGACCTCGGCATCATGAACGGCTACGATGACGGGACCTTCGGGCCCGACGACCCGCTCGCACGAGAGCAGGCGGCCGGCGTCCTGTACAACCACCTGGGCGAGAAGGACGCATCTGCGCCTTCGGCACCCCACGCGGACGTCGCGCAGGGCCAGTGGTACTCCCCCGCCGTCAACTGGGCCGTCGAGAACGGCGTCATGGGAGGCTACGGCGGGACGAACCTCTTTGGCATCGGCGACGCGCTCACCCGCGAGCAGTTCGCCGCCATCATCGCCAACGCCGCCGGGGCGGACGTCTCCAAGGCAGATCGCAGCGTGCTCGAGCGCTATCCCGACGGAGACGAGATAACCGACTGGGCCGTAGACTCCGTCGCCTGGGCAGTCGAGAACGGCATCATCAACGGCGTGGAGCTGCGCGACGGCACGCTCGAGCTGCGCGCCACCGAGACGATGAGCCGCGCCCAGATGGCCGCGATGATCCTCAACGCCATCGACGCGGGCGTTCTGTAGAAACGCCGCACGCGTCTCCTTGGGGCCCAAACGCATCGCCGCGCGTTTGGGCCCCTCTGTTATCCAGCCGATAGCCGAGAGCTTGCGTGACGCAGCCAGGCATAGCACCTGCCCGCAGCCCGTCGCTTACGCCAGCGCCATCAACACCGCAACCACCACTGCCGGCAGCATGTTGGCCGTGTTGAACGTGCGCCCTCGAATGAGGTTCACGCCCACGCAGAAGATGAGAATCGAGCCCACCGTGGAGAGGTTGGCCAGCGCCGCCTCGGTCATGAGGGGCTGCAGCGCGCGGGCGAGCAGGGTAATCGCACCTTGGAGCACGCCAACGGGAAGGGCCGAGAAGAGGCAGCCCACGCCCATCGAGGCGGCCATCGCGCAGATGATGAGCGCATCGAGCACGCCCTTGAGCGCAAGGGTCGACCAATCGCCGAGGATGCCGTCCTGAATCGAGCCCACCACGGCCATCGCGCCGATGCACACCGTGAACGTGGCGGTGAGAAACGCGTCCAGGAAGCGCTCGTTCTTCTCGTTGCCCGAGACGCGGCGCAGCCAGGCGCCCAGGCGCTCGAACCAGGAAGCGATGTCCAGCAGCTCGCCCGCGAGCGTCCCCAGCGCAAGAGACGCCACCACCACGACCGTGCCGCCGGAGACAAGCGCGCCATCGCTCACGGAGAGCATGCCCTCGAGCGCGCCGGACAGCCCGATGAACAACACCGCCACACCCGTAGTCTTGAGCAGTCCCTCCTGCACGCACGGCTTGACCAGGCGCCCCGCCACGAGGCCGACCGCTCCGCCCGCAATGATGAGTGCAACGTCGATGAGTGTGCCCAGCCCGACCATCGCCTCTCGCTCCCGCGCCCGACAGCTGCGAGGTCATTCTACGCCGACGGCGCGGTGGCGCTACCGCACTGTGGCGTCGAAGGGACAGAGCGCGAGCTTGGCGGACATCTTGAAGAGCTGCAAGCCAAACGGGATGCCGACGATGGAGGCGCAGAAGAGCACATCTTCGAGCGCGTAGCCGATCGCCCCATAGGCCTGCGAGATACGCCGCCCCACGGCACGTCATGCGAAGCGGACGTCCTCGGCTGGCGGCTGGGGATAGAGCATGCTTGGTTTCTCGTGGCCATCCGGGAACGGGGCGGGACTGAGCTTAAGAATTGCGCCGCGTCCGGCGATGGGGCTTGGCCGCACTTAAGACTCTCGCTTCGTCCGAGAATTGCGGTCTGTCGCGCTTAACAATCCCGCCCTATCCAGAGCTCGCGCACTCCCCTGCTTAAGACAGCCCCTTCATCTAGAAAGCGTCGAGAAGAACCTCTCGGACGGGGCGGAATTGCTAAGCGGCAACCCTTCCGTAGTCCGAACGGCACGAACTTCCCAAGCACGTCGTGACTTCCCCGCTCAGACGATTCAAGCTGATGCGTCTTCGTGACCCCTTGAACGCCGCCTCTGGGCGCGACCCCGCGTCTGCGGGCCAGACACTGCCGCCCACCGACATTCTCCCCGCCGATGGGTGCCTCCCCACCCCACCCACCTGCGCGTTCAGCTGCGGCATAGCCGCGACAAAGACGCGGCTGGGCCATCCCGTGATAGCCTCCCCTCCCACCTGCCCCATAGGCAAACGCCGCATCCACGCAGCTCAGACGTCACACCATTCCCGCTGCCAATCGGGCAACCCCGTCCCCGCGACGGACATAAGCGACGACCGAGGAGAAAGGAGAGCTCAGAACTCGACACGCAGGCACGCGCGGCAGAGGCCGTGCGCAAAGGGAAGGGAGTGACATGAAGGTCAGAGACAGAGGAGGAGGGCCGAGACGGGCAATCGCCCGCGTGGCGTCTTACCTGAGAGAGGCGTTCGAGGGGCTGGGGCGGCGGATGACGTCGCGGCGAGCCCGCGCCCTTGCGACGGCGCTGGCGCTGCTGCTGAGCAACGTGCTCGCGGCGGTATGCCCCGTCGCCGCCTATGCCATCAGCTTCGAACCCATCACGGTCGAGCGGGTCTCGGAGGACGAGTTCGAGGAGCCCGGCTTCTCGTGGTCGATCGACTTCGAGGACGCCGTCATCGAGCCCGGGTCGAGCTTCGTCTGGAAGGACGACCTCTCGGGACACTTTGCCTGCGACCCGCGCTATGACAACGCCAACGACCCCAACAGCCACTGGAGCATCGCAAAGCGCGCGGGAGGCTGGGCGGCCTACATAGACGGCGACACGCGCGACGACACCGACTTCACGCTGCGCTTCACCGGAGGCATGTTCGAGGACAAGGCCATAGACGCGCTCGTGACCATATCCGACTGGACCTACAAGGAGCCCCTCGACGGCAACTGGAACGTCGGCACCCCGACCGAGTACTGGAGCGACTTCCGCACCGGCGTCTTCATGATGCGGGGGTACCGCTCCGTCACCGACGCCAAGGACGGAGAGGGCATGCAGACCCTCAGCTTCTACACGGTCGGTATGGCGGACATCGAGGTCGAGATTCGGTTCGTGCTCGCCAACACCAACACCCCCGTGGAGCTCAGGGGGCACCTCACCACGACGGACCTCGACCTCCAGCAGTCCTTCTCCTTCGGGGGCGCCTGCACCAAGGCGCGCATGTCAGCCCTCAACGACTACCTCTACCTCAACGAGGTCGACAACCTCATCATGTCCCCGGACTCGAGGAATGGCGTGCCCGGAGCGGGCCTCGACGACAAGATTCCCGAGGACTGGCGCGACGGCATGGTCGAGGCGTACTTCGACACCAGCGAGAGCGTCGGCAACCTCGGCGAGCCCCTGAAGTTCTACTTCGGCAGCTCCTATGGCGCCGGCGGCACCCCCGAGTCGATCTTCTTCCTGTGCACGGAGTACATAACCGCCCCTCCCACCTACCCTGACGAGAAGATCGAGCACCCGGTCAAGACCGCCGATCCCGCGACGGGGGTCTCCGTGGGCGACCACGTCACGTTCACCGTTGACGCGCCGATGCACGAGCAGGGCGTCAACTGCCGCTGGGGCTACCGCTACACGAGTTGCGAGATCGTGGACGTGCTGCCCCCCGAGATGCGCTACGTGGAGGGGTCGGGCAAGCTGCTCGACGAATCCGGCTCAGACGTGACGAGTCTGGGCACCATCGCCTACGACGGCGACGACTCGAGCCCGAACGAGAACACCGTGCGCTTTGAGTTTGACCGCGAGCAGCTCGAGACCCTCGAGCTCACCGGCCAGCACTACCGCTTTGTCTTTGAGGCCGAGCTCACCGAGTACCCCAACTCCAACCTGCTCAAGGTCACCAACAACTCCTACGTCCGCGTGAACGGCGGGGACGACAACGAGGCGCCGCCCGTCGACGTGGAGCTCCTCGAGCCCAAGTTCTCGGTCGACAAGAGCGCCGACAAGTACGAGTGGGAGGTCGGCGACACCGTGCACTTCATCGTCAGGTACGAGCAGACGGTCGAGAACGCGCAGTCCCGCTCCACCGTGATCTCCGACAACCTGCCCGAGTACCTCGAGCTCAAGGTCGAGACCGTGAAGGCCTCCGGCGTCAAGGACCTGCCGCCCGTCGAGGTCAACGCCAACGAGTGGTCCATCAACTTCGACAAGTTCAACTACGGCGACGAGCTGGTCGTGGAGTACGACGCGGTCGTCCGGCAGTCCGGCAATGGCAAGGAGATCGTCAACCAGGCCGCCATCCACGCGATCAACACCCCCGACGAGGACGACCCGGAGGAGATCTGGGCCAACACCGCCAACGTCGAGGTCGAGAAGGACGTGGACCGCTACGAGGGCTACGTGGAGGCCTCCGACCAGGACCCCGGCTTCTTCGAGTACACGGTCACCTTCCGCAACACCCAGGAGGGCACCGTCGCCAACAACGTGGCCGTCACCGACGACAGCCTCCCCGAGGGCATGAGGCTCGGCCGCAACGACGACGGCTCGCTCATGATCATGTCCGTCACGCAGGACGGCGCCAAGGTCACGATGAACCGCGACCAGGACCAGTACAGCGGCACCCTGAAGGACATCCCGTACCGCGTCGGCGAGGCCGAGGGGCAGGATCCCTTCGACGGCGACTTCGAGCACGATCAGGTCGTCACCATGACGCCGACCTGGGAGATCTCCCCCAGGGGCACCGGCTGGGAGATGCACCTCGACCGCCTCGCCCACGGGACCGACGTCGCGCTCACCTACCGCGCCTACCCCGAGGACACCGTTTCCGGCTGGGAGATCGAGAACCAGGCCGGCATCACGGCCGACAACAGCCAGCCCGACGAGGACACCGCGATCGTATGGGTGAACCAGCCCCACTTCGCGATCGACAAGCAGGCATCCAACGACACCTTCACGGTCAACGACGAGATCCTCTACGAGGTCAAGGTCACCAACTCCACGCCCGGCACGCTCGCGCGCAACGTCGTCATCTCCGACCTTGCGCACACGCAGGGCGTCGAGCTCCTGCACGACACGATCAAGGTCTACGACTCCGAGGGCAAGGACATCACCGGCTCCTGCACGATCAACTACAAGCACAACCCCTACGACGGCGAGACCTTTATCGTCGAGACTAACCGCGACCTCATCGCCGGCATGACCGACGAGATGCGCGAGCTCTACGAGCGGCTCATGGCGACAACCACCGAGGCCGACTTCAACGAGGTGCTCTCCCAGATCAAGCAGGCGATTGCCGATGGCAAGGGGGCCAACCACGATGAGATTACCGTCGCCATCCCGGGGCGCCCGGTCTGGCGCGACGGCAGCATCGTCTGGCTCGGCGGCTCCAACCCACTCGACGTCGACCAACAGAGCCCACGCCCCGGCTCGCTCTCCTGCGAGACCGAGCTCGTGGTCTGCTACCGCGTCAAGATCAGCGACGCGGAGCTTGCCGGCCAGACGGTCGACAACACGGCGCTCGTGGTCTCCGACGAGCCCAACACCGAGACGACCGACGACGAGGTCGTCGACGTGAAGGGCCCGCGGCTCGTCATCGACAAGACCTCCGATAAGGACGTCTACCAGGCCGGCGAGACCGGGCACTACACACTCGTGGCCACGCAGACCCGCGAGGACAACGTGGCACAGGGCGTCGTCATCTCCGACCTCATGGACGAGCGCGACGTGGCATCGATCGTCCACGGCTCTGTGCGCGCGACCGGCCCCGACGGCCAGGCCATCCAGACCGAGCCCGCCTACGTCTCCGACGAGAGCGGCAAGATCGTGGGTTTCACCCTCGAGACGGGCGCGGACCTCGCCGACGAGCAGTCCGTCACCGTGACCTACGACGTCGTCTTCGAGAAGGCGGGATCGACCCTTCACAACGTGGCCCAGGACAACGCCACCAACGCCGTCGGCGGCACGGACGATAACACGGTCGAGGTCGTCGAGCCGCGCGCCACGGTCCAGCTGGACAAGGCGGTCGACCGCGAGACCGTGCGCGTGGGCGAGTGGGCCACCTACACCGTCACCGCCACTGTGGCGGACAACCCCGCCAAGAACGTGGTCATCACCGACAAGAGCCTCCCCGAGACCATGCCCGTCGACCTGCGCGGCATCACGCTTCAAGTCAACGGCATCGGCGTCGGCGACTTCCAGCTCGACGTCGAGGGCAACGGCTTCGCAGCGCACCTCGGCGACCTCAATCCCGGAGACGTCGCCAAGATCACCTACCGCGCCCAGGCACGCGACGAGGGGCTGCTCGGAACCTCCGTCGTGAACACCGCCACGCTCACCGCCGACACGCTCGACGAACCGCTGCGCGACGATGCAAGCGTCATCATTCCCCCGGACGAGCCTGAGGTCACGCTCGAGAAGAGCGTCGACCGCGAGAAGATCTGGGTGGGAGAGACCGTCTCCTATACCGTGGAGGCCACCATCGCGCAGGACTCCGACGGCGCCCAGGGTGTCGTCATCGGCGACGCCAGCCTCCCCGAGGGCATGGCAATCGACATGGCGAGCATCCGCGCCTGGCTGAACGACTGCGAGATCACCCCCGTGACGGCCGACATCGAAGGCAACGCCTTCTCGATTCCCTTCGGTGACCTGCGCCCCGGGGAGACCGTGCGCATCACCTACGACGCCACGGCAACAGACGTCGGGCTTGCGGGCACCAGCGTGACCAATGTGGCGACGCTCGCCTCGAGCTCACTCGACGATCCTCTTGAGGCCACGGCAACCGTAAGCGTGGCTGCCCCCGGGGAGACCGTCCTCGACAAGCGGGCCAGCCTGGAGCGCGCCAAGGTAGGCGAGGTAATCTCCTACTCCGTGCGTGCCGTCGCGGGCGCGGACCTCACCGAGGCCGTCATAACCGACGAGGGTCTGCCCGAGAGCGTGGAGATCGACCCGGTGACCGTGCGCTCCGCCATCAACGGCAACGCCCTGGACACCGTGGCGACCATGGAGGACGAGGGCTTCTCGCTGCAGCTGGGGACGCTGAAGGTCGGGGACGTGGTCGAGGTCTCCTACGAGGCCGTGGTGCGGGAGGGCGTGGAAGCCGACGAGGCCGTGAACGTGGCGCGTCTCTCCTCCCCCAACCTCCCCGGGCCGGTCGAGGACGACGAGACGGTCCAGATTGTCGACGATCCCGACGTCTCGCCACCCGACGACCCCGATGGCCCGGATGACCCCGGCACCCCCGGCGATCCGGGTAACCCAGACGACCCGGGAGAGCTCCAAGACCCGGATGACCCCAACAACCCCGAGGACCCGAGCACACCTCTCGAGAAGGCGGCCGACAAGGACGTCGCGTCCGTGGGAGAGACCGTCTCCTACACGGTGACCGCCATCGCCGAGACCGACCTTGCCGACGCCGTGCTCAGCGACTCCGGCCTGTCTGAGGGCGCGGGCATCGACGAGCAGACCATCGTCGTGAGCGTGAACGGCGCAGAGCGCGAGGACCTCGCCCCCGCCATGGACGGCACGGGCTTCTCGCTCGAGCTGGGCAGCCTGGCCGCAGGGGACGTGGTCGAGGTCACCTATCAGGTACTCGTAGAGGATGAGGGGCTCGCGGGAGAGGCCCTCGTCAACCTGGCGCTCCTCGAGAGCGTGAGCCTGCCCGAGCCGCTCGAGGCCACCGAGACCGTCGAGGTGACGGACGAGGAGACACCCGGAGGCAAGAACGGCGAGCCGCAGGGTCTCGTCACGTCTCCCGGGGGCGGCGGATCCTTCCCCAACACCGGGCAGAGTGCCTCGGCGACGCTGCTCATCGTCTTTGGCGCGGGTGTCGCCGTAGCGGCAACCATCGTGCGCATCCGCCAGAGGCCGCAGCGACGGCCCAGGCGCTGACCACTGCGAACAAGCCTTGCCCCGGTCCGCCCGCAGGGCGGGCCGGGGCCTCGAAGAGAGGAGCTGACCATGAGGCTCGCGCGCGCCGTGAGCACCTTCCTCATCACTGTGGGTCTCTCGACCGCAGCCCTCGGCACGGCCGCGATAGCGCGGGACGGCACCGTTGCCGCCAGCTACCGGGAGCTTGCGCGTCAGGTGGCTCCCGTCTCGGATGCCGTGCGAACCCCGGCGGGCGAGCGCGCCTCAGCCGTGGACTGGAGCGCCCTTCTCGCTCAGAACGACAGCGCCTGCGCCTGGCTGCGGGTCGACGGCACCACCGTGGACGCGCCCGTCGTTGCAGCGGGAGCAAACGACCCCGACGCCTGGCTCTACACGGACCTCTGGGGACAGCCCTCCGAGACCGGAACGCCCTATCTCGATTATCGCTGCAGCCCCGCAGGCAACGTTGTGGTCGTCTACGGCCATCGCACCGCGTACGAGAGCTACCTCTTCCATGACGTTTCCCCGCTCTTCGAGCAGCGGGCGCTCGACGCCATCGGAAACGCCGTCTGGGTCACGCCCGAGGAAGAGGCGAGATTTCGTCCGCTCTGCGCCGCCAGCATCGACAAGGACGACGCCCGCTGGCAGCGCTTCTCGTTCCCTGACGCCGAGTCGCTGCGCTCGTGGCTCGGATGGGCCCGCAGCGAGGCAAGCGCCGCCCGGCCGGACGCGACCGAGCTTATCGCCGACGCCGAGCGCGTACTCGTGCTCGTCACCTGCAACGGGCGAGCCTTCTACCCTGACACCCGCACCGTCGCGCTCTTTGTTGCCTGACGATGTTGCCCGATAGAGCCAAGCCACAGGGACGTACTGAAAACCTATACTATGAAGCGAGGAGCACGCATGGAGTTCGAATGGGACCCGGCAAAGAGCCTGTCGAACGCCAGGAAGCACGGAATCAGTTTCGAAGAGTCACGCACCCTGTTCGCTGATCCGGAGTGCATCGAGGTTCGGCTCGCCTACCCCGATGAGCCCAGATGGGCAGTGGTTGGCATGATGCGCGGCAAACATTGGACGGCGATAGTCACCTACCGAGGAGGTCGCACGAGAATCATCTCAGTTCGTCGTTCGCACCCAAACGAGGAGAGAGCCTACGATGAAAACGTTTAACAGCGAAGAGGAGCTGGAGCGCGTGTTTGACCTCGGGGAGGAGAGCATCCTCGACTACGCTGACATGTCGACGATCAACAAGCCCAACCGCACGACATCGCAGCACATCTCCCTCAACTTGAGCGACAGCACGGTGGCGCGCCTTGACGACTTTGCCGCACGCTACGGAACGACCCGACAGAACCTCATCCGTGTCTGGCTTACGGAGCGCATGGACGAGGAGGACGGCCCAACCGCACGTCACTCACACGCCACCGCCTAGCCGCAGAAGCACCTGTCACGTTCGTCACCACGGCAAGCGTTCGCGCGCGTCTTGCCGCACCTCCCCGCCCGGATCGCCCCCGCAGGCAGCCCGAGCCCCTTCGCGCGTAGCGGCGCCCCGCGCGGCCTCTCCGCGCGGGGCGCTGGGCACAGCAGGGGCCTGGCAGGCTCCGAGCGTCGCGCCTACGCGAACTCGGGAAGGTAGTCCCTGTGGGCCTCGCAGAGCTCGTCGAAGACCGCGTTGGCCACGGCGTCGGAGTCGCAGAGCTTGTTGGCCACCAGCGCCGCCACGGCCACGTCCTTGTTGCCGGTCACGGCGGCCTCGGCCACCATGCGCTCGAAGCTCTTGATCATCTGGATGGTGCCGTTGATCGACGGCGAGAGCTCGCCCACCACGATGGGCTTGGGGCCGTCGCCGGTGATCACGCAGGCGCACTCCACGGCGGACTCATAGGGCAGGCTCGTGACCGTGCCGCGGTTCTGGACGTCGACGTACTGGACGTCGCCGCGATCGTTCACGATGGAGTCGATCACGGAGCAGGCCGCGTCGGAGTAGTGGGCGCCGCCGCGCTCCTCGAGCTGCTTGGGCTTGACGTGCAGCTCGGCGTCCTTGTAGAGCTCGAAGAGCTCGGCCTCCACCTGCTTGACCACCTCGGCGCGCACGCCGTGGGCCTGATAGTCCTTCTCGAGCTGCTCGAGCTCCTCCCGCGTGGAGAAGTAGTAGTTGAGGTAGGAAACGGGGATGGCGTGCAGGCCGCGGACCAGGCGGTTGGACCAGGGGATCGCCATGATGTTCTTCATGGTGCCCAGCTCGTCGACAGGCAGCGTGCAGTAGCGCTCGAGCACCTCGTCGAAGCGGCTCTTGCCGTCGATGAAGACGTCGGTCACGAAGAAGTGGTGGTTGAGGCCGGAGAGCTCCATGCGCACGCGGTCGGGGTCCACGTCCATCCACTTGGCGATGCCAAAGCGCATCGAGATCGGGCAGTTGCACAGACCGATGATCTTCTTCCAGTTGGTGTAGCGCAGCACCGCCTCGGTCACGATGCCCACCGGGTTGGTGAAGTTGACCAGCCACGCGTCCGGGCAGAGCTCCTCCATGTCGCGGATGATGTCGAAGATCACCGGAATGGTGCGCAGGGCCTTGAACATGCCCGCGGCTCCGTTGGTCTCCTGGCCGATGAGTCCGTGCTTGAGGGCGATGCGCTCGTCCTTGATGCGGGCGTCGAGCTGGCCCACGCGGAACTGCGTGGTCACGAAGTCGGCACCGGCAAGCGCCTCGCGGCGGTCGAGCGTGAGGTGCACCTCCATGGGCAGGCCCGCGGCCTCGACCATGCGCTGCGCGAGGCCGCCCACGATCTTGAGCTTCTCCTCGCCCTCGGGGACGTCGACCAGCCAGAGCTCGCGCACCGGGCACGAGTCGTAGCGCTTGATGAAGCCCTCCACCAGCTCCGGGGTGTAGCTCGACCCGCCGCCGATGGTGGCGATCTTGATCGGGCGGCGCTCCGGGGCGCCCACGTTCTTCTCGGCCATGACTGGCTCCCTTCTGTCAAAACAAGCTGTCAGATTTCTCAAAAGGGCGCTACCGTCTCCGGCAGCGCCCTTCAAAGTGCGATGTGCATGCGGTTGTCGCGGCGCGGCGGCGCCGACGTCGCTCAGGCTACTCGGCCACCTTGGCGCGGAGCTCGAGAAGCTCGCGATAGACGTTGGCGAAGTTCTGCGCCATGAGCTTGCAGGTCTCGGCGCCGGCCATCTGGTCCTCGGCGTGCAGGAGCAGCAGCGGGGTGCTCTTGCGCTCGCCGTTGGCCTCGGCCGTGAGAAGCTGCATGTGAACGTCGTGGCCGCCGGCGTAGGCCTCGTCGCCCTGCTTGACGAGCTCGGCCGCCGCCTCGAAGTCGCCCTCCTGGGCCTTGGCGATCGAGTTGATGTAGCAGGACTTGGCGGTGCCCACGCAACTGATGATCTGGAAGCAGATCATCTCCATCTCTTCGTCCATTGGAGTCCCTCCCCCTGTCTTGGTATCGGTCTCGCGGAACTAGCCGAGAAGGGCGGCGACGTCGTCAAGGATCTTGGCGGCGTTCATGCGGCCGTAGTCGACCATCGGGATGACGGCGACGGGGATGCGGCCCTCGACGGCCTTCTCGAAGTCGCCCTTGGCGTAGCCGATCTGGGGCCCGAGGAGAAGGATGTCAGCCTCGTTGAGGTGATCCATGGCCTCGTTCATGGGACGGGCCTCGATGGTCACGTCCTGGCCGCGGGACGCCGCCTCCTTCTGCATCTTCTGCACGAGCAGGCTCGTCGACATACCAGCGTTGCAGCAAAGCATGATCTTCATGGGACGCTCCTTTCTCTGGGGCTTGCGCCCCGACTCAGCCCTTGCGGGCAAACGTGCAGTTCAAAGGTAATGCTAACTCAAAGGGTGGGCCGCAGGCGCAGGGAGATGTGGATTCGCCTGCGGCCCCGGGATGGTGTCGAGCGGCGCGCGCTACTCCGCCATCTCAAACTGCTTGCGCTGGGCAGCCTCGGAAGCCTTCATGAACGGGATGTAGATCACCACGTAGAGGGCGAGGAGGAGCACCTGCAGGACGGCCGCACGCCAGTCCATGCCCGTGGAGAGCAGGCCGGAGGCGATGATCGGCGTGGTCCAGGGGACCTGGATGCAGGTCGGGTTGACCAGGCCGGCGACGGTCGCGAAGTAGCCGATCACGATGCCGAGGGCGGTGTTGAGCACGAACGGGACCATCAGCGGGATGTTGAAGACGATGGGGTAACCGTAGATGACCGGCTCGTTGATGTTGAAGATGGCCGGAGCGATGCCGAGCTTGGCGATCTCCTTGGAGGGCTTCCACTTGCCGCAGATGAACGTCGCGATGAGCAGGGCCAGGGTGCAGCCGGAGCCGCCCATGAGCGCGTACACGTTGATGACGTTCATGTTGAGGTAGAGGTCCGGGCGGGCGATGACCGCGTCGATGCCGCCGGTGGCGTAGAGGTCCATGGCCTCCACGAGCACGATGGTGAGAACGGGCTCGACGAGCACGCCGTTGATCGTGGACTGGTGGATGCCGAGGGTGAACAGGAACACGCCGAGCGAGTAGATGAACACGAGGCCGGCGGGGTTGGTGGTCAGGGCGCGCAGCGGAGTCTGGATCCAGGTGTTGATGAGGGCGGTGACGTCGGTCTGGAAGCCGGCGAAGAGGATCATCGCGATCAGGCCGAAGGCGCCCAGGGTGAGCAGCATCGGGATCAGGACGTTGAAGGACTTCTCGACCGCGGGGGGCACGCCCTCGGGCATCTTGATGCGCAGCTTCTCGACGCCGGACACCTTGATGAACAGCGTCGGCGCGAACAGGCCGATGATGATGGCCGTGAACATGCCGTTGGTGCCGGTGTAGTTGGTGATGAAGGCACCGGTGACCGCAGCGGAGGTGACCTCATCGGTGACGAGCGGAGAGGTGGCGGCGAGGTTGGCCGTCACGGTCTGCGGCATCATGATGAAGAACACGGCGAGCGAGACGACAACGCAGGAGATCGGGTTGTCAAAGCGCTTGTTGGTGGCCAGGCTGTAGCCGACCATGCCGCAGAGCAGGATCGCCGAGATCGAGAGCGCGCCCTGGGAGAGCGCGGCGCCCCAGTACTGGGCGGTCGCCAGGATGTCGGCGTTGGGGAAGATGCCCGGGCTCGCGGGGTTGACGCTCCACAGGAACGTGAAGAGGACGTTATTGAACAGTGCCGCAAGACCGGCGAGGATGAAGACCGGCATGATGGTGGCGAAGCCGTCGCGCAGCGAGCGGAGGTGCACCTGGTTGCCGATCCTTGCGGAAACCTCCGAGAACTTGTCAAGGAAGCTCTGACCGTTGGCCATTGTTTTCACTCCTTACCTTTAGAACAGTGCCTTCTTCAGACGCTCCCTCTCCCTGAAGAGCGCGTCCCTTGCAACAAGATTGGTCGTGCGCCGCCGGGCGGCGCGAGGGATACGCCGGCGAGAAGGACGGAGGCTGGCTTCACCGTCCTTCTCGCCCGCGCAAGAAGGAGGACTTACTTGACGACGTGCGACGTCGCGACCTCGGTGAGCCAGGCGGCCGACTTCTTGGGCCTGCGCTCGTAGTTCTCCATGAGGTCGACCTCGACGAAGCCGTAGCGGTTCTTGTAGGCGTTGGCCCAGGACCAGTTGTCGATCATGCCCCAGTAGTGGTAGCCCACGCACTTGGCGCCGTCGTTGATCGCACGGGCGATCCACTCGAGGTGCTGGCGGACGAAGTCCACGCGGTAGTCGTCGATGACCTGCTGGGTCTTCGGGTCCTTGTTGAGGTACTCGCGCTCGATGCCGATGCCGTTCTCGGAGACGTACCACTCGAGCTCGGGGTACTCGTTCTTGCACTTCATGCCGAAGTCGTAGATGCCCTTGGGGTAGATCTCCCAGCCGCGGGACTCGTTCATCACGCGCTCGGGCCAGATGTAGGGCTCGGCGAAGAGCGGGTTGCCCCACTCGTCGTGGCTCTTGGAGGGAGCCTGGACGCGGCTCGGCTGGTAGTAGTTGCAGCCGAGCCAGTCCACCACGCCGCTGGCGAGGACCTGGTCGTCATAGGGGCGGATGGGCAGCACGATGCCGAGGTCCTCGGTCAGGGTCTTGATGACGTCCTCGGGCAGCGCCCCCTTGGTCACGAGGTCGAGCCACCAGCGGTTGGTGAGGCCGTCGTTCATCCGCAGGGCCTCGAGGTCGGCCGGCGTGGGGTCGTCCTTGGTGTAGGAGGGGCTGAAGTTGCAGATCATGCCGATGCGCGCGTCCGGGAGCATGCGGCCCTCGGAGACGGCCTGGTGGTAGCGGGCAACTGCCAGCGCGTGGGCAACCGAGATGTTGTACTGGGCGGTGCAGGCCTCCTGGAAGCTGTGGTGCTGCGGGTACCAGATGGGGTGCCAGTAGCGGTTCTCGGGCTCGACGATGGGCTCGTTGAACGTGAACCAGCAGCGGACCTCCTGGCCGAACTCGCAGAACGCCTTGTAGGCGTAGTTGGCGTAGGCCTCGCAGACCTCGCGGTTGAGCCAGCCGCCGCGGCGGTAGAGGTAGGTGGGCAGGTCAAAGTGGTAGAGGTTCACAAAGACCTCGAGCCCGGCCTCCTTGGAGGCGGCGAACAGCTCGTGGTACCACGCCGCGCCCTCGGGGTTGATGTTGCCGTCCTGGTCGAGCAGGCGGCTCCACTGGATCGAGGTGCGGTAGTTGTCCATCCCCATGCTCTTGAGGAGGGCGAGGTCCTCCTTGTAGTGGTGCATGAAGTCGTTGCCCACGTAGGAGCCGACCTGGTTGTAGAACGAGCTGATGTCCTCCATGGACCAGGTGTCCCAGAGGTTCTCCAGCTTGCCGCCCACGTTCCATCCGCCCTCCGCCTGCGGACCAGACATGGCCGCACCGAAGAAGAAGCTCTTCGGTAGGGTAAGCACTGACATACGCCCTCCGTTCAATCGGTCTTCCAGTCGCGCGTGATGCCTGTTCGGCTATCACGCTTCGTTGGCATGATTATAGCGCTCTAATTCTTTTGAGGGGAGCGTAGTTTTTACGTATCAAAGCGCGACAGTTGGGAGATAATACAAACTACAAGGTCACTGAAAGGTCTCTACCTGCGGTTCATTTGTCACCAAACGAGCACAAAAGGGGCTGAGATTCTCCTTTTCTCGCGGATTCAAATGCCGAGAAGAACCACTGGCGGCCGATTTACTACCGTTCGCGGGCAGCGCTCACAACGCCGTCCCAGGCCACAAAGGAGGTTCGCCATGCTGAAGTACCAGGCCATCGCAGCGGACATCCAGCGCAGCATCGAGGCGGGCGCCCTGCGGCCAAACTCGAAGCTCCCCACCGTGGTGGAGCTCTGCGCGGCCTACGGCGTGAGCAAGATCACCATCAAGCGCGCCATCGACCTTCTCACCGACAAGGGCCTCATCTCCAGCAGGCGCGGCTCGGGCACCTACGTCAAGAACACCACCGAGCTCTTCGAGCAGACCGGCATCGAGCGCATCGACGGCACCGCGGCGGACGTCGACGACGACTCCTTCGCGTTCTCGCACTCCGACCGCGCCGCGGGCTTCACCAAGGAGCACGAGGGCGAGGGCAAGAAGGTCAGCTCCGTGGTCTACGACTTCTCGATCGTGAACCCGCCGGCCAACATCGCCCGGCACCTCAACATCCAGCCGGACGACTTCGCCTACTACCACTGCCGCGCGCGCTGCCTCGACGGCGAGCCCATGGTCATCGAGTACACCTATATGCCGCTCGAGCTCATCCCCGGGCTCAAGCGCTCGCAGCTCTACGTCTCCGTCTACGACTACCTCCAGAACACGCTGGGGCTCAAGATCTCGAGCTTCCACCGCATCCTGCGCGCCGTGCCCGCGACCGAGGAGGAGGCCGAGCGGCTGAACACCAAGCCCGGCGTCCCCATGCTCGAGATCGCCCAGGTGGGCTTCCTCGACGACGGCACGCCGTTCGAGTACTCCGTCTCCCGCTACGAGGGCACGCGCGGCGAGATTCGCGAGGTCAACGTCGTCTAGCGCGCGATCTCTATGCAAATCGCGCCCCGCCCTCTGGACGAAGCGCGATTCTTGAGCAAAGGCCCCCGTCGGATGCCAGGCGAGAAGAACCCCTAGTCGTGGACCTTAGTCTGGACGATGGCGCCCGCCACGGCGAGCACGACCGTCCCCACCAGGATCGGCGTGCCGTACGCGGCAGCGAACTCGCCGCCGATGAAGCCGGAGAGCGCGTCGAAGGTCGCCATGGCGTCGCCGGGCACCGCGCGCTCCGCGAGCGAGCCGAAGGCCAGCGCAGCCGCGAGGACGTTAGGCACCACGAAGGTCGCGCCGGTCCAGGCGGTGCCCCAGCGCACGATCGTGTCGGACCAGCGCACGCCGGCCAGGCCGAGCAGCACGCCCGCGATCACCATCACCAGGCCGAGGAAGTCGCCGAGCTGGTCGGCCAGCAGCATCGTAACGATAAAGCCGAGCGCCGCGCCCGTGACAAAGCCGGCGAGGAAGACCGCGGCCTTGTAGGCGTACTTGGAGAGCAGGGCTGCGACAACGCCGAGTACGGCCGCGACGACGAGCGAGACCGGCGAGGCGTCCGTGGCGCCGAGCGCGACGTTGAACACGCCGAGGAAGACGAGCGCGCCGAGCATCACGAAGAAGAGCCGCTTGCCGAAAAAGCACGCGGCGGCGCCCGCGAGGATGTTCACGAGCAGGTAGACGATGACGAATTCCATCTGAGGCCTTTCAGCGAGAGGTGCGGGGCAGAACCCGTCAATGATACCCGCACTCTGCGCGTCGAGCCAGGTTAATGCTTGCTTGAGCCCTTGCCGCCCTTGCCGGACTTGGCGGCACGCTTGGCCTCAGCGCGACGGGCGCGCTCGGCACGACGCTTGGCACGCGCCTCGGAGCTGGCCTTCATGGCGGCGCGCTCCTCCTCGGCCTCGCGCTCGCGACGGCGCTCCTCGGCCTCGCGGGCGTCGAGGTCGGCGGCGCTGCCCGTGACCGGGGCCCAGGCCAGCGCATAGGCAAAGCCGAGCACGAGGGCCACGAGCGGGGTGCCGAGCACGCTCCAGAAGAGCGTTGCCGGCAGCGTCATGCCCTGCGGCGGCTCCGGCAGCAGGTACGGCACCGCGGCGACGAGCAGGGTCACGAGAGCGACCGCGGAGAGCGCGCGGCAGGCGACGATCGCGCCGCCGGGCAGCGTCATGCTCGAGCGCCGCACGAAGATCATCCCGATGAGCGCACCGAAGAGGTAGATCGTGACGGGCAGCGCAAAGGCGCCCGCCGCCCGCAGCTGGGCCGGGGCGTCCGCGGAGCCCTGCCCCACGGCATAGAGGATGAAGGCGCCCACGAGCAGAGCCGAGATGGCGATGAGGTTGGGATAGTACACCGAGCCCCTCATGGGGTAGGTGACGCCCTTCCGCGAGAACGGCATCTGCAGCATATGGGTCTCCCCTCTCGTCGCGGGCGCGCTACGCGGACGCCCCGTCCTTCTCGGCCTTCTCGTCCCTCTCGTCCTCGGGCAGGTACTTGGCGAAGGGGCCGCGCTTGGTCGCGTCCACTCCGGCGCAGCCCAGAGCGTAGAGGAAGCCGAGCATCATGATCAGGATGGGCGCCGCCATGGTGACGTAGACCACGACGATGCTGATGCCGAGAAACGCTCCCTGCGCGCTCGGCGCAAAGACGGGCACCGCCACGAGGGCGAGCAGCGCGAGCGCCACGATGCCGGCGGCGCGGCAGGCGCGCTTGGCGGTGCGGCCCATGAGGATGTTCTTGAACCAGAGCAGCAGCACGCCGATCTCGACGCCCATCGCATAGAGCAGCACCGGCGAGGCAAGCACCACGCCCAGCTGCACGAGGGCGGAGGACGCGAGCGCCTCCTCCACGACCGCGGCGTCGGTCATGTGATACCAGGCGAGAAACGCGATGCAGGCGGCGGCGACCGCCGCCCACGCGACAACGTTTCCGATGAACGTCGATTTCTTCAAGGATGCCTCCCTGACAGGTGGTAGGGGTATGCTGTTCTCGCTTTCTCGATAAACGGCGTGGGTCATTATAACCCCCGAGACGACCCCTCACGACCTTAGGGAGCGCTCATGGCAGACCACGGCACCGACGCCGCCCCGGCGTCTCAGAACGACCAGAAGCCCAAGGGGCCCATCCGCAGGAAGCTCTACTCGCTCGGAGAGGAGATCGCCAACTCGGTGAGCCACGGCGTGGGCGTGCTGCTCTCCATCGCCGCGCTCGTGCTGCTGATCGTGATGGCCGTGAGCCACGGCGGCGGCGTGCGCCTGGCGGCGGCGCTGCTCATGGGAATCTCGCTGATCATCGAGTACCTCTTCTCCACGCTCTACCACGCGCTCGCGCCCGAGAAGGCCAAGGCGGTCTTCCGCGTGCTCGACCATTGCGGCATCTATCTGCTCATCGCCGGGAGCTACGCGCCCTTCTCGCTGGTCACGCTGGCCGATCGCGGCGGCCTTTTGCTGTGCTGCGCGGTGTGGGGCGTCGCCGTGGTGGGCATCGTCGCCGAGTGCCTGCTGCGCGAGCGCCAACCCGCCTGGCTCACTGCCGCCGTCTACGTCCTCATGGGCTGGCTCGTGGTCTTCCACATCGGCGACCTCTGGGAGCTGCTGGCGCCGCCCGCGTTCTGGCTGCTTCTGGCCGGCGGCCTGAGCTACACCGTGGGCGCGGTCTTCTACGCCATCAAAAAGGTGCCGTATCTGCACTTCGTGTTCCACCTGTTCACGCTGGCGGGAAGCGTGTGCATCACGCTCTCCGCACTGCTGTTCGTGGTGTGACGGCGCGGCGGGCGGCGGTCGCCGAGCCGCCGGCGCCGCTCGATGTGAGACCGATGCCACATTGCCTCAACTGGAGTATATTGTCTGCATCGACATCCGGAGATAGGAGAGAGCATGCGCATCGGAGCACTTGAGGCGGGCGGCACCAAGATGGTCTGCGCCGTCGCCACGGAGCAGGGCGAGATTCTGGAGCGGGAGTCCTTCCCCACCACCACGCCGGAGGAGTCCATCCCCTCCCTCACCGGCTGGTTCGCCGAGCGCAACGTGGACGCGCTGGGCATCGGCGCCTTCGGCCCCACCTGCGTGGACCCCGAGAGCCCCGACTTCGGCACCATCCTCAAGACTCCCAAGCTCCCCTGGCGCGGCTACGCGCTGCGCGCCGCCTTCGTCGACGCGCTTGACGTGCCCGTGGGCTACGACACCGACGTCAACGTGGCGTGCCTCGGCGAGGCCACGTTCGGCGACTCCCGCGGCATCGACGACCTGGTCTACGTGACCATCGGCACCGGTGTGGGCGCCGGCGTCATGTGCGGCGGGCACCTGCTGCACGGCATGATGCACCCCGAGGCCGGCCACATGCTGCTCAACCGCGTGCCCGGCGACGAGGGCCCATGCGTGTGCCCCACGCACGACTCCTGCCTCGAGGGCCTGGCCGCCGGCCCCTCGATCGAGCGCCGCTGGGGCGCCAAGGGCTTCGAACTGGCGGACCGCCCCGAGGTCTGGGAGCTCGAGGCGAGCTATCTCGCGCAGATGTGCTACAACCTGGTGCTCTGCTACTCGCCGCGCCGCATCATCCTCGGCGGCGGCGTCATGCACCAGGAGCAGCTCTACCCGCTCGTGCGCGAGAAGACCCTCGCCTACCTGGGCGGCTACATCACCGCGCCGGAGCTCGAGGACATCGACTCCTATATCGTCGCCCCGAGCCTGAACGACAACCAGGGCGTGCTTGGCTGCGTCGAGCTCGGCCGCCGCGCGCTGGCGCAGGCATAGGCGTAGGACGCGACATCGCGCTGGTCCCGGCGCCGTCCCCGCACGGGGGAGGCGCCTTTTTCTGCGACGATCCCGGCGCCGGTCCGCGCGCCCTTCTCGCCCCCCGCGCCGGCAGCAATAGCATGCATAGTTCTGGAAATGCCATTTTTCGACCTGCGGATATATAATACTTAACGGAACTGTGCATGTTATCGATCAAGCCGGACGCCGTTCCGGCACGAAGGACGCCGGCGCGCTAAGATGGACGGCAGAAGAACCCGGCGCCGGCGGCGCCCGACCCAGGGAGGGCACATGGTAGACGAGCAGTTCAAGCAGCAGGTGGACGCCTACGTCGACGAGGTCTGGGAGGACGTCGTCGCCGACATCGCGCGCCTGGTGCGCCACGAGTCCGTGGAGGACCTCTCCGCGGCGGAGCCCGGCAAGCCCTGGGGCCCGGCGTCCTGGGACGCCCTCGACGAGGCCGAACGGATGGCTGAGCGTCTGGGCCTCGCCGTGACCGACGTCGACGGCTACTTGGGATTTGCCGATGTGCCCGGCACCTCCGGCCCCGAGCGCTACCTCGCCACGATCGCTCACACCGACATCGTGCCGCTTGGCCTGGGCTGGACCTTCCCCGCCCTCGAGGTCACGCGCAGGGACGGCTGGCTCGTCGGCCGCGGCGTCCAGGACGACAAGGGCCCCTTCGTGCTCTCCCTCTACGCCGCCCACTTCTTCGCGCGCCGCGCCGCAGCCGGCGAGGCCCTCCCCTACACGCTGCGCTGCATCATCGGCAACAACGAGGAGACCGGCATGGGCGACGTGCCGTACTACCTCGAGCGCTACCCAGAGCCGCTCTTCTGCTTCTCCCCCGACGCCGACTTCCCGCTGATCTGCGGCGAGAAGGGCCTCTACCAGGGGCGCTTCACCTCCGGCCGGATTGCGGGCGAGAAGATCGTGGAGCTCGACGGCGGCACGGTCCCCAATGCCATCTGCGGCCAGGCCACGGCCGTCGTCCGCGCCGAGGCGGCGTCGCTGCCCGCGGCTGAGCGCATCGCCGTGGAGCCGGCCGGCGAGGGCCTCGCGCGCATCACGGCAACCGGCATCGGCGGCCACGCCTCGATGCCCGCCGGCACCGTCAACGCCATCGGCGTGCTCGCGCGCTACCTGCTGGAGCAGGGCCTCGCGGGCGCGGGCGAGCGCGACTTCCTCGAGCTGCTGGTCACCCTCACCGAGGACGCCTACGGCCGCGCCTCCGGCATCGCCGCCGCGGATGACAAGTTCGGCGAGCTCACCTGCGTCGCCGGCACCATCCGCACCGTCGACGGCCGCTTCGTCCAGACCGTGGACTCGCGCTACCCCACCACCACGACCGGCGAGGCCATCACCGCGCGCCTGAGCGAGCTCGCCACCGCGCACGGCTGCACCTACGAGCAGACCTCCGGCGACGCCCCGTTCTACATCAGCCCCGACAGCCCGGAGATCCAGGCTCTTCTCGCCACCTACGGCGAGTACACCGGCCAGAAGGCCGAGGCCTTCACCATCGGCGGCGGCACCTACGCGCGCCACTTCGCCCGCGCCTGCGCCTTCGGCCCCAACGACCCCGGCGAGGAGCGCCCCGCCTGGGCTGGCACCGAGCACGGCCCCGATGAGGCCATCTCCGAGAAGAGCCTGCGCCAGGCGCTCAAGATCTACATCGTGGCCATCGCGCGCCTGATGGAGCTCGACCTGTAAGCCCTCCCCCACCCCGCGGATTACGGGCCGGCTGTGGACGGTTTTCCATCATGGAAACGTCCACAACCGGCCCGATATCGAGCAAAGAGTCGGCGATCAAGAAGGACGAGTCGCCGCTGCCGTCTACGCGCGCATCTCCTCGGTGTCCTCCGCGATCTCGCGGGCGATGCGGTGCAGCTGGCGGTCGTTCTCCAGCGCGTCGGCGGTCTTCTCCGGCAGATAGACCGAGAGGCGCCCGCCCAGCGTGCGGAACGTGGCCCAGCCGTCGGCGCCCACCTCGACGTCGTCCTGCTCGCCCACGACGCAGGCCCAGCGCTCGCCCGCGTGCCCCTCGCCCACGAACATGCGCTTCTCGCCGCCGTCGCGGTCGGTGAGGACCACGGCCACGCCGCTGCCCTCGTGCTCGTCGTCGCCCTCGCGCGTCCAGCCGATCACGTCCGGGGCGTCCAGGAAGTCGTGCTGCGCGCCGTAGGCAAAGCGGCGGCGGATCTCCATCAGCAGCGGAAGCTCGCGCACCGCCGGGATGTTGCCGTCGTTGGGCATCCCGTAGAGGTCGCCGTAGAAGACGCAGGGGTAGCCGGCCTCGCGCAGCAGGATGAGCGCGTAGGCGGAGGGCTTGAACCACGTCTGGACGAAGGACTGCAGCGCCTGGCCGGGCTGGGTGTCGTGGTTCTCGGCGAAGGTCACGGCGTGCACGGGGTCGGCCTCCACGAGCGTGCCCGAGAAGATCTTGGAGAGGTCCTCGTTGCCGTTCGAGCAGCTCGCGCGGTAGAGGTTGTAGTGCAGCGGCACGTCGAAGAGCGACATGCACTTCTCGGCGCCCAGGTAGGCCTGGAGCTCGCCCACCGTGCGGCCCCAGTACTCGCCCACGCAGAAGAGCTCGCGGCCGGCGTGCTTGCGCACGGCGTCGAGCCAGCGCAGGTAGAAGCCGCGGTCGATGTGCTTGAGCGCGTCCAGGCGAAAGCCGTCCAGCCCGCACGCGTCCACGTACCACCGTCCCCAGCGCACGAGCTCGTCAAAGACGCGCGGGTCGTTGACGTCCACGTCGGCGCCCATGAGGTAGTCGTAGTTGGCGTTCTCGGAGCGGTCCACGGCGCCGTCCCAGTGCTTGCCGTCAAAGAGGAAGATGGCCTTTCGCTTGGCGCGGTCGTCCCAGTCCACGCCGTGGAAGCAGGTCCAGTCCCAGGTGAAGTCCGAGTAGACGCCGGCGCGGCCGGGGAAGGTGAAGCGCGTCCACGCCGAGATGGTCTGCGGGGCGCCCGTCACCTGGTCGCGGTTGGAGCCGTTGACCTCGCGCGCGACGACGTCCTCGCAGCCGTCCGCGCCGAGCCGCTGGTTGAGCACGATGTCGGCGAGCGCCTGGATGCCGCTTCCCTGCAGCGCGGCGATGGCGGCCTCGTACTCGGCCCGGGTGCCGTACTTGGTGGCCACCGTGCCCTTCTGGTCGAACTCGCCGAGGTCGTAGGTGTCGTAGACGCCGTAGCCCACGTCCTCGCTGCCCCTCTCGGCCTTGTAGGCGGGCGGCAGCCAGACGGCGGTGATGCCCTGGTAGGCAAAGTCGGGGGCCTGCTCGGCGATGCGACGCCAGTGCGAGCCGTCCGCGGGCAGGTACCAGGAGAAGCCCTGGAGCATGGTCCCATTGGTCATATCATTTCCTTTCTGTCAAAAGGGGACGTGTTTTTTCGTGCACATAACCCGTCCCAAAACGTCTGCACGAAAAAACACGTCCCCTTTGACGCATCACTCGTCGGGGCCGGACACGAGCGCGACGCCCGCTGCGGCGGCGAGCTCCTCGGGCGTGGGCTGACGCATCACGCGGATGGCCAGGTAGAGGCACACGCCCATGAACAGCAGGTCAAAGAGGACGTCAAAGGTGACGCCGAGAAGGCCGCGCTCCAGGAACATCCCCACGACCTGCACGAGGTCGAAGGCACACGACAGCGCGGCCACCACCAGAAACGGCATGATCTTCTGCGGACGGTTTGAGCCCCGGATACCGAGGGCGCCCGCCAGGACGGAGACGCCCGACGCCACGCCGCCGACGGCGAGGACCGCGTAGAGCATGCTGCTCACCGTGACGGGCACGCCGGAGATGATCGCGCGCTCCCCCTCCCCGTAGACCACGAGCGCGGCGCCGAGCACGAGCACGGCCACGATGGTGACCACGCCCTTGAGGATGATGATCTCGGAGAGCAGGTGCAGCACCCGCTGGTGACGCGAGCGCAGGAACGTCTCGCCGCGAACGCCCTCGTCGTGCTCCTCCTTGACCTTGTCGGCCAGGCGCGAGCAGATGAGCACGTAGACGATCGTCGCGGCGAGCACGATGGGATTGAACAGGATGAACGAGCCCACGCCCCAGCCCCACACGATGGCCACGAGCACGGCGAGCCCCACGAGGTAGCACAGGAACCGGTACGGCCCCACGCGCGCGGAGTTGTTGGACGCGACGATGCCGAGCCCCGCCGTGAGCAGGAGCAGCCCCGCCGCCACGACGATCATCACGCCAAAGGTCACGGTGGTCCAGAGGTCTCCGCCGGGCAGAAGCCCCATGACGTTGCCCGCGAGCAGCGCGACGCCGCCGAGAAGAACGATGGCTCCCAGGAGCCCCATCAGTATTGAGACCATGCGCAGCACCGCCTGGGCGGGCGTGCGCGGAATCGAGGGCTCGAGGTCGCTGATGACGCTCTCTTCGTCCATGCGGCGGTCCTCCCTTCTCAGCTGACGTTGGGAGTATACCCAAAAGCCGGCCAGGGCCCGCTGCGGGACCACGCGCCGGGCGCGCTCCTCGCCGCCACCCCTCACCCGCCCCCTGAGGGTATGTACACTGCGCACACCGGGTATGTACACGTTCCCGAGCCGCCCGTTCTTCTCGACAGCTCGTCTACATGCGCAAACGAGAGTTGTCCGATTTCGGATGGTGTACACACCTGATATGCGCAGTGTACATACCCTCAGAGGGGGGGAGCAGAAGGGGGCGAGCAAAGGGGCGACAGCGAGAAGGACCGCCTACGCGAAGGTCGCGGCCTCGTAGTCGCTGAGCTCGGCCAGGTAGCCGCGGGCGGCGAGGGCTCGCCCGACCTCGTCGAGGACCTCCTCGCTCGCGGCGCTCACGTGATGGAAGTGGTAGCCGCTCGTGACCTCGAGCAGCGGAGACGACACGCCGGAGGCGAGCTCGGCCATGAAGCGCTCGACGTCGCGGCGGCTCCCCACGCCCAGCGCGGAGGAGACCACGCCGTAGACGCGGTGGTTCACGAAGACGTCCTCCACGCGTCCGCCCAGGTCCACGACGCAGGTGAGCTCGTCGGCGGTCTGCTCGGCGGTGTGGCGGCACTTGAACAGGCGCGTCGGCCGTGCGGGGTCGTCGGCGAGAAGCACGTAGCCGCGGTTGGTCGAGACGATCTTCTCGCCCCGTTCGCGCAGCAGCGCCACGTCCTGGACCACCACCTGGCGGCTCACGCCGCACGCCTCGGCAAGCGCCGTCCCCGAGAGCGGGCCCGACGCCGCGGCCAGCGCCTCGACGATCCGCGACCGCCGCGCGTCCCCGGACCCCGCCGTCACGCCAGGACCTCGAGGTGCTTGAGCGAGAGGTCGAGAATCGGCGCGGAGTGCGTGAGGGCGCCGCAGGAGACGAAGTCAACGCCCAGGTCGGCGTAGGCGGAGACATTGGCGGCATCCACGTTGCCCGAGGCCTCGGTCTGCGCGCGGCCGTCGATCAGCGCGATCGCGGTCGCCATGTCGTCGTGGGACATGTTGTCGAGCATGATGATGTCCGCCCCGGCCTCCACGGCCTCGCGCACCATGTCGAGCGTCTCGCACTCGACCTCCACCTTGTCGACGAAGGGCGCCGAAGCGCGGGCGCACTCGATGGCGCGCGCCACGCCGCCCGCGGCGTCGATGTGGTTGTCCTTGAGCAGCACGCCGTCGGAGAGGCCAAAGCGGTGCATCGAGCCGCCGCCCAGGCGCACGGCCTCGCGCTCGAACAGGCGCATGCCCGGCGTGGTCTTGCGCGTGCAGACCAGGCGCGTGCCCGTGCCGGCGAGCCCTGCCGCGACGCTCGCGGTGTAGGTGGCGATGCCGCTCATGCGCTGCAGGTAGTTGAGGGCGGTGCGCTCCCCCTCCAGCAGGGCGCGCACGTCGGCCTCGACGGTGGCAAGGTGCTCGCCGGGCTCCACGTGCTCGCCGTCGACCACGCTGGCGCTCACGCGGGCCGCGGGGTCCAGCAGCTCGAAGACGCGCGAGAAGACCGAGAGGCCGGCGATCACGCCGCGCGCCTTGGCGATCAGGTGGACGCGACCGGGGCGCGCATCGGGCATGACCGCGGCGGTGGAGACGTCGCCGAAGGGCATGTCCTCCTTGAGCGCGGCGCGAATGTGCTCGTCCATCTGAAACTGAACCATCGGGTCGGTCATCGAAATCTCCTCTCTTGTGCCATTCAAAAGGGGACAGGTACAGACCCGCAGGTGGGACCTGCCAAAAGTGGCCAGGTACTTTTGGCAGGTCCCACCTGCGGGTCTGTACCTGTCCCCTTTTGAATGGCGCGTCACTCGGCGCCGGTGAGCAGCGCCACGTCGGTCACGTCGCGCGAGCCCGCGATGAAGCGGGAGCGCGCCCGGGCTGCGGCAGCCAGCTGCGCCGCCGTGTCGTCGGCAAAGCGGTCGCGCATGATCTTGTCGGCCGCCCGCTGCGCGAACACGAGCGACTCCAGCAGGCTGTTGGAGGCCAGCCGGTTGCGCCCGTGCACCCCGTTGCAGCAGGTCTCCCCGCAGGCGAAGAGGTGCGGCAGCGCGGTCTGGGAGTCGGAGTCCACGTAGATCCCGCCCATGAAGTAGTGCTGGGCCGGCACCACCGGGATCGGCTCCTCCCGGATATCGTAGCCCTCCTCGAGGCACCGCTCCAGGATGTGCGTGAAGTGGCCCTCGATCTCCTCCCTCGGCACGCGGGCGAAGGACAGCCACACGTGCGCGGCGCCCGTGCGCGCCATCTCAGCCAGGATCGCCGCGGAGACCACGTCGCGCGGCTGCAGCTCGTCCACGAAGCGCTCGCCTGCGTCGTTGAGCAGGACCGCGCCCTCGCCGCGGGCGGACTCCGAGATCAGGAAGGAGCGCCCGGGCCGCTCGGTCCACAGCGTCGTGGGGTGAATCTGCACGTAGTCCATGTGCTCGAGAAGAACCCCGTGCTCGGCGGCCACGCGGCAGCCGTCGCCGGTCAGACAGCCGAAGTTGGTGGAGTGCTCGTAGAGCCCGCCCACGCCGCCCGTGGCAAGGACCGTCGCGTCGGCGCGGATCTCCAGCCTCTCGTTCTTCTCGCCCGTGGCAACCACGCCGCGGCAGACGCGCCGGCCCTCGCGGTCAAAGCCCTCTATGAGGTCGGTCATGCAGGTGTTCTCGAGGATGCGCGCGTTGGGCAGCGCGCGAACGTCCGCCAGCAGGCGCGTGGTGATCTCCTCGCCCGTGACGTCCTCGTGATAGAGGATCCGCGGCCGGGAGTGGGCGCCCTCGCGCGTGTAGTCGAGCTCGCCGGCGGCCGTGCGGGCGAAGCGCACGCCGCGCTTGATCAGGTCGTCGATGATCGCGCGGCTCGCGCGGATCATGAGGTCCACGCTTTCCAGGCGGTTCTCGTAGTGGCCCGCGCGCAGCGTGTCCTCGAAGAACGACTCGTAGTCGCCGTCATCATGTAGCACGCAGATGCCGCCCTGCGCGAGCATCGAGTCGCAGTGGTCCACGGCCTCCTTGGAGAGGAGGACCACCGAGAGCGCCGCGGGCAGGTTGAGCGCGCAGTAGAGCCCGGCCACGCCGCAGCCCACGATCACCACATCGCAGTCGATGACCCCATCAAAGTTTTCTGTTAATTGGGGACTGTCCCCAACTGGCAGATCGGAGGACATCAGCGGGCCCCCAGCTCGAGCATGCGCTCCAGCGTGCGGCGCGCGGCCTCGGCGACCCCGGCAGGCGGCAGGCCCACCTCGCCGGCGCCCTCGCGCAGGCAGCCCGCCAGCCGCTCCACGGTGATGCGCGCCATGTCCGGGCAGACCGGGCGCGTCGCCGGAAAGTGGAAGCGCTTGCCCGTTCCGGCGCAGCGGCGCTCCAGCTCTCCGCGGACGCCGTCGACGGTGAGGATGATGTAGTCGCTCGCGTCGCCGGCCGCAGCGGCGTCGACGATCTGCGACGTCGAGCCCGCAAAGTCCGCGAGCGCCAGCGCCTCGGGACCGCACTCGGGGTGCGCGAGCACCGGCGCGCCCGGGTGCGCCGCCTTGAGATCGGCGACCTCCGCGGCGGAGATGTCCTGGTGGATGGGGCAGAACCCGTCATTCAGGATGACGTTTTTCTCGGAAACCTGCTCGGCGACGAAGCGACCGAGATGGCGGTCCGGCACAAAGAGCACGTTGCGCTGCGGCAGTGCGCGCACGATCTTGACGGCGTTGGAGGAGGTCACGCAGACGTCCGACCACGACTTCACCTCGGCCGTGGAGTTGACGTAGCACGCAACGGCCAGGTCGTCGCCATAGCGCTCGCGCGCCGTCTCCACGGTCTCGCGCCGCACCATGTGCGCCATGGGGCAGTCGGCGGTGGGGTCGGGCATGAGGACCGTCTTGTTCGGCGAGAGCAGCTTGGCGCTCTCGGCCATGAAGCGCACACCGGCAAAGACCAGCGTGGACGCGGGCAGCGTCGCCGCCAGGCGCGCCAGGGCAAACGAGTCCCCCACGTGGTCCGCGAGCTCCTGAACCTCGGGCGGCACGTAGTAGTGGGCCAGGACCACGGCGTCGCGCTCCGCCTTGAGGCGCGCGACCTCGGCGCGCAGCTCGTCTGTCAGCATGCTTGCTCCCCTCGTCGGCAAACCGACAGTATGACAGCAACCTTTACAGCTGACAAGACAGTAAGCGAGAAGAACACGGGGCGTGCCGCCGCGACGAGGGACGCCCGCGAGGGTATGTACACCCCGCCTTTAGGGTATGTACACCCAGCCCAGCCGCTCGTTCTTCTCGCCAGCTTATCTACCTGCGCGTTTGCAACCAACCCAAAACCTGCGGGCGTACATACCCTAAAGAGGCGGTGTACATACCCTCGGCGGCGCAAGAACGGCCGAGAAGGACGAGGGGTCGCGCTAGTTGTTGACGCCGTGGTGGCAGACGAAGGCCTCGCGCGTGATGGGCTCGAACTTGTAGCCGCGCTCGAGGTAGTACTCGATGATCTGCGGCAGCGCCTCGGGCGTGGTGTCCTTGGTGTTGGAGTCGTGGAAGAGCAGCATGACGTTGGTGTAGCCCTCCACGCACGAACTCGCCACGAGCGTCTCCACCGCCACGTTGGTGCCGGAGGCGTCCCCGGAGCTCACGTTCCAGTCGTAGAACTGGTAGCCGCGCGCCTGGACGTCGTTCACGAGCGCGGACATGATCCCGGGGCAGTAGTTGGCAGAGATCGTGTTGGACGCCCCGCCCGGGAAGCGCGTGAGGTAGGGCACGTAGCCGATCTGCTCCTTGACCATGTTGCCCACGGCCTCGAGGTCCGAGAAGAACGCCTCCTCGGAGACGTAGATCTGGTCGTAGTTGTGCGTCATCGAGTGCAGCCCGATGGAGTTGCCCGCCTCGTAGGCGTCCTTGATGTAGTGGGCCTTGTCCGGCTCGTGGCCGGTCACGAAGAAGGTCGCGTTGATGCCGTAGCGCTCGAGCACCTCGAGCACGCGCGGCGTGTTGTCGGACGGGCCGTCGTCAAAGGTCAGGTAGACGGTCTTCTCGCCCGTCCCGTCAAGCTTCCACTCCGTCTGCTTCTCGGGGTCGAGCGCGAGGTCGGCGGCACGCTCGTCCGCGGGGGCCTCGGGCTCTGCCGGCGCCTCGTCGTCCTGGAGGATCTCGACGAAGCCGTCCTCGGCCGGCGCCGGAGCCGGCGTGGACTCGGCAGCGCTCACCAGCGCAAAGAGCCCCGCGACCCCTCCGACGAGCGCCAGGCAGAGCAGCCCTGCCACAACAAGCAGCCCGCGCGCCTGCCTCTGCTGCGCACGCGCGCTCGGCCTTCTTCCGCTGTTCCCGCGACCCATGCTCACCCGCGTTTCCATTTTGTTTCCGATTTTGCATCCGCCATTGTACGGTACGGGGAAGGCACATCGGCCCGCTCGGGACACCATCTAAAACCAAGGTTGAAAGAAGGGCGGCGGCCGAGAAGGACCTCGTGCCGCCGCCCCGCTGAGCTGCTGATCTGCCACGTCTCTACGAGAGCGCGATGCCTCCGAGCCAGCCGCAGCGCACCGTCGCGGTGACGCTGTACATGCTGATCCAGCTGGAGAGCGAGTCGCTGCGCACCACGCCGCTCCTGTTGTGGCGCACGGTGCCGTTGCCCACGTAGATACCCACGTGGCCGTAGATGACGGCCGCCGCGCTGTACGGCGCCGTGTTGACCGCGATGATCATGCCCGGCTGAATCTGCGAGGTGGAGTAGCCGCACCAGGCGTAGTACATGTCGTCCGCGTTGCCGTAGAACGAGCCGATGCCGGCGTTGCGGAAGACGTTGGACACCCATGCGGCGCACAGGCCCGAGCCCGGGGACGGCGTGGAGTACGTGGCGTTGACGACGGCCGAGGCCGGTCCGGAGCCCGTGATGACGGTGCTGCCGCCGCCACCCGAGGAGCCGCCGGAGGACCCGCCGCCCTGCTGCTGTTGCTGCTGGGCGAGCTCCTGCTGACGGCGCGCCTCCTCCGCTGCCTGCTGGGCGGCGATGAGCTCGGCGTCGCGCTGGGCCATGAGCTCCTTGACCTCGTCGGACAGGTTGGCGACGAGGTCCTCGGACTCCGCCTGCTTGGCGCGGACGGCCTCGAGCTCGGCGGCCTGCTGGGCCTCGAGGTCCTCGAGCTCGGACTTCTGATCCTCGAGCGAGGCCTTCTCGGTCTCCAGCGTCGCCTTGTCCTGCTCGAGCTGGGCCTTGTCCTGCTCGAGCTGCGCCTTGTCCTGCTCGAGCTCGGCCTTGAGGGTCTTGACGGTGTCGATCATCTCGCGGTCGGACTCGGTGACCTTGTCGAGGTAGTAGATGTTGCTCGTGAGCTCCTCGAAGCTCGCCGACGAGAGCAGCAGGTCAAGGGCGGAGGTGGGGCCGGCCTTGTAAGAGGAGCTCATGCGGTCGCCGAGCTTCTCCTGGCGCTTCTCGATCTCGGCCTGCTTGACGTCGATGTCGTCCTGCTTCTCCTCGATCTCGACTTCCTTGTCGTCGATCTGGAGCTGCTTCTCGTCGATCTCGGCCTGCTTGTCGTCAACCTGAACGGTGAGGTCGCCCACGGCCTCCTGCGTCTGCGAGAGCTGGCCCGCCGCAGAGGCGACCTCCTCGCCGAGCGCCTCGAGCTCGGCGACTGCCTGGTCATAGTCCATCTGGGCGGCGTCGAGACGCTCCTGCGTGCTGGGCGCCGCCGCGGCGACGGTCGGGAGAAGCGCGGCGCACGTGCCCGCGCCAATGAGAAGCCTCAGGGCGCCGCGGCGCGTGACGGAGCGCGGCGAGAGGCCGGTGTCATCGAAAGAGACGTGGTCTCCGAACATGTGGTCTCCTTGGGTACGAATGGGGTGCAGAAGACGCGTCCTCATATTCTAGCGGCAATCGCGCTCGGCCACGATATGAACACGGGGCCAAAATGGAGGACGGCCGGCGGTCCTTCTCGGCGTGCCGAACGGCAGGCTGCCTAGGGCCTGCTCCTCGTCCGGAGCCGGAGCCACGCCGCCGCGCACCTAGCTAGCGGTTCTCGATCCGCGCCACGTTGCCCACCGTGATGGTGATCCGCCCCTCGGCGTCGGTCGAGAAGTCCAGGTAGCCCGGGCGCTCCGCCAGCTCGGACGGGAAGGTGATCTCCACCCCGGTGTCCGTGCGGATCTTGTGGCTCTTGGTCAGGCGGTTGGCCACGCCGCGCCGCACGGGCGCCTCCTCTGGCAGCGACGCCTCGCGCACGCGCTCCTCGAAGCGCTCCGCCACGTCCGGGCGCTCGGCGAAGACCGTGCGGCCCACCTCCGCGGGGCTGAACGACTCCTCCACGTCCGCTGCGCGCGCCACGCAGGCCTTGGCGCGGCCCACCTCCACCGCCGGCTCGAGGCCGAACTCCTCCGCGACGTCGCGCACGATGACGCTGACCTCGTCGATCACCTCGTGACTGGAGGCCTCGCTCGAGCACTGCAGGAAGCGCTCCGGGATCACCATGACCGAGGTGCCGCCCACGCTGCGCTCCTTGTCGTGGAAGTCGATCGCGCCGGTCGCCGCGTCCACCAGCACGTAGCTGGCCACCTTCTGCGAGGGATTGGGCAGCGTGGCGTCCACGCGCGAGATGCCGTTGGCGTCGCCCTCGACCTCGTGGACGAAGGCCTGGCGGCGCGGCAGCAGCTCGATCGCAAAGAAGCGCCTGCCCGCGTCACCCTCGAACTCCACGTCCTCGCCGGACGCGGCGTCGGTGTCGGTGAAGTCCGCGACGAGAAGGTCGCACTGCTCGAGGTCCTCCGCGCGGCGCAGCTCCTCCCAGAACCACTGGGCGATCTCGACCGAGAACTCCACGAACTCGCGCTCCCCCGCCAGGTAGCGCTGCAGCTCGACGGCAAAGCCGGAGTCCGGGGCAAACGAGCCATGGCGGCTCTCGGCGTTGGACGAGATCTTGCGCAGGTGGCGCTGGACGAAGGACTTCGTGGACCGCACGTCCAGGTCGAGCGGGCGCTCCGAGAAGTACGTGGAGCCGGAGTCGAAGTCAAAGACGTGCAGGATCGCGCGATCTACGTTGAGCATGTGTTCCCTTCTCGCTTGATGGAAGTGGGACAGACGCCGGGGCGCCTGTCCCACCGAATGATTCAAAGGGGGACTGTCCCCTATTGAATCACTTGCCGTCCTCGGGGCGCTCGAGCGAGGGGATGAGGTCGCGGTACTCGTTCTCGTCGGCGTTCTTGTGCGGGGACTTCTTGGCATAGCGCTTGACGGCCGCGGCGGTCTTGTTGATCGACTGCAGCGTGCCGGCGCCGGCGACGCAGCCGCCCGGGCACGCCATGCCCTCGAGCAGGTAGCCCGGGTACTTGCCCTTGACGGCGTCCTTCATCATCTTGCGGCAGTTCTCGAGGCCCTCGGCGTTGACGACGTTGACCTCGCGCTCCGGGTGCAGGTTCTTGATGACGTTGACCACGGCGTTGGCGACGCCGCCCGCGACCGCGAACCCGCGGCCGTCGGCGGAGGCCACGCCAAAGTCGGACGCGCCCTCGCCCTCGAGCTTGGTGTACTCGTCGATGCCCCGGGCCTTCATCATGCCCGCCATCTCCTCGAAGGTGAGGACGAAGTCCACCTCGGAGCGGACGGACTTGCGCATGGCCTCGAGCTTCTTGGCCGAGCACGGCCCCACGAAGACGATCTTGGCGTTGGGGTGCTGCTGGCGAAGCATGCGCGCGGTCAGCGTCATGGGCGTGAGCGCCATCGAGATGCACTCGGCGTGCTCCGGGAACTCCGTCTTGGCCATGACCGACCACGCCGGGCAGCACGAGGTGCCCATGAACGGAATCTTCTCGGGCACCTCCTCGAGGAAGTCCTCGGCCTCCTGTACGGTGCAGAGGTCCGCGCCGATGGCGACCTCCTCCATGCCGGAGAAGCCGAGCATCGTGAACGCCTGGCGCAGCTTGTCGACGTTGCCCTTGCCGCCGAACTGGCCCACGAACGCCGGGGCGACCTCGGCGATGACCTCGTCGCCGCGGTTGATGGCCTGGATGACCTGGAAGATCTGGCTCTTGTCGGCGATGGCGCCAAACGGGCAGTTGATCAGGCACTGTCCGCAGGAGACGCACTTCTCGTAGTCGATCTGCGCGCGGCCGTAGTCGTCCGAGCCGATGGCGTGCATGCCGCAGGCGTCGGCGCAGGGGCGCACGTGGTGCTGGATGGCGTGGTAGGGGCAGGCGTTGAAGCACATGCCGCAGTGCACGCACTTCTCCTGGTCGATGTAGGCCTTCTTGTCCTTGAAGGTGATGGCGCCCTTGGGGCAGATCTCGCGGCACGGGTGGGCAAGGCAGCCCTGGCAGGCGTTGGTCACGCGGTAGACGTTGTCCTCGCACGCGTTGCACGCGAACTTGATGACGTTGACCAGCGGCGGCTCGTAGTAGGTCTCGGGGACGGCCGCGTCGGCGAGGCCGTCGGTGAGGCTCTCGCGCTTGTCGACGCCCTGCAGAGGCAGGCCCATGGCCAGGCGGATGCGCTGCTCCACGATCGCGCGCTCCAGGAAGACCGACTCGCGATAGGTGGCGACGTCGCCGGGGATGATCTCGTACGGCAGGTCGCGAATCTTGCGACGAGTGGTCTTCTCGTCATCGTCCTTCATGTCGTAGGCGATCTTGGCCACGTTGGAGAACACGTTGCGGCGAATCTCGGTCAGGTTGGTGTACACGCCACGCATGGTATCGGCCATCGTTGCCCCTCTCCTGGCTGCGGTCATGTCCGTGCCGGCGCCTCCCCCTCAGAAGGCGCATGATTCCCGTCTAGTATCGCACAGCGGGACGCTTGCGGGGCCCGTGTCTCGGCGGACGCGGCCGACAGGGCTATGACCTTCTCGGCTTCCTCGGCCTTCTCGGCCTTCTCGGCCTTCTCGGCCTTCCCGCTTTTCTCGCTTTTCTCGAGGGTATGTACACTGCGCACACTGGGTATGCACACCGTCCGATTTCGGACGGTTGCGTTTGCGCAGGTAAACGGTGTGACGAGAAGAACGAAGAGGCCGGAGGGTGTACATACCCTCTGGGCCCGGTGTACATACCCTAACGAGCGCGCGGGCGGATACATTCGCCGGGGGTCGTCCCCGCACCCTCAGGCGCCCCTACCGCGCCGTCGGCTCCGGCCACAGCCGCGCGGGCCACGCGGTCTCCAGGCGCAGGCGCTCCCCCGTCACGGGGTGGTCGAGCTCCTCGCGCCACGCATGGAGCAGCAGGCCCCGCGTCGAGCGCGCGCCGCCGTAGAGCGCGTCGCCCACGATGGGAAAGCCCAAAGACGCCAGGTGCACGCGAATCTGGTGGCGCCGCCCGGTCCCCAGCTCCACCAGCAGCAGCGAGCGCCCGCCCTGCACGACGAGCCTGCGGATACGCGTCTGCGCCGGCTTGCCCTGGCCCGGGCGGCAGACGCGCATGCGCCGGGCGTCATGCCGATCGCGACCGATGGGCGCGTGCACGTCTCTCTGGGCCCAGGGAAAGCGGCCCGCGACCACTGCGAGGTAGCATTTGCGCATGTCATGGCCCGCGACCTGCGCATCAAGCGCCGACTGCGTCGCCCGGTCGAGCGAGAAGAGCACAAGCCCCGTGGTCTCCACGTCCAGGCGCTGGACGGCCTGGGGGCTCACGTCAGTGCGACCCTCCGCGGCAAGGTGCCCCGCGACGACGTCCGTGAGCGTCCGCGCGCCCGTTCCGTCGCCGTGCACGATGATCCCCGCCGGCTTGTCCCAAGCGAGAAGGACCTCGTCCTCGTATATCACGTGCCCGTCGCTCACTGCCGCCTCCCCTCCCCCGCAACGCTACCACAGCGGCGCCGCGGACGTCGCCCGCTGTCCGCGAGGGTATGTACACCCGCCTCTGAGGGTATGTACAGTCTCGGCACGGCCAGCTCTTCTCGGCAAGCCCCTCACCTGCGACGATGCAGGGGGCGTCAGACCGGGCGGTGTACATACCCTCAGGGGGCGGTGTACATACCCTAAGGGGGCGGTGGGGGCGGTGGGGGCGGTGGTGGCGCCAGCCGAGAGCCCCCAACCGTGACAGTATCGTAAGCTCAGCCGCTCACCTGCGGTTTTGTGCCCGCCCGCAATGAGCGACGCCTGCGCGCCGCCGCGCGATGGAGTACGCTCGGGCAAGCAGCCACCCCAGAAGCCGGAGGCATCATGGCCGAGAAGGACGAGAAGGACGACAAGACCCCGACGCCGCAGCAGCCCCTCGACGTCATCTCCGCTCCCGCCGCCGACACCGCCGGCGAGGAGGCCGACGAGGACGTCGAGGCGCGCCTGGCCTACGAGTCGCTCATGCGCCACCGCAAGGCCCGCCGCCGCAAGAAGGTCATCGCCGCGGGCGTCGTCGGCGGCATCGCGCTGGTGGCGGCAATCGCCTGGGGCGTGGTCGCGAGCCAGGCCAACCAGGCGGCGAGTGCCCCGCAGATCCAGACCATGCCGGTCTTCCGGGGCGAGTTCTCCGAGTCCGTGCAGGCCACCGGGGCCGCCCAGCCGCTCTCGTCCGTGGTGGTGACGCCCGAGGTCGACGGCATCATCGAGACCGTCAACGTGGCGGAGGGCTCCGTCGTCCAGGAGGGCGACGTGCTGCTCACCGTGCGCAACGACGAGCTCGACCGCGCCGTGCGCGAGGCCGAGATCGGCGTCCGCAGCGCAAAGGCGGGCGTCACCTCCGCCCAGGAGTCCTACAACCAGACCTACAAGGCGTACTGCGCCGGCCCCACCTACGTGGACAACGGCGACGGAACCTACACCGAGGTCCCCGCGACCGCCACCTGGGCCGACGTCCAGCAGGCGGCAGCACAGGTCGACTCCGCCAAGCTCACGCTCGAGAGCGCGCAGCAAAGCTATGACCAGTCCGTCTCCCAGGCGGCCAAGCGCACCGTCAAGGCACCGTCAGGCGGCTCGGTCGTGGTGATGAACGCCGTCCAGGGCGCCGCGCTCGGCGCCGGGGCCGTCACGGGCGGCGACGGCAGCACCTCCGGCGGAGCGCTCATCCAGATTGCCGACCTCTCCCAGATGACCGTCAAGGTGCAGGTCAACGAGGTGGACATCTCGCAGATCGCCGTGGGGCAGGCGGCCCGCGTGTCCTTCTCGGCCCTCCCCGACGTCCTCCTTGACGCGCAGGTCACCCGCATCTCCACCGTCTCCGCCTCCGACCCCAGTGGCTACAACTACGGCGTGGTGACCTACGACGTGGAGCTGCTCATCCCCGACCCCGTCCCCGAGCTCAAACCCGGCATGACGGCGAGCGTGGAGATCTTGCTGCAGCACGTGCCCGACGCCCTGACGGTGCCCGTCTCCGCCCTGGCAACCGACGACGGCACGAGCTACTACGTCTACGTCATGACCGACCCCGAGACGCAGGCCTGCGAGCGTCGCGACGTCACCGTAACCGCCCAGAGCGCGACCAACGCCGCCCTCGAGGGCGACCTTTCTGACGGCGACCTGGTGGTGCTGGACCCGTACTCCGTGACGGCCGGCGACGGCGGCGCGGCGGCAGACGACGGCGCCGCGACCATGGACGGCGCGGTCGACGGCATCGCCACCGACGACGTCGCGACCGCAGACGCGATGGCCTAGCCATGACGCCCGCCATCGACATCCGCGGCGCCTGGCGCATCTACGAGACCGCCGCCGGCTACACCACGGCGCTGCGCGGCGTCTCGCTCACCGTGGCACGCGGCGAGTTCCTCGCCATCATGGGCCCGTCCGGCTCCGGCAAGTCCACGCTCATGAACATCTTGGGCTGCCTCGACCGCCCGACCGCGGGCACCTACCTGCTCGAGGGCATCGACGTCACCGAGCTCTCCGAGGACGACCTCGCCCACGTGCGCGCCAGCCGCCTGGGCTTTGTCTTCCAGTCGTTCAACCTGCTGCCGCGCGCGACGGTGCTGCGCAACGTCATGCTGCCGCTCGTCTACTCCGACCTGCCCCCGCGCGAACGCGAGCTCGCCGCCTGGCGCGCCCTGCGCTCCGTGGGCCTGCCCGAGGAGCACTACCTCCACCGCTCCAACGAGCTCTCCGGCGGCCAGATGCAGCGCGTCGCAATCGCGCGCGCCCTGGTCAACGACCCCGCGATCATCTTCGCCGACGAGCCCACCGGCAACCTCGACACCGCCACCGGCGAGATGGTCATGCGCACCTTCCGCCGCATGCAGCGCCGCGGCAAGACCATCGTGCTGATCACGCACGACGCCGAGGTCGCCGCCTGGGCCGACCGCACCGTGCACATCCGCGACGGCAAGCTCTTCTCGGACGAGGAGGAGCGCCGCTACCTGGCCGGCCTCGCCGCCCGCGAGACGGCTGCCGCAGCCGAGAAGGACGACGCGCACGCAGGCGCAAACGAGACCACGCCCCTCTCCCCCGCCGCGCCCGGCCCGTCCGCCCGCCGCGTGCTCCTTCTGGGGGTGCCCGCCCTATGAGAGCCCGCGACCTCGCCTACGAGACCTCCTCCGCACTTCTCGCCAACCGGGCGCGGACGCTGCTCACGGTGCTGGGCATCGTCATCGGCATCGGCGCCGTCATCGCCATGACCGCGCTGATCGACGGCGTGAAGGCGCAGCTCGTAGGCCAGCTCGGTCTCAACATGTCCCGCACCGTCAACATCACGTGCTGGCCGCCGGGCAACCAGGCGCTCGACCAGGACGACATCGAGGAGATCGGCCAGGCGCTCGCCGGCGACTACGAGTTCGTGACCGGCTTCACGTACACGAGCGCCCAAGCGTCCTCGAGCACCGCCTCGATCGACTACCTCAACATCAACGCGTGCCGGCCGGAGTACTTCCGGGCCATGGGCTACGAGGCCACGCGCGGGAGCCTCTTCGACGACGAGGACTGCGAGGAGGGCGCGATGGTCGTCGTGCTGGGCGGCAGCTCGGTGAAGAACCTCTTTGGGTCGCCCGACGCCGACTGCGTGGGGCAGACCGTGCGCATAGGCTCGTCGCAGTACACCGTGGTGGGCGTGGTCGACGAGGGCCTCACCTACGACAACGACACCGCCTACATGCCCGCCGAGACCGCGGTGACGCGCCTGATCGGTCAGGGCAACTACGGGAGCTGGCAGATTCTCGGCTTTGCGCGCGAGGGCTCGGACATGTACGCCGTGGCGGCCGCGACCGAGGACTACCTCTACAGCCGCTACAACATCCCCTACCCCGACCCGGACCAGACGAGCTTCTCCAGCGACGAGGGCTACGTCTACGTGCAGACGGCGCAGGAGCTCATCGACCAGCTCGACGCCACCACGGCGACCTTCCGCATGCTCGCACTGGCCGTGGCGGGCATCTCGCTGCTGGTAGGCGGCATCGGCATCATGAACATGATGCTCACCAACGTGACCGAGCGCATCCGCGAGATCGGCCTGCGCAAGGCGCTCGGCGCGCGCCGGGGCGACATCACGGGGCAGTTCCTGCTGGAGAGCATCACGATTTGCATCGTGGGCGGCGCAATCGGGATCGCTGTGGGCTACGGAGGCGCGTGGGCACTGGCCGTGGTGGCGGGCTCGGCGCTGGGATCGATGATGGGCGCGGGCGAGGCCATCGTGCCCGTGATCTCGCCGGCGACGGTGGCCATGGCGACGGGCATCTGCGTGGGGATCGGCGTGGTCTTCGGCTGGTACCCGGCGCGGCGGGCGGCCAAGATGGACCCGGTGGAGTCGCTGCGCTATCAGTGACGGCAGGAGGTTCTTCTCGTCCGGCGCCCTTCTCACCCTGTGCCGACCGCTTCTGAGGGTATGTACACCGCCTGCTGAGGGTATGTACACCGCCCCGGCGGCGCGTTCTTCTCGGCAGCGCTCTGACCTGCGGTTTTGCAGCCCGCACTCGATGGCGGGGTGTACATACCCTCCAAGCTCGAGCCCAAGCCCCTAGAGGGCGAGCAGCTCGCGGACCAGGGCGCGCTGACGAAGCCGATAGGCGTCATCGTCGGGAATCCGCACGCCCGCCCGCGCCGCGACCTTGCGCACCAGCTCGTCGAGCATCTGGTCGTTGCCGAGCATGCCCTTCGTGACGGAGCGCACCATCCATCCCATGTCGCGAAGGCCCTCGTTTCGCGTGTTGTCCTCGTCGACCTTTGCCTTGGAGCGATGCCAGAGGTAGCTGTCGTACTCGAGGATGATTCCCCACGCGCGCCAGCAGAGGTCGACCGTAAGATAGGGCTTGCCCAGCGCCACCTGCAGCGACGGGGGGATGTCGATACGAAGGTTGAGCTCGGGGCGCGGCAGGCCGCACCCGCCCAGCTCGACGGGCAGCGTGAAGAGGAGGACCACGACCGTCTCCATGGGCGAGCGCGAACCCTCGACCACGTACGCGAGCGCCTCCCTAGCGCGACGGGCCCCGTAGCCGTGGTTCTTCTCGAAGTGCGCCATGAGGTCGGCGACCGTGGTGAGCGGGGGCCGCTTGTGGAAACCTCCCTCAGCGCGCGGGGAGCGCGCGTACCCGCCGCAGACCTCCATGCCCGTCGCGACGCGGCGCGCGATGGTGGACCCGCCCGCCATCTGCTGAAGGCAAAACCGCGGCGAGGATATGAGAATCTGGTCGGTGAGCTGATAGAGCGCGCCGTCCGGGAGCTCGGTCGACCAGACGTGGCAGCGCAGCCTCCGCGAGCGTATGCGCCTCTCCGCGGACGAGACGAGGATATGCAGCGGACGCGCGGCGGTGGCCTCGATGCGGGCGGCCGCGAGGTCAATCCCGGAGAGGCTCGCGGCATCCGGAAGAGACCAAGCCCCGTCGGCCGGCGGGACGCAGGGTCCTTCCAGGCGGTCGGCAAGGCCGACCTCCGCCCAGCGCGCAAGTGCCGATATGTCGCAGATCGTAATCATGCGGCCTATGGTAGCTGGGCGGACTTGCATGACTCTGACACCTGGCTGCCGTCCAGCTTTGCGGGAGTTGGAAGCCGGCTTTCCGGCGCGGCGCAATGCCAAGCTCAGGGCTGCGAGCAAAAAAGTGCCTGATGAGGACCGTTTGGAGCCGAAGGGGCAAACGCACACAGCAACTCCACAAGTGGCAGCGCAGCCGATGAGCCGCCGTGAGGGTATGTACACCCCACTTTGAGGGTATGTACACCGTCCCGACCGCACGTTCTTCTCGGCAGCGCCCTGACCTGCGGTTTTGCAGCCCGCACTCGATGGCGGGGCGTACATACCCTCAGGAGGCGGTGTACATACCCTCAAAATCGAGTCACGCAGCGCGGCGGCGGCGCGGGCGAGAAGGACAACCGCCCCTACCCCAGGCGCGCCCTCACGGCGTCGACCAGCCCCGCCATCGGGACCTGGGCCTGCTCGTGGCTCGCCATGTCGCGCAGCGTGACCGCGCCGGCCGCGACCTCGTCGGCGCCCACGACCACGCAGACGCGGGCGTGCAGCTTGTCGGCCTGCTTGAACTGGCTCTTGAGCGAACGGCCCTGATAGTCAGCCTCCGTGCGGATCCCCGCCTGGCGCAGCGCCAGGCACGCGTCGAAGGCCGCCGCGCGCTCGGTCGCCCCGGTGCAGGCCACGTAGACGCAGCTCGGCTCCTCGCCGCCCATCTCCACGCCCTGCTCGGCCAGCGCCAGCGCGATGCGCTCGAAGCCCACCGCAAAGCCCAGGCCCGGGGTGGGCTTGCCGCCCTCGAGCTCCATCAGGCCGTCGTAGCGGCCGCCGCCGCCGATGGCGCCCACGCCCGCGCCCACGGCCTCCACCTCGAAGACCGTGCGGGTGTAGTAGTCGAGGCCGCGCACGAGCGTGGGGTCCTCGACGTAGGCCACGCCCGCGGCGTCCAGGTAGCGCTTGACGGCAGCGTAGTGCGCGGCGCAGTCCTCGCAGAGGTTGTCCGGCGCGAGCGGCGCACCCTTCATGACCTCGCGGCAGTGGTCGTTCTTGCAGTCGAAGGCGCGCAGCGGGTTGATCTGCGCGCGCTCGAGGCAGTCCTCGCACATCTCGTCCGCGTGGTCGAGGATGAAGGTGCGGACCTTGTCGCGGTAGGCGGGGCGACACGCGGCGTCGCCCATCGAGTTGATGACCAGGCGCAGGCCGTCGCGCGCAAAGCCCAGGCGCTCGAAGTACTCCATGAGCATGATGATGCACTCGGCGTCCGCCGCGGGGTCGGCTGCGCCCAGCCACTCGACGCCCACCTGGTGGAACTGGCGCAGGCGGCCCTTCTGCGGGCGCTCGCCGCGGAACATCGCCTCTGCGTACCAGAGCTTGGCGGGGGCGGCGCCCTGCGGCACGAAGTTGTTCTCGACCGCGGCTCGCACCACGCCGGCCGTGCCCTCGGGGCGCATGGCCATGCGCTGTCGCGGCTTGAGGTGGGACTCGGTGCCGCGCTCGAGCACGTCGGGCAGCAGCGCGCCCGAGAAGACGCGGAACATCTCCTTGCGCACGACGTCCGTGGACTCGCCGATGCCATGGACGAAGGTGTCCACCTGCTCGATCGCCGGGGTCTCGATCATGTCGAAGCCGTAGGCGCCAAACAGGTCGCGCGCCACGTCCTGCATCCGCTGCCAGGCGCGCATGTAGCCGCCGAAAAGGTCCTCGGTGCCCTGAACCTTCTGTCCCATCCTGCGGGTCCCTTCTCGCGTGGTTTCCGGCGTCTAAGTATAGCGCGGGCAGGCGCGACGCCGCCTCGAGAGGGTATGTACACCGCCCCAGTGGGGTGTGTACACCCACCCGTCAACGCGCCTCAGCATTGCCGCAGGCCAAAGCCCCGCCGAGAAGAACGGGCCGCCGGGGAGCTGTACACACCCCACTGGGGCGGTGTACATACCCTCCCGGGCAGCCACACAACGCTCCGACGCCAGGTTCTTCTCGCCCGCGCTAGCAGATCTTGACGACCCAGCCCTCCGGGCCCTCGACCTCGCCGGCCTGGATGCCGGTCAGGGTCTCGCGCAGCTTGGCCATGACGGGGCCGACGTGCTCCATGCCGCCCTCCCCGAAGGTGACCTCGACGTCGCCGTTGACGACCTTGCCGACCGGGCTGATCACGGCCGCGGTGCCGCACATGCCGCACTCGACGAAGGCGCCGATCGCGACCTCCTCGAACTTGACCGGGCGCTCCACCACGGTCATGCCGAGCATGTCCTGCGCCACCTGCACGAGGCTGCGGCGCGTGATCGACGGCAGGATGGAGTCGGTCGCGGACTGCGGCACCACGAGCGTGCCGTCCTTATCGACGAACAGGAAGTTGGCGCCACCGGACTCCTCCACGAAGGTGTGGGTCTGCGGGTCGAGGAACATGTTGTCCGCGAAGCCCTCGGCATGCGCCTGGACGCTCGGGTAGAGCGACATCGCATAGTTGAGGCCTGCCTTGATGGCGCCGGTGCCGTGGGGCGCGGCGCGGTCGTACTCGGGGACCTTGACGGCCACGGGCTTGACACCGCCCGAGTAGTATGGGCCGACGGGCGTCACGAGGATGCGGAACTGGTACTCGTCGGCGGGCTTCACACCGATGACCTCGCCGGTGGCCACCATGAACGGGCGCACGTAGAGCGTGGCACCGGAGCCGAAGGGCGGCACCCACGCCTCGTTGGCCTTGACGACCATCTTGACGGCCTCGACGAACTTGTCCTCCGGGAAGGGCGGCATCACGATGCGGCGCGCGGAGTCGGCCATGCGGGAGGCGTTGAGGTCCGGGCGGAAGCAGACGATGTCCCCGGCGGCGGTGGTGTAGGCCTTGAGGCCCTCGAAGACCTCCTGGCAGTAGTGGAAGATGCCCGCGCACTCGGAGAGCGTGAGGGCATGGTCGGTGGTGAGGCCGCCCTCCTCCCAGGCGCCGTCCTTGTAGTTGCAGACGTAGCTGTAGTCTGTCGGCTGGTAGGCAAAGCCGAGGCTGCCCCAGTCGATGTCCTTCTTCTCCACTGCCATGATTGCCCCCTCGTGCCGGGATTGCGTGCGATGCGTGCTGCGAAGACGATAAACCCTTTGCGGGCGCAGGGCGCGGCCGGTTGCGGAGGTTGTAACATTGCGCACGCGCGGGCAGAGGGCCCCGCAGCGTACACGGGGCCCAGCCCGGGAATGCCCACGGTCTGCGGGGTGACCGAAACGGGTATACTCGGTATCGAGCAGAGGGTGAGCGCCCTCCTGTGAGGCATTTGTACTTTGTGGGGTAACGCCCACGCGGAACAGCCGCCTGCCGGGGCGGCTGTTTCCATATGGAAGGGGCGTCACCCGCGCGCTATCTGGTCAGAAGGACCACGAAGGCGACCGCCAAGACCAGCACGGCCGCAGCAAGCAGCAGCAAGGTGAGCTTATCCATAGGAACCCTCCAATCTCCCCGCAAGGACTGGGAGGGCACCGCCCGCTCGATAGCATGATTGTACGCGCTTCTGATCTCTTTTACGAACATGTGTTCGTAGTTCTTGACGTGCAGAGGGCGTACAATCGTGCCGGCAAAAGTAGCGAGAAGAACCGAGGCACACCATGCGCATGTTCCGCAACGACTACTCCGAGGGCGCGGCGCCCGAGATTCTGGCCGCGCTCGTGGCCACCAACGACGAGCAGACCGTCGGCTACACCGAGGGCGACGCCCACTGCGAGCGCGCCCGCGAGCTCATCCGCGCGGCGTGCGGCCGCGACGACGTGGACGTCGAGTTCTGCATCGGCGGGACCTCGGCCAACGTCATCGGCGTGACCGGGCTGCTGCGCGACTGGGAGGGCGCCGTCTGCACGCCGGACGCCCACATCAACGTGCACGAGACCGGCGCCGTGGCGGCGTGCGGGCGCACCGTGCTGCCCACGGACGACCGCGACGGCTTCCTCACGCCCGAGGCAGCCGAGCGCGTCTGGCGCTTCCAGACCTCCACGGGCCGCCACATGACGCGCCCGGGCTGCGTCTACATCTCCAACACCACCGAGATCGGCGGCGTGTGGGACCGTGCCCGCTTCGACGCGATCTGCGACTGGGCGGACGGCCACGGGCTGCCGGTCTTTCTCGACGGCGCGCGCCTGGGCTCCGGCCTCACCTCCCCTGCCGCGGGCGGGCTCACGCTGGAGCACATCGCGGAGCGCTGCGGGGCCTTCTACATCGGCGGCACCAAGAACGGCATGCTCATGGGCGAGGCCATGGTCATCTCCGACCCGCGCCTGCGCGAGGCCTTCCCGTTTTTGCAGAAGGAGCGCGGCGGGCTGCTCGCCAAGGGGCGCCTGCTCGGCGTGCAGTTTGAGGCGGCGTTCGAGCCCGCTGCGGACGGCGGCGAGGCGCTCTACTGGCGCCTGGCCCGTCACGCCAACGCGTGCGCGCTGAGGCTGCGCGACGGCATGCGCGACCTGGGCTTTGAGCCGTACGGTGACTCCGCGTCCAACCAGCAGTTCTTTGTCATGGCGCCCGCGCAGCGAGACGCCTTCGAGGCCGCATGCGGATGCGAGACCTTCTACGAGCTGCCGAATGGCAACGTGGTCGCCCGCTTCGTCTGCTCCTGGGCCACGAACGAGGATGACGTGAACGAGCTCCTGGCGTTCGCGCGAGGCCTCGCGTAACCCCTCGCGAACCTCCCGGGATGCAAAATCGGGCTTCAGTCCATTTTTTCGGTTTGCCGGATGCAAAATCGGGCTTCAGTCCATGGAAAAGTGGGCCCGGGCGCTCGACGGAAATCGTCTCACCAGACCGTTTCCTGCGGAAACATCGTGAGCATCCGCGCTCGAGAGGTTGGCAGGCCAGAAATCTTATGGACTGAAGCTCGGTTTTGCATCTAGCGGGTCATGAATATGGACTGTAGCTCGGTTTTGCAGCCCACAGTCGAAACCCTGTGAATTGGGGACAGTCCCCAATTCACAGACGCAGGCCGACGAAGGTGTCGATGAGCTCGTCGGCGCAGCTCAGGTCCTGACCGATCGCACAGCGCGTGCAGCCAAACGTGTGGCAGCCCGCCGCCTGCCCGGCCGCGACGCCCGTCGACGAGTCCTCGAAGACCACCGCATGCGCGGCGTCCACGCCCAGAAACTCGAGCGCCCGCCGATAGGGCTCCGGGTCCGGCTTGCAGCGCGTAACCATGTCCCCAAAGACCATCACGTCAAAGAGGTCGGTCGCGCGCAGGCGGTTGAGCGCCGTGAGGACGCAGCGGGCGATCGTTGTGGAGACCAGGCCGACGGCGACACCGCGCCCCCGAAGACCCGCCAGAAGCTCGCGCGCGCCCGGCTCCAGCTCGAGGTCCGCCTCGGAGTACGTGCGGTAGCAGTGGTCGCGCAGGCGCTCGTAGTCGTCGATCGTGTACGGCGAGCCGTAGCGCTCAAGGATCGGCGGCACCACCACGCGGTCGTCCCCGCCCGAGAGCGCATGGAGCTCCTGCTCGGAGACGGGCACGCCCAGCCGCTCGAGCACCTCCTGCACGAGCACGAGGTTGTGGCGCTCCGTGTCGCAGAGCGTCCCGTCAAAGTCAAAGAGCACGGCGTCGATGCGCTCCGGACGCGCCATCGCGGCCTCCTTAGGGTCGGCGGTTGGGCGGGCAGACAGTTGGTGGCAGCAGTGTAGCAGACCGCCGCTGACCTGCATGTCAAAGCATTTTGACACGGCCCGACGCCACGGCCGCGCACACAACGGGTACGCTATCAGCAACCCCCGGAGTGTGAGAAGAGCGAGGCGCCATGGACGTCGGGACGCGCATACGTGAGCACCGCGAAGCAGCCGGCCTGCCCAGGACCAGCTCGCCGAGATCTGCGGCGTGAGCCGGCAGACCATAAGCAACTGGGAGCGCAACAAGACCCTCCCCGACATCGAGAGCCTCAAGGTCATGGCCCACGAGCTCGGCTCCACCATCGACGCCCTCGTGAGCGACGACGTGCCGGAGATCAAGCGCCGCGTGGACGTCGAGGCGCGCCGGCTCCTGGCGCTCTACCTCGTCACACTCGCCTTCTACTGCCTGACCACGTTCATGAACGTCGTGTCGGGCTTTGGCAGCGAGGCCTTCGACGCTCCTCTGTGGAGGTATCTCAGAGCCGTCATGCTCGGGGTCGCGCTCGCCACCGTCATCCCCCTCTGGTGTCTCACCAGGCGCCACAAAATCGTGTATTACGGCGAGCTCGGTCGCTACCTCGACAAGAACCTCGTCCTCGAGGAGTCGAGCGCCACAAAGATCGCCCGATCGATGCTCCAGCACCTCCAGATCTGGAACGGCGCGCTCATGACCCTGGCGGTGCTCGCGGGCTTTGCCGCCAGCAGCGCGTTCTCTCCGGGCGCTGCCCTCGGCATCATCATCGTCTTCGCGATAATCATCGCGTTTGGCGTTTGCTGCGACAAGGAGCGCCAGCGCAACGGCGGCCCCGTCAACCCTCCGCTCCCGCCGCAGCGCTGAGACCACGTTCTTCTCGCCTCACGGCACCTGACCGCCCGAGGGTATGTACACCCCCGCTTCAGGGTATGTACACCATCCGATTTCGGACAACTCGCGTTTTCGCAGGTAAACAAGCTGCCGAGAAGAACGTCCAGCCGCAAAAGGTGCACACACCCTCAGGGCGGGGTGTACATACCCTGACGCGGCATCAACCCCTCCGCCCCACCTCCCGGTAAGAGAACCCGTCAACGCGAGCCGCCCCCGGCGGTCTCCCGATTTCCTAAGCGGAAGTTTCGCGAAGCGCACTTCTGCGTGGAAATCGGGAGACCGCCGGGGGCGGCCCCACGAGCGAGACGTTCTTCTCGCTAGGCGTCCTTCATGATGATGTCGCGAACGATGCCGGAGACGCGGTCGCACGCATCGAGGCAGAGCTCCATGCGGTCAAAGATGCGCAGCCAGGTGACCGCGTACTTGCCGGAGGCCTCCTCCTCGTCGGAGAACAGGCGGCGCAGCGCCTGCTGGTAGACGGTGTCGCCCTCGTCCTCCACGGTGCCCACCTCGATGGCCTTCTCCAGAACCACGCGATCCTTCTTGTAGTCGGGCAGGTGGTCGATCATCTCCTTCATCTCGTTCACGGCGTGGACCGTGAGCTCGGAGATCTGCTTGGCCTCGAGGCGCAGGTCGGAGATGTTGAAGAGGTCCATGCGCACCGCCACGCCGTACATGGAGTCCACGACGTCGTCCATGGCCAGGGCGAGCGACGAGATGTCCTCGCGGTCGATCGGCGTGATGAAGGAGGTGTAGAGCTTGGCCATGATGGCCTTGACGCGCTCGTCGGCCTTGGACTCGTAGACCTTCATCTGCGGGATGGAGCTCATCGACTCGGGGAAGTTGCAGATGACGGTGTTGTACTCGTCCGCAGCCTCGACGATGAGGGCCGCGAACTCCTTGAGCATGGTGTAGAACTCGTCTTCCTTCTTGATGCGGGGCATGTGGACTCCTTTACGTATGAGCTGGCGAGAAGAACGTGCGGTCGGGCACGCGGCCCGGGACTAGAACAGGACGAGGAAGAGCTTGGCGAGCACGTAGCCGATGATGCCGCAGCCCGGGAACGTGCAGACCCAGGTCAGGACCATCTCCTTGGCGACACCCCAGTTGACGGACTTGGGGTCCTTGGCGGCGCCGGCGCCCATGATCGCGGCGGTCTTGGTGTGCGTGGTGGAGACGGGCAGGCCCGTCAGCGTGGCGATGAGCAGGCTCGCGGTGGCACTGACGGAGGCGGCGAAGCCCTGGTACTTGTCCAGGCGCACCATCTCCATGCCGACCTTCTTGATGATCTTCTTGCCGCCCACGGCCGTGCCGATGGCCATGACCGCGGCGCAGAGCACCATGATCCACAGCGGGAAGCCGCCCATCTCGCCGACCGTCAGGTTGAGCGAGAGCGCGATGGCGAGCATGGCAGTGGACATGAACTTCTGGCCGTCCTGCGCGCCGTGCATGAGGGCGACGCCGGCGGCGCCGAGCACCTGCATGCGGCCGAAAAAGTTGTTGGCCGCACGGCGGTCGGCGTTCTTGCAGGCGATGGGGATGACCTTGGAGATGACCCAGCCCGCGGCAAAGCCCAGGACCGTGGAGAGCACGAGGCCGTAGACGACCTTCACCCACTCGCCCATGTTGACGCCGTCAAGGCCGCCGGAGACGGCGAGGGCGCCGCCGGTGAGGCCCGCGATCAGCGCGTGGCTCTCAGAGGTGGGGATGCCAAAGGCCCAGGCGCCCAGGCCCCAGGCCACGATGCCCACCGTGGCAGCCGCCAGTGCGATAAGCGCCGCGTGGGTGTCGCCGCCAAAGTCCACCATGCCGGAGATGGTGTCGGCGACTGCCGTGGAGATGAACGACATCGCCACGAGGCCCACGAAGTTGCAGATGACCGACATGAGAATCGCCGAGTCCACGTCGATCGAGCGAGTGCCGACGGGCTCGGCGATGGCATTGGCTGCGTCCGTGGCCCCGTTGACAAAGATGGTGCCCATGACGAGGAGCATCACGATCACGAGGAACGGGTTGGTCGAAAGGACGCCTAGGAACTGTTCGAAGCTAATCACGTGCGCTCGCTTCCCTTGCTGGCCGCGCGCGGCCAATTGTCACAGCTTTGTAAACGCTCGATAAGAATAGCGTAAACGCGCACGTTCACAGACGAGAAGAACCCTGACGCCGCCCCCGTTCGGCGGCAGCTTACAAAGCCCTTACATTATGTCAGTTGGGGACGGGTTATTTCCGTCAGACGAGAAGGGACAGGTTTGACAAGCAAACCTGTCCCTTCTCGTCTGACGGAAATAACCCGTCCCAAATTAGCAGGCGCCGTTAGACTCGATGATCTGCTGGTAGGCGTAGAAGCTGTCCTTGCGGATGCGGGAGTAGTCACCCGTGCCGTCGTCGTGCTTGTCCACGTAGATGAAGCCGTAGCGCTTGCGCATCTCGCCTGTGCCGGCAGAGACCAGGTCGATCGGGCCCCACCAGGTGTAGCCGATGAGGTCCACGCCGTCGTCGATGGCCTCCCCCATCGCCGCCACATGCTTGCGCAGGTAGTCGATGCGGTACTGGTCGTGCACGCGCTTCTCGCCGTCCTCCTCGACCACCTCGTCGAGGGCGCCCATGCCGTTCTCCACGACCATCATCGGGATCTGGTAGCGCGCGTAAATCTGGTTGAGGGCGATGCGCAGGCCCGTGGGGTCAACCTGCCAGCCCCAGTCGGTGCTCTCCAGATAGGGGTTCTTGCCGCCGGAGACCATGTTGCCGCCCGTGACCTCGGCGTCCCCGTGCGTGGTCACCGTGTTGGACATGTAGTAGCTGAAGGTGTAGAAGTCGATCTTGCCCGCGGCGATGTCATCGAGGTCGCCGTCGCGCACGTCGAGCTCGATGCCGTGCTCGCGCCAGTAGCGGCGCGCGTAGTACGGGTAGGCGCCGCGCACCTGCACGTCGGAGCAGTACCAGTTCATGCGGTCCATCTCCACCTGGTTGGCCCACACGTCCGCGGGGTCGCACGTGGCGGCGTAGGTGAGGATGAAGCAGTCCATGTTGCCCATCTTGAGCTCGGGATAGTGCTCGTGGGCGTAGCGAACCACGCGCCCGCTCGCCACGAACTGGTGGTGGAGCGCCTGGTAGCACTGCTGCGGCGTGACCTTGACCTCGGAGCCCGGCCCCTCGAAGCCGCGGATCATCGACGTCTCAAAGAGCGCGCCGGCAGCGGACGCGCCGAGGTTGATCTCGTTGAACGTGAGCCACCAGCGCACCTTGTCGTGGTAGCGGTCGAGCACGGTCTTCGCATAGCGCTCGAAGAGCTCGATGAGCTCGCGGCTCTCCCAGCCGTTGTACTTCTCGACCAGGTGATAGGGCATCTCGTAGTGCGAGAGCGTCACCAGCGGCTCGATGCCGTGCGCGCGGCAGCAGTCAAAGACCTTGTCGTAGAACGCCAGGCCCGCCTCGTTAGGCTCCAGCTCGTCTCCCATCGGGAAGATGCGGCTCCACGCGATGGACATGCGGTACATGTTGAAGCCCATCTCGGCGAAGAGCGCGATATCCTCCTCATAGCGGTGATAGAAGTCGATGCCGTCGTGGTTGGGGTAGAACCGGTCGGGGTCGATCTTGATCGTGATCTCGCGCGGGGTGTCCACCGAGCCGCCGAGGAAGTGGTCGTCCACGGACGGGCCGCGCCCGTCCACGTCCCACGCGCCCTCGAGCTGGTTGGCCGCCGTCGCGCCGCCCCAGTAGAAGCCCTTCGGGAAGGTAACCGCCATGATGCCCCACCTTTCTTCTCGTCCGCCTGTTGGTTCCAGTATGGCGCAGCCACCGGACAGAAAGTGCGATATCAGCCAAGTGGATAGTTCTTTTCGCTGCGTACGCACTATGAGTGCTCCAGTCTGACACGTTCTGATATCTTCTAGGAAACGCCGGGCGAGCAGAACGGGGCAATCTCGCCGCCGCCTTCAGCAACCTCGGTCTACCTGTGCGACCCATCGAGCCGCTTGCGGACCAGTTGCTTCATATACGACTGCATGAAGCTGCGCCTGCTGCCAAAGAACCGTTCGTGCGTCCTTGTCTGCAGACCCGCATCATAGGCCATCGCCGCGCGCTCGACGGTACAGATGTAGTCGGCAGCCTGCAACAAGCGTCGAGCTCCGTGATCTGCATCCCTATAGTCTGCCACGTTACGCGCCAAAACAAAGTCAAGCGCATCGTGCAGCGCCGCGCTGACCGCATGTTGACCGTCATCGTAGTAGACGGCGATGGAGTCGAATGATTGGAAGTAATCAAGATGATCAAAGACAAGCGCCGCCAGATCGCGACGTATCCGCGCCTCAAGCTCCTCCTGACTGTGCGTGTCAGCGACATCGTAGCGCAGTGTGACGTAAGTGACGGGAAGTGAGCGCACAAGGCGAGCAAACTGCGTGAGCAGGCGCTTTCTATCCCCCACGGACACGTGTTGATAGGCCTCGTTGCCGTGGAGCAGGTCCTTCCCGTGAAAGGGAACGTCCTCGAGCCCCGCCTGGCGCAGACGCCCCTCATACGTCTTAATTGGAGTGGCTATGTCGGCATCGTGCTCGTGAAGCACCACTGCAACCAGGTACCTTCCCTCAGAAAGATCCTGATTCCCGGTCTCGTCGATGTGCAGGTTCAGACGCGCGGGCACACTGTCTCCAAATACAGAAATGGCGAGGTACGCACCTCGCCGTTCTGACACCTCCGGAATGCTGAGCTTCCTTCGGTAGGGTTATTCTCTCACACCTCCAAAGAGCAAATCAAGAGAATGTGCAAGAGCTGTCCATGCTGTGCGGTATCAGCCAAGTGGATAGTTCTTTTCGCTGCGTACGCACTATGAGTGCTCCAGTCTGACACGTTCTGATATCTTCTAGGAAACGCCGGGCGAGAAGAACGGGGCACCATGGACATCCACCGTCGCATCCGCGAGTCGCGCACCCTCACCCCCGCCGAGCAGCAGCTCGGGCAGAGCGCCCTCGCGCTGGGAGAGCGGCTGCAGGGCCTCACGATCAAGGAGCTCGCGCGGGCCGCGGCGGTCTCCGTGCCCACGGTCCACCGCTTCTGCCGCAAGCTCGGCCTCACGGGGTTCAAGGAGCTCAAGGTCGAGCTGGCGCGCTCGTCCGCCGCGGCAGAGGCGGCACCGGTCGACATCAACTTCCCCTTCACCGCCGGCGAGGACGCGGAGCGCGTGGCGGCTCACCTCCAGGCGCTCTACGACGCCACGCTGCGCGACACGCGCGAGCTGCTCGATCCCGCCGAGCTCGACCGCGCCGCCGACCTTCTCGCCCGGGCGCGCCGCATCGACATCTACACGCAGTCGCACAATCTCTTCCCCGCGCAGATGCTCTGCGAGCGGCTGATCTCTGTGGGGCGCGAGGTGACCTGCCACGAGCGCGACGAGCGCCAGATCCGGCGCGCGCTCGCCTCGGGCGAGGGCGACGTCGCCGTGATGATCTCCTACTCCGGCCTCAACCCGCACCTGCGGAGGCTCATCCCGCTGCTGGCCGAGCGGCGCGTGCCGGTCATCTTCGTGGGGACGCCGGCGGCTCAGCGGCGCAACCCGGGGCTCGCCGTCTACCTCAACGTGAGCGACCGCGAGGACCTGCAGGACCGCATCACGCAGTTTGCGAGCCACATCGCGGTGCAGTTTGTGCTCGACGCGCTCTTTGGCTGCATGTTCGCCCGCACCTACGACGAGGGCCTGGCGTTTCTCGAGGCATCGCTGCCCTACACGCGCCTGCCGGCAGCGGAGGGGTGAGCGGCCGGGACCGCGGCCCGCGGAGTCGCAGCGCCTCAGATGGTTCTCCGCGAAAATACCGCAGTTTGGGGCCCATGTTTACGTACCAAACTGCGATAATTTCGCGGAGAACCTCGCGGCCGAGAAGGGCGGGCGGTCGCGACGGCGTCTCTGGCGCGGCGCGGACCCAAATTCCGATTTGGATCCGCGACAGTGGGTCGCAACCAGGCACCGCGACCGGGCGGAGACACGAAAAAAGGTCAGAGACCAAAGGGTCCCTGACCTGTGCGTTTGGCTGGAGCCAGCTACCAGACTCGAACTGGTGACCCCCGCTTTACGAGAGCGGTGCTCTACCAACTGAGCTAAGCTGGCGTGTCAGCGAATAATTACTATACGAGAAGCGCCGCTGCCGCGCAAGCACGTTTTTCTCGGCCGCGCTGTGACAATTTAACCTGTCCTCATTGTCACAGCAGGCGCAGCACGCCGCGCACCAGCGCCTCGAAGTCGTCGGCGTGGCGGCCGGCCTCGGCGAGCACGGTCTCGTGCGAGACCGCCGGGGCTCCGGACTCGTTGGCGGCCAGCGTGAGCCCCAGCACGTTCATGCCCAGCGCCCGCGCCATGACGACCTCGCACACCGTGGACATGCCCACGTAGGACACCCCGAGCGCCCGCAGCGCGGCGACCTCGGCCGGCGTCTCGAAGCACGGCCCGAGCACGCCCGCGTAGACGCCCTCCTCCACGGCGATGCCCAGGTCGTCGGCCACGCCGCGTGCGATGGTGCGCAGGTAGGGAGAGTAGGCGTCGTTCATGTCCACGAACGGGCTCTCCACGTCGCGGAGTCCCTCCCACTCGGCGAGCGGGTTGCGTCCCGTGAGGTTGATCTGGTCGGTCAGGATGCCCAGGCCCACGTGCGCCTGGCCCGGAACCGCACCCGTGGCGCAGGCAAAGACGATGTCGCGGCAGCCCAGGTGGTGCGCGTGGCGCACGAGCGCCGTGACCTCGGCGGCAGAATATCCCTGGTAGAGGTGGATGCGCCCGGGGTAGACCACCACGGGCACGCCGTCGATGGTGCCTACGGTGGCCTCGAAGCTGTGACCCGCCACGGGGCGGGCGCTCTCGGGAAAGCCCTCGATGTCACGGTAGTCGATGCGGCGCACCGGCCGCACGAGCGACCCCAGGTGCCCCAGGCCGCTTCCCAGCACGATGGCGACGGGGTGCTCGACGCTCGGCTTGCACGCCCTCACGGTTTCCTCGGTGACCACGCAGATCCCCTCCCTCTCGAGCCGCGCCGCAAAGACGCCCTGGCCCGGAACGAGTCTTCCAGAGTAGGTTCCATCGTAGACCAGACCGACCCCGCACGACGGGCTTTTTGCCTTGAGCACCGCCAAGCGGACCGGCGAGCGTCTCACGGCGTCGAGGGACCTCTGGGCCCCCAGGTCAAACTCCGCGGTCACGTCCCGTCCGTCGGCGAGAAGAACGCGCCCCCCGAGCTGCTCGGCGGGCGGGCGCGGCACGGGAAGCCCGCTCGCGGTCTCGGGGCACACGCGCACCACGTCGACCTTCTCCGCCAGCTCGAGCACCTCAGAGACGGGCTTGGAGCCCCCGTCGTAGCGGACGGGGGCTCCAAGCAGGCAGGCGCTTATCGCGACGCGCATCAGGACGCCGCCAGGGTGCCGATCTGGATGGTCGCGTGGGAGAGGAGGTTGCCCGTGTAGGTGGTCCACTCCTCGGTCAGCTGCGTCGAGGCGTCGGAGTAGGCGCTATAGGCCACGTTGTAGGCTGCCTCGGCGGCGGCGTAGGTCGCCGCGTCGTTGGTGATCTCGTAGGTCGAGAGCGTGGCGTAGTAGTCGCCGTCGGTGCGCGCCCAGGTGCCGGCCTCGGAGTCCCACTCGTCGCCGAGAAGGGCGATGATGTAGCTCGCGTAGTCCGCCGTGGGCGTGTCCTCGGCTCCCTCCTCGGGCTCGGTCGGCTCGGCGGGCTGCTCGGGGAGCTCGGTCTCGCAGACGGAGTCGCGCAGCTTGGAGACGACGACGCTCTGCGCGAAGGTGTCGTAGACGCTCTGCTCGTCGATGCCGTAGAGCTCCGCGATCGTGGCGAGGTCGGCGTTGCCCATCATCTGCTCTGCATAGGCGGAGACCTCCTCGTCGGTCGCAGTGATGCCGCGGTCCTCCGCGTCGGCCAGGATGATCATGTTCTGGGCGTAGACCACGATCTCGGAGGCGGTGGGCACGGAGTAGGTGCCGTCGTCGTTGACGGCGGACTCCACCTCGCCGCCGCCGAAGGTCAGCACGTCGCGGGAGGTGACGTTCTTGCGCTGACCGTTGTAGGTGTAGGTGGCGATGGTGCTGTCGAGCTCGCCGGCGGAGAGCGTCGTGCGACCGTCGAGCGAGACGGAGCCGGCGCCAGCGCCGCCCAGCAGGAAGTAGCCGCCGAGCACGCCAACGACAAGCGCCGCCACGCAGATGGCGACCCACGCCGGGACGGGGAGCGTCCGGTGCTCGGCCGCCGCGGCAGCGGGCTCGGGCTTTGCCGGCCTCTCGTCCTTCTCGTCCTTCTCGCCCTTGACGTCCTTCTCGACGTCGTCCGTGATCTTGTCCTCGTCTGCCATGTGCCTCTCCTCACGTCGGGCGCGCCCCTGCGGACGCGCCCTCATGCATGCCTTCAGCTTTTGATTCTACGGCCGGGCGGCGGGCTCCCCCGCCTCTGCACGAACCTATAAGAGAGCTTGAAGAATCTCGGCCGAGAAGGACTTGATGTAGCCCGTGCCGTTCTCGGCGTCAAACTTCACGCGCGCGGCGAGCGCCTCCTTGGTGGCGCCCGAGGCGCTGCCCTGCGCAAGGCGCAGCAGCGCGGCGAGCATGTCGCGGTACTCGGCGTCGCCGTGATAGCACTGGATGGCCTCGTCGACGAGGGGCCAGACCTCGTCGGAGCGCTCCTGTGAGCTCGCGCCGAAGCGGCACAGGAACTCGAAGGCAGCCAGGCGCACCGTGGCCGAGCCGTCGTCGAACAGCGACGCCTCGGCGCCGTCGAACGCGCCCGCCACCAGGTCGGCATTGTCCTGGGCGATGCAGCCGAGCGCGTCGAGCACCTCCCAGCGCGTCTGGGCCTCGGGGCGGAAGAGCGCGTCGATCAGGGCGTCGGCGTGCGGCGCCACCACGGCGGGGTTGGCGCGGGCGGCCAGCGCGATCGTGTGCGCGACCTCCTGGCGGCGGCGCCTGCTGGAGCCCGAGAGCTCCTCGACGAGACCCGAGATGTCCGGGGTTGCGGTGTCAGCCATATTTTTCCTCCCTACTCGCAGAACCCGTCGACCACGGCCGTGCCGCTCTTGGGGTCCTGGTGAATCTCAATGAAGCCGAGCTTGGACGCCTCGCGCAGCAGCGACGTGAACGAGCGGTACCCGTAGGAGCCCTCGGAGAACTGCGGGCGCTTTCGCTTCATGGTGTCCTTGAGGCGCGAGGCCAGGATGAAGCTGTCGCTCTCGCGCTGGAGCGCGTCGATGGTCTCAAAGAGCAGCTGATAGCAGTCTTGCTTCTCGCGGGGCACCTTGCCGGAGAAGTCCGGGATGCCCGCTCCGCGCGTGATGTCCTCGTAGAAGATGAACTCGTCGCAGACCTCCGCGAGCAGGCTGCTCGTGGCCTCCTTCATGCCCACGCCGATGACGGTCTTGCCAAACTCCTTGAGCTTGGAGACGAGCGGCGAGAAGTCGGAGTCGCCGGAGAGGATGGCGAAGGTGTCGATGTGGTCCTTGGTGAGGCAGATCTCCATCGCGTCCACGGCGAGGCGGATGTCGGCGGAGTTCTTGCCGGTGTAGGCGCGGTCCGGGATCTCGATGAGCTCGATGCCGAGCTCGTGAAGGGGCGTGACGGCGTCCGAGAAGCGCTGCCAGTCGCAGTAGGCCCGCTTCGCGGTGATGCGGCCCTTGTCGACGAGGCGCTCGAGGATGAGCTTGACGTCGGGCATCGGGCCGGGCTCCTGGTGGCCGCGACGGTTGCGGCGGCCGGTGCCCAGGGCGAGGTTCTCGAAGTCGATGAGCACCGCGATGGAGCTCTGCGGATTGTCGGTCGTGTTCATGAAGCGGGTGGTTCTCCTTGTCCTGCATGATTCAAAAGGGGACGGTCCCCTTTTGAATCATTTGTTGCGCGCCGCACATGGCGACACGCACAGTTCCGTTGCGTATTCTATATCCCCAGGATATTGTTTGGCAAAACCGGAACTGTGCGTGTTATGTGGCGGCGCAGGGCGCGCGGCAGCTAGTGCTCGTGGTCGTGGCAGTGGCACTCGTGGCCGTCGCCGTGGTCGTGGCCGTGGCCGCCGCAGCACTCGTGGCCGTCGCCGTGGTCGTGGCCGCAGTGGCACTCGTGCTCGTCCTCGTCGCCCTGGTCGAGCAGCGACCAGTCAAGGCCGGCGACGGCGCAGGTGGCCTCCTCCTGGTACAGGAGCGTCAGGGCCTGCGTGCCCATGCGCGAGCCGCCGATCTGGCAGAGCATGTCAAAGAGGGTGAACGCGGTCTCGGCGCCGGGCAGGGTGATCTCCAGGTCCTCGGAGCGCTGCAGGGCCAGGCCGATGTCCTTGCGCAGGTGCTCGGCAAGAAAACCCGGCTTGTAGTCGCCCGCGAGGGACTTGGGCGCCAGGGTCTTGGACGCGCCGGAGCCGCCCGTGCCGGACGCCATCACCTCGAGGACCTTCTCGGCGTCGATGCCCGACTGCTCGGCGAGGGCCAGCGCGTCGGCATAGCCCACCATGCACGAGGCCAGCGAGACCTGGTTGCAGAGCTTGGCGGTCTGGCCGCCGCCGGGCTGGTCGAAGTAGAAGATCTTGGACGAGAAGGACTCCAGCACCGGGAGCACGGGCGCTGCGGCCTGCTGCGAGATGCCCGCGATGAGAGTGAGGGTGCCGTCGATCGCGCCCTGCTCGCCGCCCGTGACCGGGCAGTCGAAGGCGTGCTTGTCCTCGACCTCGGCGGCGTCGTGGATGTCGCGCGCGAGCTGCGGGGAGCTCGTGGTGAGGTCGATGAGCCAGGCGCCCTTCTTGGCGGTGCGGATCAGGCCGTCGGTGGCGAGGTAGACGTCCTCGACGTCGCTCGGGTAGCCCACCATGGTGAAGACGACGTCGGCGTCTGCGGCTGCCTCTGCGGGGCTCGCGGCCCAGTGCGCGCCGCGGGCGAGAAGGGCCGCGGCCTTGTCCTTGGTGCGGTTGTGGACGGTGAGGTCATAGCCGGCGTCCATGATGTGGCCGGCGATGTTGGCGCCCATGATGCCGGTGCCGATGAAGGCGATCTTGCGAATCTGCAAAGCGGTTCCTTTCCACAGGCAGGGTGATGAAAAGGGACTGTCCCTTTTCATCACCCCCGTTTTCAGACAGTTGTTACTTCTCGCCCTTGACACGGCGGGCGATGCGGTCGGTGAACGAGAGGGCCTCGCGGCGGTCCTTGCCCCAGAACAGCAGCGCGACCATGCCCGGTCCCACGTGAGCGCCGATGACCGGACCAACGGAGCTGTAGATGATGGGCACGTCGGCGCAGCCCGGCTCGCGGCGGACCTGCTCGGCCAGCCAGCGCGCGTCCTTCTCGGCGTCCGCGGACACGATGGCGAGGGGAAGCTTCTCGTCCCCGCCCTCGGCGCCGAGGTAGTTGGCCTTGAAGTCGGCCAGGATCGCGCGCAGGGCCTTCTTGCGGCCGCGGCACATGCCGCGCAGCGTGAGGGCGCCGTTGGTGTCATAGGAGAGCTCGGGCTTGATGTCGAGCTTGCCGCCCACCGTTGCCGCGGCCGGCGGGATGCGCCCGCCGCGCGCGAGGGAGTCGAAGGAGTCCAGCGTGAAGTAGCCGTGGATGTAGTAGCGCGCCTCCTCGGCCCAGGACACGAGCTCCTTGGCGGAGAGGCCCTTGGTCGCCTGGTTCACGGCCTCGAGGGCGAGCAGCTCGGCCGCCGCCGACGGGCAGACGTTGTCCACGACGTAGATCTCGAAGTCGGGATGGCTCTCGCGGACCATCTCGGCCGCCTGGCGGGCGGCGTCGACGCTCGAGGAGAGGCCGCGCGTGAAGGCCAGGTAGACCGTCGGCGTGCCCTCCTCGGCCGCGCGCTCGAAGACCTCGAGGTAGTGACCCGGGGTGACGGCCGAGGTGGTGGCCGTCTCGCCCGCGCGCATGCGGTCGTAGAACTCCTTGGGGGTCATGGACTTCCAGAGGTCGTCGACGTGCTCCTCCCCGCCCATGACGTAGGTGAAGTTCACGACCTCCACCCCGAGCGCCTCGGCGACGCCGGGCGCGAAGTCGGCGCAGGAGTCGACGATGATCCTCACGTTGGACGCGCGATGATACGCGCGGCCCAGGCGCGCAGCCTCCTGCGACGCCTGGGCGTTGGTGTCTGACGCGAGCCCCTGCTCGGCGGCCGCGTCCTCGATTGCGGTGGTGCTGGTGGTATCGCTACTGCTCATTCTCTTCCTCGATCTTGGGCTTGATGATGCCGTACCCGCCGTTCTTGCGGTGGTAGATGACGTTGACCAGACCGGTGGTGGCGTTGGTGAAGACGTAGAAGTCGTGGCCGATGAGGTCGGTCTGGACGAGGGCCTCCTCCTCCGTCATGGGGAACAGGTCGATGTACTTCTCGCGCACGAGCTGGTCGTCCTCGGTCTCGTCGGGACCCGGCTCGATGAGGCTGGCGAGGTCCTCCTGGGTGACCGTGCCGCTCTTGGCGGCGGCGACGCGCTGGCGGCGGTCGATGACGCGGGTCTTGTACTTGCGCAGCTGGCGGGTGACCTTGTCGGCGGCGTCGTCGATGGCGGCGAACATGTCGTCGGAGCTCGCGACCACGCGGACGACGTTGTCACGGACAAACACCGTGACCTCGCACGTCTTGCGCTCGGGGTTGGAGGGGTTCTTGTCGACGCGCAGAACGACATCGCAGGTCATGGGCTTGATATCGAACACCTTGAGCGCGTTGCCGACCTTCTCCTCAACGTGATCGCGAAGAGAGTCGGAGACTCCCACCTTGCGGCCCGAGATCTTGATGTCAACCATGCGAACCTCCTAACGATTGCCATGGGCGGGCGCGGCGGGCGCGACCGCTCCTAGGACATTGATACCCAAATGCGAGCTGGCAATTCCTCCCTCACGTCGTCACCAACAGCCTGAGCGGCATGCTCCTTTCGGCGTGCGTCACGGGGCGAGAAGATCGCCGGACTCATCCGTGCCGTCGTCGGCGACCGCGGTGCCGATGAGGGTGCCGTCCTCGGACTCGCCGTCGGAGCTTGCCTCGCCCTCATCGTCCGCGGCCTGATCGTCCTGCTCGCCCTGCTCCTGCTCCTGCGGATCGGGCAGGCCGGACACGACCGTGGCCTCCGTGAGCGCGGGGAAGTCGCCGACCCAGCGCGCGCGACCGATTGCGGCGACGCCGTTGGTCTGGATCTCGTCGAGCGCCATCTGGACGTTGCCGATCAGCGACGAGGCGTCGGACGCGACTGCGATGCCCACGGGCAGCGGGGCGTCGATGGTGCCCGCAAAGGACACGCCGTCGTAGGCGTGGGCGAGGTAGGCGCCCGAGTAGGCGTCGCAGACGACGTAGTCGACCGTGCCCGCGGCCAGCGCCTCGAAGGCCTCGTTGAGGTTGGAGAAGGTCTGCTCGGCGTTGCCGAGGTTGAGGCGACCCAGGGACGCCTGGGAGACCGAGCCCGCCTGCATCCCGATCGTCGCCCCGCCGAGGTCGGCGGCGCTCACGGGGACCGACGCCACGTCCGTTGCGCTGAAGACGCCCAGCGCGCTCTGCACGTAGGAGCCAACGACCGCGCAGTCCGGCTCCTCAGAGCTGGCGCCCATGACGACGTCGCAGGTCTCGACGCCCTCGGCGACGCTCTGGACCGGGACGAACTCCACGGCGCCCAGGCCGAGCTGGTCGGCGAGCGCATAGGCGGTCTCGACGTCGATGCCGCCGTACTCACCGTCGGAGCCGGCTATGACCAGCGGCGCGGTGCCCGTGACCTGAAGGCCGACCGTCAGGGTCCCGGGGGTGACGAGGTCCTCGTCGCTCACCGCGGCCATGAGCGAGTCGTGGCGCGCCGCGCGGGCCTCCGCGACGGAGACCGGGTCGGTCACGTCCTTGACGATGCTCTGGAAGAGGCCGCCGACCTCGCCGGGGACGTCGGCGATTCCCGAGCAGCCGGTCAGGGCGGACAGGGAGAGGGCGGCCGCGAGGGCCCCCGCCATGATGTGAAAACGCGAGTGCTCCATTGCATACTCCCGTCTACGTGGTCTCATCGAGCGCCTCTCCCAGCTGACCTGGTCTTTGACCCCACACCCGCGCACTGGGGACGTCGCTTGCGGCGCCGCGGCACCTCCACTCTAGCCCCTCTCGCCCGCGAGGCCGGATGCCTCTTGCGTATGACGGGCGGTGCGACTTACCTCTAGGACGAGCCATGATCGCGCGAACGCGCACGCCCGCGCTTACGTGGATCCCTTTGTCCTCGTCTGACATGGACTTGGGCCCCGGCGGCGCCGGCGCCCGCAACCACAGACCTGGTCGAGACGTCTGCCTAGTATACCGCGCGGGCGTGCCGGTGCGCGGCGGGCGGCGGCACGCGACGGCGGGCGGTGGAGACGCGCGGTGCCCGATTCGCGAGGAATGCGTGACCGCCGTGCGCAGATGACCGGATTCTGGCACCGGATGGCCGCGACTGCGCGTTCTTCTCGCCCGGCTACCACACGCGGGCAAGGACGCAGGCCGTGACCGACGCCGCGCCGCGGGCGAGCAGGGCGCGCGTCGCCTCCGCGACGGAAGCCCCCGTCGTGGTGACGTCGTCGAGCAGCAGCAGGCGCGCGCCCGCGACGTCCCCGCGGGCGTACATCGTTCCCTCGAGGTTGGCGGCTCGCTCTTCTCGGCCGAGGACGCGCTGGTCGCGAGCGCGGGGGCGCACGAGCACGTCGGCGAGCGGGAGGCCCGAGGCCGCGCAGAGCTCGCGCGCCACGAGCTCCATGTGGTCAAAGCCGCGGCGCGCATAGGCGGCGGAGGTCGCGGGGACAAAGCAGACGCCGTCCGTCGCGGCGGGCGAGAAGCGCGGGAGGCCGTCGCGAGCGGGCCAGGCGGACGCCTCCTCGAGGGCGGTGAGCAGGGCGGCGGCAATCACGGGAGCCAGGCGCAGCTCATGGCCGTCCTTGAGGCAGGTGACCATGCGGGCGGGCGTTCCGTGGAAGCCGAGCGCGGCTATCGCGGCGCGCGTGGGCCACAAGCCGCCGCACTCGGTGCAGGTGAGGTACCCGAAGGGCGCGCCACAGGAGGGGCAGGCCAGGCGCTGCTCGATCCACGGCAGCGCGGCGCGGCACTCAGAGCAGATGAGCTCGCCAGGCTGGTCGCACCCCACGCAGCGCGTGGGCCACAGGACCTCGGCGAGGCCCTCCCCCAGCTCGGCGGCAACGCGCCCGATACGCATGCGACCCCCTTCCGCCTGCGGATGGGGGTCGCCTCGGTGTTGGCAGTGTAGCATGAGCGGGCGCGCAAAGGCGCTTAGATTATTCGCCCCTGCCGGACGGCCGTCTACAGTCGCTCGGAACGCACAAGCAACCGATGGAGTACCCTTGCGTCAACGACGACGAGGGAGGGGCCACATGCGCACGTTCATCTGCGACCTCACGCGCGCGCAGCTCGCCGCGGCGGGCGTGCGCTGCGACGTCGCGCTCTGCCGCGAGGACCTCGCCTCCGCACATGACTGCACGGGCTGCTTCGGCTGCTGGGTGCGCACTCCCGGCGCCTGCGTCATGCGCGACTCCCTTGGCGACCTCGGCGTTCTTCTCGCCCGAACGGACGAGCTGACGGTGGTGTCGCGCATGACCTTCGGATGGCTCTCCCCGCTCGCCAAGCGCGCGCTCGACCGCTCGATCGGCTACCTGCACCCTAACTTCCGCATCGCTGACGGCCAGATGCATCATCGCTTGCGCTACGCTGACCACAAGCTGACGCTCAACTTCCGGCTCTACGGACCGTCCACGGAGGCCGAGCGCTCATGCGCCCGGACCATCGCCGCCGCCAACGCTCTCAACCTGGGCGCGCGCCTGACAGGCGTCCGGTTTCCCTCAAACGAGAAGAGCGCGGGCACCGAGAATGACGCGCCCGCCGTCGACGCCGCCGAGCGGCCCGTGCCCGCGCGAGGCGTTCCTCGTCGCGTCGCCCTCGTGAACGCGAGCCCGCGCGGAGGCCGCTCCGCCACCGCGCACCTGCTCGGCGACCTCGCCGAGGCGCTGCCCGTCTACGCGCGGATGGCCGGCGTCGACGCTCCGGAGCTCGTGCGCGCGACGGTGCGCGACGTGGGTGCGCTCGCCGGCTGCGACGCCGTGGTCCTGGGCTACCCGCTCTATGTGGACGCGCTGCCGAGCGGCATGGTTGACCTGCTGGTTCGCGCGCGCGACGAGCTCGCCTCCGGCGCGCGGGTCTATGCCCTCGCCAACATGGGGTTCTATGAGGCGGAGCAGATAGCGCCGTCCTTCTCGGTAATCGAGGGCTTCTGTACCGCGGCGGGGCTCTGCTGGTCGGGCGGGGTGGCCGTGGGCGCGGGCGGCATGGTGCTACCCGTTGCCAAGACGCCACGCATGGGGATGATGCGCCGAGGCGTCTCCGAGGCGATCGACCAACTGATAATGGCCCTGCTCGCGGGCGCGAACGCCGGAGCAATAGAAGTGCGACCGCCCGTCCCTCGGTTTGCGTACAGGCTCGCGGCAGAGGCGCAGTGGCGTCACCTCGCGCACGAGCACGGCGCCGACCTCGACGCGCGTCCCGCGGACGCAGGCTGATCCGCGGAGGGGCGTCCTTCTCGGCCGTCCCTCCGCCCGCACTTCTTGCCCGCACTCATGAGTGCGGGCCGGAACGCACTCGATGCGCGCACTTGGGGGCAGACGACGAGACGGCGCGCGCACTCGATTCCCCTGGGACGCAAAACCGCCCGCACTTCTTGCCCGCACTCATGAGTGCGGGCCGGCACCCGAGCGATGCCGAGAAGTGCGGGCGGGAAACCCAGGGCGATGCCGAGAAGGACGCCCCACCTAGCGCGCGAAGAGCGCGCAGGCGTTGCGCCAGAGGGCGTCGTAGGTCTCCTGACGCGAGCCGCGCCCGCCCTTCTCTCGCACGTCGGCGACGGTCGCGGCGGTGAAGCCGACCATCGCGGGCTCGCACTCCGCGCCGCGCAGGGGCACCGGCGCCATGTAGGGGCTGTCGGTCTCCGTGAGGAGGTAGCGCTCGGCGCAGAAGGTCGCGGCCTCGCGAATGTCGTCGGAGCGCATGAACGTCACGGCTCCGCCGAAGGCAATGCGGCAGTCCAGGCGCGTGAAGCCCTCGAGCACCTTGATACCGCTCGTGAAGCAGTGCAGGTCGCAGCCTGCCTCGGGCACGCCCTCCTCCTCGAGGATGCGCGCGGCGTCGCGGTGCGCGCCGCAGCGAACGTCGTTGGCGGCGTCGCGGATGTGCAGCTGGACGGGAAGCCCCAGCTCGCCCGCGAGACGCAGGTGAGTGCGGAAGACCTCCTCCTGGACCGGGTAGGGCACCGTGCTGGAGGGGCCGTAGTCCAGGCCGAACTCGCCCACGCCCACGCAGCGGGGGCTGGCCAGCAGCTCGCGCAGACGCGCCATGACCTCGTCGTCGAACTTCTCGGCGCCGTAGGGGTGCGCGCCGGCGACGATGCGCACGTTGTCGAGGAGGTCGGGCGCGTCGTAGCCCTCGAAGGCGGGCGGGACGAAGCCGTGCTCCGCGCAGACGGCGAGCCCGGCACGGGCGCGCTCGATCTGCTCGTCGAGCCAGCTCAGCAGCGCGGGGACGCTCTCCCACCTGCGGGGGACGTCGTCGATGGGGTCGATGGGCACCACGAGCAGGCGCACGCCCGCGAGCGCCGCGCGCACGAGCGTGACCGCGGGGTCGAGCTCGCGGAAGCTCGTGAGGTGGCCGTGGGTGTCCGCGAGCGGCGCGAGCGGCTCGGGCATCGTGTACGCGACGCCCTTGTAGTCGTGAAAGAGCTCGCCGTCGGCGAGCGAGAGGTCCTCGAAGGAGACGGGGTTGGACATGATGTGCTCCTAGCTCTGGTTCCTACACGAAAGCGCCCCGGCGAGGCGGACGAAGTCCCCGGGCGCCAGCGTCTCGGCCCGGCAGGTGGGCGCGATGCCGCAGGCGCCGAAGGCCGCGTCGAGCGCGACCTTATCATAGCCCGAGGCGGACATGGAGTTGCGGATGGTCTTGCGGCGCTGCGCGAAGGCGGCGTCGATCACGGCGGACACGGGAGCCACGAGCTCCGGGCCCACGAGCGGCGCGCGGTCGATGCGCACCACCGCGGAGTTCACGTGCGGCGGCGGCATGAAGTTGCCCGGGCCCACCTCAAAGCGCCCGGTCACGCGGCCGAGAAGTGCGAGCTTTGCCGTGTACGCGCCGTAGGTGCGGTTGCCCGGCGCGGCGCAGATGCGGTCCGCGACCTCGGCCTGCACCATCACGACGGCGCGACGCAGCTCCGGCATGTCCTGCATGAACGCCAGGATGATCGTGGCGGCCGCGTTGTAGGGCAGGTTCGAGACGAGCGCGGTGGGCGCGCCGCCCGCGGCCTCCGCGATCTTCTCGACCGGGACGCGCAGGGCGTCGCCCATGATGAACGAGAAGTTCGGGTGCGCCGCGGCGTGGGCCGAGAGCACGGGCTCGAGCTCGCGGTCCATCTCGACGGAGACCACGCGGCCCGCCCCGGCGAGAAGTGCCAGTGTGAGCGTGCCGATGCCGGGTCCCACCTCGAGCACGCGCTCGTCGGGCGACAGCTCCGCCAGCGCCATGATCTTCTCGATCACGGCGTTGTTGACCAGGAAGTTCTGTCCCAGGCTGTGCTTGGTGGCGAGCCCGTAGGCCTCGAGGAGCGCCCTCGTTGCCCCCGGGCTCGCCAGCGGAGACCCCGTCCCTGCCACGACGCCTACTTCTTCGCCGTGTCGAGGCGCGGGAAGAGCGCGTCGCCCTTGGTCACGGGCACGCCGCCCGCCAGGCCGCCCCAGGCGCAGGCGCCCTCGAGGTCGTCGGTGCCGGCCTCGGCCTCGAGCGACATGCGGCGCAGGACCTCGGCAGAGGTCTCGGGCATGAACGGCGCGAGCAGGTGCGCGCAGATGCGGATGGACTCGAGCAGGTCGCGGATGATGCCGGCGAGCTCGCCGGCGCGCTCCGGGTCCTTGGCCACGGCCCAGGGCGCGGAGTCCTCGATGAAGTGGTTGGCGGCGTGGACGAGCTCCATCACCACGTCCTTGGCGCCCGCGTAGTCGAAGGCGGCCATGCGCTCGAAGTAGCGGCCGTAGATGCCCTCGGCCACTCCCTTGAGCACGCCGTCCCTCTGCGCCCAGCCCTCCGGGCACTCCGGCGTCATGCCGTCGAAGTACTTGGCGCTCATGTTGAGCGAGCGGCTCACCAGGTTGCCCCAGCTGTTGGCGAGGTCGGCGTTGTAGACCTGCTCCATGCGCTCGAAGGAGATGGCGGAGTCCTCGCCGTGGATGACGTCGGTCATGAAGTAGTAGCGGTAGCCCTCGACGCCCAGCAGGTTGATGACGTCGCGCGGGGCGATGGCGTTGCCGCGGGACTTGGACATCTTCTCGGCCTGGCCGGTCTCGGGGTTGCGCACCGTGAGGAAGCCGTGCACGAAGACGTGCTCGGGCAGGGCCTCGCCGATGGCCATGAGCATCGCGGGCCAGAGGATGCAGTGGAAGCGGATGATGTCCTTGCCGATCATGTGGCACTGCGCGGGCCAGCGATGCGCGAGCTCGGCCACGGAGGCCGGGTCGTCGAGGCTGTAGCCCACGGCGGTCATGTAGTTGAGCAGCGCGTCGAACCACACGTAGGTGACGTGCTTGTCGTCAAAGGGCACCTTGATGCCCCAGTCGAAGGTCGTGCGGGAGACCGAGGTGTCCTGCAGGCCGCCCTCGACGAAGCTGCGCACCTCGTTCATGCGGAAGTCGGGCTGGACGAAGTCGGGGTGCTCGTCGTAGAGCTTGAGCAGGCGGTCCTGGAAGGCGGAGAGCTTGAAGAAGTAGGACTCCTCCTGGACGCGCTCCAGCGGGCGTCCGCAGTCCGGGCAGAGGTGCTCGCCCTTGGTGCCGCGCTCCTCGTCGGCCTTCTCGACCTGGGTCTCGGTGAAGTAGGTCTCCTCCGGCACGCAGTACCAGCCGTCGTAGGAGCCCTTGTAGAGGTAGCCGGACTCGAGCATGCGGTCCCAGAGGTACTGGACCGCGTGGTGCTGGCGCGGCTCGGTGGTGCGGATGAAGTCGTCGTTGGAGACCTCGAGCTCTTGCCAGAGGTCCTGGAAGAGCGGGGCCTGGGAGTCGCACCACTGCTGCGGGGTCATGTCGTGCTGGGCGGCGGCCTCGGCGACCTTCTCGCCGTGCTCGTCCATGCCGGTCAGGAACTTGACGTCGTAGCCCGCGGCGCGGCGGAAGCGCGCCTGGACGTCGGCGAGCAGGGTGCAGTACGCGGTGCCCAGGTGCGGCGCGGCGTTGACGTAGTAGATGGGGGTGGTGACGTAGTAGGACGGCTTCTCTGCCATAGATGCTCCTCATGACGGACTTTGGCATGCGGGGTCGATTGTACTATTCCGAGCCGATCCGCGGGCCGGGCGGCCCGACGAGGGCGCCACGCGGCAGCAGCTGCGCGCGACCCTGTGGCCCCGCGGCCCCCATGGCCCCGCGGCCCCGCGACCCCATGGCCCCGCGGCCCCGACGAACTTGGATACGTCTGTACTTTAGCCTCGGCGCCCCTGTTTGCTCTTCGCGTATTCGCAGGTAGACGGGCCGGCAGCTTTTCTCATCCATTCGAATGCGCAGTTTAAATACAGACGTAAGCGAGTTTGTACCTCTGTGGGGCAGACCAAGCCAACAGGGGAGCGTGGTTCGGGCCGCCTGTCACTCCCCCGCCGCGGCGGCGACCACCTTGTCGTAGACCTCGGCGCGGGGAAGCGAGAAGGACTTGGCCAGCCGCTTGGCGAGCGCGCTCTTGGGCTCGCCGGACGCCAGGCCCGCGGCGATCTCCTCCTCGAGCGTCCGCTCGGGCCCGGACGCCGCCGCGCGGCGTGCCTCGAGCTCGTCGGCCTCGGGCGCCCCGATCACGATCGCGCACTCGCCTCGGAGCTCCCCGCGTGCCGCCACCAGCTCCGCGAGCTCGGAGGCCTCCCCGCGCACGACCTCCTCGTGCAGCTTGGTGAGCTCGCGCACGAGCGCCACGCGCCGGCCCGGCATCACCTCCGCGATTCGCGCGAGCGTCTCCGCCGCGCGGCGCGGGCTCTCGTAGACCACGAGCGTCCCCGGAACCGCCGCCAGCTCCTCGAGCCGGGAGCGCTGAGCGCCGCCCTTCCGCGGAAGGAACCCCTCGAAGAAGAAGTGCTCGCTCGCAAGGCCGGACGCCACGAGCGCGCAGGTGACGGCGCTCGGTCCCGGCACCACCTCCACGCGCAGGCCCGCGTCGAGCGCGGCGTCGACGAGCCGCTGGCCGGGGTCGCTCACGCCCGGCATGCCCGCGTCGGAGACGAAGGCCACGCGCTCCCCCGCTGCCAGGCGATCCAGCACGCCCGCGACCTTCTCGGCCATGACGTTCTCGTCGCAGCGCTCCAGGCGCACGTGCAGGCCGAAGGCGCTCATGAGCTTGCCGGTGACGCGCGTGTCCTCGCAGAGCACGAGGTCCGCCTCGCCGAGCGTGCGGATCACGCGGGGCGAGGCGTCCTCGAGGTTTCCTATGGGGGTTCCGACGACGCTGAGCGTGCCGCCCGCGGGGGCCTGCGCCATCAGACGATCATCCCGCGCTCGAAGGTGGCGAGGGCGACGCGGGCGTCCCACCCGGCGAGCATGCCGCTGGTCTTCCAGGTGTTGAAGAACCACGCGGGGCACTTCTCGTAGGCGCCCAGCTGCTCGGAGGTGTAGACGCGCTCGAGGGCGATGCGGCCCTCGGGCGTCATCTGCGCATCGGGGATGGGCAGCGACGAGGACCACTTGCCCACCATGACGGGCATGCCGGAGCGCCGCGCCTCGCGCAGGTAGTGGCCGTGCGCGGCGACGAGCTTGCGTACGCCGGAGGGGCCGGAGACGTCGACCCGCGCGGTGGGGCGGTCGAGATGGCAGTCGAGCCAGACGTTGACGTAGTGACGCTGCGCCATGAAGCGGCCCCACCCGCCGGGCACGCCGCCGTCCGGGAGGATGACGACCGGGTCGTCGCCGGCGGCGCTGCGGATGAGCTCGTAGGCCTCGCGATAGTAGTTGCGCAGGCGGTGGATGGGCAGGCCGTCGGTCAGGGCGAGGCCGCGACGGACCTGCACGACGGGGTCGTCAGCCAGCTCGATGCCGAAGAAGCCCGCGCGCAGGGCGTAGCGCTTGGCAAGCGCGTAGATCACGTCGAGCACGCGCTCGCGCGGAACGTGGCAGTCCGCGTTGTCCGGCGCCAGGCCGTCGTCCCCGCAGGGCGCGCCCGGGTTCATGGCCAGCGCAAAGACCACGTTGAGGCCGATCTCCTCGGCCCACTCGAGCGCCTGGTCCACATACTCGATGCAGCCCACGTACGGGCCGGGCTCGGGGCCCTGCTCGCCGTAGACGTACCACGGGACCTGGAGGCGCACCGCGTTGAAGCCTCGCGCGGCGATCTTGACAAAGTCCTCGCGCGTCACGAACTCGGCGCGGTGGCCGCGCACGAACTCGGCGTAGCGCTTGGGGCCGAGCGCGGTCACGAGAGCCCGCTCGTCAAGCGCCCCGGCCTCGGCAAAGAGCTCGGGCGTCACCCACGACTCAAGCGTCAGCCAACCCGTCAGGTTAACCCCGTGAAGGGAGTGGCTTCCCATGACGCACCTCCGCTCTCCCGAATGCCTCTTCATAAAAGTATAGCCACCACGCCGGATATTATTTGCGCAAGGTGGTGACAAGGTGGTCGACGGCCCGCTGCCGCCTGCAGGCGGCAAGGCCAACGACCTGCGGCGCGTTTAAGCGCCTAGTCAGCCAGGTACGTGGCGCAGTTGAGCGGCGTCTCGTAGACGTCCATCTGCGCGCACGGCAGCCCGCGCTCGCGCAGGCGTTCGCAGAAGTGGCGCGCGAGGTTCTCGGCCGTGGTGCGGAAGGGCAGGATGGTGAGGCTGAAGCCCTCCCCCTCCAGGGCCTCGATCGTGGCAGGGCGCAGGGTGCCCTCCTCCACGAGAAAGGTGTGGTCGAACTCCTCCGCCAGCTCGCGGACCGCGCGCTTGAAGACGCCGAAGTCGCAGACCATGTCGCGCTCGGTGCCGGCAGCGCCCAGCTCGGGCGTGCGCAGGTAGGCCACGACGCGCCAGCGGTGGCCGTGGAGGTTCTCGCACTTGCCGTGGTAGTCCGCGAGGAAGTGCGCGGAGTCGAAGCTGGCCTCGGTCTTGAGTCCGTACATGAGGGTCCTTTCGGGTCTTGTGTGGAGCTCCATGGTAACGCGCAGCGGGCTAGGCCGTCCTCGAAGTCGATCAAGGCCCCGCGAGGGTATGTGCACCCGCCCATGAGGGTATGTACGGTCGCCAGACCCGCCCGCTCTTCTCGCTAGGCCCGTGAGCTGCTGAGATGCGAGAAGAACCATCTGACGAGGTGTACATACCCTCATGGGCGGGTGTACATACCCTCAAAGGCAGACCGACAGTCCGCCGTTGGGGTACCATGTCCGGGCACAACATGACACGAAGGAGCCGCCATGCTTTCCCGGAGCTTTGCCGAACATGCCGCCGCGCGCTACGCCGCGCGCCGTTCCCTGCTGGGCGAGAAGGACCGCGAGGTCGAGGCGTTTCTCGCCTCCCTGCCGCGTGACGAGGAGCTGCTCACCCGCTTCTTCGTGGCGACGCTGCCGCTGACGGACGTCTTTGACACGCCGTTGCCGCTGCTGCTCTCATACGCGCGCCACGCCCTCATGCTGCGCGAGGGACCGGCGGCAGAGCTTCCCGAGAACGTCTTCATCCACTACGTGGCGTGCCCGCGCATCAACAACGAGCCGCTCGAGGACGTGCGCCCCGCGCTCTGGGCCGAGCTGGCGCCGCGCGTGGCGGGGCTTTCCGCGGAGCGCGCCGTGATCGAGGTCAACTACTGGTGCGCCGAGATGGCAACCTACCAGACAACCGACGGACGTACGCTCGGCACGCGCGGCGTGATCTCCGCGGCGGCAGGGCGCTGCGGCGAGGAGTCCACGCTGCTCGTGACGGCCCTGCGCGCGACGGGCATCCCGGCGCGCCAGCTCTACGCGCCCTGGTGGGCGCACTGTGACGACAACCACGCCTGGGTGGAGGCATACGCCGACGGCGCATGGCACTACCTGGGCGCCTGCGAGCCGGAGGAGGCGCTCGACCGCGGCTGGTTCACCGCCGCGTCCGGTCGCGCGCCGATGGTGAGCACGAGGCTCTTCTCCGACTTTGGCTGCGCGCCCGAGGACGTCCTCATGCGCAGCGGATGCGCGTACGTGGTCAACGTCACGAGCTCCTATGCGGACGCGACGCAGCTCGCAGTGCGCGTGGTTGGCGCTGACGGCACGGCCGTCCCGGGAGCGACGGTCTCGCTCGAGGTGCTCAACATGGCCGGCTGGCGCCCGCTCGTGACGCTTGCGACCGACGCGTGCGGCAGCTGCGCCGTGACGCTCGGCAAGGGGACGGTGCGCGTACACGCGTCTGCCGGCGGGCTCATGGCCGAGAAGGACGTGGACGTCGCGGAGGTCTCCGAGGTGACGCTCGTGCTCGCGGCGGCGCCCGCGGCCGGGGACTGGCGCGACCTCGACGTCCGTGCGCCCGAGGACCACCCCGCGCGCACGCAGGCGCTCTCCGAAGAGGCCGCCGCGCGCGGCCGGGACCGCAAGCGCGCGGCCGACGAGCTGCGCCGCAGCCGCGTCGAGGCGATGCGCGCGCACGCCGCCGAGCTCGTCGCGTGTGCCGCTGGGCTGCGCCCGGGCGATGACGGAGCTGCCGTCGCGCGCATCCTGGAGGGCGCCCTGGGCAACGCGGACGAGGTCTTCTCGTTTCTGACCGCCGGACCCGAGCCGGAGCGGCGCGCGCTCCTTGAGACCCTTGCCGAGAAGGACTGGCTCGACCTCTCCGCCGACGTGCTGGAGGGGCACCTCATCGCGGCGCTGGCCGCGCGCGAGTCCGGTCCCTGTCATGGGCTCGACCGCGCGACCTGGGAGCGCTACGTGCTCTGCCCGCGCGTGCACCTCGAGCACCTGAGCGCATGGCGCCCGCAGCTCGCGGACATGATCGACGACGAGCTTCGTCAGCTGGTGGCGAGCGACCCGTCAGCTGTGTGGCAGCTGCTTGCGAGCCGCATGTCCTTCTCGCCCGCCGAGCACGTGGCCAAGCTCGTGGGCACGCCCGTCGGTGCGCTGGCCTCGGGCCAGGCGTCCCAGATCACGCTGCGGACCCTGTTCGTCGCCGTCTGCCGCACGCTGGGGGTTCCCGCGCGCCTGGCGCCGGCGGACCTGCGCGCCGAGGTCCTTCTTGGCGGTGCGTGGACCTGCGTGGAGGGCACCGCCGCATCCGAGCGAACCTTCCCGCTGAGCCTAGTCGCTCCCGAGGGGCGTGCGCTCGCATACGGCACCGACGTCACGGTGGCGCGGCTGGGAAGCTCGATGCAGGTGAGCGGGCAGGAGCTCTACGGCTTCCACGAGCTCGACCTGTGGGGGCAGGACCCCGCGCACCTGGAGGTGCCGGCAGGGACCTATCGCGTGACCACGACGACGCGCCTTCCCAACGGCAACCAGCAGGCGAGCGAGCGGGCCTTCGAGGTATGCGGCCCCACGAGCGTGGAGCTGCGCCTGCGCGAGCCTCGAGCGGACCAGATGCTGCAGCGCATCCCGCTGCCGGACGCCGCGGGGCTCGTGGGAGGTGAGGGCCTGGCGGTGCTCGCCTTCCTGGAGCTTGCCGAGGAGCCCACGGAGCACCTGGAGAACGAGCTCGCGGACGCCGCCGACGCGCTCGCGGACCAGAAGATCGCGCTCACGCTGGTCGCGCGCGAGGACGCGGCGACTGCCGAGGCCGATCCCACGTTCGCACGCTGCCTCTCTGCCCTGCGCGGCGCCGACGCCGCCGTGACGCTCGCGCGCGACGACTTCTCCGAGCTGCCGGAACGCCTCGCGCGCCGCATGTTCGCCAACCCGGAGCTGCTGCCGCTGGCAGTCCTGCTCGACTGTCGGGGCGGCGAGCCCGTTGGCCTCTTCGCCCGCGGCGGCTACGCGGTGGGCACCGTCGAGCTCATGGAGCGCCTCGCCGCCCTGGCGTAGGGCGTCCCGCGCCTCCCACCTTTGCCCTGGTGCCTAAATCCCGGCATCTGCGTGAAATGGTGCCTGATTTCCGAGATATGCGTGTATTCGTGCCAAATTCGGGCCATCTGCGTGTTCTTGCCACGCAGATGGCCCGATTCAGGCACCTGGGCAAATGCGGGAGGACCCGGGGCAGGCGCCCCGGAGGTCTCCGCCCCACGTCCCACCGTCCCGCCTCGACAAACATGGCGGCATAGAAACTCGAGTGCACGCGAGGTTGCCATTCACTCGACAGGCCGCCGTCCCTATACTGGCGGGCATGCCAGACGGTCGGAGGCAGGCATGATTCCCGTTGCATCCCCAGAGGCCGAGAAGGAATTCGACACCCGTGCTCTCACCGGACGCGAGAGGGACGCCGTCCGCTCCGTGCTGGCGGGAATGACGGCAGAGGAGGCGGCATCCGAGATGGGCGTGAGCGCCTCGACCGTCGGCAGCTTCCGGCAGCACGCCTACCAAAAGCTTGGGATCTCCAGCGCACGAGAGCTCAAGGGCCGCTACGCCCCTGACGGGCAAGCGGAGGTCGACGGGGCGGCCCTCACCGCCCTTCTCGGCCACGGGCTGAGCAATACCCAGGCAGAGGTGCTCGCCCGCATTGCAGCCGGTCGCTCGACTGCCCAGATCGCCGAGGAACTGCACCTGGCCGCTGGCTCCGTGAGCGCGGCGCGAGCGGCAGGTTACCGGTTGCTGGGGATCCACTCGCGTACCGAGCTCGCCCGCCTTCTTGAGGAAGGGGCCGGAGCGTCAACCGACCGGAAGGCGCCGTGGGCAGCGCTCATGTGCGCGGCGGTGGCGCTGGCGGTCGTCGCCGTCTTTGCCCTGGCCGCAATGCCCCAACGTCCCGCCACGTTGGACACTCTGCTCGGTACGATTCCCAACGTCGTGGGCATGGACCCACAGGCTGCGTGGGAGGCCCTCGTCGACGAGGGATTTCTCCCCGTCGTCCGCCAAGCCCGCTCTGTCGAGAATCCAGGCACCGTGGCAGAGATCAGCATCGATGAACTATCCAGCAGCTACCAGGCTGCGCCGTGTGACCCAAGCGGCGTCGTTCATGACGAGCTCGCCGGCGCCAGCTGGAAGGCCGAGGCGATACTGGGCGTCTCGGGCATGCGGCAGGTTCCCCCTCAGCTCGTACTCAACCACTCGGAGCGAGAGGTACGGGAGCTGCTGGACGACGCAGGGTTCTCGAACGTCGAGGCCGCCTATCGCGGGGACGTCGACGCGCACGCCAACCGGGTCATCCTGACGCAACCGGCGTCGGGCGCGTGGGCCCTGCCCGACGAGCTCGTGACCATTACGGTCACGAGCGACGTGACGGTACCGAGCGTCGCCGGCATGACGCCCGTCGACGCGTCGAGCAAGCTCTACCTCGCGGGGCTCACGCCCAATCCGCATGTCACGGAGTGGGAATACGGCAACGAGGGCACCCCCGTAGCCATCGGGACCGACCCTCCCTGCGGCGAGACGGTGCGTGTGGGCGACGAAGTGAAGATCGTCTTCGACCGGCCCCTCGGATAGCAGCGGGAGGTCCTTCTCGGCGCATTTTTCCTGGTGCCGAAATCGGGCCATCTGCGTGGCAAGAACACGCAGATGGCCCGAATTTGGCACGAATACACGCATATCTCGGAAATCAGGCACCATTTCACGCAGATGCCGGGATTTAGGCACCAGGGAGAGCACAGGCACCAGGGCGAGCGCGCGTGGCCGAGAAGGACCTGCGGCAGCTACTCGCCGCCGCCGGCGGGCGAGCCGCCATCGGAGCCGGCACCGCCGCGCCCGCGACCGCCGCGGCGACGGCGGCGGCGCGCCTTGGGAGCGTCCTCGCCGCCCTGCAGGTGCTTGGGCGCCGGGCGCTGTCCGTCCTGGGCCTGGGCCGCGCCGCCCTGACCCTGCGCGGAGCGCTTGCGGCGCGACGGCTGCATGCCGCGCGGCGCCGTGCCCTTCTCGGCCGCGGCCTGGCCGCCCTTGTCGCCCGGTCGGCGCGTGCGCTTGGCCGGCTGCGCGCCGGACTCGGCACCGTTGCTGGAGGCCTGTGCCCCCGCGCCGCCCTCTGCGGCCTGGTGGTGGCGACGGCGCCTCGTGCCCGGCTGCGCTCCCGCCGCGGCCTCGGCGGGAGCGGCGGCGTTGCCGGCCCCCCCGTCGCCCGGGCGGCGCTTGCGGCGGCGGCGCGTGGCGCCCTCCTCCGCGACTGCGGCGGAAGAGCCCGCGGCCTCGCGGTCCTTCTCGCCCTGCGCACCGGATGAGCGGCGGCGCTTGCGGCGCGTCTCCACGAAGAGGTCCGCGGCGTCGACCTCGGGCTCCGCGGTCACGCCCATCTTGCGGTCAAGCTCGGCCAGGGCCATCTGCACGTCCGGGGACTCCAGGCGGTCCAGCACCTCGCGCGTCACGGTGTCCGGGCGGCACGGGCAGCCCAGCTCCTCGGACTTCTTGTGCGCGGCCTCGGAGGCCGTCATGTCGGCGAGCGCCACGCGGATCTGCTTGCCGCTCTCCAGGCGCAGGACGATCTGCTCCTTGGGCGTGTCGTACTCGATGATCTTGCCCTTGCCGAGCGGCGTGTCGATCACGGCGTTGCGCTTGGGCGCGCGTCCCTTGAAGTCGCGATAGGCCTCGAACTCGTAGCGCAGGCAGCACATGAGGCGGCCGCACGCGCCCGAGATCTTGGTGGAGTTGAGGGGCAGGTCCTGCTCCTTGGCCATGCGGATGGAGACCGGGTCGAATCCCATCGCAAAGCGACGGCAGCAGAGCTCCTGGCCGCAGTGGCCGTAGCCGCCCACGATGGCGGCCTCCTCGCGCACGCCGATCTGGCGCATGTCGATGCGCACGTGGAACTCGCGCGCGAGGTCGCGCACGAGCTGGCGGAAGTCGACGCGCTCCTCGGCGGCGAAGTAGCAGACGGCCTTGTCGCCGTCGAAGAGGTACTCCACGCCCACGGGCTTCATGTCCAGGCCGGAGGCCGCCACGTGGCGGCGGAAGGCCGGCATGGACTCCTCGCCGCGGCGCTCGAGCTCCTCGGCACGGGCGACGTCATCGTCGGTGGCGATGCGCACCACGTCGCGCAGCTGCGCGTGGCCGATGGTCTCCTCGAGCTCGGCGCCCGTGACCTCGCGCGCGTCGCCCGTGGCCAGGCCGAACTCCTGGCCGCGCTCGGTGGCGCAGATGACGTGGTCGCCCTCCTGGGCGCCGGTGCCCGCGGGGTCGAACCACAGGTCGCGGGCGGCATAGGTAAACCTCACCGGGATGATGGTGGGCATGCGAGTGCCTCCTTGATGCGGAGCAGCATGACCTCGAGGGTCAGCTGGGGTGATACGTTGTGCGAAAGGTCGTCCGCGGCGCGCGCCACGGCGTCGAGCGCGCGCAGGACGGCCGGTGTGTCGCTCGCGGCGGCGATGCGGTCCACGGTGGCCGCCGCGTCGTCGTTGACGATGTCCTCGTCCACGCCCTCGCTGCGTACGAGCGCGTCGCGCAGGAGGGACTCGGCTGCCGCCAGGGCTTCCATCATACCCGAACGCTCCCGGGCGGTGAGCTCGCGCTTGTTGGCGTCGGCAACCTGCTTGAGCGCGGCCGAGGTGAGGAAGTCCTGACTCTCCTTGAGCGCGTCCTCCTGCGCCTGCTTGACGTCTGCCAGCGGCACGGCCACGGCGGACACGATCTCGCGCGCGGCGAGAAGGACGTCCCAGGCGTCGTCGCGGGGGAGCGCGTCGAGCGCGGAGACCACCAGGCGCCGGACCTGCCGGCGGCTCGTGGACTGCAGGAACTCGGCTGCGCGCGCCGGGGTGCCCGCGACGGCGAGCGCCACGCGCGCCTCCGCCTCGGTCGCGGGGACCGCGCGGCGGACCGCCTCGACGCCGGAGCGCGCGGAGGCCGCGCGGAAGGGCACCTGCTGGCAGCGCGAGACGATGGTGGGCAGCATGGCCGCGGTCGTGCGGGCGCACAGGACGAACATCACGCCCTCGGGCGGCTCCTCGAGGGTCTTGAGCAGCGCATTTGCGGCAGCGCCCCGCAGCAGCTCTGCGCGCTCGAGAACGTAGAGCTTGGTCTTGGCGCGCACGGGGGTGAGGCTTGCGTCCTCGATGAGCTCGCGGACCTGCGCCACGAGGTAGCCGGTGGCACTCCCCGGCTCCAGCCAGTGGACGTCCGGGTGGGTGCGGTGCGCCACGCGCCGGCACTCGTCGCAGGTTCCGTCGCCGCCCCGCGGGCAGACGACGCACTTGGCGAGGGCCTCGGCGGCCTCGTGCTTGCCCGAGCCGGGCGCGCCCACGAAGAGATAGGCGTGGCTGAGGCAGCCCTCGGCCAGGGCGCGGGCGAGAAAGTCGCGCACGCGGTGCTGGTCGGAGAGCGCGTCGAGGGCGGCGGGGCGGGAGGCGGCGGGGCCGGGGGCTGAGGTCACGGCGCTCACTCCCACAGGTCCGCGACGGCGGCGAGCAGGCGAGCGGTGACCTCGTCCGCCTTTCCCGACGCGTCGACCACGTGCACGCGACAGGGCTCCCCCGCCGCGAGGCGCAGGTAGGCTCCGCGCACGCGCTCCTGGAACGCAAGGCCCTCGGCCTCCATGCGGTCGACGCCGCCGGCGGTGGCGCGAGCGAAGGCCTCGGCGGGGTCGAGGTCGAGCACCAGCGTGCGGTCAGGGACGCACCCGCAGCTTCCGAGCAGGTTGGACCGGTTCACGAGCGTCTCGTCAAGGCCGCGGCCGCCGGCCTGGTAGGCGTAGGTGGAGTCGTAGTAGCGGTCGCACAGCACCACGGCGCCGCGGGCGAGCGCGGGCTCGATCACCTGGCGGACGAGCTGGGCGCGACTGGCCTCGTAGAGCAAGAGCTCGCACTCCGGGGCCATCTCGGCGTTGGCGGGGTCCAGCAGCAGCGCGCGGATCTTCTCCGAGATGGGCGTGCCACCGGGCTCGCGCAGGCGCACGACATCGCGGCCCCGTGCGGCGAGCGCGTCGGCGAGCAGCGCGGCCTGCGTCGACTTGCCGCAGCCGTCCGCCCCCTCGAGCGTGATGAAGATGCCTCGTGCGCCCATGCGCCCCCTCTCGTCAGATAGCCCTTCCATGGTAGCGCCTCCGGGGCCGCCCCACGAGAACGCCATGTCGCGAGGGGTGGTCCTCGGGCCACGCGCGGCGTCCGGTCGGCGGCCAGCTGAGAAATGTACGAAGTCCGCTGCAGTGCCAGTGACGCCGGACGACAAAACCGCAGGTGGCGAGAAGAACCGTCGAGGTTCTTCTCAGCAAGGTCGTACATTTCTCCGGGTTTTGCTGGCGCGGGGCCCGGACTTGGCGCGGGGCCTGGATTTGGCGCGCGGCCCGGGGCGCGACGTCACCGGGGCTCGTCCGAGGAGGCAGCCAGCTTGTTCACGCGGCGGTCGTAGGTGAGCAGGCCATTGGTCTCCTCCTCGACGTCGCTGAGCTGCGTGTAGACGTAGCCGGCGAGGCCGCCGGCCCTCAGCGAGAGCGCCCGGTCCAGAAGTCCGCGCACCTCGCGCGCATACGCCGCGCCGTCCGCCGCCGCCTCGTAGCCGTACGACGTCGCAAGGCTCACATGGTCCGGGACCGCCCAGCTCACGCCCCCGAACTCGGAGATCACGAAGGCGCGCGGCTCCCGGGCGACGTCGCGCCACACCTCGAGCGGCCGGAAGTAGTTGTGCACGCTGTGGATGTCGCCGCAGAGGCGGTCGTACCAGCCGCTCGTCGCGCTGATAAGGCGCGTGGGATCCATCGCGCGCACGTCGTCGCAGGCGGCGCGGGCGTCGAACTGGCCCCAGCCCTCGTTGAAGAGCGTCCAACCCACCACGCTGGGATGCCCGCGCAGCAGGCGAACCGTCGCGACGCAGGTCTCGCGCCACTCGCGCCGATAGCCGGGGTCGTCGGCCGCGAGCCGGCGCGCGGCGCGCGGGCCCTCGTCGGTCGCCATCGACCAGCTCGCGCGGAAGAGCGTGGGCTTGTAGCTCGTCTGCCAGGCCCCGTACGCGCCGCCGCCCGAGACCATGTCCTGCCACACGAGGATGCCCAGCCGGTCGCAGAGCGCATAGAAGCGCCTCGACTCCACCTTGATGTGCATGCGCAGCATGTTGAAGCCCAGCTCGCGCGCAGCGAGGATGTCGTGCGCGAAGGCCGCCTCGGAGGGGGCGGTCATGAGGCCGTCCGGCCAGTAGCCCTGGTCGAGAACCCCGCGCAGGAAGAGCGCCTTGCCGTTGAGGTGCACGCGCGGCACGCCCGACTCGTCCGGGCGCACCTCCACGGTTCTGAAGCCGCAGTAGCTGCGCGCGCGGTCGGCGCCGAACATGAGCTCGATGTCATAGAGGTGCGGGTCGCTCGGGCGCCAGAGGTGGGGCTCGTCCACCTTGAGCCGCAGGCGCGCCTCGCGGGCGCCCGCGGTCCGCACGGAGGCGCGCGCGACCTCGCGCCCCTCGTCGAGCACGCGGGCGATGAGCGTGCCCTCGCCCTCCACGCCGGCAAGAAGCACGAGCTCCCCGCCGTCCGCGCCCATGCGCGCGTCCACCACGAGCGAGCTCACGTGCGCCGCGGGCACGACCTCGCACCACACGTCCTGCCAGATGCCGCTCTGGGCCGTGTACCAGATGCCTCCGCGCTCCAGGCGCTGCTTGCCACGCAGCTGCGTGCCCGCGTCGCTGGGGTCAAAGACGCAGAGCATGAGATGGTTGGCCCCCGGGCGCAGCGCCTCGGTGACGTCCGCCGAGAAGGGCAGGTAGCCGCCCACGTGCTCGCAGACGGGGACGCCGTTGACAAAGACGGAGCAGGCCCAGTCCACGGCCTCGAAGTGCAGTATGAGCCGCTCGTCCGCGGCGAGCTCGGGGGCGTCGAACGTCCGCCGGTACCAGAGCAGCTCGCTCGGCTGGAGCTGCCTTCCCACGCCGGAGAGCGGCGCCTCGGGCGAGAAGGGCACGCGGATGGCCTGCCACCCTCCCGCCGGGGGCGTGGAGGCCCGCCAGGCGCTAGCGGCGTCCGGCGCAAAGACGAATGCGCACTCCCAGATTCCGTCGAGCGAGGTCCATGCGTCGCGCGCCAGCTGCGGGCGGGGGTGCGAGGCGGCAGACGGGTCCTTCTCGCCCGCCGCGACCCTCTCTCCCCACGGCGTCAGAAGCGTCGTGAGCTCGACGTGTTCGGGCTTCCTGGGCTTGCTCGCGAGAACGCGCTTGATGTCGAGCATGGTCATCCCCTCCCGGCACGGCGCTGACGTCAGGTTCGTCACTTCATGATACGTAAATCGGGCGTTGCCGACGCGCTTGGGTGCTGCGCCTGTATGTCAGGGTGAGGCCCCTGTGGAATTATGCCCGGGGCTCCGAAGGGGCGCCGACGTCCCGGACAAGAAATGACGCGGGGCCGAGAAGAACCTCGACCCCGCGCTCGCTAGGACTTCCTCTTTGTGCCGCGTCGGGCGCCGCCCGCCCGTCCGCGACCGCGCGCCCCCCGCGCCGCCTCCTTCTTCTCGCGGCTGGGGCAGCTCATGTTGGGGCAGAGCTTCCAGGGGCCGCGGGCGGTGGTCACCACGACCATCGGCGCGCCGCAGTCCGGGCAGGTCTCGCCCGTGGCCTCGAGCTTGCCGCGGGCGGGCAGCGGATAGCTCGTCCCGCAGTCGTCGTAGTTGGTGCAGCGGATGAAGCGCTTGCCGCTCTTCTCGGACTTGTGCGCCACGAGGCGCCCCTCGCGGCCGGCCTCCGCGCACGCGGGACAGGCGCCCACGTCCACGTCGGGCTCGCGGTTGGTGGGGCATGCCGGGTTGATGCAGGTCTCGTACGCCCGGCTGCGGAACGGCTGCACCTTCACGCGCGGCGCGCCGCACTCCGGGCAGACCGCGGCATCGCCCTCGAGCGCGGAGATCTTGCCCTGGGGCAGCGGGTAGGTGACGTCGCACTCCGGCCAGCCCATGCAGCCCGCGAAGCTGCCGCGCGTCTTGGCCGAGGTCTTGACCACGAGGTCCTTGCCGCACTTGGGGCAGGTGCCGATCTTGGCGTCGGCCGTTACGGCGTCGGCGATGGACTCAGAGAGGTCGTCCACGTGCTCCACGAGCGCGTCCATGAGGCCGGCGAGCAGCGCCCGCGAGTGGTTGACCACCTGCTCCTGGGTGCTCTTGCCGTCAGCGACCTGCGTCATGTCGTCCTCGAGCTCGGCCGTCATGTCGGCGGAGGTGATGCGCGGCGCGTAGGTGTGCAGGGCGTCGATGATCGCCATGCCCAGCTGGCTCGGCTCCACCGGGTCGTTCTTGAAGTACTTGCGCTCGTAGAGCGTGTCGATGATGCTCGCGCGCGTGGACTTGGTGCCCAGGCCCCGCTTCTCCATCTCCTGGATGAGCTTGCCCTGGCTGTAGCGCGCGGGCGGCTCGGTCTGCTTGGCCAGCTGCTCCATGTCCGACACGGCCACCACGTCGCCCTCCGCCAACGCGGGGAGCTGGTCGTCCTTCTTGAGGCCGTAGGGGTAGACCGCGCGGAAGCCCGGGCTCGCGAGCACGCTGCCGGAGACCGTGAACGGCTCGCCCGCCACGTCGATCGAGACCTTGGTGCCCTCGATCGTGGCGGGGCCCATGAGCGTGGCCAAGAAGCGCCGCGCGATGAGGTTGTAGAGCTTCCACGCCGCGGGCTGCATGCCGTCGGGCGAGGCCGCCGCTGTGGGGTAGATGGGCGGGTGGTCAGTCGTCTCCTCCTTGCCGCGCGTGGCGGTGAGCTTGGGCTGGGCGAGAAGTGCCTGGCAGGTGGCGGCGTACTGCGGGACCTTGGCGAGCGTGCGCACGCAGTCGCGCAGGTCGAGCGAGCTCGGGTAGACGGTGTTGTCCACGCGCGGGTACGAGATGAGGCCGTCCATGTAGAGGCTCTCGGCGAGACGCATCGTGCGCGCCGGCGAGATGCCCTCGGCGGCCGCGGCGGCCTGCAGGCTCGTGGTGTTGAACGGCGCGGGCGGCCGCTGCGTGCGGCTCTTGCGCTCCACGGCCGTGACGCGGCCCTCGGTGGCGTCCGCGACGCGGGCAAACGCCGCGTCGGCGGCGGGCTTCTCCCAGAAGCGGCCGGTCGCGTGCGTGATGCGGAAGGGGCCCGCGGCGTCGCCGTCCTTCTCGGCCTGTCCCTGAATCACCCAGTAGTCGTCCGGCTTGAAGGCCAGGCGCTCGCGCTCGCGCTCCACCACCAGGGCGAGCGTGGGCGTCTGCACGCGTCCGGCCGAGCGCACGTTGCCGAGGCCCGACCAGCGGGCGGCTGTGAGGTAGCGCGTGAGGACGGCGCCCCAGATGAGGTCGATGTACTGGCGCGACTCGCCGGCGTCGGCGAGGTCCTGGTCGAGCTCAACGAGATTGGCGAAGGCGTGGTCAATCTCGGCCTTGGTGAAGGCGGAGTAGCGGGCGCGCGAAACGGGCACCGCGGGCGCCACCTCGCGGATCTGGCGCAGGGCGTCGGAGCCGATGAGCTCGCCCTCGCGGTCGAAGTCCGTGCCGATGACCACGCTGTCGGCCTTCTTGGCCAGGTTCTTGAGGGCGCGGATGATCTCCTTCTCGGCAGGGAGCTTCTCGATGGGCGCCCACACCAGATACGGCAGGCTCGCGATCTTCCAGCCCTTGAGGTCAATGCCGTCCGCGAGGTAGGGCTTGCGCTTGGACTTGTAGGGCGGGCGGGCCAGGCCGTCCGGCACGTCGGCCGGCAGCAGCTCGCCGTCGGCGGTGAGGCCCTGCCAGCCCTGCGCGTCGCTGAAGGTCAGCTGGACCGGGAAGTCCACCTTGAGGATGTGTCCGCGCAGGCCGATCGTGACGTTGTCCTCCCCGCCCACGCGGAAGCGGTAGACCGGCGTGTTGTAGACCTTGTCCGCCGTCGGCTTGCCGGACTCGGAGAGCAGGCGCGCGATCTGCTGCGCCGCGTCGTTCTTCTCGGTGACGATCAGCCTCACGACATCACCTGCCTAGAGACGGTCGAGGTCGCGCTGCTCGTAGTCCTCGCGGCCCCACTTGAGAGCGGCCTTGCCGTCGCGCGCGATGATGATGTAGCGGGCCACGGCCAGGGCGGCCTCGTACAGGGCGATGAGGACGGCGAACATCAGGACCATCGTGACCGGCGAGGCGTCGGGGGTCACGCAGGCCGAGAGCACCATGAGCGCCACGTAGACGGTCCTCCACTGCGAGCGGAACGTCTTGTACGGCACCAGGTGGAAGATCGACAGGTAGAAGATGACCAGCGGAAGCTGGAACGCCAGGCCAAAGCCGATCTCGAGCAGCATGTAGATGTTGAGGTAGTCCTCGGCGTCCGCCATGGACTGAGCGAACTCGAAGGTCTGGTCGAGCAGCCAGCCAAAGGCCGCCGGCTGGATGACGAAGTAGCAGAAGATCATGCCCAGGAAGAACAGGGCCACCATCGCGCCCACGGTGGGCACGACCCACTTGCGCTCGTTGGGCTTGAGCGCCGGCAGGAAGAAGCCCATGACCTGCCAGATGATGATGGGCGAGCACACGATCACCGAGAAGAACAGGGCGACCTTGAAGCGAATGGTGAAGCCGCCGAGCGCGCTGAAGACGTAGAGGTCGCCGCCGCGCATGGCAGAGCGGATCTGGTCGATCATCATCGCGATGAGGGTCGGCGTGGCCATGTAGACGACGAGCGCGCCAACGATGATGGCGACCACGATGATCGTGATGCGACGCCTGAGCTCGCCCAGGTGATCCATGATGGGCATGCGTGCTGGTCCGATCGGCATGGCTTAGGCCTCCTTCACGTTGTCGGGGGTGGCGCCGTCGCCGGCGGGGACAGCCCCGCCCGCTCCACGCTCGTCGCTGCGCTCCTCGCTCGCTTCGCGACTCGCGGCGGGGCTGTCCCCGCCGGCGACGGCGCTCTCCGAGCGAGAGGGACGCTTCATTGAGTAGAGATCGGAGGCCGACGGCTTGCTGGCGGGGGTTGTCTTGGCCGCGGGCTCGTTTGCGCCTTCGGGCGCCGGCTGCTCCGATGCGCCCTCGGCGATGTCGGCATCGTCATCGTTGGGGTCGGTGGGCGAGGCGGTCTCCGCTGCGGCCTCGCGGGCTGCGGCGGCCTCGGCGTCGCGGGCCGCCTTCTCGGCGGCGAGGCGCTTCTTGCGCTCGGCGAAGGTCTCAGTGCGGCGCGGGGCCGCGCCGTCCTCGCTCGCGGCGCCCTCGAGGTCGGCGTCCTCGTCGAGCTCGGCGGCACGCTTGCGGTTGGGCTTGCCGGCGCTCGCGTTCATCGCCTCTGCGGCGGGGTCGAGCACCTCGCTCTGGACCACCTGCGTGAAGCCCTCCTGCGCCTGCTTGAACTGGCGCAGGGCGCGGCCGATCGTCCTGCCCATGCCCGGGAGCTTGTCCGGGCCGAAGATCATGAACGCAAACAGCAGGATGAGGAAGAGCTCAGTTCCTCCGATGCCAAACACGTGCCTCTCCTCCCCTGCCCTAGCGGGCGTCCTCGCTGATGTTGAGCTCGGCGGTGACGCCGAGCAGCCCGAGCACGCGGGCGACGTTTCTCTGCGGGCGCGCGACCTCGAGGCGCACGTTCTTCTCGGCCGCGCGGTGCGCCGCGCCCACCAGGACGCCGATGCCCGTCGAGTCGATGTAGGGCACCTCGGCAAGGTCGACCGTGAGGTCGGTCACGTCCCCCGCGAGGCACTGGTCGAGGGCAGTACGCAGCTCGTCGGCGTTGGAGACGTCGACCTCGCCCGAGACGACAACGCTCGCCGCGCCGGCCGCCCCGCTCCTGATGTCAATGGAAAGACTCATGTGTTCTCCTCTGGCCGTGCTACTCGGCCGTGTCGTCGGTGGTGTCGTCGGCGTCCGAGTCCGCGAGCGCCTCGAGGCGAGACTCTGCGGAGCTCTTCACGCCCTCCTCGTCATCGGGGTCGAGCTCGACGGCCTTCTCGTAGGCGGACTTAGCCTCGTCGGTCTTGCCCTGCCCCTCGTAGAGCGCGCCGAGGCTGTACCAGCCGGGCGCATAGTCGGGATGGTCGGTCGTGACCCCCTCGAGCGCCGTCGTGGCCTCGTCGGTCTTGCCCTGGTAGTACAGGCACAGCGCCCGGCTCACGCTCGCCGAGGGGGAGTCCTCGCGCTCGAGGTAGTCGTCGTAGTATCCCACGGCCTTCTCGAGCAGCTCGTTGCCGTGAGCCACCTCGTCGTCGGTCGTGGCGAGCATGAGGACGCTCGTGCCCCACGAGGAGCAGTTCTGCGCGAGCGAGAGGAGCGACTCGGTGTCGTCGGGGTTCTCGGCCACCTTGGCCTCGAGGTCCGCGACGGCGCCCTCGTAGCTCTCGTCCATCGTCTCGACGGTGAGCTCCTGGCTCTGGCTGTTCTGGCTCTGGACCACAGAGGCCAGCGCCCCTGCGAGCGTCGAGCCGGCAAAGATCACGATGAAGATGATGATGACGGCCTTCTGGAAGCGCGAGAGCTCGCCCGGCTTGCGCTGCTTCTGCGCCTTTGCCTGGTCCTTCTCGGCAGTCTTCCTGCGTTTATCGCCGTTCTTCTTGGCTCCCGCCATCTGCTGGACACTCCTCACGTACGTTGCTCGGGCATGCGCCCGGAAACTCTAAGCATAGGGCATCGACCCTCCGCCGGGGAGGGCAAGGCCACGTCCGACGACAATACCAGAATTCCGCGGCGGCGAAAAACCCGGCGGACAGCGCCGACGACGGCCGACGCCCCTTAGGCGCGCTCGGCCTTGGCCAGACGTGCGGACACGAGCTTGACCGCCACCACGAACACGTCGAGCGCCCGGCCGAGCTCCTCGAGCGAGGGGTAGGTCGGCGCGATGCGGATGTTGGTGTCACGCGGGTCGCGGCCGTAGGGCCAGGGCGCGCCAGCGCCGGTCAGCGTGACGCCCAGTTCCTTGGCGAGGGCCACAATCGCCTTTGCCGACCCCTCCGGGCCCTCGAAGCTCACGAAGTAGCCGCCCTTGGGGTGCGTCCACGTGGCAACGCCCAGCTCCCCGAGGCCGGCGGAGAGCCTCTCCTCCACCAGGGCGAAGCGCGGCGCCACCACGGCGGCGTGCTTTCTCATGTGTTCGGCCACGCCCGCGGCATCCTTGAGGAACTTGACGTGCGCGAGCTGGGAGACCTTCTCCGGGGAGACGCGCATGGCAGAGAACGCGCGGCGCAGCTCCGCCATGTCGGCCGGGGACGCCGTGACCCACGCCATGCCGGAGCTCGGGAAGGTCACCTTGGCCGTGGACGCGAACTCGTAGACGAGGTTGTCGGCGCCTGCTTCGGCGAGGGCGTCGAAGATGTTGAGGAGCTCGTCACCCTCGCCGGCGAAGGTGTGCACGGCGTAGGCGTTGTCCCAGAAGATGCGGAAGTCGGGGGCGGCGGGCTTCAGGGCCGCGAAGGCGCGCACGACCTCGTCGGAGTAGGTCACGCCGGTGGGGTTGGCGTACTTGGGCACGCACCAGATGCCCTTGACCTGCGGGTCCTTCTCGACCAGCTCACGCACGACGTCCATGTCGGGGCCGTCCTCGCACATGGGCACCGGCACGTTCTCGATGCCGAAGCTCTCGGTCACGGTGAAGTGGCGGTCGTAGCCGGGCGCGGGGCAGAGGAACTTGACGGTCCCCTGCTGGCACCAGGGCTTGCAGCCGGCGATGCCATGGACGTAGCCGTTCTCGACGCAGTCGTACATGAGGTTGAGGCTCGAGGAGCCGATGACGCTCACGTTGGCGGGGTCGACGCCGAGCAGCTCCGCGGCAAGGGCGCGCGCGGAGGGCAGGCCGTCGGGGTTGCCGTAGTTGTCCACCGAGGCGCCGCCGTCGGTGAGATCGGTCTCGCTGGTCACGAGGTCGAGCATGGGCTTGGAGAGCGCGGTCTGCTCGGGGCTCGGCTTGCCGCGGGCCATGTCGAGCTTGAGGTTCAGGGCGCGCAGCTCGTCCGCCTGGCGCTCGAGGTCGGCGAGCGCGGCGTCGAGCTCGGCGTCGGTCATGTTCTGATACGCGGATGTCATGGTTCCTCCTCTGTAGGGTCCAGACTGAGTATAGATGCAATCCGCCGCGCGGCTGCTACCATGTTTGGGACGAAAAGAAGCGCTTACAGGGAGGCCACATGTTCGGGTCGGACGTCCGCAGCGAGGACTACGGCGAGCTGCAGCGGCTCGTCGACGCCATCTTTGTGCCGGGCATCTCGTCGGCCGCCACGTGCTCCAAGCTCGACGTGGTGACGCGCGCGGAGATCTTCGACCTGAGCACCGACCTCGCCGAGGTCGTGGAGGCCCTCCCCTCGCGCACCTACACGCGCCAGCGCCTCTGCGACCAGATCAACTCCATCCTCGTGGGACACGGCTGGGCCGGCGTCTACGGCACCGTGGAGTAGCAGGCGGAGGCGCGGGCCCCATTTCCCGGTCGGCGACCTTTCGGCACATACGACACGGGCGCCCCCGTTCTTCTCGCCCGGCGACTTCTGCGCGCAGCGCAGTGAGCCGGAGAGAAGAACGGGGGCGCCCCCCAGGTTCGTATGAGACGAGCGCTGCCTACTCCTCGTCGAGGGCGGCCACGATCTCGTCGGTCATGTCCATGGTGTGGTAGACGTTCTGGACGTCCTCCAGCTCGTCGAGGCGGTCGACGAGACGCTGGACCTTCTTGGCGTCGGCCACGGAGACCTGCGTCGGGGTCGTGGGGACCATGGTGAGCTCGGAGCCCTTGACCTCGATGCCCTGCTCCTCGAGGGACTTCTGGACGTCCTGCATCTTGTCGTAGGCGGTCCAGACGATCCACTCGTCGCCGGCGTCCTCGTAGTCCTCGCCGCCGGCCTCGGCGACGGCCATCATGAACTCGTCCTCGTCGACAGCGTTCTCCTTGTCGGCAACCTTCTTGTCCTCGGACTTGATGATCTTCTCGACGGCGATGGAGCCCTTGCGCTCGAACTGGAACGCGACGGAGCCGGAGGTGCCGAGCGAGCCGCCGGAGTGGGAGAAGGCGGAGCGCACGTCGGCGGCGGTGCGGTTCTTGTTGTCGGTCAGGCAGTCGACGTAGACGGCCACGCCGGCGGGACCGTAGCCCTCGTAGGTAATCTCGGCGTAGTTGGCGGCGTCGGAGCCGGAGCCGAAGGCCTTGTCGATGGCAGCCTTGATCTTGGCGTTGGGCATGGAGACCATGCGGGCGCGGGCAACGGCGGCCGCGAGGGTGGCGTTGTTGTCCGGGTTGGGGTCGCCGCCGAGCTTGGCCGCAACGGTGATGTTGCGGGAGAGCTTGGAGAAGAGCGACGAGCGCTTGGCGTCGATGGCGGCCTTCTTGTGCTTGGTGGTTGCCCACTTAGAGTGTCCGGACATGTACATCTCCTTCTTGCCCCGCGGCGGCTGCCCCCGCCGGCGAAGCCCTCGACAGTGATTCGTGGCATGAAACATGCCTACGATAGCCAAGTGTCGTTGGGTTGTAAAGGGCAAAGCGAGAAGAACGCGAGGCCGGGGCAGGACGCGGGGCGACCCCACGAAATACCCCATTGGCGCATGGTTTTGCAGTAGGTAACGGGGCCCAGCACAGCTTTTGCGGGCCTTCTGGTCCCATTCCCTACTGCAAAACCATGTGGAGATAACCCCGGGCGGCGGGCGAGAAGGGCGCGCGCCTCACAGGTCGTACTTGGCCACCACGCGGCGAATCGCGCGACCCCAGGGCAGCCAGATCGCAGCGAGAAACGCGACCGTCGCCACGCCGTGCGTCACGTCCAGCGGCAGCGACGCCGCGCAGGCCGCGAGCGCGGCGGGCCAGGTGAGCGGCTGGACGTAGCCGAGGACGTGGTAGCCGTTCAGGATGAGGCCGTAGACCAGGCCGGAGAGAAGGCCCCACCCGTAGAGAACCGGCGCGCGGGAGAGCAGGTCCTTCTCGCCCAGGACGCCACCGACGTAGCCCACGAGACCCCATGCGTACATCTGCCAGGGCGTCCACGGCCCCTGCCCAAAGAAGAGGTTGGAGAGCAGCGCCGCGAGCGCGCCGACCACGAAGCCGCTGCGCCGCCCCAGCGCAGCGCCCGCCACGATGGCGATCGCCGAGACCGGCTTGACGTCGGGGAGCGGCGCGAAGAGCACGCGTCCCGCGGCGGCCGCGGCGGCGAGCACGGCGGTGGGCATGAGCTGGCGCAGCGCGGGGCGCGAGGCCTCAAAGCCCGCGAACACGAGGGCCACCGCGAGCACTGCCACGACGAGCGTGAGCCCGGCGGTGGCGCGCACCCCCGCCAGCGCGAGCACGACCATGGCCGCGGGCACCGCCGCGAGCGCGGGCACCTCGGCGGCGCGGATGAGGCCGGCGAGCGGCCGGCGCGTTTGCTTCTGGGCGTTCATGGGTACCAGTTTGCCATAGGGGCTCCGCAGGGCCGGCGACGTTTGAGGAGGACACCATGCTGTACATCGGGAACTTCAGCTACAACGACGACTCGGACAGCAAGGACAACTACTGCCTCATGCCCTGCGTCGTGGAGGCCGAGAACGCCGACGAGGCGATGGAGAAGTTCGCCGACCACTTCCAGCAGATCCGCAAGGGCTCCGACCTGCTCGACGGCGCTCATGAGATCTTCCTCGACTCCCTCTGCGAGCTGGAGGGCGCGCCCTCCGAGCCGGTCATCTGCCAATGGCAGAAGATCGTCCCTGCCATGGACGGCCTGTGCTCGATCACGAGCGCCCTGCCCGTGACCGACGAGGACAGCGACTTTGCCAATGCCTACGGCTGGGGCGAGGAGGATGACGAGGACGAGCACGCCCACTACGACGACCTCGATGACATCGACGAGGACGTCATGTCCGAGAGCGAGCCGTTCCTGCTGTTCTAGTGGTCGAGGCGAGTCGGGCAACGCCCGTCCCGCTGCATTTTTGCCCTTCAGTCCATATTTGGCTGACAGCGAGTGCAAAATCGCACTTCAGTCCATGGAATTCTGGCTCTCAAGAGGCGCTCTCGTCCCTCTTGAGGACCAGAATTAATGTGTAGGCTTATCATCAAGCTCCGAAGTGCTTTGAGGGAGTCGGTTTCTCATGGACTGAAGGCGACTTTTGCATGACGACAGTGCATGTTATGGACTGAAGCGCTTTTTTGCATATAAGCACAGGCTCGAGCGCGGTTTACCAGAGCCACGAGTTGGCAAAGTACTCGTCAGTCGGCTCCGTGCAGGTGATGCCGCCGTCGAACATGAGCGAGACGCGGTCGGCGACGGCACGGACGAACCCCATGTCGTGCGTGGCGAGAAGGACGGTCGCCCCGTCATCGCGAACCTCGGCCAGGCGCCGCGCGACCCGCTCGCGCTCCGCGCAGTCGAGCCCCTTGGTCGGCTCGTCCAGAAGCAGCAGGCGCGGGCGCACGAGCAGCAGCTTCTCCAACGCAAGCAGCTGCTGCTGCCCGCCGGAGAGGTCGTAGGGGTGACGGTCCGCCGCGTCTTCGAGGCCGAGGCGCGCAAGGGCGTCCGCCACCTCCGCGCGTCCGTAGCCGCCGACGCGCGACCATGCCATGAGCTCGTCCGCCACGGTCTCGCAGGAGAGCAGCGCCTTGGGGGCCTGCGGCAGGAGCGCCTGGGAGGCGGCGAGCCCGTTGCGCACACGGCCGCGAGCAGGCCGTGCCACGCCGGCAAGGGTCGCGAGCAGCGTGGACTTGCCGCAGCCGTTGGACCCCACGAGCGCGCGGACCTCCCCCTCCCCCACCGCGAGGTCGAGCTCGCGCAGGACCCAGCGTGCGTCGCGGTCGTAGCGGTACCAGACGTCGTCCGCGAGCATCGCGTCCTTCTCGGTATCAGCGACCGGACTCTCCGTCATTGGCCGCGCTTTTTCGACCACTTTTCGGAGAAAAACGGGGTGCTTCTGGTCGTTTGGGCGCGATGAGCGAGCGGAGGGCGGGCGCCGCGCAACGACGCGCGACCTGTCGCGGCCCGGCACGCACAAGGGAGCCTCGGTCGCAACCTCGGCGAGCGGCACCGCGCGCACGGACCCGCCCTCGATCGCGAGCGCGCAGGTGGCGTAGCCGGCCATCGACCAGGGCGTGTGCGTTGCCACCACCACGGTGACGCCGAGCTCGCGGTTTGCGCGGAAGAGCAGCGAGAGAAAGCTCTTCTCGGCCAAGGGGTCGAGCATGCTCGTGGGCTCGTCGAGCAGAAGCAGGCGCGGGCGCATCGCGAGCGCCGAGGCCAGAGCGAGCACCTGGCGCTGCCCGCCGGAGAGCTCCGCGGTGCGCGCGCGAAACCACGGCTCGATGCCGAGGAAGTTGCAGGTCTCGGCCACGCGGCGGCGCATCTCGGGCTCGGGGGCGCCGAGGTTCTCCAGGCCGAGGGCCAGCTCGTGCCACACGGTGTCGCAGACGATCTGCGCGTCCGGGCTCTGGAAGACGTAGCCGACGGCGCGGGCCGAGGCCTGCGCGCCAAGTTCGCGCGGGTCCGTCCCGAAGACGCGGACCGAGCCGCCGAGCTTGCCCGCGGGCGCGATCTCGGGCTTGGCCAGGCGCAGAAGCGTGGACTTGCCCGAGCCCGTGTCACCCACCAGCAGCGCAAACGCCCCCTCAGGCACCTCGAGCGAGACATCGAGAAGGACGGGCGACGTCGCGCCCGCATACGAGAAGGACACGTGGTCGAACTCAAGCGCGCTCATCGGATGCCTCCCTTGCGGGTGGGACGGGTGTCCCAAAGGGGGACAGGTTCAAATTGGGACACTGCGGGCGTGTCCCAATTTGAACCTGTCCCCCTTTGGGACACCTGCTCCAGGCTCGGCAGGGTGACAAGGACGACCCACGGCGCGTAGGCCCACCACGGCCCGAGCTCCCCCATCGTGGGATAGAAGCGCCAGGTCGCGCACAGCTGCCACGCACACGCCGCGCAGGCAACGAGCAGCCCCGCGATGCCCACGAGCGCGGCGGCGTCGCGTCTGCGCAGCCGCTCGAGCCGATAGCTCGTGCGCGGACGGCCCGACTCCCAGCCGCGGGCCCGCATGACGTCCGCGCGCTCGACCGAGTCCTCGAGCGACCAGGCGAGCAGCATCGTCGAAGTGCGCGTGAGCTCGTCGCGAAGCCCCGGGCGCCGCCCGGCGGCCGTGCAGGCGGCGACGGTCGCGCGCGCCGTCTTAGCCCGGCCGAGCATCTGCGGCACGAGCTGCGACGCCATCGACGCAACGATTGGAAGGGCTCGCGCGCGTCGCCCCGACAGCGCGAGCAGGCGGTCCTGGGTCAGGGCCGTCGCCGCACCCTCGAACCACAGCACCGTCGCCACCAGCAGCGCGCCCATCGTCGCGCCGTACGCGAGGCTCTCCGCGTAGACGCTGCGCGGCCCCACCTTGAAAAGCAGCGTGGAGCCCGACGCCGAGAAGAACGGGTTGAGCACGCATACGAGCGCGAGCAGCGGCAGCTGCCAGGCGAGCCCGCGCGCCGTCGCGCGCACGCCGCGCGAAAGCAGCGAGAACGCGAACGCGCCGCCGAGCGACAGCGCCACGAGGACGGGCTGGACCGCCAACATGGACAGCAGGGCAGTCCCCGCGAAGAGAGTCGCGGGGACTGCCACGTGCCAGGAGTCGAAGGGTGTGGGACGCGCGGGCGCCACGCTCTTCTCGCCTTGCTACTCGGTGAACTCGGTCACGTAGGTCCAGGCGATGACGTCGCCGTCCGCGACCTCGAGCTGGGAGCAGCCGACCTCGGCCATCTCTCCGTTGACCTCGAACATCCAGCCGCTCATGTCGCCGAAGTCCCCGCCGGCGAGGCCGTTGATGCCGGCAACGTACATGCCGTAGTCGGAGTCGGACGCGTTGACGTCGGCGCCGGTCGCGACCAGCGCGTCGTAGACCGTCGCGCCCTCGTCGAGCTCGACGTCGTAGCTCGAGAGCTCGCCCTCGCCGGCCGTGGCGTCGATCTCCACGGTGGCCTCGATGGTTGCCTGCTGCTCCTGGCCGGCATCGGCGGTCGCGTCACCAGCGCTCGAGGCCGGCGTGCCGCCGCAGGCCGCGACGGTCAGCGCCAGCGCGACGGCCGCGGCGCCCGCGGCGAGCCTCGTGAGCAGGTTCTTCTCGGCGTGGTTGATCTGTGCAAGGTTGCGCATGGACATGGTGCCTCGCTCTCTCCCTGGGACCAGGGCGTCAGGAGGGCAAGGCAGGACGGGCGACCGGGCGGTCGCCGCCTCAAGACACAGCCGGGTGCTGATCCGGAGTCAAACCGGAGCCGTTTTCAACATGACGTGGCAGCTGATCGAGCCGTGCCCTCTATTCAAATGGAGACCCCAGTGTAGCAGTCTGTGAATTGGGGACAGTCCCCAATTCACAGAAGCTCGGGGCGCATGAGGTCGGCCAGGCGGCTGAAGCCCTCCTCGTTCAGGTGCAGGCCGTCGACGTAGAGCTCGGCGCGCGTGCGGCCGCGCTCGTCGAGAAACGCATCGAAGACGTCGAGGAAGCTCACGCGCCCGTCGCGGATGAGCTCGCGCTCCTGGCCCAAGATCATGCGCAGGAGGTCGTTGCTGCGCGCGCACGGCTTGGCTCGGTAGCCGTCGACCTCCTCCACGCACGGCAGCGGGCTCCACAGCAGCACGCGCGCCTCCGGCAGGTTGCCCAGCACGAGGTCGACGAGGTCGCGCACGTTGCAGGCCACGTCGCGCGGGCTCGCCATGACGGTGTTTCCCAGGTCGTTGGTGCCCACCATGAGCACGACCAGACGCGGGCGGCGCCTGATGACCGCCTCGTCCGCGAGCCACAGCAGCTCCTCGGAGACCGCGCCCGCCACGCCGCAGTTCTGGACGCCCGGCAGCTCCGGGAAGAGCCGCTCAGCGGGGAGGAGCTGCGTGAGCGAGTCGCCGTAGAAGACCACGCCGCCCGGCTCCGCGGCCTCGGTGCCGCACACGATCTCGAGCATGCGCTCCAGCTGCGGGCGGCGCAGCTGGAAGAAGCGCGGATTGTAGGCCATGTCCTGGCGCACGTTCTTCTCCGTCCGAAGGGTGTGGTCTGTTAATCGGGGACTGTCCCCAATTAACAGACCCGGTGGTTACAGCTCGCGGGCCAGGGCGTAGGCGGCGGCCATCGCGTCCTTGATGTTGCCAGGCTTCTCGGCGTCGCCGATCACGTGGACGCTCGCGCCGGCGGCGGCGAGCTCCTCGGCGAGCGAGCCGTCCGGACGGTACCCGAGCGCCAGGATCATCGTGTCGGCGCCCTCGAGCACGACCTTCTCGCCCGCGCGCTCGCACACGATCGTGCCCTCGGTGACGTCGGTGACCATGGTGTCCGTGAGAACGTGCACGCCCTTGCCGAGCATGCGGGTGATCAGCGCGGCGCGGCCGGCGGCGCCCTCCGTGGGAGCCAGCGTGGGCCCCATCTCCACGAGCGTGATGTCGCGGTTGCCCTTGGCAAGGTCGTTCACCAGCGGCGCGAGGTAGTCGGCGACCTCGCAGCCCACCGACCCGCCGCCCACGACCACGATCTTCTTGCCGGGGAAGGCGCGGCCGGCGAGGATGTCATCGGCGGTCACGGCCTGCTTGAAGGCGCCCGCCCATGCCGGAACGATCGGCTCGGCGCCCGTGGCGAGAACCACCTCATACCCGGCATAGTCGCGCGCGACGTCGGCCGCAGTCAGGCGCACGCCCAGGCGCAGCTCCACGCCAGCGGCGGCGAGGCGGCGCGCCTGGAACTTGATCACGCGCGTGAGGTCCTGCTTGGCAATGGGCACCGCGGCGATGCGCATGGTGCCGCCCGGCTCGTCGGCCGCGTCCACGAGAACCACGTGATGCCCGCGGCGCGCCGCCACGAAGGCGGCCTCCATGCCGGCCGGGCCCGCGCCGATGACCAGCACGTCGCGCTTCTTTCTCGCCGGCTCCACCGCCCCGTCGTCGTGCTCGACGTCCGGGTTCACCGTGCAGGCGATGGGCTTGCCGAACATGATGCCCGTGAGACAGCGCAAACAGCCGATGCACGGGCGGATGTCGTCGGTCGCGCCCGCGGCGGCCTTGTTGCAGAACTCGGCGTCGCAGAGGTTGGCGCGGCCCATCATGCAGGCGTCCGCCACGCCCTCCTCGAGGAGCTCCTCGGCGATCCAGGCCTCGTTGATGCGGCCGACCGTTGCCACGGGTATGCTCACGCAGCGCTTTATCTGACGCGCGACGTCGGCGTGGCTGCCCTGGCGCGTGCCCGCGGCGGGGATCGCCGAGCCGCGCTTGATCGTGGTGCCGCCGGAGACGTGCAGCAGGTCCACGCCCGCGCGCTCGAGCTCGCGCGCCACGTGGCACATGTCGGTGATGGTTAGGCCGCCCTCGGAGTACTCGTCGCCGGAGATGCGCACGTCGATGATGAAGTCCTCGCCGCAGCGCTCGCGCACCTCGCGGACGACCTCCAGCGTGAGGCGCAGGCGGCCGTCGATGTCGCCGCCGTACTCGTCGGTGCGCTTGTTGTAGAGCGGACTCAGGAAGCCGCCGAGCAGCCCATGAGCGTGCGCTGCGTGGATCTCGACGCCGTCGGTGCCGGCGCGCCGCATGCGCTCGGCCGCGTCGCCGAACTGGCGCACGAGCACGGAGAGCTCCTCGCGCGTGACCGGGCGCGGCGCCTCGCGCGCATAGTAGGGGCCCACGTTGGACGGGGCGATGAGCTGAGGAGTCCCGGGAATCGGGAAGGCCATGTAGGCCGGGTGGAAGAGCTGCGGCAAGATCTTGGCGCCGTGCTCGTGGACCGAGGCCGCCAGGCGCTCCCAGCCGGGCACGTAGGAGTCATCCGCGACGCACATGTCCCCGGGCAGGTAGACGTAGGTGGGCTCCACGGTCACGACCTCGGTGACGATCAGGCCCACGCCGCCGGCCGCGCGCGCCGTGTAGTGGTCGATCAGCGCGGCGGTCACGTAGCCGTGGTCTGCCAGGTTGGTGGAGACGGGCGGCATGAAGACGCGGTTTCTCACCTCCTGCGTCCCGACCTTCAGGGGCGAGAACAGCAGCGGGTACTTCTCGGACGTCATGATCGTCTCCTCTCCTTGGGCTTGCATCAACTATACGCCGTCGGGCGAGAAGAACGCGCGCCTTCAGGCCGCGCGAAGCGATGCGGGGATGTCGTGACGCCCGCCCGCGGGCCCGATATGCGGGTATACGGCTACCATTTGCCCTCCGTCGAATCGAGGCCCAATGCTCCGCCATCCGCGCGCCCTTCTCGCCGTCCTTCTCGCCCTCGTCCTTGCGCTCTCCCCGCTCACCGCCCGTGCCGCAGTCGTCTCCAGGCTCACGGACCCGGACACCTCCGCGCGCTGGGAGGAGGTCTTCGGGTCGGGCGCCGGCACCTACTCCACCGAGCAGGCCGGTCGCATCTGGGCCGACAAGTCCGTCTACGGCAGCGCCGAGGAGGCGCGCGCCGCCGGGCTGCCCGTGAAGATCGACGTCTCCGACCACGGCTTTCTCGTGGGGCTCTCCGCGCTCTCGTCCGCTGCGTCGGTGCGGCAGGAGGGCGGCCCCGCCCACGACGTGGTCTTCGTGGTGAGCACCAACCGGCTGCTCGCGGACATGACCTATGGGGGCCGGCCCCAGGCGGGCTACCTCGTCGACGCGCTCAACAGCGCAATCGCACGTCTCATGGCCGAGAACGACGGTGCCGCCGCGCCCACGCGCGTGGGCGTCATCGGCTACGACTCCCAGGTCGCGACCCTCATGCCGCTCGACGCCTACGAGCCGGACGCCGATGGCCGCTACCTCGCCTATGAGAACGGCTCGCTCACGGTCACGGCCACCGCGGCAAGCGGCGCCCAGACGGCATCGGCGCCGCTCGGCAACGGCTCCTACCTGCAGCGGGCCGTGAGCGTTGCTGGCTCTGCGCTCGCGGACGCAGCCGACGACCCGGGCTCGGAGGGGCGCCTGCCCGTGCTCTGCGTGATGGGTCGCTCGATCCCGCCCATGGCGAGCGTCGACTATGCGAACCCTCCCGCCTACGACGGCGACCCGACCGGCTTCCTGGGCCCTCTGCCGGGCAGCCGCGAGAACGGCTACGGCACAGACGCCCTGTTCGCGACCATGCTCACCATGCGCGACGCGGTCTCGCGCGTGAACGCCGCCTGGGGCGCGGGCCGCGAGCTCACGTTCTTCTCGACCGGGCTGGACACCAGCGACGCGGCGGCCTACCTGCTGGAGACCGCGCACGAGCAGGCGCATCACCCGCTCGTGACCTCGGGGGTCAACCTGAACGACAACCTGGCCGCGGCCGCGCGGGCCTTCGAGGACGCCTCGGCCCAGGGCGAGAAGAGCGTGACGCTTTCGCTCTATGGGTCCGGGAGCTACAGCATCGTCCCGGAGGACGTGACGTTGGCGACCGCGCCGGGCCTGCTCGACGCCGGCGATCCCACGCGGCTCAGCGTCGTCGACGACTACCTCTCCGCCCACAGCGCCGCCGCGCTCTCGTGGGCCTTTGGCACCGTGGTCGACCGCTGCCTGGGCATCGTCTACACCGCGCCGGCCTCCGGCGGGCCCGGCGACGAGCGCCCGGGCGGCAGCCGCGTCACGGTGTCGGACCAGGTGGGGGCCGGCATGGAGATCGCGCGCGTGAGCGGCATCGTGTACGGCGACCGTCTGCTCGACGGAGCGCTGGCGGCGCAGGCGGTTGAGATCAGCCTGGAAGACCCTAACGACATTGAGGCCACGCACGAGTTCGCCTACCTGGTCGAGGCCATGAACGCGCGCTACGACCTGGGGTATGCCGCCTACGACCTCTTCTACGACGCGCTGCAGGACGGGCAGTTCTCCTACGCCGACGACGCGACCTTCTCCAACCACGCGAGCTGGTACGTTAACCCCGCGCACGAGATGGTGCCGCTCGACGGGCGGCCGTACGCCTTTGCCACGCAGGCCGAGGTCGACGCCGCGGCGGACGGAAGCTGGCAGGAGCGCGCCCCCGAGGACGTGCGCTCCAAGATTGAGGCGGCCCAGGCGGCCGGGGCCACCGCCGTGTGCGAGACGTACTTCTACATCGGCAACCTGCCCAACCAGTACTCCGGCGGCGACGTCACCCTGTACGACTTCGTGGTGATGGTCGAGACGGACCTCTCCTCCGGACGCCAGACGCTGCTGCTATCCGTGCCCGTAGAGGCGGTGCCCGCGCGGAGGGTCGACGTGACCGTGGCCGCCGACGGCTCGGCGACGATGGCGCTCGACGGCGGGCAGGACGTGGCGCCGCTGCGGTTTGCCTACGAGGTCGAGCCGACGCCGGACGTGGAGGCACTGCTCGGGCGCATGGACGCGGGCGAGCTCGTGAGCGACGAGGAGCTCTCGGCGGCGACGGGCGAGCCGGTCGTCGGAGGGGCAGGCGGGAAGCGACTGCTGTTCGCGAGCGCGTTTTCCGGAACGGGCGCGGACGCGCAGGCCGGGACCGTTGCGAGCGCCTGGGCGGCCCAGACCAACTCCTACTACGCGTTCTCACGCGACACTCCGCTCTACGTGCGCGGCGAGGGCGGCTACGAGCCGCTGGCGTCGCTTCCCGAGGCGGGCGAGACCTACTACTTCCAGCGGACCGTGTACACGGCGAGCCTGCCCTCGGCCGACGCCGTGGCGGACGCAAAGGCTGAGCAGCAGTGGGTTCCCTACGTCGTGGCGCTCGACACCGACCAGATCGACGCCCGCTTTGTGATGAGCGACGGTCAGTGCGTGGCGCTCGCGGGGACGCCGCGCTACGTGCGGCCCGTCGAGCTGGGCACGCTCGAGAAGGACCCCAACGCAACGGGCAGCGCCCCCTACGTGGAGCGCCTCGGCGTGACCGACGTCGAAGGCGGCGGCGTGCGTCTGGCGTCACGTCTGGGCAACAACGGAGTGCTCGTGCTGCCGGCGGGAACCGAGGAGCCTCCCGTGGTGGACCCGGAGCCGACGCCGAATCCCGAGCCGGAGCCCGATCCGGACCCGGAGCCTGACCCGGACCCCGATCCGAAGCCGACGCCCGATCCGGAGCCGACGCCAGACCCGGATCCCGATCCCGACCCCACTCCGGAACCCGATCCCGAGCCGGAGCCGGACCCGGAGCCCACGCCCGAGCCGGAGCCCACGCCGGACCCCGAGCCAGAGCCCGATCCCGACGCCGCCCCCGACCAGGCCCCCGAGGAGCGCCCGTCCGGCGACCAGCAGGACTCCGACCAGGCGCCCGACGAGCTCCCCTCCGCCGGCGACGCCTCGACCGGCCCCGTCGTTCTTCTCGGCACGCTCCTGACCGGAGCGGTCGTCGCAGCCGTCGCCCTGGTCATCCGTCGCCGCTTCTAGGCTCGTGTACTTTGGCCGACCGCGCATACCTCGCCATTTTGCGCTGTTGGCAACGTTAACAATGGAAGGTATGCGCGGTCGGCCCATCTATGGATTCGCTTGGGAGTCGGTCCGCGACTCGGATTGGAGCGCTGTCGGCCCATGGAATACTGGATGTGGTATCAGCCCCGATCCCGAAAGGACCGACGTGCTCCTCAGCCTCATCATCATTGCAATCGGATTCGCCCTTCTCGTCTTTGGCGCCAACTTCCTCGTGGACGGCGCCTGCAGCATCGCGCGGCGCCTCGGCATGCCCGACCGCGTGGCGGGCCTCACCATCGTGGCCATCGGCACCTCCCTGCCCGAGCTCGTCGTGAGCATCACCTCGGCCGCCGGCGGCCACGCCGACATGGCCTTCGGCAACGTGGTGGGCAGCTGCCTCGCCAACCTGCTGCTCATCCTCGGCCTCTCCGCCGTGATCGCGCCGGTGACGCTCTCGCGCAGCACGCAGCGCTTCGAGATCCCGGTGAGCGTGGCGGCCACCGCCCTGCTCGCCCTCTTCGCCAACACCGACGGGCAGGTCACGCTGGTGGAGGGCGTCATCTTGCTCGTGGCGTTTGCCGCCTTCGTCGTGCGCACCGCCGTCGTGGGCCTTGCCGAGGGCGCGGGCGAGAAGGACGCGGAGACCGAGGCGGAGGCCGCCGACGCGGACCCCGTGGCCGAGCCCCTCGTCTTCCGCAGCGCGATCATGGTCGTGCTCGGCATCGCGATGCTCAAGTTCGGCGCGGACTTCGTCGTCGACAACTCCGTCGAGATCGCGAGCGCCCTGGGCATCTCCGAGCGCATCATCGGCATCACCGTGGTGGCGCTGGGCACCTGCCTGCCCGAGCTCGTGACGAGCGTGGTCGCCGCCTTCCGCGGCAACTCCGACATCGCCGTCGGCAACGTGGTGGGCTCCAACATCTCCAACCTGCTGCTCGTCATGGGCGGGCCGGCGCTCGTCGCCAACATCCCCTACGACGCCGCGTACAACGTCGACCTGGCGCTGCTCGCGATCTTCTCGCTCGCGCTCGTGGGGTTTGCCTTCATCGGACGCCGGCACGAGATGAGCCGCGCCAACGGCGTCGTCTTCGTGGTGCTCTACGCCGCCTACATCGCCACGTCCGTCCTGCGGTGAGTCTGTTAATTGGGGACAGTCCCCAATTAACAGACCTCGAGCGCGCGGATGCGCTCGTAGAGCCAGCGGTTGGTGGGCACGAGCAGGCCGTGCCTCTCGGCAAGCCGAATGATCGTGCCGGAGAACTCCTCGACCTCGGTGAGCTTCTCGTTGATGCGGTCCTGCGCCATCGACGGCATGCCCTCCGGGTCGAGCGAGGCCACGAGCGCTGCCATCTGCGCGAGGTCCGCCTCCGTGACGTCCACTCCCTCGGCGCGGGCCACGGCCAGGGCCTCGCGCATGGCAGCCACGAAGCAGCGGTTCTGCTCGCTGCCGGGCTCGCTTGCAGACCCGTAGGTGCCGCCGTAGACCATGCAGACCTGGTTTATCCCAACGTTGAGCATGAGCTTCGTCCACATGCGGTGGCGGATGTCGGCCTCCACCACGTGCGGGATGCCCGCGCGGGCGTAGAGGTCGGCGACGTCCTCGACCACGCCCGCGGCCGTCCCCGGCGCCGCGCCAAAGCGGATCTCGCCGGGGTGGCTATAGGTCATGTCCGTCCCGATGAAGACCGCGTCCATGCCCTGCGCCACGGAGAGCACGGTGCGCTCCCAGCCAAAGCGCTCGGCAATGCGCTCCTCGCTCGTGACGCCGTTGACCAGCGACGCGATGGCGGTGCGCGGCCCCACGAGGCGCTCCATGGTGTCGAGCGCCTCGGGCATCCCCGGTGCCTTGATCGCAAGGACCACCAGGTCGACGGGCTCTGCCTCGCTTGCGGAAACGGTGCGGATTCGGCACGGCTCGCCGTTCACGGTGGGCAGCTCGCCGGCGTGGCGCGCGTAGCGCTCGTCGTCCATCACGTACTCGACGGCCTGCGGCCCGAGGTTCTTCTCGGCAATGGTCCCGTAGAGCAGGCCCACCGCTCCCCTGCCCAGAATCGCCACGCGCTCGATTGCCATGATGAGCTCCCTTCGCCGCTCTGCCGGCATTGTAGCGCGACCAAGGCCAATGTATACTCTCTGCCCCGTTCGTTGCCGGCAAAGGAAGGGACTTTGAGACGCGTCGCCATCATAGGGAGCCCGGGCTCGGGCAAGTCGACGCTCGCGCGCCGCCTCCGCGACCTCTCCGGCCTCCCGCTCCACTACCTCGACATGCTCTGGCACCTTCCCGACGGCGACCACGTCACGAGAGCCGAGTTTGATGCCGCGCACGCCGAGCTCGTGTCCCGGGAACGCTGGATCATCGACGGGACCTACCTGAGGACGCTTCCCGAGCGCATCGAGCGCGCCGACCTGGTCGTGCTTCTCGACCTGCCGCTCGAGACGTGCCTCGAGGGAGTTTGGGCGCGCATCGGCACGACGCGCGAGGACCTGCCCTGGCAGGAGACGGAGCTCGACCCCGAGTTTGCCGACTACGTGAGGCGCTTCCCGGACGAGCAGCTGCCGCGAATCCGCGAGATCCTTGGCGCCCGCCCGCCGGGATGCCGGCTCGTCGAGCTGCGCTCTCGAGAGGACGTCGAGCGTGCCATCATACCGGGCGGGCTCCTTTGGAAGCTCGCCACCCCGTTAGCCGAATCTGTGGAATAGAGACTGTCCCTTTTCCACGTCAGGGAGAGACGCATGGACGAGAAGAACGACTGGCGCGTGGCCGAGAACCGCGCCAACTGGGACGACCGGGCGGGGGTGCACACCGCCTCGCCGTTCTACGAGGTGGAGCGGCTGGTTGCGGACCGATCGTACGTCTCGCCGGTGGCGCGGCGCGACTTTGAGGTCCTGCGCCCGCACCTGGGCCCAGACGAGCTCGACGGCCGCTCTGTGCTTCACCTGCAGTGCCACATCGGCACGGACACGCTCTGCTGGGAGCGCCTCGGCGCCGCCGAGGTCTGGGGCCTGGACTTCTCCCCCGCCTCGCTCGAGCGGGCGCGCGAGATCACGGCGCGAGCGGACGCACGCGTCACCTACGTCGAGGGCGACGCGCGGCGCGCCGCCGACGCCATCGGCCGGCAGTTCGACGTCGTGGTCACCGGCACGGGCGCGCTCCAGTGGCTGCCGGAGCTCGCGGATTGGGCGCGATCGATTGCGCAACTGCTTGCGCCCGGCGGCATTCTCCTGGTCCGCGACGACCACCCGCTGCTGGGCGCCCTGCTCTACGAGTCGCTCGAGGTGCACGCCGACTACCTCTCCGGCTTCTGCGACGACTACGAGGACGACGGAAGCTACGTGCCCGGGTCGGCCGGCGCCATCGCGCACGCGAGCGCGCACAACTGGAGCCACGACTTCCAGGAGATCCTGGGCAGCCTGCTGGCGGCCGGCCTTTTGATCGAGGACTTCCGCGAGAGCCCGTTTGCCGAGTGGCAGTCGCTTCCCTGCCTGGTCGAGACGCCCGACGGCTGGACCATGCCCGAAGGCGCGCCGCGCATCCCGCTCACGTTTGCCGTCGTGGCGCGGCGCCCGGCGTAGGCGGCGCGTTCTTCTCGACTACATGTCCTTCTCGGCACATCCCGCCGAGTAAGAGTTTTCTGCCAAAACAGGCCCCTCGGGAGGGCGCTTTTGGCAGATTGCTCTTACTCGGCGCCGTCTTGCCCAGGCGCACCCGCCGCGTCGAGCCTCGCGCGGCGGCGCAGCTCCGTCACCAGGTGGTCGTTGCCGAGCACCGAGACCACGGCGTCGCCGTCGATCGGCGCGTCGATATAGACGGTGTCCGTCGAGGCTGCCGCCACGTGCCCGGTGAACTCGTCAGACGCGAGCGCCCCGGCGGAGCGACGCACGTCACGCACGTGGTCGTACGGGATGATCGTGCGGCCCCAACCAAAGACGATCTCCAGGCGGTCGCCGTAGAGCTCGACGCGGTTGCGCACCACCACGGGCCAGAGCGCGACCGCCCCGACGACGAGCACGGCCGCCGGCACCACCGCGGGCATCCCCGGCTGCAGCGCCAGCACCGCGGCAGCCACGCAGACGATGCCCGAGAGCGCCCCGTACCACGGCGCGACCCTGCCGCGAAAGACGAGCTCGGGATTGCCCTTGTAGATGCGCATGCGCCACCGCCCCTCTCGCTTCACCGCATGCGGCGCCCCAATCGCCGCCAGGCACGTTCTCCGCGAAATTCTGGCAGTTGATAACGTTACCATAGGACTCAAACCGCCGTATTTTCGCGGAGAACCCCGCCGAAGGCGACGTCGCTATCCGCGGATGCGGCGGGCATACTCGCGCGGCCTCCAGCCCTTGAGGCGCATGAGCACGAGAAACGCGCCTGTGACCACGAGCCCCAGCACGAGCAGCGCCACCGGGAAGAGCCAGAAGCCAAAGGCCTGCCCCACCACGCCAAACAGCGGCGCGATCGCGAGCGAGCCCACGTAGGACGCGGCCATCTGCACGCCGATGACCGACTGGGAGAGCTCGCGGCCAAAGAGGCGCGGCGTCAGGTGCAGCATGTTGGGATAGAGCGGGCTGTTGCCAAAGCCCACCAGAAAGAGCCCCACGGGCGCGGCGGACACGGGCAGCGGGGCGAGAAGGACGAGCACCGCCGCTAGGGTGATCGCCTGCCCCAGCCCCACGAGCTGCTTGCTCGAGAGCCGGTTGGCGAGCACGCCGGACAGGAAGCGTCCGGCGGTCACGCCCACGTAGTAGACGGTCACCATACCCGCGGCCTCGCCGGCGCCCATGCCGCGCGCCCCGACGAGGTAGCTCGTGCACCAGGTGTTGCAGATGCCCTCGATCGCGACGGACGCCAGGAAGACGAGGCAGGCCAGGCGCACGTCGCGGCGGCGGACCAGCTTGAGGGGGCTCTCCGTGCGGGGCTCCACGTCCTGCTCGCCCTGAGCCTCCTGGACGTGCGCGACCTTGCCCCAGAGCGGCAGGATCGCAATCGTGAGCAGCGCGATCGCCGCCTGGCAGGCCGTTGCGCCGAGATAGCCCTCGCGCCACGTCCCGGCGGAAAGCGCCACGGACATGATGAACGGGCTGATGGTCACGCCCACGCCGTAGGCGCAGTGCAGGAAGTTCATGTGCGTGGCCTTGTAGTGCAGCGCCACGTAGTTGTTGAGCGCCGTGTCGATGGAGCCGGCGCCCAGGCCAAGCGGTATGGAGAGCGCGCAGAGCCACGCGATGTTGGGCGCGAGCGCAAAGCCCAGGAGGGCGAGCGTCGTGAGCGTGGTGGAGAACGCCGTCACGCGGCCGGTCCCAAAGCGGTTGATCACGGCGGCCGAGGAGAGGCTGGAGACGATGGTCCCGCAGCTGACGATCATCGTGATGACGCTGCCCATCGAGACCGGAAGCCCGAGGTCGGCGTGCATGGCGGGCCACGCCGCACCCAGGAGCGAGTCGGGAATGCCCAGGCCAACAAAGGCCACGTAGATGACGACGAGAAGAACGATAGTCATGCGGGGCGCTCCCCCTTCACTTGTCGGCGCTAGTTGCTGGCGTGGAAACGTTTCCATCACATGATAGCGCGCCTATTTGGGGATGTCATCCCCCCTATTTGCTCCGTGATGAGGGTGTGTACAGCACCCCTTGAGGGTATGTGCACGTCCCAACCCGCTTGTTCTTCTCGGCCGTGGCGCTGACCTGCGGCTTTGCGAGAAGAACCTCGGGGCTGGGTGTACATACCCTCAAGGCTGGGTGTACATACCCTCAAGGCTGGGTGTACATACCCTCAGGACGAGGCCGACTCTTGCAAAACCGTAAGGCACGTCGATGGCAGCGCGCCGTCAGTTCCCTCACAATGAGCCCAGCAACACATTCGAGAAGAGCGGACGACATGAACCTCATCAGGCGCTTCCTCTCCGGGTACACGGACAACTTCCTCATGGCGCTGGTGCTCTGGCCGCTGGCCTCGGTGGTGCTCACGCTGCCGATCCTGGCGTGGGTCTACCACCGCGACGGTCGGCTGCGGGTTGGGACGGTGATCTCCACCTACCTCGCCGTGCTCTATGTGCTGGGCCTGGGGTGCTTCACGCTCTACCCGCTGCCGAGCGGAACCTCCGGCCTCGGCATCACCTACGGCGTGCCCTGGCAGCTGGACCCGCTCGCCTTCGTGGGCGACTTCCGGCGCGAGGGCGTGAGCACGCTGCCGCAGATAGTGTTCAACGTCGTGTTGTTCATGCCGCTCGGCTTCATCGCGGGGCGCCTGCTGCGCTGGGGCTTCTGGCGGTCGGTGATCGTGGGTCTGCTGGCGTCTCTTTGCATCGAGGCGGCGCAGGGCACGGGACTCTTTGGCATCTACCGGTACGCCTACCGCACGGCCGACGTCGACGACCTCATCTACAACACGACCGGAGCTACGGTGGGATGGCTGTGCGCGTCGGCGCTGGCGCGCGTGCTGCCGCCCGGGGCGCTGGCCGAGGAGGGCGAGGTCACGCACGCGCCGGGCTTCGTGCGCCGCTGCGTCGCGTTTTGGCTGGACACGCTGCTCGTCGCGCTTCTTTCGATCGTGGTGGGCGGCGCCATCGTCCTGGCGCTGGCGATGCTCGGCGTCTCCGAGGGCGTGCGCGGGCACGTCATGGACGTCGTGCTCTACGCGGCGTTTGCGTGGGTGGAGCTCGTGGTGCCCTGGCGTCACGGCGGATCGACGCCGGGCGGCTCCTTCGTGCGCATGTCGTGCGAGACCCAGGAGCGCATGGGCGGGCGCCGGGCAGTGTTCTACGTGCTGCGCGTCGTGGTGCTGGGCGGGGCGTACTTCTTCTTCCCGCTGGCGTGGCCGATTCTTGCGCTCTTCTACCTCGTGATGCGAGCGATGCCCTACGACCTTGTCTAGGTCGCGGAGGAGAGAAGCCGCCGGAGCATCTGCCCCGCTTTTGAGTCACACTGGCCGAGCGAGAGTATTGAGGGCCTCGCCGGTCACGCGATAGACCGTCCAGTCGCTCATGGGTTCGGCACCCATCGCGAGGTAGAAATCGATGCTCGGGCGGTTCCAGTCGAGACACCACCACTCGAGCCGGCCACACCCGCGCTCCACCGCAATCTGCGCAAGCCGTCTGAGCAGCGCCTTTCCGTAGCCCTTGCCGCGGTGCTCGGGACGAACGTAGAGGTCCTCCAGGTAGATGCCCGCCCGACCCAGGAAGGTCGAGAAATTGTGAAAGAAGAGGGCAAAGCCCACCTCACAGTCGTCTTCCAGCGCAAAGATCACCTCGGCGCGCCCGCGGTCGAAGATCCACTCCTCGAGCGTGGGCTCGTCCGCCACGACCTCGTCGAGCATGCCCTCGTAGTCGGCCAGCTCGCGAATGAACTGAAGGATCAGCGGCACATCCGCGCGCCTAGCACATCTGAACTCGGGTTCATTGCTCATCTCTTGCCTCCGTGGTCAAATGATCAAAAAGGGACAGTCCTTTTCATCATTTCGAGAAGAACGCGGCGTCGGCGGGGCGGTACGGGCGCAGCCGCGCGGGGTCGGCGACGGTGTGGGCGTGCTCCGGGACGTCGTACCACTTGACGGTGTGGCCGGCACCGTGGCTGCAGAAGACAGAGTCCGGTGTGTTGGGGAGGTCGGCCTCGGGGTCGTAGGCCGCGGCGGCAATGATCTCGTCGGCGTTGTGGCACGGCCGGTAGCCCGCGAGTTCCAGCGAGAGCCGCCCGCGCCCGCCCGTGTAGCGAGCCACCTCGAGCGCGTACTCCCCCACCTCGGAAGCCGGCAACTCGCCCACGATGCGCGCCGTCTCGCCGGACGCCGCGGGGGCCTCGAAGACGGCCGCCATGCGCGTGAGGTCCGTGAGCGCGCGGCCCACGCGGTCGGCCGGCACGGTCAGGCGGAAGCGGTACCACGGTTCCAGAAGCAGGCACTCCCCGCGCTCGCGCGCGCCCATGAGCGCCTGACGGACGGCGCGGTAGGTTGCCTGACGGAAGTCGCCGCCCTCGGTGTGCTTGGGGTGCGCGCGGCCCGCGAGCAGCGTGATGCGCACGTCGGTGAGCGGCGCGCCCGTGAGGGTCCCCAGGTGGTCGCGTTCCATCGCGTTGGTGAGGACGAGGCGCTGCCAGTTGAGGTCCAGATCGTCAGTGGAGCAGCGAGTGCCAAACTCCACGCCGGCGCCGCGCGGAAGCGGCTCCACGGAGAGGCGCGCCTCGGCGTAGTGGCGCAGCGGCTCGAAGTGGCCCACGCCCTCGGCGGGTGCGGTCACGGTCTCCTTGTAGAGGATGCCGCCCGGTCCGAAGGCGACGCTCATGCCGTAGCGCTCGCGCAGCAGCTCGGCGATCACGTCCTGCTGAACCTCGCCCATGAGCTGGACGTGCGCCTCCTGCAGCTGCTCATGCCAGGTCACGCCGAGCATCGGGTCCTCGCTCGCAAGCTCGCGCAACGCCCGCACGAGCGCGGAGACATCCGCCCCAGGCTCGGGAATCACCTGGTAGGACAGGACGGGCGCAAGCACCGGGCGCTCGCCGGCAGGCTCGGCGCCGAGGGGGCTCCCGGGCACCACGCGCGTGAGGCCCGTGACGGCGCAGATCCGCCCCGCGGGCACCTCGGCGACGGTCTCGAAGCTCGCGCCCTGATAGAGGCGCACCTCGTTGACCTTCTCCTGCCACGCGACGCCGCGGTCGCTGCCTGCGAGCTGCATCTTAGCGCGCAGCGAGCCGCCCGTCACCTTCACCCAGGCGAGCCGCTCGCCGCGGGCGCCGCGACTCACGCGGTAGACGCGGGCAGCAAACTCCGTGGGCCAGTCCTTCTCGGCGATGAGGCGGGAGACGCCGTCGAGCAGCTCGCGCACGCCGTCGTCGCGCAGCGCCGCGCCGAAAAAGCACGGGAAGACCCCGCGGGCGGCCACGATGCGCGCGAGCGTTGCGGGAGCGAGCTCGCCGCTCTCCAGATACTCGTCCAGAGCTGCCTCGTCGCTTGCGGCCGCCTCCTCCGTGGCCGCCGGGTCGCCGGCAAGCAGCACGGCCGCGTCGACGCAGCCCGTCGAGAGGCGCGCGGAGAGCTCGGCGAGAAGTTCTTCTCGCCCGGGGTTTTCCAGGTCGCACTTGTTCACGAAGACGAAGGTCGGGATCGAGTGGCGCTCGAGCAGGTCCCAGAGCGTCTCGGCGTGGCCCTGGACGCCGTCGTTGGCGCCCACCACGAGGATCGCGTAGTCGAGGGCCTGCAACGTGCGCTCCGCCTCGGCGGAGAAGTCCACGTGGCCGGGCGCATCCACAAGCATGAGGTGGGCGTCGTCCCAGTTAAGGGCGGCGCTGGACGAGAAGATCGTGATGCCACGCTCGCGCTCCATGGCGTCGGTGTCAAGGTGCGAGTCGCCGCTGTCCACGCGGCCGGGGTTGCGGATGGCGCCCGCGTCGGCGAGCATGGCCTCCGCGAGCGTGGTCTTGCCCGCGTCGACGTGCGCCAGAAGACCCACGACCGCCTGTCTCACGCGTCAACCTCCTATGATGAAAAGGGACAGTCCCTTTTCATCATAGGGTATACTGGCAACGTCGTGACCCCGTCGAAAGGACCCGGAGCCTTGCGCATTCGCTAGACATCCTCAGCCATGAACCCCGATGATGGAAAGGGACTGTCCCTTTTCATCAGAGAAGAGATGTCTATGCAGCTGGTGCTCTCCGGCGTCACGTACGCCTATCCCGCGGCCCGCGAGGCCGTCATCAACAACCTCACCATCACCTTCCCCATCGGCTGGACCACGCTTCTGGGCGACAACGGCTGCGGCAAGACCACGCTGGCCAAGATCGCGTGCGGGCTCCTGCGTCCGGATGCCGGCTCGGTCACGCGCGACCTCGTCTGCGCCTACGTCGCGCAGGACGCCGACGAGCCGCCCGAGGCGCTCGCCGACTTTGCGCTGGACTACGGCCGAGCTGCCCGGGAGCTGCGCGAGGGCTTCCGCATAGCTGACGACCTGCCGTGGCGCTGGGACGAGCTCTCCTTTGGCGAGCGCAAGAAGCTGCAGGCGGCGGTCGCGCTCTGGAGCGGTCCGGACGTCCTCGTGGCAGACGAGCCCACCAACCACCTGGACGCGGACGCCCGCGAGCAGCTGGGCGCGGCGCTCGCACGCTTCCGCGGCATCGGGATTCTCGTGAGCCACGACCGCGAGCTGGTGGACCTTCTCGCCGCGCGCTGCGCGTCCTTTGAGCCCGGCGGCATCGTCGTGCGCCCGGGAGGCTACAGCTCCGCGCGCGCCCAAGCAGAGCTCGAGCGCGGCTCGGTGGCGGCGGAGCGTCAGAACGCCAAGCGCGAGCTCGCACGCCTGGCGGCCGAGAAGGACAAGCGGGCCCACGAGGCGGCGCGGGCGGACGCTCGGCGGAGCAAGAGGAACCTGGACCCGCGCGACCGCGACGCCCGCGGGAGAATCGACCTTGCCATCTTCACCGGCAAGGACGGGCAGGCGGGGCGCCTCTCCTCCCAGATGGACGCGCGCCTTGCCGCCGCACAGGAGCGCCTAGCGGCCGCCCGCGTGATCAAGCGCTACGACGGCGACCTCTGGATGGACGCAGAGCCCGCGCGGAGGCGCACGGTGCTGCACGTACCGCCCGTGACCATCCCCTGCGGCCCGGAGGGCACGCTCGAGATACCCGAGCTCTGGGTGGGGAGCACCGATCACGTGGGAATCGTCGGCCCCAACGGAGCCGGCAAGTCAACGCTGCTCGCGCACCTGCGGGTCCTTCTCGCCCGGGCGGCCGAGGCGGGACTCACCCTGGAGGTGCTGGACATCCCGCAGGAGCTCCCGGCAGACGCCCGTGACGCCGTGACGGCGCGCGCGGCAGGCCTCTCCCCCGCCGAGCGCGGGCACGTGCTCTCGACCGTGGCGCAGCTCAACTCCGACCCGGACCGCATCCTCGAGGGCGGGCGCACGAGCCCCGGCGAGCTCCGCAAGCTGCTGCTCGCCGAGGGCATCCTGCGCCACCCCGCGCTCATCGTCATGGACGAGCCGACCAACCACCTGGACCTGCACTCGACCGAGGCGCTCGAGCGCGCGCTCGCGGCCTATCCCGGGGCGCTTTTGCTGGTGAGCCACGACCGGCGGTTCCTCGATGCCTGCACCACACGCACCTGGGAGGTTCGCGACGGCCGTGTGCGCGAGAAATGATCCAAAAGGGGACTGTCCCCTTTTGGATCATTCGAAGGCGGCGGACATGATGCGGGAGGCACAATCGTCGAGCTCGCGGGCGGCGTCGACCACCGCGGCGGCCGCGGCCTCGGCGTCCGGGCCCGTGGCCTCGCCCCGCGCGAGCAGCTCCGCGTTGGCGCTCACCACCGTGAGCGGCGTCTTGAGCTCGTGCGCGAGCTGCGTCACGGTTTCGCGGCGTTCCTCCTCGGCCCGCCAGCGCGCGTCGAGCGTCTCGCGCAGGGCCGCCCGCATGCGCTCCATCGCAGCAAGCAGGTCGTTCACCTGGCGCACGTTGGAGCGGCCCACCGGGGAGTCCAGGTCGGAGGCCTCGATGCGCGCCGCAGCCTCGACCGCCAGCCGGAGCTTGCGCGAGATCACGTGCGCGGCCCAGGCGCCCACGCCCACGATCAGCGCCGCGCCCGCTCCCACGCAGGTCCACCCCAGCTGCACCAGGACGTTCGGCCGGCTGTCGCGCAGCTCGCGCGTAGCGTACTGCGGCAGGTTCTGGTACGCGAGAAGGACGATGGTGCCGTTGTCGAGCCGGGCGTACCGGTAGTGGTGCACGGCGCTCCCCCAGATGTCGTAGTAGCGCGGCAGCTCCTCGACGTACCAGCCGGGAAACGACGTCGTCCCCTTGAGGCTCTCCGCCACAGAGCGCAGAATCGAGTACTCGTCGCCCAGGTCGCTCGCAAGCTCGTTGCCCTTCTCGTCCACCAACAGGTACCAGTACGCCGAGGGTATCGCCTCCGGGTCGAACTCGCTCTGCGCGGCAAGCCTCTGCAGCACCTCCTCGACGTGCTCGGAGCCGTAGTCCGCCGCATAGACCTCGCCCGACCGCAGCATCCCCTTGAGCGCAAGCTGCGCCCAGAGCACGATCGCCAGAAGCCCCACGATCACGTACACGAAGTAGCGGCCGACCACAAAGCCCATCGGCAGGCCACGCCAGGCGCGCCGCCCGGTGGTCTCATTCACAGCTGCCATTTGTATCCCACCTTCCAGACGGTTTCGATCGGGTCCACCCCGGCGGCCGCGAGCTTTCTGCGCGCGCGGCTCACGTGCATCGAGATGGCGTCGTCGCCCGCGGCGCTCTCCCAGCCGAGCACGTGCTCGCGCAGCTGGGAGCGCGAGAACACCTGCCCAGGGCGTCGGGCGAGAAACTCGCAGATCTCGTATTCGGTGGCAGTGAGCGGCACGACCTGTCCGCCCGCCTCGATCTGCTTGGAAGCGAGAAGGACGCGCAGCTCCGTGCCGCCCGCGTCAAAGGCGAGCGCGCTCACGCGCGGACGACGCTCCCGGCGCAGGTGCGCCGCCACCTTGGCGCGCAGCTCGTCGACCCCGAAGGGCTTGCGGAGGTAGTCGTCCGCGCCCAGGCCGAGACCCAGCACCGCGTCCTTCTCGGCAATGCGCGCCGTGAGAAACAGCACCGGCGCGTCCACGCGCGAGCGGATGGTCCGCAGCAGCTCAAAGCCGTCGAGCCCCGGCATCATGACGTCAAGAATCAGCAGGTCGTAGCGGTCGAGGTCCATGCCCGGCACGCGCGCGGGGTCGCACACGGACGTCACCACGTGCCCGTCGAGCGCGAGCACCCGCTCGAGCGTCTCCGTGATCGCCCGCTCGTCGTCCACCACCAGAATCCGCGCCATCGCCGTCCCCTCTCTCGCGTCTGGGGACAGCGTATCAGGCCCGTCTAACGGTTCCCTAACGGGTTCTGTAAATTGGGGACAGTCCCCAATTCACATAAAAGATTTCTGTTAGTTGGGGACTGTCCCCAATTTACAGAACGCGCCTCCAGATCAGGAAGCTGTAGAGGGTGACCAGCGCCAGGCCGCCGAGAAGCGTCACAAGCAGCGTCGCCACCAGCGCCGCCTCGGGCAGCGTCGACCCGAGAAACGCCATCGCGCACATCACCGCGCCCATGACCACGAAGACCGGGCCGGCAAAGCGATGCGTGCGCCGCCAGTTCTCCGGGTCGTCGAGCGCCCACGGAACGCGGACGCCGAACGTGTAGTTGGGCTCGATGCGCGGCATCGCAATGCCAAGGCCCACGAGGAGCAGTCCCATGAAGCCAAAGACGAGCGCTCCCACGGCAGACCCGCTCTCCGGGACGAGACCGAGCGCCGTGGCAGGCGTGAGCCAGCCCACGGCGATCATGAACACGGTAAAGGCTGCCGAGAACCCCTGGTAGATACCCTTGAAGCGGTTGAAGCTGGCCCCGCGCGGATCAAAGTACGGCACCGCGAAGAGCAGGGCAAGCATGAGCAGCGGCATGACGACGCCCATGAAGACCGTGGAGCCCTTGTCGCTCCAGCCGTCGACGGAGCCGTCCACGCCCCAGTGCGTGGGCACGGTCTCCGGCATCGCGGGCAGCGCCCAGAAAAGGTAGGCCGCCGAGCTCGCCAAAACCAGGACGAGAAGGACCGCCCACAGCGCCTTGTCGCGCGTCTCGAGGTTCAATCCAGCCATGTCAGCCTCCTCAGACGAACATGATGCGCGTTTATACCCCTTTCCACGGCCGCCTTGCAACCAAGCCGCACGCCGCTGCGGAACCACCGTCCGCCGGCAACGTAAGGGCTCGGTACGGGTTACGTCGATCAGGGTCGGCACCACGTACACTGGCGAGAAGGACGTTCTTCTCGCCAAGGGAGACCACCATGGGCGCCGTCGTCGTCTTTTGCTCACAGACAGGCTCCGCAAAGAGGTACGCAGGCTGGCTCGCGGAGGACCTCGGCTGCAATGCCGTGCCGCTCGAGCAGGTCGAGGCTGCGGCAGCGCGCGCAGGCGTCGTGATTCTCTGCAGCTGGTTTCACGCCGCCTCGCTGAAGGGCGCAAAGAGGTTTCAGGCTCTCATGGCCGCGCACCCCGAGAAACGCTATGCCGTGGTGGCCGTAGGCGCCACGCCCATGCCATCCGAGCTCTGGCCGGCAGCCGAGCACGAGGAGGCGTTCCGACGCAGCTTTCCCGCGGGGCCCTATCCCGACCTTCCGTGGTGCTACTGTCAGGGTGGTTTCCACTTTGATCGTCTGGGCGTGGGCGACAAGATCATGATGCGCCTCTACTTCAAGATGCTCGAGAGCGAGGCAAGAAAGGGCAGCGAGCGCTCCGCCACCGCCCTCGCCCAGATGCGCAAGGGCTACGACGGCTGCGACCGCAGCTACCTGGAGCCGCTGCTCGCCGAGCTGCGACAGCGCGGCTGGGTGTGAGACAATAGCCCCGCAGACCGCAACCGAAGGAGACACACATGGACTGGATCATGGAGCGCGACCGCGTGCAGGTGCTGGACGAGAGCTGGAACGTGCTGGCCGAGGTCACCTTCCCGCAGGTGGAGCCGGGTATCGTAGAGATCGACCACACCTTCGTGGACGAGAGCCTGCGCGGCCAGGGCGTCGCGGGAGAGCTGCTGGGCCGCGCCGTTGCGAGCATCGCCGCGAGCGGCTACTGCGCACGCCCCACGTGCTCGTACGCCGTCAGCTGGTTCGAGAAGCACCCGGAGCACGCCGCGTTGCTGGCGTAGCCGGCACGAAACGGGCGCCGCGGCGCGCACTTCTCGGCGTCACCCGAGAGCGCGCCCGCACTTCTCGCCCTGCGCAAGAAGTGCGGGCTGGAGCGCACTCGATGCCCGCACTTGAGAAGAAACGCCGAGAGTCTGCCCGCACTTGCCAGTCAAGACGGCCAAAACCGCCCGCACTCGATGCCCGCACTCATAAGTGCGGGCATCGTCTTGAACAATGCCGAGAAGAACGCGGCTCCCGATCCCGCCCTACAGGACGACCGGCTCGCCGGGCAGCGGAGCAAGCACGCGACCCGGATTGTCCACGTGCGCGGCAAGCGCCCGAGGGTCGCCGTTGAAGGTCGACCAGTCCGGGGCGTCGACCGTGCCCCAGTGGATGCACAGCAGCCGCGCGCTCGGATAGGTGTTGGCAAGGAGCACCGCCCCGTCGAAGGTGATGTGCCACTCGTTGTCGGAGAAGTCCAGGAGGATGAGTCCGGGCTCTGGCATCTCCAAGTGCTCCGGGAGAAGCCGGGAGTCGCCGGGCAGCCAAATCGATCCGTCCGGCGTGTCGAGCCAGTAGCCGCAGTAGTCCTCGCGCGCCCACGTGCGCCAGGCCCACTTGCTGGACTCGTTTTGCCAGGTGTGCCATGCGGGCGTGAGACGTGCCGTCACCGCGCCCACCGAGAAGGACTCTCCGATGTCGTGGCCGACGCCGGGCAGGCCTTCCTCGCGCGCGACCTCTGCCACGTAGCGCGGAGCGTGGTAGGCGGGGCACACGCCGGCGAGGTCATGGCAGGTGGGACGGCTGAAGTGGTCGTTGTCGATGTGCGTGACCAGGACCGCGTCGAGCGCGGGCACGTTCGCGGGCGCCACCGGCGCGTCAAAGAGCACGGGCATGTCAAAGCCCTCGAGCACGGGGTCGACCATGACACGCGTGCCGCGGGCGTTGAGCAGGATGCCCGCGCCGCCGAGCCACGTCACCGCCGTGTCCGCGCGGGCCGCGAACGCCTCTGGGCCCAGGGGCACGACGCCAGCCGGCACCGCCTGGTTCTTCTCGTTTGTGACGACGCTCTTCATTTCCATGGCACGTCCCCAATTGACACACCCGACCGGCCTACTTTGCGTTGGGGTTCGTGGTGCCCGCCAGGGGCTTCTCGCCGGGGCGTGCGGCCGGGCCCACGAGCTCGTGCGCCACGTAGGGCTCCTCGAGGTAGGCGACCTCATCCGGCGTGAGCGTCACGTCGAGCGCGGCCACCGCGTCGTCCACGCGCTCGGGCTTGGCGCAGCCCACGATGGGAGCCTCCACGCCGCGCGCCCAATGCCAGGCGAGCGCGATGCGCGACATGGGGACGCCGTGGCGCTCTGCCAGCTCGGCCGCGCGCTCGACGATGGGCATGTCGCGCTCTCGGTCAGCGTCGTACTTGTTGCGCATCGTGGCGTCGGTCGTCGATCGCTTGGACGCGGAGTCCCAGGTGGGACGGCACAGATGCCCGGACGCGAGCGGGCTGTAGGGCGTCAGCGCCATGTCATACTGGCGGCACACGGGAATCATCTCGCGTTCATCCTCGCGGTAGAGCAGGTTGTAGTGGCACTGCATGCTCGTGAACGGGGTCCAGCCGTTCTTCTCGGCCACGACCTGCATGTTGTGGAGCTGGTAGGCGTACATCGCGCTCGCGCCGAGGGCGCGCACCTTGCCCGCGCGCACGAGGGCATCCAGTGCCTCCATGGTCTCCTCTATCGGCGTGGCGTAGTCGAAGCGGTGGATGATGTAGAGGTCCAGGTAGTCGGTGCCCAGGCGCGCGAGCGTGCCGTCGATCTCGCGGTTGATCGCCTCGCGCGAGAGACCGCCCTCGTTGAAGAAGACCTTGCTGGCCAGGACCACCTGGTCGCGCGGCACGCCCAGGTCGCGCAGGGCGGCACCGATGTACTCCTCGCTCGTGCCGTGCGCGTAGCAGTTGGCCGTGTCGATGAAGTTCACGCCCAGCTCGAGCGCACGGGCGATCACCGCGCGCGTCTCATCCGGGCCGATCGTCCACTGGTGGAAGTCCGCCGAGGGCTTGCCGAAGCTCATTCCGCCCAGGCACAGCCGCGAGATCTTGATGCCGGAGTGACCGAGCGCCGTGTACGTCATCTCTGCCATGATGAAACCCTTCTGTCGATTGGGGACGTGTTATTTCGTGTGTCAAAAGGGGACGTGTTATTTCGTGTGTCAAAAGGGGACGTGTTATTTCGTGCAGATAACCTGTCCCAAAGCGTCTGCACGAAAAAACACGTCCCCGACGTGCCGTTACGCGGGGTAGTGCTCGTCGGTGACGGGCTCGAGCCACTCGTTGCTGCAGTTCTCGCCCGGCGCCTCGAAGGCGATGTGGCTGAACCAGCCGTCGCGCGCGGCGCCGTGCCAGTGCTTGACGCCAGCCGGAATCACCACGACGGTGCCCGGCGTGAGCTCCTGCGGGTCCTTGCCCCACTCCTGGTACCAGCCGCGCCCGTCGGTGCAGATGAGAATCTGCCCGCCGCCCTTCTCGGCATTGTGCACGTGCCAGTTGTTGCGGCAGCCCGGCTCGAAGGTGACGTTGGAGAGCCCCACGCCGCACTCGTCCGCGCTGGTCAGCGGGTTCAGGTACGAGTTGCCGATGAAGTACTGGGCGTACGCGTCGTTGGGGCTGCCCAGGCCGAACATGGGCGAGAAGGACGAGCCCTCGCCGGCGTCCGCCTCGTCCCCATAGACCTTGAGCGCCACGCGGAACGCCGCCCACGCGTTGGGCCAGCCGGCATAGAACGCCTCGTGTGTGAGGATCTCCGCCATCTCCTCGCGCGTGACGCCGTTCTTGCGCGCCGTTGCCATGTGATACTCGAACGAGCTGTCCACCATGCCCTTGGCCACGAGCGTCACCATGGTCACGATCGAGCGCATCTTGAGGCTGAGCTGCCCCTCGCGGCTCCATACCTCGCCAAAGAGCACGTCATCGTTGAGCTGCGCGAACTTAGGGGCGAGCTCGCCCAGCTGGTCGCGTCCCGCCGTCTGCTTGACTGCCATGTTGATCTCCTTTCCTCCTGGCGCCCTAGCCGAGCACCCGTTCTTCTCGGTCATGATTCAAAAGGGGTCTGTCCCCTTTTGAATCACATTCACCTTGCACGTCCGCGTCTGACCGAGCAGCGCGTCGAGCGGGCCCACCGCGTGGCCCAGCGTGACCTGACCACCGTAGCGCGCGGAGTTGCGCTCGTCGTCAAAGAAGAGCGCGAGCCAGTCGCCCTCGGGTTTGTAGTTGAGATCGCCGTCGGACCAGCCGGGATGGACGTCGGCGGCATCATGCGGCAGCGAAAAGGGCAGCTGCCCGCAGCACCCCACGCTCGAGACGCTCATGGAAAGCTCCTGCGGGATCCGTGCGGCAAGCGCGCGGGCGGCGGCGGACCCGTTCAGCTCCACCGGCACCGCAACCTCGCCTATCCGCAGCTCTATTCACACGTCCGCCTCCCCTGAGACAAAGGGACAGCCCCTTTGTCACGCTCTGCCCTTCGTCTCGCTGGAGTTGTGTGTGGTTTTTTGGAGAGGGGTCGAGTACGGCATGTTTGGACAGACACTCTACCTGCAACTCTTCTGCTTACATGACGTCTTGTACTCGAGGTCCCAGAGAAAAACTGCACACAACCGATTCTTTGCCCTGACATCAGTATGTTCGAGAGCCCAAGCGAATACAATTGCTTATAATTTATTCTAAGTATTCGTTTTTTGCATAGGTGGCCACTATGGACATCCGAGTCTTGCGATACTTTCTGTCCGTATGCGAGCACGGCACGATGTCGCGCGCCGCGGAGGCGCTGCACGTGACGCAGCCGGCACTCTCACGCCAGATCGCCCAGCTGGAGCGCGAGCTAGGGACTACTCTGCTCGTACGTGGAGCGCGCCGTGTGGAGCTTACCGAGAAGGGCCTCTACCTGCGACGTCGCGCACAGGAGATCGTCGATCTCGCGGACCAGACCACCTCTGACCTCGCGCACGGCGAGGACATCGTGGAGGGCGACGTCTTCATCGGCGCCGGCGAGTCAGAGGGCCTGCGCGTCATCGCCCGCCACGTGCACGCCTTTCGCGAGAAGTACCCCGGCGTGCGCTTTCACCTGCACAGCGGCAACGCGCCGGACCTCATCGAGCGCCTGGAGCACGGCGTCGACGACTTCTCCGTGCTCATGAGCTACCCCGACGTGGACCGCTATGCCCACCTGCGCCTCTCTCCCACCGACGCCTGGGGCGTCCTCATGCGCGACGACGACCCGCTGGTCGCGCGCGAGGCCGTGAGCCCCGCCGACCTTCTCGACGCGCCCCTAATCGTGCCGGAGCGCCACGCCAAGGGCGACAGGCTCACCGGGCTTCTCGCCACGTGGTTTAGCGAGCATGCCGCCGAGGCCGTCATCGCAGCAACGTACAACCTCGCCTACAACGGCGCGCTGCTCGTGCGCGAGGACGTGGGCCGCATGCTCTCCTTCGACGGGCTCACGACGGTGGGAACGGGAACGGGTCTGGAGTTTCGCCTGCTCTTCCCGCCGCTCGTCTCGGTCATCGACCTCGCCTGGAAGCGCGACGTCCCCCTCGGCGACGCCGCGCGCCGGTTCCTGGAGCTCGTTCGCGAAAAACAGCAGTCAGAATCAGACGTCGCCGTTTGAAGTCAATTGATATTGGATAGACTTTGTACAAACTCAATTGCAGTAAGGAGTCGACATGGCTACCACGACCGCACCTCTCGGCAACCGCGTTGACGTCAACCTCAAGCGAGCGTTCGAGGCAACGGCGGAGGAACTCGGGCTCAGCGCCACATCGGCACTCACGGTCTTCATGAAGCGCTTCGTCGAAGACGGCGGCTTCCCCTTTGACGTGCGCCGACGCACACCAAGCGAGGCTGAGTACTCGGCGGAGATGGACGCCCGCTATCGCGCCATGCGCGACGGAAACGAGACCGCGCATGACCTCGTGGAGGTCTAGGGATGCCGTACCTCTGGGACGACCAGGCCTGGGCGGACTACCAGTACTGGCTCACGCAGGACAAGAGGACCCTCCGCCGCATCAACGCTCTGCTCAAGGACATCGCGCGAACCGGCGGAGCCGAACCTGGAATCGGCAAGTCCGAGCTGCTCAGACACTCAAAGGAGAGCCTGAGCAGCGTTCGCATAGACGGGAAGAACCGACTCACTTACAGAGTCGACGGAGACGTGGTGCGCATCGTCTCCTGTCGAGGCCACTACGAAGATCGCTAACAACGTCACACTCACCATAGGAAGAGGGGAATCCCATGAAGGTCATGCTCGTGAACGGCAGCCCGCACAAGGCGGGGAGCACCAACCGCGCGCTCGAGGAAGTGGCGCGCACCCTCGAGTCAGAGGGCGTCGAGGCGGAGATCTTCTGGATCGGCGCGCGGCCCGTGGGCGGCTGCGTGGCCTGCAGCGGCTGCGCCAAGCTCGGCCGCTGCGCGTTCGACGACGTGGTGAACGAGTTCCGTCCCAAGGCGGCGGAGGCGGACGGCTTCGTCTTCGGCGCGCCGGTGCACTACGCCCACGCTGCGGCGTCGCTGCTGGGCTTCATGGACCGTCTCTTCTACAGCAACGGCCGCGCGGGCGAGAAGAACGTGCTCGCGTACAAGCCGGCGGCGGCCGTGGCGAGCGCCCGACGCGGCGGCACCACCTCGGCCTTCGATGACATCAACAAGTTCTTCACCATCGCGCAGATGCCCGTGGTGAGCTCGCGCTACTGGAACAACGTTCACGGCAACGCGGCCACGGAAACCGAACAGGATGCCGAGGGCCTCTGGACCATGCGCCAGCTGGGCCGCAACATGGCGTGGATGCTCAAGTGCCTGGAGGCGGGCCGCGCGGCGGGCGTGGAGCTGCCTGCGCAGGAGGCCGGCCAGGCGACGAACTTCATCCGGTAGGGACTGCCGCGAGAGCAGCTCACGGCCACTCCCCTGCACGGTGCCAACTGCTCCATCGCATATCGCTTAGTGACGCGAGTTTTCCTACATGCTCGATAAGCTGCGGTATACTTTCCTCGTACACGGTTTGGAGGAGTCATGGCAGAGTTCATCCGAGCGCGCAGCGCCGAGCAGAAGGGGCAGCGCCTCGATCAGATCAAGGGGGCCGTCCGCAGGCAGTTTGCCGAGCGCCCCTACCACGAGATCACGCTCACCACGATCGCCGACGAGCTCGGCTGGTCGCGCGCCAACCTGTACAAGTACGTCAGCACCAAGGAGGAGGTCTTCCTGCTCCTGACCGCCGACGAGATGGACTCGTACTTCAATGCGCTGCTCACCGCCCTGCCCGAGGGCTGCGGCCTCGCTCCGGACACCGTGGCCGAGGTCTGGGCGGGCATCGCCAACGCGCATCAGGAGTACTTCCGCCTGGGCGACCTGCTCACCACGATCGTGGAGACCAACGTCACCATCGAGCGCCTTATGGTCTTCAAGCGCGCCTACTACGACCACGTGGCGCAGATGCGCGAGCACCTGCCCCTCATCCTCGACATCGCGCCCGAGCGCGTTGAGCCCCTGCTCCTCGCCATCTACTACCACGCCACCGGCCTGGTCAGCGGCTGCTGGAGCAACCCGCTCATCGCCGAGGCGCTCGAGCGGCTCCGGATTGAGCGCCCCGAGACAAACTTCCGTGCCGAGATGCGCGACTTCATCGGGATGTGCCTCGACCACTACGCGCGATAGCCGTTGTGATACCCCGCGCAGCGCGCGAGGCCGTGCATTTTTGGCCGTCAGTCCATATTGCCTTCCCGCTGGATGCAAAACCGCCCTTCGATCCATGAAAAAATGGTTGTCCATCGAACCTTTGACTCTATTATTATTACATAGTTTGCCTTAAGGTTTAATCGGTGGACAATTATCTCGGCAGAACTCGAGATTATCCATGGATTGAAGGGCGGTTTTGCGTCCGCCGGGCGAGAAAAATGAATCGAAGCCTCATTTTGCAGGGTAAACCTCACCTCTCCGCGAGCGTGCGACGACGATTCCTCCTCGAAAAGGGGATTGCAAAGTCTACTTGTCATATCTTGCAAAGCGTACTATGCTTATTATGCAAAGCTGGCTTTGCATATCGCCGGCACGAGAGGAGGCCCATGCGAACGCGCATCAAGGAGCTGCGCCGTGAGCGCAAGATGAGCCAGGCCGAGCTCGCCGAGGCAGTGGGCACCACGCGGCAGACCATCACCTCCATCGAGGTCGAGAAGTACACCGCCTCGCTGCCGCTCGCCTACAAGATCGCCCGGCACTTTGGCCTTGCGATCGAGGACGTCTTTGACTTTTCCGAGATAGACGAGGAGCTGTGATTGCCATGAAGAAGACTGCCGAAGCGCTGCGCGCCACCGTCCGCCGTCGCCTGCGTCGCGAGAGGATCTTGCTCGCCGTCATCCTCGTTGCGTGGGCGGCCCTGCTCGCTCTCACCCTGTCCGACCAGCTCCCCGCCCTGCACGCGGACCTGCGCGCCTCGGGCTTTCTCTCGGGATTCATGATGGGCATCTTCATCGTCGCCGGAGCCATTACCGCGCGCCAGGCCCACAGCCTTCAGCGCGCCCTCTCAGACGACGCCGAGCTGCGCCGCTTCCAGGCACGAGAGCACGACGAGCTGCGCGCCCACACGGAGCGCGAGACCGCGCGCGCCTACGTTCAGCTGATGCCCGCCCTTGCCGTGGTCGCCGTCCTCGCCGGGGCGCTCGTGAGCTTTGAGTCCATGGTCACCGTGGCGGCCACGCTGGTTTTTCTCGCGCTCGTCCTGCTCGGCGTGAAGATCTACTACAAGCGGCGCCTTGCCGCCCCCGAGGCAGAGTAAAGTAGCGCCAACAGCCGTTCCCGCGCGAGAGGAGCACCCATGGACGAGGTCCTCGCCTACCTCAAGGCCAACCCCACCTACTTCCTGGCAACCGTCGACGAGGCGGGCAACCCGCAGGTCCGCCCCTTTGGAACCATCGCCAAGTTCGAGGGCAAGCTCTACATCCAGACCGGGCGCGTGAAGCCGGTCTCCGAGCAGATGCTCGCCCACCCGCGCGTGGCCATCTGCGCGACCTGCACCGACGGCACGTGGCTGCGCATCACGGCCGACGCCGTGCTCGACGACCGCCTGGAGGCGCGCGAGGCCGTGCTCGCGGAGTATCCCGAGCTGCAGCCCATGTACGCCGCCGACGACGGCAACTGCGAGGTCTTTGCGCTGGAGAACGTCACGGCCACGTTCTGCTCGTTCACGGCCGACCCGTACACGATCCGCTGGTAGCGCTCCCGGCCCCAGCCAGACGTCCTCTGAGGGTATGTACACCTGCCCACGAGGGTATGTACACTCGCAAGCCCTCCGCTGATTTTCGTCAGGCCTCTGACCTGCGAGAACGCGGAGGGCTTTCCGTGCGGGGTGTACATACCCTCGGGGGCAGGTGTACATACCCTCAGAAGCCCTCGACAGCGGAAAGGATGTCGGCCGCCCGGCTAGCCGCCAAACGAGAAGAGCGCGGCTCCGGCGCCCGCCTCGCGCCACGCGGCGATGCGCGCCATGCGCTCGACCGTCGACGCGGCGAGCGGCTCGGGCAGCGCGTCCGGCGAAAACCAGCCCACCTCCAGGCTCTCGTCGTCGGCCACGCGCGGCTCTGCGCTGCCGCCCTCGGCAAGCCGGCAGACGAAGCTCAGGTCCAGGTACTGCGTCTGGTCGCCGTTGGCGTAGACCGTCATGCGGCGCCCCGCCTTCACGCTCGCCAGCGCGACGGGCACCACGTCGACACCCGTCTCCTCGGCGACCTCGCGAATCACGGTGTCAGCAGGCTCCTCGCCCGGCTCGTTGATGCCGTAGACGAGCGCCCACTCGCCGGTGTCGGCACGTCGGCCGAGAAGGACGCGCCCCTCGGAATCCTCGACATAGGCCGTCACGCCGATGAGCCACAGCAGGTCGTGGCCGATCTTCTCGCGCAGACGAAGGATGAACTCGGGCGTCGCCATGTCCTTCTCGCCTCCCTAGTCGAGCCGGTCGTGGTCGTCGCGCCCGGGGAACTCGATGTGGATCTTCCCGCCGCGCACGAAGAACCAGATGACCACGATGACAAAGATCGCCGGCAGCAGCGAGAGCGCCCCGGCAACGATGTTCACCAGGAACGACACCACGAGCGAAACGACAAATGCCACGACGAGCAGGGTGAGAATCAGGCCGATGAGCCCGGACATGCGTGCCTCCGATCACGAGTTTCCTAGGCGCAGTATACCCGTCCGAGCAGGGCGGCGCGCCTAGAGCTCCGCGCGGCTTCCCACGTGCTGATAGCCCACGCGCTCGTGCAGCGTGTCGCGCAGCAGGGCAAACGCGTCGGTCCCGGTGCAGTGGAACGTGAGGTAGCGCGCGGGCCGCGCGGCGAGCTCGGCCGCGAGCGCGCGCGTGAGCTCGGGGTCCTCCACCGTGCCTCCGCTCGGGTCCATCAGGTGAAAGCCCCCGACCACGGCGTCGATCGGGCCGCCCGCCAGCTCCTCCGCAGCGTCCATGATGTTGAGAATGCCCCCGTGCGAGCAGCCGGAGACCAGGTAGTGGTGCTCGCCCTCGACGATCAAAAGACTCTGCTCGTGCAGGAAGCGGTCCGGCGCGAGCCCTGCGTCGCGTCGCTCCATCAGGCGCCGGTTGGAGCGCGCCGCCGGGTGGTCGCGCCGCATGGTCGAGAAGAGCGTGAGCCCGGCGCCCACCTCGTGCTTCTCGCCCACCACTATTACGCGCGGGTCCGCGGCGAGCACCGGATCCAGTCCGATCGCGTGATGACGCTCCGGAGTGCCGGAGACGTGCTGTTCGAAGGCATGCTCGCGCACGTAGACGGGCACCTCGCGCCCAGCCTGCGAGCACGCGTCGAGAAAGGCGCGCAGGCCGCCGCCGTGGTCGTAGTGACCGTGGGACAGCACCGCCAAGTCGGCCGTGGTCACGTCCACGCCGAGTGCGCGGGCATTGGCAAGAAAGGCGTCGTCCGGGCCCATGTCAAACAAGACGCGTCGCCCGTCGGCGAGCTCGATCCACAGCGACAGGCCGTGCCGGGCCACAAGGCGGCTCGACGGCGTGCAGTTCTCCATCAGCACCGTGACATGCACGTTCTTCTCGCCTCCTGATGAAAAGGGACAGTCCCTTTTCATCATACGCCCGCGGACAAGTCGGCCGCGCTTGCCGACACGTCGAAAGCGGCGCCGGCCAGCGGGTATAAACGCCGATAAGCGCCAAACCCGGCACGAGGAGGTAACCATGTACTTTAAAAACATCCTGGTTCCCTATGACGAGTCCGACCACGCAAAGAGCGCGCTGCACATCGCGCTTGGCCTCGCCGGCCCCTATGAGACCGCAAAGGTGCACGTGGTGACCGTCATCCCCTCGGCCTCCCTTCCCAACCCGACGCTGCTGGGAGACATCGGCCTCGACACGCCCTATGCGGTCGGCGACCCCGTGACCTACGAGCGCATCCTGGACTCGGTGGTGGAGAACACGGTCTCCGACATCCAGCACGTGGTCGACGAGTCGCGCGACGACGCGAAGTGCAAGATCGTGGCCGACGCCGTCATCTCCAACTCAGCGCTCGAGGGAATCGTCGATTACGTGAGCAGCCGCGACATCGACCTCGTGGTCATGGGGCGGCGCGGCCTGGGCGCCCTGCGCGGCATGCTCGGCAGCGTGAGCTTTGGCGTGCTGCGCTCCGTCGACGTGCCGGTACTCACGGTGAAGTAGGTCCGCTCCCCTACCTTGGCAGCGACGCAGTCCCGCCCTCGAGCAGCTGGCACGCGTAGCGCGTCACCTCCGCGAGCGGCACGGAGCGGTCCGAGAGCAGCCACCAGCGATATAGCGAGAAGAGCCCGCCGAGCCCAAACGCGAGCAGCATCTCCAGCTCCTCGTCCGGCACGTCCCCGCGGACGAAGCCGCGCTCGACGCACTGTCGCACGAGCGGGCGCGAGATGTGCTCGAAGAGCAGCTCGGAGGGCACGTGCTCGCAGTAGCCGCGCCCCAGCGTCTCGTTTTGGCTCAGGTGCTCGGCGAGCGCGGCGAAGAAGGCCCGAAGCGGCGTCACGTCCGCAGCGGCCTCGACGCGCTCCCGCGTGGCGAGCTCGACCTCGTCGAGCAGCTCGGTGACCACGCCGTCGGCGATGGCGTCGAGCAGCCCGTCGATCGAGCCAAAGTGCTGGTAGAACGTCTTGCGGTCCACATCAGCCTCGCGCGCGATCGCGCTCACGGTGACCTGCTCGAGCGGAACCTCCGTGATCAGACGGTCAAACGCCGCGACGATGGCGCGACGGCTCCGCCTCACGCGCCGGTCAACGTGCTCGTCGTTCTTCTCGCCCAACATCTATGAACACCCCTTTGGCCGGCAGCAAGACGCGCCCCGCCCAGACGGACGGGACGCGTCTATTGTTCCACAGCTGTGAGAGATATGGGCCGTGCCGCTGCGCTACGCGATGGGGAACCTGCCGGCTCCGAGACGCGCGTCCAGCTCGACGAAGGCGGGCGCGGAGCTCTTGCTGGCCTCGAGCTTGCGGGAGGCCTCGAGGGAGCGGTCTCCAGAGAAGATGCTTGCGAGCAGGTTGCCGAGCTTGCGGCCCATGTTGACCTCCTGATTGGTCGATTTCCCGGCCGCCGCCGGCCGGGAGCTTCTTTGCTGTCCGATTATGAAATCTACTCGAAACAATTGGGCCGCGCTAGGGATTTATCACATGTTCGTCTGATTCACTATACCTCCATATTCAGTTCATCTTTGTGTAAATTGCATGCTCCACACGGCGTCGCAATTTGGGGAATATGCCTCAAGTCACGTCACCTTCACGGAAGAGACACGCCTATTGTTCCACATATGTGGGTTATCACCTAACTGGGTATAAGCAGAAAACCAACCACTTATGTGAGAGGACCGGAGATGGCACTGACCCAGACGGCGGAGCGCGCCGCGCTCTACAAGCTCATCGACTACGTGGACGAGGACCCCGAGGCCCGCATCCCCAAGATCATGGACGCGATCGACAGGTACACCCCGGCGAGCGTCTTCCCCACCCAGCGCGCGGCGTTCAGGAGCGCCATCGACGACCGCAGCAACTGGTACCAGCTCATCCTGCGCGCCTTCCGGCTCAACCCGGAGATGCGCCGCCGGCTGATCAAGACTCTCATCGTGGACGCCAACATCCTCGCATGGCCAATCCAGGAGAAGGCGCGCGAGAAGTACGCGTGCAACATCCCGTGGGCCATCCTGCTGGACCCCACGAGCGCCTGCAACCTGCGCTGTACCGGCTGCTGGGCGGCGGAGTACGGGCACGCGCTCAACCTCTCCTACGACGACATCTGCTCGATCATCGACCAGGGTCGTGAGCTCGGCTGCCACGTCTATATCTACACCGGCGGCGAGCCGCTCGTGCGCAAGGCGGATCTTATCCGCATCTGCGAGCGCTATCCCGACTGCGTCTTCCTCTGCTTCACCAACGCGACGCTCATCGACGAGGCCTTCTGCCAGGACATGATTCGCGTGGCCAACTTCGTGCCCGCCATCTCCGCGGAGGGCAACGAGCACACCACCGACGCCCGCCGAGGCGACGGCACCTACGCCAAGATCGAGCGCGCGATGGACCTGCTGCGCGCGCACGACCTGCCCTTCGGCATCTCCTGCTGCTGGACGCGCGCCAACGCGGACGCCGTGGCCACCGAGGAGAACATGGACTGGATGATCGAGAAGGGCGCGCTCTTCTGCTGGTACTTCCACTTCATGCCGGTGGGGCGCGCGGCGAGCGCCGACCTCATGCCCACGCCCGAGCAACGCGAGAGAATGTACCGCTTCGTGCGCGAGATGCGCGGGGTCAAGCCGCTCTTCACGCTGGACTTCCAGAATGACGGCGAGTTCGTGGGAGGCTGCATCGCCGGCGGGCGCCGCTACCTGCACATCAACGCCGCGGGCGACGTGGAGCCGTGCGTGTTCATCCACTACGCCAACGCCAACATCCACGACGTCAGCCTGCTCGACGCGCTGCGCTCGCCGCTGTTCATGAAGTACTACGAGGGCCAGCCGTTCAACACCAACCACCTGCGCCCCTGCCCGATGCTGGAGAACCCGGACGACCTGCCGCGCATGGTGGCCGAGACGGGTGCGCGCTCCACGGACCTCGTGGAGCAGGAGACGCCCGAGCAGCTGCGCGAGAAGACCACGCCGGCCGCGGCAGCGTGGGCACCGGTGGCAGAGCGGCTCTGGGCGGACCCCGGCGACCCGCTGCACGAGACGCGCCAGCGCTGGAACGAGGGACAGGCCGAGACCGACGTCACCCGCCTGGAGCGCGTGGGGCGCGACCTCAGGACGCAGGCGGAGCCACGACTGTAGGTTCTTCTCGCCCGATAATATCGGGCTGGTTGCGGACGATCTGCGACTCGAAAACGTCCACAGCCGGCCCGTTATTCTCGCCTGGCAGATTACGGGCTGGCTGTGGTCACTTTTAGCCTTCAGAACGACCGCGACCGGCCCGTTATTCTCGCCCCTAGATTGCGGGCCGGTTGTGGACGTTTTCGCCATCCGGCGTGACCGAAGTCGGCCCGCTATTTCGGCTGTGGCGTCACCAGCCAGGCACCCAGCGCCATGAGCGCCAGCGCGACGAGAAACGCCGGTCCCGGCACCGTCCGGAACAGCACCAGAGACAGCGCCGCCCCGATGAACGGGTTCACCGCGTAGTAGGCGCTCGTCCGCGCCGCGCCCAGGCCGCGCTGGGCGTACACGTAGAAGAAGATCGAGAGCCCGTAGGCAACAAAGCCCAGCACAAGGGCGGCGGCGACGTCCGGAAGCGCGGGAAGCGCGTCACCAGCGAGAAGGGCCACGGCCAGCGCGCCCGTCCCGGAGCCCAGTCCCTTCACGACGACCACCTGGGCGGGGTCCTTCTGCGACAGGCGACTCGTGCAGTTGTTCTCGACACCCCAGCACAGACATGCTCCGAGCACCAGCAGCGATCCCGCGGAGAAGCTCAGCGCACCGGCGCTCTCGAGGCTGAGCAGCGCGCACGACGCGGTGATCACGGCGATGCCCGCCCAAGTGCGGGGCGCCACGCGCTCGCGGAAGGCCGCGAAGGCGATGACCGCCGTCGCCACGATCTCGAAGTTGTTGAGCAGGGCCACGTTCTCGGGCGCCGCGTGCGCGAGGCCCGCCATGAGCAGAATCGGCGCTGCAATGTCGAGAAGGACCATCGCCACGACGTAGGGGGCGTCCGCGCGCTCGAGCGGCTCCTCCGCGGCCGGCATGCGCCGCGCCGCCGCCCGCACGGCCGTGAGCGCCGCCATCCCGACGCCCGCCCCCAGGTAGAGCAGGGCGGCCATCATGTTGGGAGCGACGCTCCCGAGAAGCACCTTGGAGCACGGAGTCGAGAGCGCATAGAGGCACGCCGCCAGAAACGCCGCCGCGACGAAGCGCCCGATATTCTTCCGCGACATCTGCCTCCCTCTCCGCGCATCTCCTGCACATGCAAGGATACACAAGCCCCTGATCGGAGCAGTCCCAGAGCTGTAGCGGCGGCTTTCATGCAAAATCGCTCTTCAATCCATTTTTCTTTGCCACCGTCTGCAAAATCGCTCTTCAATCCATAGAAAAATGGTCGTTCTGATAGGTGTGTCAGCGAGCCCAATTTCGCCAGCTGCGGTTTCTTTCAAGCGCTGTACCGTCAGACTTGTCAGAGTCATAAAAACTTATGGACTGAAGGGCGATTTTGCATCCGGCGGCGCGGGAATATGGACTGAAGGTCGGTTTTGCAGACACCGCAGGCAAAGACTATCCTTCGGACGGTGCATTGTCGAGGTAGGAGCATGCGTCCGTTGCCCCCAGCCACTCCAGCATGAGGTCCAGCCAATGCGCAACGTGCGGATTCACGCAGTCGTCCCAGCGCGCAGATTGCTCGGTCGCAAGAGAGAGGCCGTGGCGGCCCGCGTGAAACACATGGCACTCGTGGTCGACGCCGTGTGCGGCGAGCGCCTCGGCATAGAGGTAGGCGTTGCGCACGGGCACCGTCTCGTCCGTGGCGGTGTGCCAGAGGAAGGTCTGCGGCGTGTCGGGCCCCACCAAGTCCTGGGCGTGACGCAGCGGCGAGCCGGCGTCGCAGATCCGCGCGGCGTAGGCGGGGTCGGGCGGCCAGCCGGCGTCGAGATCGATGACGGGATAGCAGAGCACCTGCCAGTTCGGACGTGCGGTATCGGCGCTGACCCCCGCCCGGGCGAGAAACGCCTCGTCGCGCATGACGCCGGCGTAGGACGCGCAGAGGTGCGCCCCCGCGGAGCAGCCGAGCACGCCGAAGTCCTCCCCATCCACGCGCCACTCGTCCACGCGCGACCGCACCAGGGCGAGCGCCCGCGCGAGGTCGACCTGCGGAGCGGGAAGCAGCGGGATGGATTCCGCGTCGTCAAGCACGGTGTAGTCGAGCACGAATGCCTGAAGCCCCCGCGCGACGAGCGCGAGCGCGATGGGCTCGGCCTCCAGATCCGAGCAGAAGGCGTACCCACCGCCGGGGCAAATCAACACCCCGGGGCGCCGACGCGCAGCCTGCGCCTCGACGTTGTCCTGAACATAGGCAGTGAGCGTGGCAGCCTTGGACCCGTAACCCGTCAACGGCAGCTCAACCTTCTGGACGCGCATGCTGACCTCCCTCGGATGCTGCGTCTCCATTGTACCGGGCGGCGCGCGGCGGGCCGTCCGGGACCACCGCCCGCTACTGGCCGGTGACGACGCGCTGCTCCTCCAGGACGGAGACCGAGACGCTCTGCACGCCCACGTCCCTCTCGTCCAGCGCGTCGCCGAGGACCTGCGCGTCGGGAACGTCGCCATGGCCGACGATGCGCACGTAGACGTCCTCGCCGTCGACCTCGAGCCCCTCCACGCGGTAGTCGGAGCCGTCAAGCCACGCCGCGGTGACGTCCTGGACCTGCCGCTCGCGCTGCGTCACGCTGAGCACGTCCATGCTCGTGGAGAAGAGCAGGCCCACCACCACGGCCATCGCCAGCGCCACAAGCGCGTACCAGATCTGGCGCGCCTGGGCGCCCACCTCGGAGAGGCGCCGCGCGCCGAGACCCATGAGCAGGTAGACAAGTCCGCCCATGACCTGGATGGCCAGGAAGTTGGTGAAGAAGAGCGTGAACGCGCCCACCGCGGCCCCCGGCACGCCCTCGTAGATGCCCGCGCCCACCACGCACAGCGGAGGCACGATCGAGGCTGAGATGGCCACTCCCGGCACCGCGTCGGGGATGTCGGCGCGCATCGAGGCCAGCGCCGCCATGAAGCCCGCCGCCAGCGCGATGATCAGGTCGACCAGGCGCGGCGAGACGCGGCAGAGCACCTGCGAGTTGGTCTCCATGTCCGCGGCCACGGGGATGAGCGCCGTCACGCAGGCGGACGCCGCGACCACGAGCGCCATGCCAAGCACCACGAGCGCGAGCGTCCGCAGTGCCTGGCGCGGCCGGCCCATGGCGGTGGCGAGCGCCGTCCCCAGCATGGGCGACATCAGCGGCGCGATGAGCATGGCGCCGATGATCGTCGTGGCGGAGTCGCTGGCGATGCCGGCGGTGGCAACGACCGTGGCCGCGAGCAGCCGCATGAAGAAGCTCGAGTACTGGCGCAGCGGGTCGTCCACGAGCATGAGCGTCGAGCGCTCGGCGCCGAGAAGGACCTTGCGGTCGAGCTCACCGCCCAGCAGCAGCTTTGAGATGGCGTTCATCGCGCCCCTTTCAACGGAGATCAACGCCGTCAATGATACGGCCTCGCGGCGTGACGGCCGGCGGGCGTATCATGTGAGCAGCATCTCGTTGAATTGGAGTCCCCGTGAGCACGTCTGTCTCTCGCCGGTCCGTCGTCGGGCTCGGCCTTCTCGCGCCCCTGACCCTGGCCGGCTGCTCCGGCGGGGACGAGGCAACGGGCGAGAAGGACGCCGGCTCGCAGGGCCTCTCCGCGCTCGGCGAGGCCATGCCCGTGCCGCTCGCGCACGCCACGCAGTTCACGCTGGACGCCTACGAGGGAGGCTGCCGGCTCGCATGCCTCGCAAGCGGGGACCGCTTCCTCATCGTGCCCGAGGGTGCCGACGCGCCAAATGGCCTGCCCGACGACGTCGCCGTGGTGCGCCAGCCGCTCGAGAGCGTCTACTTGGTCTCGACCGGCATGATCTGCCTCGTCGACGCCATCGGGGCGCTCGACGCGGTGGGCGTCTCGTCCGTGCGCGCCGAGGACTCCCCTGTCGAGGAGTTCGCCGCGCGTCTGGAGGACGGCAGGGTCGCCTACGGCGGCATCTACCGTGCGCCGGACTACGAGCTCATCGCCTCCGCAGGCTGCCCGCTCGCAATCGAGAACACCAACATCGACCACGTGCCCGAGGTCCGCGCCAAGCTCGAGGAGCTCGGCGTGACCGTGCTCATGGAGCAGTCCAGCCGCGAGGAGGACATGCTGGGCCGGCTGGAGTGGATCCGCCTCATGGGAGCGCTCTTTGGCCGCGAGGACGAGGCCGCGGCGGTCTTCGACGAGGTCGCGGCCGGCGTGGAGGCGGCATCGCAAGAGGGGCCGCTCGACAGGACCGTCGCGTTCTTCTACGTCAACGAGGACGGCGCCGCGGTGACGCGCCGCGCGGGTGACTACCTCTGCCAGATGATCGAGGCTGCGGGCGGCACCTACGTGAGCTTTGACGCCGAAGGCGCCGCGGACTCCTCCCCCACCACCGTCACCGTGGAGATGGAGCGCTTCTACGCCGACGCGCGCGACGCCGACGTCATCATCTACAACGCCACGGTCGACGAGGGCGTCGCGTCCGTCGCGGAGCTGGTACAGAAAAACGCGCTGCTCGCGGACTTCCGCGCCGTGCGCGAGGGCAACGTCTGGACCTGTGACTCCACCATGTACCAGCAGATGACCAGCATGGCGGACATCATCTTCGACCTGCGCGCGGCCATCTCCGGCTCCGGGGAGCCCACCACCTTCGTCTGGAAGCTGGCCTAGCGTGGGCGGCGCGGTGCACGGGACGAAGCGGGCGGGCGAGAAGGACGGGGCGTCGCGAGCGCTTGCCTTCGACCTCGTCGTCCTTCTGGGCCTGGTGGCGCTCTTCGTCGCCAGCCTCTGCCTGGGCAGCGTGGAGACCACGCCCGCCGAGGTGCTGCGCATACTCGCGGCAGGCCCCGGCGACGGCTCCACCGCAGCTCAGGTCATCTGGCAGATTCGCCTGCCCCGAGCCATCGAGGCGGTGCTGCTGGGCGGGGCCCTCTCGCTCTCGGGCTTCCTGCTGCAGACCTTCTTTGCCAACCCCATCGCCGACCCCTTTGTGCTGGGCGTCTCATCGGGCGCCAAGCTCGTGGTGGCCGTGGTGATGATCGTGGTGCTGGGCACGGGGCATATCATGAGCCCGGCGGCGTCGGTGGGCGCGGCGTTTGCGGGCTCGCTTCTCACCATGGGCTTCGTGCTGCTCATCTCGCGGCGCGTGCGCACGCAGAGCACCCTCATCGTCGCAGGCGTGATGGTGGGCTACATCTGCTCCGCCGCGACCAACTTCCTCGTGGCATTTGCCGACGACCAGTCCATCGTGAACCTGGACAACTGGTCGCGCGGCAGCTTCTCGGGAGCCACGTGGCCTGACGTCGCCTTCATTGCCGTGTGCGTGCTCGCCATGGACGCCGCCGTCTTTGCGCTCTCCAAGCCGCTCGGCGCCTACCAGCTCGGTGAGCCCTACGCGCAGAGCGTGGGCGTCAACGTGAGCGGCCTGCGCCTGCTCATCGTCACGGTGTCGAGCCTGCTCTCGGCGTGCGTCGCGGCCTTTGCCGGACCGGTCTCGTTCGTGGGCATCGCCGCGCCGCACCTGGCCAAGCGGGGCGTGAGGTCGTCGCGTCCGCTCTACGTGACGCCGGCGTGCCTGCTCACGGGCGCGGCCTTCTGCTGCGGGTGCGACCTCGTGGCGCGCACGCTCTTCTCGCCGGTCGAGCTCTCCGTGAGCGCCGTCACAGCCGTCTTTGGCGCGCCGACCGTCATCGCCCTCATGCTCCGCGGGAGGTCCCGATGACCGCCTTGACTGGACACTCTGTTAATTGGGGACAGTCCCCAATTAACAGAAACGCGCTGGAGCTGCGGGAGCTGGCGGTGGGGCACGGGCAGCGGGCTCTCGTGCGCGACGTCTGCCTGGTGGTGCGGCCGGGTAAGGTCGTGGCGCTCATCGGCCCCAACGGCTCCGGCAAGACCACGATACTGCGCACCGTGGCGGGCCAGCTACGCGCGCTCGGCGGCGTCGTTGAGCTCTTCGGCCGCCCGCTCGACGAGGTGCCGGCGACCGAACGCGCGCAGGAGATGGCGGTCATGCTCACCGGCAGGCCGAGCACGGAGCTCCTCACCTGCCGCGACGTCGTGGAGACGGGCCGCTACCCGTTCACGGGGAGGCTCGGGGTGCTGGGCGAGAAGGACCACGAGGCCGTCCGTGCCGCGCTGGAGGCCACGGGCGTGGCCGAGCTCGCCGAGCGCGACTTCTCCCACATCAGCGACGGCCAGCGCCAGCGCGTGCTCCTTGCCCGCGCGCTTAGCCAGGAGCCGCGCGTGCTGCTGCTCGACGAGCCCACCTCGTACCTGGACGTGCGTTCGCAGCTGGAGATGCTGCAGCTCCTGCGGCGTGAGGCCCGCGAGCGCGGCATCGCCGTCGTGGCGTCGCTGCACGAGATCGACCTCGCGCAGAAGGCGGCCGACCACGTGATCTGCGTCCGCGACGGGAACGCCATCTTCCAGGGAACGCCGGAGGAGGTCTTCACCGCCGAGCGCATGGCCGAGCTCTATGGCCTTGAGCCCGGGGCGTACGACCCCGCGTTCGGCAGCGTCGAGCTCGCGCGGCCGGAGGGCGAGCCGGAGGTCTTCGTGATCGCCGGCGGAGGGACGGGCGCGGCGTGCTTCCGGCAGCTCGCGCGCGACGGCGTGCCGTTTGCGACCGGCGTGCTGCATGAGCACGACGCCGACGGGCTGCTCGCGCGCAGCCTTGCCACGCGCGCGGTCTACGAGCGCGACTTCGAGCCCGTGGGCGAGCGCGCCGTCGCGGAGGCGCGGGAGGTCCTTCTCGGCTGCAGGCGGGTCATCTGCTGCGTGGGCGGCTTCGGCACGATGAATGCGCGCAACGTCGAGCTCCTCGACGCCGCCCGCAACGCCGGCCTGCCGGTGGCGCACTCGCGACCGACCCTTCGCGATGACTTCGGCAAACCTCACAGGTAGTGGTCCGTACCACCAATCTTAGATTAATTATTAAAGATTTAAGGCGATGTAATTTTTTTGAGTGAGACTACCTGTGAGGTTTGCGGGACGCCAGAGCAAGGCGCGCCCCTCAGACGTGGCAGAACTCGTCCACGAGCGCCTGGTTCTGGGCGAGAAGAACCTCGAGGGCCCGGCGCGCCTCCGCCGAGAGCCCCGCGGTCGGGAACTCGCCCGCCATCGTGACGTTGACGCGGGCGTCGCAGATGTCGCCGAGCTCGTCCTGGACGTCCTTCATGCGCGCGCCCTCGGCGGCGGCGCCCGGGCCCAGCAGGTCCGCGAAGCTCTCGCCCACGTAGCGGACGCGCTTGGCGCGCTTGCGCAGGGTGTGCACCGCGTCGGCATCCGCGCGGTCGACGGTCGCGTACCCCTCGTCCACCACGCGCACGAGCTCGTCGAAGCTCGCCCGCACGTCGTCGAGCGTCACGCCGTCCTCGCGCGCGCGGTCCTTCCAAGGCAGCTTGCCCAGGCCCTTGCGCACGCGGCGCAGCGCCTGGCGCGTGTGCCTCCCGCGCATGACATCGATCACGTGGTTGCGCTCGAGCTCGCGCAGCTCGGAGATCTTATCGGCCAGCTCGCCGCTGGGCACGTCGAGCGCGCGGACCTGGCGCAGCAGCACGTCGTACTCGCGCAGTCGCGAGGTCTCCACCACCACGGAGCGCAGCTCGTCCTGAAGCAGGCGGTGACGCCGGCGCTTCAGGAACGGCGAGACAAAGACCAGCAGGCTCCGCAGCGTGCGGATGGAGATTCGGAAGCGATGGATGGTCTCGACGTCGTCGGGGTCGGCGAGAAACGCCTTGAGGCGGCGCTCCACGGTGTCGTCCCACTCCCGCAGCACGCGTGCGAGCTCCTTGCGAACGTCCCGCTGCGCCATGTCTGCCGTCCCTTCGTCCGCCGACGGTTGTCACCATCACTATACCGCGCGGGCGCCGCAGCAGGCAGGCGCAGCATCCTCCCAGGTGCCGGATTTCCGGCATATGCGTGAATTGGTGCCGGATTTCCGACATATGCGTGTATTCGCGCCAAAAACCTGCCATATGCGTGTCTCCCGTACGCAGATGGCCGGATTTAGGCACCTGGGCAAACGCCGCGCGGGCGCCTCAGAGACTCTGGAGCGACTGCATCCAGGCGATGTAGACGCTCGGGTAGTGGCCGTAGAGCACCTGCATCGGGTTCACGTCGGCGAGAAGGTCATGCACGAGCGACACCACGCCGCCCGCGCTCGCGAGGTCGTCTGCCGTGGGAATCTCGCGCGCGAGGTCCTCGACGAGCTTGTCCACGTGCTCGCGGTCCTCGGGCGCGTACGGGCACTCCACGCCCGTGTTGGCCTCGAAGACCTCGCACGCCGCCTCGTACTTCTCGTCAAAGCCCTCGTCGCCGTAGCCGGGGAGCCACAGGTCGTGCCCGTAGCGCGTGTAGCCCCACGAGGCAAGCGGCAGCCGCGGCACCATGTCGCTCGGGTTCAGGATGTTGAATATGTTGTCGTAGAGCGCGTCGCCCGTGTTGTCCACGGTGGTGAGCTCGGGCGTGGCAAAGGTGTAGCAGTAGATGCTCTCCAGCGGCGCCAGCACGCGCAGGCCCAGCGTCATGTCGTCGGCGTAGGAGGCGGCGAGGTTTGCCGTCGCCGCGCCGCGCGAGTGGCCACAGAAGAGCAGGGCCACGTCGTCGGTGCCGTCGTCGCCCGACTCGCGCGTGATGCGCTCCGCGAGGTCGTCCACGATCTCGTTGGCGGCTCGCATGAAGCCCTCGTGGTCGATCGCGTCCATCTCGTAGTCCGCCGCGTCGCCCATGTTGAGGTCGCTCAGCCACTCCGAGCCGTAGCTGCCGCGCACGGACACCAGGTAGAGGGTCTTCTCGCGCCCGTCGTCCGCCGTCACGCGCTTGGTCGCCACGGAGTAGGCCACCACGTCGTCCGTGCCGGCGAGAAAGTCCACCACCTCGTCGAAGATCTCGCTGCGATACTGGTAGGACGCCGTGGAGATGTCCTCGAAGCCCAGCTCGGCCAGGGCCTCCTCCATGTAGGCGGGCGAGTCGGAGCCCTTCTGGTAGTAGCCGGACTCGGAGTTGGCCACGGCAGAGAGCACCGAGCAGGTGGTGGCGAGCTCGTGGTTGTACTCGGTGGGGTCGGCAAAGAACCAATTGTCGTCCCAGGCAACCTTGGTCGAGATGGTCTCGGCGCCCGTTGCCATGCTCGTGAAGTCGATCTGCGCGGTGAAGGAGCCCGTGCGGCCCGTGGAGCCCTCGAGCTCCTTCGGCGCGCTCGGGGCAGAGACGGCCCCCAGGCCCAGGCGCTCCTGCTCCTGGCGATGGTGCACCGCCACGGCCAGCGCCACGCCCGCCACCACCACGATCGCCAGCAGGGCGACAAGAACGCGCAGCCCCCAGCGGGGACGCTCCTTCCCAGCCTCGTCCGTCACGCGGCATCATCCTCGAACGTGGCGTCGGCGGCCTGCTCGAGAGCCTCCTCGCCGGCCACGACGTTGGCGGCGCGGGCGGCGCCGTCCACACGCGCGGAGTCGTCCGGCGTGATGGTCATGGACTCGAAGCGGTGCGCCATGTAGTCGTTGTCGTAGTGCTCGGCGTAGAACTGCTCGACCGGCGTGGTCTGCGGGATGCCGGAGAGGCGCTCGAACCAGCAGTCCAGCGCCTCGAGCGTCATGACGCCGTTCACGAGCATGAGGACGGCGCAGATCGTGGTGAAGGAGTAGCGGATCTTCCACGGGATGAGGTTGATGAGCTTGAGCATCCACGGCAGGCAGAGCTTGATCCACACGAAGCCAAGCGCGCCCCACATGCACATGAAGAGCGTGGACGTGCGCCCGCCAAAGAGCACGGCGACGGGGTCCGGGAAGAGCCCGAAGATCGTGGAGCCCGAGTAGTCCCAGGCCACGGCGCCAAAGCCCATCTCCATGAACCACGCCGTCGCCGCCTCGAAGAGGCCGCCGATCACGGCGGAGACCACGAAGATGATCACCGGGTTGGCCTTGTAGAAGCGGTTGAGCGCCACGGTCATGAGGACGGCGCCAAAGCCATAGATCGGCGAGAAGGGGCCAAAGAGCAGGCCCGCGCGGTCCTGGATCTCGCCGGGGACCACCACGGCGAAGTGATAGACGGTCTCGATGATCAGCCCCAGGAAGCAGCAGATCACAAAGACCCAGAACAGGTTGAAGAAGTTGAGCTCGATATAGCCCTTGCCCTCGAGGTCGCGCCCGAGCATGCCCTCCTCGGCCGCCTCGCGGTCCACCATGTCCTGCACGTGCTTCTTGAGCGCGCGCTCCTTGCGCAGCGACGGGTCCACCGTGACGGAGATCGCCACGAGGATGAGCAGCTGGATCACGTCGGAGATGAGCGTGGTGTCGATTCCCTGCAGCATGATCTTCAGCAGGATCTGGACCACGGACGTCCCGATGAGCACGTGCGACCACCGGACGGCGTTGCGCCGCTGGCTCTTGCGCAGCGAGTGGCCAAAGACGAGAAGCGCCACGGCGTTGCCGATGGTGACCAGATAGCCGATGACGAGAAGGACCACGGGCAGCGTGGGGTCGGTGCCCACGATGATCATCGACGGGTCCGTCTGGAGCGCCCACGTCATCATCGCCGCGAACACGGTGACCGCGAACACGGTGAACACGCCGAGAACCGTGCAGAGCACGCCGTAGAGCCGCATCACCAGCGGAATCTTGGCGGACGGGGCGGTCGCGAGGTGCGTCGGCGCGCCCTTCCCGGCATCGTTGGAGGGCTGGGGCTGCGTCTCTGGTGTCATGCGAGCTCCTTGAAACTTCGCTGAAAGATAGGCATACAGATTGAAACAATACCTGAAAACGGAAGGACTCTCGCATCTCATTTGCTGCCCGTTTTTTAAAATCAAGCTCCAGTTGATAATGAGGCGCGCGTTCTTGTCGCTCATCGACGCTTCCCCGGCCTGGCTAGACTAGAGGTGTCGCAGGCTTCCAGCGGAGGGGACATGAACATCAGACAGCTCATCTTTTTCTGCCGCGCGGCGCGCTCGGGGAACTTCTCCGTCGCCGCGCGCGAGGAGGGCGTCTCCGTTCAGGCCGTCTCCAAGTCGATTCACGAGCTCGAGGAGGAGGTCGGCGGGCAGCTGTTCGTCCGCTCGGGCCGCGGGATGCGCCTCACCCCCTTGGGAAGGACGCTCCTCGAGCCCGCGCTCAAGACGGTCGAGAGCTTTGACTCCGTCGAGCGCGCCGCGGCGTCGTGGCGGGAGGCGGCGCCGCGAGACGACCTCAGGCTCGCGCTCGTCACCCCGCCGTTCTCAAAGCACGAGTTCATCTGCGGCATCATCGCACGCCTCATGACGCACTCGCTCGGGGTGGAGACGCAGCTCTCCGTCTGCGTCGGCGAGAGCGCGCTGACGCGCCTGCGCGCCGGCACCCTCGACGCCCTGTTCACGATCGGCAGGCTGGACGCTCCGGGCTGTAGCTGCGTTCAAATCGGCACCGTCATGCCCGGCGTGTTCCTGGGAAGGCATCATCCGCTGCGCGGCAAGGTCCCCCTGACCTTCGCCGACCTCGAGCCCTACCCCGTCCTCTGGTCGGAGGAAATCGACGACTTCAACGAGACGATTCTCACCGCCTGCATCAAACGCGGCCTCGCCTCGCCCCTCGAGAGCATCAAGACCAACGAGGAGGTGGTCGACTTCCTCGAGAACCGCAACGGCTACATCATGGGCGTCAACCTGAGGGCGCTCAGCATCGTCCCCTTTGCCACGATGCACGGCATCGACCCCGCGGAGGCGCCCGCGGTCCCCGTGTGCCTCGTGATGCTCGACGAGCCGCAGCGTCCCGAGGTCGCGCATCTCAACCAGTTTGCGCAGAGCGAGTTCTCGTTCATGAAGCGGCTGCTCAACTCAGAAAAGACGGTGACCGGCTACTAGCGGCCACCGTCTCTCAAACCCACGTTCTTCTCGCCCGGCTCTTCTTGCCGGCGCCTTTCGCCTACGCGGCCGAGGCGGCGCCCTCCTGCTCCGCGCGGCCGAGGGCCTTCTTGAAGCCCTTGGACATGCCGGAGAGCTTCTCGTAGACGTCGACCTGCGGCGTGTCCGCGCGGCCGGCCTCGATGTAGCGGCGCATGACGGAGACGAGGATGTAGGGCTTCACGAAGGCGCCGTGGAGGCCGCCCCAAAGAATCAGCGCGATGACGGCGCACAGCACGATCAGCGACGTGCCCGCGGGCACGGCGCTGCCATCCTCGAGCGTGGCGGCGGCGTCGATGTCGGCGAGCACGGCCGTCAGCGGCTCGATGGAGCCCAGCAGGAGGTAGGCCACGCCAAAGAACGCGCCGCCGATGAGGGCGAGCGACACGATGGTGATGGCGATGACCTTGGCGGAGTTCTTCATGAGCGTCTTCCAGTTCTGGAAGTAGATCACGGCGCCGTCGCAGGTGCTCTTGAACGCGGACTGCTCCTTGTGGAGGAAGACCCAGCCCAGGCTGCAGTAGTTGAGGTACTCGAGCACCACGCTCACGACCGTCGAGACGATGCTTGCGATGATCGAGGCGGGACCGGTGGTGTTGTCGCCGTCGATGCCGCGCGCCAGGGCGTTCATACCGGAGGAGATCTCGTTGGTAATCGCCTTGGTGACGTTCCACAGGCCGTAGTACACGCTGGCCGTGACAAAGCGGCTCCTCACGGCCTGCTTGCCCGCCGCGTAGACGTCGTCGGGGAGCTCGCCGTTGGCGACGCCCTCGGTGATCATGGCAACCTGGCCGGCCGTGAGCAGATAGCCGCCGTAGTGGGCGATCAGGTAGAAGACGATGAGGGCGACGATGAACGCGACGCCCGTGGCGCCGAGCTGCACGACCTCGTCGAGGCCCGCCAGGCCGGTGCCGACGAAGGTGACCAGCGGCAGGGCGACCAGCATGATGACGCACAGGATGGTCCGCACGAGGCGCATGACGGAGAACTTCAGCGTGCGGCGGTAGATCTCGGAGTTCTTCACGGCGTTCCTTTCACAAGGGTTCAGAAAAGCAAATGAACTGGCATACCCTACCAGCCCCGTCCGCCGATGCGAGAGAGAAAGTACTAAGGTCATCCTTAAGTGGAACAATTGTCACAAGGAGGCTTCCATGACCAGCATCGCCATCGTCACCGGCGCGTCGTCCGGGCTCGGCGCGGAGATCGTCCGCCAGCTCGCGGAGGGAGCCTTCGGGCCGCTCGACCAGATCTGGGCCGTCTCGCGGCGTGCCGAGCGCACGAGCCCACGCGTCCGACCGTTCGCGCTCGACCTCACGGACCCGGCGTCGTTCGACGTCCTGGAGGCCGCGCTCGCCGAGACGCCCGGTGCCCGCGTGGTCCTTCTCGTCAACAACGCCGGCTTCGGGACCTTCGGCGACTTCGCGGACATGCCCGCGCGCGACAACGCGGACATGGTGCGCCTGCTCATGCTGGCGCCCGTGGAGCTCACGTACCGCGCGCTGCCGTACACGGCGGCCGGGTCGCGCGTCCTCAACGTGGCGAGCGTGGCCGCCTTCATGCCGCAGCCGGGGCTCGCAACCTACTCCGCGTCCAAGCGCTTCGTGCTCGACCTCTCGCGCGCGCTCGACGCCGAGCTCGGGGGCGTGGACATCCACGTGACCGCGCTCTGCCCCAAGTTCATGCGCACGGGCTTTCTCGACCACCCGGGCGCGGGCGACGTCGCCGCGCGGATGGCGCGGCTCACGGGCTTCGAGGACGTGAAGCGCGTGGCGGAGCGCGGGCTCAGGGCGGCGCGAGAAGGACGCGCGCTCTGCATCCCGTCGGCTGACATGCGGGCGCTCTACGTGGCGACCAAGATGCTTCCGTACCCGCTCGCGCTTGCCGTGGAGCGCGCGCTGCTGTAGCGCCGGGGCATCTTACCAGGTGCCGGATTTCCGCCATATGCGCGTTACGGTGCCGAATTTCCGCCATATGCGTAAAATCGGAACCAAAAACCGGTCATATGCGTGTCCCTCACACGCATATGACGCGATTCCGGCACCTGGGAAAACGTCACGCCGCGGAAAGGGGCGCGCATGGCCGAGAAGAACGTCCGCTGGGGCATCGTCGGCGCGGGGCGCATAGCCCACCGCTTCGCACGAAGCCTCGCGCACGAGCCGCACTCCGAGCTTGTGGCCATCAGCTGCCGCTCCGCCGGGCGTGCCGCGGCCTTTGCCGCAGAGCACGGCGTGCCGGAGAAGGACGCGCTCTCGGACGAGGCGCTTGGGAACGTGGCGGGCGCGGCCCACGCCGTCCTTCTCGCCCGGCCCGACGTCGATGCCGTCTACCTGGCGCTCCCCCACGGGATGCACCTCACCTGGGCCGTCGCCGCGCTGCGCGCCGGCAAGGCGGTCCTCTGTGAGAAGCCCGCGTGCGCGAGCGCGGCTGAGACGCGGACGCTCGTCGACGCGGCGCGCACGGCGGGCATCCTTCTCATGGAGGCCATGAAGACGCGCTTCACCCCGCTCTACCGGCGCGTCCGCGGGCTGTTGGCCGAAGGCGCCATCGGAGAGCTCCAGCGCGTGGAGGCGCTGCTGGAGAACGACATGGGCGACCGCATCGCCCGCGGCGGCGACTACCTGTCCGACCCCGCGGCCGGCGGCATCCTGCTGGACTCCGGCATCTACTGCGCGTCGTGGATCGACGACTACCTGCCCGGCCCGTACGAGGTCATGTCCGCGCAGGCACGCTGGGACCACGGCGTCGACTGCTTCGTGGACGCCGAGCTCGCGCTGGGCGCGACGGGCGAGAAGACCGCGCGCCTGGTCACCGCCGCGGACACCGCCTGCCCGCGTACCACGACGCTCGTGGGCACCGCCGGGAAGATCGTAGTCGAGGACATGCACCGCCCGCAGCGCGCCGTCCTTCTCGCCGACGGGGCCGAGCCCGTTGAGCTGGACGTCCCCTACACCGTGGACGACTTCTACGACCAGATCGCGCACTTCACGGACCTGCTGCTCGACGGGCGCATGGAGTCGCCCGTCATGCCGCTCGCGGCAACGCTGCGCTGCGCGGAGCTCCTCGACGCCGTGCGCGCCAGGATCGTCGCGTAGGACGGCGCCCGTTCTTGTCCCCTCCAGAGGACAAGGACGCCGCCCGCCCCTCAACCAACGGCGCACGCGGTCTTCAGGCCCCTGAAACGGCGCGGCAGCAGGTACCCTAGAGGGGCAAACGCGCGCACCGCGCACGATTCGAAAGGAATGAACATGGACGTTCAGGACATCATCTCCCAGGTCTCCGCGGCTCTCGCCGACGCCCCCGAGAAGCTCCAGGGCCTCGTCTCCGACCCCAAGGGCACCATCGAGGAGCTCACCGGCCACGAGCTCGGCGACATCGACCCCTCCGAGATCGTCGACGGCATCAAGAGCCACGTCGCCGAGGGCGGTCTCGACCTCGGCGGTCTTGACCTCGGCAACATCACCGAGGGCCTTGGCGACGCGCTCGAGAACAGCCCGCTCGGCGGCATCGCCGACACCATCGGCGGCCTCTTCGGCAAGAAGTAGGACGAGAAGGACGGGCCAGCCCGCACTTCTCGACATTTCACGGGTACCAGCCCGCACTCACGGCCCGCACTCATCCAGTGCGGGCCGTCGCGCACTTGTTGGGGGCACTTGCGGCCATCGCGCGAGTGGGCACCCGCACTTGAGGTGCACAGGCGTCAAAACCGCCCGCACTTCTCGCCCGCACTCATGAGTGAGGGCACCACACCGGGGTCGGCCCATCCGGGTAGAATGGACGCATCCGCCACGTCGTAAGAGGGGCAGCCATGAGCCTGAGCCTGGAGAACGTCCGCGTGTACACCCAGAGCGCCATCCGCATCGAGGGGGCGCACGGAACCGTGGCCTACCTCGATCCCTTCTCGCTCACCGACGCCGAGGCGGCGCACGACGCGGACTACGTGCTGATCACCCACGCCCACTACGATCACCTCTCGTCCGAGGACTATGCGCGCGTGGCGGGCGAGAAGACCGCGGTCGTGGCGCCGGCGAGCATGGCGGGAGACGTCGCGGGGCTGGGCGCGGCGGAGGTGAAGCTCATGACCGCGGGCGAGAAGCTGGAGCTCCCCGGGCTGACCGTGGAGGCCGTGCCCGCCTACAACGTGGAGCCTGAGCGGCTGGCCATGCATCCGCAGGCCAACGGCTGGCTCGGGTACGTGGTCACGCTCGACGGCGAGCCCACGCGCTACTACGTCTCCGGCGACACGGACCAGAACGCCGACAACGAGGCCGTGAGCTGCGACGTTGCGCTCGTGCCCATCGGCGGCACCTACACCTGCGACCCGCGCCAGGCGGCGGCCTTCGTGAACGCGCTACGCCCGCGCGCCGTTGTGCCCACCCACTACGGCAGCATCGTCGGCACCTACGACGACTTCGACGCCTTCGCCGCCGCGGTGGACCCCGCCATCGCCGTCGTCCGCAAGCTCGAGCGATGATGAAAAGGGACAGTCCCTTTTCATCATCTCGCGGGAGATCAACATGTTTGGAAAGGCAGAGACAATAGCGCTGCTTGACCAGGCGGGGATAGCCTACGAGCTCTACGAGCACGAGGCGGTCTTCACTGTTGAGCAGGCGCACGCCGCGGGCATCCCCCACCCCGAGCTCGGCGCCAAGAACCTCTTCCTGCGGGACGACAAGCACAGCGCCTACTACCTCGTCTGCCTGCCGGACGAGAAGGACGTCTCGCTGCGAGAGGTTCAGGAGCGGCTGGGGTCGCGCCGTCTCTCGTTTGCAAGCGAGAAGGACCTGCGCTCGATGCTCGGCCTCGCGCCGGGCTCCGTCACGCCGCTCGGTGCGCTGAACGACGTCGAGCATCGCGTGGAGGTTGTGATCGACCGGGAGCTCGTCGACGCCGGGCACGTGACCGTCCACCCCTGCAACAACACCGCGACCGTCCTTCTCGCCACCACGGACCTGATTGCGCTGCTGCGCGAGCACGGCTGCACCGTGCGCGTTGTCGACCTGTAGCGCCCCGTTAATTCGAGACGCAGAGCGTCTCGAATTGTGCACTCACTGCGTGCACTTTTTGACGCGCTGCGTCAAGAATCTCCAAGCCAATCAGAATTGTGAACGCATCGAGTTCAGTATTTGACCTCCGCAGGCTTCTCGTTCTGATCCAAAAGGGGACTGTCCCCTTTTGGATCACTCAAAGTGCCGGACGTCCTTCTCGAGGTAGCGGCTCTTCTCGACCGTAGGGCCCAGCGCGTTGACCGCCGCATAGCGCGGGCAGCTGCGCGCGTGATCGTTGATGATGCCGCAGGCCTGCAGGTGCGAGTAGACCGTCGTGGGGCCCAGGTACTTGAAGCCGCGTCGACGCAGGTCGGCGGCAACGCGCGCGGAGAGGCCGTTGCTCACCGGAATCCAACCGTCGGCGTGCTTGTTGTAGAGGATCGTGGCGCCGCCGGCCATGCCCCAGAGATAGGCGTCAAAGCTGCCGAACTCCTCGCGCACCCGCTGGAAGCACTGCGCGTTGTTGATGATGGCCTCGATCTTGCGACGCGAGCGAATCATTCCCGGCGTGGCCAGGATGCGCTCGACGTCGTCGGGGCCAAACCCGGCCACCTCATCAAAGTCAAAGCCCGCAAAGCACGTCCGCATGACCTCGCGCTTGTGCAGCATCATGGTCCAGTTGAGCCCGCACTGCATCACCTCGAGCGAGAGGTACTCGAACTGCGTGCGATCGTCGTGCACCGGCACGCCCCACTCCTCGTCGTGGTAGCGCAGGCAGAGCTCATCGGTGGTATCCCAGTCGCAGTAGGACATGCGGCCCCCTGTTCTTCTCGGCCGTGACAAGCCTATTATCTGACAGAGGAGGGAGTCGAACATGCCCAACACATACTTTGACATCGAGCGCTTTGTCCGCGCGCAGGACGGCGGCGCCTACGAGCAGGCGCTCGCCGAGATTCGCGCCGGCCGCAAGCGGAGCCACTGGATCTGGTTTGTCTTTCCGCAGGCGCGCGGGCTCGGGCGCAGCCCCATGGCGGAGCGCTACGGCATCGCCAGCCGCGCGGAGCTTGACGCGTACGTCAACCATCCCCTGCTCAGGGCTCGACTTCTCGAGATCTCGCACGCGCTTCTCGCCCTGCCGGGAAGCGACCCCGTGGCCGTGCTGGGAAGCATCGACGCCCTCAAGGTCCGCTCGTCGATGACGCTCTTTGAGCTCACGGGCACGGACCCCGTCTTCGGCGCCGTACTGGACAAGTACTACGCCGGCAGCCGCGACGAGCTCACGCTGGGGATCGTGAGCGAGACCTGGGGATAACCGAGGGGAACCGGCGCACAGAGGTGCCGGCATCGCATCTACGACCTACAGGCGATGGGTAGAATACGGATATCTGCACAGCCGCTCTGAAGGGGGTCTCGTATGCCCGTCATCTCGATCTTTCTCGGAATCAAGATCATGATGTACTACGATGACCACAACCCCCCTCACTTTCACGCTAGCTACGCTGGATTCGATGCACTTATCGACATTCGTCGCGGATGCGTCATGAGCGGTTCCCTGCCTGGCAGACAGCTAAAGTTCGTGCTTGCCTGGACGGAGCTCCACAAGGACGAACTCATGCAAAACTGGGAGCTCGCCGCCGCAGATCAAGAGCTCAACCAAATCGTCCCCCTCGCGTAGGAGGCATATCATGGAGTACGTTCCCGCGGTCGTGCAGGCTGTCCCCGGCAACAACTTCACCGTCTACGCCTACTTTTCCGACGGGACGGTTCGTCTTGCGGACATCAAGCCGCTCATTGCTCGCGGCGGCGTATTTGCCCCCCTCGCTAATGAGAACGTCTTCCGCAGCAGGATAACCGTGCTCAATGATGCGGTTGCTTGGGATCTCGAGGGCAACCGAGACGAGACGGCTTGCATCGACCTTGATCCCGGGAAGATGTACCGGGAGAGCCCCGTCGTCGACGACCCGCTCGAGGCGGTTGCCTAGCCGGCAGGACTCTTGTCGCTTAGCTTGATTTTGCACATCTCGACTTTTGTACGACCTTCTCAGCGACGCAACACCTTATGGTTTATGTTTTCAATGTCTGGGTTATGGCGCTCCGGAGAAGGTCGTACATTTCTGCCCCGGGTGCAGGGGCCCGACGCAGGGAGCCGGGCACAGAGGGGCCCGCCCCCGCCTCATTCCTCGATGCGGCGGATGACGGGAATCGCCCAGGTCACGCAGGCGAGAAGGACCATCGCGGCGCCGGCTCCCACGAACCACCCAGGCGCGCCCACGACGTCGGCGAAGAGCGACGAGAACGCCAGCCCCAGCGGCAAAGCCCAGGACATGATGGCCCCGTAGAGGCCGAAGACGCGCCCCAGATACTCGGGCGGAACCTTCTCCTGCATGAGCGCGGTCTGCGGACCGGAGTAGAACGGCGAGCTCAGGCCCATGAGGAAGCTCATGGCGAGAAACGCCACGAACCCGCCTGTGCCGAGCAGCCCCGCCCCGAGCGTGGCCACGCCATAGAGCGCCGTCGCCGCAACGACGGTGAGCGCGCGGTTTCTGAACCCGCCCGTCGCGGTGAGCAGCGCCGATCCCGCGATCATGCCCACCGAGAACACAATCTCCGCCGTGGCGGCGTCGCCCGTGGTGCCGCCGAAGTGATCGAGCGTCATCAGCGGAAAGAGCGCCGATATGGGCGAGAAGACCAGCGTGAACACGAAGCCGCACCACAGCAGCGCGAAGAGGCCTCGGTAGCCGCGCAGCACGCGGTAGCCGTCGGCGGTCTCCGCGGCGAGGGCGCGCGCCTGGGCTACGAGGCCGAGGTCCTTCTCGCCCGCCGCCGCGCCGGCCCCCGAGCCCCCGACGTCGAGCCGCGCCGCCAGCACCGCGACCGTGGCAAAGAGCGCGCCCGCCACGTCCAGCGCGATCATGGCCGTGAGGCCCCAGAGCGGGTAGATCACCGCCGCGATGGCCGTGCCCAGGATGTAGCCGCCCGACTGCACCGCCTGCGTCACTCCGGCGAGGCGCGTGAGGTGCTCGGCCGGCGCCACGAGCGGCGTGAGGGCCTGGAAGGCCGGCGTGTGCAGGGCGCTTCCGATGGCCCGCACGAAGAGCGCGACCATGACCACCCACACGGGCAGCGCACCCGTAAACGAAACCGCAGCCACGACGGCGCTCACCGCGGCAATGAAGAGGTCGGCTCCGACGAGCGTGACCCTGAGCGGCAGGCGGTCAACGATGGCTCCCGCGAAGGTACCGAAGAGCGAGAGCGGCAGAAAGCCCGCGAGCGACGCCAGCGAGAGCATGCTCGCCGAGTTTGTCGTCAGCGTGATGTGCCAGACGAAGCCCATCTGCAGGATGGAGCTCGTGAGCACCGAGACCAGCTCGCCGCCCCACACGCATGCAAGCTTGAGCTTCCAAGAGTTCTTACCGACTGTCATCTGAGCGCCCTCCAGTAAGCCACGGCAATCTGGGTGCGGTTGCGCAGGCCCAGCTTGGCCAGGATCGAGCTGATGTGGTTGCGAACGGTACCCTCGCCCATGTAGGCGGCAGCCGCGACCTCCCGGTTGTCCAGCCCCTCGGCAATAAGCGCCACGACCTCGCGCTCGCGGTCTGTGAGCTGGGGAAAGATCGCCGTGAGGTCGGGCTTCTCGGCCGCCGGCGCACCCGCTCCCAGGGCGACCGCCCGCTCCAGCACCTCTCCCTCCAGCACGCTGCGCCCTGCCATCACCGCGCGCAGCGCCGGGGCCACCCCCGCCACGTCCTGTTTGATGAGGTAGCCCGCAGCGCCCAGAGCAAGGGCGCGCACGATGTACTCGTCGTCGGAGAAGGTGGTGAGAAAGACCACGCGCGGTGGCGTCGGGGAGGCGAGGATCTTCTCGGCGGCGGCAAGACCGTCCATCCCCGGCATCTGGATGTCGAGAAGAACGATGTCGGGCGCGGCATCGGCCGCCAGGCGCACGGCGTCGGCCCCGTCCGTCCCACAGCCTGCGACCTCGATGTCGGGCTGTGCGTCCAGCACGATCTGGAGCGACTCTGCCACCACGGCGTCGTCGTCCGCGATGACCACCCTCATGTGCTCCCCCTCTCCGCGCGTTAGTACATCCAAAACCATGTATCAACAGGACCCGGATTGGTCAAATCGGAAGTCCGGCTGGCGTTGCTACATTCCGCAGCATGTAGTAACGCCGGAATCGCCTCGAGCACCGCGGGCCTCGGCCCCACGCCCGCGCGGCACGCTGGCAAAGACGGTCCAGCCGCCGTGTGCGCCGGGGCCAGCGTGAAACGCCCCGCCGAGCACCCGCACGCGCTCCCCCATCGAGGCGAGTCCCATGCCGGGGCCGCTGTCGGGCGCGCCGGCCGCCGTCGTTCCATCATCAGTCACCGTGAGCCGCCAGAGGCCCGGGTGCTCCACCAGCTCCACGCTCACGTGGCGCGCGTTCGAGTGGCGCAGCACGTTGGAGACGGCCTCACGCGCGACCGCTGTAAGGCAGCTCGCCACGGCGGCCGGCGCCTCCCCCGCCTCCACGCGCACCGTGGGCGCGAGCGCCGTCCCCTCGCAGGCACGCTCCACGACCGCGCGCACCTGCACCGAGAGGTCGCAGGCATCGTCGCGCAGGTCGTGCACGCTCGCGCGCACCTCGTCGAGCGCCTCGCGCACGGTGAGCGCCACGGCGGCGAGGTCCTTCTCGGCAGGCTCGCCGCTGTGCATCACGCGGTACGCCTCGGCCTGCACCACGGCGCGCGTGAGCAGGTGGCCCACGTTGTCGTGGATGTCTCGCGCGATGCGGGCCCGCTCGGAGAGCGTGGCCAGACGCACCTCATAGTCCTGCGCGTCGAGGAGCTCACGGTTCTTCTCGGCAAGGGAGAGCTCGGCGGCGCGCAGCTCGTCGCGGGTGCGCAGGGCGTCGCGGTCGCGGCACTCAAAGACGCCGGCACGAAGCCCGAGCCACGCGCCCACCACGGTCCCAAGAGCGGCGAGAAGGACGACAGGGCCCTCGGCGCCAACGCACCAGACAAGCGCAAGGGCGACGGGCACGGCGGCGGGCGCAAGCCGTGCGCGACCTCCTTCGAGCGACGCGACGAAGCAGAGGTCACAGGCGGCGACGCCGAGCAGCGCCGCGGCGCTCGGCAGCGCGCACGCGAGCGCACAGCACAGAAGCGGCGGCACGAGGCGCACCGACCCGCGCAAGACCTCGACGAGCGAGGCCGACGTCACGGCCGCAAGCAGCGCGACCACGACCGCCGCGCCCACCGTCCCGTGCGCGGCGGCCGCGAACGCGGGCAGGCAGGCGACGAGCGCCGCGACCTTGTCGACGAGTCTCTCCATAAGGGCGATTCTAGCAGGGCCGCCGGACGCTCCCCTACGCGGCGCCCGCCACACGACGGCGCGCGCGGCCGACGGCGAGCCCAGCGGCGCAGATTGCCACGGCAAAGAGCGCCACGATTCCCACAGACGTGCTCACCTCGGCGAGAAGGGCAGGCGTGACGCCGTTCGCGCCAAGCGCGGCCTCCACGGCGCTCGAGGCCCAAAACGAGGGCGAGAGGCGAGCCGCGGCCTGCACGCCCGCAGGCAGGAGCGCAAGCGGCACCCAGGCGCCACCGAGAAACGAGAGCACCATCGCGCCGATGTTGCCGACCGCGTTGAGCGCCTGCTCGGAGAGTCCCAACTGCGCGAGAAGAAACGCGATCGCCAGCGGAACAAGCGCGAAGGGAAGCATCGAGAGGAGTGCTAGGCCAACGAGCAGCGGATCCACGCCCGTAAGCGAGCCCCTGCAGGCAACGACGCCCACCAGGCACGTCCACGCCCACACGCAGACCACGAGCACGCAGCACGCGCCGAGTTCGCCGGAGGCAAGGCGCGCGGGCGCAACGGGAGCAGCGGCGTTGCGGCGACGAATCTCCGGGCGCTGATACGCGGCCAACGTGACGCCGGCAACGACCACGATCGAGCTCATGACGGAGTAGGTCGAGAAGCGCAGGTAGACCGCGAGCCCGCTGCCCGTCGCATCCTCCGTGCCCGTGGAATCCACACTCATGTCTACCCGCTCGTCCGCGACGGCGAGCGCGAGCTCGGCCACCTCGGATGCGGTGGCGTCCGGCTCGAGCGCGGCCGCCTGGGCGGCAAGGCTCACCCAACGCGAGGTCGCCGTCGCGGCCAGGGCGCCCGCCTGCACGTCCGTGCCATAGGCGACCTCGAGCGGTGCGGGGTCGCGCCCGGCACGCGCGTCCGCGATCAGGTCCTCCTCAAAGCCGGCGGGCAGCACGACCAGGCAGTCCACGGCACCGGTCGCGACGCTGTCCTGCAGCGCGAGCGGCTCGTCGTCCACGGTCACGACCTCGGCGTTCTTCTTTGCCCAGGAAACGAGCGCGCCCGAGAGCTCGGAGCCGTCACGATCCACGACGGCCACGCGGGCCTCGAATGCCGGTCCGGAGGCAGCCGCAGCGGCTCCGGTGCCAAGGTCGCCGATCACAAGCACGCCCAGCAGCGAGAGAAAGACCACGTACACGGTCAGATAGACGGGGTGCGCGGCCGCCACGCGCAGCGCGGTCCTAAAGATGCTCATAGCTCTGCCTCCTAAAGACGGCCGTGGCAAGGACGAGAAGGACCAGCGAGGCCGCCACGCAGACGGCGACGCGCAGGGCGAAGGGGGCGAGCGACGTGTAGAAGTAGAGCGAGTAGAACGTGTCGCAGACGAGCTTGGTGGGGTTGACCCACGCGGTCCACGGTGCGGTGCGCGCGAGCCAGTCCGAAAGCTCCAGCGCCGCGGTGCCGTAGAGGCCCGCAAAAAGCGACAGCAGGCACGTGAGGCCCGTCATGATGCCGGAGCGGGCGGAGAGGTCGGCGCGGATGGGCAGCGCTCCGACAAACGCGCCGATCGCGGTGGCGAGCAGCGAGCACGCGCCGACCCCCACCAGGCAGAGGCCCTCGCGCCCCGCAAAGTCCACGCCCACCACGAGGAGCAGAAACGCGAAGGCGAGCGCGAGCGCCGCAAACGATACGACCCACGCACCGGCCACGCAGCCGACGAGCTGACGCCCGCGCGGCGTGCCCGCGACCGCACGTCGCGCGCCGAGCTCGGAGACGCAGGGCTGCGCGGAGGCCACCGCGAGCATGCCCGCCTGCGTGGCCATGAGCGTGGCCATGCCGAGAAGCGCGTAGTAGTAGCGCACGATCTCGTCGGGCGTGGCGTGGGTGACCTGCGCGCGCTCGACGCCGGCGGAGAGCCCGAGCGCCGAGGCCACGGCGGCGGGGTCGTTGAGCGTCGCCGGGTCGCGCTCGACGACCTCGGCCATGAGCGCGCCCGACTGCACGTACGAGCTGGCCACGGCCTCGAGCACCGCGGCGCCCACCGATTCGGCGTCGGCAACCGTGAGATCGGGCGCGCCGTCGGCGGAGACCTCGTAATAGCCCTCGACCTCGCCAGCGGCAAGAAGATTGGCCGCCTCGGCGCTCGTCTCAACGAGCCGCAGATCAAGAAGCTGATCGTCGCCATCGGCGGCGAGCGCCTCGAGAACCTCGGCGAAGTCGAGGGCCTCGGCGGCATCGTCCTTCTCGTCCGCCGCCTCCACGAGCGCCACGGAAATCGGGTCCGTGACGCCATCCGTGCGCATGCCCGAGAACATGAATAGGAAGATGGTTGACATGATGATGGGGAACGCAAGCACCCAGATGATGACCGAGGGGGCGCGAACGAGCGATTTGAGCGTCACCACAAACGAGCTTCCCATGGCTGCCCCCTAGTCGCGCAGCTCGCGGCCGCAGAGCTCAAGAAAGACGTCGTTGAGGGTAGGCGGCTCGCACATCACGCGCCCCAGGCTCACGCCCGAGCCCGCAAGCGCACCGAGGACGTCGGTGAGGTTGTGGGGGCTCGGCTCGCAGGTCACCAGCAGCGTGCCATCCGAGAGCTCGACCGAGAGCACGTGCGAGAGGCCGCGCAGGCGCTCGAGCGTGCCTTCGGGCAGCTCGCCTACCTCGGCCGTGATCTTCTCGCCGAGGCTGATCATGCGCTTGAGCTCGTCGGCGGTGCCCTGCGCTACCGCCCGCCCGCGGTCGCAGATCATGATGCGACCGCAGATTTGCTCGACCTCCTCCATGTAGTGGCTCGTGTAGACCACCGTGGCCCCCTCGTCGCGCAGGCGGCAGATGCCGTCCAGGATGTTGGCGCGGCTCTGCGGGTCAACGGCGACGGTGGGCTCGTCGAAGAAGATGAGCTCCGGGCGGTGGGCGATGCCGCAGGCGATGTTGAGCCGTCGCGCCAGGCCGCCGGAGAGCTTGCCCGGGCGAAAGCGCGCGTAGTCACCGAGGCCCACAAAGTCGATCGCCTCGTCCACGAGCTGGCGGCGTCGGCGACGGTCGCGCACGTAGAGCGCGCAGAAGCTGTCCACGTTCTCGCGCACGGTGAGCTCGTCGAAGACGGCCACCTGCTGCGGGACCACGCCCATGCGCGCCTTGAGGTCATAGCGACCCGGCGCCATCGGCTCGCCGAAGAGCTCGATGGTGCCGCGGTCGTAGGAGAGCAGCTGGAGGATGCAGTTGATGGCCGTGGTCTTGCCCGAGCCGTTGGGGCCCAGGAGGCCAAAGATCTCCCCCTTGCGCACGGAGAGGTCCAGGTGATCGAGCGCAACGAGCTCGCGATAGCGCTTGACGAGACCCGTGACGCGGACGACGTCTTGCGATGGTGCGGTCTGCGTGTGTGACATGGCGGCCCCTTTCTCTTGGCGCCATTGTCACAGGCTGCCCGCGCACGCGGAAGTGAGTTTTGTCACGAGTGAGGCCCCGCGCGCAAAGGGCCCTCCGTGCGATAATCTGGAGTCACGTCACACGAAAGGACCCGCATGGACGAGCTCGAAGAGATCGAGAAGAACGCCGCGCCCAGCCCGCAGGCGGTGCTCTACCGTCCCGCGCCCACCGTCGAGGAGCGCCAGGCCGCCGGGCTCGCCGCACGCGAAGCCTGCCCGATCGAGACGCTCGGCGCCTGGGAGCCGCGTACGTCCAGCGAGCCGGCGATCGGCCTCATCGAGCAGCAGTCCGTCACGCGCGACCCGAGCCTCGTGCCGCTGCGCTACGAGCGCATGGGCGTCTCGCCGTTCACGTTCTACCGCGGCAGCGCCGTCATCATGGCCGCCGACCTCGCCACGATGCCCGTCACCGGCATCGAGGTCCAGTGCATCGGAGACGCGCACGTCGGCAACTTCGGCATCTTCATGAGCCACACGCGCCACCTCGTCTTTGACGTCAACGACTTCGACGAGACCGCGCCCGGGCCCTGGGAGTGGGACGTCATGCGCCTCGTGGCGAGCATCGAGATCTGCGGGCGCGACCGCGGCTTCTCCAAGCAGGACCGCAAGGACGCCGTGCGCGCCTGCGCCAAGCAGTATCGTCGCGCGATGGCCCACTTTGCGGAGAAGGGCGAGCTCGACGTCTGGCATGCCCATCTCGACGTCGAGCGCATGCTCGACGAGTTCGAGCTCGACGGCAAGACCGGGCGGACCATCCGCAAGGCCGTGGAGAAGGCGCGCGAGAAGGACAGCGCACGCGCGGCCGACCGCCTCACGGTGCGCGACGGGGGACGCCTGCGCTTTGACACCCGCCCGCCCGAGCTGGTGCCGCTCTCTGAGCTCTCCGCCGAGCAGGGCTACGACGCCGCCCAGCTCAGCCACGCGCTGCGTGGCCTCCTGGACGCCTACTTTGGGAGCATCCCCCGCGACCGCCGCGTTCTTCTCGGCCACTACCGCCTGCAGGACGCCGCGCGCAAGGTCGTGGGCGTGGGCTCGGTGGGACGCCGCGCCTGGATTGCGCTGCTCACGGGCCGTGACGAGGACGACCCGCTGGTTCTTCAGGTCAAGGAGGCCGAGGAGTCCGTCGTGGAGCGCTACTGGCGGCCGAGCGGCTTTGCGAGCCACGGCGAGCGCGTGGTGGAGGGCCAGCGCCTCGTGCAGTCCACGAGCGACTTTTTGCTGGGCTGGACGAGCGTGCCCACGACGGGCGGCGGCACGCGCGACTACTACGTGCGCCAGCTCTGGAACGGCAAGGGCTCGATCGACCTCGCCGCGGTGGGCCCGGAGAGCCTCGAGAACGTCGCGCGGCTCTGCGCGTGGTCGCTCGCGCACGCGCACGCCCGCACCGGCGACGAGGTCGCCATTGCTGCGTACCTCGAAGACGGCCACGCCTTCGAGGACGTCATGTGGGACTTCGCCCGCGCCTACTCCGACCAGAACGAGGCCGACTACCAGGCGTTCATTGAGCGAATTAACTCGTAGCTGCCTTCTATACGTCCTTGCTCAGCACGGCAACACGCTGCTGCGAGAGACCCACGAGAGAGGCGATGTCACGCAAGGTGAGACCCTCCTCGCGAAAGCGGCGGATTATTTGTCTAGTGAGGCTTGAGGATATGCGCCGCTTCTCCTCAGCCTCTCTGCGAGCTGCCTCGAGCTCCTCAAGCATTCTTTGCGAGTCAGAGTCAAGCACTGGCAGAACCTCAACGGCATCCACTTCAACGCCGAGCAGCGACGCCGCGTCACGAACCATATTGGCAACTTGGTCGAGCCTGCGAGCTTGGGTAAACAGACCCGGAATCTCCTCGACGGAAATGGCCCACCAACCCTCACTCCGAGTCACGCGCGCCGTTACGTCCTTTGCCATGTCACTCACCTCCAAACAGGTGGCGGAGTATCGCGCGAGAAGTAACCTCATTCACCTCAGAATGACGGGGGATTGTCGTCTGTCTGTTCCCAACGCTCACCTTTGTGTGGCTCGAGCCCTCTTCCCAGAACACCACAAGCCCCTTTGACTTCGCCAGCTCGGAGATTTGTCTTCTAAGGACGCGATACTTCATTAAGTACACCCCCATTGATAACACAACTCAATAGATATTGTCTAAATAAGGTTATGGGGATTGAATTAGGCGAGTGACTGCCTACCCAAAGGTTTCGAGGTACTCCGCACAGGACATGGCGCGAACCTTGGAACGCTTGAACGCCGCCGCGTCGCGCGTGAGGATGACGTCAACGTCATTGAGCTCGGCACAGGCGCGGATGAGGCCATCCTCAAAGTCCGGCTCGCCGCAGCCGAGCGAGAGCTCGCACTCCTCCGCACCCATCGGCGCGATAACGAGCAGCTCGCGCAACCACTCGATTGATCTTCTCGCCTGCGCCTCGTCGTACTGTCGCTGCAGCACGTAATACGCATCCTTGAGAGACCCCACGGCAGCAAGCCCCAGGTCTCCCCCGCCATTGCACCGGCGAAGGACCTCACATGCCTCCGTGGACTGCGACCTTTCCTTGCAAACCGCATCGAGAAGAACGTTGGTGTCGAAGAGCAGCCTCCTGCTGTTGAAGTCACGCATAGCGACTCGCAATCATGTCGCGCATCTGCTCCTTGGTGAGGCTCACCAGCCACGGCTCGGCCTTGGGAAGGCTCTCCCTGAACTCCATGAAGCGCTCCCAGGCACCATTAGACTCCTCTGCCGGAGACTCCACCGGCACCTCGCCCGTGCGCGCGATGCTCTCCCAGACCACCTTGATGACCTCAGCGGGCGTGGACCCCGCCGCGCGGATGTAGGCGTCCGCGCGCTGACGGACCTTCTCGTCCACGCGCCCGGAAACGACTGAGGTTGCCATGCGAGCCTCCTTTGTAGACGTGTCTACATTGTAGCAGAGAGAGCGTACACGCCGTCTCGCGCGGCACAAAATAAGTCAACAGAAGTCAAACAAGTCAACGAAAGTCAAAGAAATCCAACACGACGCCTCACCGGAGTCGAGATCGCCCCCATCGGAGGGCTCTCGTGGGAAAACGTCGCTGCCGCCCCGAGTAACTGGCGAACGCAGATGAACGCGCTCTTTGAGCAGCTTGCCAACACAGACACCGGCGTCCTCATCACCGTGGACGAGGTTGACCCGTCACTCGCTGAGATGGCTCAACTCGTCACCACCTACCAGCACTTCGTTCGCGAAGGTAAGAAGGCGGCGCTGCTCATGGCAGGCCTCCCTCATCGCATTTTTGCCCTCCTCTCCGGCAAGTCGACATCATTTCTCAGGCGTGCAGCACGTCACGACCTGGGCCCAATCCCGCGCTACGAGGTGGAGGAGACGTTTCGCCTCACGGTGGAGAGTGCTGGCAAGTCGATCGAGGACGAGGCGCTGCTCGCCGCTGTCGAGGCTATCGATGGCTTTCCCTTCATGCTGCAGCTGGTGGGGTATCGGTCCTGGAACAGCGCCGGCTCGAGCGACGTCATCGGAGCCGAAGACGTACGTCGCGGCATCCGTCTCGCACGGGAGGAGCTCGGCGATCGTATCCTCGGCGCCACGCTCTCAGAGCTCTCGAAGGGAGACCTCGCCTTCCTGCGCGCGATGGCGGAGGACGAAGCGGACACGGCGCGTGCCGACCTCACCGCACGACTCGGCAGAACCTCGAGCTACGTATCCTCCTACAAGAAGCGCCTGCTCGAGGCTGGTGTAATAGAGGAGCCCCGACCGGGAGTCTTCAAGTTCGCCCTCCCGGGGTTTAGGGAATATCTGCTCGAACACGCATAGGCAGCCACTCGGCCGCCCTGACTCATATGACCTCATCCCCTTCCCGTCCGAGAGGGAGCGCTGGGCGAGAAGGACTTCTTCGTCCTCACCACCAACGTGGACCACTGCTTCCAGCGCGCGGACGACACGCTCGTAGAGGACGAGGGCTGGCACGCCGCCGCAGCCCGCTACCAGGACTTCGTTCGCCGTCACCGGGGCTCGCGCCTGCTGCTCTTGGAGATTGGCGCAGGCGGCAACACCCCCGTCATCATAAAATACCCCTTCTGGCAGATGGCGGCCGAGAACCCGCGTGCCACCTACGCCTGCGTGAGCCTCGGCGAGGCCATGGCGCCCGCGGAGATTTCCGAGCGGAGCGTCCTTCTCGACATGGGCGCGGCAAATACGATCGAAGCACTACTCAAACAATAGGGGCATGCCAGTTGAGCTTCCTGACGGAAGGTGGGGCGCTATCGAGGTGAAGCTGAGCGAGGAGAAGGTGCCAGCAGCAGAGCGCAACCTCCTCAGGCTGCGCGACAAGATTGCACGTAACCCCGCCGCACGTAACGCGAATCCCTCGTTCCTTGCGGTCCTTGTTGGCAAGGCGTCCTTCTGCAGAAGGACGCCCAACGGAGTGTTTGTTGTCCCCATTACCGAGCTGGGGGCATGAGGCAATAGCCCACGAGGCACGGTGTCTCGCGCAGGCGCGTCACTCTTCCCGGCCGAACGCCTCCCAGAGCAGCGTCACGATGCCGCAGACGAGACCACCCACCGGCCAGGCTACCCAGAACCACATGGCCGAGGTGCCCTCCGGGGTCCAGGAGTCCATGTTTGGCGCCGAGAACACCGGCGCAAAGAGAAGCGCCAGGCCCACAATCGTGGCCACGATCATGATGACGCCGCACACCGCGCCGAGCTTCTTGCCACGCCGCTTCTGGGCGAGAAGAGCCTCGCGCCGTGCCTCGTCCAGCTCTGCGGATACGATGTCTTCCACCTCGAGATCCTCGGCGATGGAGCGGTTGTACTCCTCGACGTTGACCCGCCCGAGCAGCATGCCGCCGCGCACGATCCACCACACGCCCAGGGCGATGAAGAACATGAGCAGGAAGAGCCCCCAGTTCTCCGCCGTCCTCTCGAGCATGAGCAGGCAGCCGATGCCCGCGAAGATGAGCGCGAGGCCGGCGATGAGCGAAGCTGAGAACTGCCGGCGGGCGGCGGCGCGGTCCTCGTCTGTGTAGAAGTCCTCCACGTAGGGGTGCGCCTTCTGAAACGCCGTGTGCTCCATGCCCGCAGGCACGAGAAACGCGAGGCCCGCGAGGATGCCCACGAGCACGATGATCACGAAGAGGCCGTCGCGCCCGTTCCAGGACGCCAGCTCGACGGCACCCTCAAAGAGCAGGCCGAGCGCGATGCCCAGGAGGATGAGCGCCACGCCGGTGGGCACCTTGAGCGCCATCATGCGCTGGTGCTCCTCGTACCCGCAGACGTCGGTGGGCGGGCCGGCGGGAATGGGGGCCGCCGTCGCAGGCGCGGCGCGGCCGGTGAGGTCGCCCGTCACGAGCTCGTCGAGCGTGCAGTCGAAGATCTCGCACATCTTGAGCAGCTTGTCCATCTCCGGCTGGCTTTTCTCGGCCTCCCACTTCGTGACGCTCTGGCGTGAGACGCCGAGCAGCATGGCCAGCTGCTCCTGGGTCATGTTGCGCTCTGCGCGCAGGTGCTGAAGGTTGTCGCGAAAGCTCATGGTCTGCCCTTCTTCGGGGGTGTGCGCTGTCTGCCGGCACCCCTAGTCTGCGGGTGCGCACGGCGCAATTCTACCAACCAGCGGTGCGCAATTTGGCCGATTTTGCGGCAACCAGAAGGCGCCTGCAGGTTGCGCGCCGCAGGTAGATGGGCTTATCGGTGGCCAGCGCACCACTCTGCGTAGACGCGTGCGGTTGTGCACACTCCTCTGCGTTGTGTACACCCGACGGCGATGTGCGCACTTCTCGCCAACGCGTCTACCTGCGGATTTGTCGAGAAGGACCTCTGAGGCAGTGTACACAACGCCGAGGAGTGCGCACACCGCCCGGACGTGGTACAAAGGAGGCCCACCTCGAACGAAGGAGGCCCCATGCGCCACCGTGCCATCGCGCTTATCCTTGCTGCCGCGCTGTCCTTCTCGCTTACCGGATGCTTTGGCCTAGGCGATAAGAGCGAGGACTCGACCGGCCTCACGGACATGCTGACAGACATAGCCGAGAACGCCACGGAGATCGCGCGCGAGCTCGAGAGCATCGACTGGAGCAAGACCGTCCGCGCCGTCGTGTACGATGCGGACGGCGAGCAGGTGGCCGAGATCACGGACCAGGCGCAGATCGACGAGATCTTCTCGCCCCTTTCCCAGGTGAACGGCCTGGCTCCCACACCGGACGCCGAGCGGGAGTACGTGGTCGAGATCTGGGAGCCCGAGACCGTCAAGCTGGGACAGTCCGCAGACGACGTGGGCGAGTACAAGGGCCTGGAGGTCGTCACCTACAAGGGCTCCGACGTGGTCACGCTCACGGTGGTGCCCATCAGCCTCTCGATCAACCTCTCGAGCGAGGGCGGCGTCGCCGACGCCATCCGCGCGCTCGCGTAGGGCCGGCTTCGGCGTTGTGCACACTCCGCCGGGTTGTGCGCACTCGGCGGCGGCGTGCGCACTTCTCGACAACGCATCTACCTGCGCATCTTCCGAGAAGGACCTCTGAGGCAGTGTGCACAACGCCGCGCAGTGTGCACAACGCCCGCGGCACGAGCCGGCTATCTCAGGTACGCGGAATTGGGGAAGCGCGTCTCTATGGCACGTTTTGGGTCAAAAGGGGACTGTCCCCTTTTGAATCATCCAAGCAGCCGACGCAGCAGGCCCTCGCGACCGTTGATGAAGAGCTCCGTCACTTGGTACGCCTCGGTCTCCTCATAGGAGATCTCGCGCAGCCGCTCGCCATCAAAAGAGACAATCTGAGCCCCCGGCAGCCCAAGCAGAATCGGAGAGTGCGACGCCACGATGAGCTGGCTTCCATGCTCGGCCAGCTCGTGCATCTCATAGAGCAGCGTGAGCTGGCGCGAAGGCGAGAGCGCAGCCTCGGGCTCGTCCAGGAAGTAGAGGCCGTTCTCCTTTGAGCTGTCCTGAATGAAGCCGAGAAACGCCTCGCCGTGTGACATCTCGTGCAGGTAGCTCCTGCGGCCGGTGGCGGGGTTGCGATACGTCACACCCTCTCCGCCTAGAAAGAGGCTATAGTCCTCCGCCTTGCTCGCCACGTTGTAAAAGCTCTCCGCACGCAAGAAGAACGTGTTCCACGGACGCAGCAGGTCTCGCCTCATGTCGATGCCCTCATGCAGCGCGGAATGCGAGTCGTGCGTGCGAAAGACATAGTTCTCCGTGCCGCCCTCCGGGTTAAGCCCGTACGCTACCGCCATAGCTTCAAGCAGCGTCGACTTGCCCGAGCCGTTCTCTCCGACAAAAAACGTCACGTTGCTCGTGAAGACGAGCGGCTCTTTCCCCAACGCCACAAGTGCGGGAATGTTTCGCAGATAGTCATCAGTACGGACAAGCTCCCAGCGAATGGCCACCGACTTGATGAAGTGCCCCTCGCCCATGGCATCACCTCTCGACTCTGCCGAGAAGACCAATGAGCTTCTTGTCAAACGTCACAACGTCGCGTCCGAGCTCCTGGCGCTCTGCAGCCAGCACGCAATCGACAAAGTCGAACGAGCTGCCGCTGTAGAGCCCAAGCGCCGCCGCAGCAACGTTCTTGCGCCGACACGTAACCTCGTCGAGCAGAAGGCCGAGGCTCTCCGCGATGCGCGACCTCGGCACATGGTAGACGCCCGCGAGCACGTAGACGCACTCCGCGAGGACCTCGACGGTGACCTCTGCGCCCCGTGCAATAGTCTCGGCAGCGGTCTCCGCCTGCTCCAGGTTGTCCTCCAGTAGATAGCGAAGCGCCGCGTTGGCATCAAGCAGGGATTCCATGCTTTGCCTCCATCGCCCGGGCGAAGGCACCCTCCTCGAGGCCAAGAGCGCTCTCGTCCGCGTACTCGGCGAGAAGACCGCGCGCCCGACCACCCGCGCTCTCCGCACGCGGCAGGGGCACGACGAGAGCCGCCGGGCGTCCGTAGCGCTCGAGAATCGCAGCCTCGCCGTTCTTCTCGGCACGCTCGACGATGCCACTGAGATGGGCCTTTGCCTCCGCGATGCCCATGCGCGCGGCGCCCTCAAGGTCGACGGTCAACGTTGTCATAGGGCTCGCCTCCTTCGTTTTAACAAGTATAACCAACATGTTGGTCATAATCAAACGTCTCGACGCTACGAAGGGACCGGCCCTTCGCAACGTCCACGGGTCGCCTATCTCACATAACACCAGTTCACAGGCCATGTAAGGAACATGGATTCAAAAGGGGTCTGTCCCCTTTTGAATCATCCATGCGCGTGGAGACATGCCCGTGAAGTCGGAGAAGGCGTGGCAGAAGGCCGAGGGGCTTGGGTAGCCGAGAAGGACGGAGACCTCGGAGACGGTACGGTCCCCGTCCTCGAGGAGACGGCACGCGCGCTCCATCCGCAGCTGGCGCGCATATGCGCTCATGCCCTGCCCCGTCTCGCGCCTGAACGCGTCGCAGAGCCGCGACCGACTCACGTAGAGCCTGCGGGCCAGTTCGTCGATAGAAGGTGGAACGCCGCCCTCCTCGACGGCAGCCGACAAGAGCCTCCTCGCGTGACTCACCAGCGTGCTTTCGCCCTGCTCAGAGCCTCTCCCGTCCGCCGCCAGGGATGCCATCAGGGAGGCGACGGTCGAGAGAAGCCCGAGCGACCCACCGGGGCCGAGCGGGGGATCCGCGGGTATGTTGCCGAGCGCATGATGAATCGCTCCCTTGGCCTCGGGGCTCCAGGCGCCGTCAAACGCCGAGAAGAGCCCGCGGTACTCCCCCGGATAGCGGCGATCCAGCTCGTCGAAGAAGTCGGGCAGCATGATGACGGAGCGGGAACGGTAGACATGGCCGGCGAGCAGACAGCTTGAGAGAGCGCGGGGACCATGCTCGACGAACGTGGCCATCTCGTCCCGTGAATGCCGTGCACCGCTCCCGGCGCCGACGAGTCTAATCGGCAGACCGCAGTCTCGTGAGCACGCCACCGCATCGTCCCCCATCGTGCAGGCGCAGGCGTACGGCCCGAGCGACCCCTCGAAGAGCGGCATGTCCTCAAGCGGAGTGACGTCGTGGCAGAGCACGAGGCAATGCGGCGCCGGTGCGCAGAGCCACATCGAGCCCGTGGCCACGGAACCGCACGCCTCCCCCACCCAGATGCCGCCCTGCCGTTCGAGCCGCACGCTGAGCTGCTCGACCTGCGGCTCGAAGAGCGCAGCGAGCTCGCGGGAAATGTCTCCTATGCCCGTCATCTTGAGGGTTCGTCCATCTCCCTTGAGGAATCGTCCAAGGTTAGTTAACCATAGCTAACAAGTAACGACTCCCATGATACGGTGCGACGGAACGTCTATCAAGGTCTCCACAGGCAGGAGGTTAATATGTCTGAATCACAAGCGGCGACACCGGACGCCGCCCGCGGCAAGGGCGCCGTTGGCCGCCTGCTCGCCTTCGCCGGTCCGCGCAAGGCGCTCACGTACCTGGGCTGCGCGCTCTCGGCCGTCTCGATGCTCGTGAGCTTTGGCCCATATGTCTGCATATGGCTCGTGGCGCGCGACCTCATCGCCGTGGCCCCCGACTGGGGCGCGGCAACGGGCATCGCCTCATACGGCTGGTGGGCGTTCGGTCTTGCGACCGCGAGCATCCTCATCTACTTCGCCGGCCTCATGTGCACGCACCTCGCGGCCTTCCGCTGCGCGTCCAACATGCGCAAGCGCACCACGGACCACCTCATGCACGCGAGTCTGGGCTACTTCGACACGCACGCGAGCGGCGCGCTTCGCCGCGTCGTGGACGGCTGCGCCGCCGAGACCGAGGGGCTTCTCGCCCATAAGCTCCCTGACACCGCAGGCAGCATCGCCATGATCGTCGGCATGCTCGTGCTGTTCTTCGTCTTTGACTGGCGGCTCGGCCTCGCGTGCCTTGTCGCGGTGATCATCTCGCTCGGCTGCATGTTCTACATGATGGGCGGGCGCGGCATGGACTTCATGACGCGCTACATGGAGTCGCTCGTCAAGATGAACAAGACCGGCACCGAGTACGTGCGCGGCATCCCCGTGGTCAAGGTGTTCCAGCAGACGGTCTACAGCTTCCGTGCGTTCCATGACGCCATCGAGGAGTTCACGCGGCTCGCGCAGGACTACGCAGTCAAGTGGTGCCAGACGCCGCAGTCGCTCTCGCTCACCATCATCAACGGCGTCGCGATCTTCCTCGTGCCGGCGGCGATCCTCGTTGCGCCCGGCGAGGGGGACTTCGCGCGCTTCCTCGCCAACTTCGCGTTCTACGCGATCTTCTCGGCCGTGATCCCCACCGCCATGACCCGCGTGATGTTCATGTCCGAGGCGTTCCAGTCCGCCGCGGACGCGGTCTCGCGCGTCGAGGAGGTGCTCGCTGCGCCCGTCATCTCCGCCCCCGCCGTACCTCGCTCGCCCGAGGGCAACGCCATCCGCTTCGAGGACGTGACCTTCTCTTACGAGGGCGCGGACGCCTCTGCGCTCGACCACGTGAGCTTTGAGGTGCCGGCTGGCGCGACGGTGGCGCTCGTGGGTCCCTCCGGCGGCGGCAAGACCACGGCGGCGAGCCTCGTGCCGCGCTTCTGGGACGTGGACGCCGGGCGCGTAACGCTCGGCGGCGTGGACGTGCGCGAGATGGACCCGCACGACCTCATGGACCGAGTGGCGTTTGTCTTCCAGGCAAACCGACCCTTCCGCCAGACGATTCTGGAGAACGTGCGCGCCGCGCGCCCCGAGGCCGCCCGCGAGGAGGTTCTCGCCGCGCTTGAGGCCGCCCAGTGCGCGGACATCCTGGAGAAGCTGCCCCAGGGCGCGGACACGCTCGTGGGGACGGGCGGCACCCACCTCTCCGGCGGCGAGGTGCAGCGACTCATGATCGCTCGTGCGATCCTCAAGGACGCGCCCGTCGTGGTGCTCGACGAGGCGACGGCCTTCGCCGACCCCGAGAACGAGGTCAAGATCCAGGCCGCCTTCAAGCGCCTCGCCCGTGGGCGCGACGGCTCGGCGCGCACCGTCCTCATGATCGCGCACCGCCTCTCCACGGTGCGAAACGCCGACAAGATCGTGGTGCTCGACGCCGGACGCGTGGTCGAGCAAGGCACGCACGACGAGCTGCTGGCGGCGGGCGGCCTCTACGCCCGCATGTGGGCCGACTACGAGAAGTCCGTGAGCTGGCGCATCACGAGCGCCGAGGAGGTGGAGTAGATGAGCATCCAGGAGAAGTACGCCCTCACCGACGAGGGCCTGCGCAACGTCAAGCTCGGCGCCGTGTGGACGGCAGCCTCGAACCTCGTGGTCTTTGGTGGAGTGGGTGCCCTCTACCTGCTCATGGGCGAGCTCGTGGCGCACTTCACCGAGGGAGCGCCGCTGCCGGACCTCCTCCCGTACGCAGCGGGCCTCGTCGCCTTTGCCGTCGCGCTCTTCGTGACGGAGTACTGGGCCTACTACTACCAGTACGGCGTCATCTACAAGGAGAGCGGCAGGCAGCGCATCGGCCTCGCCGAGCGCCTGCGCAAGCTGCCCCTGGGCTTCTTCGGCCGCCGCGACCTCGCCGACCTCACCGAGACCCTCATGACCGACGTCAAGACCACCGAGCACGCCTACAGCCACGTGCTGCCCGAGCTCTACGGCGCCTACATCACGCTCGCCGTGGCGGCCGTCTGCCTTTTCTCCTTTGACTGGCGTCTCGCGCTCGCGTCGCTCTGGAGCTGCCCGGTGGGGCTCGCCATCCTCTTCGGCGCGCGGCGCGCCCTCCAGCCCATGATGGAGGCCACGCGCATGCGCGGCCTTGCCACCTCGGAGGACATCCAGGAGGCACTCGAGTGCGTGCGCGAGGTGCGCGCGACCAACCAGGAGGGGCGCTACCTCGAGCATATCCACGCCGACGTGGACGCCGCGGAGCGCCAGGCCGCCCGCTCGGAGATCGCCTGCGGCATTGCCGTCAACGGCGCCCAGATCGTGCTGCGCCTGGGCCTTGCCACCACGGTGCTCGTGGGCGCGACGCTCATCCTGGAGGGCTCGTGCACGTTCATGACGCTCTTCGCCTTCCTCGTGGTGGTGAGCCGCATCTACGCGCCCTTCGACCAGTGCCTCATGCTCATCGCAGAGCTCTTCTCGGCAAAGACCGCCGCGGCGCGCATGAAGAGCTTCTACGAGGAGCCCCTCGCGCAGGGAGGCGAGAAGTACGAGCCCGTGGGGCACGACGTCGCCTTCGAGGACGTGTCCTTCTCCTACGATCGCGACGAGAAGGTCCTGGACGGCGTGACGTTCACCGCGCGCGAGGGTGAGGTCACGGCGCTCGTGGGGCCGTCCGGCTCCGGCAAGTCCACCTGCGCCCGCCTTGCCGCGCGCCTATGGGATGCCGACGCGGGACGCGTCACCGTGGGCGGCGTGGACGTTGCGGCCGTGGATCCCGAGGTCCTTCTCGGCGACTTCTCCGTGGTCTTCCAGGACGTGCTGCTCTTTGACGACACGGTCATGGGCAACATCCGCCTGGGTCGGCGCGGCGCCACCGACGAGGAGGTACTCGCCGCGGCACGCGCGGCCAACTGCGACGAGTTCGTGAGCCGCCTGCCGCAGGGCTACGACACGATGATCGGCGAGAACGGCGCGCGCCTCTCCGGCGGCGAGCGCCAGCGCATCTCAATCGCGCGGGCACTGCTCAAGGATGCGCCGGTCGTGCTCCTGGACGAGGCCACCGCGAGCCTGGACGTGGAGAACGAGACGCAGGTCCAGGAGGCGCTCTCACGGCTGCTCATCGGCAAGACCGTCATCGTGATCGCCCACCGCATGCGCACCGTCATGAGCGCGGACAAGATCGTGGTGCTCGAGGCCGGCCGCGTGGCGGAGCAAGGTACCCCGGAAGAGCTTCTCGCCGCGAATGGCCTCTTCGCCCGCATGGTGCGCCTGCAAACCCAAAGCGCCAACTGGTCGCTGTGATCCAAAAGGGGACAGCCCCCTTTTGGATCATGGACAATATGTTAGCTATGGTTTACTCTATGCCCAACAGAGTTAGGCTTAGCTAACTATTGGAGGCGTATGGGTCAAGGGATGGACATCTGTCTTGCCGTTGACGCCAGCGACGCCTCGCCTCACGAGCGTCTTGAGGCGAGGTTCGTGCGCTGTCTCGTCTGTCAGGCGGGCATCGTGCTCGCGGGACGCAAGCCGGCCGCAGTCTTTGGCTTCCGGATGCCGCCCAACGATGCCGCTCACCCGACGTCCATACGCCGCCTCCACGTAAAGGCCCTCATAGGGACCTACGCGTTGCACCTCCAACGCTTCGGCGTGCGCGTTTCCCTGCTGGGATGGCGAGAAGGGCGAGCGATGCTGCTCGTCTGGCGCCCGCGCTGCGTCCGGCGTCTTCTCTCCGACGCGGGGGCGCACGAGTTTCTCGCCAAGAACCACCTCCCCTCTCGAAGCGGGGCGCTCATGGGAGAGCTCAGGCGTCGCCTGCGCGCCTACTACGACGACAGAGCCCCCTTTCCCCACGAGATCGGCTTTGTCCTCGGCTATCCCATCGAGGACGTCGACGGCTTCATGTCGGACGGGGGCCAGGGAGCGCGGGCGTGCGGACGCTGGAAGGTCTACGGAGACGTGGACGAGGCGCTGCGGCGCTTCAAGGAGCTCGAGCGCGAGGAGCTCAGGATCAAGAGGCTCTACTCCGAGGGAACGCCCCTGCGAGGGCTCCTCCGGATGGCAACGGCATGACAGGGGCGGCTGAGCCCGCACGACGGAGGGAGACTTCCATGAGCAAGAACATCGCGATCGTGTACTGGACGGGAACGGGCAACACCGAGGAGATGGCCCATGCGCTCGAAGCGGGCATCGCCGCCGCAGGGGCCGAGGCTCGTGTCGTGCCCGTCGCGGACTTCTCGGCGGAGGATGTGCCCAACTATGACGCGCTTGCCTTTGGCTGCCCCGCCATGGGTGCCGAGGAGCTTGAGTCCGACGAGTTCGAGCCCGTCTGGGAGGCGTGCCGCGACGCGCTGGGCGACAAGCCCGTGGCGCTGTTCGGCAGCTACGGCTGGGGCACCGGCGAGTGGATGGAGGCCTGGCGGGCAGACGCGGAGGGGGCTGGCGTGAACGTGGTCTGCACCGTGATCGCCAACGAGGCCCCCGATGACGATGCCGTCGCCGAGCTCGAGGCGGCAGCAAGGAGCCTCGTCGAGGCGTAATGGCTCAAGCTGAGGCCCCGGAGCCGAGCGAGCTCCGGGGCCATCTGACGCCCACGATGGATGGGAGGCGCCATGCCGTTGACACTCGTACTTCTCGCCCTGGGGCTCCTGGGGTCGCTTCTCATGTTTGCCGGGGACATGCTGCTCTACTTCACGCCCGGCGCCTACGACATGGACGGGACTCTCAGGCCGTATATGCGCATCATGCGCGGCGTGCCCGCCGGCCGCGTGCGCCTTGGAGGGGTGCTTGGGCCGGTCGCCGCGTTCCTGTACGTGCTCGGGTTTGCCGGGCTTGCGCTCACGGCGCGCGGTGAGATGGACTGGCTCGTCTGGCTGGCCGCGGCGCTGCTCGCCTTTGCCCTCATCTGCGGCGGCGCCTATCACGCTCAGTACGTCTATCTCTCCGTCATCGCCAAGGCAGGGCGAGAAGAACTGTATGACGAGGTCGCGGGCAACATCATGTTTGTCATGCGGTTTGCCACCGTACCCATGTACCTGGGCTTTGTTGTGCTCGGCGTTGCCATGGTGCTGGGGCAGACGGTCTTTCCCCCGTGGTTTGTCGTCCTCACGCCGCTGGTCACGTCGTTTCTCGGCCTCGTGTGGATGCACGTGCCGCAGCCGGCGCGCTGCATCCTCTTTGGCGGATGGAGCAACCTCGTCTTCACGATCATGTTCGTCGCGATGGTTCTCGCCCTCAGACTTCCGTGAGGTGGTGGCGCCTACCGAGCGAGTGCCCTCAGCTTGCGAACGCCGGCCTCGAAACAGTCTGCCATGTAGTCGATGGACGCCTCGGATATGCCGTCCGCTCGGGCCTGTCTGCGCCAACCAGAGAGGACCGACGCCATACGGGACGCGACGTCACGCGCCTCGGCGAGACTCAGACGGAAGAAGTCGAGAACCTCGAACGCCAGCTCCGGCTCCGCGTCGCGCGCGCCGAACTCGAGGCCAGTCGCGAGGAACTTGGGCTCGGAGCCTGGCGTGGAGTTCACGTCGAATGCGGGCGAGAGCCTCCAGCCGGACGCCTCCCGGAGAAAGCCGTAGTTCCTCAGGTGGTTGTCTGTGTTGCCAACGGCACAGGAGAAGAGCGCCCGCGCCCAGAGGTCCCTGAGGTCCCGGGCAGGCTGCGATCCCTCGGTCTCGATGAAGTCAACTAGCTCGAGATAGGAGTACCGCCCGCCATCGGTGCCCTGAACCGCAGTCAGACCGCTGATGTAAGGGACTCGCTCGCGCCCTCGTCGGTCAAAGCGCCGCGTCAGCAGAACCGAGCGCCCGGCGACGCGCAGCAGGCGGGAGACCGGTACGGGAATACCCGACCTCTCCATGAGGCACAGAGCAACGTGTTCCCACGCGCACACGTCGTCGATGGCCGACTCGTCCGCCTCGGGAAACTTCGCGATGCAGAGAAAACCTCCCTCGTCCCGAACAGAGGCCTTGGGCCGAGCGCCGCCCAGGCTTGACCCGGCGGCGAGAAGGTCACGGACGTCGGCGTCCATATCCGAGGCCGCAATGTCGGCAGCGCGCAGAAGGGAGGGAACGCTCGTCTCGCGCGGCACCCCGTCCGCAACTCCCGAAAGCACCCGGCCATCCGCATCCCAAATGCGCAGGGCACCCTGCCTTGCCTCGTCGTTAACGCCGGCGAGCATATCGGCTTCGAAAAGCGTCCTGGGAGCCCGCTCGTCCTCCCGTGCTCGGGCTCGCTCCGCGCGAAGCATCAGGTTGCGCCCCCAGCGGTCTGGCATGCAGTCCTCGAGCGCGCGAAAATCCCGAAGCCCCTCGGAGTGAAAAGTCCCCGGGCCGAGCGGCATGTCCGGCGCCAGAGTGAAGGCGCGGGCGTCATCCAGATAAGAGGTCGCATAAGAGAAGGTCGCCGTCTCATCGCCGTGACGGACGTTTTGATACAGCCTTCCCGCCAGGACGTCCTCGCCCTCGATCTGAACGGTAACGTCGAGCTGCATACCCTCACCTCCTCACGCGCTTGGGCACGTCCTGCTCCGCCCGCGCGCGACCGATAGGCGTGTTCAGCGGGTCGGTTGCGTCCTCGACGCCCTGCAGCAAACCCAGAATGCGAGCGACGCGCAGGAAGTTCTCAAACGTGCCCGCACCCTCGTTCAGAAGGCGGCGAACTGTGGGAACAGAGAGGTTCGCACGCTCGGCGAGCAGATCAAGCGTGATGCGCTGCTGGCGACGCGCCAGGTCGAGATTGGCCGCAATGGTACGCATCGCACGCGACACCGGTATGGGGGTTCTTCCCGCCATAGCGCTCCTAACAGAAAGGATTACTTCTGTAGTAGTCTATAACAGAAATATATGCTTGTCTAAGCAAAGCTTTTGCGCTTGCGCGATTGCCATGGGCGATCATACTGACAGGGCAATCAGGCACCCTTGCGCGCGATAGCGACGCAGGCTGTCAGGCCCACGCGGCGCCAGGACACGTCGCTGAACCAGGTGCCGAGGATGTGGCGCAGCTCGGCCTCGGAGTAGATGCGGACGTCGCCCTCGCGAGAGTGCGGCATCCACGCGTTCATAATCGCGCGGGCCGGCGCCGGCTGCCACGCGTCGCCGACGACGAGCGCCCCGCCGGGCGCGAGCACGCGCCACGCCTGGAATGCCGCGCGCTCGGGGTCCGGGTAGTGGTGGAAGGAGTCGTTGCACCAGGCGGCGTCGAACGAGCCGTCGCGGAAGGTCAGGCGCTCGGCGTCGCAGAGGAGGACCTCGGCCCGCTCGCCCAGGCGCGCGCGGGCCGCCTCGGCCATCCTCGGCGACAGGTCCACGCAGCTGAGGCGCACGCCCGGGAGCCCCTCGAGCACCAGCTCGGCGAGGGCGCCCGTGCCGCAGCCCAGGTCGAGCAGGCGCGGGGCTGGGTCGCCCGCCACGGCGCGCCTCACCTCCCCGAGCACGTGCGGGTAGAGCCGGCGAGCGTGCTCTCCCTGCATGCCGGCGTCGTAGGTCGGCGCCTGCGCGTCGAAGGCCGCGCGAGAGCGCGAGCGCAGCAGCTCGGCGTCCTTCTCGTCCATCCTGATGTTCATCCAGCGTCCTTTCTGTTGAGCATTGTTCAATACGATCGGCCGAAAAGAGCCCCGGCCGGAGCCGGGGCGGGATCCCTAGTCGGCGGCGCCCCCCGAGCGGAACTCGGCGAGCAGCGCGCGGAGGTAGCGGCGGGCGGCGGCGGCCGCGGCGCCGTCAGGCATGCCCGGGCCCGAGGCGAGGCCGACCGCGCCGTAGGTCATGATCGCGGCGAGCTCGTCGGCGTCGGGCGCAGCCGCGCCGCGCGAGGCGGCGTCGGCCTCGAGCGCGGCGCGCAGGTGCGGCCGCACAGCCTCGCACATGGCGAGCGAGAGCCGGTCGTGCAGGGCGCCGTGGCCCTCGGCGTGGAAGTACGCCTCGTGCGGGAAGGACGCGTGGTCCGTCGCGAGGGAGACGGCGCGGTCGAGCCTCTCGTCCAGCGGGAGGTCCTTCTTGTCCAGCAACTCGCAGATGCCCTCGGCGCAGCGGCGGGCGTAGTCCCCGATTGCCTCGGCGAACATCCTCTCCTTGGAGTCGAAGTAGTGGTATGCGAGCCCCGGCGCCACGCCCGCGGCGCGCGCGACGGCGCGCACGGACACGTTGTCGTAGCCCTCCTCGGCGAAGAGCCTCATGGCGCACGCCAAAAGCTCGCGCCGGCGCTCCCCGGGGTCCATCACGGTTCTGGTCACGGCGGCCACCTCCTCGTGACGGATGGTACACCTCGATTGAACAATGGTCAACAATGAGGCGTGCGCGGCGGGCCGACCGTGGGGACTGTCTTTTGGGCGGCCCGCCCGGGGAGGCGCCGCGCGGGCGTTCTTCTCGTCCTATTTTGATACGCAACGCCTTGCATCTGCCGTAGCGGTGCTCGGGCGCTTGCTTATGGGCGACCCTCGAGCGCCTCGAGATAGACCCCGGGATGCCACAAGCTCGCCTCGCCGTGCCGCCAGCCAGGGTGCTCGACAAGCGTGCTGCCCGGCATGGCCTCAGCCAGGGCGCGCGCCGAGCGCACCATGATGCGGGGCTCCTTCCCGCCGACAAGGATGGTGGCCCGCGCCCCGCAGCCTGCGAGCTCGGGCTTCAGCCGGTAGGAGCTGTTCGCCCGCATGAAGGCGATCATGTCCCGCTTTGATATGGCGCAGCTGTCACGGTAATAGGACTCGTAGAGCTCCTTGGGGAGATGGAGGCTCGCGAACTGCGCCCGCGCGAACCAGGGACGCCGCACGAGCGGGTAGCTCAGGGCGACAGAGGGCGCGACGAGGGCGCGGACCACGCGCGCGGGGAGCACAAGCGCGCTCTCGATGACGGCGCGCCCCGCGATCCGCGGCCGCTGCGCGAGAGCGTCGAGGGCGACCTGCGCCCCGAGGGAGACGCCGCCGAGCGCGTCGACGTGCCCGCCGAGCTCGCGGTCGATGAGGGCAACGAGCTCGGAGGCGTTGTCCTCGATCGAGGTGAACGGGCGGTCCGAGCCGGCGTGCCCGTCGAGCACGGGGAGCACGACACGGTACCCGTTGGCGGCGAGCAGGTCGGCGACTGCCCGGTAGTTCCACCACGAGAGGCCGCCCCCGTGCAGGAGCACCGCCGTCCGCGCGCCCGTGCCGAGCGTGTGAGTGACCATCTGGGTCCTTTCGACGGGGACATTGCCCGGGCGGCGCCGTTGGAGGCGGGCGCGCTTAGGCCAGCGCATGGTCGCGCGGTTCTTCTCGCCCCGTGCGGCCATTATACGGGGCACATGTGGGAGTTTTCCACATCGGGGCTTCCGGGCGCTCTTCTCGGCATGAGACGCTTTGGAACGCTGGGCGACGGAACGCGCGGGGCGCCGGGAGGTTGTCGACAGGTTCTCGCGGGAATGTGCAAAATCGCTGGTGGCGGTGCATGCGCGGTCGTTCTTCTCGCCTATAGCATTAATTAAGTTGATTACTGAATTGAGGGCGTTCTTCTCGCCCGGCGAAACTACCTCGCGCCCGCCGCCTTGGCCTGCTTCCAGACCTGGTAGAGGATGTCCTTGAGCGCGAGCATGGCGTCGAGCTCGGAGTAGCCGCGCTCGGCCTTGAGCTCGTCGAGCATCTGGCGGATGCGGCGGGCGTAGAGGGGCACGTTGACCTCGCCCTGGTAGCGGGCGAGGATGGGGTACCTCTTGGCCCAGGCGCTCGTCCAGTCGACCTTCTCCGTGACCTCGTCGCTCGTGCGCTCGATGGCCTCCTCTACCTGGGCGACGTCGAGGTCGAACGAGATGAGCTCGTCGAGCGTCACCCCGTAGGCCGTGGCGAGCCGCTTGGACTGACGGATGTCGGGGAGCGTCTCGCTGGCGGCGCACCCGGATTTTCCCCGGCTCATGGCTGACCTTGAAATCTATGTGAACGGCGTGGCGGTGAAGCAGGTGCAGACCGCAAACGCTATCGTGGACACCATGGGCGCAACGATTATGAAGCAATATAATCCCGGCTTGACCGACCCGCAGTTAAGACAGCTTGTTGCCGCCCACATTAACGATGACAGCTTTTGCCGCTATGTTATACAGCAGGACATAAACGAAATAGCCCTTGACCTGCGAGAAGCCCACAGGGACGATTTATAGGTCTCGTGTGGATGCGCGTGCCGCAGCCAGCGCGGTGCATTCTCTTCGGCGGGTGGAGCAACCTCGTGTTCACGATCATGTTCACTGCGATGCTCATCTGCCTGCTCGCCTAATCACCACCGGACCTATACTATATGTAGACCGTCACGATCGTCTGTGGATCGCTTATCGGGGAGTCTCTTTGAAATCCACGCGAACGACCTGCAAATGCAGCGGCAGTCGACGAACCGGGCAAGAATGCGGTGGACGGGCGGCACGCCCGGCACCTTGAGCTTCTGGTAGCCCTGCATGTACCCGCAACTGGAAACGGAGAGCAGCGGCAACCAGGGCTCCAACTACGCTTGCGCATCCCTCACGGAGAAGTACGCGCCGATGTCCGTGATGCCCGCCTGCTTCACCCAGGTCTTGAGCATCAGCTTGACGTCGGTTCTCCCTCGCCACATCGAACGCTAGCCGCCCGCCGGGAAAGCGCTCCGCCATGGATGCGACCAGCCGCCGCATTCTTTCGAATTCTTGGCGGCAAGTTCTTCCCAATTCACAAATCACACCACTCCTCTCCTCAAAGTGAACTACAGTTAACTTGAAATTGTTTACCAAGGCGTACTGTTGTGCGCAGAGAGGAGTTTCGCATGAGTACTCTGGGCTTTCTCAAGGGGACGCACGGCCTGCTTTTGGGCGCGGGCGTACTGATCGGGTCTGTTGGCGCCAAGGTGCTTACGAGCGACGGGGCGAAACGCGTCTACGTAGAAGCCGTCGCGGCTGGGCTGCGCGCGAAGCAGGCCTGTGAAGACACCGTCGAACGCGCACGCGCCGAGATGGACGACATCGTCGCCGAAGCCGCGTATCTCAATGAAACCGTCTACGGCGTCGAGGACGAGGAAGACAGCGCGTCGGATACCGCCGCAGAGACCGTCCCCGCTAAGGCGTAGGCGCGCCCGTGCGATACGTCATCGAACACGAGGTGCCGGGGCGGCTGCGCCTTACGTTTGCCGATCACCTTGACGCGTCCGACGCCCTCGCCCTCGAGGCCTCGCTCTCTTCGTGGACAGGCGTCGAGCGCGTGCGCTCCTACCCGCGCATTCGCTCGGTCGCCATCTGGTACCGCGACGCCCTTGCAAGGACCGCCCTGCTCGATCGGCTGAACGAGCTCAGCCGCGTCCAGCTCGATGCGGCGCGCGCCCAGGCGCCCACGGCGCTCGCGCCCGCGGTCCCGTCCACCGCGCGCAGCATCATCCGCCTAGTGGGCAACCATCTCATCCGCCGCTGGCTCCTCCCGCCCACACTGAGGGCGGTATGGGCCGGCCTTCACTACCTCGGGTTTCTGCGCGCCGGCCTCACCTCGCTCATGCGGCACCGCCTCGATGTGCCGGTGCTCGACGCCACGGCCATCGGCCTGTCGTTTGTCAAGCGCGACCCCAAAACCGCGGCGAGCACCATGTTCCTCCTCGACCTGGGAGAGGTCCTCGAGGACGCCACCCGTGAACGCTCAGAGCACGAACTCATTCGCTCCCTCATGGCCATTCCCCAAAACGCCCGGCGCCTCGAGGACGGCGAGGAGGTCACCGTGCCCGCCCAGAGTCTCCGCGCGGGCGACCTCGTCGTGGCGCGCGCCGGCATGCCCGTGTGCGTCGACGGCGTGGTGGTACGCGGTGCGGCCATGGTCAACCAGGCGGCACTCACCGGCGAGCCGCTTGCCGTCGAGCGCATGGCCGGCGACGACGTCTTCGCCGGCACCGCGGTTGAAGAGGGCGAGATCGTCATCCGCGTGGGCGCCGAGCCCGCATCGACCAAGCTCCGCTCCATCGTGAATCTCGTTGAAGCCTCCGAGCAGCTCAAAAGCGAGATCCAGACGCGCCGCGAGCACCTCGCGGACCGCTTCGTGCCGTGGAACTTCCTGCTTGCGGGGCTTGTGGCGGCGACCACGAAAAGCCTCGCCAAGACATCGGCCGCCCTCATGGTCGACTACTCCTGCGCCCTCAGGCTCACGTCGTCCATCAGCGTGCTCGCCGCCATGAGCCAGAGCGCGCACGAGGGCATGGCCGTCAAGGGTGCCAAGCATTTCGAGGCCATCGCCGCCGCCGACACCATCGTGTTCGATAAGACGGGAACGCTCACCGAGGCGACGCCCCGGGTCGCGCGCGTGCTCGCCCTCGTGCCCGATTGGACCGAGGACGAGGTGCTGCGCACCTCGGCCTGCCTGGAGGAGCATTTCCCGCATCCCGTGGCGCGCGCCGTGGTGGCGGCCGCCGCCGCGCGCGGCCTCGAGCATCGCGAACGCCATGCCGAGGTCGCCTATATCGTGGCGCACGGCATCGCATCGGCGCTCGATGGCAAGCGCATCGTCATCGGTAGTCGCCACTTCGTGATGGAGGACGAGCACGTCGAAGTCGCCCCCGAGGCAGAGGCGCGCATCGACGGCGACCTCGAAGGCCTCTCACCGCTCTACCTCGCCCAAGACGGAAAGCTGGTGGGCGTGCTCGGCATCGAAGATCCCTTAAAGGCAGGAGTGCCCGAGGCAATTGCGGCACTTCGCTCACAGGGCATCGGCCACATCATCATGCTCACCGGCGATAACGAGCGCACCGCCGCACGCATCGCCGCCGAGGCGGGCATCACCGAGTACCGGGCTGACCTGCTCCCCGAGGACAAGCATGCCTACGTGGAGGCGCTCGTGGCTCGCGGACAACGCGTCATCATGGTGGGTGACGGCGTTAACGACGCGCCGGCGCTCTCCGCCGCCGATGTGGGCATCGCCATGGGCACGGGCACCGCCATCGCGCAGGAGGTCGCCGACGTCACGCTCGCCGCGGGCGGGCTCGACGCCATCGTGCGCCTACACGCGCTCAGCCGCTCCCTCATGGGGCGCCTCGACCGCTCGTTCACCGCGGTTATGGGCATCAACTCGGCGCTTCTCGCTGCGGGAATCGTCGGCATCATCCGACCCCAGACCTCGGCGCTCCTGCACAACGGCACCACCATCGCGCTGGCCGCAGAAAGCGCTCGACGTCTCTAGGAAGCATCAATCGGTCCGCTGTGGAGCCTGTCGTTGGGAAGTGGAGACATGGAACGGTTCACCGTCGAGCAAGACGGCTTCTTCGGATTCCTCCACTTGCCGGAGCGGCACGTCGAAGCGTACTCCGGCAAGGCGCTCATCGTGCTCGGCGGCAGCGAGGGCAACGAGAACATCCCGCGCAACCTCGGTGCGCGTTTCGCACGGGAGGGCATCTCCGCGCTCGGCCTGTGCTACTGGAACGTGCCGGGACTCCCCGATGAGCTCATCGAGGTGTCGATCGAGCCAATCGAGCGTGCCGTCGCCTATCTCCGGCAGCGTGGCTTTGACCGCGTGGGGATCTACGGCATCTCCAAGGGCGGCGAGCTGGCGCTTCTCGCCGCCTCGCTCATGCCTCAGATCACCTGCGTCGTCGCCATCTCCCCGCTCGCCTGCGCCATGCCGGGCATCACCGGCAACAAAAGCCTTGCCGGCAAGGGTCTGAGCGACCGCTCGAGCTGGACCTGGCGCAGCGAGCCCGTGCCCTGCGCGCGGGGCGGCGGGAGGCTCCCCTACCTCGGCATCATCCGCCGCATCGTCACCGAGCGCCAGCTCGACATGCGCTTCGTCTACGAGCGGATCGTCGAGCGCGCGCCCAAGGAGGCCTGGATTGCCGTGGAGCGCATCAACGGGCCCATCCTTCTCGCCAGCCCCTCGCATGACGCCATGTGGCCGAGCGACGAGGCCTGTCGGATCGTCGAGCAGCGCCTCGCCAAGCACGCCCATCCCTTCGAGATCACGCGACGCTCCTACGAGTACGCGAGCCACATCCTCGTGCCCATGGAGACACCCTCGCTCAAGCTCTTCCGCGTCGAGCGCGCCCACCCCGAAGCATGCCGGCAAAGCCGCGAGGACGCCTTCACCCAGACGCTCGCGTTTCTCGCCCGGTGGTAACGGATGCTTCTACAGCGACGCCTCGTAAGCGTCAATCATCAAGCTCGCCGCTAGGCCGAATACCGCCCCTAGCAGCCTTACCGAACGCGCGGCTTCCATCCCAGTAGAAGCGCGGAGTTGACGATAACGAGCACCGAGCCCGCGTTGTGCACGAGGGCGCCCACCACAGGGTTCAGGACGCCCGAGATGGCGAGCGCGATCGCGATGAAGTTGAGCGTCATCGAGAACGTGAGGTTGATCTTGATGGTCGTCATCATGCGGCGGGAGAGGCGCAGGAGGTGCGGCAGCTCGGCGATGTCATCGTTCACGAGCACGATGTCCGCCGCGTCGACGGCGATATCGCTGCCGACGCCTCCCATGGCGATGCCCACAAGCGCGCGCTTGAGCGCAGGCGCGTCGTTGACGCCGTCGCCGACCATACAAACGCCCTTGCCCGCGCGCTCCGAGCCATCGATGAAGGAGAGCTTGTCCTCGGGCAGGCAGGCGGCCTTGTAGGTGGTGATGCCGAGTTCGGCAGCCACGTGGGCGGCCGCCGCCTCGTGGTCCCCCGTGAGGAGCACCGGCTCCACGCCCGTCTCCCACACTGCCGAAAGCGTAGCGGTGGCGTTCTCGCGCACGCGGTCGGCGAGCGCGATGAACCCCGCTGCCGCGTCGCCCCAGCCGAGATAGGTGATCGTTGCCCCCTCGGCGCGCGTAGCGTCCACGCGCCTCCCCAGCGCGTCCGGTATAGCCAGACCGTGCTCCGCCAGCAGCGCAGCGCTGCCGGCGTACACCGTGCGTCCGCCCACCTCGGCCACTACGCCGCGACCGGGCACCATGGCAAAGGACGTTGGGTCCTTCGGCGCCGCTCCGGCGTGCTCCGTGGCCGCGGCCACGATGGCGCGCCCGAGGGGGTGCTCGGATCGCTTCTCGGCCGCGCCGGCAACTGCGAGCAACGCGTCCTCGCTCGCGTCCTTCTCGCCCGCGCACACGGCAACCACCTGCGGCTCCCCCGTGGTGAGCGTGCCTGTCTTGTCAAAGCACACGCGCCTGACCTGCGCCAGGCGCTCGAGCGCGTCCCCCTCGCGCACCAGAAAGCCGTGCCTGGTGGCGTTGCCGATCGCCGCCATGATGGCCGTGGGTGTGGCGAGCACGAGCGCGCACGGGCAAAAGACGACGAGGATGGTGACCGAGCGGATGATCTCGCCCGTCACGAGATAGGTGAGAACTGCTGCCACAAGGGCGATGACGACGATCCACACCGCCCAGCGGTCGGCGAGGTTCACGATCTTGGCCTTGCCGGCGTCGGCCGACTGCACGAGGCGAATCATCCGCTGGATGGACGAGTCCTCGCCCACGCGCGTCGCGGCCATGTCGAACGAGCCGAACTGGTTGACCGTGCCGGACGACACCTCGTCCCCCGGGCCCTTGTCCACCGGCAGGCTCTCGCCGGTCATGACCGCCTGGTTCACCGAGGTCTGACCGGAGACGATGACGCCGTCTACGGGCACGGCCTCCCCGGGCAGCACGCGTAGGACGTCGCCCACCTGAACGGCTTCCGCCGCGATGGTCTCCTCCGCCACGGGGCGCGGCTCCCCGCCCTCGGCCGTTGCGCGGGCGATACGCCGTGCCGTGCGCGGCGTCAGATGGAGGAGCCGTTCGATGCCGGCGCGGGCGCGCGCCACGGTGAGCTCCTCGAGCAGCCCGCCGAGCTGCATGATGAAGGCGACCTCGCCCGCAGCGAAGTCCTCGCCGATGAAGACGCTCGCGATGAGGGCGAGCGAGACGAGCACGTCGGCCGTGATGTCGAACTCCGTCACGAGGCCGATGACGGCCTCCAGGATGATGGGCACGCCGCACAGGATGATGGCGACCCATGCGATCGAGAACGGAAACGGCTCGACGCCCGCGAGCGAGAGCACGAGTGCCACGCCCGAGACGGCGAGAAACGCGATGTTGCGCTTAGTGCCGCCCCACTCCAGCAGCTTCTCGAGACCTTCGATCATGGGCTCCCCCGTCCTTCTCGCCGACGCGTTTTGATACCTATACCCCTATGGGTATAACGCTTTGAGGAAGAGGGGTCAAATCCGAAGTTCTTTTTTCAGCTGGGGCACTAAATCATGTTGGCGAAACGCTCGACGGCCTTGGTGAAGTCGGCAACGGTCTTGTCCGCGTCCCCGTGCTCGATGCCGTCGCGCACGCAGTGTTGGATGTGCCCCTCGAGCACAACCTGGCCGCATCGGTGCAGGGCGCTCTTCGCTGCGTTGATTTGCGAGAGGATGTCCTCGCACGGCACGTCCTCGTCAATCATGCGATCGATGGCCTGCACCTGGCCGATGATCTTGTGCAGACGCCTGTGAAGGTTCGCCGCATCCATGCACTGCCTCATCGCATCCCCTCTCCGCGCCGCGCGCGATTACCAAAACCTTTCCGCCATCATAGCGGGCCGGGCCGGACAGCGCATCGCAGATGGTCTTCGTCCTGTTACGGCCCCCTTTTTGACGACCCTGAACACACGCCATGTCCCGCCTATACCCGACAGGTGGAGCATTCACACTCGAGGATGCCCAGAAAGGCGTTGACGACGTAGAACGGAACGTTTACCAGCCAATCCTGTTGCTTCAACCCGCGCAGCGGGAAGCGCACCGCCATCGTGGCAAGTCCCGCGACGAGCTCATCTGCGGCGATCGCTCAAAGTGTGATCCGATACTACCCGTTTCCCACATGTACTGATGCAGGCAACCCTAAAGACTGCCACGCAAGACGATCACGCGCACGCACGAATCGCGTCGCGCAGGAACTGCGTGGCACCGGGCGCCGCCTGCTCGTAGTGGGCGCGGAATCGCTCGTCTGAAATGTAGCCCTCCGCCAGACCCTTGTGCGCCTCGGGCGTGTAGGTACCATCCGGCCAGTACATGCGCAGCCAGCGGGCGTGCATCGCCACGAGCTTGCGTGCCTCGGAGCCCGCCGGGTCGCCCGCCTCCATCGCACGGCGCAGCTGCTCGTTGATGGCGACCGCCAGCTCTTCTGCCTGCAGGTGCGCCGCCTCGCCCATCGCCAGGTACTTCTCGTTGGCGGCATCTACCACTTCGTCGCCGTACGCCGCGCGAATCTCCTCGCCGTAGGCCTTCTCGTTCTCGGAGACCTCGCGCCAGCGGCGCAGCGTCGGCAGCACCGCGCCGAGGAGCGAGGCCGCCTCGTCGGCGGTCCACCCCATCGCCTCGGCCATGCGCGGGGCGCAGTCCTCGATCATCTCGTCCATTGTGACGTCATCGGTGTAGCGGCCGCCCTCGTAGCACCAGCGGCAGAAGTCCTCCGTCTCGGAGCCGTCGGCCTCGTGGCCGTGCTGGCCGGGGCCGGTGAACATCATGCCGCAGCTCTGGCAGTAGTGCTCGGGCATGTCGAGGAGGGCGGTCACGGGCACGTCCAGCTCGCGGGCGATGAGCTTGAGCATGTCGATGCCGGGCTCGGTGGCTCCCGGTAGGCAAATTGACCTTACATGGCTGAAAAGCTAAAATATAGGCAATTCCCTGCGACTTTGTATCCGATTCGACCATCGGGGTGATGCAGTCGTGGGGCGAAAATCCAGTAACGAGACAATTGAGCAAACGAGCCGAGACGCGGCGATCTACGTCCGAATCTCGCTCGACCAGGGTATGGGCGAGCTCGCGCTCGACCGCCAGGAGAAGGAGTGCCGCGACCGCGCGGCCAGAGACGGCGTCGAGGTGAGCGCCGAGCGCGTCTACTCCGACCTGTCGATCTCGGCGGCCGACGCCCGCAAGCGCCGCCCCGCCTACGACCGGCTGCTCGCGGACGTGCGCGCCGGCGAGGTCGGGAGCGTCTACGTGTGGGACCTCGACCGCCTCACGCGCCAGCCCGGGCAGCTCGACCAATGGGTCAAGCTCGCCAAAGCAGGTCTTTGCCACGTCGTCGAGGCGCACGGAATGGATCTCGACCTCTCGCGCTCGGGCGACCTGCTCGTCGCCCGCATCCGCGTCGCCGTCGCCGAGAACGAATCCCAGCACAAGGGCGAGCGCCAGAGGGCGGCCAACCGCCAGCGGGCGCGCATCGGGCGCGTGCCCGTCGGCAACCGCCCGACCGGCTACACCCACGCCGGCGAGGTGATCGAGGAGGAGGCCGAGGCCGTGCGCGCCGTGTTCGCCGCCTTCCTCGCGGGGGCGTCGCTCAAGGCCATCGCCCGGGCGCTCTCGGGCGAGAGGGACGAGCTGACCGAGGGCGTGCCCACGCTGCCGCGACCGTCCTTTCGCGCTGCCGTCGAGTGGAACGAGCGCCACCCCGACCGTCCGCCGCACGAGCTGCCCGCCGAGCAGCCCTGGAACAGCTCGGCCGTGCTCAAGATGCTGAGGAACCCGCGCTACGCCGGCTTCGCCACCTACATCCCCACCGAGGTCGGCAAGAACGGCGACAAGAGCGCGCCCTGGCACAACCGGCGCGTGCGCGACGAGGGGACCGGCGAGTGGGTGCGCGGGCAGTGGGAGCCCATCGTGCCCGCCGAGGACTGGGAGCGCGTGCAGGCGGTGCTCGACGACCCCGACCGGCGCCCGAAGATTTCGGGCAAGGGGCCGGCGGCGGCGCGCACGCACCTGGGCAGCGGGCTCTTCCGCTGCCCCGCCTGCGGCGGCCGCGTGCACCTGCAGGGCGTCTGCTACACGTGCACGGGCCACGTCGCGCGCAAGGCCGACCTCGTGGACGCCTACGTCGAGAGCGTCATCGAGGCGGTGCTCGCCCGCCCCGACCTCGCGAGCCTCGTGTGCGTGCGCCGCGCGGGCGACGCCACCGAGGCCAAGGAGATCGAGGCCGAGGTCGCGCGTCAGCGCGGGCGCATCGAGCGAGCCGAGGCCGACTACGCGCACGACCTCATCCGCGCCGAGGACCTGAAGCGCGCCCGCGACGTCGCCGAGGCGGCCATACGCGAGGCGGAGGCGCGCCTGCGCGCGCTCGCCGACGCGCCGGAGCCGCCGGCGATCGTGCGCGAGGTCGCGCCCGCCGAGGCGTTCCGCGAGGCCGACCTCGACGCGAAAAGAGCCGTCGTCGACCTCCTATGCGACGTCTACCTCACCAAGACTGATCGGTCGGAGAACGCGCGGAGAAACGCGCGGGGCGTCGGACTCGACCCGTCGCGGGCGGTCGAGTTCCGGTGGAAGACCGGCGCCGCGCCCGCAGAGGGCTGACGCGGCGGCAGCGGCGCGCGAGGGCGCCCGTTTCCCGGGGACGGGGAGCGGGCGCCCTTTCCCGTCCTGCGGCCGCCGAGGCGCTGCGCGCCTCGGGCCGCCGGTGAGGGATGACGCAGTGGATGGACGCGATCCGAGGGAAGCCGTTTCCCGCATCCCATGGCCCGTGTCCCACAAACGTTCCCGTTGTCCCATCAGTGTCCCACTTTTTGAACCCGGTTGTGGGACACGAACACAAGTTCGGAAAACAGGGTAAACCACGAGGTCAGAAGTCCGTGGCCCGACACCGGAAAACGGCCGTGACTACTTGTCCCACAAATTCGGGCAGGTACCCCCTATATAGTACGAACCTTCTTCATTTCTTTTCTCGCGTAAGGTATTCAAGAAAAGTGGGACAAGTAGTCACGAGGGGTCGTTTACCCCCTATGAGCAGGCGTTTTGCTTGTCCCACAAACCATCTGGAAAAGTGGGACAACGGTGGGACATGTAGTCTTTTGTGGGACACGTTTGCCGGAGCCCGTCTCCCGGAACACCTCCCCGCCCCCACACCACCTTGCGTCATCCCTCACCGGCGGCCCGCCCGCGCAGCGGGCGGCGGCCGCAGCCCCCCGGAGACGGGCCGCCGCGACCGCCACGGTCACCGCCGCGCCGACGCCACGGAAAAGGGCGCCCGCTCCGGTCTCCCGGAACGGGCGCCCTGGTCCCACGCGCTGCGCGTTCCTTCACGCGCGATCGCCCTTCCGCCTGCGTCGGCGCTCCTCGCGTTCGATCATCTTGCGCAGGAGCTCCGCCATGCGGACGTTGTCCTCGCGCGCCCAGCGGCGCAGCTTCTCCTTGTCCTCGATGCGGATCGAGGCCTGCCAGGTCGTGTAGCCCTTCTCGCCGCGCGTGCGCTCCTCGCGGTCGGCCTCGCCCTCGCTGCGGTCGCCTGCGGCGCTCCTAAGCCTCGTCAGCCCCATGCCCGGTCACCTCCCCGACGACGGCCCCGCACAGCTCCTCGACCGCCTCTGCGGCCTTCGAGCGCGGCGCGAACGCCACGACGCTCTCGCCCCGCCGGCGAGCCCTCGGCACGAGCACCGACTGAGGGAGCCTGAACACGTTCCAGCCGCGCGCCGCCCAGCGCTCGACATCGGGCTCGAACTCGCGCGTCTCGAGGAACCGCGTGCGCCCGTTCACGGCGAGGACGCCCACCACATCGGGCGCGACCTCCTCGACGATGCCGAGCGTGCGCTCGGTCGGCCCGACGTCGTCCACGCTCGGGCGCACCGGCACGACCACGGCGTCGGCCTCGGTGAGCGCGACCCTCAGCTGGTCGGTTATCGCGCCGGGCGTGTCGACGATCGCAACCTCGGCCGCGTCGTCGCCGCCCTCGTCGCTCGTGCCGTGCAGCCCGCTTCCCTGCCCGTCGAGGTCGATAAAAGCGTAGGCAACGCCGTGGCGCTCGCACCAGAACGCGAGCTCGTCGGCGATGAAGGTCTTCCCGACGCCGCCCTTCTGGTTCACCACGGCGATCGTCGGCGTGTGCCCCCTGCTCATGTCGACCGTCCTCGATTGTCGTTTGTTATGGTCGATACAATTATACATCTACCTGCGTGTTTGTATGTTGTCATTGTACAATTGATGGATAGTTTTTGGCTAGTCGGATGTCCATCTCCTGTCGAGTTCTTGCACAACGCGTCCCGTCAAACGCCCCGCAAACGGCCCTTCATCGTCCGCCCCTCGCCAAAGCGCCATTAAGCGTCCGTCAAAGCGCCCATCATCGGACGCGCCCCGCTCCGCGCCCCTCGCGTCCGCCCAAAGGCCCCTCGGGCGCCTCGCAAACGACCATTGAACGGCGACGCCCGCCCCGCATCGCCGCCGCGTCCATTCAACGGCTCGTAACCGTCCCGTCAACGTCCGCGCAGGGCCCCGCGTGTCCGCGCGGCCACAGACGGCCCCTCGACGGCAATCGGAGAGAGGAGCCAGCCATGCTCACGTTCACCACGATCCAGATCCACGTCCCCGGCGCCCCCGCGCTCACGCCCGCGCTCGGCCGCTACGAGACGAACGGCCGCCCTGCGGTCCTGCTCTACGAGGTCGAGCCCGAGGACGAGCTCGACGACGGCCTGTGGTGCGACCTGACGGTCAACCTGCCCGAGCAGGCCCTGCCCGGCGACGACTGGGCGTTCGTGCCGTGCGACAACCTGAAGTACCTGCGCGAGCTCGAGCGCCTGGGCCTCGCCGAGGTGGGCACTGCCGTGCGCTACGGCAACTTCGGACAGCTCGCGGTCATGGCGCACCTCGCGCCCGCGCTCATCGCCGAGGAGGGGTAGCGATGCTGGTCAGCGACGTCGTCGCCGCCCTCGGGTCCCGCCGCGACCGGTCGGCCTGGGACCGGGGCGTCACCGCCTACGCCCTGGAGATGTTGGAAGGGCTCGAGGTCACCGAGCTCACCGCGCGGACCGTCGAGAGGACCCTGCTCGACGGCGCACCGAGCTGGCATGACTACAGCTGGGGCGGGTGCGCCCTCATCTACGACGCCGACATCGCCGAGCGCCTGTGCTGCCCGTCGGAACTGCGCCGGTGCAGGGGCGGCGAGCGCCGGCCGAACGCGGCCGAGGAGTGGCTGGACACGCAGGCGCGGGCCTGCTTCCAGGCGGCGCACCGCATCAAGAGAATCGTCTCACGAGGTCAGGAGGAATGACCATGGGAAACGCAATCGGGTCCGAGGCCATGGGCCGGGTCGTCGACGTGACCGACGAGCTCAGGGCGTGCGTCCGCGACGAGTTCGAGCCCTACGAGGGAGTCTACCGCCTGAATGACATGGGCGAGTACGTCAGCGAGGAGGACTGGGAGAACGTCTGGGCCGACCGCCCGGAGTGGTGGCCGCATGCGTGGTTGCTCGCAGATAACGGGCAGTACACGTCCGACGAGGTCAGCCGCATGAGCGTCGAGGAGATCGAGGCAGCGTTCAACGACCCGGGGTTCTACCCAGAATACGCCTTCTACACCGAGGCCGACGAGGAGGGGTTGCTATGAGTGGAAACGAGATCAACGAGCTCAGAAGGCTCGCCGCCGGATACGCGATCGAGCGCGTGCAGCCCTTCGAGGACGTGACGGGCCTCGCGTCAGCGCTGGTCAGGCGCTACCTCATGACGTTCGAGGACTCCCTCGACGACTACCAGGCGTCCTGGGACGCCTCGCGCGAGGACCCGAACGGCTGCACCTGGCCCGCGTGGGACGCGCTCGGCCTCGACGTCCGCGCCCGATACGTGGGCCTCGAGGTCGCCCAGTGCGCCGTCGCGATGCTCGACCGGATCGCGGAGTCCGAGACGGACATCCGTTGTATTCTTTCCTTGTCGGAAGAAGATAGCTCCATAGAGTTCACCTCCTTCCCGCGTGGAGTAGAGGACGGGAG